>CANMFQ010000020.1 GCA_947497145.1 uncultured Flavobacteriaceae bacterium
TATGGTGATTCAAGTGGAAATTATTTTTCTAGTAATCTTAGTAATGGAAATTATACACTTCGGGCTATAGCCTATTCAGGTAGTAGTGCTAGTGGAACTGTACTAGAGGATACAACGATAATGTTTACGGTGAGTAGTGCTTCTTTCGCTGCCGCTCGAAGTGCTAGGGCAGGGCAAAAACCATATGCGTATCCTAACCCAATACATCAAGATGGTAAGTTTTCCATAAAATTCCCTAATGGAGGTTCAGGTAATTATACATATACTGTAAGTAATTCTCTTGGGGCAACATTAGAAACAGGTGAATTTAGGGTGAGTAACTCTGAAATGGATGTTCATTTACAGCTTAGAAATGTTGGTAAAGAAGTTACCGGTGTATACTATATCACAATTATAGGTAATGATATGAAAGAGATAATTTCTATTATCAGGAAATAAGCAATGCTTTATAAACTTCCTAGTTTTAGGATAAAGAACCTTAATCATTAATTTGGTCGCTCAATGCACATGAGCAAACAATCATATAGCTTGCTTTGACTGTATATTAAAAAATAAGATATCCCAAAGGTTTTAAAGCCTTTGGGGTATCTTATTTTAATCGTAGGGAGATAGTCAAGAGTTTAATTCCCTGAAGGCTTGTCTTAAAATAGCAATCATTTTCAGGAAGTATATCTCGTATATGTGGGTAGAGTTTGTTGATTATTAAGTCGCATGGTTAAGGCATTTTTTACGGTAACAAATAGCCGCTAACATTAATAGCTAGATGCAGTTACTTTGTTATCATATAAAAATTCCGATCTATGGTGATGCTTTTTAAATCTCCTTTAATGGTAGTTGTTTTCCATTCTTTTGATGGATGAATCCACTGTGGTGTATCGTCAATAAAAATACGAAGGGGCATTTCAAAACCATCTATAACTTTGGTATAACGATATTTTAAGGTGCCATTTTCAACAATATACTCAAAAACAGGAATATCAGGTGTACGTAAATATTGATCAAAAACAGGAGCTAAATTAAGGCCTGATTTTTCGCATATGTAATTTTCTATCTGCTGGGTAGTTACTGTTTGATGGTAAAAGTCTTTGTTCAGTCCGCGAAGAATTTGTCGCCATTTTTCATCATTGTCTACCAGCTGTCTGATGGTATGAAGCATGTTAGAACCCTTGTAATACATATCTTTGCTACCCTCTTTATTAACATTGTAAGGGCCAATTATGGGTTTGTCGTTTGCTATGTTTTTTCGTAATCCAATAACATAATCTTCGGCGGCTGTTTTGCCATAGTAGTAGTTTAAAAACAAATTTTCAGAATAGGAAGTAAAACCCTCATGAACCCACATATCGGCAATATCTTTGTAGGTGATGTTATTGGCAAACCATTCGTGACCTGCTTCATGAATAATGATAAAATCAAATTTCAAACCCCATCCTGTACCCGATAAATCCTTCCCTAAATAGCCTTTTTGCCATTGGTTGCCATAGGTTACCGAACTTTGATGCTCCATTCCCAAATACGGAACTTGCACAAGTTTAAAGCTGTCTTCATAAAAGGGATAGGGACCAAACCAATATTCAAAGGCTTTCATCATTTTTGGAGCATCTTTGAACTGCGCTTTCGCTTTTGTCAAATCATCGCGAAGCACATAATAATCCATGTCTAAGACGCCTTTTTCTCCATCAAATTGCTCTCCAAAGTGTACATAATCACCAATATTTACATTTACACCGTAATTGTTTATGGGATTAGCAACAAACCAGTGATATGTATTTGAAACTGAATCTACTTTACGCAGTCTTCCATTTGAAACGTTCATTAGGCCTTTAGGTACTTTTACGCTTATGGCCATGCTATCTACTTCATCATACATATGGTCTTTATTTGGCCACCATACACTAGCGCCTAAACCTTGGCATGAAGTGGCTACAAAATGGTTGCTATTATTGTCTTTTTTCCATGAAAAACCACCGTCCCAGGGGGCTCTTACAGCCTCTTTAGGATGTCCTGCGTAATACACAATTACTTCATTGAAATCACCTTTTACTTGCTTTTTTTGAAGATGAATGAAATGCGCATTTCCTTTGGATTTCACCTGTAGTTTTTTACCGTCCTGTACCACCTTTTCAATCTGTAAAGGGGGTTGCAGGTCTACTTGTAGTATATTATACGAATCTAAAACTTCATAGCGAATGGTATTGCTACCCGAAATATATTTCTCATCGGGTTTTACCTCAATGTCTAAGTGGTAATAATTTAAATCCCACCAAGCACGCTCTGGCGTTATACTCCCTCTTAGCGTATCTTGTAACGTAAATTGCTGTGCATACACTGAAACTGAAAGTATACACATGAAGAGCATTAGTAAATTTAATTTGCGCATAATTTTTGTATTCTGTTAGATTTCTATTTCAAAATAATCTACCTAAAAATTCCATTAGGAAAAACTACGGGACTTTCAAATCCGTTTTTACCTACTGCCGAAACACCAAAAAAGTAGTTGTCAATAACAATACCTTTTAACAGGTATTCGGTAACATCACCTACATACCTACTATTATCCCAGGTTGGCGAAGTTGTGTCTCTCCAATAAATTTTATACCCTACGGCGCCAGCTACTTTTGTCCATTTGAATTTTGCTGAGGGTTCAACTATACCACCAATTTCTACCTTTTTAGGCGCTGGGGGAGCCCATGCCAAAGATGCTAAATTGATAGCATTAACAGCCGTTAGTTTTTTGGCGTAATCAAAATTTACATGTGCTAAAACATCACCATAATTGATGCCGTTTTCGGTGCGAATGTCTTGGTGTTGTTGGGTATAGTTTTCGTGGGCTTCCATGATACGAATACCCGCATAGCCCGCATCGTTAAAAGGGCGGTGATGGCCTCCACGTCCAAAGCGATCTAGGCGATATATCATCATAGGGTTCATTTCGGGCATATAGGTTTTTGTAGTTTTATAAACATAACGTGCTAATTGGCGTGAAATACCATCAACCTCACCTCCATAAAAACGTCTTGCTCTCCGCTGTTCTTCGGTTTCAGTAGCTGGTACTGGCTCAGAAAATATTCTAAAATCTACATTGCTAATAACGCCATCAACACCTTTTATGTTTCCTATCATATCATTGTTAAAAATACCAATGATATCCCAATTGTTTTGTTTCATCTGTTTTACCAAACCTTGTCCACCAAAAAGGCCTTGCTCTTCTCCCGAAAGACCTAAATAAATAATACTATTATCAAATTGGTATTTTGAAAGGACTCTAGCTGCTTCAATAGTGCCCGCCATACCACTGGCATTGTCATTGGCACCAGGAGAATCGTCGGTAAAATTGGTAGGGTCACTCACACGTGAATCAATATCACCACTCATTATAATATAGCGGTTTGGGTATTTTGTGCCTTTTTGAATAGCTACTACATTCACCACATTAACATCATGAACTATTCTTGCATTGGTACCTTTTTTTACCAAATCTTTTTGAAAAGAAACCGCTAAACAGCCATTACATTGTTTAGAAATTGCTTCAAACTCCTTTTTTATCCATCTTCGTGCGGCTCCTATGCCTCTTGTTTGTGATATTGTATCACTCAAGGTATGTCTGGTGCCAAAATTTACTAAGGTGGTTACATCGTTTTCAATGCGTTGCGCCGATACCGCATCAATAATATCATATAGTCGTTTATCAGTTTGCGAGAATAGTAAGGTAGAACAGAGGAATAGAAGGGTAGTAAGAATTCTTGTCATTGGTCGTTTGTTTTTTAGTTTTTCTTAGTTAATTTTAGAAATAGTTTCCTTTTTTTTAGGGCTATTAATCCTAAAATAGGCCCTAGTGATAAAAGTATGAATAATTGTTTTGGGTTAATGATATTTGCTAAAAAAGATAAAAGTTGAATACTCACAATGGTTAAGGCGAAACCTATACAACTTACCAAAGTTAAGCCCGTTCCTTTTAATTCTGGTGGACTAGCTTGTGCTACCAAATTTGAAAATTGAGGAGAATCGGCAGCTACCGCCATTCCCCATACACACCATCCTAGAAGAAAGAAAAAAGAAGAGAACCCAAAAAGAAAAGGGGAAAGCAAACAAAATATGCCTGATATTGTTAAGGCGAAGCTGGCTACATTCTTACTACCAATTTTTTGCGCTACTACACCACCTAAACTACAAGAAACACCACCTAAGATGATAATAATTCCTGTCCAAAAAGGAATTTTTAGTGTTGCGTTGTGTAAGGCATTAAAAGTTTCAAGTGCAAAAGGTGTAAATGCCCAAAAAGCATAAAGCTCCCACATATGACCAAAATAACCAAAAGCTGCATTGCGAAATGATGGAATTTTGAACAGTTGTGAAGCTGCGTTTAAATGCAATTGCTGACTAGGTTTACGAAACGGACCATTGGGTACAAATAAGAACATACATAACCCACCAATAATAGCAAGTGCAGCTACCGTTTTAATAATAATTACGGGATTATTACCCCAAGTTGTTCCACGTACCAAATAGGGAAGTGCTGTACCAAAGACTAAGGCGCCTACAAGGTATCCCAGTGCTTTTCCTAGCCCTTTTTCGTAATAGTCGGCAGCTATTTTCATGCCTATAGGATAGATGCCTGCCAAAAAGAATCCGGTGCCAAACCGTACAGTGAGTAGTACCCATGTTGTGATTTCTTCGGATAGTAATAGCAAATTGCAAAGCGCCACTAGTACTGCACATACAAGAAACACTTTGGAAGGTGAAAAGCGGTCTGCTATCATAAAAAGCCCAAAAATTAGCGTGCCCGTAATGAAGCCTAATTGTACAGATGACAGTACATAGCCTATGATTTCTGTGCCCAAACCGGTCTTGGCAATAAGTTCATCTGCAATGGCATTACCAGCAAACCATGATGAGGTACAGGCAAACTGCGAGAGAATAATGGTTGGTAAAATATAGGGTTTAGCTTTCAACTGATGCTATTCTTGTATAAATGTAACCTTTGCAATTTTTCCGTTTTTTACTTCATAAATTGCTACAGCTTTATAACTATTGCCATTTATAGTGATATGTTCTTCGTCAATCACCTTATTGCCAATGACAATTCTATTTTTTATCTCACAATGCAAATCGGGGGTTGACGCAAAGAAATGGGAAAAACGTTCACGCATTGCTTTTAGCCCCTGCATTGTTTTTGTAGCAGGAAAATTATATGCAGCTATATCTGGAGCATAGGTTTGTAAAAAACCATCAATATCGCGTGCATTATAGGCGTCGAGTTGTTTTTGGACAATGACTTCGGGATTTGCAACATTAGTATCATCAAAGATAAAGAACATGTTAGCAATAGCAGTGTTTTTTACTTCGTATAGGGCAACTTGCATTTGTATTTTGTTGTTTCTGGTAAGCTTTTCTTGGTCTATTACGATATTGTTTAGCGTTATTCGCTTCGCCACTTCAACGGTAAACGCTCTTTTTTGTGGAGAAAGGCCTTTATAGTTTTGACGCATTTTTTCATGCCCCACATAAAGGGTATCGGTAGGGAATTTTTTGACTACCACATCTTTTGTAAAACAATTGACAAATGCCTCAAGGTTTCCGGCATTATAGCTATCTACCTGTTTTTGTACAATTTTATAACTGGGCACTGCAGAAACAAGAGCTAGCTGTTTTCCATTAGCACTTACGGCTAGTCTAGAAATGGCATTTATTTCGTTGTCTGCTAATAGCTTTATGACAGCTGGTTGTGCTTTTGATGCGGGGTTTAATTTGTATATCTTTTCTTTTTCAGGAATGAGCAAACTTCCATCGGGTAGCCAATTAATATCTTCCGTTTTTACGGCTAGTTTAAAAATAAGCTTTGTATCGCCTGTAGTGGGGTGCAATGATTTAACACTCCAAGCGTCTTCTTCTTTTGCGATATAGCTAATAAGCTCGGTATTTGGTATCTTATGTAGCGATCTTCCAACATTTTTATAGACGGTATGTACCGAATTGTCTTGTAAGTTGGCAACAATTAAATCCATGCGATCTGCTACCAAAACAGTAGTTACAAGAACGTCTTTTGAATACCATACATGATACCCCACTTTTTGGTTTTTTAAAATCGGTTTTGAAGTTCCAGTTGTACTATTATAACGATATAATCGTTGGTAGCCCGTGGTGTCTAATCGTACTGCTGATATCGCTGTAGAATTAGGAATCCGCAACGGAGAGTATTCACTACCAATTGCCGTGTTTGTTACCCAAGAAATTTCACCTGTATTGGTATCATATTTGGCAATATCAGTTTGCTTATTTCTTGTGGAGGCAAAAAGTATTGTATGCTCATCATAAAAAGAAGGTTGATTGTCATAGCCTTCATTATTTGATATGTTTCTGAGATTTGAAAGCACCGTTTCCCCATTGGTAGTGGTAATATCAGTTAGGTAAACTTCTGTATTTGGCTGACCAAAAAGCTGCGTAAGCGACAATAAAAGTAGTATACTGAGTATGTTTTTCATACTTTTTTTAGTTATGTGATTGACTTTAATTATGTTGTTTTTGTATCACTGCTTTTACCCCAAAGGGATAAGGTTTTTGGCACTTATTATTTCGTTAATTACAGCCAATAATTGCTTAAAATGGTTGACTGTAGTAAACGGATTCATAACTGTACAACGCATATAGTGTTTGTCTTTTAGCGTAGTTTGCACAATATAGAAGGTACCATCTTCTAACAGTTGTTGCCTAATACCTCTATTAATTTTGTTTAAGGTAGTTGTGTCTAAATTGTCATTGATATACCTAAAACAAACAATATTTGAAACAGGTTTTACCGCCAGCTCAAAATTAGGCTCATTGGTAATTATGTCTCCAAAAATAGCTCCCATATCATACAATTGGGTGACGTACTGGTCAAAAATTTCTTCGCCATAGGTTTTGAAAAGCGTGTACCAATGGATGCTCATCATAATTTTAGTACATTCAAAAGTACGTTTGGCAAGGTTGTACCAATCTTCATCTTCTGATTGTGTTAAAAGATAATCAGCTTTTTGACTAAAAGTAGTATGCGAGTGTTCTCTGTCTTTAAAGAGGAGGGCAGTAGTAATGGCAGGCATCATCATCATTTTGTGTCCATCAATAACCACAGAATCTGCATCCTGAATTCCTGCTACAGTATGTTTGTATTTTTGAGAAAAAATCGCTGCACCACCATGGGCACCATCAACATGAAACCATAGGTTGTGTTTTTTTGAAAACGCTGCAATGGTTTCTAAATCATCATAAATACCAGTTGCTGTAGATGGGGCACTACCAATGATAGCAAATACTTCAATGTTGTTTGCAGTAGCTGCATTTAGGTGCGCTTCTAAAGAAGCCGTATTCATTTTAAAAGCTTCGGTACTGGGAATTTTAATAACGCCTTTTTCACCCAAGCCCATTATTTTTGCTGCTCTAGCGATACAATAATGCGCTTCTTCACAGACCATTACACCCAAGGCCTTTTTATGGCCATTTACCCATACATCACTACTGGCTTTTGCTTTTCTTGCTGCTAACAAGGCAGTTAAGTTAGCTAATGTTCCTCCTGAGGTTAAAAACCCTCCAGAATTTGTAGTATAGCCTAGTTTTTTGCAAAGTATATCGGTAACAATACGTTCAATAGCAGTAGGTGCCATGCCCATTTCATAAACTGCCATACCATTATTTAGCATGCCACTCATCATGGCCGTAAGGGCAGTAATTGGGATGGTAGGTGTTACCTGATGTCCTATGCACTTGGGGTTATGTACATTGGTGATACGCTGTAATAGCTGCGAAAAAAGCTCGTTTTTATCGCCAGCAACTAAAAACTGTTTCCAAAAGGCATATTCGTCCTCAGGAAAATGCCAGTCTAAAGTTTTGGCTTTTTCATCATACAATTGCTTTTCTAAGTGATTGGCCAGCTCATCAATTAGTTGGTGGCCCTTTTCTCTAAAATCTTCAGGAGTGTAGGCCGCTTGAAGTAGTTTGTTATGCATGCCTAAATGTATGCTCTTGGCAGTTGTTATGCAAATAAAAAAAGCCACTTCGATTGAAGTGACTTTTTAGGTGACATGTTTGGTTTAAAATTACTCTGTAACTGCACGATAGGCGTTTACTCTGCCATTGCCATGATAGAGACTATTTCCATTGCCGTCTACTTTGTCAGCGGTATTTATGAGCTGTTTAGTAACTTCATGTGGACTCATTTCGCCACCATTTTCACCTATTATTAAAGCTGCCACTCCTGCTACATGTGGAGATGCCATACTGGTGCCAGCACTAAAGCTCCATCCTCTAGGGTCTGTACTAATTACCATATCATACTGCCATCTGTTTATTGGATAGCTATCAAAATCACCTCCAGGCCCAGAAACCGTAACATGGCTTCGTCCATAATCGGTATAGCTAGTAGGAACATCCAAATCTGTACTTGGATTTGCTGCCCAATTAAAAGGTGCAGTAGCAGCCACCGAAATTACATTATTTAAACCAGCAGGGATTATGATTTTGGAACCATCACCATCAGCATTGTTTCCACCGTTACCGGCAGCAGCAACAATGGTGGTACCTTTTCTATACGCATAATTGATAGCACGCTGTTGCGCATGAAGAATTTCAGCGATAACCTTTCCAGGATATTTTACCGTAGAACCGTCTTCTAGAGTAAATTTTCCGTTTTTGTATAGTTCGGCACCTAAACTCATGTTTATAACATCGGCATCTATATTGGCAGCATAAACAATACCAGCATTAATACTACTAAAAGCACCAGAACCTGTAAATTCTGAAAGCACTTTTACAGCAACAAGTTCGGCATTTGGTGCTACGCCAATAACTCCCAATTCATTATCTGCAGCTGCGATAGTTCCTGCAACATGCGTTCCGTGATTGAATGAATTGAAATTCACTACCTGCCAGCCTTCACCGTCTACGAAGGAGGCACTGAGGGCAGTGTTTAAATTTGGCGCTAAATCGGGGTGGGTGCCGTCCATTCCAGAATCTAAAACAGCTACTCTTACACCACTTCCAGTTTGTCCCGTATTCCATGCTTCTGGGGCGTTAATAGCATCCAAGCCCCACATTAAATCAAAAAAGCGTTCATCATTACCTATACTAAGCGGAGAAGCTTGAGGGTTAAAATCACTAGGTTCTATCCATTTTACTTTTAGGTCTGGTACTACAGAGCGTATATCACTGCGAGATGCAATAGATTTACTTACTTTTTTACTAGAAGATACAACTGCTATGCCTACTTCTGGAATTGTAGATTTTACCGTTGCTCCCATGCTTTCCATGGTAGCTTCAAAATCACTGGGAATACGTTCATTTTTTAAAATAATCATATAATCCGTTTTAGCCGATGCCTTGGCGCTAACGGTATTGATTTCTGCTTCTTCAAAACTAGCTGTCTCAGTAGAGCAAGAGGCTAAAAAAATCATTACTAATACAATTGACCAATAGTGATTGGGTCTAATTTTTAAAGTTATTTTTTTCATTTTCATAATATTTAATGATTATATGAACTGAAATTACGAAAATTATCTGTACGTAGTTTGTTTTTTGCTAAATAAATGAGTTATTACTTACTTGTAATCAGTCTTTTATCTTATATTTTGTAGGTTTTATAAATTATAATAAGAAAGATGATTTCTATAATTTTTTGCTTTAAATTCGAATTTTTATTGCTTAGATTTTGTACATAAAAGAAATGAAAAAATCCTTGTGAGCTATTGCTGCACAAGGATTTTACTGAGATGTAGGAAAAGATAAATTTCTTTACAATTTTCTAATTTTAAAATAGAAGCAAGCCACAACAACAGTTCTTATTTTGAAGTATTAGCTGGTCTACCAGATTATAGCGCAGCTACAAATTTTTTCAATAATATACGTACGTTTTTAATGTCGTTTACAAAATATTTGGCAGCGGTTTTTTGTCTTCCTACTTTAACAGTTATTGTACTTTCAGGTAATTCTTGAAACATGAATTCGTCTGTCCAATCATCGCCTATAGCAAAAACAAAATCATAATTTTCTTCACCTAGCATGCGCATGGATGCGCGCCCTTTGTTTACGTTACTGCTTTTTACTTCTATGACTTTATTACCATTTAATACGCTTAAATCATCTGTGCCAATTAAACTTGTTAGTACTGTTGTCAATTCAGTAGCACGTAAATTACCAAAATCAGGATCTGTTTTGCGATAGTGCCATGCTAGGGAGTAATTTTTTTCTTCAATAAAACTGCCAGGTGTTCTATCAACAAAAGACTCTAGAACAGGGCGTATTTTTTCCATCCAATCATTTTTTACATTTTCTAAAAGCGAAAAGGCTTCCCCATTTCTTGAAATCCATACCCCGTGTTCAACAATCATATTGTATTTCTTGTGAAGAAACCACTTGGTAAAAGTGTCTTTATCACGCCCACTAATAAGAAAAAGCGTGGTGTTTTCTTGGGTGTGTAAAGCGTCTAAAATAGTATATAATTCGTCATCAGGACTAGCTTTTTGAGGGTCATTATGAAAGCCTGCCAAAGTACCATCATAGTCCAAAAATAAGAGGCGTTTTGTCGCTTTTGTATAGTCTGTTGCTATCAATTTTAGTTGATTGTCAGTTATTTTGGTCGATACATTCGCAGCTTCACGGGTACGTTGTTTGGCTAGTGAGTTCATAAAGTCATTGGCCCATTTTTCAACGTTGTATCGTTTTAAACGTTTTTGTAATTGCCCATTGCGTTGTTGTTGTTCTTCAATAGGCATATTTAGGGCTTGGTACAATGCATCAGCAATTTGTTCAAAATTGTTTGGGTTAATTAGTAAAGACTCATTCATTTCATTGGCCGAACCAGCCATTTCACTTAAAATAAGTACACCTGTTTTGTCTGTACGGGTAGCAATATATTCTTTGGCAACCAAGTTCATTCCGTCACGTAATGGTGTTAACCACGCAATATCACTAGAGGTGTAAAGGTCTATAAGGTTTTCAAATGGCATGGAGCGATAGAAATACCAAATCGGAGTCCAGCTAACAGTTGAAAATTCACCATTTATACGCCCAACCAATTCATCAATTTCCTTTTTTAAAAGTTGATATTGGGGTACGTTAGAACGTGAGGGTACCGCTAAAATGATTAAACGTACTTTTTCTTTATACTGCGGATATTTGTTTAAGAAATACTCAAAGGCATTGAGGCGTTTGGCAATACCCTTCGAATAATCTAAACGATCAATAGAGAGCAAGAATTTATTTTCAGGATCTGATTTTTTATGGCTATTAAGGCGTTTCTGCAATTCAGAAAGTTTGTCAGGATCACGTTTTGTATGCTCTTTGGCTGCGTCGCTAAATTTTTTGTAATCAATGCCCATAGGGAAGGAGTCAACTTTAATAACCCGATTATCAAAATAAATCTCATTAAAACTCACTTCAACACCTAGTAATCTTTTTACTGAACTTAAAAAATGACGTTCGTAATCATAAATATGAAAGCCAATTAAATCTGCACCCAATAGCCCCCGTAAAACCTCTTCGCGCCACGGCATGGTTCTAAAAATTTCAAAAGAGGGAAAGGGTATGTGTAAAAAGAAACCTATAGCAATGTTCGGCCGCTGCTCACGTACCATTTGCGGAACAAGCATTAATTGATAATCATGTATCCAAATAGTATCTGCATCGTCTTCTATTTTTTCTATAATAGCATCGGCAAACTTTTGATTTACCGCTTTGTAGGTGTTCCAACTATCCAATTCAAATTCAGAATATTCTAAGAAATAGTGAAACAAAGGCCATATAGTTCTATTGCTAAAACCGTAGTAGAAACCCTCCACTTCTTTGGCTGTCAATCGTACTTTTGAAGAACCTTGTTGTGCTAGGGCATCATCAATATCCTTGGAAAGTTCCTCAGGTATTTCTTCATCGGTAAGTCCGCTCCAACCAATCCAAAGACTATCACCACTTGAATGTACAGATTTCATTCCTGTTGCTAAACCGCCAACACTTGGTACTGCAGTAATGCTACCATTACTAATTTGTAATTGTACAGGTAATCTATTTGAGATTATGATAGTTTTACTCATTTTTCTGAAGTTTTTAATTGCTATTAAATTCTTTGTCTTTAAATTTCGACAAATTGAAGCGGAAAACCAATTGTTAAATAAATTGAATAGTTATTTTTATTATATGGATAATTTAGACTACGGAATTATAGGAAATTGTAGAAGTGCAGCTTTAGTTTCAAAGACAGGAAGTATTGACTGGTGCTGTTTGCCAGAATTTGACTCTTCTTCGGTATTGGCAAAATTGCTAGATGAAGAAATTGGTGGAAGTTTTGAAATTTTGGTGGATGAAACCTACCGTATTACGCAACGCTATAAAAAGGATACGGCAGTTTTAATAACTAAATTTTCAGACGGTAAAAATACTTTTGAAGTACGTGATTTTATGCCTCGTTACCATAAAGAAGATGGTAGTTATCATTCGCCACCAGAGATTGTGAGGTATATACGACACGTTTCTGGTAAACCTAAATGTCGCATTAAGTACGACCCTAAATTAGAATATGCAGCTGGTAAAACTGAAACTTTTGTAAAACATAATTATATTACTAGTTTAACACATACTGATAAATTTGATACGGTTTTTCTTTATACTTCCTTTAATAAGAATGCTGTTGTAGAAGGACGTGAAATTGAGATTAAGAAAGATGGGTACTTTTTGATGGGTTATAATGAAAAAATTATCATGCCCAATACCAAAAAAATGTACCTAGAGCTTGAACGCACTAAGGTATATTGGTTGAATTGGAGTAGTGAAACCCCAACCTACAAAAAATATAATGCAGCAATAAGTCGTAGTGCAATTACGCTTAAGCTCCTGAGCTATGATAAAACAGGTGCCATATTGGCTGCCGCAACCACATCGCTTCCTGAAACTATTGGTGAGGTTAGAAACTGGGATTACCGATTTTGTTGGATTAGAGATGCTTCAATGGTCGTAAAAGTTGTTTCTGAACTAGGTCATAAAAATGTAGCGCGTAGGTACTTACAGTTTATTATTGATTTGATTCCTGATAAGGATGAAAAATTACAAATCATGTATGGTATCAACAAAGAAAAAATACTAACAGAAAAAACACTCCATCATTTATCGGGCTATAAAGGTTCAAAGCCTGTTAGGGTGGGTAATGCTGCATATGCCCAAAAACAAAATGATATCTACGGAATATTGATGGATGTTATTTATACCCAATTGGTACGTTTTAATACTGATATTGAAAATGGGGAAGAATTATGGGGTATTACAAAGGGTATAGTTTGGATTGTTTCAAAGCACTGGCAGGAAGCAGATAAGGGAATTTGGGAATTTCGTACTGAAGATCGTCATTTTACCTTTTCAAAAGTTTTATGCTGGGTAGCCGTTGATAGGGCAATTAAAGTAGCTAAAATCTTTAAAAAGACCCGAAAATTAGAAAAATGGCAGGCTCTTGAACAACAAATACGAGAGGATATTCATACCAATGCTTGGAACCCCAAGGTGAATGCATTTGTGCAATCGTATGGCTCAAATCATCTTGATGCTTCTGTATTATTAATGCAGTCTTATGGCTTTATTCCTGCAAAAGACCCAAAATTTGTCAGTACGGTAAAAGCCATAGAAAAGGACCTAAATAATGGAGGTTTACTATATCGTTATAAAAATGAAGATGATTTTGGTTTGCCTTCATCATCATTCACCATCTGTACATTTTGGTTTATAAATAGCTTATTTAAAATAGGAGAGGAAGAAAAAGCAATGCAGTATTTTGACCAATTATTAAGTTATAGTAATCATTTAGGTTTATTTAGTGAGGATGTAGATTTTAAAACAAAAAGGCTTTTAGGAAATTTTCCGCAAGCCTATTCTCATTTAGCGTTAATAGAATGTGCTATAAATTTTTCTAAAAAAGCTTCTGATGAATCTATTTTAGAAACGATACGGGAATAAACGCTGATGGATGGTTTTTGCTAAGAGCGTCAAGAAACAAAAGTCAAGACTAAAAAAGAATCAAGAGCCAAGACCGCTGTAAATTAAACGCTCTCTTTTGCTTCAATCCTCAGGAGGCTAAAAAAATATTTGCCCTGATTTTGTAGCGAGGCGGGTTGTTATTAGGTTCTAGCAGCATGTCTTTATTCTTGCAGCGTAGCGGTCTTGTTTTTTGGTGTTTGCAGTATAATGATACTTCATAAAAAAAACCGCCCACCAAATAGGTGAGCGGTTTCACTTCTACTTCAAAAATTTCAATTTAAATTAGTCAAAGGTATACCCATTGTCGGCAGCTACTTTATCAGCAATTTGTGTGCGTAAAGCTACTGGATTTGGGTAATTGGTATATTTTGTAAAACGTTTTAAGCCCATAAGCATCATACGTTGCTCATCACCTTCGGCAAAAGAAACGATCGCTTCTTTACCCTTTTTAATAACGGTGTCAACGGCATTGTACAGATACAATTTAGACATTGCTATTTGCGCTGCCTGTGCATCTTCACCAAAACGTTTTGCATTTTTCTCTGTTCTTAAAATGGTGCTTTCAGCCATATAAACTTCAATCAATATATCAGAAGCGGCCATCATAAGTTGTTGGTGGTTTTCTAATTCAGGGCCAAATTTTTGAACCGCGCTACCAGCAACCATCAAGAAAACCTTTTTTAACCGTGCAATGATATCTTTTTCTTCGGCAAATAATACTGAATAGTCGGGCGCATCAAAAGAAGGAATACCCATTAGTTCTTCTCCTACAGCCGTTGCGGGGCCTAATAAATCAACATGCCCTTTCATGGCTTTTTTAACCAACATACCTACGGCAAGCATTCTGTTAATTTCATTGGTGCCTTCGTAAATACGTGCTATACGGGCATCTCTCCATGCTTTTTCCATCGGCGCTTCAGCGCTGAAGCCCATGCCACCAAAAATTTGTACACCTTCATCAGCAGTATGTTGTACATCTTCAGAAACGGCTACTTTAAGAATTGAACATTCAATAGCATATTCCTCAACACCTTTTAATTCAGCTTCTTGATGTGTATTACCTTCAGCCTCACGTATGGCTATTCTATCTTCAATATTTTTAGCTGCTCTGTAGCAAGCAGATTCACCAGCGTAGGCATTGGTAGCCATATCGGCAATTTTACCTTTAATAGCACCAAAGTTGATAATAGGTGTTTTAAACTGGATTCTTTCGTTAGCATATTTTACAGCCTCATTGGTTACTCTACGCTGTGCTTCAAGGCAAGCAGCCGCCAGTTTTATACGACCCACATTAAGGGCGTTCATGGCAATTTTGAATCCGTTGCCTCTTTCTGAAAGCATATTTTCTACAGGCACTTTGGTATCACTAAAAAATACCTGACGGGTAGAGGAGGAGTGAATTCCTAATTTTTTCTCTTCGTCACCAAAAGTAATCCCATTGCTGGCGTCATTTTCAACGATAAATCCGGTGATGTTTTTATCATCTTCAATACGCGCAAAAACGATAAATAAATTACAGAAACCAGCATTTGAAATCCACATTTTTTGTCCAGAGATGCTGTAATACTTCCCATCATCAGATAAAACAGCTTTTGTTTTTCCTGAGTTAGCATCAGAACCTGCACCTGGCTCAGTAAGGCAGTAGGCTCCAAACCATTCTCCGGTAGCTAATTTGGGTACATATTTCTTTTTTTGCTCTTCATTTCCATATAAGGTAATTGGCATGGTGCCAATACCCGTATGTGCCCCAAAGGCAGTACTAAAAGAACCTGTAGCTCCTGAAATATAATCACAAACCAACATGGTAGAAACGAAACCCATACCCAATCCGCCGTAAGCTTCAGGTACGGCAATACCTAGTAGCCCAAGCTCACCCGCTTTACGCATACATGCTTCTGTGTAGGCATAGTCCTTTTTTTCAAAACGTTCCCATTCGGCCCAAAGTTCGCGATCTACGAATTCTTTGGTACTGTCACGCATCATTCTTTGCTCTTCAGATAAATCTTCTAAAGTAAATACGTCTTCACATTTGGTTTCCTTAACGAGGAACTGACCGCCTCTTAAAAGGTCTTTGTTTGTTGTTTCTTTGTTCATTTTGTATTGAAATTATATTTTGGAATCAAGAATCAAGACTAGCATTTTAGTCGCTCTTGAAAGCTTGAAATCATTCTTTGCAATTTTTGAATTTTGTTTTCTAATTGTGTGTACTGTTCTTTATTAATGTATTCTTGTCGATGTGCTATAATAATTTGAGTCTCCCATTCAAAAGCAGAACCCAAGCTCATCTCTAAATAATGACTAAAATGCTTATCGCTAGACTTGCTAGATCCTTCCGCAATATTAGAGGGATAGAAATAGAGCATCTAAGAATTTGAGTTTTTAAACTAAATTTTTCATCATTTGGAAAAAGGGTTACTAATTGATATGTGTCATCAACTAAAGACATTCCCTCTTCCTAAATTTTTAGTTTTTTTAAGTTATGTCTTCTCATTAGTCAATTGTCTATGTTCAACATCTAACTTCTAGTATTTTTTAACCTTTTTGTCTTGTCTCTTGTCTCTTGTCTCTTGTCTCTTGTTTCTCTTCTCTCTGATCTCTTCTCTTCTCTTGTTTCTTGTTTCGTCTCTCTCTACATCTTAGTTCAAAAACTCATAAATGCCACAAGCTCCTTGACCCGTACCTACGCACATGGTAACGGCACCATATTTACCTTTCATATTGCGCTTACGCATTTCGTCAAAAAGCTGTACAGATAGTTTAGCACCTGTACACCCTAGCGGATGCCCTAAGGCAATAGCACCACCATTAACATTAACAATATCTGGGTTGAGGTCTAATTCGCGAATAACAGCTAAAGACTGAGAGGCGAATGCTTCATTTAGTTCAATCAATTCCAAATCATCTTGTTTTAGCCCCGCTTGTTTTAAGGCTTTCGGAATTGCTGCTACGGGACCTATACCCATTATTCTTGGCGGAACACCAGCGGCAGCATAATTTACTAAACGCGCTATGGGTTCTAGGTTTAATTCTTTCACCATATCTTCACTCATAATAAGAACAAAGGCAGCACCATCACTCATTTGCGAAGAATTACCAGCGGTAACACTTCCACCGGCAGCAAAAACAGGTCTTAATTTATTTAATACTTCAACCGATGTGCCTTTTCGAGGCCCTTCATCTTTGGTTACCGTATATTTTTTTTCTGCTTTTTTTCCGTTGGCATCTAAATAAGTTTGCGTTACTTCAATAGGCACAATTTGGTCTTGAAAACGATTTTCTGCCTGCGCTTTTAACGCTTTCATGTGTGAATTGTAAGCAAATTCATCTTGGTCTTTGCGAGATACTTTGAACTCATTGGCAACAGCTTCAGCAGTATTACCCATGCCCCAGTAATAATCTTCATGCCCTTGGTTTACCAAATCGTAGTTCAATTCTGTTTTATAGCCCGTCATAGGAACAGCGCTCATACTTTCAGCACCACCAGCAATAATACAATCTGCCATGCCTGACTGAATTTTTGCTGTTGCAATTCCGATAGTTTCAATCCCCGATGAGCAAAAACGATTTACGGTTACCCCGGGTACATCAACAATATCTAATCCCATTAAAGAGATTAAACGTGCCATGTTTAAACCTTGCGACCCTTCAGGCATTGCGTTACCAACAATAACATCATCAATTCGTTTTTTGTCAAAATCTGGCAGTTCATTCATCATGTAGGCGATGGTTTCTGCGGCTAATTCATCGGTACGCTTAAAACGAAAAACACCTTTAGGAGCTTTTCCTACTGCGGTGCGATATGCTTTTACTATATATGCTTGTTTACTCATAGTGATCCCCCTAACCCCTCGAAGGGGGCATTCCTATTAGGGGTCAATAGGATTTTTAATTAGTATTTCTAAAATTCTTTTTCAAAACTGAAGGTATATACATTTCGTTATTCCCCCTTTGGGGGCTAGGGGCTCCTAGTTTCTCAACGGCTTGCCTGTTTTTAGCATGTGCTGAATTCTTTCAAGCGTCTTTCTTTCTGTACATAGCGATAAGAAAGCTTCACGTTCAATATCAAGCAGGTATTGCTCTGATACAAGCGTTGGTTCAGACAAATCTCCACCAGCCATAACATAGGCCAGCTTGTTTGCTATTTTCTTATCATGCTCACTAATATAATGGCTAGCTTCCATGGCATCAGTACCTACTAAGAACATACCTAAAGCTTGTTTTCCAAGTACTTTGATATCTTTTCTTTTTGGAGGTTGTGTATACCCAGCTTCTGCCATCAATTTAGCATGTGCTTTTGCCGTTGCTATTTGTCTGTCTTTATTAACAACAACGATATCTTTTCCTTTTTGTAAAAATCCTAAGTCAAAGGCTTCATGTGCCGAGGTAGACACTTTAGCCATACCAATGGTTAAGAAATACTCTTGAAGTACATTCAATTCCACATCACCTTTTCTAAAAGTGTCTTGTGCACGTAGCGCCATTTCTTTAGAGCCACCTCCGCCAGGAATAACTCCAACACCAAATTCTACAAGACCCATGTAAGTTTCTGCTGCGGCTACCACTTTATCAGCGTGAAGCGATATTTCACATCCGCCACCCAATGCCATACCATGCGGAGCTGCAATTGTTGGTATTGAAGAATATCGTAAGCGCATCACCGTATCTTGAAACATTTTAATGGCCATATTGAGCTCATCATATTCTTGTTCTACGGCCATCATAAAAATCATACCAATATTGGCACCTACTGAGAAGTTAGCCGCTTGATTACCAACGACCAAACCTTGAAAGTCTTTTTCGGCTATATCAATGGCTTTATTGAGACCAGCTATAACATCACCACCAATAGTATTCATTTTAGACTGGAATTCTACATTCAAAATGCCATCACCTAAATCTTCTACAACTACACCAGCATTTTTAAATACTTCGTTTGATTTACGAATGTTATCTAAAATAATAAAGGCATCTTGCCCTGGAATCTTCGCAATGGCTTTCTTTGGAATATCATAATAGTAAGAAGCCCCTTCTTTAACCGAGTAAAAGGAGTTTTGACCAAAGGCCAACATTTCTTCAACCCAAGCTGCGGGTACTTCGCCTTCAGCTTTCATTATTTCCAAGCCTTTTTCTACTCCGATGGCATCCCAAATTTGAAAAGGACCATGTTCCCATCCGAAGCCAGCTTTCATAGCGTCATCAATTTTAAATAACTCGTCTGTTATTTCAGGAATTCTGTGTGATACGTAAGCAAAGAGAGCAGCAAAACTTTTTCTGTAAAATTCACCCGCCTTGTCTTTACCACCTACCAATACTTTAAAACGGTCTACAACCTTATCAATAGTTTTTGTCAATTCTAAGGTGGCAAATTTGGCACTTTTTTTAGACCGATAATCCATCGTATCTAGGTCTAAGGTTAAGATTTCGGTCTTACCCTCCGCATTTTTTGACTTTTTATAAAATCCTTGTCCTGATTTACTTCCCAACCATTTATTTTCCATCATCGTTTTGATGAAGTCAGGGAGTTGAAATAAGTTGTGTTTTTCATCATCCTTGCAGTTTTCTGCAATTCCATTGGCAACGTGTACTAAGGTATCTAAGCCAACAACATCAACCGTTCTAAACGTAGCTGATTTTGGTCGTCCAATAACAGGGCCAGTGAGTTTATCTACTTCTTCAACGGTCATTCCCATATCTTTGACCATGTGAAAAAGGCTCTGAATGCTAAAAATACCAATACGATTGCCTATAAAAGCAGGAGTGTCTTTTGCTACTACGGAGGTTTTGCCTAAAAATTGCTCGCCATACCCATTTAAGAAATCCAACACTTCAGGAGCTGTTTTTGGGCCTGGAATGATTTCAAACAATTTTAAATACCGTGCAGGGTTGAAGAAGTGGGTGCCACAGAAATGTTTCTGAAAATCATCACTTCGCCCTTCACTCATAAATTTAATAGGAATACCAGAGGTGTTTGAAGTAATTAAAGTACCTGGTGTTCTGTATTTTTCGAGATTTTCGAAAACCATTTTTTTAATATCAAGACGCTCAACAACGACCTCAATAATCCAATCTACATCAGCAACTTTAGCAATATCATCTTCAAGGTTACCTGTAGTTATGCGATTGGCAAATTTTTGATGGTAAATGGGTGATGGCTTTGATTTTAAGGCCGCAACCAATGCGTCATTTACCAAACGGTTTCGTACAATTTTGTCTTCGAGGGTTAAGCCCTTTGCCTTCTCTTTTTCATTTAGTTCTCTGGGAACAATATCTAATAGCAAAACTTCAACTCCGATATTGGCAAAATGGCATGCGATGCCGCTACCCATGATACCAGAACCAATTACCGCTACTTTTTTAATATGCTTGTTCATCTATTGTATTCAGATTAATTAGTGGTTTCTTTAATATGTATTTTTTTTTCTGCAATTAAATTGTTGATGGTTTTCATTACCTTAAAAAAACTATCCAGTTGCTGCTCTGAAACGTTTTCTTGTACAACGGAATTGAATCTTAAGACAACGTCTTTAGAGTCTTTTCTTTTTTGTAAACCAAAATCAGTTAAATGGATGAGCACACCTCTACCATCATTGGGGTTTGGTTTACGTTGTATAAGACCTTTTTCTTCCATACTTTTTAGTATACGAGACAAGCTCGTAGCTTCCATACCCATTTTGGGACCTAAAGCGGTAGATGGAGTTCCTTTTTTTGGGTCTATACTTAATAAGGTGAAACCAACCGCCATCGTCGAATCAAATTCTTTTGCCTCTTCGTTATACATTTTGGCAACAGCCTGCCATGTAGCGCGAAGGGCGTAATCAATTGTGACCTCCTTCATAATTTTTTGGTTATGGTTTCAAATATAAATAAATTTATTATGCATGCATAATAAATTTGCGAAAAAATAAAACAAAAATGATAAGAATACCTAGTTTTTAGATAGTAAGCGTAATAAGGTAGTTGCTGTAACAGTGTTTGTTATGAACTTTGATAAGGTAAAAATGGATATTTTACTTCATTTTTTACTATTGACGATGCATATTGGGTGATGGATAGTTGATTAGCTTTTTAGTTTTGAAAGAGGAGGCTTATATTCAATTTGAGTTTCCTTAAACCAATTGGTTTCTATTTTTGCCCAAACCTGTGTCGTCTTATTGTTTTTTGTTTTTAATCTTACAATGCGATAATAAGTACGTTCATACTGTACACTGCCATTATTAATCATTGGTTTGCCTAGTGTTATTTCAAACTTTTTAAACGGTCCAACCTTAAAAAGCCCTGGGTAGGTGGAGCTGAGGTATTTTAGTCCGTACTTTTTTAAATCAGCTTCAATTATATCAGCAAAGTTTTTTGATTTGTCTGTTACCCATTTAATTGTAAGGCCTATTGCTATGGCTGGGATAATCAAGAAAATCCAATACGTGGTCATTAGGTTTTATAAGGGTTGTTAATTTTTTCTGGTTAAGTCTTTAAAAGCTGTTGAATATTTTTTCGGCTCTCTTCCGTCATTAATAAATTTCCCTAATTCAATTGCTATGATTCGTTTGGCTAGGTAGTCATTTATAGCTAGTTTATTTTGTTTTATCATATTAGCGAACATAGCAATACCTATTTCACCAGCTACATCTTTTGCATGATAATATTCTTCAAAAAAAGGGATTCCTGATTTGGAAGATTTAATTGCTTTAAAATATTTGCCTTTACGATTAAACATGCATAAGCCTAATTCACTTTGAATAATTGAATCTTTATTCATCCTTGTTTCATAACTACTGCTGATTTCAGTTACTATCTTTTTACCATGTTCACTCAGGTATACACATCGAATGCTATATTGTAAATTTTCAAACCATATGGAGTCAACAGGAGCATATATTTCATGCCAGAGTTGACTTTTGAAATAATTTTCAAGATTATAGTTGCTAAATTGATTGTATAATTTCATATTCACAATCGTACGCGGGTCTTCAGATAACAATTGAGCGTACGCCTTTTCAATAGTAAGCGTAGGGTATTGTTTTTTTAGTACTTCATTTTCAAAAGCATTTACATATTGCGTTAACGCTTGTGCATTGTCCGCACCTAACGTTTGTTCAAAAACTTTAATTTTTTTGGAACTGTTTAAACTAGAACAGCCTATCAATAGTAGCAAAGAAATGATCGTAATAAAAAAGCTGGCTTTCATAGCTTTGTTACAGTATTTAATTAAGCATAGTTTCGGTTTTTGTTCATAAATATTCTCGAAGAAAATAAGCAGGAGCAAAACGTAATAATTTTAGTTAAATACTAAAGATAATTATTTTTTAAACAGTTATGAGCAAACATATATTATATTAGGATAATATTTCTTTCCACTTTTCAGATTCCGCAAAGTCTTTAACAATACGATTTCGTTCAGTAAGTAATTCAGTCATATATTTTTTTAAGAATAAATTGTCAGCCAACTTACCCAAAATTCCAAAAGGTGATGTATATTCAAAAACATCAGTCATTAGTGTTCCATCATTTAATTCTGTAAAGAGATGTGTGTGCTTAAATTCTTTAAATGCTCCTTTTACCATTTCGTCCACGAAATATCTCGGTCGGTCAAATTTTGTTATTTTAGAAGTCAGATGTTGATAAATTCCAAAGTGTTTAGCCCTCCAAGTTACACTTTCATTCATTCCAATTAATCCACTTGTTTTTCCTGCTATCGCTTTTTCGTTGGTTTGCTCCGTTGAAATTACGTGTAAATCAATACTTCTCGAAAGGTCAAATACAACCTCTCTATTCGCTTTTATCTCGGTTTGGAGTTCAATTTTGGGCATTTTGGTTGTTTCGGTGCGCCTAACTTAATGCGCATATTCAGTTAACCTAACTTTTTTATAAATGATTACTAATCTACGTCATTTCTACTGCTTTTGAAAGTATTTGTCGCTGATAAATTAGCTCTTAAAGTTATGTTACTAGTCTTTAGGGTAATTTATTCATTTACCCTGCAGTGAACTCATTTTTTATTGTTGCATGAGGTCTTACTGTTATTTTTCCTTTTGTGGGAATCATATTTTCCCAAACCCAATTGTAATGTTTAATTACTTTTTCAGCTTTTAAATGGGGTCTTTCTCCAGTGGTGTGCCCATCAGAAACAACGGTGATCGTATAATCTTTAGTCAATGCGGATTGGATAGTAGACTCTACACAGAAATCGGTTGCACAACCCGTAATTACTAATTCTGAAGCTTTTAGTTTTGTTAATTTAGATTGAAGTGCCGAATTATAAAATACGTCATTTGCATATTTGTCAATTAGAATATCAGTTGGTTCAACATTTAGCGTGTCTAATATTTCCCATGCTGCTGTATTTTTTTCAAATTCTCCACTTCCGGTGCCATCATGTTGTATGAAAATAACGGGTAATTCCGCTTTACGAAATAATGCAGACAGTTCATTTATTCGCTTTACAACGCCAAGGGTATCAAACCTAGGAGTGCTTGGGGTGAAAGAACCTTTTTGCATATCAATGATTAAAAGGACTTTTATGTTTTTAGAATTATTAACCATATTTTTTTGCAACGCAATGTACAGAACCAATACCTATATACTTGCTTTATGACAACTAATCTAAGTCTTTTAAACTGCTTTTAAAAGTATTTGTTGTTATGAGGTTATAAATGAAGGTTCTGTTAGTGGTTTTTTTGAGAAATTTACCTTATTTATTGACTCCACTAGCATTAGTTGTCTTTTACAAGCTTAGTTATTGCTGAATTTAGGATGAAATAAATAAAGTTTAGGGTTGTAAGTGCTTATCTGTATTTGTTGTAACTAAAACTAAATAACGCTTGCATTATCAAATTTGGAATTAAAGGAATCCAAATGATATTAATAAGTTCATCAAAATGTAAGGATGTACAATGAGTCAAAACTCTTGTAATTCCAAAAATCAAAATAGATGGTAAGAAGAATATTAGTAATGAAAAATACGTGTTTTTAATTAGGTGTAAAAATAAATAAGGAAAATAGGCTATTAACCATATTCCTGAGAAAATTAAAGTCAATAGTGTAATCATTCCAGCTTCTCCATTTGGCTTAATAATAAGTCAAAAGAGTATTAAAGAAATAAGGTTAATTAGTACAGCTAATGAATATAATCTTACAGGGGTTAAATATTTTTTCATTGCGACTGTTTTCATAATTAATGTAAACAATTGGATATAAATACTCAAGCGCACATCTTCCTTGTTAAGCACTATCAATCTACGTTATCTGCATTACGTTTAAAAGCACTCACTACTGCACGTACTTAATTTTCAAGCACGCAATTCTACCCAAATTATACCTTCCTAATTAAAACAACCCAGTCTTTTTGCTGTTCTTTTTTGTTGGGTGGTAGCCCCAAAGCATGTTTACTGCCACCTTTAATACTAGTGATTTTTCCTTTTTGCAGCGTGCCGCCTGTTCTTGGGTTGTACCATAAAACCTCAAAATTGCCTGTTTCAGATGTTAGGTTTAGTGTGGAATTGCCGCCATTTTTTAAATAGACAACGTACACTTCTTGAGGTTTTGCAAACACATAATCTCCTTTTGTAGCTATTAGCGCATCATGTGCTTCCATTTCCCAAAACGGAATGTTGTTTTTAGTAAAAAAGTCTAAACAGATTTTACCTTGATTCCAAAACAAATCACGCGAACGAAAGTCTTGGCAACTTAAGTCTGAATGTGGGTGCTTGTAACCAAAATACCATTCTGTACCCCAAGCTCCTGCCATAACTGCTCCCCAAAGGCCGTTTTTACGCGCGTTATCATGTGCTGGGTCTTCTGCATCGGTAATTAGCGCATGTTGGGCGTCGCCGGGCTCATCGCAGGCTACTGCCCATATTTTTCCGGCAGCCTTGGCTTCCTTTAAAACACGTAGTATTTGTTTATGTACTTGGCTAAAATCTGCTTTATTCGTTTGTAAAGAAGCACCAGTGAATTTGGTATTCTCCCCGTAAAGACCATCAAACCAAGCCCCATTATGAATTACAATATGATGCTTGTAGGGGTCGGTTTCAGCAACATAGGCGGCGAGCCGAATACGTTCGGCGACATCAAGAGGAAAGGTTGGTGGGTTTGCTGTCCAATCACCCGTTTCTTCCGCTAGGTTCCAGTTTAGGGCAAGATGATGCCCAAAACGTGCGATAAGCTCACGATAATATAACTTGGTGTACAAGCCTGTTCCACCGTTATCTAACAGCCCTTGGTTTTCGTGTTCGAGGGTTTTAAAATGCAGAAACATGCCCAATTTATCAGCATGCTCAAAAAGTACCTCCCATTGGTCTAGCTTTGAAACATCAAATCGGTCATAGGTATCATAATCTATATACGGAAATACATTTTGGTCATCACCTGCTATATTCATCGTTAAAAATGAAAATGCATTCATGCCTTTGGAGGCTAAGTAGTTTATAGCACCAATAATTTCTTTGCCTTTTCCATTCTTCCATGTGGGGTCGCCTTTTTTCCAATCTTTGGCATGGGCACTCCATGTTTTTACTAGCTCGTCTTTATGTCCGTCAGTTTTAAACGTACCATCAAATTGATTGTAGGCCAAAAAATTCTCGGGTGCGTCAGATCCACATTTTAAAAAGTATTCGCCATTTTGAAATTTTAGGTAGCGTTCACCCACATAGCTTAGCATGCCTTTACCTCTAAAATCTCTGCCTGATTTGTCTGTTTCTTCAATAGTAAAATTGCCAGTTTTACCATCCATAAAACCAGCACTTTTTATTTTTTGAGAGTTTCTAACGGCAGCCCATTTTCCTTTTTTAAAGTCCACCTCATAGTGCCATTTTCCTGTTTTGTTTGGCAAAAAATGAACGTTCCATATTGCACCAGCTTCGGCACTGGTATTTGCAGCATTACCATCGGCAGCATAATAGCCCGGAATACGATATTTTTCTCCTGTTGCTGTATGGGTGAAAGTTACGTTTAAGCGGTAATTTAAAAACGGATTTTCTGCTGCCTGCTCTGAGGTTTGAGGCCCTTCAAACTTTAAGGTTACCTTATGCCATTTTTTAAGGGCTCCCTCTATTTCTTGCGCCTTAGTACTTTGTGTAAATAATAGCAGACCTAAGAAAGTGGCTATTAGAAGAGGAAGGTTTCTTTTTTTTAAAATAATCATCTTTTTTGTGGGTATTTGGTTTTGGGTGAATATATTTAGTCTATCATCGTTTATTCGACCAGTATTTTATATATGCCAGTTTCATTATTCAACTCGAATTCGGAATCATTAATTCGTATTTCGTTATATGCTGTGTAACTACAACTGTAGCCTTCCCCAAAGTAACTGAATGTCTTGTATAGTATCGGGAAAGCAGCCGGTTCAATCAACACGGCCATCATGTTGGGGTCGTATCTAGCACAAGAAGGGGTAGTTATTGTCGGTAGGCTTTTCCGTACGCTTGTCAATTCCGATTTCAAACAGTTATTTTTATTCCACTATTCATTTCTAAGACCTTTTTGATAAACGTTTCATTTGTTTTCGGACTAATGTAGATTTCTTCGTACTTATCATATTTTATAAGCAGTCCTTTTCTCGCTGTTGCGGGCTTAAATCCAACATAAACAGTTTTACCTTTAACAATTTCTCTTATTCTGTCAACACTTATTTTGCCATTAAAAGGTCCGCTTCTGTATATAAATTTATTATCACTAAGTTCGTAATTTGTTCCGAAATATAGCCAAAGAACAAATCCAAATACTAATATTATGGGAATCAAAGTCCATCTTTCACTTTGCTCCATTTCTCCCCGAAGAATACCGATAATTGTTAGTCCTAAAATGAAGGCAAGAATCCCGAATATTATAGCACAAAATAATACGTCTTTTCTACTCTTAAATTTCATTTCTAAATGTTTTCAGCTTACCTACAACAATGGTATATCCGTACTCAAGTACGCATATTTTTTTAGGAACACTAATCTAAGGGATTTTTAATCGGTTTAAAAGTATTTATTTTAAATAAACGATGCACCAAAATTTACTTTCTACCCTAGGGTTTTTATAATTTTTTGTAACGAACAACTGATTCCTGAAAATAATGGTAAAGTGGATAGTACTGCCAAATAGCTAGTTAACTAACTAAAGATTTGAACTGGGTTGTGGTAATGCTATAAATGTTTAGTAAGCAATTATAGTTCTAACGTTACTTCCTTTTTAACCTTATGGTACATTAAGCTGGCTTTTATACATTGTTTCAATGCTGGTATTGGAACTTCTTGGTTTATTTTAAAAAAAATGGCTCTATTCTTTTCATATTCAAATAGTTCTCCGAATACGAGTCTAAATGTTACTACCAATCTACTGGTACACTTAAAATACATTTGGTATTGGTCTGGTAATTTTTCTTTCCAGTCTATTCGTAGGGTGCTTCCTTGTTTGGTTACAAAACTAGGCTCTCCCCATTTTAGGGTTTCTTCTATAGTTTCAATCTCTGTAATCTCTTTGGCCGTTTCGATAATCAATGCCCTTAAAAATTGCAACTTACCCCCAACAAAGTCGGGGTAAGTTGCAAATTTTGTTTCAAATTTGGGGTCTGTTTTTATTCTTAAATCAGGCATCTATTTCACTTTTAATACCCACGTAGATATCTACCGCTGCAGCTGCTGGGTTTTGCGCTTTTTCACCATAAACTTCAAAATCTGCAGCGTACACTCTGTTTAGGTCTTTTTGCCAAATTTCTGTCCAAGTATCATAGATAATACCTTTACTTAGGTCTCCTTTAGAAACAAATTTAGCATAAGTACCACCTTTAAAAGACTGTCCTACCATGCCAGGTGGAATAGTTTCTAAGGAACTTACTCTACACCCTAAAATGGTGTCATAGGGAGCGGTATGGTCTCCTTCATAGTTGGTGTAAATAGAAAGGATACTTGTGTCAATTTTGTTTGGAATTTTTTCGGCAATTCTTTCTGACATAAATTTACCCCAAAGCTCACCAATATCTTGAGCAGCTTGCTTGTTGTTATTACTAGTTCTTACCGCGATTCCGATTACCTTAAATGATTTAATTGTTACTTTTTGCATAGTTGTTTTTTTTATTCCATACAAATGTAGCTATGGCTTATGTCAAAGGTGTGTCAGGGGTGCTTTCCCATTTTTTTCTTGCTTGTTCAAAATACTCTTGAAGTGATATTTTATGGGGTTCAAAGCAATTGTTTGAAATAGAAATATGTTGCATGCAATCTAATCTAAAGGCTCTAAAGTCATTCCTTAATCTGCAAAAAGCAATCAAAATCCAATTATCTTGGGTATGAATAAGAGCAAATGGTTCAATAGCTCTATTACTTTGTTTGTTTTGAAGTGAGTGGTAATTTAAATCTATGATTTGATAATTGGTTATTGCAGATTGTAGCTGAATAAGATAATCGCTGGTTTTTTCTGATGGAATATTTGTTCTTATTTGTAATCGTTTACTAAGAAGCTCAGTTTTGTTTTTTTGCGTGTGTTTTAAGACTGATTTAATTTTCTCAACGGCATTTTTATAGTGGTCCGCAAGCGATTTGTCTCTGTTTTGTACAATGATATGTTCAGCAGTAATTAATGCATTTGCTTCTTGTTGGGTAAACATTACTGGGGGCAGTGTGTAACCTTCTAGTATTGAATATCCTTTTCCTTCCTCAGTAATTATGGGTATTCCTGACTTTTCTAAGGTTCTTATATCTCTATAAACCGTTCTTATACTTATGTTGTGTTTTTCGGCAATAGTCCTGGCTGTTACAATGCGTTTAGATTGTAATTGGGTCATTATTGCGGTTAATCTAGCAAGTCTGGGTTTGTCTTCTGCCATTGGAGTTTTTTTGTTTTTTGCACAAGGCTAGGGTAAGCTCCTTAAGAACTGTGTAGACTAATTTGCTAGCATACGGTTCAGGTGTTTTTACTGTTTTTGAATGAATAAGGTGGGTTTAAATATAGGTCATCTGTGCAAATTTACCTTCTTCATTAGGGTAAATAGTTCGTATTGATTTAGTACAAATTTTGCTGAGCATCTCTATTTTCTTTGTGATACTGTTCTTTTATTTTTTTGAATTCTGTTTGTTTTTCCTCCTCAGTCAATTTTTGATGCTGTTTTAGGCGGTTTTTAAGTGCTATATATTTTTCTTTTAATGACTTTAAATGGTCTTTTTGTCCATCAGAATGTAATTTCAATGCCTCCATACTAATTTATTACGCTATTTTAATACCTACTTTTTAAATACAGGTGAAGTTTTTTGTTTCTGTCTCCTCATGCTAGCGCTTACTGGTCATACGTAGCCATCTCCATAGTATTGGCAAAGCAGCTGGTTCAGTCAAAACCGTCCTCATGTTGGGGCGTAACTATCATACGAAGGGGTAGTTATTGTGCATCGTTTTTTATCAAATATTTAAATCCGCAATTAGTATTAATCTCTTTATAGTCTTTTAGTTTGTCCAAATCTCCTTTATTCTCAACTGGATAAAATGTTTGTACTCTGAAATAGTCTATTCGCTTATTCCCTTTTAAGTATTTTGTAAAAGGTCTGAACCAGATAGCATAAATTTTCTTATTAAATATAATATTCAAACTTCGGTTATTAAATGTATTGCTTTCAGGTATTTTTTTATAACACTCAATTGCATTTAATAAAAAGTCAGGAATACTCTTAAATCCTACGTTTTCGTCAAAATGGTAAGACTTGTCGGTTTGATGTTCTTTTATTTGTTCCGAAAAGTGCCTGAACATTGTATGAACATAAGTAAATCCATCAATTAATATGTTTTCGCCATTTAGTTCAGTCGTTTCTTGTTCTTTCCCTAATTCTTGATAAAATTCTTTTACTAAAAGATAAATATATTTTCCGTGAAGGGTTAATGACTTTTTTAAATATTCTTTGCGATTACTTCCAATTCGTAATCTTTCACAATATTTGTCTAATTTTTTTAATTGATATTTTGTTTCTTGAGAAACGTAATTAATTAATTTACTTCCGTTTAATTTGTCACTTATGAATAAATTCCAATCATCGTATTCTTTTTGTAAAAATGCTACATCGATACGTTTTCTTTCAATGGGAATTTCTCCATTAAAGTTGAATACTTTTTTGTTTCCGTTTAAATCGTTGAAGTAAAGTAAATATCTATTTCTGAAAACATATTCTTTACAAGAACTATAATCGTGAATATTCAAGTCTTTTTCTCCTTTAGCATTTCGAAGACCTTCTACAATTCTACAAACAAACTGTTGTTCCGCTAAACTAATTTCTTTATTTGCAAATACTCTGCCAGCAAGAGTTTGAACAATTTTGTCAAAATCCGCAGGTTTTTCACTTTGGGTATTAATTGACTGCAATTTTTCTCTTGTGTAATTCATTTCGTTGATTTGGGTAAATGTTGCCCAACAATTGTATATACCTACTCAAGTACGTATATTTCTTTTTTAGAATTACTAATTTAGGGTTTTTTAAGCACTTGTAGCTGTACGAAATATATGACAGCCAGTATAGTCTAGTTTTATGCATTTGCAAATGCATGTGAAGTGCATTGCAAACGCATAGCTCTATAGTATTAGCAAAGTAGCCGGTTCAGTCAACACCGCCATCATGTTGGGTCGTACCGACTACACGAAGGGGTAGTTATTGAGCAACCTTTTTACTACAGAAATAATTTCCATATTTCCAAAAACAAAAGTAATATTGACAAAATAGATAGACTTAAAGTTTGGATTATTGTTTTCAAGTTCTCTTTTTTAAAAATTGAAATGATTGATAATATGAAAGAAGTTATTCCTATAACAACGTAATCGAGATGCATTAGATGTTTAATTCCATATAATGCTTGTGTCTTTCCGGTTGCGGTTTGGTATCCGTCAAATAAATCATATTGGATGTAAATAGCAATCGAAATTCCGATTAGACTTATAATTATGGAAATTTTAGAAATGAGCATTATTGTCCAGCGTTTTTGTTCAACAACTCTTTCTCATAACTCGTCCGAAATCCGATATAAGTAATTTCCTGAATTTTGATTCTTTCATTCTCAATCCATTCCGCATCCGCATTCAGTAATTTTAATTCCACTTTATTTTCCGATATATTTTCAATCCGACCAACAAAATATGAATCATCATCAGATTCTTTAAATAGTGCAATCAATACTTCGTTTTTCAATTCCGATAAACATTCGAACATACTATTCATTTTTTTGAGTGGCAGTTTTCCGATAAATTTGGCATAGTTGTTATTCTCTATTTCACTTAATTCTTCTTCGTCCCATTCACGATATTTGGCAATTTCGTAATTTCTGATTATTACAAACCCATCAAATTCTTTAGTCTCATTGAAGCAAATAAAAATAAAGATTTTTTCATTTGATTTTAAACAAATTCCAGAATACAATTCGTCACGATTTGGCTGTAAATCGACATGAATTGGAATTCTGTTTTTGATGGTTTCCTGTATTTTCTTGATTTAGTCAAATGCCTCACAACAATTGTACACCCGTACTCAAGCACCATATTTTTTTAGGAACACTAATCTAAGGGATTTTTAATAGGTTTAAAAGTATTTGTTGCTGTAGCGGATTAATTTTTAATTCATAACAGCAGCTAGTTGCTATTTAAAAACTAAGCGTTACCGTATAGAATTTCTATTAAGCTAGCTTAAAGATTGTTTCGATATATGAATCAGGGAGATATTTATCTTTAGTCTGAATGTCCCTGATTGTAGTTGACCGTTTGTAGTTATTAATTTCATTGTTAAAAATAGTGATAATTGGCTTGTTTTTCAATAGGTATTGATTTCCATTAGTCATGTTTCTTGAATCTTGTTTCCTCTTCTCTCCTCTCTCTGCTCTTTTCTTTCTTCTAGTTTTATACGTCACACTAAAAAATGCCCGTGATTATGGGGGAAGTCTAATGAGTTTTTAAGTCAATTTAACCCATTACCATAAGCAATAACAAGAATACCTATTATCATACAAGATAGGCCAGCGTATAGTATGTTTTTTGCTTTACTAGATGCATTTACCCATTCATTGGTAACAATACCACTTACAATTGCCGTTGCTACAGAAGCTGTATTGAAAATGGCATAGCCAACAGTATTACCAGAAGCTCCTAGTTTTGATGCGGCATATGCAAAAAGGGCAGAGGCAGCGTAATGAAAGAATGCCATTACCAAAATTAGAAAAAGGTTTTTACCCAGAGCACTGGTATTAAAACCTCCCCAAGCTTTTTTTGCATTTAATTGCCAAAGGAAATAGGCGGTCATTACAATACCACCACTAATAAAAATAGGGAACATAATGGCTACGGCTGTAATCCAATCGGCATTTCCTTGGGCGGTACTTGCTTGGTGTAAGTAAGGTCTTCCCACGGCATTTGCATAGCTAAAGCCTGTTGCTAAAAGTCCGCCAATAACGGCAATTAGTATGCCTGTGGTCATTGAGCCCTTATCGGTGTTTTTTTGTGTTGTTTCAGCTATTTTTTCTTCATCTTTTTCTCGGGTTAGGCCTGCTTTTCCATTTAGTATGATACCGAGTAATACCACAATAATTCCAATAATCACAAAAGTGAGTACGTGGATAGGAGGTAGACCGTCAACAGCAAATGGTAGCAGTGAACCTATAAGAATAACCGTGCCAATAAAAATGGAAAACCCAAGTGATAAACCAATGTAATTGATAGCTTTACTCCACATCATAACGCCAATGCCCCATAAGAAACTGGCTAGTCCCATTTTTATCCAAATATCCGTTGGCATGTTACCAAATATCTCACCAAAGCCTTTTATTAGTGTTAATGAAGCGCTAATTGGAACTACAAACATGGTGAGTAGAAAAAAAATGCTCCATGTATTTTCATACTTAAAGCCTTTTGTGAATTTTTCTGGAAGTGCATAAAGCCCTAACATTAATCCGGCAAAAATTGCCCATAAAACTCCTTCGGTCATAATATATGTTTTTAGTTGGTCATGGTTAATGACTGTTGGTTATTACCATTTGAATTTAAAAATAGTACTGCTATTGTAGGTTTCTCCTTTTTTTAGAATGCTCTTGGGCGCATTGGGTAAATTAGGACCATTGGGATAGCGATGTGTTTCACAGCAAAATGCCCTGTATTTTCCGTACTGCTGACCTGATTCACGCTGCAAAAGATTGGAGGTGTATTTGCCTGTATAAAAAAGCATTCCGGGTTCAGTGGTGGCAATTTCTAATGAACGTCCGCTCAGAGGATCTTTAATTTTGGCTATATTTTTTAAAGCGAATTCTTTTTCTTCAAAGAGATAGAAGTGCTCAAAACCATCACCCATACGTTGATGTACCTCACCAATAACTTTTTCATTTCGCAAATCGTCATCAGCACCAATAACGGAAATATTTTCTCCTGTGGCAGCTCCTGAATTATCCCAAACCTGTTTTTTATTAGCCTGAATTTGAACCGTATGATTTTCAATACTAGTGGTAAACCCAGCTAGGTTAAAATAACTGTGATTAGTTATGGTAAAAGGCGTATCGGCATCTGTAACGGCTTTGTACTTAATTTGAAGTTCATTGTCATTATTGAGTGAAAATGTAACACTAACCGTCACATTACCGGGAAAACCTTCCTCCAAATGGGTACTGCGCAATGCCATTTCTACTTGTGCTAGTTCTTTTACTATGGGTTGCGCTAACCACAAGCGTTTGTCAAAACCAAGGGTGCCGCCATGCAAATTATTAGCACCACAATTTGCTGCCAGCGGATAATTTTTGCCATTAAGGGTAAAACTAGCATCTTTTATTTGTGAGCAATAACGCCCAATTGTACCTCCAAAATAAGGCGAATTATTATTATAATCTTCTGAAAAATAATTTTTTAGGGTGTCAAAACCACATGCAATTTCTTGCGGGTCGCCATTTTGTTGCGGTACAATAATAGATGTTATGGTAGCACCATAATTAGAAATTTTTACCTGCATGCCCTTATCGTTTTCTAAGGTATACAGTTGTACGTCATGTTCTTTATGCGTTCCAAAATAGGTTTCCGTAGTGTGCATATGTATAATTTATTGTTGATATGGTTGTAGTTTTTGCCAATCAAAAACAACACCTATACCCGGTTCATTTGGTGCAACGGCTCTGTGGTTTTCTACAACCAGAGGTCTTTTCGTATATTGGTCAATAGGAAAGCTATGTACTTCTAACCAACCGGCATTGGGTTGAGCCGATACCAAACTTACGTGTAGCTCTTGCATACCATGAGAACAGGCAGGAATATGCTGTGTAGCCGCCAATTTGGCTGCTTTTAACCATCCGGTAATGCCTCCGCAATTGGAAGCGTCGGGTTGTAGAAAAGAAAGTTTAGCTTGGTCTATTGCGTATTCAAATTCATGAATGGTATGCAGGTTTTCACCCATGGCTAATGGAAAATTGGTTGCGTTAGCAATTTGAGCAAATCCTTGGTAGTTATCGGGAATAATAGGTTCTTCAAACCAAGTAATGTCATATTTCCGAAACTTTTTTATAGCTTCGATCGCCTTTTCAACAGTCATAGAATAATTGGCATCTACCATAAATGTGATATCAGAACCAATGTATTCACGTACCGCTTTTATGCGCTCAATATCTTCATCAAGGTTTTCGCGACCTATTTTAATTTTGACAGCATTAAAACCTGCCGCCAAATAGCTTTCCATATTCTTTAAAAGTTTAGGAATGGGAAATTGTAAATCAATTCCGCCGCAATACGCTTTGCAGGTATTGTCTGCGCCACCAGCCATTTTCCATAGAGGTTGTGCTGCTTTTTTACATTTAATATCCCACAGTGCAATGTCAATAGTTGACATTGCAAATGAGGCAATACCACCGCGACCCACATAATGAATGTGCCATTCCATAGCGTCATAAATTTCATCAATAGCAGTAGCATCTTTTTGTAGTAAAAAAGGCGCTAAATCATGTTGAATCATTGCTTTTATCGCATGCCCTCCTTTACCACCAGTATAGGTATACCCTGTTCCTTGAATTCCATCTACGAGGGTAATAGTTGTAGTTATTAACTCAAAATGAGTATGGTCACCATGTTTTGCATCGTTCATCACCTCGGGTAGTGGTACACGAAAGAGCTTACAGTCAATAGTTTTTATGTTTGTATCCATTTACGCCTTGTGTCTTATGTAAAAAGTCTTTTTTTCTAAATATTGTTCAAATCCATATTTACCATCTTCTCCACCAGAACCACTTAACTTATAACCATTGTGAAACCCTTGGTGCTGTTCGCCATGACCTCTATTCACATAAATTTCGCCATATTCAAGTTCATCATTACACTTCATAATAGTGTTCATGTTGTTTGTAAATATCATGGCAGCCAAGCCATAGTCACAATCATTGGCATAGCCAATTACCTCTTCAAAAGTTTTGAATTTAAGAACGGGTAGTATGGGGCCAAATGACTCTTCATGTACAATGGTCATATCTTGTGTTACGTTGGTTAAAACCGTAGGCTCAAACCAATATCCTTTTTCAAATTGTGGGCCCTTTGGACGTTTACCTCCAGTGGCTATTGTGGCACCTTCTTTTACACTAATGGCTACTAAGTGCTCCATGTGTTTAAGTTCTGCGGCGTTTACTTTTGGTCCCATATCAGTTGTTTCTAATAGGGGGTCGCCAACGTTTAATGCTTTTGTTTTAGCTATAAATTTGCGCATAAAAACAGCATATATAGCTTCGTGTACATACATGCGCTCATTACAGGTGCAAACCTGTCCGCAATTGTCAAAACGAGAATGGAGTGCGGCATCAACGGCCGCATCAATATCTGCATCTTCAAAAATGATAAATGGAGCTTTTCCGCCCAGCTCAAGTTGCACATGGGTAAGGTTTTGTGCGGCATTACGGGCTATTTGTTGTCCTACAGGAGTTGAGCCCGTCATGGTCACCATTTTTGTAATGGGACTTTCTACTAGGGCATTGCCCATAGCTCTTCCAGGGCCAGTTATGATGTTGAGCACCCCATCAGGAAGGCCTACTTTTTTGGCCAAATTGCCAAGTTCTAAAGTAGCCAAAGGCGTTTCTGAAGTTGGTTTAAGAACAACGGTGTTACCAGCAACGAGTGCAGGACCTATTTTTCTTCCTGCTAATGCTAGTGGAAAATTCCATGCTGTAATGGCAACCACAACACCGCGAGGAATTTTTTGTATCCAAATTTGCTCGTTAGGATTGTCTGACGGAATAATATCCCCTTCAATTCTTCGCGCACCTTCACAGGCATATTCAATGAAGGAAGCGGTTACCGCAACTTCCATACGGGCTACTTTTAATAATTTTCCTTGTTCTTTTACTAAAAGCTCGGCTAAATAATCGGCATTTGCTTTAATTTCATCAGCAAGCTTTCGCAATATTTCTGCCCGCTCACGGGGGGGTAATTTACGCCATGCTTTTTGCGCTTTTTCAGCTGCTTTTAAGGCACTATGGGCTTCTTCAATAGTGCCATTCTGTACTCTTGCAACAACGTCTTCTGTGGACGGATTAATTACGTTAATAGTTTCGCCAGAAGTTGAAGCAGTCCATTTTCCGTCGATAAAAAGTAGGTACTCTTTTGTAGTTGCCATAATTATTTGTTGTGATTTTATGCTTAATATTTATTGTTTGATGGATTATCTGCCCATCCAACCACCATCTACCAACATGGTACTTCCGCTCATATAGTTTGATGCTTGTGAAGCGAGAAATACAATAGGACCTTTAAAATCTTCAGGTTTTCCCCATCTACCAGCTGGAATTCTCGCAAGAATTGATTTTGAACGTTCTGGATCATTGCGTAGGGCTTCGGTATTATCTGTACTGATATATCCCGGAGCAATAGCGTTTACTTGTACGCCTTTTCCTGCCCATTCGTTAGCAAATGCCATCGTCATTTGACCAATAGCGCCTTTACTAGCTGCATAACCTGGTACGGTAATACCGCCCTGGAAGGTGAGGAGGGAAGCTGTAAATACAATTTTACCAGCACCTCTAGCAACCATTTCTTTTCCTATTTCTCGCGTCAATACAAATTGTGCTGTTTGGTTTACCTCAATAACCTTATCCCAATATTCATCAGGGTGTTCTGCTGCTGGTGCTCGTAAAATAGTACCGGCATTATTAACCAGAATATCAATTTGCGGAAAATCGTCTTTCACCTGTTTTATGAATGCATAAAGTGAATCACGGCTGCTAAAATCACAGGTATATCCTTTAAATTTTCTTCCAATGCCTTCTACTTCTTGTTCTACAATACTACCATGTTTTTCTAGTGAGGCACTTACGCCAATAATATCTGCACCAGCTTCTGCTAAGCCCAAAGCCATTGCTTTTCCTATACCTCTTTTACAGCCTGTTACTAATGCTATTTTACCTTTTAGGCTAAATTCTTTTAAAATGCTCATTTTTTTTGCTTTTTTAATTATAGTGCTTTTTGCACATAGGTTTCAAAACGTCTTATATAATCCCAACCGTTTTTATGGTCAAAACACAGCCCCCATTTTAAGGCCGCTAAAGGGGCTTTTTCTGTTTGAATTGACCGTACTAAGCCTGCGGCATGAGGTGGTTTTGTACGCCCGCCTATGTGTGATTTTATGTCGAAATTAATGCCATCAGCAGCCCATTGAATGGTGTTGTTTTCTGGGCCATCGGAGGTTAACATAGCCGCTATTCCTCCCTGATAGTGCCATACGCAAACTTCGTGTCCGCTATTGGTTATTGGGTTGTATGGAGATTTTTTATATGGACCTTCTATGTGGTCTGCAATAGCTACCCCCCATTTTATTTCCCTACCGCCTAAGGTGTGTTCTTCTCCCATGCGCTCACCTTTGTAATAGAGATAAAACTTATTTTTATAATGCATGAGGCAGGGGTCATGGACTTTGTGGCTATCAAAATCACCCTTCTCTTCAACAAGAAATCGATTGTCTTCATTACCTAACCACTTACCATTATCTGATGGCGATAGAATGGGAGTAGCTAATTTTTTCCATGGTCCCTCGGGAGAATCAGCTATGGCCATACCCACTTGGTTTTTTACTCGATTTAAGTAAGGAGCTTTTACGGTTTGATATACTAAATAATATTTGCCATTATGTGCTAAAACTTCGGGAGTAAATACAGCGCGGTCGTCATAAGCACCCTTACTACCACGTCCAACAGCCAGACCAACATCATACCACATAAAACCATCTGTTGATTTTGCGCACCATATTTCTGATAAATCCCAAGGAAATACTTTTTTATTGGGGTCTCCTGTTTTAAACCCATAAGCCTTTCCATAACTTTTGGTATAATAAACATAGTAAGTGCCATCAACTTGAATTACCGCACTGGGATCTCTTTTTACAATACCTTCTTCAAAACCGATATCTCCCTTAATGTCTGATATTCGGAATTTTGTCCACCATTCAGCATTAGCGTCATACCCCATTTCAATCGCCCTTTTTGAGGCTGAACTTAGGCTATCTATGTTTGTGATGCCTAATTGTTTGACTAGTTGTTTTGAAACTTTTTTCTGGGGCTCAACTGCATCTTTTTTGTCCTTTTCTTGGCAACTACACAGCGCTAAGAATACCATAAAAAAAGTAAGGCTTGATTTTGTCGCTTTCATTGGTTGAGTTTTAGTACATGTTTTAACGTTGGCAGTCCATTAAGGTTTTCATCCCGTCAGGGTTGTTATCAATATTTTCAAATACTTGTTGAATGTTGGTCAGTGGTTGTACATCGGTAATCATTTGCTCAAAAGGCAATGTATTTGCTGTAACCAATGCTATGGCGCGCTCATAATCTTCTTTTTCATAAACGCGAGCACCAATGAGTTTTAATTCTTTCCAAAAGAATTTAAAAAGATCAATCTCTTTCTTTTGTCCGTGAATGGCAACCATTAAAATACGTCCACGAATACCCGCAATTTCGGTCATCACATTCAATGCAGCTTGAACGCCTGCCACTTCAAAAACTACATCGGCATTACGACCTTCTGTTTGCTTTTTTACATAGTCTATTAAATCAATTTTAGTGGGGTTTACGGCATTCAGCCCTAGTTCTTTTGCTTTGGTAATTCTATTTTCATTCACTTCAGAAACGATAATATTGGCGCCAGTTTCTTTGGCTACAAGGGCTACAAGAAGTCCAATAGGGCCACCGCCAAGCACAACGGCGGTTTCGCTAGCTTGTAATTTACTCAAGCGCACATCATGAACCGCAACAGCCAAAGGCTCAGTAAGAGCGGCTAGTTTTAAACTTGTTTCTTCCTTTAATTTATGCAGGGTGAAAGCAGGAACATTCCAATACTGTTGCATAGACCCTGGGCTATCAATGCCTATAAATTTTAAATCTTCACAGATATGATTAAAGCCCTTGTCAGATGGTTTTACACCACGGTCATCAAGCGGTCGTACAACTACTTTGTCACCTATTGAAAATTTTGATACGCCTTCTCCTATGGCATCTATCGTACCAGACATTTCATGGCCTATGGTAAGGGGAATGCTGACACGTTTGTCCATCATACCGTGGTAAATGTGAACATCAGTACCACATACGCCAGAATAGGCGACTTTTATGCGAACCTCTCCTTTTGCAGGAGGAGCGATTTTTTTTTCAATTACTGAAAACGTTTTATTTCCTTCATATACTGTTGCTTTCATTTTTTTGAATTAAATAGTTGTTGTATAGTTTGCGAACTCTTTTTTCTACTTTAAACCTCGGAGTTTGTATCTATGCATGTCCCTGGTTATAGTTGACTGTTTTAGGTATTAGTAATTTTATTAGGTCTTATAATTAGTTCAAAATAAACTCCCCGTTATTGTACTTCTCCTCCTTAATACAAAATATCAGTGCCTAAGCCAGAAAATAAATCATTTAGTAGTTAAAGCTATGCAAGGATTTTTATCAAAGGGAAAAAATATTAAACTCTTCCATTTTAAAATTAGAGAAGTATACCGATTCGTTTATTTTTTTTCTGTTGATAGTTTTGCTGCTTCTCCTTTTGCCGTGTGCGATGTTCTACGCTGTGAAGTAAATCGCATAATGCTCTGCTCATTATAATTATTATATATGTGTGTTAATCCCCAGCGTAAAATTTCGGTAGGTTCTTTTTCTGTATCGGCAGACCTGTTGAGCCCTATTGCATGTGGAGCGCCTTTAATTGAAGACATAATTTCAAAATTGATCCCGTCTGGAGCCCATTGAATGGTATTTTTTTCAGGACCATCAGTTGTAATTAAAGAAGCGATACCTCCGTTGTAAGGCCATACACAAATTTCATGACCACTATTACTAATAGGATTGTATGGTGATTTAATATAGGGACCTTTAGGGTTATCTGCAATAGCAACTCCGTGACGAATTTGACGACCACCAAAGGTGATTTGCTCACCCATTTGTTCTCCTTTATAGTATAAATAAAATTTTCCTTTATAAGGAAGAATGCAGGGATCATGTACCTTATGACTGTCAAAATCTCCTTTCTTTTCAACCATAAAACGATTTTGTTCCTCGCCTTTCCAAATACCATTGTCTGCAGGGCTAAGAATAGGTTCCTTACTTTTAGTCCATGGACCATTTGGAGAATCAGCCCAGGCGAGCCCTACTTGATTTTTGACACGTACATTGTAAGGTGATTTTACCGTTTGATAGCAGAGGTAATACTTGTCTTCATATTTCATAATTTCAACAGTGAATACAGAGCGATCATCATACGCTCCTTTTTTTCCTCTACCTACAGCTATACCTTCTTCTTTCCAAGTAATACCATCTATAGAAGTGGCATACCAAATATCACAGCGATCCCATGGAAATACCTTGTCTTTTTCAATATCACCACCAAAACCTTGTGTAGCACCTGTGCTTTTTGAGTACCATACGTAGTATTTTCCGTTTTCTTTTATCATAGCGCTTGGATCCCTACGAACCACCCCTTTTTCATAAGCTAAATCTCCTTTTAAGGGCATGGGTGCGCTAAATTCTATAAACCATTCATTGCCAATGTCTGGCCATTGTAACGCTCTTTTTGAGGCAGCACTTAAATACTCTTTATTGGTGATACCCAAATGGTCTATTTTTTCATCAGTAATGTGAAGGTCTTTGTCAGTCATTTCGTGGGTAGTTTTTTTTTCAGGACATGGTTGTTTTTGCTTGCATGCAATAAAAGATAGCACTACTAGGGAGACTACTATGCAGAGTCGGTTATTCATTTTATGTTGGTTTTGTATTTAAATAGCTATGATTTTTAATCACCTTAAATACCGCTTTGCGCATTAGAAAATAAAATCACATCAAAATAAAACATTTCAGTCTGTTGTACTGATTAAGACTTGTCACGAAGTTTTAATGCATAAAGCTGTGCTAAAGGTTTTTAAAAATACAGAATGGCTATGAAATTCTTTCAAATGCGTACTAGACAAATACTGAACAAATGAGAAAATAAGTTGTTTTGCTATAAATTAGCAATGAAGTCTTCAAGATTTACACTTCGTTCTAATTTCATTTTCTTTCGTAATCTGTACCTTGTGGTATGTACAGACTCAACAGATATGCCCAGTAATTTTGCCATTTCTTTACTAGAAAAGTTAAGTTTGATAAGGGCACATATTTTTTGATCGGCTTGACTTAAGTTTGGATATTTTGTAGCGATTCTTTTGTAAAACTCTTCATTTACAGCGGTAAATCGTAGTTTAAATTCTTTCCAATTATTTGTGTTGTTTAATGAAATTGATTTTAAAATATGGTTGACCTCAGTACTTTTGGATCCTTCTTTTAAAGCAACAAGCTTACTTTTTAAGTCTTTAAGGAATTCGTCTTTTTCAACCAATTGTAAGGCCGATGTGGCAAGCTCTTTGTTTTTTAAAGCGACTATTTCTTTTGTTTTTTGAATTTCAAGCTCTTTGTTTTTTTGTATTAGCTCTTTTTCTATTTTGTGCTTCGATCTAATTTGCATGATGTAAACAGCAGCAATAATTAGGGTAAAAATAAGAGCTCCCAGTAATATTATACGTTGTAAAAAAGAAATTTTATCTTCCTGCTCTAACTGTTCTAAACGCTGTTTTTGAATTAGTTTTTCTTGGCGTTCTTTTTCAAGGCGATATTCATCTTTTATTTCTAACAGCGGTTTATTGATGGTACTTCTGCTATCAAAAAATAGCGCATCTAATTCTTTAGCTGTTTGTTGACTTAAAAATGCTTTACGATAATCTCCTTTATTTTGATATAAATTGGCCAGCCTTTCATGAATTAGAGGAGAAAAATCTACATGACTGTTGTACGTATTAGAAATTTCAATTGCTTTCTTGTAATAGTATTCACTTTTTTCATGATCTACGGGCGCATTGCGGTAAATATCACCCCAGTAGGTATAGATTAGTACCAAATATGAGGGTCTATTTTTTTGAAACCAAGGTTCTATATCTGTTAGTATTTTTAGGGCTTCATTTGTTTTGTTTTTTTTTGCTAAAATGAAAGATTTTTCAAATTGTAAATAGGCCATTTCAATTTGATTGGGTAGGGTTTTGTACTTAAGAAAACAACTGTCTAAATAAATTTCTCCAGTTTTTAAGTCTCCCAGTTCGCGGTAGGTGGCACAAATTAAATAATAATCTTCAACCAAATACCCTTGATCTAATGATTGTTGTTCTACTAGTTTTTTCTTCAGCTTTAATCCAGATTGTAAATATTCAAAAGCTTTTTTCTCTTTTTTAAAAAAACTATAAAGTCGACCTAATTTACTGTATACATTGGCTTTTAGTTTGTCATTTTTAATGTCATCTGCAAGGAAAAGAGCTAGCCACAAGTCGTCGTAAGATTTCGCATAATCAACTTTTTGTCCATAGATGTACGGCATATCTAAAAGTGTATTAATAGCCATTACGGTGTCTCCGCCTTTTAAAAATTTCTCATGCGCCTGTTGCAATAAACTTACTGCACTATCAGGATTTTGAAATCGGAGTGTTTTTGAGTTTTCTAAAAGCGTTTTTGCTGCATTAAGTTCATTTAATGGGTTGTCTTGCGCATGCGAAAAGGTCATGATTACTAATAGCAAGGCTATTACAAGGGTATGAGGCACTTTTAGTACTTTATTCATCATTGATTACTCTACTACTGTGTTTAATTTAAAAAAATCATGGGTATCATTATTATTCACTACCACAATGATTTTTCCCTTTTTTGTGGATACGGTGGTCATATTTCTAACATCTTTATCGGCAAAAAATCCGGATTCAAGATGGGAGATAGTTTTAAAATCAGCACTTCCGTTTCCTGCTAAAAATGCTCCTATTCCAGCATCAGCTCGTGTGGTTTCTACCTCAGATTGATAATTATTTCCTGCCAGAAGCAAGTCTTTTTGTCCATCAGCATTAAAATCTTCAAACACCATACTATTTATGGGTGATTGTTGTATGTTATTAGCAAAGGGCTTGAAGGTGAATTTTTTATCGCCATTATTTATAAAAATTCCCGATCTAAATTCTGTGGCCTTATAGTGTAGTGCAGTCTCTAAATTTTCACCTACAATACCTCTAAGGTCTTTACTGGCAAAATCATTATACGTTGGTATTTTTTGAGCAAGATAGGGTAGTTGTTGCGTCATACAAGATTTTCCGCGCACAGGTACTTGTTTTCCGTTATATTTTTTTGCTAAAATAATATCTTCTGTTCCATTAGAATCAAAATCTGAGGTGTATATTTCAAAGGGTTTTTCTGTAGATGCATGAAATTTGTAATTAAGTCCAAGATTACCAGCTACAATATCTTTATCGCCATCATTATCTATATCAATTATCAACAGTTTGTTCCACCAGCCTACAGCTTTGGATAAGGTGGGGTATGCGTTGCTTTTTTCTAAGCGATTATTTTTATTTAAGAACACTTGAATGCCCATCCATTCACCTGTGATAACGAGGTCTGTTTTCTTATCATTGTTCATGTCTGTCCAAGTAGCACTGGTCACTAAACCTACATTATTTAAAGCAGGCGCAAAGGTTTCATTTGCAATTGTAAATTTCCCCTTGTTATTTATGAGTAAGAGGCTACTTGCAGGGTGGGGGTATTGCCCAGTGATTACCCTGCCACCAACAAATAAGTCTATATCGCCATCATTGTCATAATCAGCGGGTACAACAATAGAACCTGCTATGCCTACCTCTGGTATTGCATTGATGGCTTTTGAGAAATTCCCCAAACCATCATTAAGATACAGCCGATCTACCAGTAAACGTGGATTGTTTTTGAACTCATAACTTCCGCTCACCACGTATAAGTCTTGATCTCCATCATTATCTACATCAAAAAATGCTGCGCCAACATCTTCGTGGTTGCTGTCTTTTGTAAAATCTGGGGTGTTTTTTACTTCAAAAGTGTTTGTTGATGAAGTGATAAGCAACTGACCCGCTTGACCAGCGCCACCACCTATAAAAATATCTTCATCACCATCATTATCAATGTCCGCTTTGGCAAGTGCTGGCCCCGTTTGCGAAAGTTTATGGGGGAGTAATATTTGAAGGTCATAATCATTAAAATAGGGGTCTTTATGCGCAATAGTTGTCTCTATTTTATTAAAAAGGGGGTGTTTTTTGTTGGATGAGGTTTGCGCCTCTTTTTTAGTAGCAAATTGATAGTTCATGTACAGCCATTGATTGGCTTTTACATCTGTTAGTTCTTGGGTTTTACCGTCTGCCCATATAATTTCCATTTTTTTGGCAGCTAGGTTGTTACCCATGCCAAAATGCAAAGTGTTGTCGGTTGCAGAGAGAAACCCTTTGGTGTTCACGAGTTGTCTAATTTGGACGGAATCATTATCAAAATATAATTTAACCGTAGTTCCCACACCATATTGGTTTTCACGAGGACCATCGAAATTTAATTTCAACCAATAATTTCTTTCGGGCAGATTCATCTTTTGGTTTTCTAAGAGCGTTGCTTCATCATTTATATTATTAACAACGATATCCAAATCTCCATCATTATCCAAATCTGCATAGATGGCTCCATTGGAAAAACTAGGGGTGTTTTCTGTCCAGGTGTCACTTACATCTTCAAATGTTCTGTCTTGGTTATTTTTATAAAAGTAATTTTTGATTTTTTGCTGGGGTAGCATCTGCGCATACTTTAAAAAATCTTCATCGGTAGGTTTGCGTTTATTCTCTTTTAGCATATTGAGAGTTTCGGCAAGCTTATCTCTATCCATTACATCTCTGTAAACGCCATTGGTAATGAATATATCATTATAACCATCCAAATCAAAATCAGCAGAAAGTACTGACCAACTCCAGTCAGTATCGGCCATTCCTGCCATTTTGCTGATTTCGCTAAACGTGCTGTTGCCATTGTTTATATGCAACATATTGTGCATATATTGATGATGATAGCCTTTGTTAACCATGAGTTCAAATTGATCAATAGAGGTCATCGCCATCGTTGTTTTTGATCGAATATAATCAGAAGGATTCATGTCTAAGGTCATCAAGTCTAAAAGGCCATCATTGTCAATATCGGCCATATCGCCACCCATACTGTTAAAAGACATATGCTTGAAAATATCATCACGTGATTCGGTAAAAGTTCCATTTTGATTGTTGATATAGACCAAATCAGGTACGTTAAAATCATTGGAAACATAAATATCTTGCCAGCCATCATTGTTAAGATCTCCTACCTGCGGATGTAAACCAAAACCAATGTCATATTGAAGGCCTGCTTTTTCTGATATATCGGTAAAATGACCTGTGCCATCATTTTCATAGAGGCGATCACATCCTTTTAGTTTAAGTGTTTTGGGGTCTTTTTGAATTTTTTCAAGGTCCAATACTTCTGTCCTGCTGGTTATATCAGGAGTGTTTGATATATACACATCTAAATCATTGTCTTTATCAAAATCAAAAAAAGTAGCATGAATAGTTCTGTTTGCATCTGCAAGTCCCATTTCTTCAGCCCTTTCGGTGAAGGTTTCATCGCCATTATTTATATATAGTAAATTGGCAAATTTATTAGCATCATCCTTCCATCCACCTCTAGAGACATAGATGTCTAACATGCCATCATTGTTGACGTCTACCATAGTAACGCCTGTGTTAAAACCATCATTTTTAGTAATACCAGCAGTTTTGGTAATATCTTTAAATTTTAAGCCTCCTTGATTGAGGTAGAGTTTATCTTCAGAAGAATTGGAGGTAAAATAGAGGTCGACAAAACCATCTTGGTTAATATCACCAGCTGCCACCCCGCCACCAATATAGGTGTACATATATTGGTAATAATTAGAGGTTAAGGTCTCTTCTAAGGTGTTTACAAAATTGATACCTGATTTTGATGAAGGTATGGTATTGAATAATTTTGTTGTTTTTTTAGCAGTTTGTTTTTGAGATTTGGGTGTTGATTTTTTACAGCTTTGAAAAGCCAATAGTAGTATAAAAATGAAGGCTGTTGATGCGACAGAATTATACAATAGACGGTTTTTTTGGTTCATAAGAATGGGTTTAGAATCCACTAAAATCTAAAATACAACTATTAAGAAAACCGCAATCTAGGAATGAAGGTTAATTATTAAAAAATATTCTCATCTCCCTAAATGATATGGGTTTGTTTTTTGATAATTTGTACTACTTTTTTTTGATACATTTTGAATGCAATATTGGGTTATTGACAAGTATAATTTGGTTCAAAAAGTACAGCGGTAAGGTGTGACACTTTACCGCTGTATTAAAACTAAACATACTCACTCAATTCATTTTTAATTTCCAAGGTTTGGCAATCTATCTACTTCTACTTGAGGAATAGGAGCAAAATAATTATCAGTACTTAATGATCCTAAGATAGGATTTGAAGGGGCTGTTAATGGGGTAGGTGTGCCATTGCCAGCACCATCAAAAACAGTGCCTATAGAAACGCGCGGGTTTCTAGCGGTTCCGCCCAAAGCTGCTTCCACCTGTTCTTTACGAACCAAATCGTTATATCTAAGATATTCTCCTGCTAATTCCCATTTGCGCTCTTGAAAGGCGAGGTCTTGTATTGTACCATCAGCAGCACTCACATCTTCTAGTCCTGCTCTTCTGCGTACCATATTTAATGCCTCCCAAGCATCTGCACCTGCATTGCCAGCTTCACCAGAAGCTTCAGCATAAATCAATAATAATTCAGCATAACGCATAAAATAATCATTACGGTCACTTTGAAAACCTTTCCATGTGCCTTCTTCAAAAGGACCGACTATTTTTCTAAAAACTGGATTTTGCTGATCTTTAAATTCTGTCCATGGAAGTGAATCAACTGGTTCGGTAGATGCGTCTCCAATGATATTTCCGTTAGCATCAAGAGGCATCGCTACGTGATAAGTAGCCTCTTTACGTGGTCCTTCAGGAAAATCTTCAAAGAAGCGAATTTCTGCAAATGATTCTTGCCAGCCATTTGTTGGGGCTCCACTTGGTAAGCCCAATTTACCATGTTTTCTATTAGGAAGACCACAAGAAGCACAATATACAATTGAAAATATTGATTCGGTATTAAATCTTCCTGCGATAGTATATAAACTTGCCATATCTTCTACAAGGGCAAAACCATGACCACCTTCTATAACTTGCTTGGCACTTGCTGCAGCCATGGCGTATTTGGAGTTGTCTTTTACTGGAAAACCTGCCCAGTCTAGATATAATCGTGCTAAAATAGCTCTTGCAGACCCTGAATTTGGCCTTGCAGCTCCTACTTCGGTAGTTTGTGGAAGCAGTCTTTCGGCCTCAAGTAAATCGCTTTCTATTTGTTGATACACCTCTACTTGAGATGCTCTAGAAATTTCGCTGTCTACTTCTAAAGTGGTAGGTAAAGGAATTCTACCATGCACACGAGCCATTTGATAAAACATTAAGCCTCTTAAAAAATAAGTTTCTCCAATTAGCACATCTTGTTGTGCTTTTTCTGGGAGTTCAACCCCTTCAATATTTGCCAAAACGGTATTAGCCGCAAGCACCATTGAATATACACCTTGCCAATTTACTGCAGATCGACCGTTGGTGGTAGAAACATTTCTTTGGTCGTATTCTCTAAAATCAGCTTTGTTACTGGCTCTATGCGTAGTCATATCATCACCCGACCATCCATTGACGTAAAAAGTAGTCATCCAGGCAGCTTTATTTAATTGCCCATAAATACCTGTTACAGCAAGGTCTAATTCTTGAATGTTTGTGTACGGGATTACCGCTAATAATGCCTCAGTGGGATCTTCTTCTAAGTCAAATTGCTCACAACTATTAAAAGTCATAGCGACGGCCATAAAGGCAACTGCCCATAGCTTTAATTTAAATGATTTATACAATTTTGTTGTTTTCATGTTATATATTTTTTAGTTCTGTAGTTAAATTAAAACCCCACTTTTACACCTAATGTAAATGTTCTTGGGTTAGGGTAAGCGCCAATATTTATTCCAGCTGCTGCATCTTCATTTCCTTGTCCGTTGGTTCTTCGAGACGTAGACTCTGGGTCATATCCTGAAAAATCAGTAATTAAGAATAAATTTTGTCCACTAGCGTATAATTTAACAGATGAGCCTTCCCATCCGGCAAAATCATGCAAAGTGTATCCTAATGATAGGTTACTTAATCGAATAAAATCACCTTTTTCAACATAACGTGAAGATTCATATAAATGCGCAAAGGCAGGAACGTCTGTTTGATTTTGAGGAGTCCATGCATTTACTTGGTCACTTGCTAAAAAACTTCTAGAATCTCCTGCGCCCCCTGTTATACCTGCTTGTTGAATGTTGTATACATCAAATCCGTGAACGCCTTGTATAAAGATATTTAAATCCCAATCTTTATAATTAACAGAATTATTAAATGCCCATGTTAAGTCTGGCGTACCATTACCTATAGCGCCATATACAATTTCATTGTTTTCATCTAAAAGATATTTTGCCTCACCTGGTTGTGCAATTGGTGCACCCTCAGAATTTAATGGAATGTTGTCATCTGATTTCCATGTTCCTAAGAAAGTGGCTCCAAAAAACTGCCCTAACGGCTGACCAAGCTCTATACCGTTAATAATGTTACCCTGCCCACCTGGAGCGGTGAATCTTCCTGGAATACTTTCTAAATCATCATATAACTGAGTAACTTTGTTTTTTACGTATGATAACGTAAAGTTAGCGTTCCAGTTCATGTTCTCTGTTGCAATAATATCATAACCCAGAGTAACATCAAAACCAAAGTTTTCAACTTGACCAATATTACGAGCAACGGTAATTTGCCCGTTATTTCCTCCATAGGTGTCTGGTAATGGAACAGGTAGTAAAATATCATCGGTTACCTTTTTATACCCTTCTAAAGAGACAGTTCCTCTTCCATTTTGAAACCCTAAATCTACACCCACATTTAATTGAGTGGTTGTTTCCCATGTTAAATCAGGGTTTCCGATTCTACTTAAACGTGTTCCTGCCTGTGCAGAACCTCCGTCAAATGCATAACTATTAAACGCTGGAGTGGTATAGGTAGCATAAGGTGCTGTGTTTTGATTACCTACTTTACCCCATCCTGCTCTTAATTTTAAACTGCTTATACTTTCTGAGTCTTCTATTAAACCATTAAGACTATAGGCTAAAGCTAGAGAAGGAAAAAATCCCCATCTATTTTCTTTTCTAAAGACGGAAGAAGCATCATATCTACCTGTTGCTGTTAGAAATAAATCATTACTTAAAACATATTCTGCACGTAGCATGAATGATGATAGCTCTCTTGGAGCAAAGGTGTTATATATTGTTTGTCCTGAATTAGGCGCTAATTCTGCGAAAAAGAAATTTTTACTATCTAGAGTTAAATCGTTAGCATTATAGCCATTGTTAACTTGTTTTGAATTACTATATTCTTGAACTCCTGTTAATTTTATATTGTGTTCCCCAAATTCTTTTTGCCAGTTGAATATATTACTCAATTGATATGCGGTAAACTTATTATTGTAGAATGACGTATGTGGTAGTTGATCATCTCCAACTTCTACAGCGTAACGTTGCCGATTTAAGTTGTTAATTTGAGCACCGAGTACCATAGAATATGAAAAATTACTCGTAATATCATACTTCACGTTAAGAGCACCATTTACGCGCTCATTGATATCACGAATGTCCGTTTCATTCATCGTTCTAATAGGATTGTCATTTAAAGAAGCAATACCTTTTAGAGAACGAATATTATAGTTTCCATCGGCATCAAAAACGGGAGTTGTTGGATCCCAAGTTAAGGCCTTGTAGATAAAACTTCCTTGACCATTACCAAGTACATCGGTATTATTTCTTTGCACTCCTCTGGTAACATTCATATTCAAACCAACTTTAAGCTTTTTATTAACTTGAGAGCTGATATTGGAGCGTACAGAAAGTTGTTCAAAACCGGTATTAATAACAATACCTTCTTCATCTCTGTAGTTTCCAGATAAGAAGTAACTAAGTTTTCCTTCTGATCCACTTGCTGAAATTTGTAAATTTTTACTGATACCTGTTCTAAGCAATTCATCTTGATAGTTGGTACCTCCATTATTTGCTAAATCTGAAATTTCTTCATCAGAAAAAATAGGGCTACCTCCTGTTTGTGTTCTTCTTAAATTTTCAATGATGGCAAATTGATCAGGGTTATCAGCCAATGTTGGTAAAAACTTGGGGGTGCGAGACACGGTAGTAAAATAGTCAACGCTAATTTTACCCTTGCCTGAGCCTCTTTTAGTAGTTATAATGATAACCCCATTGGAACCACGCACACCATATATCGCAGTGGCAGACGCGTCTTTTAAAATATCCATTGATGCAATATCATTGGGGTTAATAGTACTTAGGTCTAAGCCTTGTATACCATCAACAACAATTAAAGGACTATTATTACCTTCTATAGAGTTAACCCCTCTAACACGAACTTTAATAGCGCCACCGGGTTGCCCGTTTGCTTTTGCTACGGTAACCCCAGATGCTCTACCTTGTAAAGCTTCTTCTACTCTTGTTACAGGTTGGTCTTTAAAGGAGTCTGTACTAACCCTTGAGATAGCACCCGTAAGGTCACTTTTCTTTGCAGTACCATACCCAATAACGACCACCTCTTCAAGTTGACTTGCATCTTCAGTTAGTTGAACGTTAATAGTTGTTTTTGTTCCAACAGGAACATTTTTGGTGGCATATCCTAAATACGAAATTACCAATACATCGCTGGGAGAAGCTTCAATAGAGAAATTTCCGTCAAAATCAGTTTGGGTACCTATTGTTGTTCCCTTTACTATAATGTTGGCACCAGCCACTGGGCCAAGTGCATCTGTTACCGTTCCAGTGACTGTCTGTTGCGCAAAAGCACTTTGTATGCCCAAAAGCACAAAAAACAGTCCCGACAGGAAGCATTTTTTTAAAAGTTTAAAGAATTGTTTTTTCATAATCATTTAATTTAAGTTGAAATAGTTGAGTTTACGTTATTGTTAGTTTTTAAAACGGAGGGTAATTTCGCTTTAAAATTGTGGTTGATATTCATTTGATTGTAAGAACTTTTTTAAAACATGCTGTAAATTAGTACTATCAGTTTGTTCAACATAAAAAAGCAACTAGACATGAACTAGACATGTTAAAAAAAATACAAATTTGCAATATGCATCCGTCAGACTATCATTAAATTTAGATGTTATTCAGACAGCGTTAAATTCAACTAATAAAAGCCATGTTTAAAATTACACCGATTTAGGTTGCTTTTGTTAGCGTAGATTAACCGCTGTTAGCACTATTTTAACTTGATCACCAAAAGGGATATGAAGATAATTTGCAATACAGTAAAAAAACATATTATTTATCATACAGGTACACGCATTTGTATATAGCATACAACTACACAGAATCAAATTTTGGAGGTAAAATATTGTTACGTCATCATTAAAATCTAAACATTTAAAAATCAATATGAAAAAACTAAGTATTCTTTTACTAATAGCGATAGGTATTGTTTCTTGCAAAGAGGATAATACAAAAAAAGCCAAGACGGCATCGAATAATACGGAGTTGACATTTCAACCCAACTGGGAATCTATCAAGAAAAATTATAAGGATCCAGAATGGTTTAATCAACAGAAATTTGGAATTTTTATTCACTGGGGGGCGTATGCAGTTCCTGCCTATGGTTCTGAATGGTATCCCAGACAAATGTATATGGATACTGCTACTTTTACTGCACAATTAAAGTTACAGAAGCTAGGACCTAATCCCACTTATTTATACCATAAAGAAAAATGGGGTGATCAGAAAAATTTTGGATATAAAGACTTTATCCCCATGTTTAAAGCGGAAAAATTTAATCCTGCTGAATGGATTTCCTTATTTAAAAAAGCGGGTGCCAAATATGTAATTCCTGTGGCAGACCATCATGATGGTTTTGCCATGTATAAATCTAATACTACAAGGTGGAATGCTGCCGATATGGGACCAAAACGCGATGTTCTGGGGGAGCTTTTTACTGAAGGACGTAAGCAAGGTTTAATTATGGGGGCTTCTTCGCATTATGCTTTCAATTGGTCTTTTTACAATAAAAAAGATCACTTTGATACCTCAGACCCGCAATATGCTGATTTGTACTCTCCCAAAGGAAAGGATGTTCATGAGCCCGTGTCTGAAGAATTTAAAGAAATGTGGTGGAAAAGAACGGTAGATTTAATTGATAACTACCAACCAGATATACTTTGGTTTGATTTTTACCTAGACATTCCAGACTACAAAGAATATCGTCCAAAGATTGCGGCCTATTATTACAATAAAGGAATTGAATGGGGAAAAGAGGTAGTTCTCCAAGATAAAAACTTTGATCATAATGCTTTTCCGGAAGGAACGGTAATATATGATTTAGAACGTGGTAAATTACCGGGTATTAGAAAGCTGCCATGGCAGACAGATACTTCTATAGGTAAAAATTCTTGGTGCTATGTTACCAATTGGGAATCTAAAACAGCAAACCAGCTTATTGATGATTTGGTTGATATTGTTTCAAAAAACGGAAACCTTTTATTAAACATAGGTCCAAAAGCCGATGGTACCATACCAGAAGACCAAAAGGAAATTCTTTTACAAATAGGAGATTGGTTAGCTGTTAATGGCGAAGCTATTTACGAAACTAAATATTGGAAAACCTTTGGAGAAGGCCCTACCGAAGTCAAAAAGGGACACCATTCTGAAGGTGAAAATAAAGACTTTACAGGGCAGGATATTCGGTTTACGCAAAAAGGAGATAAATTATATGCCATTATGATGGCTTGGCCAGAAGGAGGAAAAGTATCAATTGCATCACTTGGAAAAGCAGGATTAGGAAAAACACTGCAAATTAATGGCGTGCGACTTTTGGGTAGTGATGTTAACGTAAAATTCAAACATACTGATGACGGTTTAATGGTTACTGGTTTAGGTGAAAAGAAAGGGAATTTTGCTCATGTGCTTGAAATAGGCTTAGAGTAATATTTCTAGGTAAAAAACTACCGCTTTGAGTGGTCGTTTTTTACTTTCTTTGCCCTATTTAAGTGCCCAATTATTACTGAGTACTATTTCTTTGGAGTTAGTGCTAGCTGTACTTCTTCAATGGTCATATTTTTTGTTTCTATTAAATAAAAATGAAGAATAACCAATCCTATTAACACAATTATAGCATAGAATAATAAGGTTGAACTGATACCCATTGTTGCCAATTGCCAAGGAAAAAACTTCTGTACCAAATAACTTACTAAGCTTGTAACTAAGGTGAAGAACGGAATGGCAATGCCTCTTATAGATATTGGAAAAATTTCAGAAAAGAGTACCCACATTACAGGGCCTACTGAAAAATGAAATGCGCCAATAAAACTTAGTATGCCAAATAAAATTAATAAGGCATTAATATCTGCTGCTTTTTGCAGCAGTAAGCCAGAAAAATCTCTAGCATCGGTATTTCCAAGTGTTTCTATTAGGGCTGCTTTAAAATCAATATCACTCTCATAGGGGATGTCTATTAAAGGATTTAAGCGATCGGCATTTGGAATATCGGTCATTTCAACAATGGCAGCTTTAGTAATGGTATAATTTGCCGATTTAAACCCATAGAAACAAATAGCTAGGCTTAAAATAATCCAAACCATACCCCATATAATCATGGGTTTACGCCCTAGCCTGTCTACCAAAAGCAAACCAAGAATGGTGAAAATGACACTTGTGAGCCCAATATATATCGCTTGTGCAAAAGCAGCATCTGTACCTATGCCCAATTGCTCAAATACTGTAGGGGCATAAAATAAAATGGCATTTATTCCTGTTGCTTGTTGGGCTATAGCTATAGTCATGGCAATAATCATGGTAACCCGCATAGGTTTTGAAAAAATTTCTTTGAGCTGTGTTAGCATTGACCGGTCTTGGTTGCTATTTTTAAGACTTTGCTGCATTTCAGCAATTTTAATAGTGACTTCTTCTTCTGAAATTATTTTTCGTAAGGTGTTTTTAGCTTCTTTAGTTCTGCCTTTGTATAACAGCCATGCAGGGCTTCGAGGAATGAATAGTAGTAAAATTAACCAGAGAATGGCAAAAATAACTTCGGTACCCAACATCCAACGCCATGTGTAATCATTTATACCTAATGTGCTTACCCAGGCTGCTTGCGAATCTACTAAACCTAAAATTAGATAATTAATAAAATATGCCGCGGACAAGCCAACTACAATATTTATTTGTGTCATTGAAACTAGTTTTCCTCGCCATTTTGAAGGAGCAATTTCACCAATGTACATAGATGCCAATGAAATAGAACTAAATGCCAAACCGCCTAAAAACCGAGCGGTGATTAGTGCCCAATAGGTAGGGGCAAAAGCGGAGCTAATGGCCGAAATAAGGTAACAGCAAGCTGCAATAACTAAGGTTGTTTTACGACCGTATTTGTTACAAGCGTGACCAACAAAAATAAGGGCTAGCAATACACCCATAGCTGGTGCGCCAACTACAGAACCCAATTCTAAATCTGTTAACGAAAATTCTTGAGTGATGAATTTTACGGTGCCTGAAATTAAGGCAGCATCTAAACCAAAAACAAAACCGCCCATGGCTACAATTGTGGCATATGTAAAAGCGTTTTTTTTATAGGTATTCATGGGTTTTGTAGTTTAATAGGTTTGTTTTTAAATTCGTAGTATCAATGCATCAGTTCCAAATTACAGGTATGAAGACTGACATTTCTCCTTTACCTCTGTTGCTCCAGGTGAAATAGGGTACAAGCGTAGTGGCGTAGGCCTCCATTTTGGGTTTGTCAACTTCGTTATACATTTCTTCTAGTGGGTCTTTACGAAGCATTACATCAGTTTTAATGACGGTAACTCCTCCTAAAAAAATGTCTTTGTATTTGGGTGTTTCAGACCAGTCACCTTGTAACAAAAAATAACTTCATTACGGCACAAAAGCAATAATCGGTTTCAAAATAAAAATCAAGACGAGTTTATTAAGAATAGGTAAGCATGACTAGCTATAAAACGACCTGTTAGAATTCATTTTTTCAATCATTCCAATGTGCATCAATGACTTTTTGAATGTGCGGATAATTTACATCTGTTTCATTCAAATTTTTTCGTAACTGTACTAATTGCGTTTTTAAATCACTAATTATTGCTTTGTTTTCAGGGTCATCATAGGCATTATTCATTTCCTTTGGGTCTTTCTTTAAATCATAAAACTCCCAAGCAGGTGGGGTGTGATGTGTAAAATCATTTCCCCAACTCTTTTTGTTCCATGTTGCATTAGGGTTGTCGGTATCAACCCAGTATTTTCCATAATAAAAAATCAGTTTATAGTCTTTGGTACGTATGCCAAAATGTGCTGGGTTTTGATGCCTATGAGCCAGATGCATCCAATAGCGGTAATAGGTTGCTTTAGGCCAATTTTCTGGTTCTATACCTGTTTCTAAAATGTTTTTAAAACTTTTGCCTTGCATGTATTCTGGTGTTTGGCCGCCTGCAAGCTCAATTAAGGTAGGGGCAAAATCGGTATTGTTGATTATTGCATCTGTTCGTGTACCCGCTTTTATTGTTTTTGGGTAGCGTACAAAGAATGGCATACGCATGGCCTCGTCATACATCCATCGTTTATCAATATAATCATGTTCGCCGAGCATAAAACCTTGGTCTCCAGTATATACGATAATGGTGTTTTCTAATAGCCCTTCTGTTTTCAGATAATCTAATAGGCGCTTAATATTATCATCAACTCCTTTTACACAACGTAGGTATTTTTTTAAATAATCTTGGTAAACTTTACTGGTGTATGCTTTTTCAGTAGTATCCATTTGCCATTTTACTAGTTCATCTTGACCAATATCGTTTGCATTTCTATATTTTTTATAAACGGTACTATCATTCCAATAAATATTCATGGCTTGGTTTCTAATCAGGTTTCTGTGCGAAACTGAAGAACCAATAATTCTGGTTAATGAATCATTTTTTCCGCGTACCGCTTCAGAGCCATGATTGCCTATTTCATATAGACTTTTTGGTTCAGGAATAAAGGTATCAGCCAAATAATTTTCATATCGAGGCGCATATTCAAAATCATCATGAGGAGCTTTGAAATGATGCATGAGGAAAAAAGGCTTATCCTTATCTCTTTTGTTTTTTAAATAATTGAGAGTGGCATCCATGATTCGATCAGAAGAATGTCCTTTTGTTTTTACGATATTTTCTGTCCATGGTTTATCGCCTCTAATTCTAAAATCGGGGTCAAAATATGTTCCTTGAACTGGTAATACCTGATAATAATCAAAAGCTGCGGGTTCATGATGTAAATGCCATTTGCCTATGATGGCGGTTTGATAGCCTAATTTTTTCATTTCTTTTGGAAGAAATTGTTTTTCAGGAGCAATAGCACCTTCTAAATCAATGACACCATTTGTTTGTGCCCTTTGACCTGTAATAATAGCGGCTCTACTAGGTACACAAATAGCATTGTTTACAAAAGCATTGTCAAAAATCATCCCTTCTTTTGCTAATTGGTCTAGATTAGGGGTTGGGTTAAGACCTGCCAACCGACTACCATAAATACCAAACGCCTGTGTGGTATGGTCGTCAGACATAATGTAGATGATATTTGGTTTTTTTTGAGGTGTCGTAGTTTCTTTTTCTTTACAAGAGTAAAATAGCACGCTTAAAAATAAAGCGTATAACAGCATCGCAGCATATTTTTTTTTCATAAGTATGGTGTTCTAAAGCGTTCTTTTTTATCTATTTATTTGGCTTATAAATAGTTGCTTAAATATAAGAAATGTCTGAGCTAACTGTAATTTATAAACTAGACAAAATATGAACAAAGGACTTTTTATTACACTATGGATAGAAAGATGAAATACTGAGACAGTATTTAGTAACTTAATTTACATATTGCGCTGATGATTACAGACTGAGGGAAATTGAACGGGAAAGGGTTGGCTTTGCCTAATTTTTTTATGTGTTTCGATTTGTTTACATCGTTATCGCTATTTTTCAATACCTTCTTTTTCTTTTCGTCTTTGTTCGATAATAAAATCTATACCGCATGCCAATTTTTTTGCTAAATTCATTTTCGGATTTACAATTCGCCAAAACGGGGTTATGTCTGCTATCTTTTTTCCTGCGAGGAGCTCTTCGTAAGCTGATTCGGCAACAATTCTTAAAAAAATGCCTGTGGTTACTGGGCAGGTTTTGTCTGCTTTAAAGGCGATAGCCAAATCATCTCTCATCGTAGAAAGTTCTGTTTCATTTCCAAATGCAATTGATTTAACATATTCATCAATAATTGGGGGTGACACGATTAACATTTTACTTCCTTCAGGAATATCTGCAAATTTTTTGTCAATTGTTTTTATTTTAAATGATTTTTCGCAGTTTCTTTTTTCTATCCAAGTTTTTTTTGTCATCGACTATCTCATTTTACTATCTAATTAGAACCATATGTTGCGCTTACTGCTGTCTTGTACTGCTTGTATGTAAATAAGTTTTGTGCAAGTAGTCAGTTATTGGTCGCTTTCATATTAGCTTTCTTTTTTGGATTAAGCCCCTCAGTTTGCTATTTTTTTAATCGACTTTTCAGTTTCGTTAAATTTAATTTTCATCGTTTAGCGTTATTTAAAATATCTAAAATGCGGATGTATACCGTATATACGTGTCACTAAGTTACGTGATTTTTACAATTTTTGAAAGCTTTTGTTAGTGCTTGATATACGCTCATGCACATTTAGAACAAAGTATGGTTTAATAAGAATTTAATGTTGGTAGGTAAGTATCTATCTATGATTTTTATTGTTTAGGGGTGAAATATCCTCTATGTTATTATCTAATGCAGCAATCAATTAATAAATAATATAATTCTGTTTCTCCACCGGCAATTATGTTTAAAATAATATTTACAGGAATATAAACGATGGTAATGTAACCTAGCGTAGAAACCATAAACCATGTGATAGTGATTATTTCTACTTTTTTTGAGAAATGTTTTTTTTTGTAAGATTTAAAATTAAGATACGCTATGATTTCAATGAGAAAGTATAAAAGAATGGTCGATAGAAAACCTTCTATAGGGAACTTATACAGTTCATTCCCTGGGAAACTTTCGGGTGTTGTTAAGTGATTTACAACTAGAGAGAAAATAGTTAACACAGTTACTTTTTGTAACCAACGACATGCAGCACTACCGATAAATCTATGCCATGCTGTTTTTACTGTTTTTTTCGTTGGTTGTCGAGTACCCATGAATTACATGTTCTTTTTTCTCGGATTCAAAAGTAAAGAATAATTTCTTTGGAGAATTTTGCTCAGAATATTGAGATTAAGGGCGAATTACCAGTAAGTCTTTTTTTCTTTTTAGTTACATGTCATGGTTAATCAAAATAACTAGTTTTTTATTAGGGGCAATTACATAGAAATTGATACTTATACCATGGCTATATGAGTAATATGCTCCTAGTGTATTAGCTATTTTTTTATTAAACCTTGTCGTTCAACAACTTTCCTTACATCCGTCGTTAATTGGTGTAGCGAATTTCAATATTTTTTGTTCATTCTCTTTAACGGGCGTTTTTGTCCATCTAATGTCTGCATCCACTTTTGAGGGAAAGCTGTCAAAAAAGAGGTTGTCAGGGTTTTTAAAATATGCAGCTGTTTCTTCACTAAGCGCATAAATATTTAAGGTGTAGCCTTCCTTTTTTATAAAGTCGTAATAATCGAACCACTCATATAATTAGCCCAAAAGCGAGCCAATAATTAGTAGGGATATGATTAAATGGAGTTCCATTTTTTATATATGTCAACGGATTACAATAAGAAACTTAGGTCATTTCAAAGTAAATCACCAAGGCGCTTATTACATGCTATATCATTAAAATTAACGCTTCTTACCTTATGTTTTCTATTATGTATTGCCAACCGTATTCCTTATTTTGTCAATCTTAATGTCATCGAGTTCTCCCCAAAATTTAAATCTTTCGTCATCAGTTGGGTAATTACCATCAAATTCCTTTTTTATGTCGTTTGATAAGTCTTTTGCATAAATCGGACATCGGTTAATAGCTTGAAACAGATAATCCCATCCTTTTTTATCACCTTTATCTAAAAGAATATCTCCAAGTTTATCAAATCCAGCATAATTATTAACATTATGTCCATTTTTATAATCACTCTCGATCTGCTTTTCTCCAATGGTATCAATTTTATCAAAAATATTAATGGCTAATCTTATTTCGTCCTCTCTTTTTTTTATGTTTTTTGTTTTCACAGAGCCTTCAATCAGATAACTTGCAAACAATTTTCTTGGAAATCCACAGTCAAAATTGGTTTCAAAGTCAATAATTCTTAATAATTCTCCACTTTGTCTAAATGTGGCATAATTAACTAATCGCTGTTGATTATGAATTAAAAATCCGCCGAAGTTTTCATTAGCATTAATAGGTTTTTGATTTTTCATGTATCCAGTAAATTCGAATAAAATGCCATGCGCATAGCCTATCAACCTGTGAGGTACATCAATTATCTCTAAATCTTTTAAACTCCATCTGTTCATTCCTTTCGTGAAAACTTTAGCAACTGATTTTCCATCTTTCTCATATGTATCATAGATAACATCAATCCATCCTCTCGGATGTTTTGGAGTAATTAATCTGTACAAAAGTTTAATCATACTAGTATGTTTCTTACTATGGTTGGCAATATTCCCATCTACGTATCAATACGCACACCTCATTTTACATCCCACAATTTAGCATATTTTTAAAGGTGTTACCTGTTTAGAGGGGGTTACATTTCGATTAAATAACCTAAATTGTGGTCAAAGAAAAACGTACAAGTAGGTGCATCATAGCAAGAAACGGATTTTTTAAAGCTCTGGGCTCACCTAAATTTGTAGCGTTAATTAGATGGAATGAGCAGCCAAAAAGAACAAAACTATTACCGAATAGCAACAGCAATTGAATATATAAATGCGAACTTCAAGCAACAACCAACACTGCATGAATTGGCAGAAAAGGTGCACTTAAGTCCCTATCACTTTCAAAGGCTTTTTACAGATTGGGCGGGTACAAGTCCTAAAAAATTCTTACAATACGTGAGTCTACAATATGCGAAGACCAAACTAGCCAAAGAAGAATCACTCTTTGATACAGCTTTTGAAACAGGACTCTCGGGTACAAGTCGTTTGCACGAATTGTTTGTAAACATAGAAGGTATGACGCCTGGAGAGTATAAAAATGGGGGTAAAAATTTACAGATTAATTATAGCTTTGCATTAAGCCAATTTGGAAAACTGATAATTGCGGCTACGCATAAGGGTGTTTGCTATTTGTCGTTTTTTGACCAATCAAAAGAAGCGGCGCTTGAGGTATTAAGGTCTACGTATCCCAATGCTAAATTGGAAGAAGGTATAGATGATTTTCAAAAGAGTGCATTAAAAATTTTCAATAATGAGCAAGGTGGAATGGATACAATAAAAATTCACCTCAAAGGCACCAATTTTCAGCTAAAAGTATGGGAAGCCTTATTAAAAATTCCGCCAGCATCCCTAGTTTCATATACTACCATAGCAAATGTAATCAACCAACCTTCGGCATCACGTGCTGTGGGCAATGCTATAGGTAAAAACCCTATTGCATGTATAATACCATGTCATCGTGTTATTAAAGCAACGGGTGAATTGGGAGGGTACAAATGGAATGCTACAAGAAAAACAGCTATAATAGGCTGGGAAGCAGTTAAAAATCAACATTTAAAAGAATAGTAATATGGAAATACAAAATTCAACAAGTGCAGATATCGATGAAATTTTTCGACTTTATGCCATAGCGTCTGAGTACCAAAGGGAAAAGAAAAAGGTTGTTGTATGGCCTAATTTTGAAAGAACATTGGTTGAAACAGAAATTGCGGAGAATAGGCAATTTAAAATGATGATAAATGATGAGGTTGCTTGCCTTTGGGCTATCACTTTTGAGGATGAACAGATTTGGGAAGAACGCAATACTGATAACGCAATCTACATTCATAGAATTGCTACAAATCCGAAATATAGAGGCAATAATTTTGTAGCTAAAATTGTAACTTGGGCTATTGAATATGCAAAACGAAAGGGTAGTGATTATGTTCGCCTTGATACTTTAGGAAATAATGTTAGACTCATTGCCCATTACACCAATGCTGGCTTTGAATTTTTGGGCATGTTTAATTTAAAAAACACCGACGCTTTACCTGCGCATTACCAAACTGCGCCTGCTTGTTTGTTTCAAATAGATTTACGTAAAAAATAGCATTTCTAGTGTTGGATGCGCTAGCTAATATAATTCCAAATATTCTTATATTTTACCAACTGTGCATACGCATGCCTAATCACTAAATTAGCAGGGTTTTCTAAACTAGGGTCTGCTTTTAATAGTTTTAGGGCTTCATGGCGTGCTGTTTGCAAAATGTCATTATCTTTTACAATATCGGCAATTTTAAGGTTTAAAACGCCACTTTGTTGTGTACCCATGATGTCTCCAGGGCCGCGTAAGCGTAAATCAACTTCGGCAATTTCAAAGCCATCATTAGTACGTACCATAGTTTCTAAACGCGTTTTTGCTTCTGTTGATAGTTTATGGCTCGTCATAAGAATACAAAAACTCTGGTCAGCACCACGTCCTACGCGACCGCGCAATTGATGCAATTGCGAAAGGCCAAAGCGTTCGGCGCTTTCAATAATCATCACAGAAGCATTGGGTACATTTACACCTACCTCAATAACGGTTGTGGCCACCATAATTTGCGTTTCACCCTTTACAAAACGTTCCATTTCATAATCTTTATCGGCGGGCTTCATTTTGCCATGTACAATTGATATTTGATAGTTGGGTAGGGGAAAATCACGTGCTATACTTTCATAGCCATCCATTAAATCTTTATAATCTAATGCTTCTGATTCTTGTATAAGCGGATATACCACATACACCTGCCGTCCTTTTTTTATTTCATCGCGAATAAATTGAAATACTTTTAAGCGATTTGAATCGTAGCGGTGTACGGTTTTTATTGGTTTTCGCCCAGGAGGCAGCTCATCAATAATTGAAATATCTAAATCGCCATACAAACTCATCGCTAAAGTTCTTGGGATAGGGGTCGCAGTCATGACTAAAATATGTGGCGGATACTCGTTTTTGTGCCATAACTTAGCTCTTTGTGCCACGCCAAAGCGGTGCTGTTCATCGATAATAGCAAGTCCTAAATTTTTATATTTCACCTTGTCTTCTAACAGGGCATGTGTACCAATAAGAATATCTAATTCGCCACTTTCTAATGCTTCATGAATTGTTTTGCGTGTCGATTTTTTTACCGAGCCCGTAAGCAATGCACAGCTTATACCAATTTTGTCAAGCAATTCTTTAATGCCTGTATAATGTTGATTCGCCAATATTTCTGTGGGCGCCATGAGGCAGGCTTGAAACCCGTTGTCAATAGCCAAAAGCATTGCCATAACGGCAACAATAGTTTTACCCGAACCTACATCACCTTGTAAAAGCCTATTCATTTGAGCATTACTACCCAGGTCAAAGCGTATTTCTTTTATCACACGTTTTTGTGCATTAGTAAGATCAAAGGGAAGGTGTTTCTCGTAAAAAGTATTGAATTGCTCACCCACTTGGTCAAAATTAAACCCCTTAATACGTTGTTTGCGAAGCAGTTTTTTGGTAATCAGTTGTAGCTGGATATAGAATAATTCTTCAAATTTTAATCGAAACTGTGCCTTAGCAAGTAGCTCTTGATTTTTAGGAAAATGAATATTGAAGAGCGCCTCATTTTTTGGCAATAGTTTTAATGCGCTAAGCAAATTATCAGATAGCGTTTCAGAAAACTGCCCTTTGGTTTCAATAAATAGTTGTTGAATGAGTTTACTAATTACTCTGTTTGTAATGCCGCGGTTACTCAATTTTTCGGTTGATGGATACACGGGTTGCATGGCTATTTTAAGGCCTTTTTCATGCTCAGCAAGGGGCTCCATTTCAGGATGCGGCATAGAAAAAAGACCGTTAAACCAATTACATTTACCAAAAATTACATAAGGGGTATTCAGTTTAAGATTCTCACGTATCCATTTTTGACCGCGAAACCAAACTAATTCCATTTTACTTCCTGTATCATCAATAAACGTGGCTACTAGTCGTTTTCCCTTCTTTTGCTCGACAGTTTTTAAATGAATTATTTTTCCTATAATTTGAACATCCGCATTACTACGTTGTAATTGCGAAATTTTATAATAGCGGGTCTTATCAATATAGCGGTTTGGAAAAAGGTTTAATAGGTCTTGATAGGTATGAATACCCAATTCAGATTGCAAGGTTTCTGCCCTGTTTGGTCCAACGCCTTTAAGGTACGTAATAGGAGTTTGTAAGAAATTGGCATTCATAAAACGAATTTAGGGGTTTGAAGAACTAACTGCAAGTCTCATCACCATACAATTTGTAGGTTTTGTGAAGACGAAATAAAAATTAGGACATTAAAAAAGATGAAGGTATATCTTGAGGGAATATATTTTCCTTTAAAATCAGTAAGGGTAGGCGTATAAAAACCTTAAATTTGAAGTAGTTTTGTAGTACTTCAATGATGAATAGATTTTTAGCATTTCTTTTTTTTGTGGGTTTTTTTACGCATGCACAGCATCAAGATAAAGTAGATTTTATTAGGGGAAAGGTTTTTGTAGAACCACTGCCTCTAGAAAAAGCTATAAAGGGTAGGGTAACGTACGATTTTGTTGTTTTGCAAGCCGTAGATTCTATTTTTTTGGATGCGAAAAAGATGGAATTCTCATCGGTGTTGTTAGATGAACAACAGATTGATTTTTTCAATGATGGAAACATAATCAGTGTAAAAAGGGCTTTTGAAAAAGGCGATAAACATAAGCTAACACTTTCATATAGTGCTAAGCCTAAGCAAACACTTTATTTTGTACCCTATACACATTCAAATACACATAAAAAAAATGTAGCAGGAAGGCAGCAAACTCCGGTTAATTACCAAATATGGACACAGGGACAAGGAAAGTATACTAGCCATTGGTTGCCTAGTTTTGATGCTATGGAAGAAAAGGTGGAATTTGATTTAACCATAGTAGCACATCCACAATTGACTGTAGTTGCAAATGGGAAACTTATAAAAAGGGAAAAAGGAATTAATACGACCACCCATACCTTTGATATGAAAAAACCAATGTGTAGCTATTTGCTGGTCTTTGCTATTGGTGATTACGATAAACAAGTATTGAAATCAACTAATGGTACACGCATTGAAAATTATTATTATCGAGCTGATAGTTTAAAAGTTGAACCAACTTACCGATATACCCAAGAAATTTTTGAGTTTTTAGAAAATGAAATAGGTGTACCCTATGCTTGGCAAAATTATAAGCAAGTACCCGTTAAAGATTTTTTATATGCTGGTATGGAAAATACAACAGCAACGATCTTTTCTGATGGTTATGTTATTGATTCTACGGCTTTTGTTGATAAAAATTACGTTAATGTAAATGCCCATGAATTGGCACACCAATGGTTTGGAGATTTGGTGACAGAAAAAAACGGAAACCACCATTGGCTGCATGAAGGTTTTGCGACCTATTATGCACAATTGGCAGAGCAGCAAATTTTTGGTGATGACTATTACTATTGGAAATTATATGGTACTTTGACTGATTTACAACATAGTGTTACTAGGGGAGAAGGACAGCAATTAACAGATGCAAAGGCAAGTAGTTTGACCTTCTATGAAAAGGGAGCTTGGGCATTGTATATGCTAAAAAATAAAATGGGAGCTACTGCTTTTAAAAAGGGTATAAGAAAGTATTTGAAAAAATATAGTTTTAAAAACGTAACCATTACCAATTTTTTTGAAGAAATGGAAGCGGTTACAAGAATAGATTTAGCCGCATTCAAAAGTGATTGGATAATGAACGCGGGACTTCCTTTTGAAGAGGGAAAAAAGCAGCTTGCCAAAGATTCTAAATCATTAAAACTGCTATTTGCTTTAGAGGCAAAACAAAAAACAAATACAAACATAGATTATAATGCCTATTGGGATAAGAGTACCTCCATTTTTTTTAAGAAGCATCTGTTAACCCATTATTACGAGCATCTTTCTGAAACTACCTTGCAGAAGGCTTTTGCATCAAATGATAGTACTATCCGCCAAGTGATCGCTGAAAAGATGGATACTATTCCCCAAGCGTTCAAAGCAAAATTTGAAAGCTTGTTGCTTGATAAAAGCTATGTAACAGTTGAGCATGCTTTGTTCAAATTGTGGTCGATGTATCCGAAAGAAAAAGCTAAATTCTTAGAACAAACCAAAGATATTGAAGGCTTGCCAAACAAGAACGTTCGGTTACTTTGGTTGACTTTGGCTATGTTAATCCCCGACTATAACAGCCGACAAACAAGACAATATTTTGAAGAATTAAGTGGTTACACAGAACCGAAATACGGTTGGGAAATACGTATGAGTGCTTTTCAATATTTAAACCAAGCGATTGGTTTGAATACAAAAAGTTTACGGAGTTTGATAAATGCATGTGTACATCACAGTTGGCAGTTTAAAAAATTTGCCCGAAATTTATTAGATGAATTATTAAAAGATGCGGATTATAAGCGAAGGCTTTACGAACTTTGTAAAGAACTTGAAGGTGATGAGTTGCGCTATATGAATACAAAAATAGTAAACGAATGAGAGCTTTAGTAATATCAGGAGGTGGTAGTAAAGGTGCTTTTGCAGGTGGCGTTGCGCAGTTTCTTATTCAAGAATCAGGTAATACCTATGACTTGTATGTGGGCACTTCTACAGGGAGCTTGCTTATTTGTCATTTAGCCTTGGGTAAACTTGATAAGATTAAAGAAATTTATTCTAATGTAGACCAAAAAACAATATTTAGCAATTGTCCGTTTTTGGTGAAAAAGAAATATGGTATTGATGAAATATCCATCAACCATTGGAATGTGATAAAAAATCTCATGAAAGGCAAGAAAACCTTTGGTGAGAGTGAAAATTTGAGAGAATTAATACGAAATAGCCTTACTATTGAAGAATTTGATGAATTGAAAAATGGCCCAAGTGATGTTGTGGTAACGGTTTCAAATCTCTCTTTAAACCAAGTAGAATACAAATCTATTAATGATTGTACCTATGATGAGTTTTGTGATTGGATATGGATTTCAGCCAATTATACACCGTTTATGAGCCTAGTTCGTAAAAATGGCTGTGAATATGCCGATGGCGGTTTGGGTAGTATTGTACCTATTGAAGAGGCTATAAAGCGGGGTGCAAATAATGTTGATGTCGTTGTATTACACACCGAGGTTAACTATATGAATCGTATGCCTTCAAGAAACCCTTTTGAACTTTTAACAACAATGCTAAGTTTCATTTTAGACCGTATTGAGAATCATAATATTCGCATTGGTAAATTGGTAGCCAATCAAAAAGATGCTATTATTAACCTCTATTATACCCCTACCATTTTAACTACTAATTCGTTGATTTTTGATAAAGAAAAAATGACACGCTGGTGGAAGCGTGGCTATTTGTATGCGAAAAACAAAAATGAAGAAACAAACCCTATTCAGCCAAACGAGCATGAATAGGGTTGAATTTTATATTTACTAATGTATTACTTTTTTGTGTTTCTAATCTAATGCTTATTAAGATTTATGACCGTAGATATCATTGTATAGGTCAATATATTTTTGCTTTATTATTTTCCGACGTAACTTCATAGTAGGGGTAAGGTGTCCTTCGCTGATACTCCATACTTCGGGGGTTAATCGAAACTGTTTTACTTTTTCCCATTTGGCAAAAGTGGCATTCGCTTCATCTACTTCCTCTTGGTATTTTTGCAATACTTTTTCATTGGAAATAATATCAGAATTTTCACTTATCGTAATGTTATTTTCTTTAGCCCATTTATACAGGTGTTCAAAATCGGGCTGAATTAAAGCAGCAGGCATTTTTTCGCCCTCGCCAACAACCATCAATTGTTCTATAAATAACGATTGCTTAAAACGATTTTCTAACAGTTGCGGAGCAACGTATTTCCCTCCTGAAGTTTTAAACATTTCTTTTTTACGGTCGGTAATTTTTAAGAATCCATCGGCATCTATTTCGCCAATATCTCCTGTGTGAAAGTAACCGTTTATCATCACCTCCGCAGTTTTTTCAGCATCTTTGTAATATCCCATCATTACCTGTGGGCCTTTTACGCAGATTTCACCATCATCGGCTATTTTTACTTCCGTGCGGTCTAATAATTTTCCAACGGTGCCTATTCTAAATCCACCGTTACGCATATCGTTTACAGAGACTACGGGAGATGTTTCTGTTAGTCCATATCCTTCCATAACACCAAATTCGGCAGCATTAAAAACACGTGCTAATCGCGGTTGAAGCGCAGCACTACCCGATGATATTAAAGAAAGATTACCACCAAGACCTTCTTTCCATTTGCTAAAAATAAGTTTGCGTGCTATTTTTAATTTCGTCTCATACCACCAACCGTTTTCTCCGTAGGGTGCATAGTCTAACCCTAGGTCAACCGCCCAAAAGAAAAGTTTCTTTTTAATACCTGTTAAGGTATCTCCTTTGGCAATAATTTTATCATATACTTTTTCAAGTAATCGGGGTACGGCAGTCATAACATGCGGCGATGTTTCTTTTAAATTATCACTAATTTTATCCATCGATTCGGCAAAATAAACGCTTACTCCAGCATATTGATATAAGTATATCATCATACGTTCGTAAATGTGGCACACAGGTAAAAAGCTTAAGCATTTTGCTTTGCCGTATTCTATATCCAATCGTTTTGCACTTTCCAAAGCATTACTCACTACATTATTATGAGAGAGCATGACACCTTTGGGTCTTCCTGTAGTACCTGAGGTATAAATGAGTGTTGCCAAATCTTCTGGTTTGACCGCCTCTTTGCGTTGGTCAACAGCAGGCTGGTTACTTATGTCTTCTCCCAATGCTAGTACCTCACTCCAATTTTTGCAATCGGGCAGCTCATCAAATGAATACACTTCAATAAGACTTGGAACTTGGTCTTGTACTGCTTTTACCTTTGCGTAGACCTCTGAACACGAAACAAAACAGTACTTAGATTCTGAATGATTTAATACATAGGCGTAATCTTCTTCAGAAATGGTAGGGTAAATAGGTACATTTTGAGCGCCTATCTGCAAAATTCCAATATCCATAACATTCCATTCAGAGCGGTTGGTCATTGATATTAAGGCAATTTTATCATTTGCTTCAACCCCCATGTTCACTAATGCACGGCTTATTGCATTTGCCTTATCAATATATTCTTGCGTGGATAAGGGCGTCCACTGTCCGTTTCGTTTGTCATTAAAAATAGTATCAAGATTATATTTTTCTGCTGCGTAGTAAGGAAAATCAAAAAGTCTTGTGATATTTTGCATAGCTTTTTTATATAGGTGTCTGCAAAATAAGGAAAATTTGTTTATTTCGGTTGAAATGAAAAAAATGCAGTGATTTTTTAACTGTTTTTATACATGATACAAGGGTTGTGATGCTTGGCATAACATGGGAGTAGATACTGTTGATAATGATTAAATTAGAATCAATAGGTAATACATTTTTAATTCTTTCTCTTTCTAACAATTTAATTTCATGAGTAATACAATTTTTTTTTAGTTGTTTTTGTTCTAAAATGTAGCGAAGTAATTTCATGTCAAATATTTTATTTGTCAGTTGATGAACTTTTTTTTCAAAAATCGATGATAAATCTAAACAGGTGTGAACCAAAATGTAAAATAGTGCGTATGTATTTACGAGATTTGATGTTTAATTAAAGAAGTACAATGTTTTTCTACTTTTCAGGAAGTTTCTCTATTCAATAAATTTAATAGTTTGTTCTACAGTTTTAGTAATCTATTTTTAATAGGTTGCTTTGGTTGTTGTCCATTTTTTTTGTTTATTAACCAACGAATGGTTGTACTTTTTTTGAGCCTGTAAATAGGTTTTGTGTGACAGTGAAGTTGTCATAGTAAATTAAATAGTTTAAAGTAAAATATTAAAAATAAATGAATAAATTTTAACACTCTATTACCCCTAACCCCACTAAACAGTAAATTTAAAATGAAATTAATTAAAACCACCCTTACAGTATTCTTATTTCTCTGTGTAAACTTAATTTTTTCCCAAACCGTTATTTCAGGTGAATTACAAAAATGGCACACCGTAACCATTACTTTTGATGGACCCAACACGTCGGAGACTAGTGGAACAAATCCGTTTTTAAATTACCGTCTGAATGTCACGTTTAATAGCCCTAATGGTAAAACTTTTATTGTGCCAGGTTTTTATGCTGCCGATGGTAGGGCTGCAGAAACAAGTGCAACTTCAGGAAATAAATGGCGTGTTCGCTTTACGCCAAATGAAACAGGGCGTTGGACTTACACTGCTTCTTTTAGAAGAGGGACGAATGTAGCAATAAGTCTAAATGCAAATGCAGGTACCCCGACATCTTTTAATGGAGAACGTGGTAGTTTTAATATAGCGGCTAGCACAAAAAGTAAACCAGATAACAGGGCAAGAGGACGTTTGAATTATGTAGGAGAACGTTATTTGAAATTTGAAGATGATAATACCTACTTTTTAAAGGCTGGTTCAGATTCGCCAGAAAACCTTTTGGCCTATAATGATTTTGATAATACGATTGCATCAAAAACTTGGTCACCACATGGTCGAGATTGGCGAAGTGGCGATCCTGTTTGGAAAGGGAGTAAAGGAAAAGAGCTAATAGGCGCTATCAACTACCTGTCTAATAAAGGTATGAATGCGTTTTCTTTTTTAACTATGAATGTAAATGGTGATGCAAAAGATGTCTGGCCTTGGGCCGCTTCCATTCACGGAAAAGTAAATGGAAGTTCTGCTGCGGATTTAGAAAATAGAAAACGTTATGATGTTTCTAAGTTAGCGCAATGGGAAATTCTATTTAGTCATGCAGATGCTAAGGGAATGTATTTACATTTTAAAACACAAGAAACGGAAAACGAACTTTTATTAGATGGTGGAGAACTAGGTACACAAAGAAAGTTGTACTACCGAGAATTGGTTGCAAGATTTGGTCATCATTTGGCTTTGAATTGGAATTTGGGGGAAGAGCACAGATTATATGAGAAATTAAATGATACTGAAAATACACGTGCTAAGGCTTACGCTAGTTATATAAAATCTCTTGATCCTTATGATAATCATATTGTTATTCATTCATGGCCGCAAACCAGTCATCAAGACAAATTGTTTGGCCCCTTTTTGGGAGGTGGAAACCAACTAACAGGAATATCTGCCCAAATTGAAATAAATAATATTCATGCAGATGTTAAAAAATGGGTTGTAGCTTCTAAAAATGCAGGAAAAAAATGGGTTGTAGCCAATGATGAGCAAGGTGATGCACTACGAGGTGTAACTACTGATGCCAGTTATGGAGGAAGTAACGGTTCTCATAGTGATAATAGAAAAGACGTAAGAAATAAAGTCCTTTGGGGTACTTTAATGGCTGGAGGAGCTGGTGTGGAATACTATTTTGGTTATGAAACGGGGCAAACAGATTTAACTGCACAAGATTTTCGTAGCAGAGATACAAAATGGAATGATGCAAAAATAGCCTTAGATTTTTTTAATAACCATTTGTTATTTTGGGAAATGGATACGCATGACGAACTTACTTCAAGTAGCGCTGATTATTGTCTTGCTAAATTAAATGATACCTATGCGATTTATTTACCAAATGGAGGTAGTACAAAATTGAATCTTTCTAATGCTTCTGGTACGTATACTGTTAAATGGTTTAACCCTTCAAAGGGTGGTAGTTTGCTCAATGGTTCAATTAGTCAAATATCAGGAGGAAATAACGTAAGTATAGGTAATCCACCGAGCAATACGTCTTCAGACTGGGTAGCTTTGGTGAAAAAAGCGGGAACAGCAATAGATGTGCCCGTAACAAGAATTTATGTTACACCGCAAAGGGCGTCCATTAAAGAAGGAGAAACTGTTACTTTGAGTTATACTATTAGTCCGTCAAATGCTACTAATCAGAGTGCTACTTGGAGTTCAGAGGATGAAACAATAGCTACTGTTGATCAAAATGGTGTTGTGAGAGGGCTAAAAGAGGGTGCTGTTCAGATCGAAGCAAAAAGTTCTAATGGCTTGACTAGTAATTCTTTGGTGACAATAACACCAAGAGAGAATGGTGACGTTCCTGTAAGTGGGGTAGAAGTTTCCCCTCAATCAGCTACCATTGCAGAGGGCGAAAGCCGCACGCTTAGTGCTGTAGTATCACCCTCAAATGCTACCAATAAAACGATCACTTGGTCTACCAGTAATTCGAATATTGCTGTTGTAAATAATGGTGTGGTAAGGGGTGTAAATCAAGGAGAAGTTGTCATTACAGCAACTACTTCAGATGGTGGTTTCATAAGTAGTGCGGTAATTACTGTTACTAGTACGTCTGAGGAGAATGTTCCTGTGACAAGAATTTATGTTACACCACAAAGAGTATCACTCGAAGAAGGAGCAACTACTGTATTAAGTTATAGTATTAGCCCCTCAAATGCTACCAATAAAACGGCTACATGGCGTTCAACAAATACAAGTATAGCTACAGTTGATGCAAATGGTGTTGTGAGAGGTTTAAAAGCAGGAATTGCAAAGATAGAAGCCATAAGTTCTAATGGTCTTAAAAGCGACGCAACTTTGACAGTAACACCACGAGAGGATGGTGACGTTCCTGCAAGTGGGGTAGAAGTTTCCCCTCAATCAGCTACCATTTCAGAGGGCGAAAGCCGCACGCTTAGTGCTGTAGTATCACCCTCAAATGCTACCAATAAAACGGTTACTTGGTCTACCAGTAATTCTAATATTGCTGTTGTAAATAATGGTGTGGTAAGAGGTGTAAATCAAGGAGAAGTTGTCATTACAGCAACTACTTCAGATGGTGGTTTCATAAGTAGTGCGGTAATTACTGTTACTAGTACGTCTGAGGAGAATGTTCCTGTGACAAGAATTTATGTTACACCACAAAGGGTATCACTCGAAGAAGGAGCAACTACTGTATTAAGTTATAGTATTAGCCCCTCAAATGCTACCAATAAAACGGCTATATGGCGTTCAACAAATACAAGTATAGCTACAGTTGATGCAAATGGTGTTGTGAGAGGTTTAAAAGCAGGAATTGCAAAGATAGAAGCCATAAGCTCTAATGGTCTTAAAAGCGACGCAACTTTGACAGTAACACCACGAGAGGATGGTGACGTTCCTGCAAGTGGGGTAGAAGTTTCCCCTCAATCAGCTACCATTGCAGAGGGCGAAAGCCGCACGCTTAGTGCTGTAGTATCACCCTCAAATGCTACCAATAAAACGGTTACTTGGTCTACCAGTAATTCTAATATTGCTGTTGTAAATAATGGTGTGGTAAGGGGTGTAAATCAAGGAGAAGTTGTCATTACAGCAACTACTTCAGATGGTGGTTTCATAAGTAGTGCGGTAATTACTGTTACTAGTACGTCTGAGGAGAATGTTCCTGTGACAAGAATTTATGTTACACCACAAAGGGTATCACTCGAAGAAGGAGCAACTACTGTATTAAGTTATAGTATTAGCCCCTCAAATGCTACCAATAAAACGGCTACATGGCGTTCAACAAATACAAGTATAGCTACAGTTGATGCAAATGGTGTTGTGAGAGGTGTAAAAGCAGGAAGTGCAAAGATAGAAGCCATAAGCTCTAATGGTTTAAAAAGTGATGCTACTTTGACAGTAACACCAAGTGAGAATAGTTCTGTTGCTGTGACAGGAATTCAAATTTCACCACAATCAAGCACTATTCAAGTAGGAGGTAGTCTGGTACTTAGTGCTGTAATATCGCCATCTAATGCTTCGAACAAAAATGTTAATTGGACTTCGAATAATACAAATGTAGCAGTGGTGAATAATGGCGTAGTAAGTACATTAGGTGAAGGTCAGGTTGTTATTTCTGCAATTACCTCTGATGGAGGCTTTGTTAGTAGTGCTGCTATCACGGTCACTTCAGAAACAGAGGAGAATGTTCCTGTAACAAGAATTTATGTAACACCACAAAGAGTCTCACTTAATACAGGAGAAACTACAACCTTAAGTTATGAGATAAGCCCGTCTAATGCTACCAATAAAAATGCAACTTGGTTTTCAAAAAATGAGAGAATTGCGACTGTTGATCAAAATGGTGTTGTGACAGCATTAAGTGCTGGTGTAGTGGAAATAGAAGCTGTTTCTGCCGATGGTAGTTTTAGAAGTGATGCTACCATCACCGTTGTGGGGCAATTTAATGCTAGGAAACAGCGTATAATAGTGTATCCGAACCCAACCAGTGATATGGTTCGTATAGCAGGCCTTACAGGAAGTAAAAGTTGGATAGGGCTGTACAGTTTTGATGGTGTTTTATTACAACAACAAACGATAAAAACAGGACAAGAAGCTGGTATGTCTCTAAACGGATATTCTGAAGGTACGTATATGATAAAGATTATAGATCAAAATAGAACAACAATTCAAAATGTTGTCAAGCGCTAAGTAATTGAAAAAGTTTGTTTGTCTGGATTGCTTTTTCGTTGAAAATTTGTTAGTCAACTAAAACTGAAAATTGCAATAAGCAAGCGGCTTAGGTTAGAAACGAAAAAAGGGAGTGAACTTTATAAAAGTTCACTCCCTTTTTTTATCAAAACAACCTTAATCAAAAAGTTGGGTAATGGTTTGTTTTGCGTATCCCTCCGAGCAACTCCATCTTGACTTAAACGGCATAGGAGTTTAGTTTTGTATTTTCAAAATTAGAACTTATGTTAGGACTTGATATTAGCAGTAAATTTGAGATGTATGTGCCATCCACCGATATGCGTAAGAGTTTTGAT
>CANMFQ010000021.1 GCA_947497145.1 uncultured Flavobacteriaceae bacterium
AATATTCAAAAACTGGATCAACTGCTACCCAACTCTTTTAAAGAAAATGCCAGCACGTAGTTGCTCGGACGGATACGCTTTTTCTTGTAATCAGACCAGTGATACGCTTGCCGTTTGGCAATTTTAGGAAGTTGATTTTTTATCATTTGATACTAAGGCATCACTCTAAACCCGCTTCCGCAATAGAAAATCCATCAAAATAATTCAATTCACTAAAATTCATTCCGTATGCAAGTCGATAATAATTTTCTTGATTAAATGCCCATGAACTGATGAGGAATAAACGTTCTCTAGAAAATTAAATATGTGCTTAATACCAATAAGGTGATAAGTGCACCTGCTATTAGGGCATTTTTCCAAGGTTCTATATTTACTTCATCCGTAGTCATTGGTTCATAATCTGTTGCTCTTGGTTTTATCATGCCTATAATTAACATGATGATGATATTTAAGACAAACAAAATAGCCATTACATGTAGAAAGTGGGGGTAGGCTTCGGCTTCAATTATGCTTAAAGCTTTGGGGTCTGTAATGCCGTTTGCTGCTGCTTCTTTTAAGGCGCTGGCGGCAAAACTGGGTTTGATAATAAATTGACTAATAGAATACAAAACTACACCAGATATAACACCAACCTTTGCTGCAATTGCAGGTACTCGTTTGGTAAAAAAACCAATAACTATCACTGTTAAAATAGGAATGCTATAGCATCCATTGGCTTCCTGTAACCATGCAAACAAGCCTTTTGGGGCATTCGCAATTAAGGGAGCAACGCACATGCCTAAGATGCCAAGACCCAAGCCAAAAGATTTTCCCGCTTTTACAACTTGTTTTTCGGTAGCATCTTTTTTAAAATAATGTTTGTACAAATCAAAACCAAAGAGCGTAGCGCTACTATTTAAAAGGCTGTTGAAAGAACTTAGTACGGCGCCAAACAATACAGCCGCAAAAATACCTGTAAAAGCGGCGGGTAAAACTTCAGCAACCAAAGCGGGGTATGCTTGGTCTGGATTATCTAATTTTCCTTCAAAAACATGCCAAGCAATAATACCTGGAAGTACGACAATAATCGGAATCAAAAATTTAATTAATGCGGCTAATATCATGCCCTTTTGCCCTTCTTTCAAGCTTTTTGCACCAAAAACACGCTGTAGAATTACCTGATTGGTGCCCCAGTAAAACATTTGAACCAACATCATTCCTGTAAAAATAGTGCCAAAAGGGATGGAGGCATCTACTTCTCCTTTTACATTGAATTTATCAGGATTGGACTCCCATAAGGTATTAATACCATCCGCAATACTACCGTCACCTATTGCCATTAACCCAAAGGCAGGGATGAGCAATCCACCAATAAGTAAACCTATAGAATTAATTAAATCAGAAACAGCTACCGCTTTTAATCCGCCAAAAATAGCATAGAAAATACCAATGATACCAATGGTCCAAACACAAACCCATAGGGTTGCCGTATCAGACAAACCTAATAATTCAGGTAAATCAAACATTGTACTAAACGCTAACGAACCAGAATATAAAACTGAAGGGATAACAACAATAACATAACCTGATAAAAATAATGCTGTTAAAATAGCCTTTGTGCCATGGTCAAAACGGTCTTCAACAAATTGAGGTATGGTAGTAATTCCACCACGCATATAACGGGGTAACAGAAAAACAGCGGTTGCTATCATAGCAATTGCCGCAAGGGTCTCCCAGGCCATTACTAAAATTCCCTCGGTAAATGCTTGACCGTTGAGTCCAACTATTTGCTCTGCAGAAAGGTTGGTTAGTAGTAACGACCCCGCAATGGTAATCGCACCTAAACTTCTACCTGCTAAAAAATAGCCATCAGCAGATTTTTCATCAGTTTTTCGGGTTGCGTACCATGAAACAACTGCTACAAATAGGGTAAAGCTAATGAAGGAGATTATTGAAAGCATTTGGTTTGTTTTTTAGTTTTTAATTTCTCTAATTATTTTACAGGGGTTGCCTGCTGCCACTACATTTTCAGGAATGTCTTTGGTTACTACACTTCCAGAACCAATAACACTGTTGTTGCCAATAGTGACGCCAGGATTGATAATTGCGCCGCCACCTATCCAAACATTATCACCTATACGAACAGATTTAGCAAACTCAATTCCAGAATTTCGTGCTTCAAATTCTAAAGGATGCGTAGCTGTAAATATTTTCACCGAAGGCGCAAGCATAACATTTTTGCCAATATATACGGGAGCGGCATCTAATATAATACATCCAAAATTTGCATAGGCATTTTCTCCCCAAAAAATATTACAGCCATAATCACATAAAAACGGATTTTCAATTAAAAACTTTTGTCCTGTAGTAGCAAAAAGCTCTTTGAAGAAATGCTTGCGTTGCCGTTCTTTGTCTTCAGGTATCTCGGCAATTTTGCGCAATAATAAGCGAGCTTTTTTTCTGTCGCGGGCGAGTTCTTTGTCTGAGGGGTGATAGGGTAAACCTGCTATCATTTTTTCTTTTTCTGTCACGGTTTTATATTTTTACGATGTTTGTGCTTGTTAAAAGTCAAATCCCTATGAGCATTTAGTTGCAATTAAAATTCCACAAGGGGGTATTGTTATTTCATGTAAACCCTCACTAAATGTTCTATTTTCTTTAGAAACTATAGTACCCATACAACTATATACTACGCACGTATAATTGCCAAAATTCTCTGTGTTTTTAATGATAATTTCATTGGAGATTTGCCCATTATGAATATGAATAGTTTTGTCTGCTTTTGTAAGGGTGGTTACCATATTTTCATAAACGCCTACAATAGTATGTTCTTGTGTAGAAACCCGCTGGGTTGGATAATTAGCTAAGGGACTGGAGGGAGTAAAATGTCCTTGTAGCAGCACTTGGGCATTTTCATTCCAATATTTTGTGTAAAAGGCAATCATTTTAAGGTGGTCTTCCGTGGCGTCTTGAAGTAACACTGATAATTGCGGTACACCAAAAAGTACATTGATTAATTGAAGTGCAGCCACTTCTACGGTTTCAGTTTTATGCCATGTAATCATATCGGCATGCACAGCTGTATTGCCGCACAACATACGTATGTCTGCAATACGAATTCGGTTCATAACAGCATCGCCAGGGCAGTCAAAAGCACGAAACATATTACCGTATTTGCGCATGGCTGGGCCAGTATATTTTTGCCTAAATTCTATAAAAACATCAGGGTTTATAGCTTTCAATGCTACGATGATATCACTTAATAAGCAATCAACAGCTTCGTTTACAGCAGCATAATCACGCCCGTTTTTAGCTCCTGTTGGTGTGTCTGGGTAATGATGAAAATCGTCAATGAAGTCGAGTTTAAGTCCATCTAAATGCCAGTTTTTTAAGGCGTTAGTGTAAATGTCTTTGAGATAGGTACGAATTTCGGGGTATCTGGGGTCAAAAACTGGAGCCCAGCGGTGATTTTCGGTCAAAAATTTACCTTTAAAACGTTGGTAAGCTTTTGACTTTTTTCCGCAAAATGGCACCGAATACCACAAAGCAGCTTTCATGCCAATGTCATGAATACTTTTTATTAGGTTAGCCATGTCAGGAAAGCGGTCGGGTTGCCAATCACCGGTATAATCATACCCCCGATTTTCATCTAAGGTTTGCCATCCATCATCAATTATAATAGCCTTGTAGCCCAAATCATATGCTTTGCTGCATTCTAAAAGTAAAGATTTCTCTTCTAAGTTTTGATGAAATTGATACCAGGTAGAATAAATGGGTTGTTTGGCAATAGACGGTACACTAATGGGGGTGAGTTCTGGCATATTTTCCCACCATTGCGAAACACCATACAGGCATTCTGAAAAATGTAATGATCTCGTATCAATACGAAGTTGTGTTTTGTAGTGGTCTATTGGGCGTTCATGTTCTGCAAAAAATGTGAGGTGGCAATAGTAATGATTGTCTTCTTCTCTGATACAAGTATTCATAGACAAGGTATGAATGGCGTCGGCACAGGCAACGGTCAATATATTGTTGTCATCATGCCCAAAAAGTGTAATTACAGGGGCGTCAATTGAAATTCTAGATTCCATTTCTATTAACTCCCAATCTGCTTGAATACGTTTAGCAAAGTCGGAAGTGGGTTTCCAAACACCTTTTACATTAAGCCCTTTTAAATTCCATTTTAGGGTAATGGGTTTGGGAAATATAGGGTCATCCATGCGTACTTCGATATCATATAGCGCTATACCTTTGCTAGCAGGTACTTCGGTTAATAAAACAGTAACATTGGGTTGCTTGTTATCAATGTTGATGGATATTGGGGTGTTTGTTTGAGATAGTTGCATAAGCGTCAAGTTGGTGTAAGTGAAATACGTTATTGTTTTTTAACACTGCTTGTTTGAACAATTAAAGATAAGGTTTTAGTTTATTCGGGTTTATTTGCATAGATGGCGATTAAATGCGATCGTATGTTAAACGATGTTTCTACACTATCATTTGTTAGCTGTACAGCCATTACCTTAGAAGGTGAAACCGGCATATGACAGGCTATGCAATTATTTTTCATTTGCTTTTTTGCTGAGGTTTCAGCACTACAAATAACAGTAGCTTGGTTATGGCAATTCATACATTTTGCATTGAAATATGTAGTGTTATTTCTTTGGTTACTATGTGGATTATGGCAGGTAGTGCAATCCATTGTGCTGGTTTTTTTAAAGCATTTGCTCCTTACTAATAGGCCATATTGATTGCCATGTACATCTAATGTTTTATTTGTATTTGAAGGCTTAAAATTTTGAGCATATTCATTTAAATTATCTCCAGCCAGAAATGAAAATGAATTTCCCTTTATGATTTGGTCTCTTAATCCTGAATGACACTGTGCACAAGCATCTAAACGTTGTTGTCTTGTAAGGGTGTCATATTTCATAATATATTTAGATGTAAGAGCACCCCTGTTTTTTTGATGATAACTGACATGTTTTTCGGCCGGTCTATGACATCTTTCACAATCAATACCTAATATGATTTGTTTTTTATTATATTGATTGCCATGTCCTAATGAATTTTTGTTTTTAGCGAAGGTAACATGGCATTTTAGGCAAGCGTCATGTATGGGTCTTTCAATACTATAGGAGGGAAACCCAGGGCTATTAACCCAAGTATTTGCTGGACGATAATAGGAGGCTTGTAATTGAAATAACTTATCTTCTTTCCAAGTGAAATACGATTGGCCTCTGACTCCCGAGCCAATTACTATATCAAACTTTTCAGAATCCTTTTTTACAGTTCTATTTTTTATTTCCGATTGCTGATATGCAGATGCTTCATCAAGAAATAGTGTTAATTTTACACTTTCAAGATCGAGTATATTGTGATTTGAAGCAAAATTACCCATAATGTTTGAAGAATCAGCGTTGGCTGAAGTATTATAATGTGCGGTTTTTATATGACTACTATAAATATCAGCATGGCATTCTATACAGGTTTGCGAGCCAACAAAGTGCCCTCCAGTAGGGTGAGTGGCTATAATAGGTGGAGTGTGGTATTCAGATGCTGTCTCTGGATTTCTACAATTATATATGAAAGTTAATAGTCCTATAGTACATAAAACAGCCATGCAAAACACAATATTTTTTTTAGTACGCATAGCTGTTTTAATTCTTCTCAATTAAAAGTTATAGGTTAATAACCAATATACGAAGCGGGATTAATTGACTTTGATCAATTGCATATAATCATCATTTTTAGCTACCAAAAGGTGCTTTTCTCCACCTTTAGTTAGTAATTCCATGTCACGTACATCTCCCACAATTTTTAACCCCGATTCCATCATTGTTTTTACATTGAAATTGCCCTTTCCGTCACCCATAAGGTACAATCCAAAACTTGCGTCATTTCGAGGTGTTTCTACTTCTGAGTTGTACAGGTTTCCTGCCAATACAACATCTAAATTTCCATCACTATTAAAATCATCAACTACAAATTTGTTTATGCTAGAAACTTGTGCTAGTTGTGGTAGTGGCTTTGCGGTAAATTTACCAGCATTATTTTCTAAATAGATACTTGCAAAAGAGGTGATTTCATAACTAAGGGACTCCTCTAGCATTTTGGTCGTATATATTTGTTTTAAGGTTGAACTTGCAAAAGAATTATAGTCTTTAAATTTTGATTTTATAGCTGGCATTTGCTGTGAAGAACATTGGCGCCCACGTACTGGAAATTCCGTTTCTCCTTTTTTATAGCTCAATACAATGTCAGGACGTGCGTTGCTATCAAAATCATTAAGATACACTTTAAAAGGGCCTTTTTCACTGGCTTGATATTTGTAGTTTTTTCCTAAGTTACCTACTATTAAATCTTCATCTCCATCATTGTCAAAGTCTCCCTTTTGAATATCAAACCACCACCCAGAAGATTTGCTTGCTAATAGTTCATCAGAGACATTTTTAAAAGTACCCTTATCGTTTCTAAAGAATTTGATAGGCATCCATTCGCCAACAACAACAAGATCTTCCCAACCATCACCATCAAAATCTATCCAGCTTGAAGCAGAAACTAGGCCTATAGCTTTTAATTCAGGTAGTGCTTTTTCAGTAGCATCAACAAATTTAGGACCTTCAGGTGTGCTCACATTTTCTAGTAAATAAGAATCTGCGGGATAGGGGTATTTTTTAGGAATTAATCTGCCTCCTACAAAAAGGTCTAAATCACCATCATGGTCATAGTCAGATGTTGTTACATTTAACCCACTAATTTTTATATCGGGTAAGGCGTTTTTATTTCGGCGAAATTTATTTTCACCCAAATTTTCATACAATCGATCTTCATATCCCAATGAATTTGGTTTAAATTCATTACCTCCGCTTGCTATGTAAAAATCATTGTCACCGTCTAAATCTGCATCAAATATGATTATGCCTAAATCTTCATAGTACCTGTCCTTTGTAAGGTCTTCAATAGGAAGGGCTGCAAAATCTCCATTCTCTAGTTGTAAATAAACTTCAGCCGATTTGCCAATCGATGCTCCAACGATATAGTCATCTCTACCATCACCATTCAAATCACCTGTTGCCAATGTGGGTCCTAGCGTTGAGTTTTTATGCGGAAGTAAAATTTCTACTTCAAAATCATTAAAAACATTCTCTTCGTGTTTTGTAAGAAAAGGAGCTTCAACAGTTTGAAAACGTTTGTTTTGTGCCAGCTTTGACATACTTGATGGCATGGCTTTTGTTTCATCGTAAACTACCTTAAGTTGCTGGTTGGCTTTCACATCTTTCATTTTTGTGACGGTGCCATTTGACCAAGTTATGAGTACGCTATCTACTTTTTGTGCCGTACCTAAACCAAAATGTAAACGGGGTGATACCGATGATAAATAGCCACGTACCGTATTGTATTCTTGAATTTGCATGCCTTGTGGCGTGTAAACAGAAACTTTGCTTCCATTGGGTAAAACCTTGTTTTTTCCCTTGAGTTCAAAACTTAGCTGATTATTTTCTTGTGCGTTGTTTTGATAAATACTAGCAGTGTCTTCTAAGTTGTTAATGACTAAATCTAAATCTCCATCATTATCAAAATCGGCATATGCTACGCCGTTTGAAAATGTTTTTTCGTCAAAGCCCCATTCCACTGTTTTTCTTTCAAAAGTCAAATTTTGCTTGTTTCTAAACATGTAATTCGACAGTTTTTCAGAGGGTAATTCTTCAAGGTATTTTAATAAGCCAACTTCTTCCTCTTTGCCTTTGTAATTAGGATCGTTTTCCATTTTGTTAAAAAACGACTTGTGTTTGCTGTAAAAATCTTTATTGTTTACATCACGACGAATACCATTGGTTACGAATAAATCTTTCCAACCATCATTGTCAAAATCTGCAAGTAGCGCACCCCAGCTCCAGTCTGTAGACGAAACTCCTGCTAAGCGCGATACATTACTAAATAACGGTGTTTCGCCAGGTGTATTGCCATTGTTTAATTGCAGTGAGTTTTGCATATATTGATGGTGTAGCCCCATACCAACAGATTTGTAAAATGCATCAGGATCCATAGCAGACATATTGGCTTTGCTTCTAAAATTATCCTCGGCTGACATGTCTAACTGAAAAATATCCATATAACCATCGTTATTAAAATCGGCGATATCTGCACCCATTCCAAAAAATGAAGTTTGTTGTAAGGCGGTGTCAATTTGATTGGTAAACGTACCATCTTGATTATTGATAAACAAAAAATCAGGTGCATTAAAATCGTTAGAAACAAATAGGTCTGTATATCCATCATTATTGACGTCTGACGCTACAACCCCTAAGCTTAATCCAAAAGAACTTAAGCCAGCTTCAACGGTAACATCTGTAAAGTGACCATTGTCATTACGGTATAAGCGATCAGAATCATGTAACTCGTGGTTGTCAAGCATGTAGGCATAATATTCTACCGGAGCAACGAAACTAGTAGGAGGGTAGTTAATAACATAAAGATCAAGGTCGCCATCTTTGTCATAATCAAAGAATGTTGAGTGCATGCTTTGACCATCACAATCAATACCATATTGAGCCGCTTTTTCTGTGAACGTATTGTCTTGATTGTTGATAAATAAAACATTGTTGTGGGGCGGATTTTTTCCGCTTACAGAACAATAAATATCTAAAAATCCATCTTGATTAATATCTACAAAGGTGGTGCCTGAATACCAGCGTTCATCACCAGCTACTCCTGCATTTTTAGTAATATCTTCAAACTGCATATTCCCCTTGTTCAGGTATAATTTGTTTGCTACCATATTTCCAGTGAAGAATATGTCTTCTAGTCCATCATTATTTATATCACCTGTTGATACACCACCACCTAAATACATATAGGGATAGGTGAAATAGTTGTATTTGTGTGTTTCTGTAAGTTTGTTTTTAAAATCAATTCCTGTTTTGCTGGAGTCTAGTTTTGAAAAAAGAGTTACTGGTTTTTGCTCACACGCTATAAACAATAGTGATAAAAGTGCTAAATAGATTAATTGCTTCATTGAAAAAATAACTTTTTAAAAATAGGTTCTAAAATAGGAATAACCCCGCACTTTTGCGCTAAGGGTTATTCGTACTTTATTGTTAATTTTTGCTAAAGGCAAAAGTAAAATTTAAATCTAGTGTTTAATTAAGTTAAAATTCACGAATATCAAATACGCTATTTCAACTTTTATCCATTACTAGTACCCCGGATTTTGAATAATTGAAGGGTCTTTGTCAATTTCTTCTTGCTTTATAGGCATGAAATATACTTTATCTTGCCAAACTCTATTTTCGAAAACTATATTAGTTGGTCGGTATACATAGTCAAAAACGGCAGTATCTTTTCTATAATCTGTAACCGTAGTGCCTGGTTTTTGAGTAGCTTGTATTGATATTTGCTGTACTTGCTTGTTTAAAGAGGCAGGGCCTTCTAACCAACGTTTCATATCAAATAAACGAGCGTCTTCATTAACCAATTCTTTATCACGCTCTCGTTTATAAAGTTCTAATAAGGCATCACCTGATTCTGTTACGGCAGGCAAACCATTTCTAAAACGTAATTTATTTAACCAAGCTATAGCTTCAGATTCATCATTGGTATTGATATTTGCCTCTACATAGTTTAGTAAAATTTCAGTGTACCTGATATAAGGGGCATCAACTTTTTGCAAGTTATTTGGCCAAGAGGCGGGTTGTCTTGGGTCGGCAAATTTTCTAAAATAATACCCTGTTCTAGAGCCGTTCCAATCTTCAACAGGGCCTTGACGTGTATCTACACCATTAATAATAGTTCCATCCGCAAGTGTGTAATAGCCTGTTTGAATTTCGTTGAATTTGTCAAATTTGACAACATCATCTGTTCGTTGTTTCCAGGGACCTCCATCATAAAGAAAGGTTGAATAAAAGCGAGCTTCTCTATTGTCATAAGGTGCAGCAGCATGCGCTGGATTATCCCAATCAAACTTAGTGCCATCAGCAAAATCATATTTTGAAACTAAGGCTTCTGTGGGGGTTGTACCTGCCCATTCGTGATAACCATTTGGACCATGATATAAGGCAACCATACCTGGGCCTTGAGACCAACCATCACCGCCGGGGTAGGTACGCGAGCCAAAGCCAAACTCTTCTACTAATCTTCCCCAAATGAAATCTTGATTTTCATCTCCCTGTAACCAAATATCTTCATAGTTTTGAATCGCTTCTTCGTGCGAAGCAGGTGCTGTATAATCTAATTTATAGCCAGATGTTGCATCTAACAAAGCTTTTGAAGCGACTTTTGCAGCTTCCCATCTAGCTTCTTGACTGCCACTTGTCCATCCGATTAGCTCTCTATTGGCGTAGCTTGCTATTGTTGAAACCGTTTCAGCTTTTGATGGTTCGTACAAATCACTGGCTACATGAGTTAAGACTCTTGATTTTAAAGCCATCGCCGTAATTTTATGTACACGTGCTTTGCTTTCAGGAGCATTTTCAAGTAATGTTGTTGCTTGGTCTATATCTGCTAATATTTGATTAATAGTTTCTTCAAAAGTAGCTCTTGGGTTGTTTGGTTCGCTATCCAAAGTTAAAGGTTCTGTCAATAGCACAACGCCACCAAATTGTCGCATCAATTGTGTGTAGTAAAATGCTCTAAAGAAATAGGCTTCTCCTAATAAACGACCCACCAGTTCTTGGTCAAAATCTGCTTCGTTTTCAGTTAGTTTTTTAATTGCAACATTTGCAGATCTAATAAAAGGATATAATTCCGGCCAACTAAACCACTGCATGTCCATAAAGTTTCCTGCTGGATTCATTTTTCCTTCAGTATATCCATCTACGCCTCTTCCTGGGTGGGTGAATACCGCTTGGTCGGTAAAGGCATCAGTAGTTTCTTCTCGAGTAAGTGTTCCTGCCCATGTGCCTTGGTATAAATCTAATACCGCTGCTTCTGCTAATCTTACATCTGTCCAAACATCTTGTTCTGATGCTTGACTTAGTGGTTGTGTCTCCAGAAAGTCATCGTTGCAGGCTACAGTTAGCATGGTAACGGCAAGCCCCAACATTATTTTTAACAATTTTATTTTCATCATAGTAATTTTAAAAAGTTATTTGAAATCCAAAGTTTATTGTTTTCAACATGGGGTATATACTCCCATTAGCTGTTCTGCCTCCGCTAATACCTTGTGTGCCAGAATCTTGATCGACACCATTGTTGGATAAATCACTATTGCTGATTTGTAGCACTTCAGGATCAAAAGGATAATCGGTAATCGTAATTAAATTAGTGCCTGAAATAGAAAGACGTAAACTTTCAGCACCTATTTTTTCGATGACCTTTTTGTCAAAACTATACCCAATTTCTAAATTTTTCAAACGTAAATAATCTCTTGTAATTAAATAGGCGTCGGTTTGTCCTGAATACCATTGATCACCACGGTCTGCTAATCTGGGTGCATAAGCATTAGGATTATCTAATGACCATGCCCTATCTCGCACTTCTCGTTGTACATTGGCTAAAGTACCCGACATAAAACTCCATTCGTAATTACTATATCCACCAGCAGCACCATTCCAGTACATGCTAAAATCAATATTTTTATAGTTAAGGGCGGTATTGAAGCCAAATTGCGTGTCAGCAAATGCGCTGCCTCCTGTACGCTGCTTGTCTTCAGGGCCGATTTTACCGTCACCACTAATATCAACTACGCGTGCATCACCTGGCTTTAATTGGCCGGTTACGTCACTATAATCTAAGGTTTCTGCATCAATTTCCGCCTGATTACGAAATACTCCATCGTATTTATATAATAGAGGCCGACCAATTTCACCACCTGTTTCTCTTTGCCATGGGCGATCAGTAAGCGCTGGTTCGTCAAAAAATACTAATTTATTATTAGAATCACTGAAATTTAGTGTGAAATTATATTGTAAGCCATCTTCACTACCTCCATTATACCCTATACTAATTTCATAACCTGAATTTTGGAATTCTCCGATATTTAGAGCAGGCGCATTGATGCCACTATATTCTGGTAGTGTTTTTAAAGGTACGGTAAGGATGTCTTCTCTAGAATTTTTATACAAATCAAAGCCTAGAGTTAGTCTGTTATCTAAAACTCTTAAATCAAAACCAATATTACGTGAGGTAGATGTTTCCCAAGTAATATTTGGGTTTGCAACATTACGTTCGTAAGCCGTAGTTACTGTTGAACCTAGACCGGTAGCTGATAAATCATAAGCATTAAGATATTGAAATGCATTTACATTATCGTTACCCAATTGACCCCATGAACCACGAAGTTTAAAATAATCAATAAAAGGGAAGGTTTTTTCAAAGAAAGGTTCTTGAGACACAACATAACCAGCAGATATTCCCGGGAAAAAACCAAAACGATTATTTTCTGGAAAAAGATAGGAGCCATCATATCTAAAAAGGAATTCAAGTAGGTATTTCTCTTGATAAGCATAGTTTAGACGCCCAAAATAATTTAATCGAGCCGTTTCAAATCCGCGCCCTTCACTACTTTGTCCTTCAGACCCACCTAAATCTAATTGAGCCAATTCACTAGACAAAAAGAATCTTCTAAAAGCTCCAAAGAATTGTTGTTCTGATTGCTCTCGGGTAATACCACCTAGTAATTTGAAATAATGGTTGCCCACTTCTTTTTCATAAGAGCCAGTAAAAGTACCGGTAATATCAGTTTTAGTAGTATGCCGTTGTCGTAAGCTGGGATCTCCTGGTCCTCTTTGTGCAGGGGTTAAGCCCGAAGAATCTCTATTTTCACCATCCCATGTATATAAAGTCCAAGGTCTATTCCATTCTTTATACTCCTTATTGGCCTTGTCATAGGAAATATTGCCTCTAAATTCGAGACCTTCAACTCCCGGGAATTTATACGTCAGTCCAATATTACTTTGCACAAAATTATTACCTGTAATAATATAGCCTGGAGCATCTGTAACACGAACTGCAGGGTTGTTACCATTTTCGATATCGGGTCCTAGCTCGCCTGTAGGCCAAAATGCTGGAAACCATGGGTATTGACGTACCAGATCAGCGAAAATTGCATCGGCAGAACGTGTGCTTCTGGTATTGTCTTCTTGTCGTGAATATAAGCCTACATCTAACTTCAGTGATTTACTAATATTGGCATCTAAATTTAGGCGCAAATCATATTGCTGATATCCTTTGGGTGCGTTTTTAAAATTTACATCCTGTCTTAAATAGCCAAATGAGGCTAAATATCGTACATTTTCAGTACCACCAGATACTTGTATACCTTGGCGAGTTATCAATGCGCCTTTGGTAGTTACCTCATCTATCCAATCCGTATCTGGGTAAAGCCAAGGGTCATTACCTGCTGCCGTATTGGCGATTCTTTCATTACTAAAAGTTGGGTTTACAACCTCCCCATTATCATTTCGGGTGTAAGGTGCTCCTCTTCCTGCATGTGCTGAGGCCCATTCGCTAACAGGAAGTTTGTACACGTTCAATACATTTACTAAGTCCATGTATTCCGCCCCATTAAGCATCTCTGGGGTAGTGGTAAAACTTTGCGAACCTACGGTGCTTGTAAATTTAACTTTTGGCGCTCCTACTTTACCACGTTTAGTTGTAACTAAAATTACACCGTTGGCAGCTCTTGCTCCATAGATGGCCGCAGAGGCATCTTTTAAAACAGAAATTGAGGCAATATCAGCAGGGTTAATTCTAGCAATACCTCCTTCTCTATCTGGGATACCATCAATAACAACCAGAGCAGATGAATTGTTGAAGGTATTTGTACCTCTAACACGAATTGCGGGAGTGTCAGCACCGGGTGTTGCTTGGCCTGTATCAATAAAAAGACCTGAAACTTTACCTGCAAGTGCAGCTCCTAAATTAGGAGATGATGATTTTTCTAAAGCTTCGCCTCCAACGCTAGACACGGAACCGGTTAAAGTGGCTTTTTTCTGTGTGCCGTAGCCTACCACAACTACCTCGTCAAGGTTTTGTACATCTTCTTTCATTTGTACATCGAGCGTGGTATTTGAGGCAACCTTAATTTTTTGTGTTAAATACCCAATAAATGAAAATACAAGAACAGCATCTTGGTTGGGAACAGTGATGGTGTAATTTCCATCAAAGTCAGTTTGAACTCCTTGCGTAGTGCCATCCACTACAATACTAACACCAGGTAAAGGGCCTGTAGTGTCGGAAACAACACCCGAAATTGTTATTTCTTGGGCTTGCATAGAAGTGAGGAGGAATCCGTTAAAAAACATAAAAAGTGCCCATAAGGCATACTTTCCAGCACTTACGCGCTTACTAGTTTGATTTTGGTGATACATAAAAGTTAGTTGTTTAGTTGATTAAAAGAGTTGTTTGAATACTTTTCTCTTGACTTATATTAAATAGTGGTAATAGAAAGAAAAATAATGTTTAGAATTGAGTTGTCATTTAATGCATGGTGGTTTTATTAAGGTTGTTATAAATTAATTTGATGAAAATTATAGATTATATGATCTAGGGAGCATATTGGTTTTTGAGTGTGTATTAATTATAGTAAAGTTAAGAAAATATTAACAATATCATCAACATGAATCATAAATTCTAATATTTTCATATTTTTTTGTGATAAAAATTACAAAATGATCAGTTTGAAAAAAATCAACCTTTGATTGGATGACAAGGTATTTGGCAATGCTGACTTTGAAATTTATGTTTTTTAAAATTTAACTACTACTGAGTGTTGGAAAAACACCTGATATTTCATAGTTGTAATTAATTTTTTAAAAAATGACACATTTTGTTGCGGTCGAAAATAGTTAAAAAATCAAAAATCCATAATTAAAGGTTAAAAAGAGTTCAAAAAGAGTTAAAAAATAGGCCATAAAGGCACTTAGCAAGAGTCTAAAAATGGAATCGCTCGTTTATTGATCACTATTAGAATTGAAATGTAAAAGCCTTATTTAGGTAAAGTTTTAAATTTTTGAAGTAAATGGATTTAAAAAAATACATATTTAGGATATGAACAGAATGGCTTGAAATGAACCACGTTTTTTAAAACATGGTAATATCTCGTGCTAATTATTAATACTTAGGTTTTTTATCTTTTTTAGTAAAGACATAAAATAACTAATTGGCCATTTTAGAGCGTCAAAAAAGGTGCTATGAATAGCGCAAAAGTACCGAATATTTGTATGAAGTTGAATTTGAAGAGTTACCAATCGATTATTTACTTTTATCTTCTTACTTTTAATAACTACAATCAATAACCAATAAATAACATGAAAAATTGCCTTTTACTACTGTACTTTTTAGCATTAAACATAGCATTTGCTCAAACGAAATCGCAAAATGTTTCACCTAATTTAACAGCGGGTGTTGCCCTAGCGGAGGGTATGTCACCAGAACGACTTGCTAAAATTGATGCCATGTTAAAAACCGCTATTTCAGAAAAGCAAATACCCGGAGCAGTAGCATTGATTGCGCGAAACGGCAAGATTATTTTTCATAATGCATACGGAATGGCCAATAATAAAGAAGGCGTGAAAATGGAGAAAGACGCCATTTTTAGAATCGCATCACAAACTAAAGCTATTACAGCAACAGCGGTTATGATGCTATGGGAGGAAGGAAGATTTCGTTTAGACGATCCTATAGCTAAATATATTCCTGAATTTGGAACGGCTCAATTGCTAGACACTTTTAATGAGGCCGATTCTACCTACACTACCAAACCCGCCAAAGATCAGATAACCATTCGTCATTTAATGTCACATACTAGCGGTATTGGCTATGGTGTTATTGATGGTGATCCTCGTTTTAAAAAGCTATACGCCAAAGCAGGTATTACTGATTTATTTACTACCGAAGCTATTAGCATTGCTGAAAGTGTAAAAAAATTAGCAAAACTGCCGTTGCATCACAATCCGGGAGATAAATTCACCTACAGTGAAGGCTTGGATGTTTTGGGATATTTTATTGAGGTTATTTCAGGAATGCCCTTCGATCAATTTCTTAGAAAGCGCATTTTCGATCCTTTACAAATGAATGACACATGGTTTTACCTCCCTAAAGACAAACATAAACGATTGGTTGCAGTTCAAGAAAAAAAAGAAGGCAAATGGCATAACTATCCAATTACTTTTTATGATACCAATTATCCTATTAAGGGTGCTAAGCGATTTTTTTCTGGGGGTGCTGGACTGTCAAGTACTGCTAAAGACTACGCTACATTTCTTCAGATGTATTTAAACAAGGGTGAATTAAATGGGAAACGTATTTTAAGCCGCACTACGGTGCAAAGTATCATGGGAAATCAAATTGGTACTATTTGGGCTGATGGGCCAAAAAGTTATGGATTGGCATTTTCAGTACTCAATCAACATGGACAAGACTTAGGTGGCGAGGGAAGTGTAGGAACTTTTGATTGGGGTGGGTATTTTAATACCCAGTATTTTGCCGATCCTCAAGAGCAAATAATAGGTGTGCTAATGAAGCAAACACAAGGTAAAACTGAAGACGAGACAAGGTGGAAATTCAGGCAAATGGTGTTTGCGGCGATAGATGATTAATGCCTTTAATTTTCCTCGGTTATGTTTTAATAGCTAATACGAACTAGTTCATGTCACCTTCGTACCCTGATTAAACCAGTTGATAAGGCTAATTTGTATTCTGAACAAAATTTGTATTAATATCGAGTTCTCTTTGTGGGATAAAAAATAAGTTTCGCACAGTGCTTTGAGCGATAAAAGGCTCTGCTTCATGTACTTTTTGTGCAGCAACGCCAAAGCGCCTTAAATCTGCCCATCGGTGGTTTTCAAATGCTAGTTCTAACTGTCGCTCTGCTAATAACTTTTCTTCAAAAGTACCTGGTGTTGTTGCGTCTATAGGAGATAATCCGGCTCTGGCCCTTACCATGTTGATTAAATTATATGCCGCATCAGATTCGCCTTTAGCTTCTGCCAGCATTAAAAGAACGTCTGCATATCTGAAGACTACGAAGTTTATACCTGAATCATTTTCTGTTGGTGGGTCACTTTCAAATTTCCGAACATAATTGGCAACAATAGTTTCGTCTTCGGCATTAGTATAGCTTGTGCCCATAGAAGGCTCAAATCTTAAATCACCATCTGTATACGCATTTTTCATTGCGTCTGTAGGTCTGTTTCTGCCAAAACCTTGTCCTGTTTGTAAAAATGCACTAGGAGAAAAATCATTTGTAAATGCACTCCCTTGGCCTATACCACCACTTATAAATTGAACTTCAAAAATGGACTCTTTATTATTTTCATTAGATTCTCCCCAAAGATTGGCGTAGTCATCAACTAATTCATAGTTATAAGTATTGACAATTCTTTGCAGTACATTTTCTGCATCTGAACGTAGATTCATAGTCAACAGTACTTTTGCTAATAGTGTTGCTGCCGCTCCTTTTGTTGCTCGTCCTATATTGTTAGCCGAGTAGGATACTTCAAGATTAGCTTCAGCTGTTTCTAAATCAGTAATAAGTTGTTGGTATATTACAGCAGCACTTACCTGTTCTAACGCATCTCCAGGAGAAAAAGGAGTTACTTGTAAGGGGATGTTTTCAAAAGCAATAGCTAAATGATAATATAGTAATGAGCGTATAAATAAGGCTTCGCCAATGATTCTATTTTTTAGATTGGCATCCATTTCTACCTCTTCTATTCTTTCTAAAATAACATTACAATTTGCTATAACGGCATAAGAATCTGTCCAAGCAGCAGCTATTTGTTCATTTAAAGGGTCTTCAGTAAACGAATTAATTTCCGCAAATTGCCTTGCTAAGCCTGTGGCGTCTGCCCCTTGGTCTGTATTGTCTCCTCGCATTTCAAATATGGTCCAATAACTACGACCATAAACACCATTTTTTTGCAAACCAGCATAACTAGCATTGATGGCAGCAGTAAAATCGTTTTCCGTAGTATAAAAATCTACTTCATTTCTGTTTGAAATAGGAGCTAGATTGGTGAAGTCATCACTACATGAGCTCAATACCAGAAAAGTTATAATGAATACATATCTATTTTTCATTGCGATTGTTTTTTAAATTAGAAAGAAAGGTTTAAGCCAACAGTAAATGATTTTGTTAGCGGGTACGCCCCATAATCCTCCCCTGGTGTTAAACCGCTATTTGGTTGATTACTAACTTGGGGGTTATAGCCTAGATAATCGGTCTTTGTAAACAAGTTTGTGCCTGTAATATAAAAGCGAAATTTTTCTATTTCGTTACCAAAAATAGCGCTGCTAGGTAGCGTGTATCCTAGGGTCATATTTCGTAATCTAAAAAAAGAACCATCTTCTACCTGAAATGATGAGGGCCTGTTGTTATTACCGTGATTGCCCGATAATCTATCAGCTCTGGGAATGCTTCCGTTACCCGGGTCAGATTCAGACCTCCACCTCTTATTAAAAATAGCATAAGAATTAAAGTTGGCTTCTCCATTTTTTAAATGCCTAGCGGTTAAATTTAAAACCTCATTGCCTGCTACACCTTGAATTAAAAAGCTAAAATCTACTCCTTTGTAGGCAAATCTGTTGGTTATGCCCCAGGTGAAATCAGGAAAATAACTGCCCGTTACGGTTCGGTCTTCTGGGGTTATTTCTCCATCTTTATTAATATCTTTAAATTTAAAATCTCCTGGTGCCGGATTAGGTGCTTGGGTATCTACGGGTGCGTTCGCAATGTCTTGTTCGTTTTGATAAATACCATCTACAACATAGCCATAGTAGCTGCCTATAGCTTCGCCTATTTTTGTAATATGCCTAATGCCAGCGCTACCCGACGCAAAAATAGGCTCTCCTTTACTGCCTAGCGATAAGACTTCATTTTTATTGGTAGCAAAGTTGATGTCTGTTTCCCAAGTAAAATCTCCCACAAGGTTTCGGCTTTTTAAGGCAATTTCAAAGCCTTCATTTTTAACTGAACCAATGTTTTGTAATGTGGTTGTAAAACCAGAAACAGCGGTGATGCCCACATTTAAAAGTAAGTCAGAGGTGATTGTTCTGTAGTAATCTGCTAATAAAAATATCCTGTTATTTATAAAACCCAATTCTAGACCAATGTTGGTTTGTACAGATTTTTCCCATGTTAACTCAGGATTTGAAATAGTGGCTTGCACTAAGCCGTTAGACTCGTTTCCATTAAAATTGTAATTGTTTGGTGAAAGTAAACCAATAGCGCCGTAATTAGGAATTTCAAAGTTTCCTGTTGCCCCCCAACTAAACCTTAATTTGAATTCTGAAATGGCATCCAATGAGTGCATAAAATCTTCTTCGCTAACACGCCAACCTAAAGAGAAAGAAGGAAAATACCCCGTTCTATTGTTGTTTCCAAATCGTGAAGAGGTATCAGAACGAAATGTGCCTGTAAATAGATATTTATCATCAAAACTGTAGTTCATTCTAAATAACGAAGAGGCCAATGACCATTGTTCTCTAATGGAATTTCCTGCAAAAACTTGTCCGCCGCTAATTGTTGGCACCAAATCATCAGGAAAATTATTGGCTTCAACTTGTTTTATACTGATGTTGTCTTTTTGAGCCGTATACCCTACTATTGCATTAAAGTAATGTACACCTAATTCTTTTTCCCAATTCAGGGTATTTTCCCAAAGCCAGTTTATTTCTGTTGAAGATGATGCTTGAGCGTAAGATTCTCCTTCGGTTGCTTCTCTAAATAAGAGCGTATTTGCTCGGTAAAAATCCCTATTAAACAAATTGATGTAGGTGCCGCCAAGGGTTTTAAAAGTCCAAGCAGGTGCTATTTCATATGATAAACCCATAGACGCTCTTGTTTGAAATTGAAATAGCTTGTCATCTATAGCGTCTATTATAGCTAGCGGATTACTTGCCGTTGTTGTGCCCCCGCCTAAATGCGATTGGTTATTGGTTTGGTTGGGAGTACCGTCTGTATTGTAGGGTTTTACCGTGGGCGAATGTACCAAACCAGAATATACAATTCCAGGGGGTCTTGCAAAATAAGGCGCAGAGGCAGGTTGCCTTTGATTTTCAGTTATACTGGGAGCTACCTTTACATCTAATTGAAGTTTATCACTCAATTGAGAATTTAAATTCAACATTAAATTATAGCGTTCAAAACTAGATTCGGGCACCACGCCTTCTTGTTTAAAATAGCCTCCAGAGGCATAATAGCTGGTGTTATTTTTAAGGGGTGAGCCATAAGATAGATTGTAACTCTGAGTGTATCCTGTTTTAAAAATTAAATCTTGCCAGTCTGTATCTGTGCCATCCCAATTGATATATGAATCTGGTAATTCATAATTGGTATTACCTCTGTCTCCCTCACCTATAGGGTCATTTACAGAAGCCCCTTCAACATCAGATAAGTAGGCGTTATTTCTGGCATCTGTTGTATAGGCTATTAATTCTTCAGCATTCATTAAATCTACCCTATTCGCCACGTTTTGTGTTGAGAAAAAAGAGTCGAATGAAAAAATACCTTTTTCAGTATTTGCCCCTTTTTTAGTACTAATCAATACTACACCATTACCACCTCTAGAGCCATAAATAGCCGCAGCAGAAGCATCTTTTAATATTTCAATAGAAGCAATGTCATTAGGGTTGATAGTAGCTAATGGATTTACGGGAGGAGCTTTAAAAGCATTTCTCCTTCTTGCTACTGTGCCTTGTAAACCCAATTGTGTTAAGTTTTTTGAAATAGGAATACCATCTACAACAAATAGGGGGTCATTACCTGCCGATATAGAGCCTGTGCCACGTATGCGTATGTTTGGACTAGAGCCGGGTTCACCTGAAACTTCTTGTACTTGTACCCCTGCTACTTGACCAATCATAGCATTTTCTGCACTTATTACAGGAATATCTGCTAGTGCTTTTGGGCTTACAGAAGCTACCGAGCCTGTCACCCTTTTTTTTGATAGTGTACCATAGCCTACAACTATAATTTCATCTAAAGCCGCCGCATCTGGGATCAAACGTATTGCTATGGTTGTTTTTCCTTCAATGTTAATGTGTCTTGTTTTATAACCTATAAAAGAGACAATGATTTCTTTGATGTTATTCGTTATGTTTAGTTCAAAATTGCCATCAAAATCAGAGACCACCCCAGTAGATGTTCCTTTCACCAAAATAGTAGCTCCCGGAAGCGGCTGGTCCAGCTCATCCAGAACGGTTCCTTTAAGTTGTTCCTGTACTTTGTGGTTTTTGTTATCTAGGTCTACTGCAAAAGCCCTGTTGGTAGTCTCCTTACTATTGCTATAAATTTCATTCATCCCACTTATAGTAGCAGTACTTCCACGTGCTACCGCAAAGAGAAGCAATAAGAAAAAAGGAATTTTTGTTAAACTACTAACTGTTGGTCTTTTTGTAATTCGCTTTTTACCTTTCATGAATTTTACGTTTAGTTAGTATTTCTGCTTGTGCTATTATACCATTAGGACTGCGTTTGCTGTAAATTGGTGTTTTTTTAAGTGCGCACTACAAAGTGCCCATTAATTTATATGTTATTTTAGTTTTAAAGTATGCACTGATGTTATGTAAGTATAATAATATGCTGAAAATTAGTAAATTAATGCGCTTGTTGTGTGTTAAACAATAAAATTGCACAAAATTAGTTTTACTGTTGGATTGTAATAATTGTTGAAAAGGGTAGCAGTTACAAATAAGAAACAAGTGTATTATACTTTTTGTAATTTGCCCCGATGTAATAATTACAAATGATTTTAGAGATTATATGTCCTTTTTTGCTAGCCTTTGATTTGAAGTGATACAGGGTTGGTTGACCAAATAGTATAATGTAAACCTTATTTTACCATGTTTGTAACAAATACACAAAAGTTTTTTTTGACACTACTGTTTATTCCGTTGGTATTCCACGGTCAAATTTTTAAAACAGCCTCAGGAAATCTTGAAGCCATTTCTGGGGTACAGCGTTATAATGTGGTTTTTGAATATGCTAAAAATCTTAAAATTCCCAAACATCCATCAGAGAAGGTTTTTCTTGAAATGGAATCAGTAAAAAGAAATAAAGAGAATGCTGGTTCTGGTGACATTTTTAAAAAAAACTGGTTTGCTTACAGAAAAAGTATATTTGAACCTAAATTTATTCAGGAATTCAATTTTTTTAACCTCAAAGAAAAGCAGGTTACGGTAGCTCAAAATATATCAGATGCGGCATATACGATGGTTGTGAAGACTTTATTGATTGCCCCAGGGAACAGTAATTTTGTTTTTAAAAAAGAGGCAAGAATTGAGGCGGTTGTTAAAATATATAAAACGCAAAATAAGCATACTACACTATACAGTACCGAAACTATAAGTGTGCGTAGTGAAGGAGCTAAAACTGACGATTTAGAACGTATTATGTCGGCCTATGGGGAATTGGGTAGGGCTTTGTCAAAGCATTTTTCTAGAAAGACTTAAATTTTCTTCGCCGAAATCTTCTGATATATAACATAGTTATAAGAATGTTAATAACCATATTATTGGTTATTTGGATATACTTTTTTTCATTTATGAAGCTTAAGTTGAATGCGCTTTCTAGCGACATCTACTTCTAAAACCTTAACAATAATCTGCTCGTGTAGACTTACATGTGCGTTTACGTCTTTTACAAAAGTATCGGCAAGGTTTGAAACATGTATTAAGCCACTTTCTTTGATGCCAATGTCGACAAAACAACCAAAATTTGTAATGTTATTGACAATGCCCGGCAGCAATTGCCCTTCTTGTAAATCGGTTATTGTTTTTATGTGTTGATTGAAGGTAAAAACTTTCGCTTTCTCTCTACGGTCAAGTCCGGGTTTCTCTAGTTCGTCAATAATGTCTTTTAAGGTGGGTAGGCCAATGGAGGGAGTGCAATAAGCCTTTAAATCAATGCTTTGAAGCTCTTTTTTGTTGCCAATTAATTCAGAGAGTGCTTTGCCTTTGTCTTCGGCTATTTTTTGAACAATACTGTAACTTTCTGGGTGAACAGCAGAGTCGTCTAAAGGGTTTTTAGGATCTTTTATTCGGAGGAAAGCAGCACCTTGTTCAAACGCTTTTGCACCTAATCTGGGTACTTTTTTTATTTCGTTTCTATCTTTGAACGCCCCATTTTTATTACGATAAGAGATGATGTTTTCTGCAAGCTTTGGTCCAATACCTGATACATAGCTTAATAGTGATACACTTGCTGTGTTTATGTTTACACCTACTGCATTTACGCAGCTTTCAACAACCTTATCTAGAGAAGTTTGAAGATTGTGTTGATCTACATCATGCTGATATTGCCCAACACCAATTGATTTAGCGTCAATTTTAACGAGTTCTGCCAAGGGGTCAGCTAATCGTCGCCCAATAGAAACAGAACCTCGAACGGTAACATCATAATTTGGGAACTCATCTCTAGCTATTTTGGATGCGGAATAAATTGAAGCTCCTGCCTCGCTAACAACAAAAATTTCGATGGGGTTTTTAAAATGAATGCGTTTTACCAATTGTTCGGTTTCTCTTGAAGCTGTTCCGTTACCTATGGCAATAGCCTCAATTTTATAAGCATCGCAAAGCGAGCTTATTTTTTTTAAAGCTTCAGTGCTCTTATTTTGTGGAGCATGCGGGTAGATGGTTTCATTGTGTTCTAAATCACCTTGAGCACTTAAACATACCACTTTGCATCCAGTTCTAAAACCTGGGTCGATAGCTAAAATACGTTTTTCACCCAAAGGAGCGGCTAAAAGTAATTGCTTGAGGTTTTTCGAAAATACTTTAATGGCATCATCATCTGCCTTTTCTTTTACTTTTTTTAAGAGTTCATTTGATAGTGATGGGAACAGTAAACGCTTGTATGCATCAGTCAATGCTAGCTTAATATGGTGAGTGCAAGAATTGTTTGATTTAAGTATGCGGGCTTCAATTTTTGATAGCATATCATCTGCGTCAATCTCGATTTTTACCCTAATAATGCCTTCTTTTTCTGCTCGTAGAATAGCTAGAAATCGGTGAGAAGGACAACGTTTTAAAGCTTCACTCCAGTCAAAATAATCGCGATATTTTTGTGCTTTTTCCGTTTCTTTTTTTGTTGAAATAACCTTGGTCGTAATAAGTGCTGATCGTTCAAGTTGATTCCTTATTTGATTGCGAATAGCAATGCGTTCATTGAGCCATTCGGCAATGATATGTCTGGCACCTTCTAAGGCTTCTTCTTCATTCTTTACGTCACTACTTAAGTAATGTGAGGCTACATCATCTATATTTTCTTGATTTTGAGCCATAATAATTTTGGCTAAGGGTTCTAGTCCCTTCTTTTTGGCAGTTTCGGCTTTAGTTTTGCGTTTTTTCTTAAAAGGAAGGTAAATATCTTCAAGGGTAATTAAGTCTTCTGCTTGGTCAATTTTTAATTGTAATTCATGGGTAAGTGCTTCTTGCTCTTCGATAGATTTTAGAATAGTTTTTTTTCGTTTTTCTAAAGCTTCAAATTGTGTTTTAAATTGAACAATAGCTCCTATTTGTACCTCATCCAAATTTCCTGTTTTTTCTTTGCGATAACGCGATATAAAGGGTACTGTACAATCTTCTTCAAGAAGTTCTACCGTGTTTTGAATACTTTGTTGAGGCAGTTGTGTGTGTTTAACTAAATAAGAGATAAGTTGCATGGTAATTTTATCTAGAAATTGATTGAAAATGATGAGCTAGGAGTTTGTTCAACTTGCTACAAATTTAGTGTAAGCATTTTACTTAGTAGCGTTGTTTTTTATCTCTTTTATACTGCTACTTTTTTAAATTTTGATTTGTAGAGGTAGGGATATATTTTGAAATTCGATTATGAATTACTCATTTGTAAAATGATAATATTATGTTAAATAAAAGCGACATGATAAAAAAGCTATTTTTTTCTTTTTCTAGAAAACTCCTGAAAATCTTTGGTATAACTTAAAAATATCATGGGTTAAAAATTAAACGAAATTTTCACATTACTTTTTCTTTTATATCTTTAACAGATTTCTAATCCAAAGTGATAAAATAAACGTATGAATATAAACTATTTCATGTGTTTTAAAATATTGACGTCAATTTACAGTTATAGAGAAGCGAATCAATGATAGGGTTAATGAAGTTAACGAAATTTTAAAATGAAAAATATTGTTATTATTGGAGCTTCTGGTCATGGAGGTATGGTTTTAGACTGTATCAACAAAGGGGGGAGATATAAGGTGATAGGGTTTATAGATTCCTTCAAAAAAAAAGGAACAAATCATTGTGGACTTGAGGTTTTAGGTAATGAAAATGATTTACCAGAACTTATGAAAAAATTGGACATAACGGGTGCTATTTTTGCTATCGGTAATAACTGGATACGAAGTATAATGGCACTTAAGGTTGCTGAAATAGCTCCTGAACTCGAAATGATTTCTGCGATTCACCCTAGTGTGATTATTGGTGAGAATGTTCAAATAGGTAAGGGGTCTGTCATAATGCCGGGAGCAATTGTCAATAGTAATGCTAACATAGGAAATCACTGTATTATAAATACCAATGCATCCGTTGGTCATGATGGGAATATGGGTGATTTTTCAAGTATAGCTTCTGGGGTTTGTACTGGGGGTAATTTCTCCCTTGGCACCTATTCTGTTATATCACTTGGGGCAAATGTGATTGAAAATATTAACATAAGAGAACATAGTGTTGTGGGGGCTGGTTCATTGGTTGTCAACGATGTAGAGCCATATACGGTAGTTTATGGGTCGCCAGCACGTTTTATAAGAGAAAGGAAGGAAAAAGACCCTTACTTAAGTGGTGATAAAAAGCCTTCTGCCTAATTTGAATGTAGAGAAATAAGGATTTCTTCGGTTTGATGTTATGAATATCCATTACAAAGTATTATTTTTTGAAATAAAATAGGATTACCAATTTCGTTCTCAAAATGGTGAAAAGTTTAGATTCGATTAAGTTTTTAAAAAAATGCTGGTTTTAGTTTTTAAAGCAAGGTTTATAGGATTTAAAGAAGAATTGGTAATTGATTTCTGATACTTATAATAGGTAGCTCAAATAAAATGAACAAATGAAGTTTAATTACAGGAATGCCATTTATAGCTTGCTGGATTATCTCAAGGGTTCTAAAAGTGGTAAACAGTACAATGATATTGCAGAAATAAACAATAATCACGAATCACATTATGCAATAAAAAAACGTAATGAGTACCTTTCAAATATTCTTAGACATGTAATAAAAACAGTACCTTATTACAAATCCCTCCATATTGCCGATACTTCGTTGAATTGTTTTCCTGTGGTAAATAAGAACCTAATGCGGAAAGATGTTGAATCCTTTTATTCGGATTCCTACAGGGGCAAAAAAAACTATAAGTCTAAAACAAGTGGGTCTACAGGAACACCTTTTACGGTCTTACATGATGTAGATAAGAAGGGGAGACATAGCGCTGATGTGCGATACTTTTCTCAGACTATGGGGCATTATTGGGGGGCTAGATTCTATTATTTGAAAATATGGGTAAAGGAGAACAAAAAGAGTCTACTTGTTCAGAAGATGCAGAATATTATCCCTGTTAATGTGTTTAAATTGGATGATGAAAAAATAGGGAAGCTCCTACAAACTATAAAAAAAGACAGTTCTCCCAAAAGTATTTTGGGTTATGCATCGGCACTTGATCTGCTTGTCAAATACATAAAGCAGTATGACATAGATATGTCGGATACTGAGGTTGTTTCTGTAATAGCGATGTCGGAATCATTGGACAATTGTACAAAAAAATATATGAAGGAATATTTTGATTGTCCAGTGGTATCGCGATATGCCAATCTGGAGAATGGAATATTAGCCCAACAGACAGCAGTATCTCAGGATAATTTTATTGCTAATTTTGCTAGTTATCATATTGAAATTTTCAATCTTAAAGAAGATACTCTTGCAAAGGAAGGGGAATTAGGAAGAATTGTAGTAACTGACCTCTTCAATAAGGCTATGCCACTAATACGCTATGATACTGGAGACCTCGGAGTACTAGGGAGGTTAGAAAAAGGAGGCACAGTACATTATGTACTTGAAAAAGTTGAGGGGCGTAAAATGGACGCTATTTATGACACTGATGGCAAACATGTTTCTTCGCATTCTATTGGTAATAATATGTGGAAATATGTTGAACTCAATCAGTTCCAGTTCATCCAAAACGGTAAACAAGAATATGAGTTTCGACTCAATTCAAAAGGAGATTTCAAAAGGGAGGAAGAACTAGTTAGGGAGTTTAAGAATCTTTTGGGTGATGATGCTAAGATAGCTGTAACTTATGTTGATGAAATTCCACTATTGTCCTCTGGTAAGCGAAAAAAAGTGTTGAGCAGGATAAAAGAGAATTAGTTTACATCCTCATTTTTACTTTTCAAATTTACGTAAAGAATACAGCTTATTTTTCTTGTCCAACATTCCAAAAAGAAAGTAATCTTTGTATTGAAAAATATCTACGGCAGTATAGCGTTTGGTTTTTTCGTTTTTAAGGAAATCAGCAACCCGATAAAAAATGTCATCTTTCTCAGTAATTTGCGTGGTTTCAAATTTGTCATCTAAATAACTTGAAATGTACACTGCTTTGGTATCTGAAGCTTTTATCATTGCTAGGGCAACAGGGTTAACATATAGAGTTACTATACCAAATGAGGCTACTGCAGTAAAAGGATTCATAAAAGTCAATGCTTGAATTGCACCGTCTTCTATTTTATCTACACTACCAAGCACAACTTTTTGAGTACCATCAATAGTATCAACAAAAATACTGGGAAATCCGCTACCTACTTTACGTAAAAATTGGGATGTTTTTTCTAGTTCTCGGTATTTTTTGTAACGTCCTCCTCGCTGGCGAATGGGCCCTGATGCCAGATATAGGTTTTCTTTTTTGTTTATACGATGTTCTTTTAAAACCTTTCCGGTGTGTAAGTCTGAAATGCTCAAGGCCATTTCTTTTGCGTTTATACGAAATTGATAAAGCGTGTTGTTAGATAGAAAAGAATTGCTCATTGTTTCATCAGCTTTAAATTCAGGCTGATTAAATTGTTTTAGTTGGGTTTCTCCGCTCGCTAAATTAAAACTGATTAATTGTGTGAAATTTGGATTGATGTCAGCGGTAAGGTGCATCACATCACCTACCAAATATAGCTTATAGAAGGTAGTCATGGATTCTAACGAATAGGGAACATCTTTTTGTATCCACTGAACATTATAAATTGGTTTAGAAGGCATGTCGGCAGAAAGTGTTTTGTATAATGACACTGGATATGTAGCTGTGCGATAGGTCTTGTGATCAGAAAGGTCTATAATTTTCTTTTCGTAAGTGCCAAAAGAATCAAAGCGATACAAATTAATATGATTTTCTTTGAAGGAAACCGTTGCTAAATAGAAATTGCCATTGTGATTAAAATTAGAAATTAGCTTTTCGTTATCCAGTTTAAGATCAATATTCAATGTTTTTGCCAGGCTAGTGTTAAAATCAAAGTTTGCAGCAGCAAACTTTGATTTGGCTTTGTTCGTAAAGAAAAGAGTATATGATTTTTTGTCTATTGTTCCGCCCAAAGGAACTTTGTATTTAGAGGGTAATAAAGAAGAATATATGTGGCCTTCATTTACCATTTCATTATTGAAATGAAAGGCTTTAACCTTTGATCGTTGAGTTAAAAATACGGTAAAACTGTGATCACGTTTGTTGACAAGCGTAAAAGAATTTTCCATATTTATTTCGGTTTGTCCGTAATCAGTAGAAAATTCTAAAATTTTTTCTTGAGCAAAAAATAATTGTACACTAAAAATTAGTGCGATACCGAATGAAAGCCAAGGAGTCATAATATGGTTTTGGTTGATATATTTATCAACGAAAAATACCACTATTTATTGACAGTAAGCATTAATTTATACTCTCACCATTGGCAACGCCATCTTCATCAGGGTTAACAAAAACCAATTTACCTTCAGCAGTTTCAGTCATCAAAATCATACCTTCACTTTCAACGCCACGCAAGGCTCTTGGAGCAAGATTAATAAGTACCGTAACTTTTTTGCCTATAATTTCCTCGGGTGAAAAACTCTCGGCAATACCCGAAACAATAGTACGGGTATCTATGCCTGTATCTACTTTTAGCACTAGTAGTTTTTTTGCTTTTGCCATTTTTTTGGCTTCAACTATAGTACCAACACGCATGTCGAGTTTTGAAAAATCATCAAAGGTAATGGTGTTTTTTTGTGGCATAAGCGTTTTGTTTTCAACTTCATTTGCCTTTTTGGTAGCTTCTAATTTATCTAGCTGCGCTTGAATTTCTTTGTCTTCTATTTTTCTAAAAAGAAGCACACCTTTGTTTATTGTATGCGCTGGTGCAAGCAGCGTTTCTTTAGTAGCAATCGCTTTCCAGTTAAGGCTATCATTTTCAGCAACACTGGTATTTAGTATCGATTTTAATTTTTTAGATGTGAATGGTAAAAAAGGTTCGCTTAATACGGCGAGTGCGGTAGCTATTTGTAGTGCGATATACATTACTGTTTTTACGCGTTCTTCATCTTCTTTTATTACTTTCCACGGTTCTTCATCTGCTAAATATTTATTTCCTAATCGGGCAAGGTTCATGAGTTCTTGACCAGCTTCTCTAAAACGGTAGCGTTCAATTGAGCTAGAAATAGTTTTTGGAAAACTACGAAGTTGTGCTAAGGTGTCTTTATCTACTTGCGAAAATTCAGAAGGTGTGGGAACTACACCCTCATAATATTTATTGGTTAAAACCACCACACGATTAATAAAGTTGCCAAAAATGGCAACCAATTCATTGTTGTTTCTAGCTTGAAAATCTTTCCAAGTAAAATCGTTGTCTTTGGTTTCAGGTGCGTTTGCTGTCAAGGTGTATCGTAATACATCTTGCATATCAGGAAACTCTTGTAAATACTCATGTAACCACACCGCCCAGTTTTTAGAGGTAGACAGTTTGTTGCCTTCTAGATTTAAAAATTCATTGGCGGGTACGTTTTCGGGGAGAATATATCCTCCATGCGCTTTTAGAATAGCAGGGAATATTATGCAGTGAAAAACTATATTATCCTTGCCTATAAAATGAACCAATTTTGTGTCTTCAGATTTCCAGTAGGGTTCCCAGTCTTTTCCTTCGCGGGCTGCCCATTCTTTGGTAGAAGAAATATAACCTATTGGTGCATCAAACCAAACGTACAACACTTTGCCTTCGCCCCCTTTTACAGGTACAGGTATACCCCAGTCTAAATCACGGGTTACTGCCCTTGGTTTTAATCCGTCGTCAATCCAACTTTTACATTGTCCGTATACGTTAGGTTTCCAGTCCGATTTATGCCCTTCTAAAATCCATTCTTTTAAAAAATCTTCATGTCTATTTAAGGGTAAGAACCAGTGTTTGGTTTCTTTTAAGCTAGGTGTCGCTCCAGAAATGGTTGATTTCGGATCAATTAAATCGGTTGCATTAAGGGTAGAACCACAATTTTCACATTGGTCGCCATAGGCCTCTTCATGAGCACATTTTGGGCAAGTACCTACCACAAAACGATCTGCTAAAAATTGCTTTGCTTCTTCATCATATAACTGAGCAGTGGTTTCTTCAATAAAATCATCTTGCTCATATAATTTTTGAAAAAAACCAGCGGCAGTTTCATGGTGCACCTTGCGAGAGGTGCGCGAGTAATTGTCAAAAGTGATTCCAAATTCTTCAAAAGATTTGCGAATAATACCATCATAGGTGTCAATCACTTCTTGTGGTGTAATACCTTCTTTTTTGGCCTTCATTGAAATGGCAACACCGTGCTCATCGCTTCCGCATACAAAGGCAACATCATTACCGGTTAAACGGAGATAACGGGTGTAAATATCTGCAGGAACATAAACGCCAGCCAAGTGTCCAATATGAATAGGGCCATTGGTGTAGGGTAAGGCGGCAGTAATTGTGTATCGAGCCGGATGCTTTTGGTTTTCTACCATCAAAAAATAAATTAGGCCCCAAAAATAAAGATTTTTGTTTGCGTGGTCTACAAATGAACCAAAAAGAACAGTAGAAAATCATTGCTTGTCGCTAAATGTAAACTGTTGCGTGTATAAAGAGGCAGTGTTTACTGGTAAATTTGTGTTTAGTAAACGTGCTTCATATTCTTAGATTATTTAGAATACCTTCATTTATTAATTTTAGTATAAATCTTATGGTGAACTAAGGATTTTGTAAAATATATAACCTTATGAAAGCTATAAACAGCAATGAGGAGGTAGTTAGCTTGCATTAGTTTGATGGCATTTTTGTACTTTCATGTAGGCATAAAAGTGGTTAAAGCAGTATTTTATAGTTATTGAATTAAAACTATGGGAAAACATAATGAATTTGGAAAGGAAGGGGAGAAGATTGCACATGATTTTTTAGAGAAAAATGGGTATGAAATTAAGTGTAAGAACTACCGTTATTTAAAATCAGAGATAGATGTTATAGCTCAAAAGGATGATATTTTGGCTGTTGTAGAGGTGCGTGCAAGAAGTAATGATCAAATTATTGCTATTGCTGATACAATTACAAAGAAAAAAATTCAACTTTTGGTTATGGGAGCGAATCAGTATGTCATAGAAAATGATCTTGATATGGAGGTGCGTTTTGATGTGATTACCATTCTAAAAAATAAAAAAATCTTTAAAATAGAACATATAGAAAGTGCATTTTATCACTTCTGATGTGAGTCTTGTTGATAATAGTTTATCATGAGGTATAAAGAAATGGTTAGCCGTAATAATTTTATGCTGCTTTAACGTTGTTAACTAAGGGGTTAGTATAAGTTGGTTTTTTTGAGAATTTTGGGCGAAATTGTGTTTTTAAGAATATTCGCCATTTATTTTATGCAATTTGCAGTAAAGGTGCTAAAAATTTGCCAAATGTATTTTCCTTACAATTTGTTTTATATGTAACATTTTGTTAATTTTACCCACAAAATAATGTAAAATGAAAACAATTTCATCGGTTGTAGAACAGTATATCAAAAAGAAGCCCTTTCTGCAAAGTGCTCTAGCGCAAGGAATAATCAACCTTACTTCGCTTTCAAGAATTGTAAAACCAGAAATAGAAGACGAGCTGGGGAAAAATATTCGCAACGGAGCCATTGTAATGGCTTTAAAACGGTTGTCAGATGATTTAGAATTTCGTGCTACGCACAAGATTATCAAGGTTTTAAAGAATATTGGTGAGATTACCGTACGTTCTTCATTAACAGATTATACCTTCTTGGCTTCTGATACAATTCTAGTGCAACAAGCAAAATTGCTCGAGGCCGTTAACGTTAACCAAGATGTGTTTTATACCTCTTCTAGGGGTGTGAATGAAATTAATATTGTGATTAGCGATATTATGGATAAAACCGTTGAGGATTTATTTAAAGGGGAAAAATGTACGCAGAAGGCGACAGATCTTTCTTCAATAACGGTGAAATTACCCGCTGAAAATGTCTCAGTACCTGGTATTTACTATTTTATATTTCAGCGTTTGGCTTGGGAAGGTATTGTATTGTATGAGGTGATTTCAACAACAAATGAGTTCACCATTTTGGTTGATGATGAACATGTCGACGTTGCTTTTAAAACAATTAAAGATTTAAAAACACTTTAAGAAGAAGTACTATAGGAGCAATCAACAGCGTTATGTCGTAACATTTTTCACTTGTACTGAGCAAATCGCGGTCTGAGAAAAGTATTGTATTTAAGTGACTGTTTCTTAGTGTTGATTCTTTAAAAAATTAATAACTTCTTTGTCGTTTTCTGGCTTAGCAATGATACGCTTGTTAGTATCCAAAATGAAGTAGGTAGGGGTAGAATGAATGTCATATAATTTAGCATATTCGCTTTGCCATTTGCCCAGCGCAATGGCATGTTCAAAGCTAGCTAGCTTGGCAGTTTGAATCTTCCATGAAGTATCATTGTCTTCTAAGCCTACCGCTACTACCTGTACCTTGTCATTGTTCATAAGCTCTTTGTGTAAGGGAGGTATTTCTTTAAGGCAATGACCACATGTACTACTCCAAAAAATAAGAATATAATTCTTTGCGCCTTCTAAGTTGCTTAATTTTTCTATGCCGTCTCCTTTTTTCCAACTTATTTCGGGGGCAATGGCACCAATGCGTAGACGATTGTATAATTCGATCTTATTAATAATAGTTTTATTTTTTGCTGCTTTAGGTGATGTTTTAATGTAGGTATTGTAGATGTAATCAGCTGTTTCATTAAAATCACTAGCTGTTGCTTGCATCCAAAGGTTATAGAAGGTGTGAAATGAATAGGCATCAGAAGTGACTTTAAGTTGATCAAAAACTGTATCAACATTGGCTTTTATAATGTTTTCTGTTGCGTCTTTTTCAAGCGGCTCTAAAGGCAGGGCGGTAAAAACATAATTGGTAATCTTATCGGTTAAAAAACCAGAGGCTTGTAATGATAAATTAGTAAGGTTTAAATGGTTAAAATAGGCTTCTTTTCTATTTTTTGCGTATGTGTTTATATCTTCATAAGACTCGGGTATGTAAGGTCTATTTGCTTTTATAAACTTATGCGCCAAAAGGTGTTTTGAGTTTTCTTCGTACGTGCTTTGTGTTTCGGTATACTTTTTAAGAATTTCTTTGTAGGCTTTTTTGTTTGATTCTCCCGCTGAGTAATACCCTATCAAACTTTTTTCTATCGCTCTAACGGCATTAAAATAGTTGTTAAAAACAATGTTTTCTTCTGAAGAAGTGAATTCTACACCTTGGTCACTGTCAAAATTCAAGGTGATATTTTCTTTGCCATTATAAATAACATCAAAATAAAATTCTTCTTGTGGTACGGCATATACCAACCTATAAGATCCTGCAACTGCTTTCTGAGGTAGTGTTAAAGTAAATGAGCCGTTTTTTATTTCTGTATCTGCAATATATACTTGAGTACCTGGTCTTAGTTTGTAGGCTATAAGCCATTTGTAATCTTTGGAAGGGGTAAAGTTGCCCGAAATTGTATGTTGTGAAAATACGAAATTGACTACAAGTAAAAGAAAGAGAAAGCTTATTTTTTTCATAGTGGATTAAAATCAAAAATCAAACCAAATTTTATGCGAAGATAAAGATTCTGATTTTTCTTTCGCTAATAAAGCGATATAAGTGACTACTAAACCGTGTTTTATGGTGTTTGTGGTGCGTAAAAGTTTACGCTTTTTTGTGTAATTTAGCCTTGCTAGGCTTCATTTTTTTCTTTGATGATTTTAGCTCATGTGTTATACCCGCCGATGAAAACACACTCACAATTAAATCAATTTCTTTTTTGTGAACAAAACCATCTGAATTTGCCAACTCTTCTAGTATAATTGCTACAACTTTCTTTTTATCATCAGGCATTGCTTTTAGAATTAATAAACTTTGATCGTGGGCAATATTTCTTGATTGCATGATGAAGTTGGTGTCAAAATCTATAAATTTCATTAGTTGCTGTAGTTCTTGAAGCTCTCCATCATGTATAACGCCATCGGCGTGAATGACGGCATCAATGATTTTGACAATGGCTAGTTTTTCGGCTAAATTAAATTCCATTTTAGTGGGGTTTATTGGTGTGGGGTTATGTTATGAATTAATTTAAATGGCTCTAGTGCTTCTAATGCTTTGTAAATTGAGTTAATATTTTCAAAGACTAATAGTAAGCGTAGTCCGTTTCTAGTTTGCTTTTCTTTCATGGTACAGATATGTGCATGTGTTTGCACAAATTGCAAAACTTTAGTAAAGTTTGCACTTTGGTAAAAGTCAGACTGTTGGTCGGCAATAAAATAACCAACTATTTTATGTTGCTTCATAACTATTCTTTCAAGACCAATGCTGGTAGCAATCCATTTAATACGAACTGAATTAAGTAAATCATCAGCTTGTGCTGGTAGTTCACCAAAACGATCAATAAGTGCTTGTTCGTATGTTTTTAATGCTTTTTCGTCTTTTATTTTATTGAGCTCGGTATAAAGATTTAGTCGCTCGGTAACATTGTTGATATAGTCGTCAGGAAATAATAGTTCAAAATCAGTATCTAATTGAGTTTCTTTTACATAAACTTTAGCTTGGTGTCCTTCTACTTCTTTATATAAATCTTTAAATTCATTTTCTTTAAGTTCTTCAATAGCTTCGGCCAAAATCTTTTGGTACGCGTCAAAACCAATTTCGTTTATAAAACCACTCTGTTCTCCACCCAATAAATCTCCTGCTCCACGTATTTCTAGATCTTTCATGGCAATATTAAAACCGCTGCCTAGAGATGTAAATTGTTCGAGGGCTTCTATGCGTTTTCTGGCATCGCTTGTCATTACATCATAAGGAGGCGTAATAAAATAGCAGAATGCCTTTTTATTACTTCTACCTACACGACCACGCATTTGGTGTAAATCACTCAGACCAAAGTTATTGGCGTTGTTAATGAAAATGGTGTTTGCATTAGTAACATCGAGGCCACTTTCTACGATAGTAGTAGAAACCAAAACATCAAACTCACCGTTCATAAAGGCAAGCATCAGACTTTCCAATTTCTTTCCGTCCATTTGCCCATGACCAATGCCTATTTTTGCGTCGGGTACTAAACGCTGAATCATTCCAGCTACTTCTTTGATATTTTCTATGCGGTTATGTATAAAAAATGCCTGCCCTCCACGTTGAATTTCATAGGTAATGGCGTCACGAATGGTTTCTTCACCAAAACGAATGACCCTACTTTCAATAGGATACCGATTGGGTGGTGCTGTGTTTATTACCGATAAATCACGGGCTGCCATTAGGCTAAATTGTAGCGTTCTAGGAATAGGGGTTGCTGTTAAGGTGAGTACATCTACATTTTCCTTTATGGCTTTTAATTTGTCTTTAACCGCAACGCCAAATTTTTGCTCTTCATCAACAATTAATAGACCTAAATCTTTGAATTTTACATTTTTATTTACCAATTGGTGGGTGCCAATAATGATATCAACCTTACCAGCTTCAAGCTTTTCGAGGGTAAGGCGACGTTCTTTTGTTGTTCTAAAACGGTTTAAATAATCAACCGTTACAGGCATCTCTTTTAAGCGCTCACTAAATGTTTTGTGATGCTGAAACGCCAAAATGGTGGTAGGAACTAAAACGGCAACTTGTTTTCCATTGGCAACAGCTTTAAAGGCGGCTCTAATAGCTACTTCTGTTTTTCCAAAACCTACATCTCCACAAATAAGACGATCCATGGGGCGTTCACTTTCCATGTCTCGTTTAATATCTTCAGTGGCTTTACTTTGGTCAGGAGTGTCTTCATAAATAAATGAAGCTTCTAGCTCATGCTGTAAATACCCATCTGGCTCATACTGAAATCCTTTTTCAAGCCTTCGTTTTGCATATATTTTTATCAAATCAAAAGCTATTTTTTTAACTCTCGATTTTGTTTTTTGCTTTATTTTCTTCCATGCGGCAGAGCCCAGTTTATAAATCTTAGGTACGGCACCATCTTTGCCATTAAATTTTGAAATCTTATGTAGCGAGTGTATGCTTACATATAAAATGTCGCGCTCGCCGTACATTAATTTAATAGCCTCTTGTTTTTTGCCTTCGACATTTATTTTTTGAAGTCCTCCAAATTTTCCTATACCATGATCAATATGCGTTACATAATCACCTATTTCTAATTTGTTTAGTTCTTTTAAGGTAATTGCCTGTTTTTTGGCATACCCATTTTTTAAACTAAACTTATGGTAGCGTTCAAAAATTTGATGATCGGTATAGCAAACTAGTTTTAGGTCTTTGTCTATAAAGCCTTGATGCAGTGAGAAAACGACTGTTTTGTAATGTACCTGTGTTTCTACCTCTTCAAAAATATCATGAAAACGTTTTGCCTGCTGTTCTGTTGCGCAGCATATAAAATTAGTGTAGCCCTTATCATGATTGTTGTTGAGGTCGGCTATTAACAAATCAAATTTTTTATTAAAAGACGGTTGCGGTACCGTGTTAAAAGTGATTTTTGTGGCAGTATCAGCGGGGTTTGCGTCTAAACTTATAAGCCCAAAGCTTTTTAACTGATTTTTTAATTGAGTGGCATTTAAGAATAATTCTTCTGGCTGTAGGTGTTTTATGTCTGTTGATAATTTTGCGAAAGCTTCAACTGCCTTTGAAAAAAAATCATCTAAGCGATCAAACAGTAATGTTTTGTTTTTAACAAACAAGATGGTTTTAGGGGAAATATAATTTAAAAAACTTTCTCTTTTTTCCTCTAAAAATTTATTCGCCACATTAGGAATAATTGAAATGCTTTTTACCTTTTCTGTAGAAAGCTGCGTTTCAACATCAAAAGTACGAATGCTATCTACTTCGTCACCAAAAAACTCAATGCGGTACGGCTCATCATGAGAAAAAGAAAAAACATCTACAATACCACCACGAACCGAAAATTCTCCGGGTTCGGTAACAAAATCAACACGTTTAAATTGATATTCAAAAAGCACTTCATTTAAAAAATCAAGCGACAGACTGTCTTCGAGTTTTATTTTGAGGGTATTTTTGTTTAATTCTTTTCGGGTGACTACTTTTTCAAAAAGCGCATCGGGGTAGGTTACAATTACCGCTGGTTTTCTTCTCGAATTGATGCGGTTTAATACCTCTGCGCGTAGCAGTACATTGGCATTGTCTGTTTCTTCAATTTGATACGGTCTTCGATAACTGCCAGGGTAGAATAAGACATCGTTTTCGCCTAGCATTTGCTCTAGGTCATTTAAATGGTATGCAGCCTCTTCTTTATCATTAAAGACTAATAAAAACGGTGTTTCATTATGCTTAAAGGTTTCTGATATGATAAAAGAAACCGAAGAGCCTGTTAGACCTTTTAAAATGTGCTTTGTGGGCGAAGTAGGTTCGTTTGAGGCAATAGCTTGCTGCAGTTTCTGTAGTTGCAGAGACTGAGTAAAAAAATTAGAAAAGGGGGTTTTAACCAACCGTTTTTTTTGTAAATATAAGTCGCATTGGTCATACGAGCCAAAGTACAGCTGTATTTTTTGTGTTTTCTTGTTGTTTAAATGAAAGTATGTTAGCTACTTTTTGATGGCAGCACAATAGCTTGGCTAGCGGTGTAATTTGCTATACTTGGCTTAAAAATGAATACTATTTTTTCTGAACAACACCTCGCCCCTTATGTCAAGATTGTTGATGCAATTTTTGAAGTGCTGCTTTTCCTACTTAGATTATGTTTTAAAAGAGTAGTTGTGAATCTTAATATAGAGGTATGTAGGCGCGCTTGTAAATTGGTGAAAAACAAAGTTGGTTGGAATATAAATATTCCCCTTGAAAAAAATTATATTTGCGATATTAAAAATTAATAATATGTCGATTGTAGATTTTTTTGATAGTGGATTTCAAAAAAGAAATCAAGATCATTTTGCAGCTATTGTAAGGGTAGCTATGAGTGATGGTATAATTACTGATGAAGAACAAGCATTTTTAGATAGGCTTGCTCGAAAACTTGATATCTCAGATGAGGATTATAAGGAGATTTTGAAGGACTATCAATCACACCCTATAAATCCGCCAACGAGTTATGATAAAAGGTTAGAGCGACTTTATGATTTGGCTCGTATGGTTTATGCTGATCATGAATTGGGCGAAAAGCAGAAATCAATATTGGAGCGTTTGTGCGTTGGTCTTGGTTTTTCAACAGCAAATGTAGGCTATGTTGTAGACAAAGCTTTAAGACTTGTTGCTGCTGGGGTTGATGAAGATAACTTTATTGAAGAAATAAAAAATATGAATCGTTAAGATCAGGAAGGTAGGTTTTTGGAGACCTGTTATCTTGAAGAAGAATTTTGTGATACTGTGCTAATAAAATGATTTATTTCTACTTATTGAAGGAAAAACACAGATTTGCTAATTTTATAGAGCATACAACTAAGAAGTAGGGTAGGTAACAAAGGTTGATCGTTTAATTGTTTTTAAGTGTTTGATTTTGTGGTAGTTGTTATTTCATATTTTATTATAGAGTTACCCATTTAGTTTTCAAAACGTTGAGAATCAATTTTAAAATTGTTTTTAAAAATTTTAGCGTTTTATTTTATCTAACTCAACATTCATAGTGCTTGAGACAGAATAATAAACGAACTATCAAGATGTAACCGGGTAACCCTATTTTATTAATAATCCTAAAAATGTTGTTTTAAAAAATTCACTGATTTCTCCTTAGCTAAATGAGAATATACGCTTATCATTTTTGAATGATTAAATATACTTTTCTTTTGCTTTATTATAAAGAATGCGATAAAATTTCCAGTTTTAGAGTTGTGGTAGTACAACCAGAAAAGCATAACAAGAAGGAAATGTAATGTTTGGATGTTTGTAGCCAGAAGCTGTTATTTTTTGTAAACCACTTCACAAATTATTAATTTTACATTTTATTTTAGAAAGAACAATGATAAATAGATTATGCTTGATATTTTTTTTAGGAATAAATGTTTTAAGCGGTCAGGTGTCTGAGGATCTCTTAGTCAATGTGCATTCTGTAGTGGATGAGACTCAAATGAATTCACTTACACCAGAAGAAGGCTCATTTATTTATAGAACAGATTTAAAAGCGATATTTGTATACGATGGTACAAAATGGATTAAGCAGAGTACTAAAGAAACCACCTATGAAACCATAGCATTATCCACAGGAAACCAGACGATAACGGTGCGGGATGCTGATAAGATTGTAGGCTTTACATTGATTTCTAACTCAAATTGGTTGGCTGCTGCATCAGGAAGAATGTCTGGAACTTGGATGATAGGAGAGAATAGGGAGAGAATACGGTGCTATATTCAAACCTTGGAACATCCCTATGTGAAATTTTTAGTGGTTTCGGTTGAAATAAACAATGCCAATAATGAAATAATTTTTAGTAATTACTCTTCAAGGTATTGGACTATTACAAGTGCGACTCCTCAATCTAATCTTTCGAATAATCAGAATTCCTATCGATTAGGAAAAATTGTGGTAATTAGAAATGAGTAAAAAATCAAATAGGAGAGCGTAGATTTTTTATAGTATCTGGTATCGTGTTTTTAAATAGTATGCGTATATTTTTTTGTTACGATTTGTAATTAATGGTATTTCTGAATAAACTCTTCTGCTTTTGTTACCATTGCTGTACTACCACAAAAGAAGGGAACACGTTCATGCAGTTCTGTGGGTTTTATTTCAAGAATTCGCTGATGACCATCACTAGCTTTGCCTTGGGCTTGCTCTGCAATAAAAGCCATCGGGTTGCATTCATACAACAAACGTAGTTTTCCATTAGAAGCAATACTACTTTTCGGATACATATAAATACCTCCTTTAATCATATTTCTATGAAAATCAGAAACTAATGATCCTATATAGCGTGAGGTGTATGGGCGGTCACCTTCTTCTTTTTGACAATGTTTAATGTAGTCTTTTACTCCTTGCGGAAAATGGGTATAGTTTCCTTCATTTACAGAATATATTTTGCCTGTTTTTGGAAACTGCATGTTGGGGTGCGAAAGATAAAAAGTGCCAATAGCGGGGTTGAGCGTAAAACCATTTACTCCATCACCAGTGGTGTAGACAAGCATGGTTGATGTGCCGTAAATAATATAACCAGCAGCAACTTGTTGGTCGCCCGGTTGTAAAAAATCTTCAAGGGTAACTGGTGTGCCAACAGGAGTTATTCGTCTGTAAATAGAGAAAATCGTCCCTACAGATACATTGACATCTATATTTGATGACCCGTCAAGTGGGTCAATTAAAACCACATATTTATTCTGATGATTTTCATCGTTACTGTTGATGCTGATAAAATCATCTTCCTCTTCTGAAGCAATACCGCAAACAATTTCTCGGTTTTTTAAGGTTTGAATAAATTTATCATTGGCTAGGACATCTAGTTTTTGCTGGTCTTCTCCTTGAATGTTGGTGTCGCCAGCAGCGCCTAAAACATCAATTAAACCTGCTTTATTTACTTCGTGATTAACCACTTTTGCAGCAAGGCGAATGGCATTAATAAGTTTTGATAGTTCTCCTGAGCTGTATTGAAAGGAGTTTTGATTTTCAATAATAAACTCTCCTAGGGTGGTGTTTTTTTTTGTCATCATCTCAAAATGTACGTTGTGTACCACAAATATCGGTTTTTTTGTGATGATACAAGGTTTTAGTTGCAGATTGGTTTTTTAAATTTATAACTTTGTGTTTTATTTATAACAATCATGTATAAAATACGAGAAGCACAGGCGGCCGATATGGCTCAAGTTTTAAAATTAATAAAGGAATTAGCCAGTTTTGAAAAGGAAGCAGATGCTGTTGAAGTAAATGAGAAAGATCTTATCAATGATGGTTTTGGAGACGAGAAGTTATTTCAATGTTTTGTTGCTGAAAATGATGATGTTATTGTTGGGATGGCACTGGTTTACCCCAGGTATTCAACATGGAAAGGACCTGTTATTCATTTAGAAGATCTTATTGTTACAGAAACCATGCGAGGAACGGGCTTAGGGAGTGCGCTTTTGACAGCCGTAGTAAAATACGGCAAGTCTTTAGGAGTTAAGCGAATTAGCTGGGAAGTAATAGATTGGAATGAACCCGCAATTGCATTTTATGAAAAAAAGGGTGCAAGGGTAATGCGTGATTGGGATGTAGTACAGTTAGATGAACAAGGAATGGATCGGTTTTTAGAAAATAACTAACCTAAATTGTCTGCCCAGTTTGTGATAACATTGAATAAATAGTGCTCTTTTTGGTGTGGTAAGCAAAAACAACAAGAGCAATATAAGAAGGTTGCTAATAGTGATAGAATTAAATAATTTGTAATGCGCGTATTTAAATTTGGAGGTGCATCGGTAAAAGATGCAGATGGTGTTAAAAATGTAGTGAAAGTTTTACAGGAGGTAGGCCATGAAAATACCTTGGTGGTCGTATCGGCCATGGGTAAGATGACCAATGCGATGGAAGCAATTGTGAATGCCTATTTTGAAGATACTGACGATAAAACTGAATTAAAATCTTTGGTGCAAAAAGTAGTAGCCTATCATCATACTATTTTAGTTGATTTGTTTGCCAATAAGCAACACCCTGTTTTTAAAAAGGTGAAAGCGCTGTTTGATGAGGTAGAGGGTTTTTTGGCCTGGAACAAATCGCCAAACTATAACTTTGTGTACGACCAAGTTGTTGGCTATGGAGAGCTAATTTCTACAACAATAATTAGTGAATATCTCAATGAGATTGGTATAAATAACAACTGGATAGATGTGCGTAATTTGATTAAAACTGATGCGAGTTACAGAGATACAACTGTTGATTGGGATAAAACGCAACAAAACGTGGCCTCAGGGGTTGATCGAAAATTATTAAATATTACCCAAGGATTCTTGGCAAGTGATGATAATAATTTCACCACTACCTTGGGTAGAGAGGGGTCTGATTATACAGCTGCTATTTTGGCTTATTGTTTAAATGCTCGCTCGGTTACCATTTGGAAAGATGTGCCAGGGGTGCTTAATGCTGATCCTAGGTATTTTAAAGAAACGCAATTATTGCATAATATTTCTTACCGTGAAGCTATTGAGTTGGCTTTTTATGGTGCTTCTGTAATACACCCAAAAACGCTTCAGCCATTGCAACGCAAGGAAATTCCGCTACATGTAAAATCGTTTATTAATCCAAAAAACGAAGGAACTACAGTTGGTAAAGGAGTAGGTATAGCTCCTGAAGTACCTTGCTTTATTGTTAAGAAAAATCAAGTATTGATGAAGTTATCTTCGTTAGATTTTTCTTTTATTGTTGAAGATAGTATTAGTGAGCTTTTTAAACTGTTTCATCAACATAAGATGAAGGTCGATTTGATACAGAATTCGGCAATCAGTTTCTCGGTTTGTGTTGATAACAAATTTGGTAGACTTGAAGAATTGTTAAATGTTTTAAAGAGTCGGTTTAAAGTTGTATACCAAGAAGATGTATCCTTATATACCATACGTCATTTTGATGCTAATGCCATTAAATCCTTGCTAAATGGGGCTGAAGTGCTTTTAGAGCAAAGAGGAAAAGAAACGGTTCAATTTGTTATCAAATAACCGATACTACGTTGTTTTAAATGCAAATGTTAAAAATAGGTCTTCAAATAGGTATTTTCTTATATTTACGGTTATCTAAAATCACAAATGAATGGGGTTAGTAACCGCTAAAGAACTGGCGAAAGCTGTTAATATTGATAAATATGGTTTTGTAGGTACCTTTCTTGCCTGGTTTTTAATGAAGGTTACTAGAATATCAAGTATAAATAAATTTTATGATAGTGTAAAACATCTTGAAGCAGGTGAATTTTCACAGGCTGTTTTAGACCACTATGAGATTGAGTATGATATTCCTGAAGAAGATTATCGTCGTTTACCCAAAGATGGTGCTTACATCACAATTTCAAATCATCCTTTGGGAGCCATGGATGGCGTTTTGCTTTTTAAGTTGATGCTAGCGCAACGTTCTGACTATAAGTTAATGGCAAATTTTCTTTTACAGCGCATGGTGCCCATTGAACCACATATTATCCCTGTAAATCCTTTTGAAGATAGAAAAGATGTAAAAAGCAGCCTTATAGGTTTCAAAAATGCACTAAGACATTTAAAAGATGGGCACCCTTTAGGTGTATTTCCGGCAGGTGAAGTTTCGACTCATCGTGATGGCAAGCTCATAGTAGATAAAGATTGGGAAGAACCAATTTTGAAACTTATTAGAAAGGCTGAGGTACCCGTAGTGCCTATTTATTTTCATGCGCGTAATAGTAAGTTCTTTTATCGCTTATCTAAAATTAGCGATATTTTTAGGACAGCAAAAATACCTTCAGAGGTGTATACCCAAAGGAATAGACCAATTAAAGTGCGTATTGGGCAGCCCATATCGGTAAAAATGCAAAAGGAGCAAGAGACATTTAAAGATTTTGGTGACTTGCTTCGTAAAAAAACCTATATACTTTCTAATGCCTATGAAAAAGAACGGTTAATAGACCAAATACCAACAACCTTAAAAATACCTAAGTCTCCAAAAAAAATTGCTTCAGCCGTACGCACAGAGGTTATTCAGGGCGAAGTAGAAAAGCTTAGGGAAAAAGATTGTCGTTTATTACAAAGTAAAAATTACGAGGTCTTTTTGGCGATGGAAAAGGATATGCCTTTTATTTTGAAAGAAATAGGGAGGCAACGAGAGGTTACCTTTAGAGAAATTGGCGAAGGAACTAATAAAGCCATCGATCTTGATATTTTTGATACGTATTATCATCATTTATTTTTATGGGATAATGAAAAAAAAGGTATTGTTGGGGCATACCGTATGGGTATGGGCGCCGATATTTTTAAGAAATATGGTATTGATGGGTTTTATATTCAAGATTTATTTCGGGTAGAGCCTGAATTGTACGATATGATGTCTAAATCCATTGAAATGGGCAGGGCTTATATTGTAAAAGAATACCAACAAAAGCCAATGCCTTTATTTTTACTGTGGAAGGGTATCGTACATACTACCTTGCGCTATCCAGAGCATAAATATCTCATGGGTGGAGTGAGTATTAGTAATCAGTTTTCTAACTTTTCAAAATCACTGATGATTGAGTTTATGAAATCTAATTACTGGGATCCGTATGTGGCGCAATATATACACCCTAAGAAAGAATTTAAGGTGAAGTTGAAAGATGCTGATAAAGAGTTTGTGTTTGATGAAACACAGGCAGATTTAAATAAGTTTGATCGCATTATTGATGAGGTAGAACCTGGGAGTTTGCGTTTACCTGTTTTGATCAAAAAATATATCAAGCAAAATGCGAAGGTGATTGCTTTTAATGTAGATCCCTTGTTCAATAATTCTGTTGATGGATTGATGTATATAAAAATAGCAGATTTACCTGAAAGCACTGTAAAGCCTGTAATGGAAGAATTTCAAGCAGAGTTAGAAAGAAAGTTTGCAGAGGCAAACCAAAATGGAGATTAGCGTCTGTTAGTGCTAGTGTCGATGAAAAGACTTTAGTCTATGCCTACGGTAGTACTTCTGCGTTCAAATAGGAGGTTGTCTTTCCAAACACCATCTAATTTACCTACTGCTTTACGTTTGCCAATATACCTGAAACCTGTTTTTTCATGTAAAGTTATGCTTCCTGTATTTTCTGGAAAAACACTTGATTGTAGTGTCCATAAACCTATTGCTTCACTTTCTGTTATCAATTCTTCCATCAAGCTTTTACCAATGCCTTTTCCTCTATGTTCTTGTCCGATGTATACACTTACTTCAGCTACCCCGCCATAAACGCATCTTGATGAAACAGGTGATAAGGCAGCCCACCCAACTACCTTGTTATTGATAGTGGCAACAAGCCTACACGCTTGCAAGTGTGTTGCATGCCAAGTGTCATAGCTAGGGGTTTGCGTTTCAAAAGTTGCAAACTTTGTTTGTATGCCTTCATGGTATATTTGCGCAACAGCGTTCCAATCTGTTGCCTGCATTTTTCTAATTTTAGGACTACTTTTCATAAAAGAAACAAAAAAGCCAGCTTATGAAATGGCTGGCTTTTACTTTTTTTTAGAACCAAGGCCTTCTACCTTCTTGGTAGGTAGCCATAAATTCTTCATCTGTTTTGGTTAGGTACATAATACCTTCAATTAAGCCAACAATGGATACAATTGTAGTGGGTATACCACAAAGAAACAATCCGGCAATACCTACTACAAGCATAATAATGCCTTCTTTTTGATAGCCTAATATGAATTTATGTACACCTAGCCACCCAAATATAATAGCCAAAATACCAGCTAATATTTTTTTATTTTCGCTACTGCTAGTGTTGAAAGCTTCTTTTGCACTTTCTGAAAATTCATTGGCGGTCTTTTTTGCATCCTCAGCAAAATCACTTAATACTTCTTTCGCATCTTCAGTAAACTCTTCTATGGTTTCGCTAGCCTGTTCACCTAGTTCGCTAGCTTTTTCTTTAACTTCATCAGCTAACTCGCTGGCTGCTTCTTTAGCATCGGCTATTTTTTCATTTGCTTTGTTGCCAATATCATTAGCCTTTTCTTTTGCAGCATCAAAGGCATCATCTGTCTTGTCATTTACATCTTTTTTTTCTTCCGCCATTTTTATGTTTTATTAGGTTGCACAAGTATTATAAATATAGTAAATATTTAGTAATCAATAAAATATGTTTTTTAAGGATTTTGTTAAAAAATTCCCCATTTGATTTTTGGTTTTCATTGTATAATTGGATCTGAATACAGAAGTTTTCTTTTGCTAAAAAAGTAATACTACGGAGGTAGTTGAAACGAACCTTAAATACTTAAAAATGTATTTCCTTTTTGTACTTTTTCAGCAAACTCGGCAATTGAATGTTTGCCTAGCTCATCTACTAATGCTTGTTTTAGGGGTTGTGCTAAAAAGTGAATAGGACAGGGCTTTTCGTTGCTACAATGCTTAAGTCCTAGCATGCACTCTTTTAACTTTGATAAACCTTCAATTTCTTTTAAAACGATTAATAGTTTTTGAGCTCTATTTTCTTTGGTCAAGTAAAAGCCACCTTTGGGGCCTTTGGTTGAAGATATGACGTTTTTTCGAGCTAAATCTTGAAGTAATTTTGCCAAAAACGCAACAGGTACATCAATGGCCTCAGCTATTTCTTTTGCACTCAATTTTTTACCCTCATGAGTGTCTAAGGCTAAATATATAGCTGCGTTTATAGCGTATTTACTTGCTTTTGATATCATTTACCTGCAAAGGTAGCGTATTATGTTTGTCATTACTTTAAATAGCTAAGTAATTAACCTAAATACATGTTAAGATAATAAAAGACCTTTTAGTCTTATTATTAATATTGTGAGTATATTTGTGCTATATTTTGTAGGATGCTTTATGAATTTGCACCTTGAGATGATCAGCGCTTGTTATGGATAAAAGAAAACGTGATCATGATGAGGTACGTTGTTAAGAACAACCTTAAATGACTTATTTGAAGAAATGTTATATGAGCTACTAAAACCTTAAGGAGTTTATCTATTGTCTGCTATCAACCAAACTGTGTCCTACTTCTAATAGAGAAAAAAATATAACCTGAATGTGTAATAAAAAATCAACCTAAATGATACATGATTTAGAGCTAAAAGAAAGTATAAAGTTGCTTGGAAGCAACTTTATTGGCCGTTTGTCCTTTGTTTTTGGGGAAGGGCCGTTTATTCTTCCAATCACCTATTTTTATGATGAAAAGGAACATTGTATATTGAGTTATGCTAATAATGGGCATAAGATTGCTGCAATGCGTGAAAACTCGGCTGTGGCAATGCAGGTTGATACTATTGTGTCGATAGACCAATGGCATTCGGTATTGGTACATGGAAAATTTGAAGAATTAGAAGGTAGTACGGCAAAGCAATACTTACATCGATTTTCTGAAGGTGTTCAAGATGTAATAAGTAAAATAGAGGGGGCTTCCCCAAGATTTATTCAAGATTTTTCTAGCAGATTGCAAAAAAGAGGAATGCCCATCGTGTACCGTATTAATATCACCGATATTACCGGCAAATATAGGGAAGGATGATTTTTTGTTTTGCTGTAAAGTTCATCACAAAGTTTAAGTAGATAAGGCGTATTAGATGTTTAAGTTAGTTATTTTTGTTCATATAATTGTGGCTACAATTTGGGTTGGCGGTCATTTAATTTTGGCTTTAAGGTACCTGCCAAAGGCAATAAAAAACAACGATTTTAAAATCATAGCAGATTTTGAGTCGCAATTTGAACCGATTGGGTTACCTGCACTTGTAGTGTTAGTACTTACGGGAGGGTATATGGCAACGGTTTATATCCCCGACCTTTTTATTTTGGATATGAATTCGCACTATACACGGCATATCGTATTCAAAGTAATACTCTTGTTAACTACGGTGATTTTAGCATTACACGCGCGTTTGGTTTTGATACCTAAAAAAGCATTAGTTCCTTTAGCAATACATATTATCGCTGTTACCGTATTGGCTATAGCATTTGTTTTTGTCGGATTTAGTGTAAGAAGCGGGGGTATATTATAAATGCTATATTTTTATTTATGAGATGTAGCTATACGATAAAATTTGGTTGGGGTAAATTTGTAAAAATTATAATACCACAATATGTTCGCTGAAGTCAATAGTTGCCTGATGTCGCTGAAAAATCATGCCAAAATAGCCCTTATTTATTTTTTGATAGCAGCCGTATTAGGCGGTGTTCTCAGGGCATTTTATGCTATTGAAATTCCTATAAATTACCGTTTTGTAGTGCATGGTCATTCTCACATTGCTTTGCTGGGGTGGGTGTATTTGGCATTAACGACTTTAATTTGTGAAATTTATATAGAACCAACAACGATTAATAAAAAGTACCGTCTTTTATTTTGGCTTACGCAATTGTCTTTAGTGGGCATGTTGGTGACCTTTCCTTTTACAGGTTATGCAGTACTCTCTATTGTGTTTTCAACAACATTTCTTATTGTTTCTTATGGTTTTACCGCGTTTGTATGTAAGCATGTGAAAGAGAAGTTGCGCTTTTCACAATCTTTTAAATGTGTAAAAATGGCTCTAGGGTATATGGTGCTTTCAAGTATTGGGCCTTGGTGTCTTGGCGCTATAATGGCAACCGTAGGTAAAGCTTCTATTTGGTATCGTATGGCTATCTATTTCTACCTTCATTTTCAATATAATGGATGGATGATTTTGGCACTAGTAGGCTTATTTATTTATGTTTTAGAATATATTGACATATCTATTTCAAACCTGAGTTTTAAACGTTTTTTTTGGTGTTTGAACATGGGTATTATCGGCACATTTTTCTTATCGACTTTGTGGATTGAACCTGGTTTGTTTTTCAATGTTTTAGGCGGAATTGGAGGAGGTTTTCAAATTGTTGCGATAGGGCTTTTGGGTGGCGTAGTATGGAAGAAAAGAGAAATCGTAAGACTGTATTTCACTAAAATACAATATGTATTTCTACAGTTGGTTGCGTTGCTGCTTGCGGTAAAATTGGTATTACAGCTTATTGTGGCTGTTCCTTATTTTGCAAAACTAACCAACTTGCATATCGATTTTGTAATAGGCTATTTACATGGGGTGTTTTTGGGTGTTGTCAGTGTAAGCGTATTTGTGTTTTTTGATTTTTTCAAGCTTCTTAAATTGACCCAAATGGGTAGTGCCTTGTATATAATAGGATTTGTGGGTACCGAGGCCCTTATTTTTTATAAAGGTTTTGCTGCATGGCAGGGTTTTGGAATATTTGATGATTATTTTAAAGTGCTAGCATTCTGTAGTTTTCTGATTCCTATTTCCTTGGTTTTATTTGCAAGAAATAATTTTAATGCTTCTTCAAAACAAGCTGATAACCCTTAATCAGTAAGTATCTATACATTTCATGATAGACTTTTAATTCCTAAAACAAATTAATTAGCATGAATAACAGGGTGTAAAAAAAAATCCAACCCGCAATGTTACGAGTTGGATGGTATTATTTTCTAATTATAGTAGTACTATACTCTAGGTAAATCGCCTTCACCTTTAAGGGGTAGAAATGATTCGCCCATTAAATAAGTGTCTACATGGTAGGCAGCTTGTCTGCCTTCTGAAATAGCCCAAACAATAAGCGATTGCCCTCTGCGTTGGTCGCCAGCTACAAACACACCAGGTACATTGGTCATATAATCTTGTTCGCTTGCTTTGATGTTTGTACGAGCATCTGCTTCTAAGCCAAGTTGTTCGGCAATGGTCATTTCTGAGCCAGTAAATCCTAAGGCTAATAAGGCTAATTCACATTTCCATTCTTTTTCCGTGCCTTCTACTTCTTTTAAAGTAGGACGCTTACCAGGTTCTGAAATCCATTCTACTTCAGCAGTAATTAAACCTGTTAAGTTTCCATCTTTATCACCAATAAATTCTTTGGTAGAAATGCTGAAAAAACGCTCAGCTCCTTCTTTATGTGAGGTGCTTGTGCGTAATCGCATTGGCCAAAATGGCCAGGGTTGATTTTCCGGACGCTCAGAGGTTGCCATAGGCATGATTTCAAAATTAGATACCGATTTAGCACCTTGTCTAATAGATGTGCCAATACAGTCAGAACCTGTATCACCACCGCCTATAACAATTACATTTTTGTCAGTAGCTAAAACTTCATTTTCAAAAGTTTTTACACCCGCAACACGTCTATTGTTTTGTGGTAAAAAATCCATTGCTTGTACAACGCCTTTTAAATCAGCTCCTTTGATAGGTAATTTTCTACGCACTGTAGCGCCACCAGATAAAACAACAGCATCAAAATCATTTTTTAAAGTCTGGGCATCAATGTCAACGCCAACATGAACACCACATTTAAAAGTGATACCCTCTTCTTCCAATACTTTTAATCGTCTGTCAATTACGTGTTTTTCCATTTTAAAATCTGGAATACCAAAACGTAGCAATCCACCTGGGCGCTCATCTCTTTCAAAAACGGTTACCCAGTGGCCAGCCCTATTTAATTGTTGAGCAGCTGCTAAACCTGCAGGCCCTGAACCTATAACAGCAACCTTTTTTTCGGTACGGGTGGTAGGGGGCTGCGCTGTAATCCAACCTTTTTCAAAGGCGGTTTCTACAATATTTTTTTCAATATTCTCAATAGTTACAGGGTCTTCATTAATGCCTAATACGCAAGCCTCTTCGCAAGGAGCAGGGCATAGGCGACCTGTAAACTCAGGAAAATTATTTGTGGAGTGTAAAATTTTTGCCGCTTTTTCCCATTTAGCACGATACACAGCATCGTTAAAATCAGGAATTAAATTACCCAATGGGCAACCACTATGGCAAAATGGGATACCACAATCCATGCAGCGGGCGCCTTGATTTTTGAGTTCATCTTCCTTCAAGGGGAGTGTAAACTCTTTATAGTTTTTGACACGCTTTTCTACTGGTGCATAGTCTTCTACCTTTCTATCGAATTCCAAAAATCCTGTTATCTTTCCCATTTCTCGATTTATATCGTTTGTAATTTTTCTTTTTCCATGCGAATTAAGGCTTGCTTATATTCTTCAGGAAAAACTTTTATAAAGTCTGGTAAGCAGGTTTCCCATTTTTCTAAAATGCGTTGTGCTAAAGGACTTAAGGTTGAGTTGTAATGGCTTTCAATCAAATCGCGAAGTTGTTTGATGTCTTCATCTTCTTCTACCGCAAGTAAATTTAATCCTTCTTTGCTGCAATTTTTTTCAAAGGTTTTATTGGGGTTGTACACGTATGCAATACCACCACTCATACCAGCACCAAAATTGCGTCCTACTTCACCAAGAATTACGGCAACACCACCGGTCATATACTCACAGCCATGATCACCTATTCCTTCAACAACACATTTTGCTCCAGAGTTACGAACGCAAAAACGTTCGCCCGCTTTTCCGTTAATATAAGCCCTACCCGCAGTTGCTCCGTATAAGGTAACATTACCTGTTATTACATTTTCTTCGGGCACTATGGTAGCGCCGTCAGGTACTTTTATTACTAATTTGGCGCCAGAAAGACCTTTGCCAAGGTAATCATTGGTATTGCCATTTACAGTCATGGTTAAGCCTCGTGTGGCAAATGCTCCAAAACTCTGGCCTGCTGAACCAGTGAAATTTAGTTTTAATGTATTTATTGGTAAGCCTTGCGCTCCGTAAATTTTAGAAATTTCGTTGCTTATTATAGCGCCAACGGCTCTGTCGGTATTGCAAATAGGAAAATCTAAACTTATTTTTTCTTTTCTAAATAAAGAAGGATTGGCTTGTTCAATAATTTCAAACTCAATAGACTTTTCTACATCATGTACTTGCTTTTGCGTATTGTAAAATTTTGTGCCAGTTGGTACATCTACCTGATGTAAAATAGGGGTTAGGTCTATACCTTCTGCTTTGTAATGCTCAATAGCTTTATTGCGGTCTAATTTTTGTACCTGTCCAACCATTTCATTGATAGACCTGAAGCCTAATTGCGCCATTATTTCACGTAATTCTTGGGCAACAAAGTACATATAGTTGACTACATGCTCTGGCTTGCCTTTGAATTTTTTGCGTAATTCAGGATTTTGCGTGGCAATACCTACAGGGCAGGTATTTAAATGACAAACACGCATCATAATACAACCTGATGCGACTAAAGGTGCGGTAGCAAAACCAAATTCTTCAGCACCTAATAAGCAAGCGATAGCTACATCTCTTCCTGTTTTTAATTGACCGTCACATTCTAGAACAATTCTATTTCTTAAATCATTCATCACTAGTGTTTGCTGTGCTTCAGCAATACCGAGCTCCCAAGGTAATCCTGCGTGTTTTAATGATGTTAATGGTGATGCGCCAGTGCCGCCATCGAATCCTGAAATAAGAACCACATCGGCTTTTGCTTTGGCAACACCCGCGGCAACGGTACCTACGCCAATTTCTGAAACTAATTTTACATTAATTCGCGCTTTTCTATTTGCTGATTTTAAATCAAAAATAAGCTGTGATAAATCTTCAATAGAATAAATATCATGGTGAGGAGGTGGCGAAATCAACCCTACATAAGGTGTTGAGTTTCTCGTTTTTGCAATAGCCGGGTTTACCTTTGGACCAGGCAGCTGTCCGCCTTCTCCAGGTTTTGCACCTTGAGCCATTTTTATTTGAATCTCCTTAGCATTACTTAAATAATTAGAGGTTACGCCAAACCTACCTGATGCTACTTGTTTAATGGCACTATTGCGCCAGTCACCTGATGCATTTTTGTAAAAACGATTAGCATCTTCACCACCTTCGCCTGAATTGCTTTTTCCTCCAATTCTGTTCATGGCAATGGCCAAATTTTCATGCGCCTCTTTACTGATAGAACCGTATGACATAGCTCCAGTTTTAAAGCGCTTTACAATCTCTGTCCATGGTTCTACCTCTTCAATTGGAATAGGGTCGTAGTTAGAGAACTCAAAAAGGCCTCTTATCGTCATCAAGCTTTTTGACTGCTCATTGACCATTTCAGAATACTCTTTATAGCTTGACGGTTCATTGTTGCGAACCGCTTTTTGAAGTTTTGCTACCGATAGCGGATTAAACATATGTTTTTCTCCACCACGTCTCCAGCGATATTCTCCGCCCATTTCCAATTCTAAATTGGCAGCTACTTCTTTTTTAGTAAATGCCTTGCTATGGCGTTTGGCAATTTCTTTTTCTATTTGATAAAGTCCAATACCTTCTATTCTAGTAGGGGTGTTGGGGAAATATTTTTCAACTACTTTGGTGTTAATACCTATACACTCAAACAACTGCGATCCGCGGTATGAGTTTAAGGTAGAAATACCTATTTTGTTCATTACTTTTAAAATGCCCTTGCCAATTGCTTTGTTGTAATTTTTGATGGCTTCTTCACTAGTGAATTCAGTAATGTCATGTTCTTGAATTTGCTCACCAATAATTTCATTAACAAGATAGGGGTTAATAGCACTTGCGCCAAAGCCAAAGAGTAAGGCAAAATGGTGTACTTCACGTGGTTCTGCCGATTCTATGATGACACTCAGTTTTGATCGCTTTCCTATTTTTTGCAAACCACTATTTACAAAAGAGCAGGCAAGAAGTGCGGGAATAGGCGCTTCTTTACTATTTATATTTCTATCAGATAAAATAATAATATTGGTGCCTTCGTCTACCGCTTGTTCAGCTTGTTTTAAGATGTTTTCTAAGGCATCTTCCAAGCCGTTGTATCCTTTTTCAATTTCATATAAAATAGGAATAGAAACAACCTTATAATCTGGGCTCGCGTCATAGTTCTTAATTTTATCCAAATCTTCCTTAGAAATTACAGGATTTTGGATTTTCAATTTTCTACAATGTAGCTCTGAGAAATCAAAAATATTATGATCGCTACCTAGCGTTAAACTAATATCGGTGATGAGTTCTTCACGAATACCATCTAGCGGCGGGTTGGTCACCTGAGCAAAAAGTTGCTTAAAATAATTATAAATCAGTTGTGGTCGTTCTGAAAGTACCGCAATTGGCGTATCAGAACCCATTGACCCAATTGGCTCTTTGGCATTTTTACCCATAGGAAGAATAATGGTATTGATATCTTCTATGGAATAGCCAAAAGCAGCTTTTCTTTTCTCTAAGGATGCTTCTCCTAAGAAAAGTGGGCAGTCGTTATACGGAATGTCTTTTAGATGAACAAGATTCTTATCGAGCCATTTTTTATACGGATGGCGTTGTGCAATCTCTTCTTTTATCTCTTCGTCATTAATAATTCTACCCGCTTCCATGTTTACCAAGAACATTTTTCCTGGCTCTAGTCTTCCGTGAAATTCTACATTTTCGGGAGCAATATCAACCACACCTACTTCTGAAGACATAATTACGTAATCATTTTTGGTTACGGTATATCTTGACGGGCGAAGACCATTTCTGTCTAATACGGCGCCAATATAATTACCATCAGTAAATGGCACAGAGGCTGGGCCATCCCATGGTTCCATCATACACGAGTGATATTCGTAAAAAGCTCTTTTGGCTTCTGACATATCTTCGTTCTTTTCCCATGCTTCGGGTACTAATATCATCATCACTTCAGGTAGTGAGCGCCCTGTCATAAGCAATAGCTCTACTACCATGTCCATAGTGGCAGAATCTGATTTCCCGGGAAGAATGATGGGAAGAATATTTTTTATCTCTGGGCCAAATAAATCGCTTTCTAGCAGCTCTTCTCTTGAGCGCATTCTCGAAACATTGCCTCTGAGGGTGTTAATTTCACCATTGTGGCACATATAGCGAAAAGGCTGTGCAAGATCCCAAGTAGGGAAAGTATTGGTAGAAAAACGCTGGTGAACCAGTGATAAGCGGGTAACTACTCTTGAATCCATCAAATCTGTGTAATACAGGCTGATGTCTTTAGGCATTAAAAGCCCTTTAAAAATAATAATCTTAGTAGAAAGACTAGGAACATAGAAAAATTGACGCTCTGATAATTTTGAGTTACTAATCGTATGTTCGGTAACCTTTCGGGTAACGTATAGTTTTAAGTTGAAATTAAATTCATCTTGGGTTTTACTTTCTTTAGCAATAAAAAGTTGCTTTACAAAAGGTTCTGTTTCCATGGCAATTCTACCCGGAATAGACCTGTTTACAGGAACATCACGCCATCCTAATAATTGAAGGCCTTGTTTTTTGATGTTTTCTTCAAAGGCAGCGATACAAAAATCACGCTGATTTTCTTTTTGAGGTAAAAACACGTTACTGACAGCATATTCGCCAGGCTCTGGTAATTCAAAATCACAAACGGCTTTAAAAAAGTCATGTGGTATATCGATGAGAATTCCTGCTCCATCCCCAGTTTTGCCATCGGCACTAACGGCACCTCTGTGTTCTAATTTATCTAGAATTTCAAGTGCTTTATGAATAATGTCATTCGACTTTTTCCCCTTTAAACTACAAATAAAACCTGCCCCACAGTTGTCATGTTCAAATTCTGGTAGGTATAATCCTTGTTTTTTCAACGCCATAATTATCGTATTTCCTCAAAAATAGGATAATTGCAGAATTTCCGTTAATGTTTTATTAAGAAAAAGGAAATAAATTCAGAGTTTGGAATAAATGCCGAAGAAATATGTAAAATCGATTATTTTGACGGTTGAAATTGTCAGAATCGTAATGCGATTTTTTGCTTTTCGCTGTTTTTAGTGATTATTGCATGCATTTGAGATGAGGTATCGCTTGTTTGTTGCCATATCTCGTAATGTAATTCTTGTACGTTGATGTGGTTAGCTGGGTTGCTATATAAAAGCAAGGAGGTCGGTATTTGTCCGACCTCCCTGTTAGTGTTTGCCTTCGGTATGCAGCTTTAAAAAATAGGGTTTAAGGCTGTATGAGCGTGCTTTTTAATCACGCAATATACTTCTCGAAATCACAATTTTTTGTATCTCAGAAGTGCCTTCATAGATTTGGGTGATTTTAGCATCACGCATGAGTCGTTCTACATGATAATCTTTTACAAAACCATTACCTCCATGAATTTGAACAGCTTCAACAGCGGTTTCCATAGCTACTTGTGAAGCGTACAGTTTAGCCATAGCTCCCGAAAGGTCGTAATTGTTTCCTTGGTCTTTGTCCCAAGCAGCTTTGTATACCAAATGTCGAGCAGCCTGTATTTGGGTGTGCATATCAGCTAGTTTAAAAGCGATAGCCTGATGATTGCTAATTTCAGTGCCAAAAGCTTTTCGTTGTTTTGAGTATTTTAATGCCAATTCATAAGCGCCTGCAGCAATACCTAAGGCTTGTGCGGCTATGCCAATACGTCCGCCAGCAAGGGTTTTCATGGCAAATTTGAAGCCGAAACCATCGTCGCCGATACGATTTTCTTTGGGCACTTTTACATCATTAAAAATCAACGAGTGGGTATCGCTACCACGAATACCAAGTTTGTTTTCTTTGGGGCCAATTTCAAAACCTGGGGTGCCTTTTTCAACAATAATAGCATTGATACCTTTGTGTCCTTTTGCTTTATCTGTTTGCGCTATGACGATATATACTTCGGCAGAATTACCATTGGTTATCCAATTTTTAGTGCCGTTTATTATATAGTGGTCGCCCTTGTCTATAGCCGTGGTTTTTTGTGAGGTAGCATCACTACCAGCTTCTGGTTCTGATAGGCAAAAAGCTCCAATAATTTCACCAGATGCTAATCGAGTAAGGTATTTTTGTTTTTGAGTTTCGTTTCCGTAGGCTTCTAAGCCATAGCAAACCAATGAGTTGTTTACAGAAACAACTACAGAAGTAGAAGCGTCAACTTTTGAGAGTTCTTCCATAGCGATGACATAAGACATGGTGTCCATGCCGCTACCGTTGTATTTGGGGTCGACCATCATTCCTAAAAAGCCTAATTCGCCTAATTTTTTTACCTGTTCGGCAGGAAATTTTTGCTCGTCATCTCTTTGGATAACGCCAGGGAGTAATTCAGTTTGTGCAAAATCACGTGCCGCTTGCTGAATCATTAAGTGTTCTTCTGATAGAGAAAAGTCCATGTAATAAATTTTAAGTATCTGTCTGTAAAGGTACGATTTGTTAGAAAATTGCAGTCACTCAATTGTAATTGTTCTTGCTGTAGGTGTAAGGGGTTGAAAAACAGTTGTTGTGCTATTAAATGAATGCTTAAAAAGTGATGCTATTGGTTTTTATATAGGGTTCGCTTTATGAGAATAGTGTTTGCCTTTTAAAGTAAAAAATGGAAAAGGATTTTAGCGACAAACAAAAATTACGCTTTTAGATTTGTTAAAAAGTTTTATTACCACTTCAAATTTTTATATTTGTGAACTTCAATTTTTTAAATTTTAATTGATTTAAACATATAGATTATGGATCAGCAGTAACCCCGCAAGGGGAAAAAGAAGCATTTCAAACGGGACAACGAATGAAAAAAACGATCACATAATTTTATATATCAATTATAATGAAGGAATTACTTAAAGCATACGAAAATAAACAGCCAGAAATAGTATTTAACTGGAAAGACGCAGAGACTGAAGCTGAAGGTTGGACGGTTATTAACTCACTTAGAGGTGGCGCAGCTGGTGGAGGTACACGAATGCGCGAAGGCTTAGATATGAATGAGGTATTGTCTTTAGCAAAGACAATGGAGGTGAAATTTACGGTATCAGGCCCGCCAATTGGAGGTGCAAAATCAGGGATTAATTTCAATCCTAATGATCCTCGAAAAAAAGGCGTTTTAGAGCGTTGGTATAGAGCTGTTTCGCCGCTTTTAAAAAGTTATTACGGTACGGGGGGAGATTTAAATGTTGATGAAATTCATGAAGTAATTCCCATTACCGAAGATGCAGGGGTGTGGCATCCGCAAGAAGGTGTTTTTAACGGGCATTTTAAACCGACGGAAGCAGATAAAATTAATAGAATTGGCCAATTACGTTTAGGTGTCATAAAAGCTATAGAGTCAAATGTGTATTCGCCTGATACTGCGCGTAAATATACAGTCGCTGATATGATAACAGGTTATGGTGTGGCAGAAGCTGTACGGCATTATTACGATATTTACGGCGGTAGTGTGGTAGGTAAAAAAGCGGTTATTCAAGGCTTTGGAAATGTAGGTAGTGCTGCAGCATACTATTTAGCGCAAATGGGCGCAAAGGTAGTGGGTATTATTGATAGAGTAGGCGGCGTAATTAATGAAGATGGGTTCTCTTTTGAAGAAATACAAACCTTGTTTTTGAATAAAAAAGGAAATAGCTTAGTTGCCGATTCAGATATTTTGATACCTTTTGATGAAATTAAAGAGCGTATTTGGACATTGCAAACTGAAATTTTTGCACCTTGCGCTGCATCACGATTGATTACACAAGATCAAATCACCAATATGATTGAAACCGGTCTTGAGGTAATTTCGTGTGGTGCGAATGTACCTTTTGCTGATAAAGAAATATTTTTTGGCCCTATAATGGAGTATACTGATGGTCGCGTAAGCGTTATACCTGACTTTGTTAGTAACTGTGGAATGGCGCGTGTTTTTGCTTATTTTATGGAGAAAAGAGTAGGTATTGATGATGAATTGATATTTAAAGACACATCAGATACCATTCGAAAGGCAATTTTAAATATCTTTAAGCAAAATCCGTCCAAAACAAATATTAGTAAAACTGGATTTGAAATAGCATTGAAACAATTAATATAAAACCAACCAATTATGGAAACCCTTATCATCATTGTATTTCTAGCTGGCTATCTGGCCATAACTCTTGAACACAATCTAAAAATTGACAAGCTTATTCCTGCACTAGCCATGATGGCTATTTTGTGGGCGATTATTGCTGTTACGCACATGGATGTTTTTGAGGTTAATGCCGAGTTAAGAGAGCTCGAACCCTCCCATCTCGAAGAAATTCTGCTGCATCATTTAGGAAAAACAGCCGAAATTCTCGTCTTTTTATTGGGAGCGATGACTATTGTTGAAATCATTGATTATTTTGATGGTTTTGCAACCATAAAGGGTTTCATTCGTACCAAAAGTAAAATAAAGCTGTTGTGGTTGTTTTCTATTTTAGCATTTGTACTCTCAGCAATTATTGATAACCTTACAGCAACTATTGTGTTGATTACTATTTTGCAAAAAGTAATTAATGATAGGGAGACGCGTTTGTGGTTTGCAGGTATGATTATAATTACGGCAAATGCTGGTGGTGCTTGGTCACCTATTGGCGATGTTACTACGACCATGTTGTGGATTGCTAACAAGGTTTCTGCGCTACAATTAATAGAACACGTATTGTTACCGTCTATCGTGTGTATGGTGGTTCCGGTATTGGTTGCAAGTAGATTCAAAGCATTTAAGGGTAAAATAGAAAGTGATGTTGATAGCTTAGAAGAGTCTAAGTCTAAACATGGTGCTACTATGTTATATCTAGGATTGGGTGCTATTGTTTTTGTTCCCTTTTTTAAGACGGTAACCCATTTGCCTCCTTATGTTGGTATGATGCTTTCATTGGCAGTGGTAGCTACCTTTGCAGAGATTTATAGTAGTTCAAAGTTCAGTATATCAAATGTAGATGGTGAAGGGCATGATACAGAGGGGCATCATAGTCCGGTACATAGTTCCTTGTCAAAAATAGAATTGCCTAGTATTTTATTCTTTTTAGGTATTCTTTTGGCGGTAGCTGCTTTAGAGTCATTAGGTATGTTGTTTCATTATGCCGAAAGCTTAAATGAGGCTATACCCAATACAGATATTGTGGTGATGTTGTTTGGTGTAGGTTCAGCCGTTATTGATAATGTGCCTTTAGTTGCGGCAAGTATGGGAATGTTCTCTGAGGGTACTGATAATCCGTTATGGCATTTTATAGCTTACTCAGCTGGTACAGGTGGTAGTATGCTTATTATTGGCTCTGCAGCAGGTGTAGTTGCTATGGGTATGGAGAAAATTGATTTCTTCTGGTATCTTAAAAATATAGCTTGGTTGGCACTTATTGGTTTTGTCTCTGGAGCTGCTACTTTTATTTTATTACGAGATTTTGTATTAAATGCATAATTTTATAGATAAACGGCCGTTATAAGGGCAACTGTAAACACCAAAATATTCTATGTTATTATTTCAAGACCTAGCACAAGACCCTGCAACGGGTGATGTGCTTTCCGAAGAAAAAACACTTTCGGTTATTGACCTTATCTTTAATGGAGGTACAGGTAGTGTTATTATTATTTCGGTATTGTTCATTATGTTATTTATTGCGCTTTATATTTATTTTGAACGCATATTTGCCATAAAGGCGGCTTCTAAAATTGATAGTAATTTCATGAATCAAATTCGTGATTATGTTACCGGTGGCAAGCTAGAAGCTGCAAAAATGTTGTGTGCTCAAACAGACTCACCCGTAGCAAGATTGACAGAAAAGGGTATTTCGAGAATAGGGAAGCCTTTAGATGATATTAATACGGCTATTGAAAATGCAGGTACGTTAGAAGTATATAAGTTGGAGAAGAATGTTAGTGTTTTGGCTACGGTGGCTGGTGCAGCTCCTATGATTGGTTTCTTGGGTACGGTGATTGGAATGATTTTAGCTTTTCATGAAATGGCTACTAGTGGAGGGCAAGCAGAAATGGGTTCTTTAGCATCAGGAATTTATACCGCAATGACAACCACAGTTGCTGGTTTAATTGTGGGTATTGTAGCGTATATTGGCTACAACCATTTGGTGAATAGAACTGATAAGGTAGTGCATAAGATGGAGGCCAATGCGGTTGAATTTTTAGACCTTTTGAATGAACCCCTATAACCCTGTAGTATGAAGTTAAAGGGAAGAAATAAGGTGAGTCCAGATTTTAGCATGTCGTCAATGACAGATATTGTATTCTTGTTATTGATATTTTTTATGCTAACAGCAAATTCACCCAACGCCTTAGATTTACTTTTGCCTAAAGCGAAGGGGAAATCGACAAATACGCAAAACGTGTCGGTAAGTATAGATAAGAATTTACAGTACTTTGTAAATAATCAAAAAATTAATGGCGCCTATATTGAAATTGAATTAAAAAAGGCGCTAAAAGGGCAAGAGAAACCTACAATTATTCTTAGAGCAGAAGAAAGCGTTGCCATTAAAGAGGCGGTGAATGTAATGGATATTGCTAATAGGAATAATTACAAGGTTATTTTAGCTGTTCGCCCAAATTAAATTTGGTTTACCATTAAAAAAGGCAGTTGTTGCTTGCTAGGCTTTACTAGTTGTATTGCACAACCATTATTTCAATATTAACGTTATATAAAAACGAAATTGACGCTATGTCATTTTTAGATACAAAACACAAGAAAAAATCATTTACACTCACCACCTTTTTGTTGAGTTTGCTTTTGTTGGTGTTGTTTTATATTGGTCTCACCTATATGGATCCGCCCGAAGAAAATGGTATTTCTGTTAATTTTGGTACTACCAGTTTTGGTAGTGGCAGGGTGCAGCCCAAAGAAAAAATACGCTCAGAGCCCGTAGAGACACCTCCTGTTGAACCAGCTAAGCAAGAAGCAGTTGAAGAAACTGTTGAAGAAGAGGAAGTGGCCGATGTGCCAGAACCTGCTGTGGCAGAAAAAGCACCTGCCGAAAAGGTGTTAACACAAGAGAGTGAAGAATCTATTCGGATAAAAAAAGCTGAAGAAGCTAAGAAAAAGGTTGAAGATGCAGCAAAGGCAGCACAAAAAAGAAAAGAAGAAGCGTTAAGGAAAGAGAAGGCAAAGGCTGCAAAACTAGCCCAGCAAAAGAAAGCAGCAGAAGAGAAGGCAAGAAAAGAACAAGAAGCTAAAAAAAGAGCGCTAGATAAGCTTATTGGTGGAATTAGTAAGTCAGATGGTACAGCTTCAGGCTCAGAAGGTGATGATGATAAGGCAGGCGATAAGGGACAGCCAGATGGCGACCCGTATGCTACTAGTTATTACGGAAGCCCTGGCGCGGGAAGCGGAACAGGGGGCTACGGACTTAATGGAAGGTCGCTTGTGCGTAAAGGTAAAGTGCCACAAGAATGTAATGAAGCAGGTAGAGTAGTTGTGAAAATTGTGGTTGATAAAAACGGGAATGTTATTCAAGCTATACCGGGTGTAAAGGGAACAACAAATAATAGCCCATGTTTATTAGAGCCTGCAAAGAAAACCGCGTTTAAGCACAAGTGGAATTTAGATGCTAACGCTCCTAGTCAGCAGGTAGGTTTCGTGGTGGTGAACTTCAAACTTGGAGAGTGACTTATAGCGAAACATTGGATTGGATGTTTGGGCAGCTGCCCATGTATCAAAAACAAGGGAAAACGGCTTTCAATGCCAAACTTGATAAAATACTCCGCTTTTCAACCCATTTAGGCAATCCTCATACTAAATTTAAGAGTATTCATGTAGCTGGCACCAATGGTAAGGGTTCGAGCAGTCATATGTTGGCTTCAATATTACAAGAGGCTGGTTATAAAGTAGGACTGTATACTTCACCGCATCTCAAAGATTTTAGAGAACGTATTCGTATCAATGGTCAGGTAATAAGTAAAAAGTTTGTTGTTGATTTTGTAAGTGATAATCAAACTTTTTTTGCGCTAAACCAATTGTCGTTTTTTGAAATGACCGTAGGTATGGCTTTTGATTGTTTTGCAAAAGAAAAGGTAGATATTGCCATTATTGAAGTAGGTCTTGGCGGGCGTTTTGATTCTACCAATATCATTACACCTGAGGTTTCTTTAATTACTAATATAGGGCTAGATCATACCGATATGTTGGGCGATACCTTGGCAAAAATAGCTTTTGAAAAAGGAGGTATTATAAAAGAAGGTGTACCCGTGGTGGTAAGTGAATATCAAGCAGAAATAGCCACAGTATTTGAAGAATTGGCAAAATCAAAAATGACATCTTTAGTTTTTGCAGCGCATACTATAAAAGACACGTACAAAACAACACTTTTAGGAAAATACCAATTTAAAAATTGTAAAGGGGTAGTGGCTGCTTTAGGTCAATTACGGGGTTTTTCAATAGCAAAAAAGCATTTTGAATTAGGGTTTGCAAACGTAGTTAAAAACACTGGTTTATTGGGGAGGTGGCAGGTACTTGGTGATGAGCCCACTATCGTTTGCGATACCGCTCATAACAAAGAAGGCTTGCAGTTGGTCTTAAATCAAATACGCGAAGCAGAATATAAAACCTTGCATATTGTTTTAGGTTTTGTAAAAGAAAAGAATTTAGCCCCAATATTGGCTCTTTTTCCTAAGGAAGCGCATTACTATTTCTGTAAGCCGGATATCCCTAGAGGTCTTGATGCAACTATTTTGAAAAAAAATGCAATGGTTTTTGGTTTGAATGGTGCGGCTTTTTTATCAGTAAAAAAAGCGTTAAGTGCTGCTTATCAGTCGGCTTCAGTTGATGATTTTATTTTTGTTGGAGGCAGTAATTTTGTGGTAGCAGAAGTTGTTTGATTTTTTTTTATTTTTTCTTTTGCAGTTTGTAAAACTATCCTATATTTGCAATCCCTTTTAGGGCTCTTAGCTCAGTTGGTTCAGAGCACCTGCCTTACAAGCAGGGGGTCACTGGTTCGAATCCAGTAGGGCCCACTTCTCAAAACCCCGTTTTTAACGGGGTTTTTTGCGTTTTTTATCCCCCTTCCCCGAAGGGGAACAGCAACAGGGAAAATTCGGGATCAAGACAAATTGTTGTGTTTAAGCAAAAATTCTAGTTAATCTAAAAAGGAAGAACTCTACATTTTTGACACCTCTAAACTGAGATTGATCCGAGAATTCCCCCTTTGGGGGCTAGGGGGATAAGGGGTGATGTGCCAAAGCCCGTATTGTTATGAAACCACCGCTTCTTTCTCAAAAACATGTAAATTGTGTTTAACATCTTTTATATATAATTTATTCCCTGCCATTTTAGGAGGGTGGTTAATGTTCAGCTCATTGCCCTTTTTTAGTTCTTCGTCTGATAGTACACGATGTAACCACACGGTTTTACGTAACGTATAATCAAAAACACCTATCCAGCAGTTTTTAGATTCGTTTTTCTTTCTTCCTAAAAATGTACAGTATTTGCCTTGCAAAAGCGTTCGATAAATATCAAAATTCGCTAACTCTTTTGATTTTAATTCTGAGAATAAATAGCTAATTTCTATGATTAATGTTTTGGTGTTAATTTTTGAAAAATGAATACTACTCATGCCGTAGATGTTATTGTCATCAGGGCGAATATCTATCCAACCAAAACCTACTGTATACTCATAGCCATATTTTTTATCTTCTTCTCTTGCGGTAAACACCTTTGTTATTTGGCCTGTATTGGCATTTATTGCCACTAATCTCCCTCCATCGGTCGTTACCCATACATTACCGTGGGCGGCACCTATTATTTTTTCTAAAGTATCAGGGGTGTTGGCATCCCAATATACGGGGGCTAATTGCGAAAAGGCAAATTGCCATAAGGGGGTGCCGGTTTCCGATACTCGTGATATTGATATTCTGGGAAAGGGATGGGTTAAAAAGTATTTATCAAAAAGTAGAATGTTGTTTTCAATAAATTCATTAAATAAATATTTTTTTTCTTTAAGATTGTATACGTTAAAAGTTATTACACAATTACTTTTATCCATATTGTCTACAACAACATTTCCATCTAAAAAAGTGTTAACTAAAATCGTATCAATATCAATATATTCGATATTAGCGTTTGTTATATTTAAATAAAAAGACCTCCCTAAAGATGTGCCAATTAAGTAAGTGTCATTTCCTATATATTTTACCATATAAGGCTTACTATCTTCATTAAAAAGAATATTTACATCGTTTATGCTAAAATTGTAAATATCATCAGTTTTATAAATAATTACATTTTCATTAGAACTGTAGGCGACTACATTATCAAATTTCTGTTTAAGTAGATACATTCTTATTGTGTTAATTTTAATATATTCATAAGCGAGCTAAAATTGGAATCCGAAACCAATTTTCCTTGGCTGGCTAATAGTTCTAATCTTTCCGCGGTATTAATTCCTGCGCTTTCAAACAAATCTTGAATTGCATTAAAAAAACCTTCCATATCTCGCGCAATAGCGCTTTGCAAGGCTGTTTTCATATGTTTTAGTTCTTATTCATTTGCACCAATGTTGCTTACCAGTACTCACAATTCCCCCTTTGGGGGTTAGGGGGATAACTAGGGGGATGTGCTCCCCGTTATCTCAATAGGTTGTTTTTCTCATTTTATGTGCTTACTCATGCGGACATCCCCCACCGCCATCGCTGCATCTCGCCCATAGCTTTCGCTCTGTCGCCCCTTCAAAAGGGGAATTCCTAGTGTTGCTATTCCCCCTGTGGGGGTTAGGGGGAATGCATTACGTATTTTATTATCCTGTTTTCATATTTTTTAGTTCTCATTCATTTGTACCAATGTTGCTTATCAGCACTCACAATTCCCCCTTTGAAGGGGGCTAGGGGGATGTTCTCTATGTTTTTTTTCATTTTGTGTGCTTACTCATGCGGACATCCCCCGCCGCCATCGCTGCATCTCGCCCATAGCTTTCGCTCTGTCGCCCCTTCAAAGGGGGAATTTTTTTCTCTTTAAAAGGGGAGTTCCCACGATTGTTATTCCTCCTTTGGGGGTTAGGGGGAATGCATTACGTATTTTATTATCCTGTTTTCATATGTTTTAGTTCTTATTCATTTGTACTACTATTGCTTACCAGCACTCACAATTCCCCCTTTGGGGGTTAGGGGGATAACTAGGGGGGATGTGCTCCCCGTTATCTCAATAGGTTGTTTTTTTCATTTTATGTGCTTACTCATGCGAACATCCCCCTGCCCCCCTTCAAAGGGGAGTTCCCACGGTTGCTATTCCCCCTTTGGGGGCTAGGGGGATAAAAACCAACTTAAATAATATTGTCACTTTCTATTATTTTTAAATAGTTGCCGCTGTCTAATAAAGCTAGTAAAGTGTTTAAGTTGTTAAAATCATTAATGTAATAGTCATGGTCTATTTCTACTCCTTTTTTATATGCACTAAGCGCCCAATTTTTAAATGCATCATAATTTGGGTTGCTACATAATTTCATAATTGTTAATACTTTAAAATTCAACTTTCCAGGAAACCATTTATTATAATCATCATGTGGTACTTTATTAATAATTTCTTGGTTAATGGTTTCCAAAGTGGGGTATTGCGCAAAAAAGGGAAAGTCTATTTTTTTTATATGTTCCATAATGGCAGTTATATAAACTCCTATGTCTACGTTTTTTACATGCCGGTTTATTTTTTCAAAATCGTCTTGTGTTCCTCCGTTTTTATGGTTTTTTAATGTTATAAATTCATTATTACGTGATAAATCTGGTATAAATTGGTTTAGTATTTTGTTTACTGGGTTTACCATGATATGGCCTCGAACAAAGCTTAATGAAATACCTTTAGCAAGGTGAACTCTTAAAAGATATGTAAGTTCTCCTATGTTTTTTTTGGCATCTAACAAATAATTATGAGGTCGATAATTAAATTCATTAAAACCAAATTGTTCTAATTCAACCTGTATTAAGTCAAATGTTTTTTTTTGTTTTTTTAAAATACTCATGATGCTTAGTTTGTTTTTAAAGCGGTTTTTAAAATTCCGCCTTCGTTAAATAGTTTTATAAATTTTCCTTTTTTGGTTAACAAATTACCTGGTTCTAATCCTAAATCTGTTCCATGTATTAATTTACCTTTTACTGCTTTTATTTTCCAACTTGTTAAAAGGTCAGCTGCATCTTGGTTGAGGGTAAAGTCTGTATTTCGAGTACGCTTGGCATCTACTACTATGGTTTCGAATATATCTCCTTTTGGACCTTGTCTTTTAGTCACCAACACAAAATCAGGTATCCAATATTCGCCTTTACCAATACAATTGCCTTTTATGCGCTGGCATAAGTGTACTTCAGACAGGGTGCTATTGTTGCGTAGCTGCCTAGCGTACTCTTTTAGTTTTGGATTGTATGGTATTATTTGGTTTTTCATGTTATTTGCTTACTCATGCGGACATCCCTTTCTTGCGCACTACTTATGTGCTTACTCATGCGGACATCCCCCGCCGCCATCGCTGCATCTCGCCCATAGCTTTCGCTCTGTCGCCCCTTCAAAGGGGGAATTTTTTCCCTTTGAAAGGGGAGTTCCCACGGTTGTTATACCCCCTTTGGGGGTTAGGGGGAATGCATTACGTATTTTATTATCCTGTTTTCATATTTTTTAGTTCTCATTCATTTGTACCAATGTTAAATATCAGTAGTAACAATTCCCCCTTTGAAGGGGGCTAGGGGGATAAGGGGTGATGTGCCAAAGCCTGTATTGTTATGAAACCACCTCTTCTTTCTCAAAAACATGTAAATTGTGTTTAACATCTTTTATATATAATTTATTACCTGCCATGCGCAAGGGTTTTGGTGATATTAGCTTATTTCCTTTTTTTAGTTCTTCGTCTGATATTACGCAATGTAACCAGACCGTTTTGCGTAATTTATAATCATAAATACCTGCCCAGCGTATTTGAGACTCACCTTCTTTTACCCCTAAAAAAGTAAAATAATCACCTTGTAACAGGGTTTGCCTTATGCCGAATTGGCCTATGCCATTTGGCTCTAACTCTTTGTATTGGTAGCTTTCATCAACGGAAAGTGTTTTTGTGTTTATTTTATAATAATGAAAACTACTCATACAATGTATATGTGAATCATTTGGGTTTAGATATACCCAGCCCAGCCCGTGAGTGCATTCATACCCGTGTATTTGTTCTTCTTCACTTCTAGTAAACACTTTTGTTAATTCGCCTGTGTTGATATTTATTGCCACTAAGCGACCTCCATCGGTCGTTACCCATACATTACCGTGCGCGACACCTATTATTTTCTCTAAAGTATCAGGGGTGTTGGCATCCCAATATACGGGGGCTAATTGCGAAAAGGCAAACTGCCATAATTCGGAACAATTTAAATCAAGCTTTTTAATCCAAAAACTATTACCGTGTAAAATTTCATTATTTAAAAAAAACAGCCTCCCAGTTAACTTATTGGATAGAACTAAAAGTGAATCTGTAACAATTCCAAAAAATTTTTCTAGATTCTTTTTCGAATAACAAATTAAATAATTGTCCTTAAAAACATCTAAAACTCGATAATCCTTTATAAAAGATAAATCGAATACCTTGTCAATATCAATAATTTTTATAACTCTATTGTAACTATCTAAAATTAACAGATTTCCTCTGTAAGAAAATATTCCCGAAGCGGTTTTATCTAAAAAAATTGTATTACCATTTTCTGAAATAAGTTCACCTTTTTCAAAAGTCAAAGCTAAAATTTCTCCATTTAAGTAAATAGCTTTTTTTACTTGTCTTATTTTTTTAATTAGATGAAAATCCATTTATTCTGTAATTTTTAAAATTTTGGTTACTGGGCTTTCTAAAAAGGAATTAGATTTAACGAATAATTCAAAATCTTCTAAATCGTTTATAATATTTTTTCCTTCTTTTTGAATACTTTCAAACAAACCCTCATTCGCTCTAAAAAAAACCTTCCATATCTCGCCTCATAGCCGTTTGCAAGGCTGTTTTCATATGTTTTAGTTCTTATTCATTTGCACCAATGTTGCTTACCAGTACTCACAATTCCCCCTTTGAAGGGGGTTAGGGGGATGTGCTCCCCGTTATCTCAATAGGATGTTTTTTCATGTTATGTGCTTACTCATGCGGACATCCCCCACCGCCATCGCTGCATCTCGCCCATAGCTTTCGCTCTGTCGCCCCTTCAAAGGGGGAATTTTCTTCCCTTTGAAAGGGGAGTTCCCACGGTTGTTATTCCCCCTTTGGGGGCTAGGGGGATAAAAACCAACTTAAACAATATTGTCACTTTCTATTATTTTTAAATATTTGCCGCTGTCTAAATAATCAATAAGAGATAAATAACGTTTATATTTTTCTTCCCACATTTGCGGGTTTTGTTCAACAAATTGCAAACCAATTTTAATGTTTTTTAATTTATACGCTTCATATTTAGGGTTATTACAAATCTTCATTATTATAATTATTTTATTTAATGCAGCTCCAGGAAACCATTCAAAATAATCATTTTCTGGTACTTTATTAATAATTTCTTGGTTAATGGTTTCCAAAGTGGGGTATTGCGCAAAAAAGGGAAAGTCTATTTTTTTTATATGTTCCATAATGGCAGTTATATAAACTCCTATGTCTACGTTTTTTACATGTCGGTTTATTTTTTCAAAATCGTCTTGTGTTCCTCCGTTTTTATGGTTTTTTAATGTTATAAATTCATTGTTATCTGATAAATCTGGTATAAATTGGTTTAGTATTTTGTTTACTGGGTTTACCATGATATAGCCTCGAACATAGCTTAATGAAATACCTTTAGCAAGGTGAACTCTTAAAAGATATGTAAGTTCTCCTATGTTTTTTTTGGCATCTAACAAATAATTATGAGGTCGATAATTAAATTCATTAAAACCAAATTGTTCTAATTCTACCTGTAATAAGTCAAATGTCTTTTTTTGTTTTTTTAAAATACTCATGATGCTTAGTTTGTTTTAAAAGCTGTTTTTAAAGTACCACCTTCGTTAAATAGTTTTATAAATTTTCCTTTTTTGGTTAACCAATTATCAAGTTCTAATCCTAAATCTGTTCCATGTATTAATTTACTTTCTATTGCTTTTATTTTCCATCTTGTTAATTTATCTGCTGCATCTTGGTTGAGAGTAAAGTCGGTATTTCGAGTACGCTTGGCATCTACTACTATGGTTTCGAAAACATCTTCCCCAAATCCTGGTCTTTTAGCCACCAACACAAAATCAGGAATCCAATATTCGCCTTTATCAATACAATTGCCTTTTAAGCGCTGCCATAAGCGTACTTCAGACAGGGTGCTATTGTTGCGTAGCTGCCTAGCGTACTCTTTTAGTTTTGGATTGTATGGTATTATTTGGTTTTTCATGTTATGTGCTTACTCATGCGGACATCCCCCACCGCCATCGCTGCATCTCGCCCATAGCTTTCGCTCTGTCGCCCCTTCAAAGGGGGAATTTTCTTCCCTTTAAAAGGGGAGTTCCCACGGTTGTTATTCCCCCTTTGGGGGTTAGGGGGAATGCATTGCGTATTTTATTATCCTGTTTTCATATGTTTTAGTTCTTATTCATTTGCACCAATGTTGCTTATCAGCACTCACAATCCCCCCTTTGGGGGTTAGGGGGATAAGGGGTGATGTGCCATAGCCTGTATTGTTATGAAACCACCTCCTCTTTCTCAAAAACATGTAAATTGTGTTTAAAATCTTTTATATATAATTTATTACCTGCCATTTTAGGAGGGTGGTTAATGTTCAGTTCATTGCCCTTTTTCACTTCTTCGTCTGATATTACGCAATGTAACCACACGGTTTTGCGTAATTTATAATCATAAATACCTGCCCAGCGTATTTGAGACTCACCTTCTTTTACCCCTAAAAAAGTAAAATAATCACCTTGTAAGAGGGTTTGCCTTATGCCGAATTGGCCTATGGCATTTGGCTCTAACTCTTTGTATTGGTAGCTTTCATCAACGGAAAGTGTTTTTGTGTTTATTTTATAATAATGAAAACTACTCATACAATGTATATGTGAATCATTTGGGTTTAGATATACCCAGCCCAGCCCGTGAGTGCATTCATACCCGTGTATTTGTTCTTCTTCAATTCTAGTAAACACTTTTGTTAATTCGCCTGTATTGGCATTTATTGCCACTAAGCGTCCTCCATCGGTCGTTACCCATACATTACCGTGCGCGACACCTATTATTTTCTCTAAAGTATCAGGGGTGTTGGCATCCCAATATACGGGGGCTAATTGCGAAAAGGCAAACTGCCATAAGGGGGTGCCGGTTTCCGATACTCGTGATATCGATATTCTGGGGTAGGGATGGGTTAAAAATAAACCGTTGTGGATGACTATATCATCTTCTAATGGTTTAGGAAATAAATGTTCTTTTTTGTCAATGTCGTAGAGGTTAAATTCATGAATCCATTTATTATTTTCTTTTTTAAATACATTTGTAACGATATATTTCTCTTGTACACCTGTTGCGGTTTTTATATGTATTGGTTCCTCATTTAGAAGAACACCTTGTCCTGAGGGATCCCATAAAAACATTTTTTCTTGAAAATTCATAGCATAACATGGGTCATCAAAAAAAGGAGGTATTTCTTTACTGTCCAGAAATATTTTACCATTGCTAGTAGTGTAAAATAGTTTATCTAAAATTGTGGTAAAGCTAAAAACGTTAGCTATTAATTTCTTTAATAAATACATTTTTATTGTGTTATTTTTAAAATGTTCATAATCTCGTAACTGAGCAAATCACCATCTTTGCATAAGTCATCTAATTGATTGTAATTTAAGATTTCAGAATCTATAAACAATTGTCTATTCGCGTTAAAACCCGTTCCGAATCTCGCCTCATAGCCGTTTGCAAGGCTGTTTTCATATGTTTCAGTTCTTATTCATTTGTACCAATGTTGCTTACCAGTACTCACAATCCCCCCTTCGGGGGTTAGGGGGATAACTAGGGGGATGTGCTCCCCGTTATCTCAATAGGTTGTTTTTTTTCTCATTTTGTGTGCTTACTCATGCGGACATCCCCCACCGCCATCGCTGCATCTCGCCCATAGCTTTCGCTCTGTCGCCCCTTCAAAGGGGGAATTTTCTTCCCTTTGAAAGGGGAGTTCCCACGGTTGTTATTCCCCCTTTGGGGGCTAGGGGGATAAAAACCAACTTAAACAATATTGTCACTTTCTATTATTTTTAAATATTTGCCGCTGTCTAAATAATCAATAAGAGATAAATAACGTTTATATTTTTCTTCCCACATTTGCGGGTTTTGTTCAACAAATTGCAAACCAATTTTAATGTTTTTTAATTTATACTCTTCATATTTAGGGTTATTACAAATCTTCATTATTATAATTATTTTATTTAATGCAGCTCCAGGAAACCATTCAAAATAATCATCCTCTGGTACTTTATTAATAATTTCTTGGTTAATGGTTTCCAAAGTGGGGTATTGCGCAAAAAAGGGAAAGTCTATTTTTTTTATATGTTCCATAATGGCAGCTATATAAACTCCTATGTCTACGTTTTTTACATGCCGGTTTATTTTTTCAAAATCGTCTTGTGTTCCCCCGTTT
>CANMFQ010000022.1 GCA_947497145.1 uncultured Flavobacteriaceae bacterium
GAATATTCAAAAACTGGATCAACTGCTACCCAACTCTTTTAAAGAAAATGCCAGCACGTAGTTGCTCGGACGGATACTTTTATTGCATAAAACAGCGCAAAAAATATTCGTCAGTACCTAGCTTTGTAGTCGGTTGACGGTACGAAGTTGCAAACTTCGCACAGCATGCTCTAAGGAGAACCGTCTCCAACGCCAGATGGGAAGCGTTTACATAAATTTTTTATTAACTGTTGATTAAAAGGAAACGTAATCCAGATAACTTTTTTATCTCGATGTGTTGCTACCGAAAATGAATATTTAGAAAAATTAATTGTGTATTTTGCATATACTACAAAGCCAAAAATTATTTTAGTATATACAAAATAAACATAGATAAAAAATCTGTTATTACATTAATAATAAGACTTATAACACGCTTACTATAATGAATTTCATTTATTATTAATTATACATATATTTGTGTTGTACAACATTTGATAAAAACCGTATTTGGAAAAAGAAATTATAAAAAATATTGAGCAGTTATTTAAAAATTATCCTGAATTGATTAGTATCGGATTTAAATCTAACCAAAATATTTTTCAGATACTCAAGAGACAAGTTCAAAATAAAATTCCGAATTGGTATAATAAATTCTTAACTGAATATCCGATTACGGCATTGAAAATTGGAATTCCTTTTAATTATGGCTGGGAATCATTAAAAGACAAAAAACAAAATGAACTTCCCTTTATGATTACGAAATTTAATGGAATTGAAGATATTGAATTTACAGCTAATAAAGAATTTCCCGGTCTTGAACTGATAAAAGCAAACTATATCTGCATTGCACCGAATGAAAATAATGATGGAGATGGCTTTTATATTAACACTACAGAAAAAAATCCAAGTGTAATTTATATTTACCACGATTGCGGAGAAAATGCTTCTGAATTAATAAAAAACGGACAAATTATAAGTAAATGTTTCTCAGACTTTTTAACTATTATTCGACCAACCGAATTTGCTAACAAATGGTTAGATGAAAATCAACACTTATGGAAATAAAAAACGTTGTACAATAACTAAGCCTTCGTGTGGTCTGTACGACCCAACATAATGGTAGTATTGACTGAACTGACTACTTTGCCGATACTATGGGGATTGTTTTGGGTTTATGGTGTTTTATTGCATAAAACAGCGCAAAAAAATATTCGTCAGTCCGAGTTTTGTAGTCGGTATTTGCTCATTATGCAAGCGCAAATAATCTTCAGTTGTTGCTAACGGTTAGCAACCTTGCAGCTACTAATGGTTCAAGACGTTACCCCTGCCCATAAGGGACTTGCACCCTCTAGATTAATAAACTACTTTTAGGTAGTTTAAAAGATGCCCATGCTGGGCACATACACCGTATATAATTAATGGCTGGTTCTCGCCTATTTACAAAAATCCTTGCAGATTTTCTATTCGGTTTTTATTTGCTAAATTAGGTACTTAAACACGTCACTAATCATACACAAATACGTTACCACATAAAAACAAAAATGAGACTAGAAAAAATCATACAGATATTCCTAATACTTGGACTTATTGGCTGTTCCAACAAAGAAAATAATATAGTAATCATAAATGGAAAAGTTAAAGGGAAACAACCCGAAAATATTGAATATACGACACCAATTAACGGAAAATGGTTTTATGGAAATAAAAAAAGTATAGAACCTGATTCAATCGGTAAATTTAAAATAGAAATTGATAGTAAAAAACCTTCATTTGTAACATTATACGTTATGGGTAAAGCAAGTGGTATTTTGCTTATAGAGCCTGGGAAATTTTACAATGTAAATTTTGATTTAAGTTCAAAGGATAAAAAATTTGTAGTTACATCGCAGGACAGTTTGTCACAGAATTTTTATAATACCTTGCCTTCGCCGGACTTTTATATGATTGGACTGAATCAATTTTACAAGGATTCGGTTCCTTCTGAGATATCATCCAAAATAAGTGAGTTTAGGGAAAAAGAGATTTCAAAATTTGACAAATTATTTAAGCAAGGAAAAATTTCAAAACAATACCATAAATTGGCATTGTTGGACAGAAATGTCTATTATAAATCCTTAGAAACTGGTGCGGCATCAATTCTTTTACGAAAACTTTTGATTGAAGAAAAGACCAAAAAAATTGATGAACTAAAAAAATACTGGGACAAGAAAATCAATATTACAGAACTAAACCAAATTGAATATGAGAGTTCTCCTTGGTTTTATACTTTAGTTTATAATTCCATTTGGTATAACCTCTTTTCATCAGAAAAACCAGATGCCGATGATATGGAGAAAATGCACGAAACAGCCGAAAGGATGAGATTCAACATTGATGAAGCCAAAAAATATCTTAAAGGAGAAACACTTGAATATTATTTGGCCTCGTTTATTTTTTTGCAAAGCTGGCAAACAAAAGACAACTCAAAAGAAATAATCAAAATATACGATAATTTCAAAAAAGAACACACTAGCAATCCTTACAATGAATATATAGCAACTTCGATAAAACCAATCATAGATTTTCACAAAAAGATAGAAAGTGAACCAACAAACGACAAAATACAGATAGTTGAAAATAAAGAGAACATTGATACGTTTGATGAGCTAATAAAAACACTTCAAGGAAAAAAAGTCTTTGTTGACGTATGGGGAACTTGGTGCGGACCTTGCAAAAAAGAACTTCAGCAAAAGGATAAATATTCAAAATTGCTCAAATCAAAAAAAATAACAACCCTTTATATATGTGAAGGCAACAACAGCAAAGAGAAAGTATGGAATGAAATGATTAATTTTTATGAGTTAGAAGGATACCATATCCTTGCTAATGAAAAGCTGGTAGCGGATATTATCGAGAAATTTGGAAAAAATGACTCTTTTGGCTACCCAAGATATTTATTGGTTGATGAAAACGGAAAAGTAGTCAATTCACAAGCAAGTTATCCATCAAATATCGAACAACTAGAAAAAGAAATTAATGAAAATTACATGTGGTAAATAACTACCCCTCCATGCAGTTGGCACGACCCAACATGATGGCGATGTTGACTGAACCAGCTGCTTTGCCGATACTATGGAGGTTGCTTTGCGTTAAAACGTGTTCAAGTGCTTTTGGTAATAACCCTTCAAAAAAAAACGAAAATTTACACCCATGTAGCAAATACTTTCAAATCGATTATAAATCGCTTAGATTAGTACTACTAGAAAAAGAAATATTCGTACTTGAGTACGTGTATACAATTGTTGACAATAATATAGCATTCCAGATAAAAGAGAATTGAACAAATCAGAGATTGAATTTCTGACTTATTTGTTTAGTAAAGAAAAATCAGAATGGACTAATTTAATTGAAAATCTGAAAGTAATTGCGAGATGTGGATGCGGAAAATGTGCGTCCATAATATTTGGAAAAACATTTGACTCGGAAATTCAAAAAGGAAGTTTGATGATTGATTACGCTGGAAAAGGTAAAAACGGAGAATTGATTGGAATATCTGTATTCGGAACCTACCAAATGCCAACAGAATTAGAGTTTTACTCAATAGATGGAGAATCGAATATTATTGAATTACCTAAAATTCAAACATTAACAAACTATGGTATCAAATAATATTTTTAAAATCACGATTTTAATTTATGTAATCAACCTAATAACCAGCTTATTAATAAATAATAATGAATATTTATTAGATAATTCTCTAATCATAAAAATTTGCGTAAAAGCAATTCTGATATTCGCATTAATAATTGCTATTTCCAAATCTAAAAGATATTTTAAAATTTGGAATTACAATTTGTATTTTCTATTAGTTGGTTTTTTATTATTATACTTGGCAATAACCAGTAAAACAATTCAATTAAAGGATTCAAATTTAGAACTCTATTCATATGAGCACTTGCTATTTCTATTCTCCTGCATAATTACGGGTGTTTTTGAGGAATTATTATTTAGAGTTTTTCTTTTTAATGGAATAATCAAGTCGAAGTTAAGTTCTAAAAAAAATGAAATACTAGTTAAATCCATTTTATGGACAAGTTTACTTTTTGGTATTGCTCATATATCAAATCTTTTAAACCCAAATTACCATATATATTCAGTAATTTCCCAAATCATTATTGCTTTTGGTTTAGGGTTGCTATTTCAAAGTTTATATATCAGATTTAAAAATATCTCAATACTAATTATTCTTCATTCAATCATTAATTATTTTGGTGCTTTTAATAGCAAATTATTAAAAGATGGGAATGACTTAACAAATGATATTTACACTTTTTCAGAATTTAAAGAAACTATAATTATTTTTGTTTTTTTCTTAATATTCATAGTTATTCCACTTAGTTATCTAACAATAAAACGTGAATTAAAACATGGCATAACATTATATAAAAAAATATAGGGCGAATAGTTATTAAACAAAGACTTGGAAGTATTTACAGAGTTGCCAAATATTTTGATTTGGCTTTTAGAAAAATAAGCTAAAAACAAAATGCAAAAGATTTGGCTTGTGGATAAACGAAAAGAACATTGCTTACAACTGTAGCCTACTCGGTTGGCTGAACCAGCTGCTTTGCCGATACTATGGGGATTGCTTTGGGTTAAGCCTCAAGTACTTTTAGTCATAACACTTCCATAAAACGGAAATGTACACCCATGTAGCAACAAATACTTTTAAATCGATTAAAAATCGCTTAGATTAGTACTACTAGAAAAGAAATATACGTACTTGAGTATGGGTATGCAATTGTTGTGGCTAACTAAACAAAAAATGAGAATAGCATTAAAATTATCTCTGATTTTTATTCTAGCAATTCAATGCAAAAGTGTTGAAGAAAATAAGCAGTCAGAAAATGATTGGGTGGAAACTCAAAAGTCAAGAGAATATTTTGATTACGCTGTCTATATTCAAAAACACCCAAAATCAAAAAATATTGAGAAAGCATTATCCAGATATTTCTTTTTACGAGATAGCGTAGCAGGTTTTTTAGGGTGTGGAAAGTACAATACATCTCTAAGTTTTGTAGATGAAGAAAAAGTACTATTTGACGACGAATTAAAGAGTATAGATTCTTTAAGTTTTATAACATTTGAATATTTGAAAAACGGAATTCCAAATGTGTCAACACATAAATACGATGTTCAAATTCCGCAATCAAAAATGTGGGATTCAATCTCGAAAGTTCATTTTGATATAGTGTTTTATGAAAAGCCTTTTCCTATAAAATCACTTAAACATGCGTTAAACGAAGTATGTAACGGAATTAATTCGTATAAAAATTATTTGTCCGATAAATGGTATGGCTTACCATATAACAAATTGACAAACGAAAAGAAAAATGGTATTAATGAGCTAAATGACACGAGATTTTCATTTTTCGATTTTTCACATATGAAAGGCAAAAGAATTATCCCACCGCCACCTCAAGAATTTTATACTAACGAAGAAGATAGCGAGGAATAACTAGGCACAATAACTACCCCTACATGCAGTCGGCGCGACCCAACATGATGGCGCTGTTGACTGAACCGGCTGCTTTGCCGATACTATGGGGATTGTTTTGGGTTTATGGTGTTTTATTGCATAAAATAGCGCGAAAAAATATTCGTCAATACCGAGCTTTGTAGTCGGTTGACGGTACGAAGTTGCAAACTTCGCACAGCATGCTCTAAGGAGAACCATCTCCAACGCCAGATGGGAAGCGGATAATCAAAAAAGAGTGGAACAAAACCCAGAGTACTACAGACTAAGACAGCAAATAACAGAACATCAATTTGGAACATTAAAAAGACATTGGGGATTTACCTATACCCTGATGAAAGGAAAACAGCATGTACTGAGCGAGGTTAATCTAATGATGATTTGTTATAATCTTAAAAGACTAACCTCCATAATTAATCCAAAAGTGCTAAAAAATAGGTTAAAAGCACTTGCTGTTGAAATTTTAGCCTTATTTAGTGCTGTGTTAAACGTTTTAAAAGACTTTCTTTTTCTTAATAAGAATAACTACCAATTAACAAAAACACATCAATCTTCGCTAATAGTAGCTTAAAATTACTATTGAATCACTATTTTTAACATAAAAGGAGTTGCTGCGCAGACTCCCGTTATGTGCAATCCCTCATAGACCTCAAAAACTTCAGTACGTTGGCTAACGTAAAAATGAGTAACTTGTGGTAAGAAATTTGAATAAAAAATAAAAAACTTGACTATTTTTAAAATGTTGATTTTCAATAACTTAATTTTACGTTAGTCAGAAGCTGAAAAAAATCGATGAAACAACAAAATACAGTCATTTTAATCATATTACTTCTCATTACTAGTTGCGGAATGAAAAGTAAAAAAGGACTAACTGAAAACTACGATGAAAATAAAACTGGAATAATAGAGTTAAAAGAATATTTCGCCAAAATAGTTCCTGAAAAATTTTTAGTAAGAATAAGATATAACTCATCTGACAATATTGACTTGTTTGTTTATCAACCAATCGAGAATTCAGAAAAACGTGAATTACTTTTCCAACAATGGGATTTAGATATTGACGATTATGAACCTGAATATCCAAGAAGTGATTATGACAAAAAATATCACGGAAAAACTAACTCTCTCGAAACTGTAAAGGAAAAATTAAATTGGAGCGACAAAACCATTACTGAATTATATAATAAATTAGATAACGTTAACTGTATGGGAATTTCAAGTCGAAATCCAACCGAAATAGAATACGGATTTAAGGGAATGGGAGTTTTTAGTTATTTAGTTTTTGACCAAAATTTGAACCCAGAAATGCAAGAAAAATATTCTGACGATTGCTCACAAATGTTTTATAAAGAAAATATAGTATTGAATTATGGAAGTGGAGCAATTGGAAGTTTTTGCACGCCTGAATTTAAAAGAGTGAAAGCGGAATAAAGCCTGCACATAACAACTAAGCCTTCGTGTGGTCGGTACGACCCAACATGATGGCGATGTTGACTGAACCGGCTACTTTGCCCATACTATAGAAATTATTATGCGTTTATGGCTTTTTTTAGCGTTCCCATTATGCAGAAAATGGTTTTTCGTTAATACCCCATAGGTTACCCCCTATTTCACCATGGCTTGTCTAAACAACTGAAATTTATACGCATCACCACATGAATGTCCTGTTTCTTGCCTCTTGTTTCTTGGCTCTCTGCTCGCTACGCTAGCTAAAGGCTATATCAATAAAAAAACACTAATGTATTTGGGTTTACCGCAACCTACTTACGTTTACGTTTATTAGCACTATATCTTCGGGCTTGGTTTTCTTCTTCATAAGCGAGTAAATCTTCTTTAGGAATCACCTTCAAAAATGACGGGTGCTGTTCTATAGCATACTCTAATTTTTCAATAATAGCATCAAAAGATTCATTTTCGTAATCTATTTTCAACGGTTCTTTAATAACCATTGATTGTAAAATACCTTTCTTTTTTACCCGAAGTCCTTTTTTATCAAACGAACGCCTAAAACCATCAATTACTACAGGTACTACCACAGGCTTGTATTTTTTTATAATATGTGATGTACCTTTTCGTAAAGGCTTCCAAGGGGTAGTAGTGCCTTGCGGAAAGGTAATTACCCAACCATCTTCTAGCGCTCTTCCTATGTTTGAAATATCGCTCATCTTCACCTGTCGCTTTACATCTTTACCTTCAGAACGCCATGTGCGCTCTACACTAATTGACCCTGCATAGGCCAATATTTTGGTGAGTAAACTCTTCTTCATGGTCTCGGCAGCAGCGATATAGTACATATTTAGTTTGGGCTGCCAAATATAACCCAAGCCTTTGATACTATTTTCTCTTCCTTTTAAACTAGCATTAAACACATGAAACATAGCCACCACATCAGCAAAATAGGTTTGATGGTTACTAACAAAAAGCACATTTTTATCAGGTAAACTGCGGATAATATCAGACCCCTCAATTTCTAAGGTATTAAAACGCTTGTAGCGTTGGTGTGTTATTACGGCTAAAATTCGAATAAGCCATTTCTTCAAGAATAAAACATGACCAAACGGATTTTTTTTAAATAAGCCCATACTTTAGTTTAGTTATTTTTAAGATGCAAGCAATGTACAAAATATGTTAATTATAATAGCTGTTTCAGCAGTTCTTTAATTTCACTAAGCATCATTGCCGTAGCGCCCCAAACCGTATAACCATTTAATTTATATGCAGGTACAGCCATATTTTGAGCATAAGAAGTATTTAAAATTTGCTCAGTTACATGGGCTTCATTCATAAAATCAACCAAAGCAACTTCTACCAAATCAGCTACCTCATCTTCTTGTAAACGAAAAGGGAATTGCTTTTTGTAGAGCCCTATAAAAGGCTGTACTTCAAAATTACTAGCTGGTATATACACGGAACTTAGGGTTTTTACTACATCAACTAAATTGGGTTGTACCCCTACTTCTTCATGAGTTTCTCGTAATGCCGTTTGTTTCAAATCTGCATCTTCCTCCTCCACTTTGCCCCCAGGAAAAGCCACCTGATTAGAATGTACGCCTTTGTAGGTCTTTCTTAAAATAAGTAACAAATGGGTGTTATTATCTTCATTGGGGTAAAACAAGGCCATAACAGCTGCCTTTTTTGCCTGTTTCCGCTCCTTATTTAGTTTTTCATAACTAGAAACCCGTATTTTAGGCATCATTTTAAAGTGTGAAGCCTCGCCCGGTAAGGGCAGATTTTCTATTTTTGAAATCTGTTGTGAAAATAAATTAAAGTCCATGTTATTTAAAAGAATAGCTTTTTGTGCAATACTATTATTATTTTTAATGGGATGCAAAGACGCGTCAAATAAAAAAACAAGTACTCCCAATAAAGAGACTCGTATAGACACAGTTGCGGTGCAGACAACTGCTTCAGAAACAAATGAGGAAGAAGAAAAAGAGAAAGAAGAATTCAAGCTTACTGAAGAAAATGCTATTAAATTTTTCTTCGATTACCAAAAAAACCTCAAAGTCAATAAGGTAAAACTAACCACAAGTATGGGCAGCTTTACCATACAGCTTTATGATAATGTACCGTATCACAAAGCCAATTTTATTTACCTTACCAGACAAGGCTATTTTAACGGCACGCAGTTTCATCGTATTGTGAAAGATTTTATTATTCAAGGCGGTAATGCTGATGATGAGGAAACGGCAAATAAAAGACGTAAAATTGGCAGGTACTTATTACCACCAGACACCCGAAAGGGGTATAAACACCATCGCGGAACAATATCAATGCCTAGTAGTGAACATGACAACCCTCATAAACTAGCCTCGCCCTACGAATTTTTTATTGTGGTTACCAAACCCGGCTCCTATCATTTAGATGGTGATTTCACTCCCTTTGGAAAAGTTATTCAAGGTATGGATGTAGTAGATAAAATTAATAAAGTACCGGTTGGCAAAGGAGATTGGCCTTCTCAAAATGTGTATATTGAAAAAGCCGAAATTATAGAATAAATCTTGTCCCCTAGCTAGTTGCAGTGGTATACCTTTACTTGTTTAAAAGAAGCTTACTTACCATAAATATTGGGTAGCGAAATCTTAAATTTCACCGCCAATACCCGAGCCATAATAATAATGACAATAGCACCTACATATACAAAAGTAGGTTCAACGGGTAGTTTTTGAAAGAGAAAATAACAAAACCCACCCAAAATACAGGCTGTAGCATAAATTTCTTTGCGAAAAATGACAGGAATCTCATTACACAGTATATCTCTAATTACCCCACCAAAACAAGCCGTCATAGTACCCAAAGCAACGCACATTACGGGCGACAAATCTGCCATCAGCCCCTTTTCTATGCCCACCATGGTAAAAAGACCAATACCAATAGTATCAAAAAGAAAGAGCGTTCTCCGCAGGTATTTAAGCTGATTAACAAAAATAATAGCAAAAACCACCGTTCCTAAAACCACCAAAAGGTACGTATGATTTCGCATCCACCCTACTGGGGTGTTTCCTATGAGCACATCACGCAATGTACCACCGCCTATAGCCGTCACAAAAGCAATGATAAAAACCCCAAACAAATCGAGTTTTTTTTCCATAGCAACCAATACTCCCGAAATAGCAAAAGCAATAGTTCCTAAAATATCAATGGCTAGGTAGAACATTTGTTATAGTTGTTGGGTGTAGTAATTGTAGTCATTAATAACAATATCAACAAATTCAACAGGTTGTAGGTCTGAGGTAATTTGAGTTACTTTTTTTATTTGATTACTTAATGACAGAATTACATTGTGGTTACCATTTCTTTTGGCTGAATCATATAAATTTTTAATTACCTGAATTTCATTATCCTTAAAAACAGTTACTTGCGGAAATCTCGGTTGATAATCTTCAGGCAACTCACGAAGAATGGTATCGTTTATAGACACCTTTTTCTTTTCACTAATCACCGTAGTTCCGGCAGCAATATCGCCAATACGCTGCCCTTTACCTCGTATTAAAATAGTCAATACAGCAACACCACCAGAAGAGAGTGCAACATCAACAATACGTAATATCCACCGAATAAAAAAGCTAGAAAAATTAGGCTTTGAGCCATCTAATTTGACCACCCTAATTTTCATTACTTCTTTGCCTATCGTTTTACCATCCAACAAAGTCTCTAATAAAACATAATAGAGAAAAGCGGGTAAGGTTAGTATCATATAAAGTGCCCACATATCTTCAAATTCAACATCAAGAGATGTCAAAAGGAGCATGACAAGCAATATATAGCTTATAATAACAATACTATCTATAATATAAGCCACCATGCGATCTCCTAAATGGGCCGTATTTTGGTTAATACTAATATTTTGAGCAGTTTCAATTTGAAATTGTTCCATATTTTAGTTTCTTTGATACTATCGGTTTTATAAAAAATAGGTTAGCTTTAAATCTTTGTAACTTGCTGTGCAATTTTAACTTATAAATACAATCTTTTGAAGTTTGCCACAACAAAAATAAATAATATTAGTTTTAAACATACCAATAAACCAATCTCTTTAAATAACTACGATTCATGCGAGAAGCTGCCTTTGTAAAGCAAAACAAGGACAAATGGGTTACTTTTGAAAATGCACTTTCGAACAAAACGGAAATTGCACCTAATCTATTGTCTGACCTTTACATTGAAATTACTGACCACCTAAGCTATGCAAAAACATTTTATCCGGGTAGCAATACAGAATTTTATTTAAATGGAATTGCTTCACAGGCGCATAGACAGATTTACAAAACAAAAAAAGAATCTAAAAACAGGATTATAAGTTTTTGGAAGATTGAATTCCCTACCCTGTTCTATCAGTATCAAAAAGAACTACTCATCGCATTCTTGGTATTTTCTTTCTTTACAGCCGTTGGTGCTTTCTCTGCCGCCAATGAAGGAGATTTTGTACGCTCTATTTTAGGTGATGGTTATGTAAACATGACTATAGAAAATATTGAAAAGGGTGACCCTATGGCTGTTTACAAACAACAAGGCGAATTTAATATGTTTTTAGGCATTACCATTAATAATATAAGAGTTGCTTTAATGGCCTTCGTATACGGTATTTTACTAGGTATTGGCACCTTAATGATTATGCTGCAAAATGGTATTATGCTAGGTAGCTTTCAATATTTTTTCTACGATAAAGGATTGTTATGGGAATCTGTTCGTACGATATGGATACATGGCACCATTGAAATATCGGTTATAATTATTGCTGGCTGCGCCGGTTTGGTCTTAGCTGGTGGTATGCTTTTCCCAGGAACGTATTCTCGCTTAGCCTCTTTTAAAAGAGGGGTTGTTGATGGTTTAAAAATTATGCTTAGTACCGTACCTTTTTTTATCATTGCAGGCTTCCTTGAAGGTTTTGTCACCAGACATACTGAAATGCCCGATTGGCTGGCGATCTTCATCATTGCATCTTCTTTAGCACTAATTTTATTTTATTACGTTATATATCCACACCAAATACATAAAAAACAACTACATGAAAACAGATTACATTGAATTTAAAAAGCAACGCGACTTAGGCGAAACCTTGACAGATACTTTTGCTTTTTTACGTACACAATTCAAACCTTTTTTTACCACTTACTTTAAAATTGTTGGGCCATTTTTGTTGGTAATGATCGTTGCTTTGGCAATTTACACCTATTATGGGGGTAGTGCATATAGTAATATCATTACAGAAGACATGAATAGCGGAGTATCAAATCTTGCTATTACAGCTGGTGTTTCTTTATTATATTTGTTGTCTTTTGTAGTTACCTATACCTTATCACAGGCAACAATTTTGTATTACATTAAGTCCTATGACGAAGGAAAGGGAGAAACAAATTTTGAAACAATTCGTTCCAACGTATATAGTCGTTTTTGGAGTTTTATCGGTTTAGGTATACTAGTAGGGTTATCTGTAGGCTTCGGCTTAGTATTTTGTTTAATTCCAGGCATTTACCTTTGGGTGCCGCTTTCTATTTCTTTTAGCATTCTGGTTTTTACTAAAAAAGATGTTTCTGATGCGTATAGTTATTCCTTTAACTTAATAAAAGATGAATGGTGGTCAACTTTCGCAACCTTGCTTGTGGTATTCATTATTGCAACCATAGCGTCAGCTGCATTTAGCATTCCGGCTGTAATTTACAATTATGCGAAAATGGGCGTTTTATCAGGAGAAATAGACATTGAAAATATAGGAAGTACCTTTAATGACCCAGTGTACATCGTTTTTAACGTAATAAATAACTTAGCGCAGTTTTTAATAAACCTTATTTCGGTTATAGCTGGTGCTTTTATATACTTTAATCTCAATGAAAGAAAGAACTTTACAGGTACTTTTGAGCAAATTGAAAATTTAGGTAAAACACCCGAAAACTAACATTTCTATACTTTTCTACCCGAAAAGCTATACCGATGCCAATGCTGAAAAATGTATTCATTTTATTATTGCTGTGGATGCCCACTTCTTTTGTTTGTGGGCAAACAGATTCTACTACGGTACAATTTGACACGGCACCTTTACAGGTAAAAGAAATAACAGAAGAAGATTTAGAAAGCTACCAAAATGACCCTAAATTTGATTACGAAGTAACCCCCATCGATTTAACTTGGTGGGACGATTTTAAAACCTGGGTAAATAACCTTTTCTTAAGATTTTTTGAATGGCTCTTTGGCGCTGAAAAAGCAGTTGGTATATTGGCTATTTTCTTTAAAATAATACCTTACCTATTACTCGTATTTACACTCTATCTGTTAATTCGATTTTTTATCAATGTAAACACACGTTCTATAATAAACACTGCCAAAAATGAAAGTATTGTATCACTATCTGAGGAAGAGCACATTATAAAAAATGAAGACATTTTAAAACTCATACAAGAAGCTTTGGCAAACCATAATTACCGATTGGCAGTACGGTACTATTACCTACATATTTTAAAGCTAATGAGTGATAAAGAAATTATTAGTTGGGAAATGCAAAAAACCAATGATGATTATATTAAAGAAATACAACAAGACGAACTCATAGCTCCTTTTAGCAAAATTACGGGGCTCTATAATTACATTTGGTATGGCAACTTTGCTATTGACCAAACAGCGTATCAAAAACTAGAAGTCCACTTTTCATCCCTACAAAACAAATTGACTAATGGATAGAAAAGGAAGAATCTATATCGTTATCATAATCATTACAGTGGCTTTTTTAATGCTATTGCAATACAACAAGCCTAAAGAACTAAATTGGTTTGAGTCATATGTATCACAGCACAAAATACCGTACGGCACTTATGTATTAAACGATTTAATGGATAAGTTATTTGAAGAAAATTTGCAGCAAGTCAGTATCCCGCCTTTCGAATTTCTTGAAAAAGATACCACTATCACAGGCACCTATTTCTTTGTAGACAAAGCTATTACCTTTCATGATACTGAATTAAATACGCTTTTAGATTGGACAGCAGCAGGAAACACACTTTTTATTGCTTCTTCCAGTTTTGAATCCGCTTTATTAGATACGTTGCACCTAAAAACTTCGGGGCTATTTTCTAGTCTTGGTGAAGAAAAAATGCAATTGCATCAACTGGTACACCCAAAATTGAAAACCGAAAAAGCATTTCCCTTTAAAAAAGATGCCTACATTAATTTTTTTAAAACAATTGATACCGCAAAAACCAAGGTACTTGGAGTAGTCGATAACTACAGCGAAGACCTAGTGATTGAAAAAAAGCATTTCAACGTCATTCAACAAGCATTCGGAAAAGGTCAGATAATACTTTCTACCTTTCCAAAAGCGTTTACTAATTACTTTATTTTAAAAGATGATAACCATAAGTACACCGCTGGCTTACTATCATATATTGATGCTTCAAAGCCTGTTTATATAGATAATCATTACAAATCAGGAAAAACATTCTACACCTCACCCATGCATATCTTTTTGAATACAAAAGAGCTAAAATGGGCGTATTACCTTGCCCTAATTGGCATTTTATTTTATGTGGTTTTTGAAGGTAAACGCAAACAACGAGCTATACCTATAATTACGCCACTTAAAAATCAAACCTTAATTTTCACCCGTACTATAGCCGATATGTATTTTGAAAGAAAAAAACAAAAACCTATCGCAAGCCTTAAAATCAACCAATTTCTTGAGTATATCAGAACGATCCTTCATGTGCCTACTGAAAAACAAGATGAACGTTTCTATAACAATCTTGCTTCAAGAAGTGCCCAAAATATTGATGAATTAAAAAAAATGTTTTCATTTTTTAATCGTATCAACAAACAACATGAGGTAAGTGATACTGAGCTCAAAAAACTGAATAGCCTAATTGAAGAATTTAAACGAAAAGTAGATGGAAAATAGCGAAAAAGACAACATAAACACCAATGATGCAGCTACAGAGCAAGCAAATACTGATTTGAATTTTGACAACAGAATTGCTCTTGAAGAATTAAAAAATTCAGTAGATGCCATAAAAGCAGAATTAGGAAAAGTCATTGTTGGGCAACAGCATTTTATAGAATTATTAATTGTTTCGCTACTTGTAGACGGGCATGTTTTAATTGAAGGAGTACCTGGTATTGCAAAAACCATTACGGCCAAACTTTTTGCTAAAACCTTAAAAACCGATTTTAGCAGAATACAATTCACCCCTGACCTTATGCCTAGTGATATCTTGGGTACTTCAATTTTTAACGTAAAAACCTCAGAATTTGAATTTAAAAAAGGCCCTATTTTTTCTAATGTAATATTAATTGACGAAATAAATCGTGCTCCGGCAAAAACACAAGCTGCCATGTTTGAAACCATGGAAGAAAGGCAAATAACCATGGATGGCACAACCTATAAAATGGATGCTCCCTTTATGATTTTGGCTACGCAAAACCCCATTGAGCAAGAGGGTACCTATGCTTTACCAGAAGCACAACTAGACCGTTTCTTATTTAAAATAAAAATAGACTACCCCTCTGTTGAAGAAGAAGTGAAAATTATACAAACTCATCACAATCGCAAAGGCGGCAAACCGCAAGCATTAATAAATGACATTTTATCACCAACACAATTAATTGAATTCAAAACAAAGATTCAAGATGTTATTGTAGAAGAAAAAATTATAAAATACATCGCCGATATCATAACAAAAACACGTAATCATCCGCATTTATATTTAGGCGGTTCGCCTCGTGCTTCTATTGCCACTTTAAACGCCGCAAAAGCCTTTGCTGCAATTAATGGTCGCGATTTTGTCATACCTGATGACATAAAAAAAGCTTTAGTTCCCGTTTTAAATCATAGAATTATTTTAACTCCAGAGCGTGAAATGGAAGGGATGACAACAGAAAGTGTAATTCATATGATCGTTGAGTCTGTAGAAATTCCAAGATAAAAAATGCAGTTTTTAAAATCGCTCTACATACATCATACATTTTTTAGTTATATCGCCATTTTGGCGGCAAGCTTTATCTTGTCTTATTGGATACCACTACTCTACCCAATCACATGGCTTTTAACATTATTGCTATTGGGGCTGTTTTTATTTGATATATACTTACTATACGGTAATAACAAGGGTATTACTGCAAAACGCAAGCTGCCTCAAAAACTATCAAACAGTGATTTTAATCCTATCAGTCTTAGCTTTCAATCCTTCTACCCTTTTAAGGTTTCGCTTCTAATTATTGATGAATTGCCTATTCAGTTTCAAAAACGTGATTTTGAGTACCAATACAGTCTTACAAAAGGAGAACAGCAGCAGTTTGAATACACTGTGCGCCCCGTTGAACGCGGAGAATATGTTTTTGGAAATATTAATATGTATGCTTCGTCACCATTAAAAATTATAAAACGACGCTTTGTTTTTCAAAAAGACCAAATGGTACCTGTATACCCAAGCATCATACAAATGCAAAAGTATGATTTTTTGGCCATAAGCAATAAAATCACTCAGGTTGGACTAAAAAAAATACGTCGTATAGGAAATACGCAAGAGTTTGAACAGATAAAAGAATATGTAGCAGGTGACGATTTTAGAACCATCAATTGGAAAGCAACAGCCAAGAGTAATCAATTGATGGTAAATCAATATCAAGATGAAAAATCGCAACCTATTTATAGTATTATTGATACGGGTAGAGTTATGAAAATGCCCTTCAATAATTTAAAGCTACTTGACTACGCTATCAATGCCACACTAGCCTTCTCAAATGTTGCTTTAAAAAGGGGAGATAAAACAGGTATGGTTACTTTTTCAAAAAATATTGAAACTCATGTAGGGGCTTTACAAAAAATAACACACCTCAACACTATTCTTGAAAAACTCTATGCTATCAATACGGCATTTACCGATTCTGATTTTGGAATGCTCTATGCGCATTTAAAGCGAAAAGTGAACCACCGTAGCCTGCTATTGTTATATACCAATTTTGAGCATATTTCGGCAATGCGCAGGCAGTTACCTTATTTACTAGCTATTGCGAAAAAACATGTTTTAGTTGTTATATTTTTTGAAAACACAGAGCTAGAAGAACTTATTGCTACTGATGCGGAAGACCTTCAATCCATCTACCATAAAACTATCGCTGAAAAATTTGCCCTAGAAAAACGTCTAATGCAAAAAGAATTACAGCAGTATGGCATACAAACTATTCTCACAAAGCCTGAACATTTAACTATAAACACCATCAACAAGTATTTAGAAATTAAAGCAAGAGGTTTGTTGTAGTTTGTTAGTTATAATTAACTGCTAAATACAACATTCCTATCACCCTACACACAACATTGTTACCCGTTGCGTTAACAACAGTAAAATGATAAAAACTTCCTTATCTTTAACACTACTAAACCAATAATTTGATTAATAGTACAGGTATGTGACTATTGTGACCAAGAGTAAAAATCAACAACCTAATGTTTGGAATAAAAAAACTATTGTTTGGTGAAGAAATAAAAATTAAGACAGATAGTTTTGGTGTTTTTAAAGCTAGAGTAAAAACTGTCAATCAAAAAAATATTATTTGGACAGGAAAAATAGCATTTAAACAACATGAATTAATTTTGCTGCTCTTAGGTGACTCAAAAGGCCCTTACAAACATCAATTAAAAACTACCAATCAGATAATTGAAGAATTAGATGCCATTAAAAGTCAAATTGTGGCGTTAATAAATATGAACGTAGACTTAAAAGATACTTTTCAAAATCAGCACATTTCTCATTTTCGTTTAGCATGCATAAACCCATGGTTAAAAAATGAAACTAGTTACGAATTATCATTTGATTCAACTAAAAATGATGAATATATAGGTGCCATTTTAAAAAATGGCATAATATCAGAAGTAACTATGTAAGATGAAAAACTATCCCTTAATAACTAAGTATTGGTGCTATTATGATAGCTATCTGTTCAAAAATAATTTCACCATTGGTGATGGAATTTCGTATTCCTGTTAACAATACTCATTATTTTTAAATCAATTTGCTTTAAACAACACCATTATTCCAAAGGAAACAGACTCTTATCAAGCTTAGGAATAAGGCGTAATGCATTTTTATAGTACACTTTTTTCAACACCTCATCAGGCAAATTTAAACCATACATTGCCCAAAATGCGTGGTATTTTTTGTAATACGGAAAGTACTCATCATCAGACTCTAATACACGAAAATAGGTAGGAAATTCTTTAGGTTTCCAGCTATCTTTTCCAAAAAGAATACGGTCTTGGTACTTTATAAAAAAGGCTCTGGCATTTTTGGGTTGCCTGCCTAGCTCTGCAATAACGGCTGCAATACCCACATTCATATTTGGTATTTCATCTAAAAGCGCGCCTAATTTGGCTAGGTTGTTTGCATACCACCCCATATGCGCATTTATAAAATTGGTATTGGGGTGTTTTTTAAAAACATGGTGTTGCTCATCTATTATTTGTTGCCAAGGTGCTGGGTCGGTCTCAGAACGTTTTCTACGCGGATGTGTTTTAAGCTCCAACCAACGCTCATTATCACTATCCATAGGGCCCCAAAACGATTTAGGGTCGGCAGCATGTATCAATACGGGAACACCCATTTCGCCACATTTAGCCCAAATAGGATCTAGCCGAGGGTCATCAATAGCCAACCGCTTCCCATTTATATCTTTATATCGCAAACCCAAACTTTTATAAATTTTAAGCCCCTTTGCGCCATTTTTAATATCCTCTTCTAATTGTGCCGTTGCTTTTTCTGTCCACCCTGGCTTTCCTACCCCATCAAAATCTACATTGGCAAAAACCACAAACCTATTGGGATAGTTTTTCTTGATGCTCTCAATTTTAGCATTTAAACTACTGCCTGAACCACCGCTTAAATTAACCATAATACCTTCATTAAGCGCATTCATATCAGTGACCAATTTCTTAAGGCTTGCTGCATCCATATTACGCTGGTGACTATGCACATCAATAAAGGGATATTTTGCCTTTGTAATTTCCTTTCCGGGCACCACCAAGGTAGATTTTGGGTTGTAATCTTCAAAACTCATTTCTTGCGCATTCAAGCTCATTACTAATCCTAGTGCTGCAATGCAAACTGTTATTCTTTTAATCTTCATCATAATATCTTTAATTACCACCTAATGGGTATCATTCAATTGTTATATGTAATACAGGAATGTTCTATTCCTCATTCTCACCTGCTTTTAAGAGTTTTTGATAATCTTCCCAGGTATCAATATCTAAAACCGACCCCGCTTTTGGCGTAAGAGGCAACACCTTATTTTGGTATTTACGAATTATATCCTTCGCTCCAAAATCTTTGTTTAGCTGTTGCAGTTCTTGATAATAAGCCGCACCAAAAATAGCTGGCACACCACTTCTATTTTTATACTGTGTGGTTACAATCGCATCGGTATTGGCTTTCCACGCTTTTAGCATTGTATTAATATGGTTGGCAGTAATAAAAGGCTGGTCAGCCAACATAATTAATGTAGCATCATATTTTTTGCCTTGGCTTAAAAAAAACTGCATTGCCGTAGTTATGGAACTCCCCAAACCTTTTTGCCAATGGTGATTTTGTAAAACCGTCATTTTCTCAAAAGATATACGCTTTATGATTGTTTCATAATGCGCACCCAACACCACATACATACTATCTGCGTCTGATAAGGTTGCCTGCTCCATAGCATTACCTAATAAGGTTGTGCCTTTCCAAGGTAACAATTGTTTTATACGCTTTCCCATACGGGAGGCGCTTCCTGCAGCAAGTATGACAATGGCTATAGTTGGTTTTTTATCCATCAGCAATAATCCTATTTATTAAACCAATAGGTGAATTTTAAAGTAAGTGCCCATTGTCGGCCTTCAAAAGGTTCTATAAAATAATCATTTGTATACACCAAAAACAAATCAGAGGCAGGCGCATACCTCCATTGCAACCTAGAATTTACATTCAAATTACCCGTCTGCTCATTGTACTGAAAGAGATTAGCAAAAAACAATTTATTAGTAAAAGTAATATCAACCTCAGACCCAATAAGCCAAAATTCATTTGTATACCAAGGGGCAGGAAGCCCAATATTGTTGTAATTTAGGTTTGCACTAAGGCTCACATAGGGTTGAAATCTGTACCCCAACTCTGTGGTTATACTGGTGCGATTTCCACCTGCATAATAACCTCCAAAACGGGTGTCAATACCATAAGTAAACAAACTCTGTGGTTTAGATTGGTATCCTACCCCATAAGCATTCCATTGATGCTCAGTACCTGTTTGCAATTTGGTTTTACCCAAACGCGTGGGATCAAAAGGTGTTAAAAGCGCTACATAATCATCAGCCAAAAAGAAGGTAAGACCACTACGGTTACGAAAATCAATATCATATTTAATATAACTCGTATTATCAGTTCTATTGAGGTTTTCATCAAAATAATAGCTAGTATTTAAAGTAGGCCCATGACTGAGTATTTTTCCTTTTTTAGGTAGAAACGAATATCCAACAAACCCCTTAAAATTAATGTATCCATTCCTTGGTACAAAACCCACTTCAGCAGAATAATCCTTTGAAACCCATTGTTCTTCTATACCCCACTTCCAATTTCTATCTTTATATTCAATATTGGATGCTAGGGTAAAACCATCACCTTCTTTATCTGGAGAAAAAGATTTTAAGGCAAACGTCTTTCCGCTCCATGCATTATCAGCGGAAGCTAAATTGTATTCAACACCTAAATTTCTGTTGTATTGTGGGTATAGGGTACGTAAAGAGTCTGTTTCATCTCTGTAATTAAAAGACTCTTTGTTTACCAGCATCAACCCTATACTAGATCGGCTAAACACTTTTCGCTGTAATGAAATGACCCCAAAATTCTGGCTAGGTAGCCCTGTTTCATCAACGGCAGCTGTTTGCATATCCATAACGCCTAACCTCCAGTTATTATTTAGATTACCACTTACTCTTGCTCCTGCCTGAATGGGTACACCCAGCCCAATACGCCTTGAGAAAAATGGCCGAATAGAGGGATAGCCAAAGTTGGCAAACAAATCTGCATTTTCAAGGAAAAACTGCCTTCTTTCAGGAAAAAACAGCTCAAAACGGTTTAAATTGGTCACTTGGCGGTCTACCTCTACCTGTGAAAAATCAGGATTTATCGTTACATCAAGATTCAAAGAAGAACTTAAACTCAATTTTACATCGCCCCCTATTTTAAAGTCGTAATCCACATCCTCATTATTTTCTATATTTTGACTCGCAATAGAAGAAACATAAGGGATAACGGAAAAATTAAGCTTTGGCGAAGGTGGCGGATTATCCCATACCAAGGTGCCCGTATAGGCAAGTGACGCAGTTGGAAATTGCCGTGGAATAGGTGTCCAACTCGATTTTTCTGAGGCCTTTAAATCAAGTCTACTAAAATTTATTCCCCATTCTGTAACGCCATCCTTATAACGAATTGACTTAAAGGGAACCGCCATTTCAAAAACCCATTTTTTGTCATCACGAGTGGTTTTAGAAATCCATTTACTATCCCAATTTAAATCTATCTTGGAGCCGTTGTACATGGTGCCATCCCATTGTGCTCCATAAGCATTTGAACCAAAAGAAAAACCTGTGGTTTGGTTATTAAAAGAATCTATAAAAAGTAAAAAATTGTCATTCTTGCCAAAAGAAAAATCACGCCGCAACGATTCTACATAATACTCCCCCAACTCACTGTGGTAAAAGGTGGCGAGCAGATAAATATTTTTATCATCATAGGTCATCCGTATCTCAGTCTGTTCATTAGCAGGACCATCATCATTTGGCAATACCATAAAAAAGTCTTTAGCTACTTCAGTGGCTTGCCACGCCTTATCATCGCCAACTCCATCAATGACAATGGGCTCAGTAGTTTTTCGAATATGTAATCGAAAATCTTCATTCTTTTTTTGCGCACAAACGGAGGATAATACACCTAAAAAAAGTGATACTTGAATTAACTTCTTCATTCAATCAATAATGGTTTAATACTATCTAAACAGTCGGTTATAAAGCATGTTAAACGCTAAATTTTAACAATGTACGAAAACACGCTCAAAATTTACCTTAAAAAAATGAAGGTCGAAAGTTATAAAAATATAATTCCGATTCTTTAACTATTGTTTAACACTAATGTTTGGGGTATCCTATAATTTATATGAATTTTGTCCGTTTTCAAGGTTGAACCCAAAAATTTGAAAATGAAGTCATTTAGCATAGTATTTACCTTGATTTTTTCGTTTACCCTAGTTATGTCATGCGGAAAAGCAGATGGAGATGTTAATTTTAAATTAGACGATACCGATGATAGTTTGGGAAAAGGAACCACCGTTGATGAATGTCTAGGTTTTGGAGAAAGTACGTTAGTACTATCCATACAAGAACAATACACCACTTTACCCGGTAAAATATCTATCTTATTTAAAGTATCTGATACTGACGGAAATCCGGTTTCTGGTTTAAATGCTGACCAATTTACCATTTATGAGCAAGGTAGAAATGATGATTGCTTTAATACGATTTCTACTTCGGAATCACAGGCGCGTATTTCACCAAATTCGCAAATATTTGCGACCAATACCCTACTGGTTTTAGATTTAAGTAATAGTGTATTGAGCAGTAGCTTGGAAGAGCTTAAAACTGCAAGCACCAGCTTTGTTGATAATGTAATGCCAGCCACTACACAACCTTCGTATAAAATGGCTATCTATTGGTTTGATGGTGAAAATGAGTTGCACGAATTACACGAACTAACGGCTAGCAAAGACGAACTTAAAGAAGCTATTGCCGGCATCTCTTCTGATATAAGCAATGACCCTTCAACTGATTTATACGGCGCTGTTATAAAATCGACTGATATTGCTACCCAAGTACTTAATGCGAGTACAGAAGATGATAAAATAGGCGCTGCATCGGTAGTTATTTTTACTGATGGTACAGATCAAGCTTCTCGTTTTACCAGAGTTGATGCGCAAAAGAAGGTTGATGAAGCCAATTCAAATATTACATTTTTCACCATAGGCCTTGGTAGCGAAATAGACACCGAAGTACTTAGTGCCTTAGGAAAAACACACAGTGTTTTTGCAGGTAATAAAGAGGAATTAGAAACCACCTTTAACGAAATATCTGAGCGTGTTTCGCAGCAAGCAAACAGTTTTTATCTCTTTGAATATTGTAGTCCAAAAAGAGATGGCAGTGGTGAAAATAATTTAGCTATACGATTAAGAGACGGTAGTCGTGAAGGGGCAGTACAAACCAAATTTAATGCCACTGGCTTTACCGGCGGCTGTGAATAAAACAGCTTTTATAGAAAACTTAAGATAGTAAAAAACACTCCATTTGGGGTGTTTTTTTGCTTTTGGAAATAAGGAAGGGTACAAAACCCTTTTGCCAAAAGAAAAAACGACACATCTTGCTCAAGGGGGCATAACCAAAACTTAACTACTTTAAAAAGACAGTTCCCTAATTAAAACTAGTCGTTCCCTCACTTGCTGTATTTCATCTTAACAAACATCATTAGTTTCGTGTAAATCAACCACCAGCATCATGAAACAGATACCATACTTAAAAGGCATATGCTTTCTATTATACTTTTTCATTCCTGTAATAATCTTTGCTCAAACTGGCTACGTTTCAGGAACCATTAAAGACAATGACGGAGCACCGCTACCGGGTGTAAATGTCATTATCAAAGGAAAAAGCATAGGCGTTCAAACCGATTTTGACGGAAACTACCGCATTAAATGTGCTGTTGGAGATGTTTTATTAATAAGTTACATTGGAACGCAAAGTAGAGAAATCAAGGTCACTACTGCCCTATTTGGTCAAAATCAAATAGCATCTGTTGTTCGTAAAATACCTGTTGCGTTACTTTTAGATAGCACCTATCAAACCGCTGTTCGAGAAAAGATACCCGCATTTTTACGAGTTCCTCAAATGGAAGAAAGCAATAAAACCTACCAGCGTAAAGGATATTTACAACCAAATCGCATCAAGAATATTTCCATAGCAAATAACAAGGTAAAAGTTACATACCTTCCTGCCGATATTTTATATGAAATAGGTTTCCATTACAAAACAGGAGTACAGTTTACACAAAATAAAAACCTACCTAAAACACAAGCTACGTATGCCCAAGGGATTCCTTTAAATGGTACTAACACACATTTTGGACCTGACGAGGATATCCCTTTTTCATACGGGCCCCAATTAAGCAGTCTAGAATTTGATGGTAGTAATTTTCCTTTCGACACCCATGGAAGGCTAGTTAAAAGTGGAAAAGGCAATGGACAAATGGCCATAGCCTATCCTTCTAATCTCTATAAAAATAGCTTTAAGATCGCACATACCGCTTTCTTCAATATTTCTAATGACACGCATTTTTATGGTTTTGAATACACTAATAAGCGCGAAAAAGATGCCTATGCGCAAGAATCAAATTCATTACATTCATTTCGTCTAAATTATAATAATTCTGAAAACTACGATATAATAGAATGGCAGGCAGAAATGAAATATATAACTGCCAAAGACAATCAACCTAATATTAATGGTTTCAAAAATAATCTTTTATTGAATGCATTAGTGACCCCTGTGAGTTTTAGCAACACGCAAGGAAGTTCGTTAGCAAACGGAACACCTAGAAGTTTTAGCCCTACTAAATTCAACAACCCTAATTGGTTATTAAATCACAATAGAAATAAACTCCTTAACGATTCATTTATTAGTATACTAAGGAATAAATACCACATAAGTGATGAAGTGCGTTTGCAAAGTAAGCTTAGCTATACCCAGCATAAAAATGAACAACAGTTTGGGTTTTCTAAAAACACCGTAGGCTATAGCAATGGCTATAGTAGTGACAAATTACAAACTAAAACTACTTTTGACGCCAATATTTCAATAAACTGGCATACATACAATCCTGATTTTGACCTGACATCAACTTTTTTCTACACCAACGAAAACTTAAATTACAGCTTTGCAGAAAGCAGTGGTTTTCTGTCTAATGCATTTCAAAATCCTCAAAAAACTACAACGCGAAAGCATCATTTAAACCGTGATACTTTTCGCTGGTTTAGTAAGTTAGATTTTGAATTTATCGATGCTAAAGCAAAAGTATCTTTTGTAAATAATTCATTTGTTTCTAGCCTGCAAAACAGCAAGTGGTTTTTACCTACTCTACAAGCGCAATATCAATTTGCCAATGCATGGTATTCAAATTTTCTAAAAAAGCTAAACCTGTCTACTACCTTTGGTTATGATGTTAGTTATCTAAACTTGTACTATACAAACCAAAGTCACTACAGCATACAACTAGCCCCACAAGATAGCTTTGGGTATGTTTCCAATGCTGATTTATTTGTTTCTGATGCTGTTAATTTAGAAGAAAAAAGAAGCTATGAGCTTAGTCTTGACGTAGGTTTCGAGGTGTTTAACACCTATTGCAATTTAAACACTACTTACTATAATAATGTAACATCAGGCAGTGTATTTCCTGTCTTTGAAAGCAACCAATTTCAACTTCAAAATATCGCTGATATTCAAAATGAAGGAGTAGAATTTACTCTAGACATAGACACCTATGGGAATCATGATTTTAGATATACACCAAGCATTGTATTCTCAACATATAATACCAAGGTGTTACAGTTACATACTTCAGTAAACAGTATTCCTATAGCAGGATTTTCTTCTGTTTCAAAAAACCTAATAAAGGGAGAAACTGCTGGTGTATTAGTAGGTTCTGCCTATGAAAGAGACGGCAACAATAACATTATTATTGATTCAGATGGATTTCCTAAAGTTTCAAGTTCAAAAAAAATAATTGGCGACCCAACGCCTGATTTCAACTTAGGCTTTTCAAATACCTTGAAGTGGAAAAACTTGCAATTAGATTTTGTTATTGATTACCAAAAAGGAGGTGACATTTGGAACGGAACGCAACAGGTACTCAACTATTTTGGCACATCAGAACAATCTGCACTTGAACGAGAAACTACAGGCTTTGTTTTTAATGGTGTAAATGAACAAGGGGAAATTAACCGCATTCCTGTTGATTTTGCCAATCCTGCAAATGGACTTTCTGGAAATAGATTTACTAAATATGGTTTTGATGGTATTGCAGAAGAAGCTATTGTAAATGGCAGTTATGTGAACCTCAAATCCATACATTTTTTTTATGATATAAAAAGCACTACCAACACCCCTTTTTTTCGAGAGGTAAAAATAGGGTTGTACGGCAACAATCTTTTGACTTTTTCTAAATATAGCGGCGCATCGCCTTATCAAAATCTATTTAGTCAAGCGTCTACTCAAGGTCTTAATTTTTTCAACACCCCCATACTAAGTGAAGTAGGAATGACAATAAATATCAAAATCTAAGCAGATGAAAGCACTACTATATTACATACAAAAAACAATATTCCTTTTTTTCATAGCAATGATTATGGTGTCGTTTAATGCAGACGAACCCAAAATTGACCTCATAGAAAAAGTATACACACATACTGATAGACCCTTATATTTTCATGATGACACTATATGGTTTAAAGCCTATGTGGTAAATAGTACAAATACCATTTCTGCCATTAGTGAAATGCTTTATGTAGATTTAATATCTCCAAAAGGCTCGGTTGTAAAAACTTTAAGACTGCCCGTAACTAATGGGTATGCGTATGGTAACTTTCATATAAACAAAAATTGGGTTGGTGGTATTTACACTATAAAATCATACACCAATTGGATGCGAAATTACGGCCAAGACCATCTATTTACAAAGGAAATAACGGTTCAAAAAATAGTGCAGCCTAACCTTTTAATGCAGTTAAAATTTGAAAAAGAAGCGTACGGAAAAGCATCAACAGTTACTGCCAAATTTGAAGTTAAAGATTTAAAAAACCAACCCCTTAAAAACACCGAAATTACCATGGCAGTGCTCATTAGTGGTAAAACCTACATTAAGAAAACGCTTGCAACTGATACCAACGGCATACTCAAACCCACCTTTAAATTACCTGCTAATCTCATAACTACAGACGTTCTTTTAAATATTTTGACACCCTATAAAGGCAGTACAGAATCTATTTCGAGAAGTGTTCCTGTAGTACTCGATAATTTAGATGTTCAGTTTTTTCCTGAAAGTGGAAAAATTATTGCTGGCACGCCAAACACAATTGCCTTTAAAGCAGTTAATGAATTTGGAAAACCAGCTGATATATCAGGTAAATTGATAGACCAACAAGGAAATATAGTTTTAAATTTTAACAGTTATCATGATGGTATGGGAGGTTTTGAGTTTAACCCCAAAGCTGAAACCATCTATTTTGCTCAAATAACAAAACCGTTTATCTCAGCAAAAAAAATAGCCCTCCCTGAGGTTCATAAAAATGGCGTTCGATTTTCTGTATCTCAAGAAAATCATTCCCTAAAACTTTCCATTTTTTCAAATACGAAAGAAAAATTACAATTAAAAATCACTAAAAGTTCTGGAGAATTACTTACCCGACCTATAGCATTCAATGAAAAAACCATCACCGTAAATACCGAAAAATTCCCACCAGGAATAACCAAAATTTCTATTCTCGGAGAAATGAAAAATATTCTTTCAGAACGGCTGGTATTTATGAATTATGACAACCAACTTACTATAGACATTCAACTAGACAAAGAAACCTACAACACAAGAGAAAAAGTGTCGGTCACTATTAAAACCACAGACGTTAATGGAAAACCTATATCATCAAACCTGTCTATTGCTATAGCAGACAATAAACTACTTTCCTTTGCTGATGATAAGCAAGACCATATTTCATCATACTTATTAATGTCATCAGAATTAAGAGGAAAAATACACAAGCCCCAATTTTATTTTAATCTCAAAGAACCAAAGGCAAAAAAAGCTTTAGACTACGTTATGCTCACCCATGGTTGGCGGTCTTATATAGCAAAAAACAACGTGACTTTAGTAAATGCTAGTTATCAGCCTGAGCAATTAGCTATACAACATGGCGAAGTAGTTGATTTAAATGGCCAACCTATATCTGCTCATCTTTTATTGTTTGAAACCCACGGGGATAAAGTGTTGGCTTTTGACACCCAACCGAATGGTAAATTCTCATTTAAATTATCAGACCGTAAAAGATATACCCTTGTTGCCTATACCGACGACAACCAAGTGGTATACATTCATAGAAAAAACAGCAATACTGGTTTTTCTAGTAGTTCTAAAAACAAAACAGGCGTTCCTAATCCAAACACACCAGAAAACTTTTTTGGTGTAAAAAAACCTATGCAAAAAACGATAAAACAAGAATCAAAAATTAGTTTATCCTTAGATGAAGATGCATCAGCACTTGATGAAGTTGTAATTGTTGGTTATGGCATTACCAAAAAAAGCAATGCGACAGGTAGTAGTACTATCATAAAAACAAGTGAAATTGCCACCCAAGAAAACATAGCGCATCTCTTGCAAGGTAAAGTATCTGGTGTACAAATCACCCATGCGGATGGTATTTCGGGCGCAGCTGCAAAAATCAATATTCGTGGTTATGCTTCAATTTCTGGTAACAATGAACCTTTGTTTGTTATTGATGGTATTCCTATGCAGTTCAATAATCAAATAGATATCAATACAGACCAAATAGCATCTGTTTCTGTTTTAAAAGATTTGGCAGCAACTACCCTTTTTGGAACAAGGGGTAGCAATGGAGTTATTTTAATCAGCACTAAAAATTATCGAAGAAATAGTTACAACAAGAAAAAAATAAACAACAAAAAGCAGAATAACTATACTGCATTAGATTTTTATGGCAATGGTGGAAACACATTTGATAGACCCGATAAATTTTACATTCCCATTTATGAAGGGGAAGCCTTAGCCGAAGAACGAACAGATTTTAGAAGCACTATTTACTGGAATCCGGTTGTACAAACAAATGCCAATGGTGAAGCACAGTTTGAATTTTACAACTCAGATGCTATAACCGCTTTCAAAATAACAGCCGAAGGTATTGCACATAACGGCCTTATCGGCAGGCAAGAGAAAGATTATAGTACAAAAAAAATGCTCCATATAGATTTTAAATCTCCAAACTATATGACCGTAGGTGACATTATAAGTCTACCACTAACTATTAGCAACGAGTCTAAAGAAACTTTATTTACACGTTTACAATTAGACTTACCAAATCATATAGAACTAATAGATGCTATTGATACAAATATCACAATCGCGCCTGAGTCTTCAGTTCTTAAAAACGTAAAAGTAGTTGCACGTAGAAAAGGAGATAATGTAACTATCAATGCTACCGTAACATCAGAAAACTATGCTGATTATCTGCGTAAACCCGTAACTATAATTAGTCCTTATTTTCCAATTGAAACATCTATAGCTGGAGTTCAAGACCAAACCTTTGAAATTGATATTGACCATGTTGTTCCCAACTCTTTAAAGGCCAATTTCACCTTATACACAAACATTGTAGGTGATGTAATGAATGGTATTGCAGCTATGCTAAGGCAGCCTTATGGATGTTTTGAACAAGTTTCATCCACTACTTACCCCAATGTTTTGGTCCTTAAATATTTACAAGAAACAGGAAGCAGCAAACCTAGGATAGAAAAAAAAGCTAAAAAATTCATTAAAAACGGTTATCAACGAATGGCTGCTTACGAAACCAAAGAAAATGGTTTTGAGTGGTACGGAAATACGCCTCCGCACGAAGCATTATCTGCCTACGGCTTGTTACAATTTAAAGAAATGACCGATGTTTATGAGGGTGTTGACCAAAAAATGGTACAAAGAACTATCAACTGGCTATTAAGTAGACGAGACCATAAAGGTGGTTTTCTTCAAAACAAGGGTAAATACGGTTTCTCAGGTGCTCCCAAAAAGGTAAACAACGCCTATATCGTATATGCGCTTACCGAAACCAATCCGAAAATTGATATCGAGAAAGAATATCAAACCACCTATTTTGATGCTTTAGATAGTTTGGACGCCTATAAATTGGCACTAACAGCCCTGTCAAGCAAAAATCTAAATAAACAACTAGAATATGATAATCTGATGTCGTATTTAAAAATGCACATTAAGAAGCGTGGATTTGAAAAACTGCCTGTAAAAAATACAATTACAAGGTCATATGGGGTTTCAAGAAATTTAGAAACTGTTGCCCTCACCCTTTTAGCGTTGATGCGAGATTACAAAACTAATGAGCTCATAATTAACGAAGGGATCAAGTATCTTTTAAAAAATAGAAATCATGGCAGATTTGGCGCTACCCAATCTACAGCAATGGTTCTTAAAGTTCTTATAGCATATACCCAATTTACCAAACAGAAAATAATTGAAGAGAATGATAGTGTAGCAATTCATTTAAATGGAAAAATTCTACATAAAAAAATACAATTTAATGATGATGGAAAAATTACCATAGATAGCCTTGAAAACTACCTTAAAAATGGAAAACAAAAAGTAAGTATAAAATTCAACAACCCTAAAACAAATTTTGCCTACAATATGAATATCAAGTGGAATAGTAAATTACCACGTTCTTCTGAAAATTGTAAGTTAGATTTAAAAACCACCATACAAGACAGTTCGCATAAAGTAGGTGATATTGTACGCATGCAGGTAGCTGTTACAAACACTCAAAAGCATGGTTTACCTATGGCTACAGCTATTATTGGCATTCCCTCAGGCCTAGGGGTACAACCATGGCAATTAAAAGAAATTTTAGAACAAAAAAAAGTTGCCTACTATGAAACTTTTGACAATTATTTGGTGTTATATTGGCGTGAAATGGGACCCCAAGAACATAAAATAATCAACCTAGATTTAAAAGCCGAAATAGCAGGCGTCTATATCGCACCGCCAAGTAACGTATATTTATACTATACCGATGAATATAAAAAATGGATAAAAGGAAATCAGGTAACCATTCTAGATTGATTGCATTTCTTTTACCTATAAATCATTGCATTCTTAAAATTACCTGCTCCTTTTTTAAGGTCAATTAAAAATCCATTGATAACAGCATAATCATAAACTCCATTTTTTTCAAGTAAAAAAGTGGGGTTTATACCAACATTTAAATGAAACTCTGGTATTTTAAAATTCTTTGAAACCAAATGTATGGGCATTGAAAAATCTACCCATTCTAGGGGGATATTTTTAGAGCGTACATAGGTATGCCCTTTTCGTAGCATTGCCATTACCGCTTTTTCATTTAGCTGGCTAGGAGATTCTACTACAGCTGGAGCTACTTTTCCTTCATGAATGGTATAGCCTGTAGCATCAAAAGTTTCATACCCATAATAGGTAGACAAATCACCTTGGTCTAAAATGCGACTGCTATACCAAAAATCCGTATGTTCTGCTTTATCAACCTCCAATCTATTCATACCCACATCTAAAATATAGGGTTTACCATCAATCTTATAGGTGGCATTAGTGATTTTTAAATCAAACAATTTTCGGTCATTTTCAGGTATTTTTTCATAATCTTCTAAAGGGATGTCCTTATAATTTTCTCTCGCTATGGTGTAAATAGCAGAAAGAATAGACACATAATTCAACCTTCTAATCTCCTGTTTTTCAATATCATTGGCATACCCACCTGATTCAATTAAAATGGTACTTGTGCCCCATTTTTGAATATTATCACCAAAAGCCCTTGGTTCAAAATCGTCATTATATCGTCCTACCTGCCCTGGGGCATATTTTTGAATAATGGCATTCATAAAAACAATCACCTTCATGGCATTGGCTCGGGTTTCATTTATTTCCTTTTCGTAGTTATACGCAGGGGCTAAATAAGAAATTGTAGCTGGTTTATTGGTACGTTCAGCATTGTAGTAGGTACTTTGGTCATGTAAATTAAATCCAAAATCTGCACTTAGGCTATCACGAACCCGCTTTAATGTTTTGCTTTCTGGTGATTGCAGGCGTAGCGCATCTCTATTAATATCAACCCCTAACACATTTCTGCGTTGGTAGCGTTCTGCGCCATCAGGGTTTAGCATAGGCAGAAAATGGAGGGTTAAATTATCAAGTATTTCTTTTTTCTCTTCACCAAAAGCATCACTAGCAAAAAAATTAAAAATATCAAATATAGCCTGTGTTGCTGTGGGTTCGTCGCCATGCATTTGCGACCATAAAAAAACGTTCGTACTCCCCTGCCCTATACTCACCAAAGACAAATTACGACCTTCAATAGACCTCCCAACAACGTTTACCTCAAACTTAGGATTTGCTAAATATTTTGCCAGCAAGGGTTGTAATTGATGGTGTTTAATTCTTCGTTTATCCAATGTCTTTTCTTTAAACATTGGGTAGGTTTCATATAATTGAGCGGTAATGTCTTTCTGTTGGGAAAAGGAAAAATAGGTGGTAAAGAGTACTACGAATACTAGTGTAAAGCGCATAAAATTTAGTTTTTTATTGGAACAGGTTTAAAATTATTTTTCAAAGTAGCTTTTCGTACTTTTTCCATAAAATCTTCGCCAGGGTCTGTTTTCACAGTTCTATAGCCAGCATCCTTTTCTAGCCAAAGTTCATGGCCTTCAAAATTAGTATATTCATAGTGACCAATGAGGTATTCTATATCATATTTTTCAGATAAGTAATTTACCAGCCAAATATTGGCGGCTACTTGTTTTTTTGTCAATGGTAACGCTGCTGTACCTCCTACATTTTCAACTCCAATAGCGCAATGGTTTAAACCAATAACATGCCTTGCCATAGTTGTTTCTGGTAGTAAACGATAAATAGTACCATCTCTATCTACCATAAATTGTGAGCTAACATTCAACGCGCTAGCAGCTTTAATATCAGGTCTACTAGGCAATATTGCAGGGTTGAATGTTTCAAAAGAAGCTTCAAAAGTGGGTATCACAGTCCAGTGTAATACAATCATTTTTGGTACTATGGTTGGCTCTTGTTGTTGCAAACCATAATGCTCATCTAAATACTTTAATGTTAAGTTTTTTCGCTCCTTATTAAAAACAATAGGTTTATCAATAATTTGATAACTACTGCCACAAGAAAACAAAAACAACACAAAACAACCGCCTATTATTCTTTTCATCAATTATAGTTTATTTAAAAGCAATACCAATTAGCAATCACAGAGCTACTATTTTATGGGTTGCTTATTTTTAAGTTTATCTTTTGGTATGCCGTAATGTATGGAAAGCTTCTTTCTTCCCCATTCTTTTGCTTTTTTTACATCATTACCCATATAAATATCGATTTTACCTCTATATTTTTTATTCATTTTATCTTTTACAAGATAAATCCCCTCCAAACCTTCTATTTTTACTGGGGTATTATGTTCTATTCCCAACCGAAGTAAATCTCTTGATACCGCTATGCATTTCATACCTTCAACCAAGGTGTCACCCCAAGCCGCAATATTGGGTGTACCATCCGTTTGCGAAGGCACCGAATTATACGCCGTAGCCGTAACATCAATACATTTCCAAACATATTTATCTTCCTTTTCACTTTCACAAGATACCATCAAAACAAAAAGTACGATTACACAGCTATAAAAAAACACATGCTTATGTTGCTTCATTGGTTTGGTTTTAAGCAAAAACTATGATTTTCTAATACGAATCATCCATTAGTGATTTCAAAAACTAGTTACGTTCTTAAAAAGAAGTCCTAAATCAAATATCTAGAAAATAGACATCTACGAAATCAAATAGTTATATTCGTTTTAAATTTACAACAAATACAAATTCCTACGACGTTGAAAGTACTAAAAAGGTTTCTTCTCTTATTGGGTATTGCTCTGCTAATTATCGCAGCATATAACTATCCTAAACTAAATATTATTTCAGGGTATGCCTCAAAAAATTTGGCATCAACACATTTTATATCCAAACGTCCTTTTTCAGAAATCGTTGAAAATGATAATAATGTTCCTCTCATTAAACTAGCAAAACTTGAAAACGCTAACAACAATGAAGTAACCGCATCTGTTTTTGGGCTTATGCACCGTAAAACTGTTTGCTATGACGGTTTGGGTTGTATTTTAATTAATGACTCACAGCACGAAAACCAAAAACCCGAAAAACCACAAAGACAAAAACAAGCGAATGACTTGCCTTTTCCGTACGGTAACAATGGCGCAAAAGATTCCATTTTTTCAAATATCAATTACGACGCACTTAATAATGCGATTAAAAATGCCTTTGCCTACTATGAAGTACAAAAAACAAGAACGGTATTAGTGGTATACAAAGGGTACATTATTGCTGAACGCTACAAAGAAGGTTTCTCAAAAGAAACACCCATTTTAGGCTGGTCTATGACCAAAAGTGTTCTTGCTACATTATACGGTATTTTAGAATACCAAAACAAACTTTCGATAAACAAGGATTCGCCCTTTAATAACGATGATACACGTAGTGCTATAACCTTAAATCATTTGTTACGAATGCAAAGTGGTTTGGAGTGGAATGAAGATTATACAAGCATATCTGATGTCACCAAAATGTTATTTTTAGATGCTGACATGACAAAAGCACAAGCTGAAAAAGAACCGATTGCTGCGCCAACAGAAATTTGGAATTATTCATCAGGAACAACAAATTTTTTATCGGGATTATTACGTAAAAGGTTCAACAGCCACCAAGAATATCTCAATTTTCCGTATGCTGCTTTAATAGATAAAATAAGCATGCACTCCATGTTACTAGAAACTGACATGGTAGGGAATTTTGTTGGCTCTTCTTACGGATGGGCTAATACTCGCGATTGGGCAAAGTTTGGACTATTACATTTAAATAAAGGACATTGGAATGGGGAACAATTATTTGACCCGAAATGGATTGATTATATCACCAAACCAACTGCTAAATCTAACGGGACTTATGGTGCTCATTGGTGGCTAAATGCTGCGGGGAAATACCCCGATGTTCCTAGAGATTTATATTCTGCCAATGGTTTTCAAGGGCAGTATGTTTTCGTAATTCCTTCTAAAGATTTGGTTATTGTACGAACAGGCCTAGCCGAAGCACCTGAATTTAACGTTAATCGCTTTTTAAAAGAAATAATAGCCGCCATTCAATAAGGTGCCAAAAACACGTCATATTTTTAAAATCTAGAGTATACTATCATTTTTCACATACTACACCACAAAAACATACACTCTCACAACAATATTTTAGTAAACTCAGATGATGCCACTATATTTACAATGTAATTAAAACAAATAATTTTTTCATTTTCATATAGTGTTCTCGTAAAAGAGCTCAGTCTTACAAAGATTGAGCTCTTTTTAGTTATATCCTTTTTAATATTGATCACGTTTAGTTATATTCATTCATCATTTTAGTATCAAAAAGAAGATAGTGAATTAACTTTGTGCCCGATACTACATTTTTTTTATAAAACGTAAGACTTGAATTTAATACCTAAAATTCCATTTTATCTTATTAGCCTATTAACGGTGTTCCTGTTTGTTTTAGGGAATTCATGCAGAAAAGATTTTGAATACCCACCCAGTGAAGGCAACTTAGCCTTTTCTAAAGATACAGTATACCTCGACACCATATTTTCTGGTATTGTAAGCAGTACCTACAGCCTAAAAATATATAATAGAACGGAAACAGATATCGAAATACCCAGTATTAGATTAACACAAGGTCAACAAAGCAAATACCGTTTAAATGTAGACGGGCGCGCTGGAAAAGAATTTAGTAACATACCTATTTTTGCAAGAGACAGTATCTTCATTTTTATTGAAACTACTATTGATATTAGCAACAACGCAACGTTGAATTTTTTATATACCGATGCTATTGAATTTGACTCTGGCGTGAATGCGCAAAAAGTACAATTAGTCACCTTAGTTAAGGACGCCCATTTTTTATATCCAAAAAAATTAGCCAATGGTTTAAAAGAAACCATAAATTTTGGAACTGACGACTCCGGAAATGGGGTGCAAGTTGAGGGCTTTTTTTTAGAAGATGATGAATTAGAATTCACCCGTGAAAAACCGTACGTCATTTATGGGTACGCAACTGTAGCTGAAGGCAAAGAACTACTAGTACAGGCAGGAGCAAGGATACATTTTCATAAAAATTCAGGTATTTTAGTTAAAGCCAACGCTTCTTTAAAAATTAATGGTACGCTAAGTGAAAGTCAAGAATTACTTGAAAATGAAGTTATTTTTGAAGGTGATCGTTTACAAAGCAACTACAAAAACCTATCTGGTCAATGGGGAACGATATGGCTATCACCTGGCAGTAAAAATAACAGTATTACCCATGCAACAATTAAAAATGCTACCGTAGGGCTACTTGCAGAAGGTGATGAAGTACCGAATACTCCCACCTTAACCATTAAAAACAGTCAAATATATAATAGTACAAGTACCAACCTTTGGGCAAAAAATGCTATCATTAGAGCAGAAAATTTAGTTTTAGGAAGTGCCGGTAACACTTCTTTGTTTTGCAATTCAGGTGGTGACTATGTGTTTACTCATTGTACGATAGCGAATTATTGGAGTGCTAGTTTCCGTACGGGAGCAGCACTACAGATAGATAATTTTGATGCAAATACATCTCATGATCTTATCCAAGCGACCTTCACCAATTGTATTATTGATGGCGATCATACTACAGAACTGCTCTTGAACAAAAATGATACAAACAGTTTTAACTATTCCTTTAAAAATTGTCTGCTTACATTTAACACTGATGCTAATATTGACAACAATGACATGCTCTATGATTTTCAAAATGAAGCGCACTACCAACAACTCTTTTTAAATCAAAATGTAGACTTTATAGATGTAACAAAAAACAATTTTGAAATAACAACAACATCTGCCGCAAGAAATAAGGCTAACGAAGAAGGAAGTACGTCAGTTCCTTATGATATTTTAGGACAAAAACGGATATCTCCAGCTACCATTGGTGCATATGAAAACTAAAAAAGAAAGATAAAATTTCTAATTTTAAAGAAATTTCTTTCAAAAAAGACACTTTTAAAGCATTTTAAAGATAAACCTCCATTTATATGAGGTTTTTGTAGGTGTATTTTTAGCCTACAATTACTAATTTGCATGTTAAAGTAGCATTTTTTGGCCTATACCTATTCCATAATCGATTCTGACTCAGTATCAAATTTGAGTTTACAACACTATTTAGAAGAATATAGTGAATTTAGATGTTGCTCCATTTCTAAAAATAGTTCCGAAGGTTTAAACAATATTCTCAAATATACCCCCGATATCGTTTTCATTAATTTAAATGAAAACGCTAGTATTTGTTTTCAAATGGTAATGGAATTACATCAGTACAGTACCACTATACCTGCATTTATAGGTATCTCAAAAAGTAAAAATCATGCTTATGAAGCTATCAAACACAATTTTTTTGATTATTGGTTGTTACCTTACAGTGAGTTTGATATTCGAAAAACAGTTTTAAAATTAAAGAAGATGATGCCAAAAGAAACGGCACCACAAACATTATGTTTAAAAACGTATCGTGATTTTCAATATTTAAATACTGACGATATTCTATATCTAAGAGCAGATAATAATGCTACTGAGTTTATTATGAAAGATGGCACCATCAACAACGCATTCAAAACCTTAAAAACATTTGAGAGTCAAATGCCTAAAAATTTCATTCGTATTCATCAAAGTTATATGGTAAACATAGACCATATTTCTCGTATTAGTTATGGTAAATCTGTTTGCACATTAAAGTATCAAAAAATACAATTGCCATTTTCAAAGTCTTACAAACAAAATATAGATACCTTAAAAAAAGTACTGACAAAAAATGCTATCTCCTCCTTAAATTAATCAGATACTCATAAACATGGGTCATATACTAGTAAACTAGCAGTGCTGACCCTACATTTTTAATATCCTTCTTTTATTTCATCTAGTCTGTTTATCTTTGAGTAGAACCTATAATCAGAGTTAAACCGATTTAATAACCCCTCAAAGATTAAGAAAATGAAAAAAGTAGTTAGTATTGTTGCCGTAGTAGCTTTAGCTATAGGCATGTTTGCCACGCAAGCGGAAAAAATTATTGATTTAGATTTTAGTATTGAAAATATGATCGCCTGTAATGATTGTGAAAGAGGTGATATGGATAGAGCTGGAAGAGGTGATTACGATGCATAAAATTTGCACCAACATATATAAGCCCTAAACTCTTTAGTTTGGGGCTTTTTTTTTACCTTAGTTTTAAAATTTTGGCATGCCAACAACCAAACCTACGAACTTCAAACATTACATTCTCTTTTTAGGTTCTATCCTGTTCATTTTTAGTGCTTGTGATTCAAAAAGACTATCTAAAACACATGTATCTACAGCAGAACAAGATAGTATCCGCCTCTGGTTAAACCAAGCCAGAAAAACAAAGATTACCAAAACCAAATCCTATCTATTGAAGAAAGCTTATGAAAAAACCATTACTATCTCCGATGATTCCCTCAAAAGCAAGTATTTGGCTATGCTTTCGCTCAACTTTTTACGTTTACCAGATTCCACCCTATTCAGAAATATCAATAACACTGCGATTAAGGTAGCTACTAAAGCAAAAGATTCCACTAGTTTAGCGGGAGCTTATTGGGATTTAGGTGATTTTTTTAGAAGAAAATCGGTTCTAGATAGTGCCTACATAAATTTTGACCATAGCGAAAAAATATTTACCGCATTAGGCAATGGCTTTTCTTCTGGCAGGTTACTCTACAGCATGGCGAATATACAGTCATTGGTAGGTGATTATACGGGTGCTGAAACAAATACAATAAAGGCTATTGAAAAGCTTAAACCTCTAAATAAAAACGTCAACCTCTATTATTGTTACGATTTATTGGCTGATTTATCAAAGCTGCTTAATGAATATGATCGTGCCTTAGAATACTATCAAGAGTCATTGATTTATTTCGAAAAATCAAATATGCCTCTTATAAAACAGCAGAATTCTAAAAACAATATAGGGTTAGTATATCAAAAATTAGGGCAACACCAAAAAGCTATTGAGTATTTTTCAGAAGTATTAAATCATGATAGCCTTGGCTATAAAAATCCGCGATTATATGCCAGAGCGTTAAATAATTTAGGTAGTAGCTATCTTAAACAAGATTCACTTCAACAGCTACCTGAGTTATTTTATAAAGCCCTAGTTATTCAAGATAGCATTCATGACTTAGGAGGCAAAGCCGCAAGCACCTATCGATTGGCAGAATATTATTTAGCCAAAAAAGATACAGCAACAGCATTTGACTATTTATCTGAATCAAAAAAATTAGCAAATCAAAGTATTGACAATAAAAGGTTATTAGAAATTTTACGACTTTTTCCCAAAGTTGACCCAGCAAACGCAACTAAGCATACTCAAGACTATATTACCCTAAGTGATCGTCTGCAACATCAAGAACGAAAAATAAGAAACAAATTTGCACGCATACAATTTGAAACCGATGAATTCATTGCTGAAAATCAACTTTTAGCGCGTCAAAAACAATTGTGGACAGGTATTACCATTGTAATAATGTTATTGGGTATCGCTACATTTATTATCGTTTCGCAACGCATTAAAAACCGAATGCTACGATTTAAACAAAAACAACAGGCGAGTAACCAAGAAATTTTCAATTTACTTCTTGCTCAAAATGAAAAAGTAGAGGAAGGGAAAAAACTAGAACAAAAGCGTGTTTCTGAAGAATTACACGACGGGGTACTTGGTAAAATGCTAGGAGCACGCATGATGCTTTTAGGCCTAAATAAAAAAAACACCCCAGAAGCTATCAATGAAAGAGCAAGAGCCATTTCTATATTACAAAGTATTGAAGGTGAAATTCGATCTATTTCACATGAATTAAATCATGCTGCCTACCAAAAAATTCATAACTTTATTCTTTCTATTGAAGATTTACTAAGAACAACAGAAAGTGCCTCAGGAATAAAAATTAATTTTACTTATGCCGAAAATATCGATTGGGATGCGTTAAAGGGTGATATAAAAATAAACCTATACCGTATTATACAAGAAAGCATTCAAAACGCAGTAAAGCATGCCGCATGTAATGAAATTAATTTAGACTTTAAAGTAGATGCCGAATTTTTGAAAATAACTATTGCTGATGATGGTAAAGGTTTTGAAACAAAAAGAGAGAAAAAAGGAATAGGCATGAAAAATATTGCTTCAAGAATTGAAAAAATAAATGGTAATTGGCATTTAAAAAGCCATGTAAAAAAAGGTACCACCGTATCTTTGGTTATACCCATTGTTAACCATAAAAAATCTTGAAATCTTAAAGCAACATTATTGAAAAACTAAAAATAAGCCATATGGAAGTCAAACGAATTTTAGCCATAGATGATCATGAAATGACTACTTTAGGATACAAATATATCTTAGAAGGAGAAAATTTTGACGATTTTGAAGTTAAGGTTGATATGGCTTCGAATTATGAATCAGGAAAAGAAAAAATTGAATTTTCAGCGCGAGCCATAAAATATGATATTATCCTTTTGGATATTCAATTATTCCCTCCTTACTCTAAAGAAATACGTACTGGTGAAGATTTAGGCATCATTGCAAGAAATGTAGTTCCCGAATCTAAAGTTGTGTTTATGTCTTCGTTTAGTGACAACCTTAGAATAAACAGTATTTTCAAATCCGTAGACCCAGATGGCTACATGGTCAAATCTGAAATCGATGAAAAATCACTACGGACTATGGTAGAAACTGTATTAACAAAACCGCCCTACTATACCGCAGGAGCATTCGCTGCCATACGAAGACGGATGGCTAATGATATTGTTGTTGATAATTTAGACAAAAAAATACTATACTACCTTTCGATAGGTACAAGAACTAAAGATATAGCACCACTAATTTCATCAGCAATAACTACGGTTGAGTCAAGAAAACGCCAATTAAAGGCCATTTTTGGTATTGAAAATGGCAATGACATCTCCCTAATTGAAGAAGCTAGAAAAAAAGGCTTTATCTAAATCATTTTTTTATTTTCTTACCTCTATTTAAATAATTAATAATCAAGGCTTTAATGCAAAGTCAATAAACAAAGCATGAAAACCTCATTATTTATAAGGTTTTTCTATGGTGAAATAAGGTTGTTAAAATTTAACTTTACTATTCCGATTTAACCTGTTCACCTCAACCAAATGCGCGATTATTATAATTTAAAAAACAACTACATTGATGAAACTGGAGAAGATCTACAAATTTGTGGTCTTGAACATTTCGTAAATGAACTTGAGAAGCACTTTTTTGCAACAGTAAAGGTGCGCAAATTTTTAACGGATACATCCGATGTTAATTTATCAATCGAATTGACCTGTAATTATGGAATAATTGAAACATTACATCACTATAACAAGGGAGTATGGGGAAAGTTTTCTTCTGAAACTACCACATTTACTGATGCTATTCAACTTTTAGAAGCTAAAAACGACCTTAATATTGCTATTGATGAATTATCATTTTTTTTAAAAGATACATCTATTATCATCAATCGTATATACCATCAAAGCATACCTGATCAATTTGATAATATTATTACAGAGATAAGTGCACATTTCATTTATTTGACTAAAGAACTAACTGAAATTCCTTACGAAATATACCTGCCCATATTTGAATCACCGACACATGATATTGAGAAAAAAATCATTAATGGTGCATATTTACTAAATAACTCTGGACAAGATTATTTTAGCTTTTGGGGACTTTATTTCTATTCAGATAACGCTAATGATGCACAAGTATATGATTTAAAAAAGCAATCCATTGTAAAAGGAAATCTTCAAATGCTAAACAGGTAACTCTATTTGCCTTTGTTTACTTAATACCATCTACCTAGTGTCTAGTCAGAAATTTACAAAAAGTAAATTTGCCCCTTTTTCGAGCCAATCATTTATACGTAGTTAGCAGGTAAGGTTACAATAAAACTGCTGTTCATCTGGGTTTAATAAACACCGAAAATAAAAGGGCTAAAATTGTAAAATTTTAGCCCTTTATTACTTTTAAAGTGTATCGTGTTATGAATTAAAAAGTGGTCTCCCACTCATTAAGGCATTTACTTTCTTTTTTACCGCTTCAATACGAGCCTCATCTTCAGCATTTGTTAACACCTCATCAACCAAATCAACAATTGTTTGCATGTCACCTTCTACCAAGCCACGAGTTGTAATTGCAGCTGTTCCAAATCGTATTCCCGAAGTAATGAAAGGCGATTTATCATCAAAAGGCACCATGTTTTTATTGGCTGTGATATCTGCTTTCACCAATACAGCTTCGGCATCTTTACCTGTAATATTTTTATTTCTAAGGTCAATCAACATCATGTGATTATCTGTACCTCCAGAAATAATATGATAATCTTTAGCTACAAAAGCCGCTGCCATAGCTTCGGCATTTTTCTTTACTTGTAACATATAATGTAAATACGCATCAGTAAGTGCTTCACCAAAGGCAATAGCCTTTGCTGCAATAATATGCTCTAAAGGACCTCCTTGGTTACCCGGAAAAACAGCCAGATTTAACAAGGCAGACATCTTTCTAAGATTTCCATTTTTCAACTTAATGCCAAAAGGGTTATCAAAATCTTTACCCATTAAAATAAGTCCGCCTCTTGGTCCTCTTAATGTTTTGTGCGTTGTAGTAGTAACAATATGACAATGAGGAATTGGATCATTCAATATTCCCTTGGCAATTAAACCTGCAGGATGCGATATATCAGCCAATAATAAGGCTCCAACACTATCTGCTATTTCTCTAAATTTTTTAAAATCAATATCTCTTGAGTAAGCAGAAGCCCCAGCAATAATCATTTTTGGTTTTTCGCGAGTAGCTATCTCTTGAATGGTATCATAATTTAATACCCCTGTCTCCTTCTCTACCCCATAAAAAACAGGATTGTACAATCTTCCTGAGAAGTTTACTGGCGATCCGTGGGTTAAATGCCCTCCATGTGATAAATCAAAACCAAGAATAGTATCACCTGGTTTTAAACATGCATGGTATACAGAAGCATTTGCTTGTGATCCAGAATGCGGTTGCACATTGGCATATTCCGCTCCAAATAATTCTTTTGCACGGTCAATTGCCAATTGCTCGATCTTATCAACTATTTCACAACCTCCATAATAGCGCTTTCCAGGGTAACCTTCCGCATATTTATTAGTCAATACAGAGCCCGCAGCCTCCATCACTTGTGGACTTGTAAAATTTTCAGATGCTATTAGTTCTATGCCACTAAGCTGGCGTTCTTTTTCTGCATTTATTAGTTCAAAAATAGTCTCGTCACGTTGCATATTCACAGGGTATTTTTAAATGAGGCGTAAAAGTACAAATTGCCTAGCTTTAATTTTAAAGAAACTCAAAAATTGATTGACTTTTTATCAAATACAAATTAACAATTAGCTTTTAATGAGAAATAGCACTCAGAAAGCAAAAAAAACTAGTTTTTATATTTGATGCCTAGAATAGTGTATTGGCATATTGTATCTTTGAAAATTGTATGAAAAAGATGGCTAATATTTTAGAAGTTGACCCCAAAAAGAACATCATTATTAAAGGAGCAAAGCTGCACAATTTAAAAAATATTGATGTTGTCATTCCCAGAAATAAGCTCGTAGTAATTACTGGGTTATCAGGCTCAGGAAAATCGAGTTTGGCGTTTGACACCCTATACGCAGAGGGTCAACGACGGTATGTAGAAAGTTTATCATCGTATGCGCGCCAATTTTTAGGCAAGCTAGACAAGCCCAAAGTTGACTATATAAAGGGTATTGCACCAGCCATTGCAATTGAACAAAAGGTAAACTCAACCAACCCACGATCAACTGTGGGAACTACTACCGAAATCTATGATTATCTAAAGTTAGTTTTTGCACGTATTGGCAAAACCATATCACCCGTTTCAGGTAAAGAGGTTAAAAAAAATACGGTGAGTGATGTAGTCAATCATGTAAAAACTTATGAGCAAGGAACAAAACTTCTACTACTTGCGCCCATTAAAATACAGGAAGATAGAGACGCTTTAAAGTCCTTACAACTTTTTTCAAAACAGGGCTACGCAAGAATAAAGTATAAAGGAGAAGTTTTACGTATTGATGCTGCACCAAAAGACATCGATAAGGAATTTTATTTGGTTATTGATCGTATCATCACTAAAGATGATGAAGATTTTTACAATCGTTTAGCCAACGCTATTGACACCGCTTATTTTGAAGGAAAAGGGGCATGTATTATTGAAGAATTGGCAACAGAAAAACAAACGCATTTTAGTAATAAGTTTGAATTAGATGGGCTTTCTTTTTTAGAACCCAACGTACACCTCTTTAGTTTCAACAACCCCTATGGTGCGTGCCCTAAATGTGAAGGTTATGGAGATGTTATTGGTATTGATGAGGATTTGGTGATACCTAATACAGCGCTTTCTGTTTATGAGAATTGTATTTTTGCATGGCGAGGCGAAAGTATGGGTAGCTACCGCGACCAGTTGGTAAATAACGCTTACAAGTTTGATTTTCCCATTCATAAACCATGGTTTCAACTATCAGAAGAACAAAAGCAACTGGTTTGGGATGGCAACAAATATTTTACAGGTCTGCGTGCCTTTTTTTCACAATTAGAAGAGAAAAGTTATAAAATACAAAATAGAGTAATGCTCTCTCGCTATCGCGGAAAAACGCGATGTACCGTATGTAAAGGAAAGCGATTACGCCCAGAAACCGATTATGTAAAAGTAGCTGGCAAGTCAATATCTGACTTGGTAGAACTTCCTATAGAAAAACTAACCGTATTTTTTGAAAATATTCACTTAAGTGACCACGATAAACAAATTGCTGCTCGCTTACTCAAAGAAATTAATGCCAGACTTGGTTTTCTAAACAATGTAGGATTGAGTTATTTAACTTTAAATCGAAAATCTAATTCGCTTTCTGGGGGTGAAAGCCAACGTATAAATTTAGCCACTTCCCTGGGCAGTAGCTTAGTGGGATCAATGTACATTTTAGATGAACCTAGCATTGGATTACATCCAAAGGATACCGAGAACTTAATTAGCGTTTTAAAATCTTTACGAGATTTGGGCAATACCGTTATTGTGGTTGAGCATGATGAAGACATCATGAAAGCAGCTGATGAAGTTATTGATATAGGTCCTGAAGCTGGTAGCCATGGTGGTGAGGTGGTAGCCCATGGCACACTTGATGAAATATTACTCTCTTCCTCATTAACGGCTAGTTATTTAAACGGCAACGAAGAGATTAGTATTCCGCAAAAACGAAGAGTATCTTCTAATTATATAGAAATTAAAGGTGCGCGCGAAAATAACCTAAAAAATATCGATGTTAAATTCCCTCTTAATATGCTTACCGTTATCACGGGAGTTTCGGGCAGTGGAAAAAGTAGTCTAGTAAAAAAATTGCTATACCCAATTATACTAAAAGAAGTGGGAGGTTATGGTGAAAAAGTAGGTCAACACACCTCTTTTGACGGAAAGTTTAAAGACATTAAACATGTAGAATTTGTAGACCAAAACCCAATTGGTAGATCTTCTCGATCAAACCCTGTTACCTACATTAAAGCCTATGATGATATTCGCAATTTATTTGCCTCACAAAAGTTAAGCAAAATTCGTGCGTACCAACCCAAGCACTTTTCTTTTAATGTAGATGGTGGACGTTGTGAAAAATGTAAGGGTGAAGGTGAAATTACCGTAGAAATGCAGTTTATGGCCGATGTACATTTAGAATGTGATACCTGCGGTGGAAAACGCTTTAAAAAAGAAGTGCTTGAAGTAAAATTTGAAGATGCCAATATTGATGATATATTGAACATGACTATCGACGATGCTATCGACTTCTTTGAAAAGCATCATCAAAATAGACTTGTAACCAAATTAAAACCCTTACAAGATGTAGGTTTGGGCTATGTAACTTTAGGACAATCATCTTCAACACTTTCAGGAGGTGAAGCACAGCGTATTAAATTAGCATCCTTCCTTATTAAAGGTAACTCAAAAGAAAAAGCCCTTTTTATTTTTGACGAACCCACAACAGGGCTCCATTTTCACGATATTAAAAAACTACTAAAATCTTTTAATGCCCTTATTGCTACCGGACATTCTATTGTTGTGGTAGAACATAATATCGAATTGATAAAATGTGCCGATTATATCATTGATCTTGGTATTGAAGGAGGCGAAAAAGGAGGACAACTTATAGCCTGTGGTACTCCCGAAGAAATTATAAAAAATACAACCTCATATACCGCACATTATCTAAGAGAAAAGCTGCTTTAATCCAAATTTCTTAGTGTAACCTATTGGTTACAAATATTCGTTAGATGGAATTTACGCAATGCTATAACAGTATCGTAATCACCTTTATTTTTTACTAGTAAAATGGTTAGGCATAAAAATTCAGATGCCTTAGCGTAAACCCAATAAAACACAAATAACTGATAATTAAATAGTTACACTAAAGAAGTATTTTTTGGCACGCTGTTTGGTATGTACAAACCGAATGTGAATAATTCTCATTCATAATATAAAACCTTATATCATGAGAAATTTAGTACTCCTCTTTACAGTCCTCGTTTTTGGAACCGCTAGTACTATAGCTAGTACAACTGATGATAAGGTTGCAGACCGCAATGCTTATCGAAACAACAAATCTTTCATTTTTGTTGAAAATGGCATTACGTTTTCTGTTTATGCTGATGGCGAATTTGATTTTTACATTGACAATAGAATTGACAACCACAGAAGAAACATAACATTTAATTCTGGATATGACTACAGCGCTTATGCACAGTATGATGATTATGGTGCGATCATTCAAATAGAAAATATTCCTGTTTTTTATGATTATTACGGACGCGTTTCTCAAATAGGTAGTGTAGAAATAAACTACCACAATAATAGAATATATAGTATTGGCAATATGTTTGTATACTATAATCATAATGGATACTACGACTATCACACCGGATACATTAACCGTTATAATCGTCACTATGTATACAGACCGTTTCATAGATACTTTGCAAGACCATCAGTAGAATTTTGCCTAGTGTATAACAGACCATACAGAAGATATTACAGCCCTGTTAGATATACCTACTATCACCCATACCAATATAATCGAAGAAATAGCTATGCCAGAATAGGAAAAGAACATAGATATAATCGTATTCGTAATGAGCGAGCTTCCATCTACAGAAATGACAAACGCGTTGCTGTACGTGACAATTCAAGAAGGAGTAACCTTACTACAGGACGAAGCATAGCTGCAAACAGAAGCAACAGAACGGTTTCAAGAAGTAATGAAAATTACGCAAAGAGAAGGAATATCAATACAAGAGATAACACCAGTCGTACAAGAAATAATGCCATTAATAGAAATGCTACAGTTAGAAATAGTAAGTATGGACGATCTACTACGACTAATGGTAGAACAGTTACTAAAAATAGCGTTCAACGGCCGCAAAGAACAACGATAAAGCGAAGTTCAAACACCACTGTTCGCAAGCCGGCTAATACAAACAGAACGGTAAGAAGTACGGTAAATAGATCACAAAGAACAGTTGCAAGACCTACGCAGCAAACTTCTCGAAGCACCAATGCTACCCGTAGAAGTTCATCAAATCAAAGGTCTTACAACAAAGTGCCTGCAAGAAGTACCCGTAGTACAGCTAGTAGAAGCAATTCATCTTCAAGATCGGTACGACAAGTACCTTCTAGAAGCTCAAGAAGTGTGTCAACCTCAAGAAGTAGAGGAAGACAATAAAAATAGTTTTTAGGTTGGTTGGTAAGCCCTGTAGCAAACTTGTTTGTTGGAGGGCTTCTTTTTAGGTATACATTTATGTTGTACCCAATAGTATTTTCTTAATATCTTTAATATGCTTTATGATTGTAGCAATTGTTTAAAAAATACCTGTAAATAAACATGTTGATATTTTTTGAACTAAACCCATCCCCCATTATCAAATTTTAAAAAATTATTGCTATCCAAAATTATTTCTAAACAAGATACTTTTAAACCCCGTCAAGAAATCTTAAAAACCTTATTCGCTCTTCCTAGTAACAGGTCTTACTCAGATCTATTTTATTAATTTGAATTCTTTTGATGGGTTTATGAATAATTTTTATGCAGTAAAACATCTATTAATCTCGTTCTAACAACCTCCCAAATTGTTCCATTTCAGTAACAATATCTAATGCTTTTATTCCAGTTTCAGAAAGACGGTAACTAACCCTTGGCGGAACCTCTTTAAAATCTTTTCTAATCACTATTTTATAAGCGATTAAAACCTTCAGCTTTTCGATAAGAACTTTTTCAGAAACATCTGGAATTTCCTTTTTGAGCTGGCCAAAACGTAGCTCTTCAATCCCTATTGTTTTAATAATGATTAAATTCCATTTACCGCCTAATGCCCGTAAAGCCCTTCTTAATGGACAATGTTTAAGTTTATCATCAATTTTCATATACTTACCTTTTTGTTAGTACTTGTGCAAATGTAATCACAATTGTACATTTGTAAAAATCGAAACGCTATTATGTCAAGAAAAATTGAATAAGCCAACAAAGACATCTTTATTGTACGGCAACCCAACATTTACGACATGCTGCGGTTTGTGTAAAAACCATGGTTAACGATAGAAAATGTTAAAACAGAAGAGCTCATAAACCAAATTAGCAACTGCCTCTCTGGCGCACTATTCTTTTACAAAAAACAACAACAAATAATTTTATAAAATGCATTCAGGAAAAAAATTCACCATTAAAGAAACCCTTATTTGGACATTTAAAGAAATAATAATTTTTGCTTTTATTGGGGCTATACCTGCGTTTATATACATAGTTTTAGATATTAAAAGCATTGCAATACCATGGCTGCCTATTGCATTGGTAGGTACTGCAGTTGCCTTTATTACTGGCTTTAAAAACAACGCTTCCTACGACAGGTTGTGGGAAGCGCGAAAAATATGGGGTGCTATTGTAAATACAAGCAGAGCTTGGGGTATGGTATCAATAGATTATGTTACAAATAAGCATGCCGAAAGCAAATTATCAGATATAGACTTAAAAAAAATACACCAAAGACTGATTTATCGTCATATTGCTTGGCTCACTGCTTTAAGATATCAACTCAGACAACCGAAAATATGGGAATACAGTCATACACATAAAGCTTCTACTAAATATAGAGAAGCTACGTTTCAGGTAGAAGAATTTAATACTCCCTTCGAAGAAATACTCCCTCCTTTTTTGAGTAAAGAAGAAGAAAAGTATATTCTTGGTAAAAAAAATAGAGCCACACATCTTTTAAAACTACAATCTAAAGATTTAAAAGAATTGTTAGACAAAGGTTATATCGAAGATTTTAGGCATATGGAGATGGAAAATCTATTAATAGAACTCTTCAATCATCAAGGAAAAAGTGAACGCATTAAAAACTTTCCTTACCCAAGACAATACACTACAATCAATAGTATTTTCATCTGGATTTTCATCATCTTAATTCCCTTCGGAATGATTCAAGAATTTGAAAAAATAGGCGAGCATTCGGTTTGGCTCACCATCCCTTTTACCACTATTTGTGCATGGGTATTTCATACCATAGACCGAATAGGAACCTCTTCGGAAAATCCTTTTGAAGGAGCAGCATCTGATGTACCTATTACCTCCTTAAGCAGGACTATAGAAATTGACCTAAGAGAAATGTTAGATGAAGAAAATCTACCAGCACCTACACCTACTCATAATAACATATTAATGTAATAAACAAAACAATGGATAAACCAAAAATAGCAGACAAAAAACCCATTAAAATAACTCTAAACAAAGGTGACGAGCAATATTGGTGCGCTTGTGGCCTGAGCAACAATCAGCCATATTGTGATGGTTCGCACAGAACTACAGATATTACCCCAGTAAAATTTGAAGCAGAAGAAACAGGTGATGCCTACTTATGCATGTGCAAACACACAAAAAATCCACCTTATTGTGATGGTACTCACGCAACGCTAAAAGAAGAAGATACAACTTCTACTACAAACGCACCTGCAAGTGGCGGTTCTACAAAAGAAGAACCTACGCTAGCCTATATTAAAGCACTTGCAAAAGATGGCTTATCAAAAACAGGACATCATGGTGAGATGGGTGCTATGGGCGTACCACTTATTGAGCTACCACAATGGAAAGATATTCAGCTGCTTGCTGCACAAATGGCTACAAAGCCGCTTATGGAGGATGTTGCTGTTGGTACAGAGTTAATTATTGGGCCTAATGCTAAAAAACCACTAAAACTAGACATTCCTATTTTTGTATCAGACATGAGTTTTGGAGCTTTATCTGAAGAAGCTAAAATTTCATTAGCCAAAGGAGCAGAATTAGCAGGAACAGGAATTTGCTCTGGAGAAGGCGGTATGCTCCATGAAGAACAACAAGCGAACTCAAAATATTTTTATGAATATGCTTCTGCAAAATTCGGTTTTGACTGGGAAAAACTAAAGCGCGTTCAAGCATTTCATTTTAAAGGCGGGCAAGGTGCAAAAACAGGAACAGGTGGGCATCTTTCTGGAAACAAAGTAACTGGTAAAATTGCACAAGTAAGAAACTTACAAGAAGGAACTCCAGCGGTTTCTCCTCCTACTTTTGACGATTTGCACACACCAGAAGATTTTAAAGCATTTTCAAATAAAGTTCGAGAGGTTTCTGGCGGAATCCCTATTGGCTTTAAACTATCAGCAAACCACATAGAAGCAGACATACAATTTGCATTAGATGCCAGTGCTGATTACATTATTCTTGATGGAAGAGGTGGTGGAACTGGTGCTGCACCATTAATCTTTAGAAATAATATTTCGGTACCCACTATTCTAGCATTAGCAAGAGCTAGAAAGTATCTAGACAAAGTAAACAGAAAAGATGTTACATTAATAATCACAGGAGGCATACGTGTACCAGACGATTTTATAAAAGCTATGGCTTTAGGTGCTGATGGTATTGCCGTGTCTAACTCTGCCCTACAATCTATAGGCTGTGTAGCCGCTAGAATGTGTAACACCAATAACTGCCCCGCAGGTGTGGCAACTCAAAAACCTGAATTACGCAAATTGTTAAACGTAGATAAATCTGCGCAGCAGTTATACAATTTCTTTTCTGCCTCAACAGAGCTTATGCAGGTTATGGCAAGAGCCTGCGGACATGACCATTTAAATAAGTTTAATCAAAATGATATTACCACTTGGAAAAAAGAAATGGCCGAGTGGACAGGGATACAATTTGGAGGTGTGCAATAAAAATTAAATCACACTAACAACTAAAAAGCATTCGTCAAGTTAAAAATAGCTGTCGGATGCTTTGCTTTTCACATCCATTTCGACACACCTTCAAAGTCATTTTTTACTACAAAAAAATAGCCCATCAGATAAAATATACTCGAAATCAGCAATAAGGCCTTATTGAATTTGCAGTAAATAAAAGGAGTATAAGACTTCGTAATAAAGCTCAAAAGCGTAAGACAAAAGGTGATTGAAATTTAAAAAATACATAAATAGTTGTATCTTAAGTGTCCTATTCTAATCAAATCATTTTCAAATGAAACTCTTGATAACATTTTTATTGTTTGTTTGTTCGAGTCATGTACACGCTAAAATTTGGGTACCCTCCATTATTTCAGACAATATGGTGCTGCAACAAAATTCAGAAGCCTCTATTTGGGGATGGAGCACCTCATACGGCGAAACCATTACAGTGACTGGGTCATGGAATAACATGCCAGTATCTGTAGCACTGTATCAAGGTAAATGGTCTGTAACACTCCCCACTCCAAAAGCAGGAGGCCCCTATACAATTACCATTGAAGGGCATGAAAAAATTAGTATAAAAAATGTACTCATTGGCGAAGTATGGCTTTGTTCTGGGCAATCTAATATGGAATGGACACCACTACAAGGGCTTGAAAATGCCGAAGCGGAAATAGAAAGTGCTAATTATACAAGTATTCGCTTTTTTCAGATAGATAAGCATACCGCAGCTCATCCACAAGAAGACACTCCAGGAAATTGGATGGAATGTAGCCCAAATACCATGAAAAAATTTAGTTCTGTCGCCTATTTTTTTGGAAAGAAACTGCACCAAGACCTTAATATCCCTATAGGTCTAATTAGTAGCAATTGGGGTGGCACTCCTATTGAGACTTGGATAAATGCAGATTTACTGCAATCAGATGTCCATTTAGAAAGTACTTTTAAAGAAATGACTGCTTATGTTGGCTGGCCCAATAAACCGGGAGTTACCTATAATGCAATGATTTATCCCCTTATTAATTATGATATTGCAGGTTGCATATGGTATCAAGGTGAGTCAAATAGAGAAAATGCCTTGTCTTATTACAAATCATTCCCGCTACTCATCAGATCTTGGCGAGCACAATGGGGTTATGATTTTCCTTTCTACTTTGCTCAAATAGCACCTTTTAATTATAAAGATTCTATTAATATTTCTGCAGCTTTAGTGAGAGATGCCCAATTAAACACTATGCTTACTGTACCAAATACAGGTATGGCTGTAACCAATGATATAGGTAATTTAAAAAATATTCATCCTATTAAAAAACAAGAAGTTAGTCGCAGATTAGCTATTTGGGCTCTTGCAAAAACGTATGGGGTAAAAGATATAGCCTTTACAGGCCCCATTTACAAATCAAAAGAAATAAAGAAAAATAAGATTGTACTTCATTTTAATTATGCTGACCATGGCTTAAAGGCAAAAGGTGATCAATTAAGTGAATTTTTTATTGCTGGTACAAATCAAAAATTCTATCCTGCTAAAGCAAGAATTGTTGGTAACACTATTGAAGTATCTGCAAAAGAAGTTCAAAAACCTGTTGCGGTACGCTTTGCATTTTCAGACACCGCACTACCCAATTTGTATAACAAAGAAGGCTTACCCGCATCTGCTTTTAGAACCGATAATTGGCCCATCAAATTTAAATAAGAGCCTTATCCCAACAAGTAATGGCAAAGAATGCTTGTTTTATAAAAAATATTCCGTGTTATGCACTGCCATGATTAAAGTTAAAAAAGTAGTGTACACGGCATCTTTTGAAGCAAGTTAACGAGATAAATTTTTACATGCATAAAACTGGTGTAATAAGAAACTAAATTATGCCAAAATAGGGTTTAAGAAAAGCCTTATGATTTTACGCATAAAGACTTTAGAACACTAAAAACATATCGTACAAAATTTAATTACAGTAAATCGAATATTTTGTCCGTTCCTCGAATGAATATATCTCTTTTTGTCATCTTCCCGTTTTTAAAAGAAAAACAAACTTATGAAAGGTAAATCCACTATTAACGATTATCTAATTTGTTCTTATTTTGTGGTTTGCTTATTATGGACCATTTATTTGCTGTTTACGGTACTATAAAACGAGTTACCCCAACCAGCCTTCACGGTCCAAACTGCGGTATTGAATGGCTTCGCCAATATGGTTGCCATTAACCTGATTGCATTGCTCTAAATCAGCAATAGTGCGTGCTACTTTCAATATACGATCATAGGCTCTTGCTGAAAGGTTTAAGCGTTCCATAGCATTTTTTAGGAGCGTTTTTGAAGCCTCGTCCAGTTTGCAGTACTCCCGAATTTGTTTTGTATTCATTTGTGCGTTGTAATGTACATTTTCTAAAGCATGAAAACGTTTTGTCTGAAGCTCTCTGGCTTCGGTAACACGCTTTCTAATGACTACACTCCCCTCCCCTTTACGGTCTTCACTTAGTTTTTCAAAAGGTACTGGTGTTACTTCAATATGAATATCTATTCGGTCTAAAAGTGGTCCACTAATTTTACTCAAATACCGCTGCATTTCCATTGGTGATGAAGTTACGGGCGCATCAGGATCATTAAAATACCCTCCCGGACTAGGATTCATACTCGCTATAAGCATAAAACTGCTGGGATAGGTTACGGTAAACCGTGCCCTAGAAATTGTTACTTCACGGTCTTCCAAAGGTTGCCGTAATACTTCTAATACGCCTCGTTTAAATTCGGGTAATTCGTCTAAAAACAATACGCCATTGTGTGATAGCGAAATTTCTCCTGGTTGTGGGTAAGAACCGCCACCGACTAGGGCGACATCAGAAATTGTATGATGCGGACTCCGAAAAGGGCGCTGACTCATAAGTCCCATATTCTTAGTTTTCCCTACAACGCTATGAATTTTTGTTGTTTCTAATGCTTCATGCAAGGTCATAGGTGGTAATATGGAAGGTAATCGCTTGGCTAACATGGTTTTTCCTGCACCGGGCGGCCCTATTAATATCACATTATGACCACCAGCTGCTGCAATTTCCATGCACCGTTTAATACTTTCTTGTCCTTTAACATCAGAAAAATCAAACTCTGGAAAATCTAAACTTTTATGAAATTCTGCACGGGTATCTATAATAGTTTGTTCTAGCGGTGTGCCTTGATCAAAAAAAGCAATTACCTCACTAATATTGTCAACACCGTATACCTTCAAAGAACCTACTATAGCAGCTTCTTTAGCATTTTCTTTAGGAAGAATAAAGCCCTCAAAACCCTCTTCTTGCGCCTTTATAGCTATGGGTAAAGCTCCTTTTATAGGTTGCAAACTTCCATCTAGTGAAAGTTCACCCATGATAATATACTTCTCTAAATTTTCAGCTTTTATTTGTCCTGATGCTGTCAAAATACCTAGCGCTAGCGTAAGATCATATGCAGAACCTTCTTTTCGTAAATCTGCTGGGGCTAGATTTAAGGTGATTTTTTTACCCGGAATTTTATACCCATTATTCAATAAAGCGGCGGCAATACGGTAGTTACTTTCTTTAATAGCATTATCTGGTAAACCTACCAAATGATAGCCTACACCTTTATCTACATTCACTTCACAGGTAATGGTTTGCGCCTCAACGCCAAAAACAGCACTGCAATAGACTTTTGAAAGCATAGGTTTTGGTTATGACTTAAAGATAGGGAAAGATTTTTATTTGTAAGCTACTAATTTCAAACTCACGTCTGATTTTCTATCTAAAATACTTCCTTCTTTACAATTTTGGTCTTCTAACAATAGTATTTACTCTAAGGCTTCAAAACCAACCTACTCTCCGCCCCTTTAATAATAGCTTTTTTGTTCATCATCATGGGACGAAATTCTCCATTAATGTACATTAGCGCTTGATCTTTGTAGTGCTTACTAAAAGGGTTACCCGATTGTCCTGTGGGTAAAATACTAATGCTGTTTTCTACATCAGAAAAATCGATAATTCTACGGGTAGAAGGACCAGAACCTACCTTATAAAACCCTCCAGAATTATAACCAAAACCGAGATTATTAATGACTTCGCGAGAACCATTTACCGCAAAGGGTCCCACATTAAAAAAAGAACGAAGTGCTTCCACCTGCCCTATAGGGTGACCGTGTTCAAGGCTATGCACCCGTGACCAAGTCCATTTTTCAATATCAGTACCAAAATCTTTAATCAAAGAGGCCGTTGCTTTACGAAAGGCAGCTTGAACAATATCGCCTCTTGTTTCTATCACTTCTTTTGTACTAATATCATCCCACCAAATGGAATTTGAATTATTTGATAAAGGTGCCATCACGCGTTTACTCATATGTGTTGACATAAAGTTGTGAAAGTCATCACGCCCCAACTCATCCATAAAAGTTTTTCTGAGTACCCAATACTCCCAACGGTGAAAAACAGTGGCAGAAACACTTTCTAAGGTATGTGATCCTTGCCAATTTTTCATGCGATCTAGCACTTGTAATTCCGTTTCAGAAAGCTCTTTTAAAGCTAAGGTTTTAATAAAATTATCCATAACAGCAGGATCTACTGCCGAGGTAACATCTGTTATCATTTCACTTGCCGACTCTTTATCCCAATTATCTTTTGATTCTAGTAAGGTTACAATTCGCTTGGCTCTGTTTTCAGGTAAATAATACCCAGGATACACTTTTCCGTTAATTGCTTCTGGCTGGTTGTTAGCAGAATACACATAATTCCACGGCGGATTAATCGCTTGTGGGTTCTGTGAAAAATCTAAAAGACGTCGCTCTGCAGGAAAAGCGGTAGTACTTGTTTGAATAAATTTGGTATTCACACTGTCAGGAATTTCATAAAGCTTTGCCGTAGCCCACCATGCAACGTTTCCTTCGGCATCTCCATACATGATATTAAGTCCTGGTGCATGAATTTTAGGTAAGGCATTCTCAACTTCACTAAACGTGTTGGCATTAGACATTTCATGAAGTGCCTGAATCACCTCATTTTTATGATTTGTATACATCCACCACATAGACACTGGCTGGTCTTCATAAATACCATCAGCGATACCGTTTAATATAGGGCCTCGTTCTGTTTTCTGTATGGTAAATACAACATCTTCTGCATCCTTTACCTTAATTGTTTTCGTACTTGTTTCAAAAGGTTTCCAACCAGTTTGAGATTTATATTGACCGCTGTTTTTTGGGTTTATTTCTTCGAAATAAAAATCAACATCATCATTTTCAAACATAGTCATGCCATAAGCGAGTTTACGATTATGCGCCAACAGTGGAAAAGGAACTCCCGCCAAATGGTAACCATATTTTTCATAAGTAGGGGTTACAACATGAGCTTCATACCAAACCGATGGTTGCGAAAAGCCTATGTGCGGATCATTTGCAAAGATCACCTTTCCATTTTTTGTTTTCTCTGGGGCAATTACCCAGCTATTACTTCCTTCAAACAGTGGAATTTTAAGGGTTTCTAAAGTTTTAGAAACGTCAGTAATCACTGTATTTTTAATCGTATCAATTGCCCTCTTCTTGTAATTCTTTATTAGGGTTGAGTTTGGGTCGATATCAATTTGTAAATCTTCAAGATAAGCTACCTCTAATTTATCTTTAAGATGTGTGAGAAAAGGGTCTGTTTTATGCGCCATTGCAAAACTAAAAGACATATACCCCAGCGTATTGTGTATATCTGTTAGCGTAAAGGGTTGTTTTTCTATTCCTGTCAGAAAAAATTCAATGGGCGTTGGTCCTTCTTCAATAAACTGATTAATACCATCAATATACGCCTGCGAAAGCTGAACAGACGTAGCATTCTTATCTAACCGAGAAACTGTTTGTGCTGATGCTTCATCAATACCTAGAGAAAGGAAGAATTTGTCAGTACTTACAACATCTTTTCCAAAAACTTCAGAAAGACCTCCTCTTGCTATTCTTCGTAATAATTCCATTTGCCAAAGTCGATCTTGAGCATGTACATAACCCAAACTTCTAAAAGCATCCTTATCATTTTTGGCATAAATATGCGGTATTCCATAGGTATCATAATAGACATCAACAGTATCAGAAAGTTGCGCTAATTCTTTTTCTCCTTCGTAATTAGGTTTTAAAAGAAGGTATGTTATGAGTGCCCCACAAACAACAATCAAAATTAAAACACCAATTACCCAACCTATTTTTTTTAGTACTTTCAATGGTTTTTATTTTGTAGGATAAGATAGCCTAAAAAACACAAATAAAAAAAATACATTAAAAATTGAAGAGTAGTCGTACCATACAAATTTGTATCAATCTATTTCAAATAGAACACTAAAATGCATGTAAAAAGCCACCGTTAAACGATGGCTTTTTATTATCATATTTCTATAGTTGAACTTATTTACTTCCAAAATAGATGAAACCTGTGATGGGTGCAACTAAACCATTGAAGTTAATGGTATAAAAATAGGTTCCAGAGGGTATTGTTTCAGAGCCACCCAAAGCTGTATTCGGTGATTTCCCTGACCAATCATTCTGGTAATCGTCAGATTGGTATACAATTCCTCCCCAGCGATTAAATACTACAAGTTCATATTTATTATTACAAAATTCAAGACCGCTAATAGTGAATACATCATTTATTCCATCCCCATTGGGTGTCAAGGCTTTTGAAATATGTAATAGTTCTATATTTATGCATATATCTTCAGGATACACTGTAATAATTTGTGTATGTGTAATGGTATTCCCATCACTATCTGTAGCAGTCCATGTTCGTGTAATCTCATAGCCAGTACTACAATCTCTATTATTTGTAGCTGTTTCTGTCAAAACTACTTGTGGAATATCACACTCTCTGGCTGCTCCTATCTCTGGCGCCTCTGGTATTTCATCACAATGTACAGAAACATCCTCTGGTAAGTCACCTACAAATTCAAGCTCACCCTCATGATTCAATCTAATGGAAATTGGCGTGGCATCTTTGTTACCTAGACCACAACTATTAAATGTATGCGAACTTACATCTGTAAATTCATTCATATTTATTGCACCTGAAAACGTAGCATTAGTTTGCATTTCAGGATTCGCAAAACACCCTAAGACTGACTCAAAGAAAGCATCATCTTCAGCTCTTACATTAAATATCAAACTATATGCTGCTCCATTAGCATTAGTAAGGCCATTAGGAACGGTAAATGTTAAATTTCTAGTTGCTTCATCATAAGCAAAAGTTACACCTTCTGGTAACGGTTCAGTATCAACAAACTCAAATTCATTTGGAATTCTGGTAACAAATACCAAATCTTCAATATCATCATTACCCGTATTTTTTACATTCAAAGCTAATTGCACAATGCCTTCGGGTCTTACGCTATCAGAAGGACTCAACACTTCAAGATTAAGCTTGTTTAGAGAAGGCTCCCAAACTTCAACTGATAAACCAAAAAGATACAAGCCATAAATTTCTCTTGAAGTTGACATACGTACCGTTGCATTGGTTTGGTTATTGTCTATTATAGAATTGTTTGGATTGTTTAATTCAAACAACGCTGCATCAAAACCAAGGGTATTGGTGCTTTGAGGAATTCGGTCTATAAAATCATTATTATTAACCGTAATTCTACTGTTGAAAAAGTTATCTCCAGCACGGTTTGTTGTTGCGAACGGCACCCAGTTATCGGCGATATCTTTAATAAAAAATCCGTCACCATCAAGCGTACGATCACCTTCTAAAGCACCCATTAATAAGTTTGTTTTCACCTCTCCATTAGGAACAGTTTGAAAACCATCAACCTCAATATCAAAATTATTTTCATCGGCTGATATGTGGGCATAGCCATCAAAAATGGTAATGTTTCTAGCGTTTAAATCTTCACCTTCGTATACAAAAACAATTTGCCAGCCACCAGAAGTACCTGTTCTATTGTGCGCACCTATATCAGAATGTGAGTACAGTGAACCTACTGTTGCTTTAACATTAGCTACTTGGTATCGGCCAAACGGATCTTCAAGCTCTTGTACCATCGATGTAATATCCTTAACACAAATATAGGGGTCATTGTAAAAATGATTTTCTCTACCGTTATAAATAACTTCGTCTGCGGTTAATGTTTCTTCATAGTCAGATAAACCGGGTAACATCAACTTTATTTCATTAAAGTTCCAATCTACCTCTTCATTTCCATCACCACCAAGAACAAGAATTCCGTCTACTTCTTCTCCTTCAATACCCTCTTCATCTTCAGGGTCAATTGGCTCTTGTCCATTCTCTCTATTGGCAGCAGCCCAATATAAATAAGCTTTTTTTATGGCGACACAGGTAGCTCCATTAACCGGATTGGATAAATTAGCACTACTAGAGTTAAATGTAGTTTCGTCATCATCTATATCGACAAAAACATTGTCATTAAAATTGTTGTTATTTCGCTCTCCATTATAATCTTCAGTAGCATTTCTTGAAAGCACACTATTGGCAATCATCGTAAAATCGCCTCTAACAGTTTCATTATAACGCGGTACATACTCTTGCTGTACTTGTGCATAAGTAGCAATACTGCCTGCAAAGAATAAAAATAAAAAAAGCTTGAAATACACAACTTTTTTTGGTATAAATGTCTCCATATACATTATTTTAAAAGTTTGACAATTATATAGTAACTGCCTTTTTTTTATATGGCTACTGCAATACACTCACCTTAAGATAAAATGATGTCGATTAGGTTAAGTTTCTTTTGTAGCAACAATTACTATTTGGGGTATAATTGTTTTCTGGGATCAAATGTAGCTACACTTGTAGGTAAATCTAAAATAATACGACATGTAGCCTGAAAATTCGGCAAATTTATTAAAAGACTATACAAATCGCCTTTTTATACTTCGTAATATACGTTGTACATACATTTTTTAGCGCTACCAATATGTACGTATTACTTGCTACTGATAATCAACGGGGTACATTATATTCTATGTATACCTTTTGTGATACCCTAAAACAAAAAAGAATTGCATCGAACAAGCAATGCAATTCTTTTTTACAACATCAATAGTGTACAAGAAGTATTTAATTATGCATAGATATAGACAAAATAAAGGATGCTATTTCAACAGTATCCCTACTAAATAAGCTACAGGACATATAAGAATATACTTCATTACTACATACTAAGCCTGTATGTTAGTATTTTTAAATTCGCTCTATTTTCGCACCGATTGCTCTTAAACGGGTATCAATTTCTTCATAACCGCGATCTATTTGTTCGATATTATGAATAATGGAAGTACCTTTTGCAGAAAGTGCAGCAATTAATAACGAAACTCCAGCTCTAATATCAGGTGATGTCATGGTGGTACCCTTTAGCGTTGATTTAAAATCATGGCCAATAACCGTTGCTCTATGGGGATCACATAGTATTACCTTTGCGCCCATATCGAGCAATTTATCTACAAAAAACAAACGGCTTTCAAACATCTTTTGATGAATGACTACTTCTCCCCTAGCTTGGGTGCTCATTACCAAAATAATACTCAACAAATCGGGTGTTAAACCGGGCCATGGAGCATCAGCAATGGTCAAAATAGAACCGTCTATATAATTTTGTATTTCATATCCATCAACATGTGCTGGAATATAAATATCATCGTTTCTTTGTTCTAATTGAATCCCCAATTTTCTAAAAACACTGGGAATTTGACCTAAATCTTTCCAGCTTACATTTTTTATAGTAAGCTCACTTTTGGTCATAGCAGCCAAGCCAATCCAACTGCCTATTTCAATCATATCAGGTAGCATTCTGTGCTCAGTACCTCCTAAAGAATCTACCCCTTCAATGGTAAGTAAATTTGACCCAACGCCTGAAATTTTAGCGCCCATACGGTTAAGCATCTTGCATAATTGCTGTAAATAAGGCTCACAAGCTGCATTGTATATGGTGGTTTTTCCTTCTGCAAGAACAGCAGCCATTACAATATTTGCAGTTCCTGTAACTGATGCCTCATCTAAAAGCATATAGGTGCCTTTCAATTTATCGGCTTCTACACCATAAAAATACTCCTCTCTATTATACCTAAACTTTGCACCGAGCTTAATGAAACCTTCAAAATGGGTATCTAATCTTCGACGACCAATTTTATCACCTCCAGGCTTGGGAATATATCCTTTACCAAAACGTGCTAATAAAGGTCCAACAAGCATAATCGAGCCTCTTAGTCCTCTGCCATCTTGCTTAAATTGATCTGATTGTAAGTAATCAAGGTTTATATCATCTGCTTTAAAGGTGTATGACCCCTTTCCTTTTTTTGACACCTTTACTCCCAAATCTTTTAATAAGGCAATGAGCTTATTAATATCGATAATATCAGGAATGTTGGTAATTGCAATTTCTTCTGAGGTCAATAAAACAGCACATAATATCTGTAATGCTTCATTTTTAGCACCTTGAGGTGTAATCTCACCTGCTAGTTGGTGACCACCTTCAATTTTAAAAGTTCCCATGTAGGATTGAGAATTTTAGTATCGCTTTTTTCCGCGATTGTTATTGTTTCTTTGGTTTTTCTTGCCAGAATTATTAGAGCGTACGGTCTTGGCTACCCGGTTTTTTAAGAACTGTCCGCTATCCGTTAAGGTTTCATCAACAATATTGATTTTACCATCAGACAACTCATATAAATGTTTGAATATCACTTGATCATCTACGGTATCCTTATTCCAGTTCAAATAGCACTTTTTCATGTGATTTGCAATTGCATACTCCAAACCATCACGCATATCGCCTTTGTCCCACTCTACGGCAACATCAATCATTCTTTTGATGTTATTACCATAAAATCGATATTTAGGGAAATTTTGAGGATATTCAAGCGGCTCTGGACGCTGCTGTAAAACCTCTTTTGAAGTTATAGGAAAAGGAGAATCTACATCAAGTTTAAAATCAGACATAATAAATAACTGATCCCAAAGCTTGTGCTGAAAATCTGGCACATCACGTAAATGGGGCTGTAAATTTCCCATTACATCAATGATAGACTTGGCAATTTTGTTTCTTTCTTCTCTATCTTCTATAGTGACCGCATGATCAACCATTTTCTGAAAATGACGTCCATATTCAGGAATAATCAAATGCGAACGCTCGGTATTGTATTCTAAATTTTCTACTAAATTCAAATTGAAATGTTTTTACTTATAAAAAGGAAGTACTCTTATAACGGTTGCAAATTAACAAAATTATACTACAAAAGCTATTCTATAGCGATATTACCCCTTCAACCAAACTAACTTCCTTATATTTTGCGATTACGGCATCAGAATTTTTTAATTTCACCGTAATAGAAATACTGGTATAGGTACCGTTTTTTGATTGTTTTGATTGAATTACTGCTCCCATTTGATCAAAAATAGCATGAATTTGATCAATTTTACCCGCATCGGTTGGCACTATAAATTTATACAGGTAATTTGATGGCCATTTTGAAGTTTCATCTAACTGCTCTTTTAGCCTTTTATAAAATGCGACAGACTTATCATTATCCATTGAAATACTTTTCTGCAAATATAGCTGTTCATTGTTATTTTTTTATAGTAATGGTTTGATTACTTTTGCAGCATCAACGCTTTAACTTTGCAAACAAAAAAAATAGTCATTACTGGCGGTCCTAGCACCGGAAAAACAGCTGTAATTGAAAACCTAGAAGATCAAGGCTTTACCTGTTTGCATGAAGTGATTAGAAGCATGACGCTACAGAAAAAAGAAGAACAGCAAACACGTAATTTCAAATCAAACCCTATTGTATCTGTTGATGATCCTATGGCTTTTAATAACGCTATTTTAAAAGCTAGAATCGCGCAATATAAAACCATTGAAAGTATTGAAAAAGATGTGGTTTTCTTAGACAGAGGCATTCCTGATGTGCTTGCTTACATGGACTGTTTTAAACAAACTTACGATGAACATTTTATCGAAGCTTGTACAAAGCATAGCTATGATTTTGTTTTTTTCATGCCTCCATGGCAAGAAATCTATGTTTCTGATAACGAACGACTAGAAAGTTATGAAGAATCTCTTTTGATAAATGAATGTTTACTTAACACTTATCAGCAATTAGGGTATAATACCATCATTGTGCCTAAAGATAGTATTGCAAACAGAATAGATTTTATATTAAATACAATACAAGCTGGTTAATTTTTATTAGTAGATAACTTTGCGCTTTAAAAACACTTCATCATTTTAAATCATATAGCTAACGTGAATTTTTTCTTATGAAAAATCCCCTAGAAATTTTAAAAAAGTATTGGGGCTTTACGTCGTTTAGAGGCTCTCAAGAAGAAATCATCACGGCTATTTTAAAAAAACAAGATACCCTAGCCCTTCTCCCTACTGGAGGGGGTAAGTCTATTTGTTTTCAAATTCCTGCATTGGCCAACGATGGTATATGTATTGTTGTTTCTCCGCTTATTGCGTTAATTCAAAACCAAGTAAATCACCTCAAAGAAAGAGGCATAAAAGCCATTGCCCTAACAGGCGGCATTCCTTTTCATGAAGTAAATCAACTGCTTGACAATTGCTTATATGGAAATTATAAATTTTTATACCTGTCTCCCGAGCGTTTGCAACAAGAAATTGTGCAAGAACGCATTCAAAAAATGAATGTTAACCTAATTGCTATTGATGAAGCACACTGCATTTCGCAATGGGGTCATGATTTTAGACCCGCCTACCTCAAATGTGGTGAACTAAGAAACCTTTTTCCAAAAGTACCCATAGTAGCCCTTACCGCCACAGCTACAAAAAAAGTAGTAACAGACATTGTTGACCTACTACAATTTGAAACACCACTAGTTGTAAAAGATTCTTTTGCACGAAAAAACATCGCCTTCAAGGTATACTGGGAAGAAGACAAAAGGTACCGCCTAAAGCAGTACTGCATGGCTTTGCGTAAAAGTGCTATTGTTTATGTTCGCACCCGAAGGTTAGCTCAAGAAATTGCACAATATCTGTCAGCAAATAAACTATCTAGCACCTATTTTCATGGCGGTATACCCAAACAAGAAAAAGAAAAAAAATTACACTCATGGCTCAATAATGATATAAAAATAATGGTTGCTACCAATGCTTTTGGCATGGGAATAGACAAACCAGATGTATCCTTAGTAGTACACTACCAAATACCCGATTGCTTAGAAAACTACTTTCAAGAAGCCGGAAGAGCCGGTAGAGATGGCAACCCTGCTGAAGCTATTATTATCACCAACAATACTGATATTGATGTAGCCCGCAAACAATTTCTTGACGCGCTACCTGATAGTGCTTTTTTGAAGTTCGTGTATAATAAGCTAAATAATTATTTTCGTATTGCCTATGGCGAAGGACAAGATTCCCTTTTTTTATTAAATTTCAGTGAATTTTGTTCGGTCTATAGCTTGCCTGCAATGCGCACATACAATGCGCTTCAAATTTTAGATAGAAACTCAGTAATTGCATTAAACACGGCCTTTAAAAAGCAAGCAACTGTGCAGTTTTTAGCTACAAAAGAGCAGCTGTACTCCTATTTTGCTAAAAATAGTCACATGGTACCCATTATACAAACCATACTGAGAACATACGGAGGTATTTTTGATTTTGAAACAAAAATAAATGTACCGCTGCTGGCTAAAAAAACAAATACAACCATAACTAGGGTTAAAGAGGTGTTAAATAAGCTATTAAAAGATGAAATCATTGCCTACAAAGCACTTCATAGTGACTTAGAAGTTACATTTTTGGTACCTCGTGAAGATGACATTACCATCAATGTGTTTGCAAAAAAAGTGGCAGCACTGCATAAAATAAAAGCCAACAATTTAAATCATATGCTTAACTATGTAAGCACCAACAAAACTTGCCGAAGCAAACAATTATTACACTATTTTGGCGAAAGAGCTCAGGAAAATTGTGGCATTTGTGATGTATGCGTACAAAGTAAGCCTATCGACAATGAACTATTACAAGTCATAAAAAAAGATATTCTGACACTATTAAAAGAAAAAAGATGCACCTCTCGGCAACTTATTGCCAGCCTTACCTATAAGGAGTCTTTACTTTTACAAAGTCTACAAGAATTATTAGAAGAAGATGTTATTAAAATAAATACAAGAAATGAATATGAACTTGGATAAAAAAAATAAATTAAGGATTGTTTTTATGGGTACGCCCGACTTCGCTGTTGCTATTTTATCACAATTAGTCACACATAACTATACGGTAGTAGGTGTTATTACGGCTCCTGACCGTCCTGCAGGAAGAGGAAGAAAAATACAAGAATCAGCCGTAAAAAAATATGCCGTACAACAAAACCTTAAAGTACTACAACCCACAAATCTTAAAAATGAAGCCTTTATTGATGAATTAAAAGAACTAAAAGCAAATCTTCAAATTGTTGTCGCCTTTAGAATGCTACCCAAGGTAGTATGGCAAATGCCAACGTATGGCACTTTTAACCTTCACGCCTCACTACTCCCCCAATACCGTGGAGCAGCACCCATTAACTGGGCTATTATTAATGGAGAAACAGAAACAGGCGTTACTACTTTTTTTATAGATGATAAAATTGATACTGGGGCAATTATTCTTCAAGAAAAAATAGCCATCGAACCTACAGATACTGCAGGCAGCCTTCACGACAAGCTAATGCATTTGGGTGCTGACTTGGTATTAAAAACGGTAAACCATATAGAAAATGGTGACGTAAAAACTATCCTACAAGAAAACTCGGGTAAATTACGATCTGCTTATAAAATCCATAAAGAAACCTGTAAAATTGATTGGAGCAAGTCAATAGACGCTATAAACAATCATATAAGAGGTTTAAGTCCCTACCCTGGTTCTTGGACTACCTTAGTTGAAGAAGAAAAAACTATTTTTTTAAAAATATATGATGCTACAATTGAAAGAGAGCAACATACTTTAGCTACCGGATCTTTAGTTTTTGACAAAAAAGAACTAAAAGTCGCTGTACATGGAGGTTACATAAACTTGTTAGAAATTCAGCTCCCTGGGAAAAGAAAAATGAAAACTATCGACGTATTAAATGGATTAAATTTATCAAAAACAGCCCATGTCGTGTAAAGCACCACTATCATTGGGCTGCGAGAAACGTAAAAAAACCCCTACTTTATTAACAAACGCCCTGAGTTATCAACAAAAACGGGGATTTACCGCCTATTTACTTGCGTTCAAGCCAAATCGGTATAAATTTGCTATAGGTTTAAAATTATTTTAACAACAATTAATTTAATCACATTATGAACAAAACAGAATTAATCGATGCAATGGCAGCTGATGCTGGCATTACAAAAGCAGCAGCAAAGAAGTCTTTAGAGTCTTTTTTAGGAAATGTAGAAGGAGCTCTTAAAAACGGAGGTCGTGTATCATTGGTAGGTTTCGGATCTTGGTCTGTATCTAAAAGAAATGCAAGAGAAGGTAGAAACCCATCAACTGGAAAAACTATCCAAATTGCAGCTAAAAATGTTGTTAAGTTTAAAGCAGGTGCTGATTTAGGCAAAGCTGTAAACTAATTCATACGAACATAATACATAAAAAGCATTTGTCATTCGACGGATGCTTTTTCTGTTTTGGCGGTTTTTTTTGCAGTCTATAGGAAATATCTTAATTTAGAGTGATTAATTACGTACTGTAAAATATTATGATTCAGCCAAGCCCGAAAAAAGGAAAGCTTTTAATTGCAGAACCCACACTAATTGGAGATTTATCCTTTAATAGATCAGTGGTATTACTAACTGAACATAATAAAAATGGTTCGGTAGGGTTTATTTTAAATAAACCATTAGACTATACCATCAGTGATTTAATTCCTGATATCAATATACCCATTCAGGTTTTTAATGGGGGCCCTGTAGAACAAGACAATCTTTACTTCATTCATAAAGCACCACATTTAATAGCCAATAGTGTTGAAATTTCTGATGGAATTTTTTGGGGTGGTGATTTTGAGAAAACAATACAGCTCATCAACCAAAAAATTATATCAGAAGATGATATACGCTTCTTTTTGGGGTATTCTGGTTGGTCTTCAAAACAACTAGATGAAGAACTTGAGTCAAAATCATGGATTATAGTGCCAAATGAATACGGAAACGCTATTATTCAAAAATCATCCATTGCGTTTTGGAAAGAGAAACTTGAAGAACTTGGCGGAGATTATTTACTGTGGTCTAATTCCCCTGAAAACCCTAGTTTGAATTAGCACTTACTGTTGTAAAATTCAACCAAAATTCACCAACATTTGTTACTGAATGTATAGCCTCAAACCAATAGAAAAGAGAAGACATTCAAAAAGTCAAAAATAAGAAACAGAACTAAAGAACCTATTTTTTGTCTTTCCTCTTGTAGCTCAGTGGTCATAATACTCCTGCTATTTTAAAAGTTGAATTTATGTAATGCAACACATGGGCTCTAAACGAGAATGTATAAAAAAACCATATTTAATCACTTACAAATGAAGCTAGTGCCGAGCTATTTCACTTGTTTCAGAAGACTTTGCGCAAAACCTAATGTAATCTTACTGCTGCATTTACTTTTCCTATAAGATTTTTGGCGGTAACAGTAGTAAATTCTTTTTTTCGATATTTCGTTATCGATTGAATACCTACAATACTATTGGTAATAAAAAGTTCATCAGCTTTTTGCAAATCAAAAGGAGAAATGGAAGCTTCTTTTACGGTATATGTATCGAGTTTTTCAAGTATTTCGAGTAATTTTTTTCTCATAATACCATTGATACAACCATCTTTTACAGGCGGCGTGGTAATGTTTTTTTCTTTCACCATAAAAATATTGCCATTTAACACCTCTACTACCTGTTTATTTTGATTTAAAAGCACGCAATTATCATAACCATTTTCTTTGGCAAAAATACTTCCTACAACATTGATGACTTTATTATTTGTTTTTAGTGTAGAAATCATATCAGCATTGACATAAAAATCTTTAAAAAGTTCTACCTCATAGGCATCTTCTTTCAAGGTATAGAAAGGTGTTGCTAAGGGGTTCGTTTCAATAGCATATGAAACAGTATTGGTTTGTGGCAAATACAAACCACCATCATTTCTAAATACGGTAAGCCTAATGCGCACCGACATAGCTTCTTGCCCGTTGGCCTTTATGGTTTTTAAAATCTCATCTTGCAAAAATTCCATGGTGAAATTCATGGGAATTTCCATGCGTAAAATACGCATCGAAGCCATAAGTCTAAAATAATGAGCTTCCCAAAAACAAAGGGTATTATGGTTTACCCGTATAGTCTCAAACAAGCTATCACCATAGCGTAAGCCCCTATTTTCATGATTAAGAAAATGTTGGTTTGATTGAAAAAAATTGCCATTAAAATTTATCATCGTATGCATAAAAAAAGCCTTGTAAAACAAGGCTCAAAGATACTGCTAAAAGTTTTTACAAAATCATGTTGATCCAAGAACTTGTTTCAAGTCTGATACCTGATTTCTCCACAACATTTTCGATTCCTCTACTTCTTCCTCATCATCAGCAAAATCAGTTATAAACAATGAAACATCTTTAGTGATTTCATCTACAATTATTTTCATTTCAAAAAAAGAATCGTCATCATTTTCATCCCAAGAAAATTTTACAAACTCATCACTTTTTCTTTTCAGTAAGGTAGCTTCTTCTTCAGAACCATCCCATATGAACGTAAATTTCTCCCCACGTGAATTTACATTATCCGCAAACCACTCTGCTAAACCTGAAGGGGTTGCCAAATACTGATATAGCATCTGTGGAGAAGACTGTATTACGAACTCAATTTCAAATTTTATTTTATCACTCATTATAGTTATGGTATATAACGGCAATATATATATTTATAAATGATAAAAAAATAATCTTGAAGAATATTTTTTTATGAACTAAAGTTGACCAACAGAGAATTTAGCTATATATTTGCAGCCGTTTTAAACGAGACGGCGAGGTAGCTCAGCTGGTTAGAGCGTCGGATTCATAACCCGGAGGCCGTGGGTTCAAGTCCCACTCTCGCTACAAAACAAAGGGACTTCAAAAATTGAAGTCCCTTTTTCTTTTCTCAAGTACAACATAGGTACAACATGTCGTTTTTCTCAAACTTTAACATTTTAATTGACCCTAATTAGTGCTATTTAGATTTTTGGCCATATAACCCTGCCAAGTTACCAAGATATATTTTTCTTTACCGCTTTCGTTCTTTGTTAAAAAACCATATTCATAAACAAATAGATAGACGTCCCCTTTTTGATTTTTCCAATAATGAGTAAAGAAGTTTGGGTCAAAACCTAACTCATTTAAAATGTTCGTTCGAATTGTTACCTTTCCTCCTTTATTATATTCCTTGAGTATTTTCCTGTTCAATTTCAATTGGTTATCAACTTTGTTATAAAACCTTACAGGACGCTCCTTTTCCTTTTTATATTGATATGCACTTTTACAATGTGCGTCGCAAAATTTCTTGTCCATTCTTCCTTTCAGTTCTTTGCCGCAATGGAAACATTCTTTGTGAATTCTCATTTTTTAATAGTTTAAAAAATAATTATACGTATTCTATTCGAATAAGATACGATTAAATGAATTGTATTATCTAATTTGCTCATAAAAACCAACCATGGAACGAGGTAGAAGCATAACATTGAAGCATCTGTTGATTAATGATAAAAAATGCATTGGCATTCAATTTTACACCGATAAAGTAATTCAAGCTTTGATTAAAGAACTATCTGATATCAAATGGAGTAATGAGTTCAATATGGCATATCTACCCAATACAAAATTACATCTAGATATGATTTTTAAGATTTTCAGAGGAGTAGTTTGGGTAAACTGTAACTTTTTCTTCGAGAAAGATCTTTCTAAAAACTACAACGAACCTGTAAATGTTGAATGGTTTAGAAAGCGAAAATTAAAAGAGAATCATCGGGTTTGTCCCAAAGAATATCTGGACAAACTTGAAATCAAAAAATATGCAAACAATACTGTAAAGTCGTATGTGTCACTTTTCGAGGCTTTTATAAATTTTTACCATGAGAAAGAACTGTCCAAAATTAATGATGCGGATATCAGAGCTTATTTACAAAAATTGGTTCAAGAAAGCCGTTCTAACTCCTATATCAACCAATCAATAA
>CANMFQ010000023.1 GCA_947497145.1 uncultured Flavobacteriaceae bacterium
GTTTGATCTAATCCTGCATCGGCGGTTGGTTGCGTATTATCTACGGTGACCGTTACCGTATCTGATTCACTCGCACAGCCTGTTGAGGTATTCGTTTTAACTAGACTATAGGTGGTTGTACTACTCGGTGTTGCCGTTGGTTGGGCTGAGGCTGCATTATCTAAACCGTCAACTGGTGTCCATTGATATGTAAAGCCTACCTCGCTAGCTGTTCCGAGTTGGACGCTAGTGGTGGTACAATTTATGGTTTGATCTAATCCTGCATCGGCGGTTGGTTGCGCATTATCTACGGTGACCGTTACCGTATCTGATTCACTCGCACAGCCTGTTAAGGTATTCGTTTTAACTAGACTATAGGTGGTTGTACTACTCGGTGTTGCTGTTGGTTGGGCTGAGGCTGCATTATCTAAGCCGTCAATTGGAGACCATTGATATGTAAAGCCTACCTCGCCTGCTGTTCCGAGTTGGACGCTGGTTGTGGTACAATTTATGGTTTGATCTGATCCTGCATCGGCGGTTGGTTGCGTATTATCTACGGTGACCGTTACCGTATCTGATTCACTTACACAGCCCGTTGCTGTATTCGTTTTAACTAAGCTATACGTAGTTGTGCTACTTGGGGTTGCTGTTGGCTGGGCTGAGGTTGCATTATCTAAACCGTCAATTGGTGTCCATTGATATGTAAAGCCTGCCTCGCTAGCTGTTCCGAGTTGGACGCTAGTGGTGGTACAATTTATGGTTTGATCTGATCCTGCATCCGCGGTTGGTTGCGCATTATCTACGGTGACCGTTACCGTATCTGATTCACTCGCACAGCCTGTTAAGGTATTCGTTTTAACTAGACTATAGGTGGTTGTACTACTCGGTGTTGCTGTTGGTTGGGCTGAGGCTGCATTATCTAAACCGTCAACTGGTGTCCATTGATATGTAAAGCCTACCTCGCTAGCTGTTCCGAGTTGGACGCTGGTTGTGGTGCAATTTATGGTTTGATCTAATCCTGCATCCGCGGTTGGCGTGGTTTCTTCTGTTACTTCAACGGTAGCCGTTGCATCTGTTGTACATGGTGAATTGGCAGTCACAGTGTAAGTGTATGTCCCAACTCCTGCTAGAGCAGGACTCCAACTACCGCCTGTATCTGGATCACCTTCTAGTTCATCAAATAATTGAGAAGCGGTTACTGTAGTACCTGCACATATTTTTAATGTTCCATCTCCCCCTGCGTTTGGTGTATCTTGAACCGTAAGCGTAACTTTAGCTGTATCATTTACTGTACATGGTGAATTTGCATTTACTGTATACGTATAAACATTGCCTGTATTCGTCCACGTTCCGCCTTCATCTGGACTACCATCTAAGGCTGCAAATAATTCTGCGTTAGTTGGTGTTGTGTCTGAACAGACTGTTAATGTTCCATCTGCTCCTGCATCTGGTGCGTCTTGAACCGTAAGCGTCATTAATGACTCGCTTACACATCCGCTATTTGGATGACTTACAATAACTTTATATTTTGTTCCAGAAACTGAAGCGGTTTGGGTATAACTTGTTGTTATTGCACCAGAAATATCAGAAAAATCAGCGTCTGTAGGCTCTTTTTTCTGCCATTGATATATTATTTCATTTGTAGCATCTGCGGTAGTTACAGGTTCAGTAGTGTAGTCTGTTATTTTCGTTGCTGAGGCAGAAACTGTGAGGGTAAAATCGGTTCCTTCACAAATGGTTTTATTTTCTAAACCTGTATTTATTGTTACAGCTGCCCCATTTGTCACTGCATCTGAAGTCGATTGTGGACTCCCAGAATTTGATGGCACGCCATTATCATTAACATTACCTTCATCTGCATCAGCTAAATTATTACTTGAAGTTAAATCTGTACTGGTAAAATCACCCCCACCTTCTAATGCATCTGGACAACCATCGTCATCACTATCAACATCTAAATGATTAGGGGTTTCATCCATATCAGTATCAATAGGAATACAAGCTTCAAATATAAAATCAATACCATCTCCTTTTGAAAAGTCTACATTTCCTGAAGAATCATATTGAATAACCTCAAAGGTTATGGAAGATACAGTTCCTAATACCGCTACAGTTCCTGATGCTTCTCCAGCACTACAATCGTCACTTTGAACTGAATTTAATTCCCCTAAACCACCTTTTCTAATCGTTGTTAATCCATTTGCTAATTCAAAATCATTCGCACCAGATAATAGCTTCGCTTTTAACCCGCCTTGTAGCGTCCATTCAGAAGTATTTACCCTATTATCAACTCCATTAATCTCTATATCACTACCTCCAATACCACCGAAGTGAATTTTAGGGTTTACCACATTGACTGCAGCATCAGATGTATTTAAATATTCTACTTTAAATGTTGTTGGTGTTGTTGGTGCAGAAGCGCCTTTAAGTCCAATTAAAGTTTGCAACGATGGTGATCCTTCTATAGGACCATAATCTGATGTTAGGTTTGTACAAGTCGTATCAAAGTCATCACTTTTAGGGAGTCCTGCTTCATTCCAATAATTTGTAAAATCAGCCATGGTTACTCTTACCTTGACATCGCTAGTAATTTGAGATTCCCATACTCCATTTCCTAAATCTGTCCAAGCTCCTGTTTTTCCAAGACACTCTATTTCATTAGCATCTAAAATACCATCGTTGTCATTATCTAAATCGCAATTATCACCTATTCCATCACCATCAACATCTGTTATATACGCATAGTTACCTGCATCTTTACAGCATTCAGCATCAACACTTGCCGTTTGTGATTCACCTACTGCTTGAGAATTTGTTGTTGCTGAATTATTATCTGTATTTGGTATTCCCTGAGAATCGACTGTGTTTCCTAAATTCAGTTTTACACTTGTGCTTCCTCCAGACATAGTTGAAGTACTTAAATCATCAAACACAAAACTTCCTGAACCTTCTACGGCATCTGGACAACCATCAGCATCACTATCTAAATCTAATCGATTTGGAATACCATCATTATCTGTATCTAAACACCCGTCTGATACTTTTAATGAATTCGCTGTATTTGAAAACACCTCTGGTGCTAATCCATACCCCGTTAAGCCTGCTCTTTTAGAAAAATTAATTTCTAAATTATTTACGATACCGTGATAAGTAGAGAACCAAAGATTTTGTTGATCAAATCCCCAGGCATTTGCGTTAGATGTGAATCTTAAAAAATCTCCACTTTCACTAAGCAAATTAGTTTGAGTTTCATAAATTACTATATTTGATACTGGATTAGAAGATACTTGAAAATGCAATACATCAGATTTTTTTATTTCTACAATTTCGCCACTTCCAACATCATCAATATCTTTAAATGTTAATTTTAGCGGTACATCTATAGGCGTACCATCGGTTTGTTTTAATAGTTCTATTTTTACCTTAATTTGACCTTGTGATGGTCCATCAGCTTTATTACCTCCACTTAAAAATATAGGGAAATGTGTATACTGATCTAAATCGTAACCTAAATCAACAATTAGATTGTTATCTGGATTTTCTATTACTGTAATTTTAAAATCTACAATTTCAGAACTGTACGTCCCTACATTAGAATAAATAACATAATCGCCTACACTATTAGCTGCACCTGAATCGTATCGTCCAGATGGATTTATCATATCCTTTGTTAGATTGAAATCGAATGAACCTGAAGGAATATCACTAACAGATTCTAAACATTCTAATAAATCTATGATGCCATCATTATCATCATCTTGATCACATGCATCCCCAATAGTATCTCCATCACTATCAACAAACAAGCTACTTTCCGAATTACAAGGATCGCACTCATCTGATTGTTGGGTATTATCTTGTGATGTTCCAATAGCATAAGAAGTTCCAGAAGGTACACCATCGCTATTTACAGCATGTGTTGTTGTATTGATACTATTATCTGCATTAAGATCGCTATACTCATAAGGACTTGAAGCGGATTCTAAAGCATCTGGACAGCCATCGCCATCAGAATCTAAGTCTAAGTGGTCGAATATACCATCGTTATCGGTATCTAGATTATTATCACAAATTAGAGACACTTTAATACTCATTGAATTATCAAGACTACTCAAGCTATTTCTAAATCTTAATATTACCGAAGTAACAGCTTCAGATGTAGTCACTAAATACCCTGTTTTAGGCGTTTGTAATTCTGTATTGTAAGCTGTACTATTAGGTGAAAACTGAACTTTTGTTGCTGTATTTTCTGTTACATTAATACTATTATCATTTGGATTATTAATATCAAATCCTCCTGACGCTACAATAAGTTCAAATATATCTTTATCTCCATGAGTTCCATTAGCCGATGCCCCGGGATAACTTAATTGAAGTTTTACTGCTTTAGTGAATGTGTATTTTACTTGAAAATAACCGCTTGTATTTCCTTTATTACTACCTGTAAACCTTGTGCTCACTACACCTGAAGAAAACCCATCAAACCCTGAAGAACTAAATAAACCAGGATGAGAGACCTCTATCGTTGGTGTTAAAACATCTCCATTTGAAAGCGTTACATCTGCAGTACCTGATACCGATGAATTTTGAATTGGACTATTGTTTAAATTAACTGCTTCACAGTTACTCTGCTCATCTGTATCTAAAATACCATCATTATCATTATCTAAATCATTATAATCATTTACTCCATCTCCATCAGTATCCGTACAATTTGAAATTGTTTTATTTTGAGAGCTTCCCATATTTTGGGATCCACTAACAATAGTAGGTACTCCATTAGCATCTACTGTAGTTCCTAAGTTATCAACTACTGGAAAAACTCCAGAAACTCCTGTAAAATCAGTGCCTGTATTTCCTCCAGCAATACTAGAAGCAACTAATTGCGTTTCTAAAATATTTGCTCCACCCTCTAAAGCATCTGGACAACCATCGCCATCACTGTCTAAATCTAGGCTATTTGGAATACCATCATTATCCGTATCAAAACGCATACATAATTCTAAATTCCCTAATACAAAACGAGAAGGAGAGGTTGGAGTCGCACCTGTTGGATTTCCTGAACCTGCAGAAGATTCTACAACTACTTTTTTCAGTAAAGTTCCTCCACTACTTGCGGTTAACCAATGGTTTTGATTATCATCTGATGCTGAAAAATCTATATTTGAATGGTAATATCCATTCGCATCTTGTGTCAATGCTGAACCTAAAGTTATCGTTAAAGGAACGATGTTATCATTTACATCTACTCCATACACTTTAACTAAATCCATAAAACCAGTATTACGGTCTATGGCTTTGATAGCAAAACGCTCTAACCCTACTTCTTCAGTAAAATCAAAAGTAAAAACCGCTATTTCATTTGCATCGTCTGTAGAAAGATCTTCCCAGTCAATACCCATTATCAAACCATGTGGATTAGTAAATGTTCCATGAAGAGCACCTATACCTGAACTGGCTGTTGCACCACTGTTAAAAGCAGAAGTAAAGTCTACATCTATTCCTGTATTACTTAAATTAGATATCGTAAAATTAGATCCATAAACACCAGAGAAATTCCAAATCACCCCTTTTCCTGTTCCACAAGCACCTTCTTCTGTATTTAAAATACCATCATTATCATCATCTAAATCATTATAATCATTTATTCCATCATTATCAGTGTCGGTACAATTTGACATTGTTTTATCTATTGAAGTACCTATAGATTGTCCTCCATCAGCAATGATAGGCACCCCATCTGAATCAACTGTATTTCCTAAGTTTTCTATCACTGGGGAAACTCCTGGGTTACCAGTAAATCCTGTTCCTGTATTTCCTCCAAGAATGTTAGAGTCTACTAATTCAGTTTCTAAAATGCTTTTTCCTCCTTCGATTGCGTCTGGACAACCATCGCCATCACTATCCAAGTCTAAATAATTAGGAATACCATCGTTATCTGTATCTCCAGTACCTTCTACAGTATCTAAAATACCATCATTATCATTATCTAAATCAACACCATCTGAAACTCCATCCCCATCATGATCAATACAGATTGAATTTGTTTTATCTTGAGAAGCACCAATATTTTGTCCAGATCCTGCTATAGTGGGCACACCATATGTAGCACTTCCTGGGGTTGTATCTACATTATTTCCTAAATTACGAATTACCGCATCTGTAACTACACCTGAATACTCTGTAGCGGTTCCATCATTATTATTACCTCCATCAATTGAAGAATCTACCAATTGTGTATCTACAAAAGTACCATCTCCTTCAATGGCATCTGGACAACCATCGCCATCACTATCTAAGTCTAAGCTATTAATAAGACCATCATTATCAGTATCTAGAGGTTTACATAAATCTAAGTTTCCTAGAATAAATCTTGACTCTACAGACGGTGCCATTCCTACCGGACTACCAATACTTGATGAAGCTTCTACAATAATTTTCTTTAAAAGTTTCCCATTACTATTCACTGTCATCCAATGGTTTTGTTCACTATCCGTAGCATTATACTGAATGTCTGAATGATAAAAACCATTTGCATCTTGTGTAAAAACAGAACCAACACTTATGTTTAAAGGTATTGTATTATCGTTTACATCAACTCCATAAATCTTAACAGCATCTATAAATCCTTCTGTAGCACTCGTTTGTAGACGATCAATATCTTTTATTGACAAATTCTCTAAAACAATCTCTTCACTAAAATCAAAAGTAAACACCGCAATTTCATTTGGATCATCTGCATAAGTATCTTCCCAATCGATAGCTATAACATATCCTTCTGTACTATAGGTACCATTATCACTAATAGCTGATGAACCACTATTAAACGCTGAACTAAATGACAGGTCTATATCTGTACCATTTATATCTGTTAAATTAAAAGAAGCTCCATACGTCTCTGTACTACTCCAAATTACATTTGGACTTTCACCACAAGCCCCATCAAGTGTATCTAAAATACCATCATTATCATCATCTAAATCGTAATAATCATTAACTCCATCTCCATCTGTATCTGTACAACTTGAGTTTGTTTTATCTGTAGAAGTCCCTATTGCTTGCCCTCCATTAATAACGGTAGGAATACCATTTGCATCTACAGTATTTCCTAAATTAACTATCACTGAAGGCACCCCAGTATTTCCTGTAAAACCAGTTCCTGAATTTCCTCCTGAAAGATTAGAACTAAACAATTGATTTTCCGAAATATTAGCCGCTCCTTCAATGGCATCTGGACAACCATCACCGTCACTATCTAAGTCTAATCGATTGGGAATACCATCATTATCGGTATCATTTATTTTACATAAAGTTGAAATTCTTAAAGCAATACCTCCTTCGCTTCCCGTTGTTGTAGATTTAAAACTTGCTATAGGTGTAGCAAAAGAAAAACTTATAGATCCGCCTACAGTAGAAGTTCCTACAAATACATTACCATTTGCTCCAGAAACACTTACATCAGTAGATGTATTAATAGTTGGATACACCTCATTTCCATTAACATCATAACCAATTATTGTTTGCTCTTCTGTAGCACTTATATCTACTATCTCATATATGCTTCCTATATCAGATTTAAGCGGACTAAATGCTACTGTAACAATAGTATTTGTTGAATTTAAAGCTACTTGAATATACTCTGTCGTTTGTGAAAAAGAATTATTATCCGCTACAGTAGTTACTGTTCCTGTAACTCCGTTTGAACTTGAAAACGCTTCAGATGTTGAACTTGACGCTGGGCTTGCATTGTTCCATGTTGGCGTTGCACAAGAATTTTCATCTGCATCTAAAATACCATCATTATCATCGTCTAAATCATCATCATCTCCTATACCATCTCCGTCTGCATCATTACAAGCCGAAGTTGATTTATTTACTGAAAACCCAATTCCTTGTCCTGTGCCTGCTATAGTAGGAACTCCATAGGAATCACCACCAATAGTTGTATTGACATTATTTCCTAAATTACGTATTACCGCATCAGTAACAATTCCTGTATAACCTGTTGCACTTCCATCATTATTATTACCTCCGTTAATGGTAGTTGCATTTACTAATTGTAAATCTGTAAAATGTCCATCACCTTCAATAGCATCTGGGCAACCATCGCCATCACTATCTAAATCAATGTTGTTAGATAATCCATCGTTATCTGTATCTAAAGGCTTACATACATTTATATTTCCTAAAATAATTTTTGATCCAAACTCTGGTGTCATCCCAACTGGACTACCAATACCTGCGGAAGCTTCAATGATAATTTTCTTTAAAAAGACACCATTACTATTAACTGTTAACCAATGATTTGGGTCACTATCTAAAGAATTGAACTGTATCGCTGAATGATAAAAACCATTCGTGTCTTGCGTAAGCGCTGAACCTAGAGTTTTATTTAAAGGGATTCTATTTCCATTTACATCTTCTGCATAGACCTTAACTGCATCTATAAAACCTTGTGTGGCATTTACATCTAAACGATCTAAATCTTTTATTGAAAAGTTTTGCAAAACCACTTCTTCACTAAAATCTAAAGTAAATACTACTGTTTCATTAGGATCTACCTCATAAATATCTTCCCAATTAATAGCTAGGACATATCCTTCGGCACTACCAACACTATTATAACTAATAGGAGAAGAACCACTATTGAATGCAGTAGTAACTGCTACATTTACTCCTGTATTATGTAGGTTGGTTAAATTAAAGTTTTCACCATAAGTACCCGAATCATTCCAAACTACATTTGGACTTTCACCACAACTACCATCATCTGTATCTAAAATACCATCGTTGTCATCATCTAAATCACAATTATCTCCAATACCATCATTATCTGTATCTTTAATATTTGGGTAATCTGCTGCATTGTTACAGCATTCTGTTGTGCCACTATATTCTTGTGAATCTCCAACACTCTGCGATTCACTATCTGTATTGTCTCCAACTATATTTGGTGTACCATTGGTATTGGATGACGTTCCAAAGTTTTGTTTCACATTTGTAGGTCCACCATTCATGTTAGAATTTATGACCAAATTTGAACTGACAAAATTACTATCTCCATTTCCTTCAATAGCATCTGGACAGCCATCGCCATCACTATCTAAATCTAAACTGTTTGGAATGCCATCGTTATCTGTATCACAATAACTTCTTCCAAACAAAGAATAAGCTATCCAATCACTTCCAAGATTAACCGTTACAACTTTAAGTTCAGTTATCAAAGTTGTACCTATTCCATTTAAAAGAATTCTTTGCTCATCAACACCTGTAGCAGAAGTACCTCCTCCAGATGACTTTATTCTACTAGTGGATACATCATAAATTAAATATGGTGAATATCCATAATCAACTACTTCTAAAGTATTTCCTGCAGGAGTTCCTCCATTAATGGAAACTTCAAAATATCCACCTAAAGAAGCACTATCATCAAAATCATTTATATGAAAAGCTAGTTCGTTTGCTGGTATACCAGGAGAAAAAGTAACTTTGTATTCAGCCGTACCAGTTGCCGTAACCAACTGATCTCCCCCTCGACTAGTAATAGAATAACGAACTTGTTCACTTATTAAATCATCAGGATAAGCACCTGTTGAAGTAAAGTTAGCACTTAAAGTTACATCTACAACACTAGTAGATTTTCCTACCCAACTTCCGTCTGTGTTTTGTGCAATATACCCTCTACATTCTTCATCTACATCTAAAATACCATCATTATCATCATCTAAGTCACAATCATCTCCAATAGTATCTCCATCACTATCAACAAACAAGCTACTTTCCGAATTACAAGGATCGCACTCATCTGATTGTTGGGTATTATCTTGTGATGTTCCAATAGCATAAGAAGTTCCAGAAGGTACTCCATCACTATTTACAGTATGTGTTGTTGTATTGACACTATTATCTGTATTAAGATCGCTATACTCATAAGGACTTGAAGCGGATTCTAAAGCATCTGGACAACCATCGCCGTCACTATCTAAATCTAAATGATTTAGAATTCCGTCATTATCTATATCATTATTGTACACATTTATACCAAATCTTAGCGAAGGCCATTCATTGAAGGCTAAAGGATATATTCTTACTCCCGTCCAATCTATATCTGTATTAGGTATATTTTGTACAACAATATTAGTATTATCTGTATTTCCCGAATACGTGCCTAAATCGATCCAAGTAGCGCCATTATCTTTAGTTCCATCTACTCTAAAACTGGTAACCCTTTGTTGTGAATTATATCTTCCTTGTATAGAAATTGTATTTATTCCTTTAGGAGTGCCAAAATTAACACCTACCCAATGTGTTAAATCTGTATTGCTAGCCGACCAATTATTAGCATTCTGACTATTTAATTGTGGATCATAATTTGATTCATAATAAGAACCATTAGTTCTAACATTATCTCCTACTACAGGAATTAGATCTGTAGTTTGACTCCTATTTTCATCAGTATCCAAAATACCATCATTATCATCATCCAAATCACATCCGTCTCCTATACCATCACCGTCAGAATCAGTTATTCCTAAAAACTTATCTGCATCTTTACAACACTCGGTATCAGTACTTACTTTTAGTGAATTACCTAACATTTGTCCTGCTCCCGCAATTATTGGGACACCTAATCTAGCTGTATTTGTTTCTTCTACTGTGGTTCCTAAATTGTATTTTACCCCTTCGCTTGAAATTCCGTTATAATCGGTTCCTGTATTTCCTGCTGGTAAGGTAACTGAAACACTTAAATCATCGAAGTTGAAATCTCCTGCTCCTTCTACGGCATCTGGGCAACCATCGCCGTCACTATCTAAATCTAACCGATTTAATAGACCATCTTCATCTAAATCTAAATAGTTTATTGGACTTAAAACACTAAAAGGAATAGCGCTTTTAGTAATAGAAGGTCCTTCGTAACTTACACTAAGAGTTTCCCCTCCAATAAGGTCAAAGTATAGTATTGTAATTGGATGAATTCCTTTATTTAAATTAATAGTTCCTGATGCTTCTACAGATGAATGAGAGCCATCATTGTCTACAACAGCAACATTTCCAATATATAATTTTGATCCGTCGTCTGAAGAAGTGTAAAAGGTATAATTACCAGAAGTTTCAATATTAATAAAACCTTTGTACCTAATACTAAAATTATTATATAAATTAAAAGTCACCGCTAAATAACCTACGTCAAAATTAGTAATTTCACCTGTTTTTAAGGCGCCAGAAGTTGGAATATTATCTACTGTATTTCCTGTAACACTACCATTATAAAACTCATAGCTTAATGACCCAAATTTTATCTCATCGGCATCTAATATTCCATCATTATCATCGTCTACATCGCATGCATCTCCTATACCATCTCCATCACTATCTACAAATAATGTACTTGTATTATTACAAGGATCACATTCATCTACTTGCTGTGTATCATCTTGAGATGTTCCTATTCCATAAGATGTTCCAGAAGGTACACCAGCACTATCTATAGCATATGTTGTTGTATTGATACTAGTATTGCTATTAAGTTCACTGTATTTATATGGACTTGAAGCTCCTTCTATGGCATCTGGACAACCGTCATTGTCTGAATCTAAATCTAAATGATTTGGGATACCATCTTCATCGGTGTCTATAGCTTCAAAAATTTTAACTTCTGCTACATGTAAACTATTCGGCTCTGATAATTGTATTCTCACATATCGCCCAGTTCTATTAACATCAATAACACTAGGCCTTCCTGCCATTTCTTCCCTATAGATGTCTAATACACCTGCTTGATTTTGAGTTGTATCTATATTAGTTGATGAAAATGCAACACTTGAAACAAAAACATGATATTTAGACAGTCTATCTACACAACAATCTTCTCGATTATATAATTGAATAAAATTTATATCTTTTACACTCCCTAAATCTATTTGCAACCATGGACTAGGATCATTCTCAGCAGCATGAGAAAAATTATTAAGATTACCGTCTATGGCATTACTTGCTGGAGAAGAAACAACAACGTACTCTGATGATTGGGTTGCCGTTCCATTTAAGGCAACATTAATAAATTCATCAACATCTAATATTCCATCGTTATCATCGTCTAAATCACATGCATCTCCTATACCATCTCCATCGCTATCTACAAATAATGTACTTGTACTATTACAAGGGTCGCATTCGGTAGCTTGCTGTGTATCATCTTGAGATGTACCAATAGCATAAGAGGTTCCTGATGGCACACCATCATTATTTACCGCATGACTAGCAGTATTGATACTATTATCCGTATTAAGGTCGCTGTATTTATATGGACTTGAAGCTCCTTCTATGGCATCTGGACAACCGTCATTGTCTGAATCTAAATCTAAATGATTTGGGATACCATCTTCATCGGTGTCTATAGCTTCAAAAATTTTAACTTCTGCTACATGTAAACTATTCGGCTCTGATAATTGTATTCTCACATATCGCCCAGTTCTATTAACATCAATAACACTAGGCCTTCCTGCCATTTCTTCCCTATAGATGTCTAATACACCTGCTTGATTTTGAGTTGTATCTATATTAGTTGATGAAAATGCAACACTTGAAACAAAAACATGATATTTAGACAGTCTATCTACACAACAATCTTCTCGATTATATAATTGAATAAAATTTATATCTTTTACACTCCCTAAATCTATTTGCAACCATGGACTAGGATCATTCTCAGCAGCATGAGAAAAATTATTAAGATTACCGTCTATGGCATTACTTGCTGGAGAAGAAACAACAACGTACTCTGATGATTGGGTTGCCGTTCCATTTAAGGCAACATTAATAAATTCATCAACATCTAATATTCCATCGTTATCATCGTCTAAATCACATGCATCTCCTATACCATCGCCATCACTATCTACATACAAACTACTCGCTGTATCACAAGCATTACATTCTGCTGATTGTATTGTATCCTCTTGAGATGTTCCTACTCCATAAGATGTTCCAGATGGTACACCTATACTATCTATAGCATGCATAGAAGTATCGATACTGGTATTGCTATTAAGGTCACTGTATTGATATGGACTTGATGCTGATTCTAAAGCATCTGGACAACCGTCGTCATCGCTGTCTAAGTCTAATTTGTTTATAATACCATCGTTGTCTTTATCATTATCACATGTTGTTATTGGTAATAAATTACAAATGATTCCATCGCCATTAAAAAGGTTATTTACAGTAAACGTAATTGTTTTAATTGTGTTAGTGTTCTCTGGTTTACCTCTAAGTATTCCACCATATCTAGCTGTATTTGAAGGAGTGCCATTTGGATAAGTATAAGCACCCGTAGCTGGATTATAACCAAAAGAGACCGCATTTGCCCCTGGAAAAACATATTCGTCTAGCTCAAAATCTGCAGTTGTTGCGGTACCTGAACCAGATAAAGACATTGTTACATCTGGATTACCAGTAGTGGCATTTACAGCATTTAGATCATTTAAAGCAAACGCAAATTCATGTACAGGTATTGGCGTAGTAAATGTGTAACTGATAGTAAAATTATTTGCATTAGATGATGACTGAACTAAAATATATTTTGTTCCAATAAATTTATACTCATTTAAAAGCAGGTAATTTCTATTCCCATTACTAACAGCAATGGTTCCTCCTGAAGCTGTAGTAGTAGTTCCTACAGAAGAATTAGTAGGGCCTGACCATTGCTTAGTTCCTGTAATATCTGAAAATGGTTCAGAAATACAATTTTCGTTTGCATCTAAAATACCATCATTATCATCGTCTAAATCCACATAATCATTAATACCATCTCCATCTGTATCGGTACAAGTCGTGGACGTGTTTTTATCTTGGCTCGTTCCTATACTTTGCCCTGCCGTTTCTGTTCCTGTAGTTGCACCTCCTGTAACTCGTGTTGGTATGCCTTTGGTATTGATCGTATTTCCAAAGTTTTTTACCACAGGGGAAACTCCTGAAATCCCTGAGAAACTACCTCCTGTATTTCCTCCAGGCATTGCAGAATCGACTAATTGACTATTTACGTGTGTACCTCCTCCTTCTATAGCATCGGAACAACCGTCGCCATCGCTGTCTAGATCTAAACGATTAGGAATTGCATCATTATCTTCATTTTTTTCAGTAAAAATTTGAACCTCACCAAGACTTAAAATTCCTGAATCTGTAAGTTGCACTCTAATATATCTTGCAGATCTATTAACATAGATGGCACTAGGCATGCCAGCTTCAGTGGTTTCATGAATATCTGATACCCCCGATTGATTTTGTGTTGTAATAATATTGGTTGATGTAAAAGGCACATCTGAAATAAAAATATGATAATCTGTTAATCTATATTGACAACAATTACTTCTGTTATATATATTAATTGTACTGATATCTTGAATACTTCCTAGGTCTATTTCCCACCATTGATTAGGACCACTTTGTGTATGCGTAAAATTCGTTAAATTTCCATCAATAGCATTCGCTGCTAAATAACTACTTGAATAATCTGAAGACTGAGAGACAGTTCCTTGCAATGCAAGGTTAACAACATTCGCTTCATCATCATCTAAAATACCATCGTTATCATCGTCTAAATCACAACCATCACTAATACCATCATCATCACTATCTAATACAGCTGGAAAATTATTTGCATTACAACACTCGGTATCTGTACTACCCGATTGCGATTCATTTACCGTTTGCCCTGCTCCTGCACTAATCGGAATTCCTAATTTAGTAACATCGGTTTCTTCTACTGTATTTCCTAGATTTAACTGTACGTCAGATGTTGAAATTCCTAAATAACCAGTTCCAGAATTACCAGCAGGCATAGTCGCAGGACTTAAATCACTATAGGCTATAGCTGTTGAGCCTCCTTCTATTGCATCTGGACAGCCATCGCCGTCACTATCCAAATCTAAATTATTTGGTATGCCATCATTGTCTATATCGCAATAACTTCTTGCAAATAAAGAATAAGCCATCCAATCTCCTGATTGTATATCTACCGATTTTATTTTTAGTTCTGTTATCAATGTAGTTCCAACACCTTTTAACATGATGCGTTGGTTTTCAACAAATCCTTTTTTACCTAATACTTTACTTCTAGAAGCATTATAATTTAATGCTTCAGTAAAACCTACTTCGGCTTCTTGAAAAACAATACCCGCAGGTGTACCTCCATTTATAGTAACATCGAATGCCCCATTAAATGAATAATTTCCATCAAAATCTTGAATATAAAAAGCTATTTCATTAGCAGGAACACCAGGTGTAAAAGTCACTATATACTCAGCAGTTCCTATTTTAACCATGCGATCATCTCCTCCTCTTCTTTTTATTGAGTATCGTGTTTGACCTTCGTAAAAAGTTGATGTATTTGTGTTTTCATAAAATCCATTTAGTGTGACATCTATAACACTAGCTGTTGATCCTTTCCAAATACCATCTTTATTTTGTGATATATAGCCTTCACATTCTTCATCAACATCTAAAATACCATCGTTATCATCATCTAAATCATTTATATCTGCAATTCCATCTCCGTCTGAATCTGGATATCCTGAAACTGAAGGATCTGCACACACTGAAGCGGTATCATCTTGAGAATCGCCTATTGATTGACCGCTAGCGCCAACCTCATTAACCAATACACCATCTGCATTAACTGTTGTATATGCTATTGATCCATCTGTTTTTAAGTCTGATAATTTAATTGTTCCATCACCTTCAATAGCATCGGGGCAACCATCGCCATCACTGTCTAAATCAATACGATTTGGAATACCATCACCATCAGTATCTAAATCATCAAAAATTTGAACTTCTGCTATATTCAATCGTTCACTTCCTGACAACTGTATTCTAACATAACGCCCTGTTCTATTTATAGGAATAACCGAAGGACTTAACGCTTGAGTGGTTTTGTGAATATCTAAAACACCCTCTTGATTCTGAGTATCTTCTAAATCTGTGTTTGTAAATGGTAAATCTGACACCAAAATATGATAATCTTCTAATCTATCTTGGCAACAATCTGTCCTATTAAATAGATTAATAAAACTTATATTTTCAACACTACCTAGGTCTATTTGCCACCATTGATTAGCTACTGCATTTGTTGTATGAGTGAAATTTGTTAAATTGCCATCTATAGCATTACTTGCAGAATAAGTATTTAAAGTAGAGGATTGTGTTGCCGTACCCGATAGTGCAACATTATTTGCCGTTGCGTCTTCATTAACATCTAAAATACCATCGTTATCATCGTCTAAATCGCATCCATCTGCAACATTATCACCATCGGTATCAGGTATACCTTGGTAATTATCTGGTTCTGGACAACATTCAGTATCCTTACTTGCAGCTTGCGATTCTCCAATGGTTTGCCCTGTACCAGCACTGGTAGGTACACCATTACCGTTTACAGCAGTTCCTAAATTTTGCTGCTCACCAGTTTCTGAGAGTCCATTATAATTTGGTCCAGAATTACCCCCAGATATACTAGAAGTACTTAAACTTGATGCTGTTAAACTAGCTCCACCTTCAATAGCATCGGGGCAGCCATCACCATCACTATCTAAATCGTGTTGATTTTCGATACCATCGCCATCCATATCGCAATCGATATGAAATCTTGGGATGACTTTTTCTGTTGTAGAATGTGACCCTTGTAAACTAAACACAGTATATCCGATAGATTTGATACGCTTGGTTCTATCAATACCTATTAAAGTAACATCGCCTTGACTACTTGCAGAACAGGCTACAAAATGAAGTCCATCTGCATCTGTTCCTTTTGTTAATCCTGTATTATTAGTTATCGTTATATCTATATTAGATACTCGTCTTCCATTTTCGTAAGTAATATAAAAGTCACCAAATTTAGCATTTGCATCATTTTCTCGTAATGCCCAATCAATAGTGTCCTCAGCAGGCCATACGGGGTGATCAAAATCGATATTTATTTCTTTCCCAATGACATCTGCATCTCCATAATGCCACTGAATTCTATAATCAGTATATTTATTTCGTAATTCTACTTTGGTCTCAACAACTCTTTTGCTGTTTGCTATATTTACGGTAGCCGTATGCCATTGCAATATAGAAGTCGGTACAATATCTGATTTACAAATTTCAGCGGTATCTAAGATTCCGTCATTATCATCATCAAGATCACAATCATCTCCAACCGTATCACCATCAAATGTTGAATATAAAGAACTATTAGGGTTACACGAATCACATTCATTAGACTGTACAGCACTATTTATAGCTGTTCCAACTTGATTACTTGTACCGCCCGGTATGCCATTAGCATCAACAGGATGTTGGGTAATATCAATACGATTTCGTTTATCTAAATCTGAAAATTTATAGGTACTTGAATTGGCTTCTAAAGCGTCTGGACAACCATCGTTATCACTGTCTGTATCTAAATAATTAGGTGTTCCATCATTATCAGTATCTTGAGGATTGCTTGGGTCTGGCCCAACTTCTACACTGTCTAAAATACCATCGTTATCTGAATCGTAATCTAAACTATTAGAAATTCCATCTCCATCTGAATCGTTTGATTTTAATTGAAAACTCATTTCCAAATCGGTATAATACCCCGAACTAGGCCCTAAACCTGTTACCCAAAATTTGATTTGCTTGGTTGCTCCTAAAACTTGAATGGTTCCTCCAGCCAAAGATCTAATGTCTGAAGTTGTTTTATACACATCACTATATGCATTTATATTTCCATTGAATTTTCTTACTTGATTATAAAAAGCATTATCAGTAACAATTAATTGAGAATTACCAGATAATTTTTTTAAAACTAAATTTGGGCTTACAAGCTGAAACTGAGCTGCTGTTCTATAATATTGCCCTGTTGGATCTAGATAATTAAGTATAAATGCGCCTAAACGTTCTATGTTAATTATGGGATTCTCTACTGTTTTATCAAAATCTATGGTTAAAACTGTTGGTGTAGAATTTCGATACGACAATTGATGTCTAAGCGGATAGTGACCATTTATTACATTTCCAGTATCTTCCCAATACACACCTGTATGTATTGAGGCTCCACCATTAGTAGCTACACTATTAAATATGCCCGATTGTGTTGTATGTGTTTCATTTTGAATAAAATAATAATTAGTTGTTCCAGAACCTGATCTTGTCATAGAAACTTTAATCCCATTAGTAGTTTCTGATGATGTAACATTTGTTCCTATTCCTGTCCAAGTTTGACTATAACCATAGGTATCATTATTTTCATCACTGTCTAATATACCATCGTTATCATCATCGGGATCTAAAACATTAATAATACCATCGTTATCAGTATCCAAACTTTCTTTATCTCGATAATCTAAATCTCCCGTAGTTGCTCCAATATCGTTATCGGCATCATTTGTATAAGAAGTGGGATTGTTTGAAAATGTTCCGTTTACATCTCCATAATTATCTGCCCATTCAATATTATTATCTAACCCATTATTTCCAACCGTTCCCGATAAGCTTAATCCAAATTCTTGGGTATCAGAAACACCATCATTATCACTATCGGAATCTCTAAAATCTAACACCTTATCATTATCTGAATTAATCGGATAATACTCATTTGCATAAACGTTTCTAATTCCAAGAGCATTAACAGCACCCGTTGGAGCAATAAAACCTTTAGTAGTTTGAAATTCAATATTATCTGGCACACCATCATTATCACTATCTAAATCTCTATGATCTGGTATTCCATCATTATCTGTATCTAATCCTCTATATAATCTTGGAGATCGAAAAAGAAAATAGTCCCGATTGGCTTCAGTGCTCCCTGATGCTCCAACAAACTCAAAAGATAAATTACCTGAAGCAGGAATAGTAGTAGGAAAAAACACTCTTAAAATAGATTTACCTACAGAAGTATTACTTGGCACAGAATTTATTGTTCCTGTAGCACTATTTGAATAGGTAACTGCACCTGTTCTAGAATTTATACTCACATAGGTTGTTCCATTTATTTTAATTTTGAAGGTGTTTAATGTATTGATTCGATAAATTGAAATATATAGAATTAATTCAATTTTATTACCTGCCGCTGTTCCTCTCGATAAGCCTGAATAACTCTGAGTTAAAGTATTTGTACCATTAGCTCTACAATTTACTTGTCCGCCACTTACTGCAAAAGGAGTGGCACTTGGACTAGGGTTCCAGCCTTCTAAATTATTCGTAAATCTGGGATTAAATATTACATTCTGTGCTTCCCAATAATCTGTAATCCCATCATTATCATCATCTTGATCAATATTATCATTAACCGAATCATTATCGGTATCTATTTGTAAATTGTGTAGATAATTTGGTATTGCAACTCCTTTTTTATGATTACCTACTTCTAAAATCCAATCACCATCTTTTCCTGTAATATTTGTTGAAGCATTAATTGTTAAGTCTAAAGCATTTTGAATATATTCTACAGCTTGTTTTCCCTTTTCGCCTTTAGCAAATTCGCAACCATAAATATTAAGGTCTAAAAATGTAGAATGCTCATAATTTAATGTTGAATTTAAAAAATCTACAATTTGCTTTGCACCCAGCCATTTACCATTTATTAATAACTCACCTGAACGACCGTGAGAGAATAAGTGGTAGGTATTCTTTGAGGTGTCATTTTGAATACTCTTGGCTAATACCTTCTTTTTATGAAGTGATGCGTCAATATAATACTCTGAAGTATAAGTGATACCATTATCATTTATAGAATTTGAGTTATGCGCATGCAGGTCTACTACCAATAGGTATAGAACCACACAGATTAAACCGCTGAATTTTCTTAGCGTAAAAAGATTTTTTTTCATGTCTTTTAGTACATTCCATGGAAAGACTGTACTCATATTTTTTACAGATACTATTTCTGTGATCATAGGCATTTGTGAATCAAATTTTGAAAAACAAAGGCAAAATGAACGTACCAGTAATACCAATAGCCAAAACACACCAAACAAACCCTTTTGGTGCACTTCAACGATTATTTCCATGTTTACAGCTAAAATACACAATATTTGTAGTAATAACCTTACAATTGATGTCAATCTAACTTACAGCGTTGTTAATTAAGAAAAACGTGTTGTTTTAGTGTAAAGACCTGATGTTTACACAGTAGAGACAACCTCACTAACTATTACAAAAAAAATCTTAATACCAATTAGTATATAATATAGTCAACCCCATATACCTATTGACAGTGCTGGTACATGTGGTATGATAACAGAACGATTATATTAAAAATGCAGGTTTTGAAATGGTTGAATTAAGAAGTTACATTTTCACCCCTGTTTACTGAAGCTAATGTCTTAAGGTTCATCTGTTTGTCTTTATTTTTAGCTAACGGCTATTAGGTTAGGTAAAACGTATCAATAAATGTGATTTAGTGTCACGTAACGAAGTTCAAATACGTAAGCTGAGCTAAAGTATCAAAATACCAAAAGGGGTAAGACCTATTTTAAGTCTTACCCCTTTTAATATTAAAATAATTGTTGTTCTACTCTACTACAATAAACTCTGAACGTCTATTTAGTTGATGTTTAGCTGCTCTACATTTATAAACAGTATCACAATCATTTACCAAACGCTTTTCTCCATACCCTGTACCATTTAATCGTGATTTAGCAATACCATGATCTACCAAATAAGCGACGGTAGCCACAGCTCGTTTTTGTGATAATCGATCATTATAACTATCGCTTGCTACAGCATCTGTATGCGAATGTACTTCTATATTAACCTCAGGATTTGCTTTTAAATAAGCAATTATCTTTTCTAGCGTTTCCCAAGCATCAGGGCGAATATCAGACCTATCAAAATCAAAATAAATTGGTCGTAATCCTAAGTGTTTAATAAGATCAGTACCGATAGCTACAGTAGGATTTTTTGATTGGCCTAAAGCGATTACTAAATCGGTTAGGTCTTCTCCCTCTAGTGCAATCATAATATCGGCTTCTTCATAGCCCTCTTTAGATCCTTTTAAAGTATAGCTCCCTTCTTTACAATCACCATCAACACTAAAAACGCCATCTTCATCTGTTACAACAGCTCCTAAGGTTTCTCCTGAAGCCTTGGCTATACTTATACTTGTTCCTGATAAGGGCATACCCGTATTTTTATCTTTAGCAACACCACTTACTATACTCGAACATTCAAAAGATAACGGATTTATTTGTTCAAAAGTGTAAATATCATCGCTACCTTGACCACCTTCTCTATTGGAAGCAAAAAAGCCTTCATTAGAATCAGGAATTAAAACAAATGAAAAATCATCTTGTTCACCGTTAAGCGGGCTTCCTAAATTAACAATCTTCGTATTATCACTTAATTTCGTTGCAAACACATCTAATCCTCCCAATCCTGGGTGACCATCTGATGCAAAGTAAAGGGTATTATCTGATGCTATAAACGGAAAGGTCTCTCTTGCCTCTGTATTAATATGATCACCTAAATTTTCAGGTGTTCCAAAAGTACCATCAGGGTGTATTTGAACTCTAAAAATATCTGATGACCCCACTGTTCCTGGCATATCAGAAGCAAAATACAACCATTGCTCATCTAAACTTAATGTTGGGTGAGCCACAGAAAAATCATCGTCATTAAACGGAAGTTCTTCAATATTTTGCCATTTACCATCTTCTAATGTAGCACGATAAAGCTTTAAACGACTTACACCTTGATCATCTCTTGAAAATTTACCATTGTTCGAATTGTTTCTAGTAAAATAAATAGTTTTACCATCCTTTGTAAATGCTGTAGATGATTCATGTGTCTTTTTATTCACCGACTTCGATAAACGTTCTGCGTTGGTAAACTCTCCAGAAGCATCACGAGCCGCCTTGTATATATTTAAAAAGGGCTTAGCATTCCATAAATTGACACTCTTTACAACACTACCTGTATCTCTAGCTGTTGAAAAATACAACATATCACCTTTAAATGACGGTGCAAAATCAGAAGCTGAAGAATTTATTGACAAAGGTTTAACATCATAATTGGCTTTACGCGATTTAATAGTTGACAGATAATCACGATTCGCCATGAATTTCATCGCGCGGTGATCATTACTCTTTGCCTTGGCAAATTTTTCCATCCATTCATCTGATTTTTCATACTCCTTTGATGATTTAAGCGCCTGTGCATAGCGATACATATACTCCGGATCAGCAGTTGTATTACTTAATTCAAATAAACGACTATAACAATATGCTGATGCTACATAATCTGCATTGAAATAATGTGAATCACCTAGGTTTTTAAATACTTCTTCTAAGGTATATCCCTTATTCACTAGGTTATCATAGTTCTTTATGGCACCAGCGTATTCTAGATTATTAAATTTTTTGGTGGCCTTAGCCACTTTATTTGCATTTTGACCAAAAAAAGGTAGCAGCCAAAACATAAAGATTATTGCTATATATTTTTTACTTATACTCATCTTATTTTTTTTAGAAAAACCTTGGGGTTAGTACATTCTTCACACTCTTCATAAACTCATATCTTAAGAAAATCTCAAACGAACCATTATTAAAAGATACACTTCCTAATTCAGTAACTTCTTTATCGTATGCCAAGCCAATCATCCAGCTATTATTCACTTGAAAACCAACCATACCACTTAAAGCAGCATCCCAACGATAAGCAGCGCCCAATGAAAAACGTTCTTGAAATAAAGCGGTAAGTGAAAAATCAGCCTGTAGGGGAGCTCCGTTTACAGCTTTAAAAAGAAACGCTGGTTTCAATTTAAAATTAGGATTTAAAGCATAGACATAACCCGTAATTAAATACCAATTCATACGCTCTTCAGCTAAAAAAGAATTGTTTTGACCTGATCCATCAAAATGCTCGGTTTCAAGAAAATTAGGAACCGACAACCCTGCATAAAACTTATCGGTATGATAATAAACTCCACCTCCAAAATTGGGTGAAAATTTCTTATCTATATTGGTTTCTCCTGTTCCCAAACTGTTAGGATCATAATTACGGAGTTTATTAAAATCAATATTCAATAGGTGTCCACCTGCCTTCAGTCCAAAAGATAACTTACCTGTATCTGAAGTTGGTACCGTATATGAAAAAACAGCATCAAAATAGGTATCTTGATTTGTACCATTACCAATCTTGTCATCTACTATAGATAAACCTACACCTACTCTAGAAGATACAGGCGTATGAAAATTTAACGTTTGTGTTGTAGGAGCTCCATCTAAACCAACCCATTGCGAACGGTGAAGGGCTGATATACTCAATACACCCCGAGAACCAGCATAACCCGGATTCACCGACAGCGTATTGTACATATATTGCGTATACTGCGCATCTTGCTGTGCGGTCATACTGTATAAACCTATAAATAATAGGGATAATGTTATCAGTTGTTTTTTCATATCTTTTTCAATTTTTTTTCAATTCTTGACTACCTCTGTATTAAGATTCTCAATTTCTTTAAATAAGTACCGCTTCAACATTAATCTTAAATATTCTAGATCTTTACTAATACATTTGTTCATTACGAAAATTGCTTTTTAGATCTCTTTTATTTTTAATATTGAAAAAGAACAAGGAGGGAAAGAGTTAACACTAACCATACATTTTTATTACTATTGCTCTTAATACTATGTTCTTTTATTTAGTTACAAACGCACCTACATGTTTTGATTGTAAGGACTTAAACGACAAAATTTCAAGGATATTATACATATTTGTAGCTAAATTATGACAAACTAATAAAATTTTTCAACCATTTGTTGTAATATAGCGATTTTTAGTGGTGTACGTATTGATATTTGTTGTTCTATATAATTGCCTAATAAATTTTTATGAACTTAGCCAGGAATATTACGTTTAGTAATAATGGTTTAGCAAACCCATACAATGTTAATAAGTAATATGACAGCATCAATTCAGCCCTAACGGTAGAGCTTTTAATTACCGGAAAACGAAAAATAATACCTGCCTAGAGGCACAACTGTTTTCTACAATAGTTAACATTTAACTTTTGCGAAATGAAATTTTGGACGTTAACCATTAACTCATGGAAATCATTTTGGCGAGAAAAAAAAGAGATGAAGCTCCTCCTTAATTAAACATGGTGATATAATTTAAAAGATGAAAAATATGAGCTTTTTAAAATCAACAAAACCATCGCAATGGTCCTCATTATAAAAGAGCGATACACTTTTTCAAAAACAGTTCTTTTCATAGAGAACACACAAAACCACCGCTTTACCTATTTTATATACCATTAATCACTCTTTGGCAAAACATCTTAGAAATTAATTCGTTATGAAACAACTTAATTTCAACCTTATCGCATTAACAAAGTCATGAAAAAATCAATTAAAAGAATGGCCACAATGCACCAGATGCAACTAACTGGCCTTAAACTCTTCTATAAAAATGGCTATTACAACACGAGTATTGATGAAATTATTAAAGAACTCTCGCTCTCAAAAGGCGCCTTTTATTACCATTTTCGATCAAAAGAAGATTTTTTCATTCAAATAATTGAAAATTTATTAGTTAAAAAGGTATATAGTGCGCTAATAGAACCTATTGAAGCTCATGAAAATACTGTAGACCTCATTATTAACTGCTTTGATAATGCCTTAGAAACCGCTGTACATAACGAAATGGACTTTGGTTTTGTACTCAGTAATTTCATTAATGAATTCAATGGAAAAAATGACCTCATAATGAAACATCTCAATGAAATTATTCAAATATGGGAGGTAACAATGATAGCAGCTATACAGCGTGGAAAATTCAATGGCTACATTGATAGGCATGTAGATACAGAAGGCGTTGCCTTATTTTTAATCAGTGCTTTTATTGGGGTGCGTACCTTAATGGTTGAAACTACACCTCAAGCAAAAAAGTATCGATTTATGTCTCAACTTCGACAATACCTAAAATCTATTGAGGCAAAATAATGCTTTCAACACTATTTACTGAAGAATACCTTGTATCTTTTCAATAATATCCTTCGGCTGTATTGTACGCATGACTTCAGCATAGCCTTCTGGTATTTTGTTACCGTAAACCGAAGTTGGTATTAACGGATATTTGGCTCGGTCAGCCAATAACGCATTATCCAGTGATTGCCCAAAAGGATAAAAACCGGCATAAGGATGTGTTACTCCCCAAAGCGTTATGGTAGGAATACCAAATATCGCTGCTAAATGTGCATTTCCACTATCCATCGCTAACATTAAATCTAAATTCGAAATCAGGTCGAGCTCTTCATCAAAAGTAATTTTACCAATGACATTAACTGCATTAGTATAGGTACTTACCCAAATATCAAGTTGCTGCTGCTCTTTCTTTCCCCCTCCAAAGAGCAAGATTTGATACATATCCAAATCGTTAAGTGCCGCTACAACCTCTTGCATAAGCTCTAGCGGATACATTTTTCCTTTGAAAGCTGCGAAAGGCGCAATACCAATTGGTTTTTTATTTGTGATAATAAATGCCTTAGTTTTATTTGATAATTTTCTAGGAGACAAAGACTTGCATGCCTCCAAATTAATTGGTAATTGAAGAGAATTAAATACATCGACATACCGCTGGTGTGTACTCTTTAGTGGCTTAAAAACCTTATGATTATGTGCAGTGAGTGCTTTCTTTTCAGCCCTTCCTTTATCAATTTGTTTAAACGGGTATCCACCTACTATAAAAAACAGCTTTAAAACGCTACTACGCAGTACATGATGCAAATCGGCTACTGCATCAATTTGTAATTTTGATAATTCTCTATACAGCCTCCATAGTCCAAAAATACCTTTATGCCTACCTTTTACATCAGCCTCATAAACAGTCACATTGGGTAGTTGGGCAAATAAAGGTTTAAAAAATGACCGTGTTAGTACCGTAATCTTCAAGGTAGGATACTGCTGTAAAAGTGCATTCAAAACAGGTACAGTCATAGCCACATCCCCCATGGCTGATAATCTAATGACCAAGAGATGTTTTGATGCCTTCATAAAAAACGGATTACTTCAGTCCCCTAAGTACAGGGTTTAACTCATCATCATTGTACATTTTCATTTGCTTGTAAACTTTCATGTACTTGCTTCCATTTTCTATATCAAATAACAATTGATCAATGGCCTCAGAAAGATCATTTTTTTGCTCCATGAGCACGGCAAGTTTTTCCTTACATTTATTCAAGTGTTCTGGTGATGCATCAGTACGCTCTGATTCTTCACGCATATGGTAAATTTTAAGCGCTAAAATAGATAATCTATCTATGGCCCAGGCAATACTTTCAGTGTTAATGGTAGCGTCATTTTTAACTTCTACCGATCGGTATTTATTTAAAAAGTAACTGTCAATATATTCAACTAAGTCGGTACGATCTTGGTTACTTGCATCAATCTTACGTTTTAAGCTTAGCGCAGCTACAGGATCAATGTTTGGATCTCTAATAATATCCTCATAGTGCCATTGTACGGTATCAATCCAGTTTTTTCTATACAAAAGATGGGCGATTTCATCTTTTGCATACGGATTTGAAAAAGGTTGTGACACCTCATCTATCTCATGGTATTTTGCAATACTCTCTTCAAAAATTTTAAATGCAAATTTGCTAAACATGGCTATTATTTCTTTTAAACAAAGTTAGTATTATTTCATTGCTATACTGGCAATCAACATCAAAAAAGGCACAAGAATGGAAACCATTAAAATAATTTCTTTCCATTTAGCTTTATTTATTGACGTTATATAATTGGTAAAAAACACAATAGCAGGAAAAAAGGTAATCATAATAGGATAAACATCCGAAGCTGTAGTGAACACATTTACTGCAAGCCCTAAAATAAATGAAAAAGCAATAAGTCGAATAGTCAGCATTTGGCTCAACCCAGACTTAGTTAGTTTTAAAGATACAACTCCCATTGCAATAAAAACTGAGATAATATAGATTGCCAACTTAGAACTTTGAAACCATTTTGAATAATAACTAGCTTCAAAGTGATACGAAAAAGTATAATGATTAAACAAAAACTCTGTGTGATTTGCCAATATTAGTATACCATATACTAACATAAATGCTGAAAAAATAGCAGCAAAAGGCACTAACCAATTCTTAATATTCTTTGCTCCATAAGCATAGATAGCCACAAAAATTAAAAGTAAATACAATACCGCCCATTCATAACACAAACTGGCAATCATTACCCAAAAGGTGGCATCAAAAATCTTTGACCTAATCGCTTTTAAAGAACGAATACTTATCAAACGCCTCAAACTAAGCAATAAAAAGAAACTACATAAAATAGCCTTAGGATCCATCAAAGTTTCAGGAAAAAGCATTATCAGAAGAATATAAAACAATATCCCTAAAGAATTAGGCAGCGTTAACTTGTTCCTTTTAATAATAAAATCTGCTATAAAAATACTCAATAACAAAGTCGCAACGATAAGTATTTGCCCCGTTAAATCCTCAAAAGCGTAGGTTTTATCGAACAATAAATAATGTACCAACCAGTACAATACAAATAGTAATGCTACTAAAACAATGTAGTTGATAGGTTTTGATCTTCTAAAAATGCTTGAAATCATCTAGAAATTTTTCTGAGCGACTTGAATTTTATACTTTTGCAACGTAAATATACTATAACATGAAATCATTTTTTGAAGGCATACAAGATTTATTTGTAAATGTACTATTCGCACCATACGACATGTTTCGTTTTATGGATAACTGGTGGGCTTCTAATACTATAAATTGGCTCTTAGCAATTATCGGTTGTGTGGCCTTCGTATATTGGATGTTGCAGCTAAAAGCTTACAATGACAATGACGAAGAAGACAAAAGCATAAGTTCACATTCGTATTTGTAATCTTTGACTTAGCGTTTTTAAACGCTAGTGCCTTACCACTTACAAATCAAACCCAATATCTTTACGATAGTTCATCTTATCAAAGTGTAGCTTTTCTATATTTTGATAAGATGTTTTAAGTGCTTGTTTAAAATCAGCTCCGAAAGATGTTATTGCCATTACACGGCCTCCATTAGTAACTACCTCTCCATCTTTTAAACGTGTACCTGCGTGAAACACAAGTGAATCGTCTATATCATTGTGTCCTGTTATCGCCTTATCTTTTTCATAAGCCTCAGGATACCCCCCTGAAACCAACATTACCGTTGTAGCTGTTCGTTCATCTAACTGCAAATTAACCGTACTTAACTGTTGATTTGCCACAGCTTCAAATACCTCAACCAAATCATTTTTTATTCTGGGAATTACCACTTCCGTCTCTGGATCTCCCATGCGCACATTGTATTCGATAACCAAAGGATCTTCACCAACTTTAATTAAGCCAATAAAAATAAAACCCTTGTACGGTAAATTATCCTTTTTAAGCCCTTCTACTGTCGGAACAACAATTCGCTCGTGTATCTTATCCATAAAACCCTGATCAGCGAAAGGAACTGGTGATATAGCGCCCATACCGCCCGTATTAAGTCCCGAATCACCCTCACCTATACGTTTGTAATCTTTTGCCGTTGGAAGTACCTTGTAACCATCTCCATCGGTCAAAACAAATACGCTCAATTCAATACCAGCCAAAAACTCCTCAATAACAACCGTTGTACTAGCGCTTCCAAACTTGGCGTCAACCAACATGGTTTGTAATTCAGCTTTCGCATCATTTAAATTATCAAGAATTAAAACACCCTTTCCTGCAGCTAAACCGTCAGCCTTGAGCACGTATGGCGGTTTTAAGGTTTCTAAAAACGCAAAGCCTTCTGCTAAACTATCTGTAGTAAAACTTTGGTAAGCCGCTGTTGGGATACCATGCCGCATCATAAATTTTTTAGCAAACTCTTTACTTCCCTCTAATTCAGCGGCAGCCTTTTGCGGCCCTATTACCGGAATAGCTTTTAAGGCATCATCATTTAAGAAAAAATCATGCACACCATTTACTAACGGATCCTCTGGCCCTACAACAACCATTTGGATATCCTCGGCAAGAACAATCGTTTTTATTGCTTCAAAATCATTTACGCTAACGGGTATGTTTTTAGCAATATCAGCCGTGCCTGCATTACCGGGGGCAACTACTAATTTTGACAATTTTGGACTTTGATGTAATTTCCAAGCAAGTGTGTGCTCACGACCGCCCGAACCTAAAATAAGAATGTTCATGTAGTAAATTTTGGGCAAAAATAGAAATGTTACGAACAATATCAATGCAGCAATAGCTAAAATGATCAAGTGGCGATACTAAAACACTCAAAACAGGCTTTCATTTACCGTGCTACTATCACGTATTTTTGCGAATAGACACCACAAAGGCAAAAAACACAAAAGCTATTGATAAAAAACAATCAATCACGTGTAAAATCGACTGTTTATTGGTTATTCACATAAATCGTATACGATTTAAACAGTTATAACAAACCATATTATACTTCATTTTAGCTCGTCAAATTTTCAAAATATTACTAAAAACTACACCAATAAAAAAAGCTTATCATTTCTGATAAGCTTTTCATACGATTACTAAAAACTAGCATCTTTATTTTTTATTGCGTGCTGTAAAATCACGGTGTTCTGTTCGCTCCAGCTCGTCTTTAGAAAGTGTTTTGAAATACTCAAACGTTTTTCGCATACCTTCTTCACGCCCTACTTTGGGCTCCCAGCCTAATAACTCTTTCGCTTTGCTAATATCTGGCTGCCTTTGCATAGGGTCATCTTGTGGTAAATCTTTATAAATTACCTTTTGGTTAGTTCCTGTAAGTTTAATAATCTCTTCAGCAAAATCTGCAATTGTAATCTCATGCGGATTACCAATATTAACAGGCATGGCATAATCACTCATCAAAAGCCTATAAATGCCTTCAATTTCATCATCTACATAACAGAAAGACCTTGTTTGCGAACCATCGCCAAAAACCGTTAAATCTTCTCCTCGCAAGGCTTGACCCATAAAAGCCGGTATAACACGACCATCATTTAAGCGCATTCTTGGTCCGTATGTATTAAAAATACGTACAATACGGGTTTCTACCCCATGAAAGCGATGATATGCCATAGTAATGGATTCTTGAAAACGCTTTGCCTCATCATACACTCCTCTTGGACCAATAGTATTTACATTGCCATAATATTCCTCAGTCTGCGGATGTACTAACGGATCACCATAAATTTCAGAAGTAGATGCAATTAAAATTCGTGCATTTTTCTCTTTTGCTAAGCCCAACAGATTGTGGGTACCCAAAGCACCTACTTTTAATGTTTGAATAGGAATTTTCAAATAATCAATAGGACTTGCAGGTGATGCAAAATGTAAAATATAATCTAATTCACCAGGTACATGCACAAATTTTGTCACATCGTGGTTGTAAAATTCAAATTGCTCTAATTTAAAAAGGTGCTCTATATTCTTAAGATCACCAGTAATTAAATTATCCATGGCAATTACATGGAATCCTTCTTTGATAAATCGGTCGCATAGGTGCGATCCTAAAAAGCCCGCTGCTCCTGTAATTAAGATTTTTTTCATTTGATATGTCGTTGCATTATATGGTTGTTATTGGTACATTTTATATTTTCATTTAATCAAATACCTCATTTAACTAATTCTGTAAAATGCTATATATATCTTAAGTAGCTAAAAAAGAACTGCAAAGTTAACATAGTAAATAAAACGAACTATTATTATCGTTTAAGAACGAAAATACTAAGCCCAAAGATACGTTAACCTTACTATATTTATTCATTGAAGGGGTGGCTTGGTGCTTTTCGTTTTAACTTTTCCGTTAAGATTGTCCTTTCTAGTTTTACTGTTCTTATTGTTATCTTGCTTCTTACCTGTAATCTTATCTACCTTACGTTTTAACATTATTTTTTGCTTTAGCGTAGCAAAATTATAGTTATACCGAAAAAAAATATAACCGAGAATGATAACTACAGATATAAGTATAACAACCATAGCTAAATTTTTTGCCCTACTCCCTAGCACAATAAAAAGCATAACAAAAAGCATGTTAAAGCAACCAATTATAAAACTTGCTTGCTTATGTGACAAACCCCAATAGTCAATTAAAACATGATGGGTGTGATTACGGTCTGGAGAAAATGGACCTCGTTTGTTAGCTATTCGAATAGCAAATACTCTTGCGGTATCAAAAAGTGGTACAATGAGAATACCAATAGCAATAAGGGGTGCATTTTCAAGTAAAAAAGGAAGCTCAGAATAAGCCTCTGGTTTTAGCGCCAAAAATTTTAACGTCAAAATACTAATCACAAAACCCACAATTAAGGAGCCTGTATCACCCATAAATATTTTTTTATCAGAAGACAAATTAAAGCCTAAAAACGACATCAAACTTGCATTTAACGTAATACTAATTAAAGCAAAAAAATACTCGCCTGTAAGATAAAAAATGGTGGTATAAATCACCATAATTACAATGCCCACCACCGAGGCCAAGCCGTCAATACCATCAATCAAATTATACGAATTGATAATAGTCAACATCATAAAACCAGCAATAATCAAATATAAATAATGCGGAATCTCATAAATATTAAGGAAACCATGTAAAGAATTGATGTCAAAACTGGGATTTGCAAGAATAAAAGCGATGGCAAAACATTGTGTGATGAGCTTTGCACCAGGAGAAATAACCACCAAATCATCCTTTAATCCAACGATAAAAAGGATTGTTAACCCCGGAATGATGTAGATGGCTTCGTTGAACTCTCCTTTGGCATGAATAAAAAAAAGTGCAAATATTAGTGTGTAGTAAAAAGACACTCCGCCTAAAGTGGGTGTTCGCACCCCATGAGAACTACGTTTATTGGGGTCATCCATCAAACGCTTGTATTCAACTACCTTTATAATCTTGGGTATGGTCAGGTAAGTGAGGACGAAAGCCCCTATAAAAATCGATATGGCGGTTTCAAGGAAAAACAAAAGCTATGTGTTTTATTTGCGAAAGTAAGGAATGTTCCTCTATTTACAGTTAACTAACTACATAAGGATTATACTTTATTCTAAAAAATAAGTAAGATTGAGGTTTCTCAAACCCATCTAATTATAATACTTTAGAAAACCTCTAAACATCCAATTCAAAATGTAATAAAGTGATTGAAAAAAGCCAATTTTTTCAACTTTTCTATAGAACTCCCATTGATATTTCAGTACTTTTTTCTTGTCTCTGGATAAAGAATCTTCTCTAATACGATATATTGCTAGCGGCTCTAGTATACCAAACGCATAATCTACTTCTTTTAAATATTGCACCCAAAGGCCCAAATCTTGCCTTTTTCTTATCAAAGGCATGTACTTTTTACCCAGCTCGTCTATATTTATAAAAGCAGTAAGACAACTAATAGGATTAGATTTAAGAACGTCATGATAACTAACTTTTTTAGGCACTATAAAATCCTTTAGTAGTGGGCTTAAATTTTCATCTAATCTTTTATAACTAGCAAAAACAAATGATGCCTTATAGCTTTTCTGAGCATTAAGGCTAGTCTGAATAAAAGTTGGCAACCATAAATCATCTGCATCTAAAAAAGTAAGGTATTTTCCTTCAGCCATTCCTATTGCTTTATTTCTAGCAACACCTGCTCCACTATTTTTTTCAAGCTGATGAAATTTTATTCGACTATCTTTAGCCTGACAAGCTTTTATAATCAATTCGCTTTTGTCAGAAGAACAGTCATCGACCAAAATATGCTCCCAATTCCCATAGGTTTGAGATTGAACGGATTTTATGGTTTCCTCAATATGTTTTTCAGAGTTGTAAACTGGTGTAACAATGGATACTAGTTCATTCATTTTTTAAATTGTGTTTTTTACTTCCTGTTCTTTATACACGCTAATCTGTTCATTTTATCATGAACAAGAATTTTATCTCTTGAAATAAGTAGTAAAATCATAATTATATATTATTACCATAAACCTAAATTTTGTGACTTTTAATTTTTAATGCTCTACTGACACTATCTGTTACAGATTCTAAAAACAAATTTCACCAATTCTCAAACACCACATATTGCAAAATCACCAAGTATTAATTTTTACTTGAACAATATTTACATTTCCAAAAACAACCAAATCCATTTATCTTGTGTTCTACACTTTATTACTCTAAAATAGAAGCATAAGCACTTACTAACTTATTTTTTTCATAAATCCAGTTAAACTGTTGAGACACTACTTTTATACCGTTAGCACCCATTTGTTCCCTCATTTTAGGATTATTCAATAATTTTTCAATACTTGCAGCCAGTTCTTCTGGGGAAGAAGGTGTAATACAAAAACCACAATTGTATTTTTCAACCACATTTTTATACAACATAAAATTTGATGTAATAACAGGGAGACCAATCGCCATATATTCAAAAATTTTTGTGGAATACGATTCTACGTAATTCTTAATAGGTTTCAACACGGATAAACCGACTATACATCTTTTAGAAATTTCAAAACCCTCTTTAGAATCCATTCTTCCATAGAATTTAATATTTTCCTGTATATCATCCAAATCCAAATCTGCAACCTTTTCTTTAGAAATTGCCCCAATATAATGCATAAAAAATAATACCCCCTTACCCTTCAATATCTTTAAGGCTGATAACGTAGTATCTAAACCACGTTCATTTGATACTCCTCCAATATAAAAAATTTCATTGCCTAATCTGTTAGATTTTTGAAAAGGTATAAAATGTTGAACATCTGGCATATTCAAGACTGTAGTTAAAGACCTACCCTTGCTACTGTAGACTCTTTCATAAGAATCCTCTGCGATTATCAAGTGAAAATATTTAATGATATATGCTTCAATTCTTGTGTAAAAAAAAGACGCTATTTCTCTCAAAAATGAAGGAATATATTCTTTGTCTAAAATTTGAACCGCAATATTTTCATGAATATCGAAAATTACAGGAATTCCCATTTTATTGATTTTTCGGCCTACAACAATGAGTTCGGGATCGTGAATATGTACTATTCTTGGCTTCAAAAGGTTTATTTTCGCTAATATTTTACTGTACCCTTTAAAAAAATTAGATATTCTAGATTTTTCCTTTCCTATATCAATTACAGTAACCCCTTCAACCTCTTCATCTCCTAACCCATCTGCTACTAACAAATAAGTTTCATACCCCGCTTTTTTAAGGCTAATACATTCACGATAAAAAATTCGCGTGTCTCTTCTAGGATGTACCGTGGTAATATGCAGTATCATAGCTATTTATTTAATAAAAAATATTTTTTCTGATTTAATATTAACCCTAGAATACTGAAAAGTATCCACAAATCAGTAAGGTTTGAGGATTTCATGGCATTCAGAAAACAAAAAAACAGTAACGCTAGTAACATCTTATTTCCCTTCAAAGCGCTTAAAAATGTGCTCATAAATAAGACAATAACTACTATTAATGCAGTTACACCAAGCTCAAATAGAATTTCTAAAAAAAGATTGTGCGGGTAAGCACGACCATCTACACCTAAATACAAAACACCAAAACTACCTATCCCATGACCAAATAAAAAGTGAAATAAAGAATCAAAAGAATTTTTTAAGGCGAAAGACATCGCATTTATTCTCTCTAAAGACGATTTACCTTGTCCACTAAATAAAACTGAAAATCTGACTAATGAATTTTGTAATAATAGCATCAATTTGGCTCGAAATAAGAAAGAAACTATGACACCGAATGCCATAGTTATCATCCCCATACGCAACATTCTTTTCTTTAGTTTTATGTGTCTAACAATCTTAAATTCAAAAATTAGAAAAGTCAAAACAGTTGTTATCAAAGCTCCTCTAGCGCTACTAGCTAGCAACAGAAAAAAAAGCACAGCCAGCAACCAAATTTTTCTAAAGGAGTAATAACATAAAAAAAGAAGTAAGCCTAATTGAAAACCTATGGATAAATAATAGTTTCTTAAATCTTTAAAAATTCGAGTAGCATCGTTATCCACCTGCCACACAATAGATTTCATATAAATAAAATAAAAAGCCAATGGTATTAAAACAAAACAATAGCATTTTATCAATAGCCTAATATTTATTTTTTTTAACGCAAAAGCATATACAAAAAATACAACATTAGGGATAAAATTTATCGCCTTCTCCTTACTATAAGAATCCGACGGAGAATAAACTAAAGATAATAAGATATAAGCATATAAACAGATTATCATAAGAAAAGCATATAAATATTCTTTTGTCGGAATCCTAAGTTTAGTTACTATTTGAAATAAAATATCCATGCATGCAAGAAATAATGCCAACAATACGATATCAATGTTAGCAATATATGCCGTGAAAAAAGGCTTTACCATTCCTGATACCCACAGTAAAAATAAAATATAGGTCTGATAGGTATAATTTATTTTGACCACAGCTTTAAATTAGAATTAACTTGTAGAATATTTACTTCATCAGAATTAAGCAGAAAAAGTAGAGAGAAAAAGACAAAAAACGTTGCGCCCAACTGTAAATTGAGCAAGTGCTCAACCATCCCAAACAAAAAAAAGATTATCAAAAATAATTTAAAAACAATATTACCCTTTCCTTTAAACATAAGAGCGAATAACAGCAACAATAAAGTTAAAAATGCAAAGAAACCAGAAGACAAAATCTCTTGAAGGTAAACATTATGTGTGTCCATTTCTAACATGTCATTTGTGCAATTTTTTATAAATGGCTTCACTCTTTCTTTTCCCATTCCCCAAAGCCAATTACTTGATATCCCTTCAAAAGAACACCTATAAATTGCTACCCTATTATTAAAGCTATTTAAAAAAGTTCTAAAGATATCAGTTTTAAAAACGAAAAAACTTGATATTGCAAAAAGGAGACAACATAAAACCAATAGAATTTTTTTATGCTTGAACAGGAGTGTCTTAAATAACCAAAAAATAAATAAAAGAAAAATAACTATTATACTTAATTTACTAGTAATAAAAAACGCAGATAAAACCAAAGGTGTGCTTAACAAAATTCTAGTAGATATATTGAATTTCTTACCAAATAGTATTATGATTAAACCTAATGCAATATACATGCCTAAATAAGTGTGATGTATAGCTCCTGGAAGATAATGGTATAAAACATACTTTAAGTAAAAATTAAAACGAAACGGAATTGTATCATTTATCATAAAAAAATAAATGACGAAAATTATTGCATAAAATAAATAAGCATAAATACTGGCTAAAAAAATATTCAAAATTTTCCAATAATGACCTAAAACAAATTTTTTCGAACCAAAAAACAAAACTGGAGCTACTATAAAAGAGAGTCGAACATCGCTAATAGTTGCAAAACCTTCTCTTATAAAACCTATTACTGGCTCAATTAAAAAAAAAAGTGAATATAAAATTATAATTAATTTATTGTTTATACTTGTATTGAATAAAGATGAAAAATTCATATTCCAAAGTAGACTAACAAAACATATTATTAGACATATACTTTTCAACTTAAGTGAAATTGGGAGTGCTATGGACGCGGGAAATAAAAGTAAGCTATATGTCAAAATTTGACTTTTTCTATCCATTAAGATAAAGATTAAAATAATTCATGTCTAAAGAAACCTATTAAATCTCTTGGTTTAACTTTAAATGTAAGCTTAAAAGTCAATATACAAACAAAAACGGAGCTAAAAAACAAATATAGAAGCTCAATAATTTGCCCTGTTATAATTTTTGGTTTTATCAAAAAAAAGAACAAGCTACACATTAAGATAGTTAAAATAGGTTTAATACAATATGTTAGAACCCACTCACCAAATTTGAAATGTGTTAGCTTTTTGACAACTATGTATAAAAATATTGGCGTAGTTATAACATTATATATTGCCCACGATATAGCTACGCCAATCATTCCGTAATAATTCCCCATTAGTATCATCATAGGAATTAACAGTAAAAAGCCATAAAGTCCCATTTTTATATTCACCATTGTATTACCTGCTGCCAGAAGCATGTTAAAAGGTATTACTTGATATGAAAGAAGGGTTTGACCTATCAATAATAAAGAAGCTGGTAACATTGCCTTATGGGAAATGTCAATGTTTTGTGTCCAAACATTTAAAAGAAGTTTAGAATTTAAAGACAACGTGACACCAATCGTAGTAGTGATTATGGCCACTAACAAAAATGAATTGTTAAAAGTGGTGTGCAATCGATCTTTATCAGAAGATTCATAAAATTTGGTTAGTCTTGGAAAAATTGCCACTGCTATTGGTGCTGAAAAAACAATAGGTATCATTGACAAGGTATAAGCTACAGTATATATTCCAAGATCAGTAACACTCAATATTTTACTTAAAATTAATTTATCTAACTGATTATTGACACTTGCAACTACGGCTATCACGAACATTCCAACAGCATATTTTTGGACGTTCCGTAAATAACCCAAATGCTTCTTGGGATTCCACTCAATCCTACTATTTCCTTGAAGCACTTTTAAGACATAATACCTTAGAGCAAATACATAAATCAGATTGACAATAACCTGCCAAACAAAAAAAACATAAAGCGTGTTATCAATAAAAATCAATGGTGCGATTACAATACCACTCTTAAAAACACTCCAAAAAAATCTAAAAAGATTTGATTTCACCTGTTTTTCCATTCCCAGCAAAGCTCCTTGATACAATGAAGATATAAAATTCAACCCTAAGGCAATCGCCATTATTTTTATCGCATTTCTAGCCATGTTTTGGTCTAAATTTTCAATATCTAACCAATCACTTACTAAGTAGTCAGAAAACAATAACAGGATAATAATTAAAAGAAACATGATAAGAAAATAAACAGTTTCTATAGATCTTAAAATTCGGTATTTATATGCTTTATCATTGGCACATTGACTCTCCTTAGACATTTCTCTCTTCAAAGTTGCAGTCAATCCTGCATCGGCAAAGATTAATATCCCTTGAAGTACAGCATAAAATCCAATTATTCCATATAACTTAACCCCCAATATATTAATATAAAGAGGGATAAATACATATACAGAAAACATGCTCCATCCCTTTCCAAGCATATTGGCTATGATATTTCGATTAATTGAAGACATAAAATTTCTTAACAATTAAACCACAAACGCCAATCCAATTATACATTCTTCGATTTTAACTTATCAACCTTTTTCTCAATATAATCAATTGCCATATCAATACTCTGAAATTTATCCGTAAAATGCCATAAAGAAATATTAAGATATATCTTGAAAACATTCTCAATCATCGATTTAATCCTATCAAACCAAATAGAAATATAGGGAATAATCATTCTAAGTAAACCTCCATTTTCTTTTAAATATGGTTTTACAAGGGGATACAGTTTCGGGTACTTGTTAACTAGGGCTGCATATAAATAAGATAAATTAAATTTTTTTATCAAGTCATTTTTTTTTCTTTTTTTTAGAACTAACAAACATGTTTGAGCCCATATTGTAGGTCCTGTCCAGATTGGAGGTATTTTATCGCTCCAATTTTTCATAGTATCTTTAGGTAAAAAAAATTGTTTTTCTATTAATCCTACATGATTACTTGCGACTCCTTTTCCACCAGCGCTTTTGGCTCCATGACCACTAATTATTAAAGGGGCATCCAAATAAACATAATCATCAATAAATTCACATACAGCAACAGAACACGCCATATCGGGACTAGGGCCAGGGAAATAAGTGCCATACTTACTCTCAAGTTTAGAAAAAACACTCTCATGTACTACTCCATGATAAATTTTTGGGAGTCTAAACATTTTTGTCCCTCCATGAGCTACAACCTTTGATAATTCTTTTCTTGTATCAATGGTCTTCATTTTAGAATTAAACCTTCTAAAGCTTATTCTACCAGCAAATTTTTTACCATAAATAGGGTGTTTAACATCTGGCCATTCATAAATTGGAATTGCGGTATTAAACAACTTAATATTATTTTCTTTTAGATAAGGTACTAAATCAATCAAACTGGGTGTAAAAGCATCATCATCACCAATAAGACAAATATACTCTCCTTTACAACTTTTTATTGCCGAATTACAATTTTCGACCATGTCCAAAAATTCTGGGTTGTGAAAATAACTAATTCTTTGGTCTTCTATTCCATTTAAATACTCTAAAATATCCGTATTATCTTCTGTATTATCATGAATTACAATTTCAAAATTTTTTGATTTAATTTTCACGCATGAATCCATTAGTTTTAACAAATATCGGTATCTATTTTTTGTTGGAATTGCAAAACTAATTAATGGTCGCATAACTTCAATTTATCTAATTTTAAAAACCTTAGATTTTTCTATATACGAAAAAAGTTCATCGATGCTTTTTTGCATTGACTCTAAATTAATATTTAAAAAAACACTTGAAATGGTTCGATCTACTTTGTTTTTCGGATCATATATTTTATCAATAATAACGCTTCTCCCAAATGAACTATTAAAAATGTTCAATAATTCATATTTAGTTACGCTCTCATTACAAACTAAATGAACACAATGATTAAGTTTTCTTAAATCCATAAACTTATCGTTAACTATTATTTCTTGACAATATTTTGCAAATTGCAATGTAGTGACTCCATTCCAATAATGGTGGTCAAAACCAGCTATTTTAGAACCATCTCTGCTTCCTAGAAACCATTCTAATAAACTACTTTTGTTGTTTATTTCAGGTCCAATTATACTACATCGAATATTTAAAAAATTAGGTGCAATAATCTCACCTAAACTCTTTGTTTTCCCGTAAACATCTAGGGCGTTATGAGAATCATTTTCGTTGTATTCTCCTTTTACCCCATCATAAACACAATCAGTTGCAATTTGAATAATTTTAATACTATTTGACAATTTCGCTACTACTTTTGATAAAACAAAAGGGAAAACAGCATTTATGTTTACAGCTAAAAATGTCTGCAAAGAATTTGAAGGATCATTACAATAATTCTTAATTAAGCCAATACAATTAATAATAAAATTAGGTGAAAAATCAGATACAATTTTCTCTATATCATCTTGTAAATCAATGTTTTCACTAACATTTAAATGATAACATGAAATAATTCTGCCGTTCCATGATAATTTATCAGATGGATGCTTATTGTAGGTAGAAGCAACTGTAAAATCAGTATGTTCCATGAAATAATCACATATCATAGCACCTAGCATACCAGTACCTCCTAAAACCAAAACCTTTTTAGATTTCATATATCCATTATTTTAATTATCTATATTGAAATTTGGATCTACATGAATCTTAACAAGGTTTCTTAAACTTTCTACTGTTTCCCATTCAGTATTTGTCTTAGAATTATAGCTAAAGCCTTCTTTAACCTTTTTTGCACTATGAGTAGAAACATATTTCTCAAGGTCAAATGTTGTTTTTTGAGGCAATATAGCATAGTAGTCTCCCAAATCCCATGTATTAAATGAATCAGAAACCGTAATCATTTCTTCATGCAACTTTTCTCCAGGTCTTATACCAATAACTTTTTGTTTACATTCTGGCGCAATCGCTGTTGCGACATCTGTAATCTTATATGAAGGTATCTTTGGAACGAAAATCTCCCCCCCCCAAGCTTTAGAAATAGCATCAAATACCATTTTACAACCATCTTTAAGACTAATATTAAACCTAGTCATTCTTTCGTCCGTAATTGGAATTACACCCTCTTTCCTTTTATTCAAAAAAAACGGCATTACCGATCCGTTAGACCCCATAACATTTCCATATCTAACTACTGAAAATTTAACTTTTCTATCTCCTTTGATATTATTTGCCGCAACAAACAATTTATCAGAAGCAAGCTTAGTGGCTCCGTATAGATTAATAGGAGCTGCAGCCTTATCTGTGGAAAGAGCCACAACAGTTTCTACTTTTGAATGTAAAGCGGCATCTATAACATTTTCAGCTCCTAAAATATTTGTCTTTACACATTCCATTGGATTATATTCTGCAATGTGCACATGTTTCATCGCAGCCGCATGTATAACAACGTCAACTCCATCAAAAGCTCTAAAAAGCCTTTCTCTATCTCTAACATCTCCAACAATATATTTTATGGGATAATTAGACTCCGAATACTCCATAGCCATTCTGAAGTGCTTTTGTTCATCTCTTGAAAATATAACCAGCTTTTTCACTCTAGGAAATCTCTCTAAAATTAGCTTTGTGAATGTTTTACCAAAAGAACCTGTTCCTCCAGTTATCAAAATCGATTTGTCATTTAAATTGAGCATTTCAAATATAGTATAGATTAGTTAATCATTTTATTATAGAATTCTATTCACGAAACTTCATGCAAAAGTATAATAATTCTATACCCTTTCGCATCACATTTTTTTATCAATTTTCCCTTATGCTAAAGCTAAGGAAGATTACTTCAACAAACATCATATCACTTATTTTCAAATTAAACTAATAAAAAGTCATAAATAGCTTCTTTTAGTAGTTGTCAATTGTTTGATTAATCTAAGTATGAAAAAATTGTCTGTAAATTAGGTTAATTAATTTAAAAATAATTTCCTGTTACGGTTAAAGCTAAAATAAAATTAGTTTCCAAATATAGCTCTTCATGATATAAATAGTAAAACTAATATTACCTAATTTTTCATTCTAACAAGATTTATTATTTAACTCGTTTTACGCTATCATTCAACAATTGGTATTCTTGCTGGCTTTCTTCACAAATAGCCTTCCCTTGGGTATCAAAATGCAATCGATGTCCATATTCACCAACCCAACCAATTTGCTTTGCAGGGTTACCAACTAAAAGCGCATAAGGTTTAACTTCCTTAGTAACTACTGCTCCAGCACCAATTAACGCATATTTTCCTATTTTATTACCACAAACAATAGTGGCATTTGCACCTATAGAAGCGCCTTGTTACACTATAGTCTCTACGTAGCTATCTCTGCGAATAATTGCACTTCTGGGGTTTACAATATTGGTAAACACCATTGAAGGTCCTAAAAACACATTATCTTGGCAAATCACTCCTGTATAAATGGAGACATTATTTTGCACCTTCACGTTATTGCCTAATATTACTTTGGGAGAAATGACCACATTTTGCCCAATATTACACTTTTCTCCCAAATTACAGTCAGGCATAATATGAGAAAAATGCCATATTTTAGTTCCAATACCGATAATAGCTCCTTCATCAACAACAGCTGACTCATGCACAAAAAAATCTTTATTCATATAAATTTTAGTATTATTCTAAAACACTATTCTTAGGTCTTCTAGCAAAAGTACGATAATTCTTCACCCTATCAAGTTGAACTTTTTCGTACAGCTCGTTTTGCTTTAAAATTTGTACCGCAAAATCATACCAAGTCATTGCCACTCCACCAGTAAAATGATGAATGCCACAGTCTTTGCTTGGTGCATTGATATAGTTTATAATATAGGTAGCAAGCTTGTTTGCATCTGTAGGGCAACCGGTTTGGTCGTCTGCAATTTGTAAAGCATCCCCATTCTTTGCTTTGCTGAGTATAGTTTTGTAAAAATTTTTACCAAATTTTGAGTATAGCCATGAGGTTCTAATAATACAATACTGCTTTAAAATTTGCTGTATGTATTGCTCTCCCAATAACTTAGATTTTCCGTACACATTGATGGGGTTTGTCTCATCATCGGTACTATAAGCCGTTTCTTTAGCGCCATCAAAAACATAATCTGTAGAAATATGAATTAAGGTTGACTTATGCGCTAAACAAGCGTTTGCTAGTAGCCTTACCCCTTCAGCGTTTACGGCAAAAGCAGGTTCTGGGGTTTTCTCTGCCTGTTCTACATTGGTGTACGCTGCGCAATTAATACAATACGTAAAGTTATTAGCAGCAAATACCTCAGCAATTTGCTCAGTGTTGGTAATATCTAAGGTTTTCGAATTATGATATACAAAATCATATTCTTGGTTGTCCTTTGTTATTTTTTGAAGACACTGCCCTAACTGCCCATCTGCACCCGTTACCAAAATACTACTCATGAAAACTGCTGTTTAAAAGTTGGGAGAATACTGTCTTTTGCAGATAAGATAATTTCTGAAGGGGGTATACCCCAATCTATTTGAAGGGTTTCATCATTCCATAAAATGCCATTTTCAGACGCCTGATGATAATACGCATCGCATTTATAAGCAAAGATTGCTTGTTCAGAAAGGGTTAAAAAACCATGAGCCATACCTTTTGGTACAAAAAGAGTTTTGTTATTTTCTGCGGATAAATGAATTTTAAAATGCTGCCCAAAGGTGCTACTTTCTGGTCGTAGATCTACGGCCACATCCAAAACCGCACCCTCAACTACACGTACATATTTAGCTTGCGCATAAGCGCCTTCTTGATAATGAAGTCCCCTAAGCACCCCTTTTTTTGAAATAGACTGATTGTCTTGAACAAAGGTGATTTCTTGTCCTATTGCCTCTTGAAATTTTTTATGATGGTATGACTCAAAAAACAACCCTCTATCATCTTTAAAGACGCGAGGTTCAATAACAAAACAGCCTTTTAAATTCGTTTCAATTATATGCACAGTTATACTATTCTCAGTAATGGGTTTAACCCCATAAAATTTTATAAAAACTTACTTGTTACGTTTCTTTTGAGTATTATCTCAGCAAACCTTAAATGATTACTTTAACATGAGTAAATAATTACCATAACCACTTTTTAATAAAGGTTTTGCTAAAGCGTGCAATTGCTCCTTATCGATATACCCCATGGTATAAGCGACTTCTTCAATAGCGCCTACTTTCAATCCTTGTCGCTCTTGAATAACCTCAACCAACTGCGAGGCTTGCATTAAGGAACTAAAAGTACCCGTATCTAACCAAGCTGTCCCTCTGTCTAAAATACGCACCTGTAAAGCTCCTTTTTCTAAATAAACACGGTTTATATCGGTGATTTCTAATTCTCCTCGTTTACTGGGCTTAATTTGCTTTGCAATTTCAACCACCTCATTATCGTAAAAATAAATACCAGGAACTGCAAAATTTGACTTAGGTTTTACTGGTTTTTCTTCTATTGATATCGCTTTTCCATTGGCATTAAATTCCACTACTCCATAGCGTTCAGGGTCATTAACATGGTATCCATAAATAATACCCCCATCCGGATCGTTGTTTCTTTGTAGCAGTTTTGCTAAACCTGAGCCGTAAAAAATATTATCCCCTAAAATAAGGGCTACTTTGTCATTTCCAATAAAAGATTCACCAATGATAAAAGCTTCTGCCAATCCGTTAGGATTTTCTTGTACAGCAAACTGAAAATTACAACCCAGCTGTGAACCATCACCCAAAAGTTTTTTAAACAAGGGAGCATCTTGCGGGGTGGTAATAAATAAGATTTCTTGAATACCAGCAGCCATTAAAGTAGCCAGAGGGTAATAAATCATGGGTTTATCATAAATGGGCATCAGCTGTTTACTAATTGCCACCGTAATAGGATGCAAACGTGTTCCTGAACCCCCTGCTAGTATGATTCCTTTCATATTATACTGTTTGGTATTTATTTAAATACCAGGCAATGGTTTTAGCAATACCTGATTCAAAATTTTCATCTGCCTTCCAGCCTAGTTGGCCTTTTATCTTAGCCGCATCTATGGCATACCTGTAATCATGCCCTAGCCGATCTTTAACAAACGTAATTTGGTTAGTATAGCTGCCATTAGCTTTAGGCTGCACCTCATCTAAAATGCTACAAATCTTATTCGCTATATATAAATTATTATGCTCATTATTGCCACCGATAGCATAGGTTTCCCCTGTTCTTCCCGTTTTAAAAACCGCTGCAATTCCCTTACAGTGATCTAAAACATACAACCAGTCACGCACATTTGTTCCATCCCCGTAAATAGGAATTGAATCACCTGATAATGCCTTTCTAATAATGGTTGGAATCAGCTTTTCATCATGCTGCTTGGGGCCGTAATTATTGGAACAATTACTAGTAACCACATTTAACCCGTAGGTATGAAAATAACTTCGCACCAAAAAATCTGATGCTGCTTTTGATGCACTATACGGACTATTAGGAGCATAAGCTGTATCTTCTGTAAAAAAACCTTCACTACCCAAACTACCATACACCTCATCGGTTGAAACGTGATGAAAACGTGCATTCTCAAAACCTGCTCTACTACTATTTGGTGCTTTTAACCAATATTTCTTAGCTGCTTCAAGCAATACAAACGTACCTTCAATGTTCGTCTTTATAAAGCTATCTGGATTTTCTATAGAATTGTCTACATGAGATTCTGCTGCAAAATGAATAACACTATCTATCTTCCATGTTTCAAAAAGTTCATTAACCAAGTTCGCATCACAAATATCACCTGCTACAAAATGATAACGTTCATTTGTTGCTACTTCAGATAAATTTGCAAGATTTCCCGCATACGTCAACTTATCAAGATTGATTAGCTGCGTATCTGGATTGTTTTCTAAAAAATAAGGAATAAAATTACTCCCTATAAACCCTGCACCACCAGTAACTAAAACTACTTTTTTTAAGGGTTGGGTAATCATAATTTAAGTCTTTTTGATCTGCGTTCTAAGTACTGAAAAAATGATATTACCAAATACCCTCCTACCAATATAGAAGGAATTGAAAAATAGGTTTGGGTGAAAAATGATTTCTTAACCACCTGCGTATTCCCCAAATTTAAAACACTAATGATTTCTGTTTGTTGCGCTAACTCCAATTGCTTTTCTTCAATTTCTTTTACAAGCACGTTTTTCATGCTCAATAAAGAAGGTACATTTAGCGTGTTTTCCTTTTCCATATAAACCATACCAGCACCTGATTTTTGTTTGTCGGTTAATAATGCTTTTGAATAATTGTCAACCAACTGATCTATCTGTTGAATTAAGGTCTTGTTCTTTTCAATACGCGATTGCGCATTCTTACTGTAAACCGTTTTTACCTGATTAAAATATTCATTAGCCTCAATATAGTCCATTAATTTTTGCACAATTGCTGGCCCCTTTTCAGGGTCTTTATAGGTAAAGGTTATCTTATGATTAATCTCACTTTTTTCTGAGAGTTCGGCCCGTAAAATATCCATCACAAAACTTTCATCCTTAAAATTTTGAAGCACCTCAAGATATTTCATTTCTTGGAGCATACGATCATCCGTTTTTACATCATCATCTTCAATAGCCTCTATTTGTACTTTAAAACCAGCCAAATCTTCAGGAACAACATCAATTTCCTTCAGGAAATCGGCATTGCGTCCACTTATATTTGCCGCTATCTCAGCAACCACATCATACACATAGTTTTTACTTTCAAAATTAGGTCTGACTATGACTTCTGTCTTAAGTGTTTTTGATATTATTTGAGACAACCCAAAACTAATTAACAGGCCTATCACAATAAGTCCAGCAATTTTTAAAGCTCTATTTCTGAGATAAAGATATATACGTAATAAGAAATCGCCTAAACCATTGATCCCTTTTTTAATGAGTTGTAACAATTGTCCCAAATCAATTTCATCGGAAGACTGATTGTTATGTGGTTCTGTTTGATTTGCCATAAATTATGTGTTGAATACTTGTGTTAATATTTTGTCTGTTATCAAATAGGTGGGTTTAACCCCCGTAGTACCTAAGCCGCCAGAAGCCAAGGTGCTCCCTGTTTCTAAGGGATTATCTGAGGCATAATATGCATACCTTACCTTTACATTTTCTTGTACGCTCTTTCTTATTTTTGAAGCGGCCTGAATGGCTTTTTGGTAATGGACACCTTCCATTTCTAAACCTACAACATTCCATGTAGATTCATAAAAAAACTTCAAAATATCTTTGTTTTGTAAAGAAGTTCCTAAAACGGTTACCATGGTGCCTTCAAACACTTGTAAACCATGACCTTCAAAATCTGCGGCACACAATTCATTTTCAAAAGGATAATTATCCGCCGTACCCTCAAATATATGTGCTGATGGTATCATTAAATCGCCCTTGCCTCCTTCTAAAATTCCAGCTTTTCCCATAATAGAAATAGAAGCAATATTCAAATAAACAGCTTCTTTACTTTTGCTTTCGTAGGGTTTCAATAACTCATCAATAGTCTCGTAAGCCTGTTCCCCAAAAGCATAATCCATAACAAAGATAACGGGTTTTTTATTATCAGGAAGGTCTGGTTCAAGATCATAACAACAAGCATCTTTGCCCATTTTAGCCGTGTCAAATATTTGAACATCAATGTTTGTTCCTGACACGTCTTTTATGGAAGTCATTCCATTTTTCTTTGCCACTGCCTCTACTTTGGCTCTTAACTTAGCATTGCCAGAAGAACTTAATGCTTCATATATAGCCAAGGAGTTACTATCTGGAAATTCCTTAGCCAATGCTCTTCGTGCAAACAAGGAATTCATAACACTATGCATATTGGCACTTATAACGTGAATTGGACGTTGCAGCAGCCCTTTTTTCTCTAGCACACCCTTTATGGTATTTGCCCATCGCTCTCCATGAATATGATGCCCCAAACGCTCTCGCAGCTGTGCACTAAAGGTAATTACTCTTTTTTCTCCTGTAACCTCTTCTTCAATCGCTATTTTACCTAGCCACCAAATGATTTTTATAAAACGTTCTGGGTTTTTCTTTGTAGCAAAAATTTCATGTATATCAAGCACTTCAGCAAAACTACGCCCTAAAATATTTCCTGTGTGAATTAATGCTACTTCCCGTTCGGCTTGGGTTAGTTTTTCTTTTTGCGCTGCTGCTTCCAATTTAGACCAATCGCGTATTGTAGCTTTGGTGTCTTCTATGAGTACTCGCTTGCATATTTTCTCTGCCTCTATAAAAAGAAAGGTAAGGTGTGTAAGAATGTCATAAATATCAGAACGTCCACGGGTAATTTCAATATTCATTTGCTCGTCATCTATACGATAACAATTACGTCTTCTCTTTGGTGGTATTATTGGATTAAAATGTGATTTGCCGTAGCCTTCATCTGAGGTAAGATTAATGTATCGGCATTGCTCTATCCCCTCTGGCAAACGTTCTAAAACATAAATGAGGCCATTCAACTCCGCTTTTTCTTCTGCAACAGTACCATAAATTTCTGGGCGCAATTGCAACAGTGCATTTCTAAGCGACTCTCCTGAAACGCCACTGGGCTTATAAAAACCTCTATTAAATAAATGCCGCATGGTTATATACAAGCGTTCAATAGCATTTGTTGATTCTTGCGCCCGTGTGGTATTGGTTGTTTTGCCCATAACAAAGTTTGGAGTAAAATTACAATTTTAATAACACAAATATAAAAGTAAAAGATACAGCTCTTTAACTATAATCACCCTTTCATTTTATTTTTGAAACTTCAATAGCCCTTCGGCCAGCTTGCGATCATTTGCTAAACGCTGTACTTTATTCTGTCCGCCAAGCTTTCCTATAGATTTCATATAGTCTCTAAACCCACCTTTTCTAATTGCGGTAACTTTTAACCGCTGTAAAATTTTGCCCTGAATTAAATCAAAATAATAACTGTTCTGTTTTTGTAGACTTAGATCTAGAATTTCGATAAATTTTGCCATATCAGAAGGTTCCTTTTCAAATTCTACTAGCCATTCATGAAATGGCAACTCATTGCCTTCAGGTGTAATTTGGGGGGCTACAGTAAATTCATTTATCGCTACATCTGTATGTGCTATTGCTTCTTGCATAGCCTCTTCTACTTCCTTGGCAATTACATGTTCTCCAAAAGCGGAAATAAAATGTTTGATACGACCTGAAACTACTATTTTAAACGGTTTTAACGAAATAAACTGAACGGTATCTCCGATATTATACCCCCATAAACCAGCATCAGTAGAAATAATCATCACATAATTCACATGCAGTTCAACATCCTTTAGCGTAAGACGCTTTGGGTTTTCTTCAAAAAATTCATCTGCCTTTACAAATTCATAAAAAATACCCGCATTTAAAAGCAATAGCATTCCTTTTTCTGTCTGTGAATTTTGATAGGCAAAGAAACCCTCACTAGCAGGAAAAAGTTCAATACTAGCTACTTTTCTTCCAATTAAATGTTCAAATTTTGAGCGATACGGTTCAAAATGTACGCCTCCATAGATAAACAAGGTGAAATTTTTGAAAAGCTCTCCAACCTTTTTGTCGGTTCGTTGGTTCAATTTTTCAAAATACATCTGCACCCATGAAGGTATGCCCGCTATAACAGACATATTCTCGTGTATTGTTTCTTCAACAATAGCGTTTACTTTTGTTTCCCAATCATCAATACAATTGGTTTCCCAACTTGGCAACCTATTTTTTTGCAAGTATTTAGGCACATAGTGCGCCGAAATTCCAGATAAACGCCCCAATTGAATTCCGTTTTTTTCATGCATTTCGGGGCTTCCCTGTAAAAAAATCATTTTTCCATCCACAAAATCGGCATTACCTGTTTCGTGAATGTAATTTAAAATGGCATTACGTGAAGCCTCAACTTGATGTTTAATAGCAGGTGCCGTAATTGGTATATATTTAGCACCTGAAGTTGTACCCGAGGTTTTGGCAAAATACAATGGTTTTCCTGGCCATAAAATATTAGGTTCACCCGCCACTACTCTTTCTACATATCCTCGTAACGCTTCATAATCGCGAATAGGAACGTTCTTTACAAAATCAGCATGTGATTTAATTTTTGAAAAATTATGATCTTTTCCAAATTGGGTTTGTACTGCTGTTTGCAGTATATCTTTAAACACCTTTTCTTGTGTTTCTATGGGGTTATTCACCCATTTTTCGGTCTTTTTTGCAATACGTTTTGCGAAAATTTTTGCAGCAACAGATTTTAATGACATAGTTATTATTTAAAATCTATAAAATCTAAAGGGTTAACAGGGTTTCCGTTATCCCACAATTCAAAATGAAGATGGGGTCCTGTAGTAAGCTCACCCGTATTTCCAACAGATGCGATTACCTCACCTGCTTTAACAATATCTCCTTGCCCCTTGGTTAACGATCCATTATGTTTGTATACACTTATAATGCCATCTTCATGCTCTAAAATAATCACGTGTCCTGTATCGGCTGTCCACTCAGCAAAAATTACCATCCCATTAGCTGTTGCCTTTACTGGTGATTCTCTTGGAGCAACAACATCTACAGCATAATGTCGTTTTTGAGCGTCATAGTTTTGGGTCACAGTACCACTTACAGGCGGAAAAAATATTTTTTCAGTTTTTAATATATTTCTTTCAAACAAATTGTATTTATCTTCAAGTGCAACCTCTGCACGTAATAAAGAATCTTGTTTAATAGGTGTTAAATCTACAGTAGAAGGATCTAACTTAAATTGTTCTCTAAGTGAATCCCTATTGATTTCTGTGTTTTCTATATCACCCACCAAAACCTTTCTGATATTAGCTAAATACCTATTGGTATTATTTAAAACCCGCACCAAAGAATCTGTTTGATATGTAAGGTATGTAGCTTGTTTTTTTAATTTCGTAGAAGAATACCCAGGAATATATTCTCGCAAAGGGGTAAAAGCAATCAACACCGTTGTAAAAGCAATTAAAGCAATTGTACATAAAGAACCCGTTACGAATACATTTAATCTACTTAGCTTAAATGATATTTTTTCTTCAAAAGTACTTTCATTCAAAATAACCAAGCGGTATTTGTGAAGTAGCTTTTTCTTAATCTTCTTTCTTGTTTTCTCCCTTTTAGCCATCGCTTACAAAGATAGTATTAGAATTTAATTTCACCCTTATTACTTGGATATATACTGCTAGCCTGTTTCAAAAATAACAAAACGACACCATTAGACGCCATTGAAAGCCTATTTAGCACAATAAATCAAAGCTTCAAGTTATGTATTACCCTTAAAAATAGTTCAATGATATATGTACACCATTTCACATTCTTACCAACGACCAAAAAGTCAAAAAAGCATCAGCATACGCTAAATGGTTATCAAATATTTTGCAAACAGCGAAACAGAAACAACTAAAAGCACAATTACAACGCTATTTTAAATTGCTTTTAGCCCTTATTATAGGTGATTTAATTTGTTTTTTAGTACATTTGTTTTCGATTAAATTTTAAGATATGATAGCTCAACAAACATTTTTAGCCATTGGGGCGCCTCAAATAATATTAGTAGTAGTAGTAGTTCTTCTTTTGTTTGGAGGAAAAAAAATTCCGGAATTAATGCGCGGATTAGGGAGCGGTATCAAAGAATTTAAAGATGCCTCTAAAGAAGATGAAAAATTAGAAGAGAAAAAGGAATAACCACCTACTAAAGTGGGTACTATAGCAAACCTTTTTTAATACACACATAAGAAAACGCCTAAATAAAGATTACTTTATTTAGGCGTTTTCTGTTCATAGTACTATTACATTCATAATTAACATGAATATTATGTGTATTTAAGTACAGCTCATAACATATCGTAGTAACTCAAATACGTATCCTGTTCCCTTTTTCTCAAAAAACACCAAAAAAGAACTCTTTCCGCTTCAACTTAAAACAAAAATCACCTCAGCACTATTATATCGTATGGTTACCTCAAAGGGAAACCTCCCCTTATCAAAACATAAACGAACATGATTGCTCAACATAGCTGTAGGCAAAAAAAACCTGTTGCTACTCAAAAATAGCATCGATGCATTGTTGAATTTTAATTTTAATTTTATCAGCGTACTCCTATCTGAATAATGAAGAAAACATTATGGCATTCTTTTTAAACCTCACCAGTGCGTTATACTACCTAAAGAAATTTAAATAATAGACACATAATTGCTCAGCCAAAAAATCATTTGTCGCTCTTAATGATTGATATTGTGCTTTTTGACGATAAAAAAGCACAAAAAAAATGGGTTAAACACATCGTATTTATCGACCAAAAAAAACCTATTGGTTTATATCTAAAATCTTCAAAAAATTAGCATCATTAAAACTACTAAAATCGTGATTTAACCACATGTTTTACGGTCTTTCACAACAAAGCAGCTTGAAAACCCATCATAAATTCCAAAATTTGTACTCAGATTACAAATGAATCGCTGGCTGCCATCTTTTGGTATCAGCCATGCTCATTAGACCCAAATTTACGTGCCTATGCTTATTTATGTATCAATATTGCTTGCTTTTACTTTATTATTGAAAATTAATGCTTTAAGATACAATAACGTTCTTTTAGCTGCTACTACAAGTACTGATAGTGAATTGTCAGTATCTAAAAACGCTAGACAGCACAACTCACAAATAGCAATAACTCCGTTACGTGCGCTCGTATCAGTATACGAAACACGAAGTTTAGACGTTAACTACAAACGGAATAATGTAATTAAACCCCTTAAGGGTTCGCATTTATTTTTAAAATCAACCCGCTTAAATACATCCAAATTTATTATTAATAAACTAAACAATAATAGTTAAAACCAAATTACATTTTCTTTTTATGCCTTAGCATACAACAGAAAAAATAGTCCAAAGGTGTTTTATATTTCTTAATTCCCAAATCATGAAAAAACATATTACGTTTTATTTTTTAATGCTGTTTATGAGCGTAGTTGCTCAGAATTCAACTGCCGAAAGTAGTGATCATTCAGGCAACGCATCAATGAGTTCTGTAGCTGAAACTTTTGAAGAAGCAGCAAAGAAAAATAACATTCCGTTCCAAACCATTGAAGGTATCAAAGGTGCTGAGGATGGTTTCTATGCCGTTGTAGCTTCCCTTAACCAAACAAAAAAGCTACCAAAGTTCCTTAAAAAATTAAAAAGAAAGGGTTTCGACGCAAGTTCTCTTTATAATTCTGAGAATGGTCTTACCTATGTGTATATTGAAAAATACACCAACGGATTGAATGCCGTAAAAGCTTGTGTAAATGAGTTTGAAGGAAAATACACTGATGATGTTTGGTTACTCAACGCAGTAAACAGTTTTCCAGACATAGCTTCAGATGCAAAAGACAAAGCAGCAAGCATGACTGAAACAGCTGCTAAGACCAAAGAATCTAAAAATAAGGGGTACGCCTTAAAAAAAGCGGATACTTATTTTGATAAAATGTGGTATGCAGAAGCTGCTTCTTTATATGAGCAAGTACTCAAAAAGGGAGACAAAAACTACTCGTACGATATTATTCAAAAAACTGCTGATTCGTACTACTTCAACTCAAATATGGAAAAAGCATATAAATGGTATACCGTTTTGTATGAAAAATACGGTAAAGAAATGTCTGCTGATAATATTTTTAAATATGCACATTCATTAAAAGGAACAGGCAAGTACGCCCGCTCAAAGAAACTAATGCGTTTATACCAGAAAAAAACAGAAGGTGTTGAAATGAGCGAGTTAGAAGAAGATAAGGAGCTTCCTAATGAAATTGTTTTAGATGAAATTTTAAGTTATAAACGTGAGTTAGACATCAAAAATCTATCAATTAATACGGCGTATTCAGATTTCTCTCCGATGTATTTAGACTCTACTCAAATCGTTTACGCTTCGGCTAAAGATTCTTCTGCATTAAAAAACAAGCGGTATAAGTGGAATAATCAGCCGTATTTAGACCTATACCAAGCGAAGATAGATACCGTGGCAAAAGACTTAAAAAGTCCGAAAAAATTATCTAAAAATATTAATACAAAATACCACGAAGCATCAGTAGCCTTTACGCCTGATAACAAAACAATGTTTTTTACTCGAAACAATTATGGCAAAACATTGACAAGAGATATCAATGGTGTAAATAATTTGAAATTATATGTTTCGAAAAAAGTAGGTAATGATTGGTCTGTAGCCAAAGAACTTCCTTTTAATAGTGATAACTATTCAACAGGACATCCGGCATTAAGTCCTGATGGAAAACAACTATACTTTGTTTCTGACAGACCTGGAAGCCTTGGGGAAACAGATATTTTTGTAGTAGATATTCTTGAAAACAACACCTATTCTGAGCCAAGAAATTTAGGGCCAGAAATCAATACAGAAAGAAGGGAAATGTTTCCTTTTATTACAGACACAAAACTATATTTTTCTTCAGACGGGCATACCGGACTTGGTGGCTTAGATGTTTACGAGGTACCTTATACTAAAGAAGATGGATTTGAAGAGGTGAAAAACCTTGGACAACCCATAAACAGTAACCGAGATGATTTTTCATATATCGTAAATGAAGAAAAAGAAGAAGGCTATTTTGCTTCAAACCGTAATGGAGGAAAAGGAGATGATGATATCTATGCTTTTAGCAAAACACCTCCACCTATTATAAATGCTATTGCTGGTATCGTCATACAGTTATCAACTGGCGATTCAATGCCGCAAGAAATGGTTGAATTACTTGACGAAAACGGAATTAAACTTAAAGAAATGTTATCTGATGAAGAAGGTAGTTTCTTATTCAAAGACCTTGATCCTGATACAAAGTACTCCGTAAGAGTGAATAAAATAGGTTATTTTGAAAGCATTCAAAACGTCACTTCAATAGAAAACGACACCCTAAATATCTTAGTACCCATGAAAAAGCTTGATGAAATGATAGCTGTTGAAAACGGTATTAAAAAGATAAAAACTAAACCTATTTATTTTGACTTTGACAAATGGGACATTCGTGAGAAAGCAACGGTAGAACTTGATAAGTTGATAGAAATAATGAAGAAATACCCAAAAATGGTTATCAAAATAGAATCACATACCGATTCTAGGGGTAACAATGCTTACAACAAACACCTATCTAATGAAAGAGCAAAATCTACTAGAGATTATATTGTTTCACAAGGTATAGCAGCCGAGCGCATAGAAAGTGCTATTGGTTACGGTGAAGAGCGTTTGCTAAATGGTTGCGACGGAAGCATACGTTGTTCTGCTGAACAACATTTCAAAAACAGACGTTCAGAATTTATCATTCTTAATATGTAGTTTTAAAATATAAAATCACCCCACAAAAAAGAACCGTTGTCATTGCAACGGTTTTTTTAGTTTTATACCCCTTGTAACTTAAACCGCTGTTTGAAATAATACCCATCAAACAACAACAAAAAAGTTATTTAAATCGATTGTTAGTGGTTTTCTTGTGAGGTTCACCCAATGACCTTTTTTATTCATTTAAATAGCACTAGGGCGCTGCATTTGCCAAAATCACAACTAAGGTCTACTTCCTTTAATTCGCTTCATGCATTACCGCTTTGTAATGGTGTTTTTAAAGTGTACTCATTAAACTGCTTTATTAGTTTCATAGTAGTACCTTATATTTAAATTAAAAACCGCAGCACATCGTTATGGTTTGAACCAATTTTAAAACCGAATAACGCTTCAAACACCTTATATTCATTGGTATTTAAAATTATACTTTTTGGTATAAGCTATATTAATTTAAAGTAAACATGGCTATGCTATCGGGGGGATAAAAGGTCATGTAGCTGATTGAAAAACAGAACAACTTTTCATGTATTGCCCCATCTTAATTTCATACACTAAACCCCATACGTAAAGTTCATAGGTTGCGAGTGTTTACACTGCTGGCATCACTGTACTCTAAACCAGCTTTGGTTTGTTTCTATTTATAGCCAAGCAATAGGTATCATTTATAAAACGAAAAATTCCTCAAAGCAAGCCTTGAGGAATTACATCTAATGCGATTAAAAGTCGTTATTCTTTAAACCGTATCGTTTTAAGAATCGCTTCTAAACGAAACATATCATCTCTTTTATCGGTTGCAGGGGCAAAAGTAAAACCTTCAACAACCATTTTTCTATTGTTCTTTTCATCATCAATAATGTAGGTGACAAAGGGGCCTGCCATAGGATAGTTTTTAATATCCCAAATACCTCTGACCTCAATAGCCTTTCTACCTGCAATTTCTACAGGAAAAACAGAAGGAGAAAATGCGGGTTCTGTACGCATGTGAGTAACCTTATTCGGCACATCTGGCCCCGGAATATACAAGGCTCCAATAGAGTCGCGCATACGCACAATATCACTAACCAAAGTTGAATCTGTTAAGAAACTATCGGCTGGCATTTGATAGGCGATAATATTCATATTCCCCTTTTGTATCTCCCTATCCATCCACACAAAATTATCTTTTTGCACACCTACTTTGTAAATAGAAGGAACACTCATGGTAATATTAAATTTTTCTTCAAGTACACCTTCTTTGTTCAATGATTTTAAAAGCCGTTTTTGTGTTTCTTCGAGCTCAACTTTCTTAAAAATTTCAATTGCTTCGGCTGCCTTGGCTTCAATATGACCAATTAACACTTCTTCTGTTGGGCCTTTTGCCACCAAAATATTTTGAGGTGTGGCGTACATATCTTTCTTAATCCCTGTTTCATTAACAGAATCTATTTTTACAAAAACTATCGAACGTGTATTACGCAAAGCTCCTGTAAAAGCCTTTGGCGGAACGTGATTAAGCGTAAAAATGGGTTCTTCCCAAGTGAGACCAATGGCCGTGGCGGCAAAATGTTCTCTTACCTTGTCACCTACCTCGCCTTTCCAAAGTTCATTGTCCATAACCACACTAACCTGGTTAATAGCACCAATTGAACCTGGTAAAAAGTGTTGTTTTTTACCATCATTACAAGATGTGAATACCACAATAAGCAGTATTAGTAGTGTTTTAAATGACTTCATAGTATTAAAGATTTTAATGCGCTTAAACTTTTTTGCATGGCATGAAAATTACGCATTTTCTGCACATTTATAAGTCTTTTCAATATGATATAGCAAGGCTACAACACTGAAAAGCCAAAAACGCACAAAAAATAGGCTATATCAGCCAAAAAAAAGTTTAAACTAGTTTATTATGAACAATCGCACAATTTAAGTTTTGTACCTGGTTTTAGATTGTTACCACTAATACCGTTCCATTTTCGTAATTTTTCGATAGTAACTCCAGGATATTTTTGAGAAATTGTCCAAAGTGAGTCTCCATCGCGTACTGTATGTACTTTTCCGTTTGTATTTACAACAGCTGTTATCGGTGTTTTGGTAGGGGTCTTTTTAGCTGCCACAGGTACATTTCGAGCACCTCTTGGATATATTGTTAATCGTTGTCCAACACGCAGGTTATTGCTACGTAAACCATTCCAGTTTTTTATCTGACTCACGCGTACCCCATAGCGTCTGGCTATTTTTCCTAAAAAATCACCACTTCGTACACGGTACCGTATTCTATTCTTCTGTGCGGCTTTTACTAAGGCTGGTAACGGACTTTCTTTGCTCTTCAATTCTTTCTCTACATGGGCATAAATAGCGGCCTCATTGGCAACAAATTTGCCCATTTCAAGTATAGGTAATCGCAAGGAATAATTTTTTCCTTTTACATAAGGAATCACCTTCAACTTGTATGATGGGTTTAAAACTTCAAGTTCCTCTTTTGAAATACCAACCAACTCCGAAATTTGGTCAAAAGTAATTAGACTTTTTACATGAACCGTGTCAGTTTCAAAATAAGCGCGCTCTACTTTTTTTCCTTTTAAACCATGTTCTTCAGCATATTCAAACAAATACATGGTTGCCAAAAATGCAGGAACGTAACCTGCTGTTTCTCGTGGCAAATTGCGGCGAATATTCCAATAATTCGTATACCCTCCTGATCGTCTTATGGCTTTGTTTACATTACCTGGACCAGAATTATAGGCGGCCAATGCCAAATCCCAATCTTTGAAAACCTTATATACTCTGTTCAAATATTCGCAAGCCGCTTTGGTTGATTTTATAGGGTCACTACGTTCATCAACATAACTATTTACATCAAGGCCATGCTCTTTCCCTGTACCGTACATAAATTGCCACAAGCCTGTTGCACCTACCCGTGACCTTGCTTTTGGGTTTAATGCCGATTCTACAATAGCCAAATATTTCATTTCTATTGGAATATTGTGATTATCAAACTCTTGTTCAAAAAGCGGAAAATAAAATTGACTAACGGTTAGCATACGCTCCATCAAATCACGCTTTCTGGTCAAAAACATTTTTATCACACTCTCTAAAGAAGGGTTGTAAACTACGTTAAAAGGTGTTTTTTCATTTAAAACTGCCAAACGTCTCTTTAGCGTGTCAACATTTAAATCAACTGATGGGGGTATTTCTTTTGCAATTGTATCTTTAGTATTAAAAGCACTTATAGCTAATACCTCTTGGTACATTTCATCAGAAAGGGCTGCACTTTCGTAGAGTTCCTTCATCCACAAACTATCATATCGTGCAGCTTCAATATGGTCTTTAAGGTTATATGTGCCTTTGTCTCCCTTTTTTAGCACCAAGGGATTGTCTTTTAAAGTGGTAGAATCTCCTATATTTTCGGCCAACTTTATGGCGGTACTATTATCAACTGCCACCGTATCTAACGGAATATCTTTGGCTTCAATAATTTTAACAGCCTCTTTGGCTGTAACAATACTATCTTGCTCTTGCGCCTGTAGGGAAACACCGCCTGCAAGAAGGATACCTAATGTAAATAAAAAAGTGGGTTTTAAAGTCATCAGCGTTTCTATGATTATTACAGGGCTTACGAAATTCCGATTTTTTTTGGAAAGAATGAAATTTCAATCCGTTAAAACCTCCTTAAACCACATTATGTACTAAAAAATCTAGCACGAAATCCTAGTACATAATCTGGGAAAATCAATAGTGCCTGTTTATCGATAACGCCTTTATTCGCCTATTATTGCAGCAATTCCGGGCAAGGTTTTTCCTTCTAAACTCTCAAGCATTGCACCACCTCCGGTAGAAACATAGCTCACTTTGTCTTGAAAGCCAAATTGCTTTACGGCAGCGACAGAGTCTCCACCACCTACTAACGAAAATGCTCCGTTTTGAGTCGCCTCATCAATATAATTTCCAACGGCAATAGTACCTTTAGCAAAACTTTCCATTTCAAAAACACCCACGGGGCCATTCCAAAGAATTGTTTTCGATTCTAAAATCACTGTTTTAAAATTGGCTAAAGTTTTAGGTCCAGCATCAAGCCCTTGCCATCCTTCAGGAATTTTATCAGAATCAACTATCTGTGTATTTGCGTCGTTACTAAAATCATCGGCAGCAAGTACATCAACAGGAATATGAACTTGAACTCCTTTTGCTTCTGCTTGCTTAAGAATTTCAAGTGCCAAGGCCATTTTATCATCTTCACAAATAGAGTCACCTACTTGCCCACCCTTAGCTTTTACAAAAGTGTAGGTCATTCCGCCGCCAATAATGAGGTGGTCTACCTTATCTAAAATATTTTCTATAATCGTAATTTTTGAAGAAACTTTGGCACCACCCAAAATAGCGAGCACTGGTTTTTCTCCCGTTCGCATTACCTTTTCAATAGCTTCAATTTCTTTAGCCAATAAATAGCCAAAACATTTATTTTCGTCAAAATACTGAGCTACAACTGTTGTAGAAGCATGTGCTCTATGTGCTGTACCAAAGGCATCATTAACGTATATATCACCAAGCTTTGCCAATTGCGCTGCAAAACCGCTGTCGCCAGTGGTTTCTTCTGCATGAAAACGCAAGTTTTCTAAAAGCAACACCTCACCCGCCTGTAAATCAGCTACGGCTTTCTCAGCTACTTCACCTACACAATCTGCAATGAATTTTACTTGAACACCAATAACCTCAGATACAGTTTTAGCGATATGTGCCAATGAAAAATCAGGGTTTGCCGTACCTTTTGGTCTTCCTAAATGACTCATCAAAACAGCACTTCCACCATCTTCTAAAACTTTAATTATGGTAGGTTTTGCTGCCGTAATTCTATTGGTATCCGTTACCGTAAAATCACCATCTAATGGCACGTTAAAATCTACTCGAATTAATGCTTTCTTATTTTCAAAATTAAAGTCTTCAATAGTTTTCATCTGCTTCTGTTTTATGCGAATAGCAAATGTAAAGATTTCTATGCTTTAGGTAAAGAGCCTGATGTTTTATTTATGAACTCATAGCGTCTTTTCGATGTAATTATGGTGTAAATAGTGTCTGGTCATAAATACCCAAAAAGTAATTTTGTTTCTTTTTGTGCCTTTGCCATCAAAATAATTCAAATTGTAAAAATTCGTCTATTTCTGACCAGACACTAAATAACGTTTTCTTCACAAACTAATCACAAAGTGCATGTTTATTGTTGTATGACATTGCTTGCTAACAGCAACAGCACTAGGTTGTTTTATAAAAACCAAATGGTATATTTTTACAATTATCGAAAGGAAACAGTACGCGTGGAGTTTTAAGCAGCAACTTCAACCCTCAAACAAGCGGAACGGCATTAAAAACAAAGCCGTAAGGTGCTCCAATCATTTTACTATCTGGTTACAAAAAAGGCAAAATTTTATAGCACCATATCATGCCACTGTTATAGCTGAAAAATCATATATTTGAATCATGATGTTTCAAGATATTTTAGGGCTTACACATATTAAAAATCATTTGACCTCTAGTGCAGATGCTGGTAGAATTCCGCATGCGCAATTATTTGTTGGACCAGAAGGTTGTGGCACCCTTCCTATGGCAATTGCTTATATGCAATATATTATTTGTGGTAATCAAGCAGGTGAAAATGCTGGTGGTGATGCTGCTTGTAATGCAAAATTTGACACCTTATCACACCCCGACATTCATTTTGCCTTTCCGGTAGCCAACTCTGATAAGGCGAAAAGTCATGCTGTAAGCAATCATTACATGAGCGAGTGGCGTGAATTTGTTCAAAAACAGCCTTATGGCAATTTATTTGACTGGTATCGCTTAATTGGTATTGAAAAAAAACAAGGCCAAATAGGTGTTGACGAAGCGCAAGAAGTAGTTAAAAAGCTTGTGCTAAAATCATACGAAGGCGGGTATAAAGTGATGTTGATATGGATGGCAGAAAAGATGAATACTGCTGCCGCAAACAAACTGCTCAAACTTATTGAAGAACCGCCAGAAAAAACCGTATTTATTTTAATTGCTGAAGATGAAGAACAAATTATTCAAACCATTCGTTCTCGCTGTCAAATTCTTCATTTTCCACCTTTAGCAGAAGAAGCTATTGCGCAAGGGTTAGTAAATTGTGGGCTTGCCGAAAAAGAAGCCTTGCGTTTGGCTCATGAAGCCAACGGTAATTACAATAAAGCACTAGATTTAATGAACAATGATTCAGAAGATTTGGTCTTTGAAAAATGGTTTGTACAATGGGTGCGTAGTGCCTTTAAAGCAAAGGGAAATAAAGCCGCTATTCACGAGCTGATTCTTTGGAGTGAAGAAGTTGCTAAAACGGGGAGAGAGACGCAGAAGAAATTTTTGCACTACTGCATTGCTGTTATGCGACAAGCCATGTTGGTCAATTTTAATGTAAAAGAATTGGCCTTTATGCAAATACATGTAGACGGATTTAATTTAAATAAATTTGCGCCTTTCGTTCATGAAAACAATATTTTAAGTATTGTATCTGAACTAGAAGATGCTATTTATCACGTAGAACGCAATGGAAATGCAAAACTAATTTTCACAGATTTATCTATAAAACTCACCCGTTTATTACACCGAAAAGCGGGGACATATACCGCTGTAAATTAGCTTACTTAATTTTAAAAACCATACTATGACAACCACCCTAGAACACGCTGCAGAAATTTTAATTCTATTTTTTCTAATTATTACCTTTTTACAAAGTGGTATAGATAAAATTACCGATTGGCAAGGTAATTTAGCATGGTTAACAGGTCATTTTAAAGAAACCCCCTTAAATGGAATGGTACCCTTTATGTTGACTACAGTTCTTTTAATAGAGGTTATTGCAGGCGTATGCTGTGCCATTGGTGTTGCGCAAATTGTCGCTAATCACCAAACAACATTCGCATTTTATGGCGCTATTCTTTCTTGTGTTGCCCTGTTGATGCTGCTTTTTGGACAACGGATGGCAAAAGATTATGAAGGTGCAAAAACAATTGCAATCTATTTTATTCCAGCAATATTTTTGGTGTTTTTGCTACAGGGATAAAGACGTTACCCTATTTCTTCTAAATTAAAACGAAAGGTATTTTTTGGCTGTATGCATTCATTTGACACAGAGAGTATACACCTTAAAAAAACACAAAACCTTAGCTATAAACCAATTAAAGTTTTTTGAAAATGAAACAAGTCCTAACCAAATTGACCCTATCACTAGCTTTAATACCCCTATTGAGTTGCTATCCGTTATGGTCACAAACTACCATAGATAGCAGCAAAACTATACGCGTACTCTCATTTAATATCCTTCATGGGGCAACTATGAAAGGTGATTTTGATTTAGCTATCATTGCCAAGGTGATAAAAGATGCCAAGCCCGATTTTGTTGCCTTGCAAGAAGTAGATTTTAAAACCAACAGAGCCAAAAAATACGACCTAGTTACAGAACTGGGTTGGCAAACCAAACTCATTCCATTATTTGGCAAAGCCATGAGTTATGACGACGGCGAATATGGTGAGGGCATATTATCAAAATATACTTTTTTAAGCACTAAAAATATTCCATTACCCCATAGTGAAGGCAAAGAACCTAGAGCTGCATTAGAAATTGTTACCACACTAGCCTCAAATGATACTATTGCTTTTGTAGGCACCCACTTAGACCATACGGCTGATGGCAAGGATAGAATAGCGCAAGTAAAAAAACTCAACGACATTTATGCAGCATACACATACCCTGTCATTTTAGCAGGTGACCTCAATGATTTTCCTGGCAGTACCCCTATTAAAATATTGGAAGAAGTATGGACACCCTCATATAACAAGAATGCGATAGCAAATACCTACCCATCAGACAAGCCCATTAAAAAAATTGACTATGTCATGTTTTACCCAAAAAATAGATGGAAAGTACTTGAAACCAAAGTAATTGCCGACCCCGTAGCATCTGACCACTGCGCTTATCTGGTAACGCTTGAACTTTTAGATGAAGAATAACTACCCCTTCGTGTGATGGACATAACCCAGCAAGAGGGTGCTCTTGACTAAACTGGCTGCTATGCCTTTGTAGCTATATTTTAATGGCGACAATTGCAAAATAGATGAGTTTTATTGCTGAATAGTTGATTTATGCAGCATCCAAGCGCTTATGAAGCATGAGGTGACTAAAAACCCATATAGCAACAAATACTTTTAAATCGATTAAAAATCGCTTAGATTAGTAATTCTAAAAGGGAAATATAGGTGCTTGAGTGCTTATATACAATTGTTGCTTTCATATAAAAAAATGACATTTAAATATTTGAACATTGAAACTATTATTAATGCTCTAAGGGAAGCTTATAATGATAAAAATCAATCTTTTGAAGCCTTTAGATACAATGAAATAAAATATGTTTTATTATCTCATTTACATACTTCTAAGAATATAAGTCGAACAGGGCGAGAACAGTTTATTGAATCTTTTTTAAGAAGATTTTACAAAGAAGAAATTAATGAGGTAAACTTTAAAACTTTTTTTGAAGAAGCTAAAACAAAATATTTTCGAAAAAAAGAGGTTAATTACACATTGATTACATCCTTATCAATCGACTATTTACCATACCGAAAAATAAAAATCAACAGTTCTACAGTAAGAATACATGGAAAAAAGTTCCCCAAAAAGTTCTTACAAAGTCGGAAAAGTGTGCTGGCGAAATCTCGAAAAGAAGAACTCTCAAACAATTTTTTAAAGATTTCAGTCGAATTAAAAGGGAAAAGCTTTTACGATGCCTTCGAAGAAGCATATTTTGACTTGAATATTTTTCGTGCCCTACTCTGTCTAAATATAAACTCAAATTCCGAGATACCTTTAACGAATGATAGCCATCGAGCAATTAACAAAGTCCAATTTGGCGAATACCATACTTTGCACCTCTCAGAATCTGGAGAAAGTATTGACAGTATAAGCCATTGGTTTGAAACTAACTTTGGAGAGGAAATAACTCAATTCCCAAATGAAGACAAAGAGGTTAGAAAAAAGAATATAAATTATTGGCTAAGTAAGTTCAATAGTTGTCAAAAGGAACACAAAAATAAATTAAGTCAAGTATTTAATCTTTATGCGAGTGCTTTTGATGAAAAAGATAAACAAACTTGCTTTTTAAAAAGTTGGGTGGCATTAGAAAGCCTATTAGGAACACACGGAAATGAAACAATCATAAAAAGATGTTCTTCGATATACAAAACACAAGACAGAAATTTTCAAAACGAAATATTAAAAGGCTTACGACTTCAACGCAATCAAATTGTTCATGAAAATGATAATAAAATTAACTCAATTGTTAATTGCTATCATATTCAGAGGTATATAAAAAGTATTTTGCTTTATAATAACTTGAGATATTCGAAAATTATAAAAAACAACGAAGAAGCTCTGAAACTTTTAGATTGCAGACTACAATCTGAAAGTAGATTAGATAGTGAAATAAAGGTTTTAAGAGCTATAAAAAAAATAAAGAAATACGAAAGCTAATAACTCTAAGCCTTCGTGTAATCAGCACTGCCCAATATGACGGCGCTATTGCCAAAACCAGCTGCTTTGCCGATACTATGGAGATTGCTTTGGGTTAAGCCTCAAGTGCTTTTGTGTCATAACGCTTTCAAAACAGCAGAATTTACACTCATATAGCAACAAATACTTTTAAATCGATTAAAAATCCTCTAACTTAGTAGTACTAAAAAAGAAATATAGATGCTTGAATACTGATATACAATTGTTCGCAAAAACAATGAGAAAAATACTTCAAACATTAATAATCGGACTTCTATTAATTCTTTCGTCTTGTAAAGAAACTACACAAGAGAATGAAAAAAAGAATCCTGAGTTGGAGTACATAAAACAAGTCAAAAATTTATCGGACAGTATTAATATACAAGGCATAACAATCAAAAACCTATTCAAAAGTCAGATTTTGGCACATCAAGGTACGGAATACGATAGTACAATGATTATCGAAAAGGTTTACCGACCTCACCAAAAACTTTGGGATAATTGTTACGCAATGATTTTTGGAGAAAAAAACAGTCATAAATTCAATACTACTAAAGGAATGGTGGAATGGAATCGGAATCTTTATCCTGAAAACAAAACTTTTTTCGACCAAAGAGCTAAAATGCTTTTAGATATGAATTTAGATTCTATTCTTGGAAAAAACCTTACAAGATTTAATCAATTAGTTCCGCACCAAATAAAATCAACAATAAGCATTTTGTTCACGCCAATGGAAGGAATTTTATTTGGAGGTTGCGAGAATGACGAATTTTGTATTGAATTAAACTATAAAGAAAGTGAGATAGATTATATCATAGAAAAAGGTTTGCCACACGAATTAAATCATCTCGCCTACGAACCGTTTAGAGAAAACGACCCGAAGAAAGGTACAGCGTTAAGACAAACAATTGATGAAGGGTTTGCCTGTTATTTTACTTTGGTGTTTTTTAACGGACAAATTTCAAAGTACGAAGCAGTTGAAAATATGAACGAAAATGAATGGAACTGGTATTTAGCAAATGAAAAAAAAATATTTAACGGATTAAAACAATATTTTGAAGATGAAAGTGGTAATAATCCTTTATTGAGAAATGACAAATTGCAATTATTTAAAGATGCGCCCAAAAGTCTGAACTATTGGTTAGGTTTTAGAATCATAGAAAAGTATGTTGAGAAAAACGGTCCGGATAGTTGGATAGATATTTACGAACTGAATGTTCAAGACGTACTAAAAGAAAGCGGATATGAACAATACATAAATGGACTAAAATAACAGTTGCTAATAACTACCCCTTCGTGTGGTCGGTACGAACCAACATGATAGCGCTGTTAACTGAACCGGCTGCTTTGCCAATACTATGGAGATTGCTTTATGCTTAGAAGCATAACACTTTCAAAACAACCAAAATTCCCACCCATATAGCAACAAATACTTTTAAATCGATTAAAAATCTCTTAGATTAATAAGCCTAAAGAAGAAATATACGTACTTGAGTACGGATATACCTTTTTTGCGGTGCATTAACTACTCAATCCCAAAAAACCACATTTAAAAGAAATTATTCAGATTTTTTATTAAATTTGTATCCAAATAGATACAGCACTAATGTTTTTTATTAAAAAAACACCTGAATTTGACAAATGGCTTAAAAAGTTGAAAGACTTTAAAGCAAAAGCTAAAATTTTGTTCAGAATACAAAAATTAGAAACTGACGAACATTTTGGCGATTGTAAAACCGTTGGAGATGGAATTCGGGAAATGCGAATAAATTTTGCGAAAGGCTACAGAATTTACTTTAAAGAAAAAGACGGAAAGATAGTTGTACTTCTAATTGGCGGAGACAAATCGACTCAACAAAAGGATATTGCAAAAGCGAAAGAAATTTGGAAAAAATTAAATAAGTAGAATATGGGAACTTCAAAATTTGAAATAGCGGATTATTTAGATAATAAAGAAATGATTGCGGAATATTTAAATTCAGTCCTTGAAGAAGGAAATAATGCTGATGTAATTAACGCAATCGGACATATTGCAAAAGCAATTGGAATGACTAAAATTGCAGAAGAAACTGGAATGAGCAGACCTAGTTTATATAAGGCATTATCTGATGGAGCTAAACCTCAATTTGAGACGATAATGAAAGTTTTAAAAGCAATTGGAGGACAAATTCAAGTAAACCCAATTTCTGCCTAAAAAAACGCAGTACAATAACTAAGCCTTCGTGTGGTCGGCACGACCCAACATGATGGCTGTGTTACCAAAACCGGCTGCTTTTCATAATGACAGTTTGAATTTAAAGTTACCAAATTCGAATTATTAACTGTCCTATTTTTAGGGAAGCCTACACTATCAATAGGAAAATCTTTCAAAAATGGCTGAACGCTGGGTTTGTCGAAAACAAAAATTGGAATCCTAGTCGAAAA
>CANMFQ010000024.1 GCA_947497145.1 uncultured Flavobacteriaceae bacterium
AGAAAAAAGGATAGAGAGAAATTAGCAATCCTATCTAAACAAATAACTATATTTGGATAGATACACGTTTAACAACTGCCGGGGGATTCGTTTATCGAAAAACCTTAAAAGTGCCTGAGCCGTATGCTGGGAAACTCGCACGTACGGTTCTTAGGGGGCTTACGCTACCCGGTTTGCCACATTGACAAAAAACTTAGTCATACTATCAAAATAATAAATGGACGCTGGAGGAGAACTACTATTTTATATATTTAAGTATGGAGTATTACTGATATCAATAGTTGGAATTATCAGATTATGGATTTTACGGAATGACAAACAGAAACATATACTAACCAAGATTTTCACTTCCATTACTACCATATTTGCTCTACTCTTATTTATTGGAGAATATAATCACAATAATGAAAGAATGGCTGAACTAGCGGGAGTGTATGAAGTTCAAAGATTGAATTGTGAGGATTGTATAAAATGTAAAGCAACATTAATTGATGATGGGACATACAAACTTGAACGAAATAATAAAATTATAGACTCTGGAAATTGGGATTTTAAAGATATTGAGTTTGAAATGCAATTTTTACGAACTGATTTAATATTTGATGGACAAGTAACTTATGGACGTGAATCGGATTCGTTAAAAATAATTTCTAGCATGAAAAGTGACGAATGTTTCGAAAAAATTTGGAATAAAATTCAGAGTGAAATTGAACGCAAAAAACACTAAGTACAACAAAACCTAAACGTAATGCGGAGGTTTGGGCTAAATCGAAAGGTCTGTGTATATTTATAAAGTCGCTAAATCTTATGGATTTAGCTTTGGAAAAAAAATAAAACTAAACAATAAACTTTAGCTTCGTGCTAAGACGGAAACAAAAGGTTTCTTATCTCCGCACTACGCTTAGCCGAGCCGTCAGACTGGGCATTGAACTGGATAGACTCCTTTTATTTTTTTAACTTAAAGTAGTAACCACCAATGCTTTAGTTATGGATTTTATAACAGGTTTTAATAGGGATCAGTTAGTGATGCTGGGCACACACAATTATGAAAAAAAATTTAGCTTTAATAACATTCTTTACTCTTCTAGCCTTTTCGCAAGACAAAAATGAATGCGATGAAGATACAATGCCTTATTGGGCAAACGGAATTAATAGCCGGATTGAAGGAGAAGGCCCTACTTTAAGAAAGGTCTTTGGAGAAATTCAATTATCCGAAACAAATATTTCACCAAGCAATGGATTTATAACATTGAGATTGAATGTAACGAAAACTGGAAAATTCTGTAATATTGAAACCTTCCAAATTGACGAAAATTACGATAACACAGCATTTAACAACGGAGCGTTGATAAAAAAACTTGAGCAAATTGCAGTTGGACTAACAGACTGGAAACGAGACAAAGATTATAAAACTTACAACCTTATCAGACTAAAAATAAAAAACGGAAAAATTGAAGAAATTTTTTAAATATCTATTTATCGGACTTGGCTCAATAATTCTATTAACTATTATTGGTGTTGGAATTTGGTGGACAACGAGAACTGATGTCGAAAAATCAAATCTAATGCTCCACTTCCACGCTTATGATGAGGCAATTGAATTAAATCAAGATAATAGCGAAGCTTGGATGGAACGCTCTGTATTGATTAACAAAGCTGGAGATTTCGGCAAAGGATTCGAATATTTGAACAAAGCCGTAGAACTAGAACCAGAAAAGCACTTAGGCTACCGAGGTTGGATTAGATTAAGAAAAATGCGCGATTACGATAAAGCTTTGATAGATTTTGACCGACTTGATAGCCTAACACCAAATGTTGTTGATGCGCCTTGGGGTGAGGATATCGACTTTCTTCGTGGAGAATGCCATTATGGAAACAAAGACTATCAAAAGGCGATTAAAGCTTTCAATCAAAGTATAATAAACCAAGAGGAAGATTGGGCGGATGTACACACCTTCGTTTACTTAGGTCTTTGCGAATTTGAACTTGGAAACTATGAAAAGGCAATTAGCGAATTTCAACGAGCTCTAAAACAATCGGAATATGTGCCAGAGTCTTTTTTCGGAATGGCAAAAGCCTACCAAAAACTTGGACAAATCGAAAAAGCAAAAGAGAACATTTTGAAAGCGGAAAATAATATGCATTACAAAAGAGATGATGCTTATAACGAGTTTTTAAATGAGATTTATATGTCCGAAATTCAAGAATTTAAAAAACAATTAAACAACAAATAACTGGTTACAATAACTAAGCCTTAGTGTGGTCGGCATATCACAACTCAAACACCCAAACCCATATAAGACCTTTTCACCTAGTTAAAGGAAAAATAAACTTCCTAATACGCCCACATTTTAAGATGGCAAGAGTATATTTATACGATTAAATAGCCTAGTCTCGTTATTTAGACTATTAGGCACAATGAAGCGTATGAAATTTAAAGTGGTATCAGAGTTTAAGCCAACTGGCGATCAGCCCAAGGCAATTAAACAATTAGTAGACGGAATTGATGGTGGTGAGCGCTACCAAACCCTTTTGGGTGTTACAGGTTCAGGAAAAACCTTTACAGTTGCCAATGTCATTGAAACCGTACAGCGCCCAACCTTGGTGCTGGCACACAACAAAACCCTAGCGGCGCAACTGTATTCAGAATTTAAGCAGTTTTTTCCTGAAAACGCCGTTGAGTATTTTGTTTCTTACTATGATTACTACCAGCCTGAAGCATTTATCCCTACCTCTGGTCTGTACATTGAAAAAGATTTATCTATCAATGAAGACATAGAAAAACTACGCCTAAGCACCACTTCTTCACTGCTTTCAGGTAGGCGCGATATTGTTGTAATAGCATCTGTTTCATGCTTATATGGTATCGGAAACCCTGTAGAGTTCAAAAAAAATGTCATCAATATAAAGAAAGACCAAGTGATTGCGCGTACCAAATTTTTACATCAGTTGGTACAAAGTTTATATTCAAGAACAACTGCCGATTTTAAAAATGGCAACTTTAGAGTAAAAGGAGATGTTGTAGACGTATTTCCTAGCTATGCCGATCATGCTTTTCGTATTCATTTTTTTGGTGACGAGATAGAAGAAATAGAAGCCTTTGACCCGTTTAACAATACCTGTATTGAAACCTATGACAATTTGAATATCTACCCTGCCAACATGTTTGTTACATCGCCAGATGTGCTTCAAAATGCCATTCATCAAATTCAGGAAGATCTGGTAAAGCAAATTGATTATTTTAAAGAAATTGCGAAACCCTTAGAAGCTAAAAGACTTGAAGAGCGTACCAATTTTGATTTAGAAATGATTAGAGAATTAGGCTATTGCTCTGGTATTGAAAATTACTCAAGATACCTTGATGGTCGTAACCCTGGCACCAGACCATTTTGTTTGTTAGACTATTTTCCTGATGATTATTTAATGATTATTGATGAAAGTCATGTGACCGTACCGCAGGTTCATGCCATGTATGGCGGTGATCGCTCCCGAAAAGTAAATCTGGTTGATTATGGCTTTCGCCTACCCGCAGCTATGGACAATAGACCCTTAAAGTTTGAAGAGTTTGAAGCATTACAAAATCAGGTAATTTATGTAAGTGCTACCCCGGCCGATTATGAGCTAAAACTTAGTGAAGGTATTTTTGCAGAGCAAATTATTAGACCTACCGGACTTTTAGACCCCATAATTGAGGTGCGCCCTAGCCTAAATCAAATTGATGATTTGGTTGAAGAAATACAACAACGGGTAGAGAAAGATGAACGTACTTTAGTCACTACTTTAACCAAAAGAATGGCTGAGGAACTTGCCAAATATCTAACCCGAATTAGCGTACGATGTAGGTACATTCATAGTGATGTTGATACCCTTGAACGCGTAGAAATAATGCAAGATTTACGCAAGGGTATTTTTGATGTTCTCATTGGCGTAAACCTACTTCGTGAAGGACTAGATTTACCCGAAGTATCCCTTGTTGCCATTCTTGATGCTGACAAAGAAGGCTTTTTAAGAAGTGCTCGTTCACTTACACAAACTGTAGGAAGAGCAGCGAGACACCTCAATGGAAAAGCTATTATGTATGCTGATAAAATTACGGCAAGTATGCAAAAAACCATTGATGAAACTACCTATCGAAGAGAAAAACAAACAGCATACAATACCACCCATAATATAACCCCAAAAGCACTCAACAAAAGCCTAGATAGCGTCCTCTCAAAAAACTCTGTTTCTACTTATCATTTTGAAAAAGAAGAGATGCGCGCAGCAGAACCAGATTTGGATTATTTAACCAAAGAGCAAGTAGAAAAATTAATTCGAGAGAAACGTAAAGCTATGGAAAAAGCAGCAAAGGAATTGGATTTTATGCAGGCTGCAAAACTAAGAGATGAAATAAAAATGCTTCAAAACAAGGAATAAATGCGTATATTACCTCAGTATTATTGGTAATAATCTAAAAAAATAAAAAATTAAATAAAAAGTTTATATTAACACAGATAATCATCTGATTTAAAATATTTTAATTAAAATTTTTAGACAAGACTAAAAATTAAAAATTATTATTTTTTTCAATATAAGGAAGCAACCGAGTCTGAACAACCACAAAACTGTAGCATCTATACACCAAACTCAAATCGCTTTGTATTTGCTTCAATTTACAAAAGACATTTTAACCAAGTTAGCTTTGCATTTTCTATTCAAATCAAAATACCAAACCCGCACCGAAAATAATATTTAAAACACCGCTCCCCTACTTCAAAAACCTCCTCCTAGTTTAAATAAAGGCTTGAAACATGCAATCAAAAACTTACTAAAAAAGCAATTAAAAAATTCTTATTTACCATCCTAAAAAACCAGCAAAACGCATCTTAACAAAAGCTAATTAAAAGTTAGAAAAAAGAAGAAAACTACGTTACAACACAGCAATTCACAAAACAATTATTCTTACAAATAAAAACTTAAAAAACTAACGAAAGTAAAGTCGATAAAAAATTTCACTCATAGCAACAAACAAGAAAAGCATCCTGATTTCAAACTTACATCAAGACGCTTTTCAACAACTAACCAACCATTATGAGCCCCAAAAAATAATTTGGAGCATCATAATTTTCCTTATTTATTATGCCAATTTAATCATCCTTTTAGGCTTTGGTAAAGCCTCTTCTTTTTTAGGCAAAACCAAGCTCAAAATTCCATTTTCATAATTTGCTTTTATCTTTTCTGCATCCACCATATTAGGTAATGTAAATGACCGCTTAAAAGAAGCCAATGTGAATTCTTTTAAGGTATACATACCCTCATTATCTTTTGATCCCACTTCCGCCGAAACAGTAAGCACATCTTTATCCAATTCTACATTAAAATCCTCTTTGCGCATTCCAGGTACAGAAAGCGCCAATTCAAAGCGATTTTCATGTTCTACAATATTCACTGCAGGCATTACACCTGAAGCATTTTCAACCCCACCAAACCAATCAGGTTTGAAAATTTCATTCATTAACGCAGGGAAATCTAACTGGGTTCTTCTCACTAAGCTCATACTATTTTGTTTTTTAAATTATACTTCATTTTCCTCCACTAGTTCAAAACACATACCAACACAAATACACTGCCTTTTTGTCTCATTTTGCCGTTTAGGTAATGACATAAAGTCAGTTTTTGATACTATCACGCAAAAATATCCTCCACCACTAGCACATAATGACACAACTAGAGATACACTTTTTAATAAGGAGTCATAATTCAGCATTTAAAATTGATCATAGGCTCCAAAACCATACACAACGGTTTCGATATACAAAAACATATCACACCTACTAAAGCAATTTTAAAACACCATACGATATGCCTGAGCATTTGATAAGCCTTACTATTGAAATTAATTTTAAGCCTTATCACAGAACGTTAGACTACTTATCAGATTAATAAAATAGTAATTGAAACAGACAAACTAACATCACACTAGCTCATCTGATAAAACAATAAAGCAAAGGCACAAAAGGTGTGATTTATCAAAAGACAAACGAAATACAAATTGAAATCATCAAGTATTTTTGTCCAGAACCAAGAATTATAGCTTTAGAAGCCATAAAGTTATTTTACACATCACCATTGGCTACCGAACTTAAAAATGACAAAATTAGGGTAGAAAATGCACAATTTGCAGGTAAAAGAAAAAGTCAAGATGCGTTCATTATAGTCTAAGCAAATTTTATAATATCTTGCACACAAATACAGAAATACATGACAAACAACGATATTTTTAAGAAACTAAGAGTAGCATTAATGCTTAGAGATGATGAGATTGTAGACATTCTAAATCTGGCCGATTTTAAAATATCGAAAAGTGAATTGGGTGCTTTTTTCAGAAAAGAAGACCACCCAAACTACATGGAGTGTGGAGATCAAGTATTACGTAATTTTTTAAATGGCTTGGTGATTCATTTGCGTGGAACTAAAGAAAACCCAAAAAATCCAGGAGAAGTACTTTCACAAAAAAAGACACCCCCGTCAAAACCAAACAAAGCAAAGCCTGTTTACAAAGCCATACAACGTAAAAAAGCAAACTTTGACATTGACCCCGTAAAATACAAAAACAAAAAAAAGTCCTGAACTCACCTTTAGCGAGACAGGACTTCTATACTAGTCATTGACCAACCTTAACTAGCAATTTTTACAGCTATTGTATATTTTTTACCTGGTTCGTAGGTTTTCAAATCTGCCTTTTGATAGTTCAATTTATTTTTAATAAACCGCTCAATATGTTTCTCATCTGTATCTACTGACAATACTACAATCTCCATATCATTATTTAGCATAAATAAGATGTCGGCAGAATGACCCAAATCATTTTCTGTAAACGCATTCTTGTTTAGAAGACTACTAATTTGTTTTGCCAATTTTTGACCCTGAGAAGGCTCTGTACCATTTACAGCATCATTAGCAAAAACACTACCTAAAGAAAATAAACATACTACTAAGAATAAACTAACTTTTTTCATGACTGTTTGTTTTTAAAACCTTGTTTCGTTGATTAGCGAAATGTGATAAGGTTTGATTAATAATTAATTGATGATTTACTATAAAGACGCCACAGTCACACAATTGTTACACTAGTTTATTATTTTTAACATTTTTTTTTAGTTTCTTAACCCCTATCAATCAAACATCTAATAGGCTATGATCGCAGCAACAGTAAAGCCTACAGCAACAAAAAACCAAAACAAACAAGCACAAAAAAAAGGCAATACTAAAATAGCATTACCTTTTTTAAAATTTATTATCGAGGGGAGTATCCTGTATTTATGTTACAACTACCATAAAGAAACTAATGCGCTCTAGCGCTATCATTTAGTTTAATACCTCTTTTACTTTATCTGCAGCTTCTTGAAACTGCACTGCAGAATGAACCGCCAAACCAGAATTATCAATAATTTCTTTTGCTAACTCGGCATTAGTACCTTGTAAACGAACAATAATTGGCACTTTTATAGCGTCACCCATATTTTTATAAGCATCTACAACACCCTGTGCAACACGATCACAACGTACGATACCTCCAAATATATTAATGAGTATAGCTTTTACCGCAGGGTCTTTTAAAATAATTCTAAAGGCCTCTTCTACCCTTTTAGCATCAGCAGTACCACCAACATCTAAAAAGTTAGCTGGCTCACCACCTGCCATTTTTATAAGATCCATTGTTGCCATAGCCAAACCTGCTCCGTTCACCATGCAACCAACATTTCCATCTAAATCTACATAATTCAAGCCTACCTCACGCGCTTCTACCTCAATAGCATTTTCTTCACGCAAATCACGCATTTCAGCATATTGTCTTCTTCTAAAAAGTGCATTATCATCTATAGAAACTTTGGCGTCAACGGCCATTATTTTATCATCAGATGTTTTTAATACTGGGTTTATCTCAAACATACTTGAATCACTTTCAACATACGCCTTGTACAAAGAAGCGACAAACTTGGTCATTTCTTTAAAAGCGGTTCCTGAAAGGCCAAGATTGAAAGCAATTTTTCGTGCTTGAAACCCAAGTAAGCCTGTTGCAGGGTCAATTTCTTCAGTAAAAATTAAATGAGGTGTTTTATCAGCCACCTCTTCAATATCCATACCGCCTTCGGTCGAATACATAATCATATTTCTACCTGTAGCTCTATTTAAAAGCACAGACATATAAAATTCACTAGTTTCACTATCTCCAGGATAGTACACATCTTCAGCTACTAATACCTGATGCACTCTTTTACCGGCAGCAGAAGTTTGTGGCGTAACTAAGTTCATTCCTATAATTTGTCCTGCCAGCTCTTCAACCTCTTTCAAGTTTTTTGCTAGTTTCACACCACCGCCTTTACCACGACCACCTGCGTGAACCTGCGCTTTAATCACATGCCATCCCGTTCCGGTTTCAGCAGTTAATAACTTTGCTGCATCAACAGCTTCCTTAGCATTATGGGCTACAATACCGCGTTGAATACGCACGCCAAAACTGGCTAAAATTTCTTTTCCTTGATACTCGTGAAGATTCATATATTAAGAGTGTATTTAGGTTCAGTTGCAAAAATAACAAACACAGGTGATTTAGACTAATGAAACCTCATTTACGATATAAAATATTTTTTATTGTGATACTGATGTTAAAAAAGCACCCTAGAAAGCACAAGGCGACAAAATTGAAAAATATCATAATACCTAGGGCATACCTTTACTGTCATGACTGATTACTACTGCCTCTGTAAGGTTCAATAAAAATTTGATATCAAAAAAATCATTCATCCGTTATCGGGTAGAGAAATTTTCAAAATCTAACGGATCAAAATTTTTAAAATCGCCATTCAATTTTATCGTTTGTTTTGTTCTATTTACTTCTTCCAATACGGCAATTGTGGTAACTAAGTGATTTTTTATATAGGCCAACCGATCACTCTCTTTCGCCATTTGTAACAATTCGTACTCCTGATCAAAAGACAAACCCATTTTATGAATAAGCACGTGACTATGAAATTTTTCAACATCGATCGGTGTAAAAGGAACCGACATCAAATTATACAAAGCCTCAAGAAGACCTAAAACCTCTTTTTTAACACTGTTATCTACATCATTAATATTATCCAAAAAAGCGACCGTTGCACCCGCATATAGCTTTCCTTTCATTCTGTTTTCAAAAGAAATCACCTTAAAAACCTGTCGTGCAACACATACAACATCCATTTCACCATTTTCATAAGTGTTTACAATCTCAACAAGTTGCACTTCTGTTCCGTAGGCAATACTATCGTTAATGTATACAGGAATTCCAAAGGTTACAGCCTCTTCCTTACAGTCTTGTATTAATTGTTTATAGCGATTTTCAAATATGTGAAGCGGTACCGTTTCACCAGGGAAAAAGATAGACCGTAAAGGAAACATTGGTAATTTCATAGGCTATTATAAGGGTTAACTAGTTGATACGTATTGCTTGTTCAAGAAAAAATAGCTACAATTAAAAGGTAGGCTACAAACAATGTTACTATTAGTTTGGTGAGCATCATACTGCATTACAAACAAAGCGCTTAAAAACGCATATACCACCAATTAAAAACCCTCTTTTTAAAAAGTAATTTTCAAACTATAATAATCTTCCTTTCTTAGCAAAACAAAATAATTAAGTCAAAAATACAACAGAACAAACGTATTCACAAATTCTTAAACACCTAGCAATTGTTTTAAATATAACATTATGTTGTATTTTTCATATTTGACGTCTTTTTTTTTGCTAGCACGTTTGAGTGCGTTAGCTTTGCTCAAAATCATTAGGAACATGAAAAATAGTGACTTATTAAAAATTGCCAAAACATACGGAGATCCTGTATATGTATATGATTCTGAAAAAATAGTTTCTCAGTTCAACCGATTAACCAACGCCTTTAGTGGCGTAAAAAAACTGAAGCTTAACTACGCAGCAAAGGCGCTTTCTAATATCGCTATTTTAAAGTTAATGAATAGTCTAGGTAGTGGTTTAGACACCGTGTCTATTCAAGAAGTGCAGTTAGGCTTGCTAGCTGGTTTTAAACCAGAATCGATTATTTTCACGCCAAATGGTGTTTCGCTTGAAGAAATTGAAGAAGCCGCAAAACTAGGTGTTCGCATCAACATAGATAATCTTTCTATTTTAGAACAATTTGGCAGCAAACATCCTGACATTCCTGTTTGTATTCGTATCAACCCGCATGTTATGGCTGGTGGTAATTCAAATATTTCGGTAGGACATATTGACTCAAAGTTTGGTATTAGTATTCATCAGATTCCGCACTTATTGCGTATCGTTGAATTAACAGAAATGAATATCAATGGTATTCACATGCATACAGGGAGTGATATTTTAGATATTGATGTGTTTTTATATGCTTCTGAAATTCTATTTGAAACGGCTAAAAACTTTACCAACCTTGATTTTATTGACTTTGGTAGTGGATTTAAAGTACCCTACAAAGAAGGTGATATTGAAACCAACGTTGAAGAATTGGGCAAAAAACTAAGCACACGTTTTAATGAATTCTGCAAAGAATACGGTAAAGAATTGACTTTAGCATTTGAGCCCGGCAAGTTTTTGGTGAGCGAAGCAGGTTTTTTTCTCGCCAAGGTAAACGTAGTAAAACAAACTACCTCAACGGTATTTGCTAGTATTGACTCTGGCTTTAATCATTTGATACGCCCCATGCTTTATGGTGCTACGCATTCTATCATAAATATCTCCAATGAAAAAGGAAGAGAACGCTATTACTCCATTGTAGGATACATTTGCGAAACCGATACCTTTGCTAGTAACCGTCGTATTAATGAAATATCAGAAGGCGATATTCTCTGCTTTAAAAATGCAGGCGCTTATTGCTTTACCATGGCAAGCAACTACAACTCTAGGTTTCGACCGCCAGAAGTTTTATGGCACCAAGGAAAAGCAATTCTCATACGTGAACGTGAAGACTTAGACGACCTAACAAGACATCAAATAGACGTAAAAGATTTATTTACGCCCGCAAAAGAAGTGGTAAAAGGATAATTTTGTACAAAACATAAAAAACGAGGCGTTCAATAATTGTTTTGAACGCCTCGTTTTTTTTATCGATATACCAATCTTTATGCCTCCAAAAAAAACAATTGTATTGTAAAGCCACGCAAGTCATTATACGAAGCTAATTCAATATGTGTAGACAAAGCTACAAAGCAAACATCTTACCCAACAAAATTGCATTGCCTCGGTATTAGAAAATAAAGATGAAATATTTTCGTTAATTTTGGAACGGTTGTTGAATTAACTGTGAAAAATAAATTATGAAAGCATCTATATTAAACTCGTTATATCTCTTGGTTTTGCCTTTGATGGCATTTACAAGTTTTAGCACAAATGCCCAAGAAGTTACTTGGCTTACATGGAGCGAAGCTACAGAACTCGCTACTACCGATAAAAATCCTAAAAAAATGTTTATCGATGTATACACTGATTGGTGTGGATGGTGTAAAAAAATGGATAAAGACACCTTTCAAAATGCCGAAGTTGCTGCCTATATGACAAAGAATTTTTATATGGTAAAGCTTGATGGGGAAAGTAAAGAGCCTATTGAATATAAAGGAAAGACCTTTAAGTTTATCCCCTCGGGTCGTAAAGGATATCATGAATTGGCTGCTGCTTTGATGAATGGTAAAATGAGTTATCCCACCACTATTTTTTTAGATGAGCAAATGAATATGCTTTCACCAGTACCGGGCTATCAAAAACCGTCTTCTTTTTTAAATATTGCTAGATATTTTGGCGATAATATTTATAAAGATAAAGATTGGAAAACCTACACTGAAGAAGGAAAATAAAACTAAAAAGAGGAAAAACATTCGTTTTTCCTCTTTTTAGTTTTACCAATTACAATTTGTAAAAAGACATCGCAACTTTCTTTCTACCTACTGTAGTTAGGAGACTCTTTAGTTATTGTCACATCATGTGGGTGACTTTCGTTAATACCACTGGCAGTAATCTTAACAAAACGTCCTGTATTTTGTAGTGTTTCAATATCTTTTGCTCCACAATACCCCATTCCAGCTCTTAATCCGCCTACAAATTGATGAATACTTTCTAGTAATTCTCCTTTATACGGTACACGACCTACAATACCCTCTGGTACTAATTTTTTAATATCGTCTTCAACATCTTGAAAGTAACGGTCTTTTGAGCCTTGTTTCATTGCTTCAACCGAACCCATTCCACGATATGATTTAAATTTTCGTCCTTCATAGATAATGGTTTCCCCTGGAGATTCTTGCGTACCTGCCAATAGCGAACCTAGCATTACGGTATCAGCACCTGCTGCAATGGCTTTTGGAATATCTCCTGTATATCGAATTCCGCCATCAGCAATAACAGGAACTCCACTACCCTTTATAGCGGCTGCCACTTCTAACACGGCAGAAAATTGAGGAAAACCTACACCAGCAACTACTCGTGTAGTACAAATTGAACCAGGACCAATACCAACTTTTACAGCATCAGCACCAGCAGCTACCAAATATTTAGCGGCTTCACCTGTAGCAATATTCCCTACAATAACATCAAGCTGTGGGAATTTGGCTTTTACTTCTTTAAGCACAGCAACTACACCTTTAGTATGACCATGAGCGGTATCAATAACCACAGCATCAACACCAGCTTCTACCAAGGCACTTGCTCTATCAACAGCGTCTGCCGTAACTCCCAAAGCCGCAGCAACACGAAGACGACCATATTGATCTTTATTCGCTATGGGTTTTTGAGTGAGTTTGGTGATGTCTCTAAAGGTTATTAAACCTACTAGTTTGTTATCTTTATTAACTACGGGTAATTTTTCTATTTTATGTTCTTGTAGAATATCTTCAGCTTGCTCCAAAGAGGTACCTTCTCCTACGGTGATTAAATTTTCAGAAGTCATCACCTCAGCAATAGGCCTATCGTTATTTTTCTCAAAACGTAGATCTCTATTAGTAACAATTCCTATCAACTTTCCATCAGCATCTACAATAGGAATACCGCCAATACCATACTCCTTCATATTTGCTTTTGCATCTTTTACTAAAGCATTTAAGGGCAAGGTTACAGGGTCTATTATCATACCACTCTCTGCACGTTTCACTTTACGCACTTTGGCAGCCTGCTGCTCAATAGTCATATTTTTATGTAGTACGCCAATACCACCTTCTTGCGCCATAGCTATTGCCATTCGCGATTCAGTAACGGTATCCATAGCTGCAGAAACAATAGGTACGTTAATGGTAATGTTACGTGTAAATTTGGCTTTTATACTTACTTCACGCGGAAGTACTTCTGAAAAGGCAGGGACTAAGAGTACGTCATCATATGTGAGACCTTCTCCAACAATTTTATCAAGGTGAGCTTGCATAGGCAATTAAGGATTAATTGCGTGCAAATGTACTAAATTTTATTGAGATTAACTTAGTGCTTCGGCAAAGGTTTTACCATCAATTGATAAAGTACAATAACTACCGATAAAGTATAGGTTAACGTCATTAAAAAACCAGATAACATAACCACGTATTTCATCCATAATACATCTAACCACAAAAAATATATACCGCCAAAGGTTAACACTACAGATAAGAAAGGTTCAATAGTTAAGAAAAGTTTCCAGTTTTTAGGAAGTTTTGTCAACCAAACCAATATGCCTAGAAGAAAAAATATGAACGACATAGAAAGAATATGCGTATGCACAATAGTTAGCATTTGCCTTTCACTCTTCTTAAATTTCATAACCTCTGCATCTTCGTCTGCTTCATTGCCATTATAGTTTTCAACAATTCCATCAGGTGAGGTTGTGCTGGTTTGCGAAACAAATAGTAAGCCAGTATAAAAACCTATTGATAAAACAACGACAAAAACGCCAATAAAAAGTTTGAGTTCCTTAGGAAGTGTAAATAAAAGACCATTGTAATGCATTACAACACTTTGTTAGCTTGAAGTATGGTCATTGTTTGCAACAAATCATCAATAGCATTTGTCATAGAACGCACTGAAATAGTAGCGCCTGCAATACCATCAATATTAGTTTTATTGCTAACGCGATCACCAACTGTCTTTCCTATAAATTGCTTTAGCCATCGTTTACTACCTATTTCTCCGCCATATTCTTCGCGGTAAACAAGTACTTTTGAGTGCTTTATTTTTAAATTAGCATCAAGAATAACCAAATAATCAAACTTTGCTGTTTTGCTCGATGCCTGATCTACAAAAGCATATCCCAATAATGTAGTTCCCTCGGTAAGTTTGAAAAAATTATCAGAAGTTAATTTTACGGGTAAGGTAGTATTTAGCTCTGCAGTCATCGGCAGGGCGCTCATAGAAAAATTTTCAATCTGAAACACTTTTTCTATTTCTTTAATTACTTTCTTCTCTACTTTTCCGGGAAGCCCAAAACCACACAACAACATAGTTGCTGCGGCAGCAAAAAAAACACCAATACTTTGTTTCATAGTAAGCATACGCAAAGATATTAATTTAGAATGAATCTCAATTAATATAAGTAATATTATTTCAAAGTAGCTTGAAATAGAAACAATAAAGCCCTCTTATCTCATAAATGATAAGAGGGCTTGTAGTTTTGTTTTGTTATTTAGTACCAAATTCCAATACCAAAATTCAATCGGTTCTTCGTATCGGTATCTGAAGCATTACTTCTAAACTGATAGTCTCCTTTTACAACAACCCCTGGAGCGATATGGTATGACAGACCTGTAGTAACATCTGTCTTGTTATAGGCGTCATTCTGTACCAACGTACCTGCTGTACTTGCATGGGTATTATACTTTTCAAAACGGGTAAAAGCAAATAACTTTTGCTTTTTTGACATTGGCAAAAGATTATATCCACCTTCGATGTAAAAACCTTGTAAGGCACTACCTAAATCTTTACCAGTCAAGGCGTTATACTTATCAGTATCAGCTAATGAAGCGTGAATAAATTGACCTCTTGCAGTAAACCTTTTGTATGCATAACGTGCATCTAAACCTACCATAGCAATACCAATATTAGCCCCTTCAACATCTTCAACATCGTCGGCTGCCTGAGTTTGTCCAAAATATCCTGACAATCCTAAGCGCAATCCAGGTATTCCATAATAATCTAATTTACCAGAAAACGTAGGGCTATCAACAGTTGATTTAATGGCTTTTTGGCGACCACTTCTAAGTCCGTTTGAGCCTTTTAGAAAACCAGAAACCCCTCCTGCTCCATCTGCTTGAGTAGATTTAAATCCGTTAAAAATATATGCCTGATACCCTAGCGAAAGGTCGTTTAATCTTCCTGTAACACCCACACCCATTTCACGCCAAGTGGTAGGCACAATAACATTATCAACACCTGGGCGCTCAGTACCATTATAGGTTGTTGGCTCGTGATATTCGTTGATAATACCCATTGGCACCAACATCAAACCACCACGTACACTGATATTATCTCCTACTGCATAATTTACGAAAGCTTGCTCTACAAAAACTTCATTTACATGCTCTAGTTCTACTTCAGTGACAAATTGTGTTTTTTCATTAAATCGGTATCCAAAAAGAAGTACCAAACGTTGTACATCTAATTCTCCATTATCACCCTCTGGTTGATTATAAAGCATTTCACCATAAGCACCAACAGTAACAGCAGAAGCGTAGTTACCAGACAATAAACGTTGGGCAGCGTTCAATTGCGATTGTGGTAAAAGCGAAATAGAATCTGTTTTGGTTTGCGCAAGAACCATTGATGAACATAAAAGCGCAAAAAGGTAGATTGATTTTTTCATTCGTGATATTTGTTTTTATTTAGACCTATTATAAATAATACTATTTTTGAAGTTGCAAAAGTAAAATCAAAAATGGACTACGCAAAGTTTATTTAAATTAAATCTAAATAAAACTTATAATTTAACATTTACGATCGGTAGTCTATTTGCAATTTTATGTATATCAATAATTTATACCGTGCTAGATAGGATTTCTTGTGAACAGTTACAATGCATTACATGTTAGACCGGTAACTATACGAGTTACCTTATCGTATCAACTTATAGTTTAGGGCAACTCTTACAGTTTGTCTTTCCCTTTTTCTTATACTTTTTACAGCACTTTTTCTTTCTACCAATTGTACACGAGGTACAGGGCGTACTTATAATTAAACAAGGGGAATTTGAAGTAGATGGTAAAATCATTATTCTTATTTATTCTAAATAAGAACAAAACTACAAAAAAAAAGATTCCCATAAGGAATCTTTTTAAAAATTTCAAAAAATATAACGTTTACCTTAGAAATTGATAAAAGCTATTCTAGTCTACTTATGCTGTAGGGTCTACAGCCGTAGCGATGGTATTAATATCTCTATCAAACAGATAATGACCTGATTTATCGTCGCCAATGATATTCAATTTATCTAAAAGTGTACGTGCAACGGCTTCTTCTTCTAATTGTTCGGTTACATACCACTGCATAAAATTATGAACGTTATAATCTTTCTTATCTAAACATTCAAAAATAACATGGTTAATTTGCTCTGTTACAAACATCTCACTTTTTAAGAAGTCTTCAAACAATTCTTGTAAAGATTCAAAATCAGCCTTTGGTTTTTCTAATGCAGGAATCGCTACTTTTCCACTGCGTTCATTTACAAATTTCACCAATTTCAACATGTGTACACGTTCTTCTTCCGATTGGTTGTAGAAGAATTCTGCAATTCCGTTATAACCATTTGAATCAGCCCAAGAAGCCATGGCCATATAATGCATAGAAGCATTAGCTTCGTATTTTATTTGATCGTTTAATAATTTTTCGATTGATTTATTCATGTGTACTTTTTTTACAAATTTAGTAAGGTTTACCATTTATTCAAGGGGTATTTTAAAATTTCTCTTTATTTTCAAAGTCACTTCTAAGGATGAGCACTTCGTAGCCAACTGTTATTCATTTTATATCAATAGCATTTCTAAACGCTTAATTTTTATTCATCCTAGGTATGCCACAGCTTCTAAAAATACACATATGCATTATAGCCTTCCACTTAGCTAACCTCTCCTATTCGTCTGACTTCAATCGATATTGCTCTAAAGTAGCATCCATATCTAACATGAATTGTGTTCCTTTAATTAGATCTGCCATCTTTTCTAGAATAGGTTCATCAACCTTTAAACAGATATCAATAAGTGGGTTTGCGCACCATATTTTATTACATCTATTACCACCACATTCTTGACAAGAACAAGGTTCATTTGATTTACGAACAATCTCTAACAGATGCGCCAAATCTGCTCTCGACACAAAAAGGCCTACAGTATCAATTATTAATTGCATTTCACAAGCGGGATTGGGGCTATTACTAAGTCTGTACGTAGCTCCGTAATCATTTTTATATAGTAATTTCATGGTACTCGTATTAAACACTTTAAAACAAGCTAGTGCTACCTTAAGCTAAAACCTCGGTATTAAACTATGCTAATAACACCGTATTTCAACCCCTGGTATAACACTAGCTTCAACTAACTCACAATAAAACCCTTACAACTAAAAAAAGTGATGAATAACTTCATTTGTTGATTATAATAGTATTATTACGTTGTAACACAGATTAATTTAATGATGTTTGCCCCTCATTAGGATTGTATACAAAATCAAACGTATAGAAACGAGATTCACTAGTTTCATTAGGCTGTGCAGGAGCGTCTTTGTAATAGCTTTTTATTTCTACTTTAGCATATTTGCCATCATGTGTTTTAACGACCAATACACTACCCGGTACAGGAGAAATAATATGTGTTTCTGGGTTATAGCTGTACCAACTTGTTTCATTTTCTCTTGAAATAGCAAAGCTACCATTGGCGTCTTGAGCAAAGCTAAGACCATCAGCATCAGTAACACTTGCAAAAGTGCCGCTAACCACCGCAACAGCGGCATCACCGTTTCTTGTAGGTTCATCGGTTGTGCCTGTTGCTGTACCACCATTTACTGCAATGGTCGTTCCTCTAAAAGCAATATCCCAAGCTGTATCACTTGTAGTAACCTCGCCAGTTTCAAAACTAAACTTAGTAAAAGCACCTCCCACAGGTTGCCCTTGCCCTCCTGTTTGCGGAGCCGGAATATTAGTTGCCGTTTCATTAGTTACGGCTACCAATTTTACGGCATCATCTTCTTTGTTGCAAGCCATAAAAGTACTGGCAAGTAATACAAACATTAAAAATTTAGATGTCATTTTCATAAGAACTGTTTTTAAAATTGAATATTTATTTTAGTGAATAATTGTATTCCCGCTAATGCAGGTATGTTTTGTGTATCCTTGTAATCAAAAAGGTTATTTACTCCTAATTGAAGGATGTATTTATCTGAAAAGGTTTTGTTTAATGTAAGGTTACCCAAGGCGTATCCATCAACAAAAGAGTTATCGTAATCATCTATAATTCCGTTACCATTGGCATCAAAAAGTGCGTATTTACTTCTGTAGTTTACTCTAAAATTTATAGTTGATTTCCATTTAGGAATAATGTAGAAAAACTTAAAATTAGCAATATGCCTAGAACGATTTACAAGTCCGAAATAGCCTGAATTATCTAGGGCAACAGTTTGCAGTGTTTGTGCATCTCTAGCAAACACCTCTCCTCTTTCTAGGGCTTGCTGTTTTTCTTTGTCCTTGGCGTACAATAATTGATAGCCTGTTGAAAATGTTACTTTTTCTGAGAGCTTGTAGCGAAGGTCCAGCTCAAGTCCTGTGGTATAAATACGATTAAAATTCGTATAGCTAAAAACATTTTGCCCATTCGTTTTTCTTGCAATAGCTCGCGTATCAATAAGATTTTTAAAATCATTTCTGAAAAGGTTCAGATTCATTTTCAACTTTCCTTGGCTGTACGCTGCACCTATATTGTAACCTATTGAACTTTCAGCCTCCAATGGTTTTTCTAGTTCAGCAAGGTCAAAAAGAAAACGTTCTACCTGCCCCTGTTTCTGCAATTCTTGCACCTTTGCAACAGCTACATTATAACCCAATACGGTATAGCCTACTGCAGAATTTGTAAAATCAAAATAGAGCTGTCTAAAATCAGGTGCCTTAAACCCATACCCCATAGACCCTTTTAATGACAATGCATCAGTAAGTTTATAATTCATAGAAAACTTAGGACTAAATTGCGATTGATAGGCAGTATGGTTATCAAAACGAGCTCCTAGTATTAGATTCATTTTTTTCCATGGATAAAAATCATACTGCGCATAGGCGTATTGAGCATTAAAAACTACTTTACTATCAAAAAAAGTACGATCTAAACGCTCATGCGTATACCCAACACCAAGTGTTAGTGTATGTTGGGGTTTTAAAACATAAGTTCCCCTAATTTCTGGTTTAAGAAGATGTTGATTATAGGCATTCTCACTAAATAAAGCAGCTATTGCCACATTATTTACTATTTCTGAGGCCTTATAATTGGTGTAATACCACTCGTATTGAAAATTCCATTTAGTATTCGGTTTATGATTCAATCTAATATGAGCATTCGCCTCATTAATGGTATTATCGCTCACTAGCAATGCGTCATTAGCCTGAAAAGTGCCCGCTTGCATTTGCATATAATACCTACCCGAAGAAAACCATCGTAATCGCTTAGAAAAATCATAATGTAGTTGACCATTAAATGTATAATTTTGATAAGGATCTACGGTTTGCCCCACCACTTCGGGTCGCAAATCGTACCCATCACTCTGTAGCGTATTAGCAAAGAAAGAATAGCCTAGTTTATTATTTTTTTGCTTGATACTAATATTGGCATCATGGGTATTAAAAGAAGCAAAACGATAGGAAATATCGCCCTTTACAACTGCATTCTGAGGCTTTTCAGTGATTATATTGATAACCCCTCCTAAAGCCTCTGATCCGTACAAACTTGAAGATGGTCCTTTTACAATTTCAATTTGACGTATGTTACCTACAGTCAATCTGCTTAGATCAAAATTCCCAGCTGTTCTTCCTACTAAAGGAACTCCATCTATTAAAATCATAACATAATCAGAAGCGATACCTTGAATTTGCACGCCACTGAAACCACTTTCATCGGCTACGGTAATCATTCCTGTTTGTTCGTTTAAAATTTCATTCAGCCTAACTACACCTGTTCTTTGTAATTGCTGCTTAGAAATTAACGTTACTGGCAATGGTACTGAAGAAAGTTGACGAACCGTTCGTGTAGCTGTTACCACCACCTCATCTAAATCTTGAACAACAAGCGAATCTGTAGGCACAGCTTCCTGAGCCAAAACAGAAGTCTTCAAAACACCTATAAACAAGCAAGTTATAATATTATTTAGATTCATTCTCAATAATTTTTCGACAAATATATATCTTATTTTTAATCAATCTAAATAAAAATACTATTTTTGCTCAAGAAATTAATCATCACTATAATACAATACAAAATGAAAAGAATACCCTTATTAAGTTTATGCCTCTGCCTATTAAGTTTGCAGTCATTTGCTCAAAACAGCAAGAAAAAACTAGACCGAGAAGCCATTAAAAAAATGTGCGGATGCTTTGAAGTTACCTTCAACTTTGCCGAAACTTTTAGTTATAGTTCTGATTCTTTATACACCCCTTCGCATAACGAAACTTCAAAAGCTTTGGAGTGGGCACAACTAATTATCGATGAAAAAGATAAAATTTCTATTCAGCACCTATTGCAAGTAGGTAAACCCAGTGCACCTCATATTGTTAAACATTGGCGCCAAGACTGGGTATATGAAAACACTGATTTTTATAAATACAATGCTAATAATTATTGGAAATATGTAAGTAAACCAAAAGCTGCAGTAAAAAAACAGTGGACTCAAAAAGTATATCAAGTAGACGATAGCCCGCGCTATGAAGGTAGCGGAACTTGGGTGCATGTAGACGGTAAAAGTTTTTGGGAAAACACTACAGATGCCCCCTTACCTAGAAGAGAATATACTACCCGTAGTGATTACAACTTGACCCTGCGTGGTAATAGACAAGAAATTACCGATTTTGGCTGGGTACATGACCAAGACAATGCAAAAATCATACGAGAAGCAGGTAAAGAAGATGTGGTTTTGGCACGAGAAAAAGGATACAACACCTATGTAAGAGTACCTGATAGCAAGTGTAAAGCTGCTGCCAACTGGTGGAAAGAACATGCCAACAAATGGGCACTTGTTCGCACTAAATGGAATCATGTTTATGACAGAAAAACTGATTTATCACTAGCCGAAAAGGTAGAAAATAAAGCCCTATACAAACACCTTTTTGCTGATGAAATTGTTGAAGAAAATGAGATTGACACTGTTATTGAGTCTTTTGTGAAAAATGAAACCAAACAAACTCCTTAAGGTAATAAACTAGCGCTGAGCAATTGTTTTTACGAAAGAAGATGGCAGTATTTAGCGTTTTGCTTACTGCGTCAAGCATCTCGTAATACTGTTTCTTCTTTCTAATTACTGCGCCACGACAAAAAAACGTATCAAGAAAAAAAATGACATGAAACAACAACTATACACCGCTGCACTACTCTTTCTTTTTGTTAGTATGGTATCAGCACAAGAAAATGTTTTTTTAAATAGGGAATACTGGAAAGCGAACCCCAGTATAGCGACTATTGAAGCTGATATTGCTGCTGGCAATGACATTGCCGAACTCAATAGTTCTTTTTTTGATGCTGTTTGTTTTGCCTTAATGGAAAAAACAGACAATGCTACCATAAAATACCTGTTAAGCAAGCCCAAAAACACCGTAAATAAATTAACCCATGATGGGCGTACCTATATTTTTTGGGCTGCCTACCGTAATAATTTAGAAATCATGGAGTACCTTGTTAGTCATGGTGCCAAGGCTAATATTCAAGATGCTCATGGGTATTCGGCACTTAATTTTGCGGCAGTAACTGGACAGACTAATACCAAAATTTATGACTTTTTATTAGCACATAAAGCAGCTATCAAAGACACAACCCGTAATGGTGCTAATGCCTTATTACTAATAGCTCCTTTTGCTACTGATTTCTCCATTTTAAACTATTTCATCAATAAAGGTCTTGACATAAAAAGTACTGATAATGTTGGTAATGGCATTTTCAACTACGCTGCCAAGGGAGGTAATATACCCCTCTTAAAAAGTTTGGTTACCAAGGGAATACCATATAAAACATTGAACAAAGAAGGCGGTAATGCCATGCTCTTAGCCAGTGAAGGTATGCGCCGTAAACCAAATAACCTTGCTACTTACACCTATTTAGACTCTTTAGGCATCAAGGCGAATATTACAAACAATAAGGGTCAAAACCCATTACATGCTATAGCATCACATAGCGATGATTTAGCCATTTTCAAATTTTTTATTGAAAAAGGTGTTGCTATTAACCAGCAAGATGAAGATGGTAAATCTCCTTTTATAAATGCTGCCAGCCGTAACAAACTACCGGTTGTTAAATTCTTATCAAACTATATCACTGATATCAACACAAAAGACGCAAACGGTCGTACAGCGCTTACCATGGCAGTACACAGAAACAGTGCAGCAGTTGTCGATTTCTTATTGCAAAAAGGTAGTAATATCAACGTAAAAGATGCAAAAGAAAATACCCTAGCCTATTATCTTTTAAAAACCTATAATGCCAATAAACCTGAAGTTTTTGAAGCAAAATTACAACTACTGCAAAACAAAGGGCTAAACCTTAACGAGACCCAAAACAAAAAGAATACCCTCTATCATATTGCCGTAGAACAACAGAATTTACCCTTACTAAAACGCCTAAAGTCATTTGATATTGATATCAACGCAAAAAACAGTGAAGGAAATACTGCCTTACATATAGCCGCAATGCAATCAAAAGACAATGCCATTTTAAAATACCTGATAAGTGAAGGTGCAGATAAAAATATAAAAACTGAATTTAAAGAATCGGTACTTAATTTGGCAATGGAAAACGAACAGTTGAAACAAAACAATGTTGAATTAAATTTCTTGAAGTAATATGAAATCTTTTTTTAGAAAAATACTGTTTTTACTGGGTGCACTATTATCACTAAGCATCATGAGTTATACTTACACAATGTCTAAACAGCGCTATAAATGTATGATTCAAATGGTAAATTATACGGGGGAAGGAGCATATATTGCCGTTTCGCTACTCGATTCTGAAGGAGATTACGTAGAAACGCTGTATGTACATGGTGATGACAAAGAATGGTATCACGATATAAAACAATGGTGGCAATTTTATGGTAAAAGACGCCCCAATATTGATGCCATTACAGGAGCCACCATCACTGGTGGGCAACGTACTATAACCGTTCTTCAAATAGAAGAAGACAAAATAGATACGGGGTATCGTCTTCGATTTGAAACCGCTGTTGAAGACCAGGGGTATTACACTGACGATGTTGAATTTGAACTTTCGACCGACCTATTACAAAACAAAATAGAAGGAAAAGGTTTTATACGATACATCCGTATGATTCCCCAATAAAACAGCATACATGACCATTTCAATTTGGCGGTTTAGTCACCTAGCCTTAGCATTACTTTCAGGTATTTTTTTAATAGTAGCTTCAATTAGTGGGGGCATTTTGGCACTAGAACCAATTGCCCATGCGTCAAAGGCTTATAATAAAGCTGATTTAACTGAAATTTCTCTTGCCGAAACTATTGACAACTTACAACAAAAATATGCCGAAGTAGTAAGTTTGGAGGTAGATGCGCATGATTTTGTCTTAGTATCAGTAATTACCAAAAACGGGGCTAGCGATAGTTTTTATATAAACCCTACTACCGCAGAAAAAATTGGAACACCCTACAAAAAAGCAGCAATTTTTAAATTCATGACCAATCTGCACCGCTCCTTATTTTTAAAAAGTACGGGGCGTTTTGTTGTGGGTATTGCTTCGTTTTTATTATTCTTAATTGCTATTACAGGAAGTATCCTTATTATAAAAAGACAACAAGGTATTCGTAGGTTTTTTTCTAAAATTACTACCAGCTATTTTGAACAACGCTACCATATTATTATTGGGCGGTTACTACTTATTCCTATCATAATTATCGCTTTTACGGGTGCTTACTTATCGTTAGAAAAATTTAACCTACTTCCTCATACCCCTTTAGTACATAAAACCCTAGAGAATACCATAACTCCTAAAAAAAGAATACTTCCAGCGCATTTTAGTATTTTTAAAGCTATTCCTCTTGCCCAAGTTAAAAATGTGGTATTCCCATTTTCTGATGATATTGGCGATTTTTTTCAAATTAACTTAACTGACAAAGAAATTCTTGTAAACCAATTCAATGGAAAAATAATAAGCGAAATCCCGTATGCGTTTACTGTAATTACCTCAAATTTAAGCCTTATACTTCATACAGGAAAAGGTAGTGTTTTATGGTCTATAGTTCTGCTAGTTGCCAGTTGTTCCATTTTATTTTTTATGTACAGTGGTTTTAAAATGACTATAACACGTAAAAGAAAGAGTACACTCCCCTCCACTATAAACGACAAAGACAGTTGTGAATATATTATTTTGGTTGGTTCAGAAGAAGGTACTACCTATGGTTTTGCAAAACTATTTTATGAGGCGCTTTCTGCAGCAAACAAAACTGTTTTTATAGGGCAATTAAATGATTTTACTACCTATGACAATGCCAAGCACCTCATTGTATTTACGGCAACTTACGGTGTTGGCGAAGCACCATCAAACGCCAATAAATTCGAAAAATTAGTGAAGAATTTGCCATCGCAGATAGAAAATACAGTTTCTTTCTCTGTACTTGGTTTTGGCTCATTGGCCTACCCAAATTATTGCCAGTTTGCTATTGAAGTAGATGCGCTTTTAAATAAGCACCATTCTTTTGCCCGAAATATGGTACTTCATAAAATTAATAATCAATCTCATGAAGCCTTTTTAAGTTGGGTAAATACATGGAGTACGAAACACAAAACACCCCTTCAAATCAAAAACAAAAAACCAAAACCACAAGTTAAACCAAAACCATTTGAAGTAGTTTCAAAGACTGAAATTAATGCCGATAACACTTTTTTAATTCGATTACGCCCTAAGGACAAAATTCAATTTCAATCAGGAGATTTATTAAGCCTACAACCCGAAAAAAATACGGCAGCACGCCTCTACTCAATCGCCAAAATAGATAATGACATCCTATTAAGTATTAAAAAACATGAATTTGGTCTTTGTTCTAATCTGCTCAATAAGCTTTCAAAAAAAGAAACTATTCACGCAGGCATTAAACCCAATCCTGATTTCCATTTTCCCTGCAAGACAAACGCTGTTATCTTAATCTCTAATGGTACAGGCATAGCACCCTTTTTGGGTATGCTCAATGAAAATAAATACAAAATACCCACCTATTTGTTTTGGGGTGGACGCACCCAAGCATCGTACAAAGTGTATGAAAACTGTATTGCCGAAGCTTTAAACAACCGTACTTTAACCGCTGTTAAACTTGCCTATTCTCAAGAAAAAAAAGAAAAATTATATGTACAAGACCTCATCGTACAAGAGCGTGCTTTTATAGCAAAAAAACTAAAACAAGGAGCTGTTGTAATGATATGTGGCTCCGTTGCTATGCAAAAAGAACTACTAGAAATTTTAAGTGATATTACTCAAACCCAACTCAAGCTTCCACTAAGTACTTTTAAACAAAAAAAGCAATTAAAAATGGACTGCTATTAATATAAACAAATACCATGCAAGATATTAACACTATTTATCACAACTATTTTGGCGTTGCATTTCAATGGAAAAAAGACGTATTAGCAGCTGGCAACAAAATACAAATCATTTTTCGTGATACTGGACTCTTATTATCCTACGCGGAATTAAAACAGTTTTCGAAAAATATCATCGCTACCAGAAAGAGCAATACGCCCTGTGCCGATTGTGCTTTAAATGACAGTTGCAAAGCCCTATTGGTCGATTCGCCTGCCCCACAAATTACCTTTGCAATGAATGTCGAAGAATTAAATGCTATTCAAGATTTGGTTGAAGGTACTTTGTTTCAATTAGATTTAAAGCATTATCTAGGTATTTGCGACAACTAATTTAAATAAATCAAAGTGTTAATGATACTCAGCAAACAAGGCTGAAGCTTTGTTGTATGCTGCTTCAAAGCTCATCCAATGTACGCCCGCATCTACTTTTTGGGAAGTGAAATACGACAACATTTTTTCTGTTGGCATATTCCCTGTAAGTTCGTCTTTTGCCATAGGACACCCACCAAAACCTTGTATAGCACCATCAAATCGTCTACAACCAGCATTATACGCCGCGTCTACCTTTTCATACCATTTACTTGGTGTGGTATGCAAATGCGCTCCAAATTCAATTTCAGGATATTTAGGTATCAGGTTTGAAAACAAATAATCAATAACATCAGGAGTAGATGTGCCTACCGTATCCGACAGCGATAAAATACGCACCCCCATAGCGGCCAATTTTTCTGTCCACTCTCCTACTACCTCAACACTCCAAGGGTCTCCATAAGGATTACCAAATCCCATAGAAATATAGGTTACCACTTCTTTACCAGAAGTAGCAGCAATCGCTAATATTTCTTGTAGTATGGCTACAGACTGATTAATGGTTTTGTGTGTATTACGCATTTGAAAGTTTTCAGATATAGAAAACGGATATCCCAAATAATCAATGGCCTCATGTTCAGCCGCATTTTGAGCCCCACGAACATTAGCCACAATAGCCAAGAGTTTACTTTTTGTTGTTGTAAGGTCTAATTGCGAAAGCACCTCAGCAGTATCAACCATTTGTGGAATTGCTTTTGGTGAAACAAAGCTTCCAAAGTCTATGGTATCAAAGCCACAACCCAATAGCGACTGAATGTATGCTACCTTATTCTCTGTTGGAATATATGGTTTAATGCCTTGCATAGCATCTCTTGGGCATTCTACAATTTTAACTTTCTCTGACATTATATTCAAATGATAGATTATCACACAAAAAACGCTGTGGTTAGCACATGCTACAAACTACGTAAACAACAAGATTCTTGTTTGCACGAAATTACGTTAAAAATGCGAATTTTATAAGCAAGTACTTATAACAAACACTGCACTACTATTTGGTGTCTGATAGAAAACACCAAAAAAGTAAATTTGTTTCTTTTTGCGCCTTTTTCCATTTCTAATCAGAGACTATTTATTTTCAGACAATAACAAATAAATAGCAATACCAACAAAGACCACAACCTGTAGCCATTTAAGAACCACTGCTGCCTTAGTATTTTTAATAATGTGTTTTGAAATTGCTCCTGATAAAATAGCTATCAGACTAAAAACAATAGCCGAAACAAGCATAAACAAAAGCCCTAAAACATAAAATTGAATTACCGTACTTATGGTACTACTATATAAAAACCCCGGAAAGAATGCCAAAAAGAAAATAGTGACTTTGGGGTTGAGCACATTCATTATAAAACCTTGACGAAAAAGTGCACTACTACTTTTCTTAGGCACCGCATTATTTGAAACGGCTATAGTTGCATCACTTCTAAAAACTTTATATGCTAAATATAAAAGATAACAAGCACCCAATATTTTGATGGTAAAAAACAACGAATCACTCTGCTTAATAACTGCTGACAAACCAAAGGCGAGCAAGGTAGTATGCACCAAGCAACCCGAAATAAGTCCTGCTACCGTTGCTAAACCATATCGTTTGCCATTGGTAATACTTTGCATAAGCACATAAATATTATCAGGGCCTGGTGTTAGTGCTAAAACAGCCGTAGCACCTATAAAAGCGATAAGAATTTCATAATTCATACGGATAACTCAATATTGAAAACACAAATACTATGGCGTTGATCTTCATTTTTCATATCTTAACCACCTCGATGCTATGGGTAGTTGTTGAAATACCAAATTATAAAATGATTAATTTTAAATTTCGACAATGGCTAAAGATAGATAAAATAAAAAATTAGAGTCAAGAGTCAGAGAGAAGAGAGAAGAGACAAATGAATCAAGAACCAAGAAACAGGACTAATGGAAATCAACACCTATGAAAAACAAGCCCATTATTGCTGTTTTCAACAATGAAATTAATAACTAAAAACGGTCAACTATAATCAGGGACATTCATTAAATTAAAAAACATTACAACAACGCATCAACTAAAATGTACGCTATGAAAACAAAAAAACTATCGCTAATGCTAGGGCTTGCCTTGGCAGTAATTTCATTAATCTCTTTTTCTTTTACACCAACAGCACACGAACAAAACAAAACAATCATGCATGCAGATAGTGTATTACGCCACGTAGTCTTATTTAAATTTAAAGACGGAACTAGCGCTTCAGACATTAAAAAAGTAGAAGATGCTTTTACGGCACTACCCACAAAAATTCCTCAAATTCACGATTATGAATGGGGCTTAAACAACAGTCCAGAAGGTTTGGACAAAGGATTTACTCATTGCTTTTTCTTAACTTTTAAAAGTGAAGCAGACCGAGCAACCTATTTACCACATCCAGACCATAAGGCGTTTGGCAAAGTATTAACGCCGCATTTAGATGATGTTTTGGTTATAGATTACTGGAGTAAATAAACAGCTTAATAGAAACCCCTCAAAAATGAAATATCTTTGAGGGGTATTTTTTTATTTCACAATAAATCGCTTAAAACCAAAAGTTGGTGCTTACCTTGCGATTACAGAATATAGTCGGTACTTACAAAATTACTGAGTTTAGCATCAAGCAATTGCTCAATTATCTCGGTATTCAAATCGTTATCTTTAAACGCAACAAATGTCCGTATAGAAAAAGAACGCAAAGCATCATGCACACTTAATGTTGCTTGAGCAGAATCTTTTCTTCCTGTAAACGGATATACATCAGGCCCACGTTGACAAGAACTATTAAGGTTTACACGGCAAACCAAATTCACTAAAGTATCAATTAATGGTGCTAAGGCATATACATCTTTACCAAACAAACTTACTTGCTGTCCGTAGTTACTTTCTGCCATATCATCAAGAGGTTCTTCAATATCAGAAAAAGGCACCAACGGAATAATAGGGCCGAACTGCTCTTCTTGATAAACACGCATATCTTTAGTTACCGGATACAATACTGCTGGCCAAATGAAATTATCAAAACGCTGTCCTCCTTTTTTATTCAAAATTTTGGCTCCTTTCGCTAAGGCATCATCAATAAGCTCCTGAATATAGGCAGGTTTTTGCGGTTCAGGCAAGGGGGTTAAGTTTACAGCTTCTTCCCAAGGGTTGCCAAATTTTAAGGCATCAACCCGTGCCGCAAATTGTGCGTTAAACTGCTCTTGAATATCTTCATGAACATATACAACCTTTAATGCTGTACACCGTTGTCCATTAAAAGACAAGGTTCCTGTCACTACCTCATTTAAGGTTAATTCCATATCTGCATCAGGAAGAATAATTGCAGGGTTTTTCGCTTCCAACCCTAAAACCAATCGCAATCTATTGCTTTTTGGGTGCTGATCTTGCAAAGCATTGGCCGATTTACTATTTCCGATAAGGGCCAAAACATCTACTTTACCTGTTTGCATAATAGGTGCCGCAACAGCTCTACCACGTCCAAAAATAATATTTACAACCCCTTTAGGGAAACTAGTTTGAAAAGCCTCTAGCAATGGCGTGATCAACAAAACACCATGTTTAGCAGGTTTAAATATAGTCGTATTCCCCATAATAATAGCAGGAATCAACAAAGCAAAGGTTTCATTGAGCGGATAGTTATAAGGTCCCAAACAAAGTACAACACCTAAAGGTCCCCGCTTTACATGTGCGTAAACACCACTATCTTTTTGAAACTTTGCTGCATTTCTATCAAGCTCCTTATACTCTTCAATCGTATCGACGATATACGCAACGGTTCGATCAAATTCTTTTTGAGAATCTGGTAGCGATTTTCCAATTTCCCACATTAATAACTTCACTATTTCCTCGCGTTTGGTCTTCATTTTTTCGATAAAGACTTCCATACAAGAAATACGGTCTTTTACATGCATTGTAGGCCATGCTCCCTGCCCTTTTCCATAAGCTTTTACTGCTGCGTCTAAAGCTTCAAAAGCTTCGGGTTCTCCCATATTTGGCATACTGCCCAACAAGGTCGGCGCATATTCTTCGGTTGACGAAATGGTTGAAAACACCTCTGTAGTATCTCCTTTCCATTCCTTTAGTTCGCCGCCAACCAAATAGTGCCTTTGATTGATAACCTGATTAATCTGATATGCTTCTGGTATTTTATATGCTGTATTTTTCATCTATTTTTTTATTTATTCTTAAGGAATATAGCCCGTCAAATTTAAAGCCCATTTACGTATTCTAATCATCAAGAAAGTGCATACACTTTGATTTAAAGAAAGTTATATCAAATATTCAAATAAATGGGGCTTATCATTAAGATAATCTCCATAAAAATTATTTGCTTTCATCCGTTCAATAAGCGGTATTAAATCTGCTTGCCGTTTTAGTTCAATACCCACTACTGCAGGTGCATTTTCTTTGCTTGATTTTTTTGAATACTCAAAATGAGTAATGTCATCAGTTGGCCCTAATATTTCAGCAACAAATTCCTTTAAAGCACCAGGTCTTTGCGGAAAACGAATGATAAAATAGTGTTTCAATTTTGCATGAAGTAAAGCCCTTTCTTTAATCTCTGCTGTTCGCGTAATATCATTATTACTACCACTTACTACACAGACTACTGTTTTTCCTGCTATTTCAGCTGCAAAATCATCAAGTGCAGAAATTGTCATTGCGCCAGCTGGCTCTACTACAATAGCATCACGATTGTATAAATCTAAAATAATTTGACACACTTTACCCTCGGCTACCGTAACCATTTTATGAAGGTGTTGGCTACATATGGGAAATGTGTATGCCCCTACTCTTTTTACTGCTGCACCATCAATAAACTTATCAATCTCCTCTAGCGGAACTATATGCCCTGCTTCTATGGAGGTTTTCATAGAGGGTGCACCTTTTGGCTCTACACCAATAATTTTTGTATGCGGTGATAATTCTTTAAAAACGCCAATAATACCCGAAGCTAATCCGCCACCGCCAATACATACAAAAAGATAATCTATTGGTTTTTTAGATTGCTCAAGTAGTTCTAATGCTACGGTTGCTTGTCCTTCAATAATTTTAGGATCATCAAAAGGATGCACAAATACACCCTCTGTATGTTCACAATAGCTTTTGGCTGCAAAAAAGGAATCATCAAAAGTATCGCCTTCAAGAACTACACTCACATAATCACCACCAAACATTTTGGTTTGCTCAACCTTTTGTTTTGGCGTTACCGATGGCATATAAATAGTGCCTTTAATTTGCAAATGCTTACAAGCAAAAGCCACTCCTTGCGCATGATTACCCGCACTGGCACAAACAACACCTTTGCTACGTTCTGATGTAGAAAGGGAGCTTATTTTATTATAAGCCCCCCTAATTTTATATGAACGTACGCGTTGTAAATCTTCCCGTTTTAAGAGAACAGTATTATTATACTGCTTAGAAAGGCGTATACTGTTTGTTAAAGGTGTAACATCAGCTACTTCTGCAATGGTTTTAGCCGCATTGCGCACATCTTCAATTTTCGGGTAATAACTCATACTATCAGCTAAAAGCCTTACATATTTTTTTAAACGATTGGCTTCATAGCCGTCATTGACTCACGTAAACGTGCACCAACAATTTCTACTGGATGTTCACGCAAAGCTTTATTGACTGCAATAAGTTTAGCATTGTCTACACCATTTCCTTCATCAAGTGTTTTACCAATAACATCAGTGTCAATCTTTTTCATAAAATCAGCCAATAAAGGTTTACAAGCATGATCAAATAAATAGCAACCATATTCAGCTGTATCAGAAATAACACGGTTCATTTCAAACAATTTTTTTCTTGCAATAGTGTTTGCAATTAACGGTGTTTCATGTAAAGACTCGTAATAAGCCGATTCTCCTATGATACCCGATTCGGTCATACTTTCATACGCTAGTTCAACGCCAGCTCTTACCATTGCCACCATTAAGATTCCGTGGTCATAATATTCTTGTTCAGAAATATCGTAATCGCCTGCTGGTGTTTTTTCAAAAGCAGTCTCACCAGTTGCAGCACGCCATCCTAAGAGGTTTTTATCGTCATTTGCCCAATCTTCCATCATGGTTTTAGAAAAATGCCCTGTCATAATATCATCCATATGCTTGTGAAATAATGGGCGCATGATATCTTTAAGCTCTTCTGATAATTCAAAAGCTTTAATTTTAGCTGGGTTAGATAAGCGATCCATCATATTGGTGATACCGCCATATTTCATCCCTTCTGTAATGGTCTCCCATCCGTATTGAATTAATTTAGAAGCGTATCCTGCATCGATTCCTTTTTCAATCATCTTATCAAAACATAAGATACTTCCTGTTTGCAACAAACCACAAAGAATGGTTTGCTCACCCATTAAATCAGACTTCACCTCGGCCACAAAAGAAGACATTAAAACACCTGCTCTGTGTCCTCCTGTACCAACAGCATAAGCCTTAGCTTGTTCCAACCCTTTACCTTCAGGATCGTTATCAGGGTGAACTGCAATTAGGGTTGGCACCCCAAATCCTCTTTTATATTCTTCACGTACTTCCGATCCTGGGCATTTAGGGGCTACCATAATTACGGTCAAATCTTCACGAATTTGCATACCTTCTTCAACAATATTAAAACCGTGTGAATACGATAAGGTTGCTCCCTTTTTCATTAAAGGCATTATGGTACTTACTACGTTTGTATGTTGCTTGTCTGGTGTTAAATTGATTACCACATCAGCAGTTGGTATAAGCTCTTCATATGTACCTACGGTAAACCCGTTTTCGGTAGCATTTTTATACGACTGGCGTTGTTCTTTAATCGCAGCTTCACGTAAAGTGTATGAAATATCCAATCCTGAATCACGCATGTTTAACCCTTGGTTTAAACCTTGAGCACCACAACCTACGATTACAATTTTCTTTCCTTTTAGCGCAGTTATGCCATCAGCGAACTCGCTTGATTCCATAAATCTGCATTTTCCTAATTGGGTTAATTTATCTCTTAAGGATAGGGTATTAAAGTAATTTGCCATTAGATATTAATTTATTTTATTTTCCTTATCGGAAAATCTTGGTTTGTATATATAAATTTGATTATTGTAGTTGAAATTCTTCAAGTATTGCAGTAATACGCATTTGATCTTTAGATACAGCAATACGACCTGAACGAACAAACTGCATGATACCAAAAGGTTTCAACTGGTCATGCATTTCATCAATTTCACTTCTTCTTCCTGATTTTGCTAAAACGAAAAAATCGCGAGAAACAGTAACTATTTGCGAATTACTATCTTTAATAATGTTCTGTATTTGACGTTCATCAAAAAGCAAGCTTGAATCAATTTTAAAAAGGGCTGACTCTTGATAAATGGTTTCATCATCAGTGTGATAAAATGCCTTTATCACTTCAATTTGTTTCTCCATTTGCCCAACAATATTGTGTACCCATTTCTCTGTGGTATTCACTACAATAGTAAATTTTGAAACATTATCGATTTCTGATTTCGACACATTTAAACTCTCTATATTAATGTGACGTTTTAAAAATATACCTGATATTCTATTCAGCAATCCCACGTTGTTCTCGGAATATACCGATATGGTGAACCATTGTTTTTCCATCTCTTATTTAATCATTTATTTCTACCTTATATCAACCAAAGTATTTGTATTATTTACATACCTCAGCCAAATCACAATATATTGTTATTTTGATTTCACAGCTATTATCAAGCCTGTTGACCAGTTTAATTTGGTCAATGTAAAATCATCTCTTTTTTCTAAATAATCAACCAATCCATCGACGTGATTTTGGTGTCCTTCGGGCCAATTTGGTTGTACTGCCATATCATCTACAACATAAAACCCGCCCACTTTAATCAGTGCTAAAACCTCATCAATCTCACTGTATTTACCAGGCCAAGCATCTGCAAAAACAAGGTCAAACTTAGCACCGCTATATGTTTTTATCCACTCGGCACCATCATCACATACAATTTGCACCCGCTTATCATGGGCAAAATATTCTTCTGCAACAGCAATCAATGTAGGGTCGTTATCAACCGTAATTAAGCTTGAATTGGCATCCATACCAGCTATCATCCAAGATAACGACAGCCCAATACCCGTTCCCAATTCTAAAATATGAGCTTGCGGTTTAGAACTTATGAGCGTTTTTAATAAACTTCCCACATACAAATCAGAAGGCATCGTAAAATTGAGCTCCTCAGATTTACGATTTATGGCATCGTGTAGTACAGGAATATCTTGTATGTTAGCATCGTTCATGCGACTAGTTTATTTTTTTTTGATTTCAAGAGGTTTATTAAAAACATTGCAAAGCACCTATTTCAACCGAACATCAGATACTGCCGCTCCGGAAGGAATCATTGGAAAAACATTATCTTCTTGCTCTACTACTACTTCTAAGAAAAACGCATCTTTAGAAGCTAGCATTTCTTGAACTGTGTTTTTTAAATCTTTACGTTCGCTTACTCTTTTTGAAGTTATATGATACCCCTCTGCAATCTTTACAAAATCTGGATTTGTCATTACCGTAGACGCGTAGCGTTTTTCAAAAAATAATTCTTGCCATTGACGTACCATACCCAAATGGTTGTTATTTAAAACAACAATTTTCACAGGCACTTTATGTTGAAAGATTATTCCCAACTCTTGAATAGTCATTTGGTAACCCCCATCTCCTATAATAGCAACTACCTCACGATCCATAGCGCCCATTTTTGCACCTATAGCAGCTGGCAACGCAAAGCCCATAGTACCTAAGCCACCAGAAGTGATATTACTTTTGGATTGATTGAACTTAGCGTACCTACAAGCAAACATTTGATGTTGCCCTACATCGGTTACAATTACCGCTTTTCTACCAGAAGCAACATTAATCTCTTCGATTACCTCACCCATAGTTAACCCTTCTTTGGTAGGGTGAATATCATTTTTGATAACAGTATCAAACTCTAACTTATACTTTTCTTTAAACTCGTTATGCCAATCTTCATGCTTGTTTTCCTTTATCAAAGGAAGCATTAGCTCCAGAGTTGCTTTAGCATCACCTAAAACAGCAACATCCGTAGGAACATTTTTATTAATCTCGGCTGGGTCAATATCAAAATGAATAATTTTCGCCTGTTTTGCATATCGCTCTAAATCACCGGTAACCCGGTCATCAAAACGCATTCCTATGGCAATTAAAACATCACACTCATTAGTTAATAAATTTGGCGCATAATTACCATGCATACCAACCATACCAACATTCAAAGGGTGATTAGTATCTAAGGCCGAAAGACCAAGAATTGTCCAAGCAGCTGGCGTTCCTGATTTTTCTATCAACGCTTTCAACTGTTCTTCTGCCTCACCAATAATAACACCTTGCCCAAAAACAATTAACGGTTTTTTGGCACCATTTATTAAAGTTGCAGCTGCCTCAATAGCCCCCATATTGGGTTTTGGCACTGGCACATAACTGCGTACACCTTTGCACTTTGTATATGAAAACTCAAATTCATCAAATTGTGCATTTTTGGTAATATCAATTAACACAGGCCCTGGTCTACCAGACCTTGCTATATAGAAGGCCTTTGCCAAAATCTCTGGAATTTCATGTGCCTCGGTAATTTGATAATTCCATTTAGTAACAGGTGTAGAAATTCCGATAATGTCGGTTTCTTGAAAAGCATCAGATCCTAATAAATGACGTGGCACTTGCCCTGTAATACAAACCATTGGTGTAGAATCTATTTGAGCATCAGCCAAACCGGTAACCAAATTAGTTGCTCCAGGCCCTGAAGTAGCCATTGCCACCCCTACTTTTCCTGAAACTCTAGCATACCCCTGAGCTGCATGTGTAGCTCCTTGCTCGTGACGGGTTAAAATATGCGTGAGCCTGTCTTGAAATTTATACAATTCATCGTAAACCGGCATGATTGCCCCGCCTGGGTAACCATATAGCAAATCAACTCCTTCGGCCAATAAGCAATGAATAATTGCTTCTGCACCCGATATTTTAATGGTTGATTTTGTCCCCGTTTCTGTTTGTTTTTCTTTTACTGTTTCCATAATTAAAACTCATATTCAAGCACAAGCTCAAAAAATACAATTCAACTTTAAAATTCACACCCATTACCTTTGGGTTTTTCATCTCGATACTTTGCTCGAAATCGTACTATTTATTCACAAATTCTTAGGTATAACCAAAAAAGCTTGTGTTAAATCTCATCTGTTACACAACCCTGCGATGCCGATGACACCGTTTTTGCATATTTGTATAAACTTCCTCTTTTTACTTTTAAATTGGGCTGTACCCAATTAGCTCTTCTTTCTGCCAATTCGGCATCAGTAAGTGCTACAGAAATTTCATTTTTCTCTGCATCAATAGTGATTATATCACCATCTTTTAATAGACCAATAACACCACCTTCTTGTGCTTCAGGGCAAACATGCCCTACTACAAAACCATGTGTACCTCCTGAAAATCTACCATCTGTAATGAGCGCAACATCTTTACCAAGACCAGCTCCCATAATTGCAGCAGTGGGTTTCAACATTTCTGGCATTCCCGGCCCTCCTTTTGGCCCTTCATAACGAATGACAACCACATCACCTTTCTTAACTTCTCCCTTACCTATTCCTGCATTTGCTAAAAACTCATCATCATAGACCTTTGCTGGGCCCGAAAAATACAACCCTTCTTTCCCGGTTATTTTAGCAACAGCACCATCTTCGGCAAGGTTACCGTAAAGAATCCTTAAATGTCCGGTTGCCTTGATAGGATTATTTAGTGGTTTCACTACTTGTTGTCCTTCAGACAAACCAGGTAATTCAGCTAAATTTTCAGCGACAGTTTTTCCAGTAATTGTCAAGCAATCACCATGTAACATTCCATTATCTAACATAAATTTCATTACCGCAGGAGTACCTCCTACACGGTGTAAATCTTCCATCAAAAATTTACCGCTTGGTTTTAAATCTGCCAAAAAGGGTGTCGTATCACTAATTTTCTGAAAATCATCAAGCGTAAAATCGACCTCAGCAGCTTTTGCAATGGCCAAAAAGTGCAATACTGCATTTGTAGACCCTCCTAAAAGTGTCAATAATCGGATGGCATTTTCAAAAGATTTTCTCGTAATAATATCGCTCGGTTTGATATCATTTTCTAGAAGATGGCGTAATGCTCGTCCAGAATTAATAGCGTCATTTTGTTTTTCTTTTCCTGTTGCTGGGTTTGAAGAATTATAAGGCATTGCCATCCCCAATGCTTCAATTGCTGATGCCATGGTATTAGCTGTATACATACCACCACAAGCTCCTGCTCCCGGGCATGCATTTTGAATAACTCCCTTATAATCAGATTCATTCATGGTTCCTGCAACCTTCTCACCCCATGCTTCAAAAGCAGAAACAATATCCAATTTTTTATCTTTAAAACACCCAGAAGCAATGGTGCCACCATATACCAATACCGAAGGACGATTTAAACGAATCATCGCCATAAGAGCACCAGGCATATTTTTATCACAACCTACAACGGTAACCAAACCATCATAATTCATTGCTTGCACCACAGTTTCCATTGAATCTGCAATAATATCTCTTGATGGCAAGGAATAACGCATACCATATGTACCCATTGAAATACCATCACTAACACCAATAGTATTAAACACCAAACCTACGAGCCCCCCTTCATGAGTTCCCTTTTTTACCTCTTGCGCCAAATCATTGAGATGCATATTACAAGGGTTTCCTTCATAACCTGTGCTACCAATACCAATCAAAGGTTTTTTTAAATCCTCTTCTTTTAAGCCTATAGCATAAAGCATTGCTTGAGCGGCAGGTTGAGTAGCGTCTTGAGTTACATTCTTGCTGTGTTTATTTAATTCCATTGATACGGGTATAGTGTTATTCAATTCAGTTTAACATTTGTAATTAACAAATATAAAAGTTTAATAAGGTCTATATTTTTAACAATTTTATTAGGTATAAATTCAATTTTATCATATTAAAGCTAATATATTGATTAACAATACAATAAGTTACTTATTCGTACCATATTCAATACATTCTACAATTGTAATTAATTTATGTTCGTAAACTAGAAAAAGCCTGTATCAAATGAATTTGATACAGGCTTTTTAGTCAACAAAAATCTATATCATCCAACTGAAGGGATAATTAAAATTTTAATGACAATAGTAACTATTTTTTTCACCATTTAATTTTTTAAAACAAAATTTGCTTTGACATCCTTTTTAAAACTAGCTATGTTCTATTGAAAAAGCAGCGTTAAATTTTCTTACAAAACAAAATTACAAAGAAAAAAGCTGCAATCAATAAAGATTACAGCTTTTTAAAATTAGAAATCAAATAAAAACTTATTCAACAATAATATTCTTACTGTCGGACCAGGTTCCTGCCTGAGTTCTTAAAATATAACTACCTGCCTGAATGTTATCAAGACTAAAGTGAATAGTTACATTACCATTCTCCATTACAAACGATTTTGGCACGCCAATCATTCTACCTGTAATGTCATACAATGCTACTTGTACATCTTCTTTTCTATCTACAAAATCAGCACTACCCTTCAAAGAAATTGCCGTAAGTGAATCATCACTTTCTGGTGCTTCTTCTCTGTGTAATTCTAAAGTTATTACACCATTAGATTTAACTGGTATAGGGTATACGTTCTTGATTCTTGAAGGACGTTCACCTTTAGACTCTGTATAACAGAATTTACGTGTTACTATAATAGTATCTGTTGCTTCACAGTCAATACAATTCTCAACCGTTACAACATAAGTTCCTGGTTTGTTAATACTGATAGTCTTTTGATTAGGATTTCCTACTATCTCTCCGTCTACAGTTGACCATACGTAACTTACGTTTTGCTCTACACATTCCTCTAATGGAATATTCACATCACCATTAGTATAGAAACCATCACCTCCAGTTACATAGAACCAACCTGAAGCTCCTAAACCTGTACGTACAACATCAGCTCCTACACCTAATTGAAATGCACTACCTTTTATTGATAGGTTGAACACCCCATGGTTTTGAGAGTTTATTGTTCCTGACCAAGTTGTCCAGTACTCCCAGTTAGAAGTATCAAAATCTTGACAAGAGTTTGCATTTGGACTACCTACTGGTGCTATTGTTGTATTTCCTGTTAACAAAGCATCAATAGTAATAACATCAGTACCATTGCTGGCTGTAGCTGTATATCTAGCTGATCCGTTAGATAACTTTTGGAAGCTTTGTGTTGAAGCTTTGAATTTGAAATTCTCCATATCTCCTGTTGATACTAAGTAAATTTCGAAGTCACCAGTAGGACCAAAACATCTGTCTCTTGTTGTTATTGGATACTGACATCCACCTGGACATTCAGCTGTTTCATCTTCAACATCAGCTGTAATCATAATAGTTTCGCCTGGGCATATTCTGATATCATTACCAGCATCTACACTTATTTGACAAATCTCTACTAAACCAGCATCGATTGTAGGTATATCTTCTCTTTCTACTTCAAAACATTGTGTTTGTCCGTTCTGGTTTGCATCTGAATCTACAGCATCATCAAGACCCATATTTCTTTGCGTGAACTCTAAACCATCTGGAATATCACTAAATACTACATAGTAAAAACCTGAATCAGGACATACTCTAAAGTTATATGCTCCTGCTTCGCCAGCTGCATTATTTGCTGTAGTTGTAGTAGCCACCTGAGTGCCATCACAGTGGTATAAAGTGGCTGTTACACCATTAACACCAGTTTCATTGGCATCTTGAACTCCATTTCGGTTTTCATCTGTCCAAACATAATCACCAATAGTTACTTTTCTATCTACATTAACTACTACACTATCAGAAACCGTACAACCATCTTTGGTTAACGATACCGTATAGGTTGTTGTCACTGATGGATTTACCGTAATAGAAGGTGTTGTTTCTCCTGTGCTCCATAAATAAGTTCCCTCATCACCAGTAGCTGTAAGAACAGTATCTTCAGCTTCACAGATAGTAACATCTGCACTAGCCATAACTTCTATTTGAGGTCTAACTGTAACCACTACCTCATCAGTAACTGTACAACCATCAACAGTGACAGCAACTGTAAAGGTTGTAGTTTCCATTAAGTTTACAGTAATTGTAGGTGTTGTTTCGCCTGTACTCCATAAGTATGTTCCTCCACCTGTTGCAGTAAGAACAGTCTCTGCATTATAACAAACAGTAACATCAGCTCCTGCATTAGCCTCAATTCTTGGCTTAACTGTTACCACTACCTCATCAGTAGCTGTACAACCATTAGCCGTAACTGTAACAGAATATGTTGTTGTTTCAGTTGGATTAACCGTAATAGTAGGCGTTGTTTCACCAGTACTCCATAAGTATGTTCCTCCTCCTGTTGCAGTAAGAACAGTGTTTTCACCATAACAAATAACAACATCGCTACCTGCATTAGCATTAATTTCTGGTTTAACTGTTACCATTACCTCATCAGTAACTGAACATTGATTATCGCAACTAGTCACAGTAACTGAATATGTACCTGACGTTGAAACCGTAATTGTTGGTGTAGTTGCTCCTGTTGACCATAAGTAAGAAACATTCTCACCTGTATCACATCCTGTATATCCAGTAATTTCTGGCGTAAGGGTAACTTCTTCGTCTGCACAAATTACAGCATCGCTACCTAAATCTACTTCAAGTTTTGGATTCACAACTACTAAATCTGTAGCAGTACATCCATTACAATTTCGTGCAGTAACGCTATAAACACCTGGCATAGTAACATTCAATGTTTGGCCAGTTGCGCCTGCTATTACTTGATCATCTTTTTTCCACTCAAAAGTTACTTGATCAGTACATGGTGCTGTAATTGTATTTGATACAATTGTCGCTGTAAGTGTTTTTGATGCATCACTACATAAAGAAACGTCATTACCCAAATCTACTTGAAGTGAGCTAACAGTTACTGTAACCATATCGGTATCTTGACAATCACCCTTGGTAACAACAACTGTATAAGTAGTTGTTTGTGTTGGTGATACTGTTATTGTAGCAGTTGTTTCACCTGTACTCCATAAATACGTACCTCCACCAGAAGCAGTAAGCGTTGTAGAATCTTTATCATCACATATTAATTTGTCAGGACCTGCATCAGCATGTACTTGCTCAGCTACATTAACAGTAACTGAATCGCTATCTTGACAACTACCATTTGAAACCGTTACAGTATATGTGGTATTTTGATTTGGAGATACTGTTATAGTAGCTGTTGTTTCGCCTGTACTCCATAAATATGTACCGCCACCAGTAGCAGTAAGCGTTGTGCTTGTACCACCACAAATGGTTTGATCTGGACCTGCTTCAGCAGTAACATTCAATACGTTTACATAAACATAATCAGTTTTTGAACAGCTACCCAAAGTAGATGTTACACTATATCTTGTACGTGTTGTAGGACTTACTGTAATTGTTCTAGTAGTTTCACCTGTACTCCATCTAAAGTTTCCAGTTCCTGTAGCCGTAAGTGTTACAGAATCACCAGCACAAATAGTTTTGTCTGGACCTGCATTTACAGTACATCTTTGAACTGGTGTAAAAACACCAAACATTTCAGTACATTGACCGATACTACCATTTGTCCATGCGCCAAAACCTTTTCTTCCGTCTCCAGAGTTACCAGCATTATTACCCATAACAACGTGTTTTGCTGGGCTTTTTCTGGCAATAGAATAATTCTGACCATTTAACCTAAAAGTTCCTGAAAAATTACGATAGTAATATCTGTTCGATATACTATTTTGGTAACATTGACTAGGCCATGAATCTCCAGAACCACTCTTCTCCCAGAAATTCATACTAACAGTAGCAGTTTGACCATTATCATGTAAACTTCCTGTCATCGTAGCCGTACCATCACTATACTCAATAAATCTAAGATCAGCACCTGCATGCCAGGTCTGATATGATGGTCCCTGACAACCTGTTAAATTTCTAAAAATAACGCCATTATGAAAAGCGCCATCACATGATACAGGAGAATCTGTAACTTTGTATTCTTGAACAACTGTTCTAAAAGGACTGCTAGCAAAACCATTTGTTGCTGCCTTAGATGTAGCAGCTTGTTCACTCCAAACATTTGCGAGATAGGTTATTGCTGCTCTATCACTTACTGTTGCTTCATTAGCATCAGCTTTGTTTGGTACGCTAAAAAGCGAGTTCGTAAAACCAGGTGTTCCCGCATTGGCTGCCTGTGTGTTGGTCGCAATGCCAAAAAGGCAACATAGTATCAGGGCTAGCCTCAATACTTGCGGATTTAGTAGTTTTTTCTTCATTTTTACGTGTTTAAATTAATAGTTATACTTGGTAAATAAGTGGTGATAATTATTCAGATTCATGTAATCAATAGGGGTTTTTTAAATTTTTCATGTTTATATTTATCATTTCTGTTGAGTCATAAAAAAAGGACAATTAATGACCATTTTGAGTACGCTATTGCGAAAAAAAATACCCCAAAAGGTCGTGGTAATGGTGCGCTGTTTTTTTTGAAAATCAAGTTTTAGTTTTTGGGTTGAATCATCATATTATCGATTCAAAACTAGATACAGTAGGGCTGAATTAACAAAAAAGAAGTAATTTTCGATAAATTTCACAAAAAATGCTTTGAACGACACACGCCGTTACCATTCATCAAATAAGATTTTCGATGAAATACCATTTTAAAAAATTATGGGGTTATACTAACTTAAAGGAAATGAAGTCTCCGTATTTCTTTTGAGCCAATATAGATATAGCCAAATCAGACAGTTGCAATATACGCGGATACCCTCCTGTAGTTTGACCATCTTTCATCAACACAATTAACTTACCAGACGGCGTTAATTGAACAGTTCCGGGTAAGGTAGCAGAGGTTAACATAGATATTTTATGACCTGAAATTGTCTGCTCTATTTGATAAGCCATCCTATTATATTCTTTAGCAATAGCAAACTCCTTAGAAAATAACTGAACTAACTGCTTGTCATCAAGAAATTCAAACTCAGGCCCTTTAGAAACATTTAGCGTGGTTTTATCAAGAAAAGAATCTATCTGCCATTCTGAAACCTTAGAGCTATAGCTATCACATGGCAAATAAGGTACCATTGCCCCATCAGTTAAACGACTGGTAGTTGTTATCGGATTATACAGCGAACGACTACCCAGTACTTTTACTGTTTTAAAACCATTTTTAATTGCCAAATAATTTCGAAAGCCCTTTTTTAATCTTCCATAAGAAAGAATATCTCCTTTTACTACTTTATACACTTTAAAGTGCTTAATGAGACTATTATTTAATGTAACTGAAATATCAGCCCCACCCAAACAGATATAAGTAGGCTCTTCAAATACTAATGTAGGCCCTGTCATTGTAATTTCCATAACAGCAGCATTTGCTGTATTTTCTAAAAGCAAATTAAGCTTAGCGGCTGAAAAAATATCCATTACACCAGCAACAGGAACTCCTTTATTTAAATACCCAAATCGCCCTTGGTCTTGAATGGTGGTAAAAAAACCAGATTTTAATACTTTAAGCATCCCACTTTATTTTTTCTAATTTGTAGATACCTACTTCTCCTTCTATAATATGAAGGTTGTGTTCTGCTTGTTCTATCTGATAAAACTGCACCTTATCACCAACATTAACAAAACAAGGTGTTTCGCTATCTGGATTAAACATAGGCACGCAGCAATTACCAATAATATTCCACCCACCAGGAGATTCTTGTGGATAAACGCCTGTTTGCTTTCCTGCGATACCAACAGCACCTTTTTCTACTTTAAGACGTGGGCTTGCTCTTCTTGGCACTTCTAAAACAGCTGGTAAACCCCCTAAGTACATAAAGCCTGGTAAAAAACCTATTCCGTATACCGTGTATATATTTTCGGTATGCATTGAAATAACCGCTGAAGTTGTGCAATTTAGTTTTTCTGCTACCTCAATTAAATCAATACCAAATACTAAATCATAACATACTGGTAACCGCCATAAATATTTTTGCCGAGGCTTTGCCGAAGCACTTTCGTCATACCATCGCTCTAGGCGTTGTTTTAATTTATCAAAATCAATAGGTTTCTCTCGCAATATTAACGTAACCGAATTATACGCAGGTACAATTTCCCACTTTTTCTTATTCAAGCAATTAGTTTCAAGATAATTGGTGAATTGCAAAATATCTTCCAAAATTGCTTCTTGTACTTCATTAGGCCATTCAATCAAAATAGCATGAACACCAAAAGGTCGAATAGAAAGAGAATAATTACGCACGTTTTATAATAATCTTATGGTTACTTAATTCTTGAGTAAGATACGTTAATATTTGTAAAGCGGCAGGAGCGTCACCATGTATACAAAATGTATCAGCCACAATTTTGAATACCTCACCTTCTAATGTTGCTACTTGGTTCTTTTTAGCCATTAAAATTAAATGGTGAAGTACCTTTTCTGGATCTTCAATAACTGCATTTGGCAAAGTACGAGAAACTAACGATAAATCAGCATTATAATTACGATCAGCAAAGGCTTCATATTTTATCCGAAAACCATGATCCAATGCCTCTTTGGCTATAACAGAAGCGTAAGGCACATACAAAAACACCTTATTTTTATAATTTTCAATCGCTTTTAAAAACGTTTTTGCCAATACAGCGCTTTTTGCAATATCATTGTAAAGCGCACCATGGGGTTTGATATGATGTAATGCCACTGCTTTTGTTTTAAGCACAGCATCAAAAAGCGCTAATTGTTCGTGAATACTACTAATTAAATCGTCAGGAACAATATTTAAGGACAATCTGCCAAAATTATCTTTATCAGGATATGAAGGATGCGCCCCTACTTTAACCTTATTTTCTTTAGCCATCACTGCTACTGCAGCAATAGTATCCTCATCACCGGCATGCCCTCCACAGGCAATATTACATGAAGAGATTAAGGGTAATAATTCATGCTCATTACCTACACCCTCACCAACATCACAATTTATATCAATAGATAAGGTGTTCATTTAACCTTTTTTTTTAATTAAAAATACCCAATTACCTTAAGTATACTCTTTACACCTAAAATGATAGCCAATGCAATAATTAAAAAGCCAAAAACATTTTGTAGCCTTGAATTTTTATATTTTCCCATGACAGCGGTTCTATTAACTACCCACAGTAAAAAGATAGCAATTACAGGCAATAAGATACCATTTGCTATTTGAGCGAATTTAATAATCTCTATAGGCTTAATTCCAAAAGACATAAAAACAACTCCCAAAGCTAAAATTGTCATCCACACCAGTTTAAACCTAATATCTTTTAAACTAGCTTTCCATCCAAAACAACTATTTGCCACATAAGCTGCTGCTAAGGGCGCCGTAACTGCCGAAGTAACTCCGGCGGCAAAAAGACCAATACCCATAAAATATTTGGCCGCATTTCCATAAAGAGGCTGTAAACTCTTTGCTAAGTCCATAACATTTTCTACAGCACCACCCTTAATAGTTGTTGCTGCTATAATAATAGCCATTGAAACCAACCCGCCTATCGCAATAGAAAGATATGTATCGCGCTTTACAGCTTTTAAATCAGTAACCGATTTCCATTTTTCACTTACCAAAGAAGCATGAAGAAATAAGTTATAAGGAACCACAGTAGTTCCCACCAAAGCAATAATAGTTAAAATTCCATCTTTAGGCACTGTCGGCATCAAAAGTCCTTTTAAAATTGCAACTATGTCTGGTTTGGTAATGATTGCAGTAACCAAAAAAGAAAGACTCATTATAATTACGAGAGACACAAGTACCTTTTCTAAAACTTTATAGCTTCCTATATATAGTAATACAAAAGCACACACACCAATCACCCATGGATAATATACCGTATACGATGCTCCAAAAATAGCTTCAAGCCCCAGTGTAGCACCTCCTATATTCCCAGCTTCATAAGCCGCATTTCCAATTACAATAGCACTTAAGATAATTACTATAACCGTATTTTTAATCCAAGAAACTTTTAATTCTGTCTTTATGACATCTGCTAATCCTCTTTGAGTAATAATACCTAAGCGCGCAGACATTTCTTGCAATACAATGGTTGCCAAAACAGATAGCAACATGGCCCATAACAAGGCATAACCAAATTCCACTCCTGCTAAAGTACAAGCAGTAACCGTTCCTGGCCCAATAAAAGCCGCTGCTACCAAAACTCCTGGACCTACTTTTTTAAACATTCTATTCTGCTTTATTTAAGGCATAAAGTGCAAATGTACCTAGCCAATGGGTACCACTATAATTTCCATCTACAATATTCGGCAACGAATAATCGATGTGGTCTTTTGCTATTTGTTTTAGATGTGCATACTCAGGTAAGGTTTCCGTAATACCGTACAAACACCAAGCGCGACTAAAATTAAGACCATCTAAATGTACTAATTTTCCATCAGTGCGATCTAAAATCTTCCCTGGGGTTAACTTAAATTCGGGATTTTGCAATTGCGGTAAAAAAGTATCAAACCAAGTTTTAAATTCTGATGTCGGTAAAATTCTACGCACCAAATTAGCTTCCTCTAAACAAGGAGATAAAAAATCAAAACCACTAGGCTCCCATGCTAGAGGACATGACGATTTTTCAATGTCTTTCACATAAAATCGTTTTATACTTTTTACAATTTCAGTTTTAAGCGTACCTACACCTACAGTTTCTGCATAATCTAAGGCAAATGAAAGCCCAAAAGCAGTATTCGTATGTTCACCAACTCGTATTGGGTAACTCAATTTGGGCAAAAAGTCAATATAAGACTGCACTAACAAATCTGTTAATGGCTGTAAATTGCTTTCCATTTCTCTCGCCAAAGGATCATTCCAAGTATGTAATTCTTCTGCTAATTTTAAAACCCATGCCCAACCATAGGTACGCTCATAAGAGGCATTACCTTCAATTTTAAAATACGCCACCTCCTGAAGAATATTTTCTTTGGATATAGATGCAGCTAATTTTTCACGAATACCCGATGCCATATTCAAGTTTGGGAATTTTTTAAGCAAAAAAACCAATGACCAATGCCCATGTACTGACGAATGCCAATCATAACACCCATAAAATGCAGGATGTAATTCTTTAGGAGTACCTAAATTTGAAGCATCCTTCAACGATTGATTCAATTTATTTGGAAATTCTACAGAAATACACTCAAAAGGCAATTCAGCCAATCGGTTGGCTTCGTCAAGTGTTAATTTAGGCGCTTTATAAACATCCTCAGTTGTTATTTTAGGTTTGGGCTGGTGCTCATTACATCCTACATAGATAAAACACAACGCAATGACAAAGAAGAATTTTAAGTACATCTGTAAATAATTATATAGTTAGCTATTTCGTAAATATACAGAACTACAACTATTTTCTAGCTGCTTTATGCAATTGAACTTTATTTACAACTTTAATAGGATAGTAAAATGTACCCTTTAAAACAATCTAAATCATATATATAAGGAGAAACGAAATACTAAACTGATACTACCTTGTAGTAGATCATCAAATGCAAATAAGCTAAAGTAAACTTAATCCATCAAGCATCACACTTAATCTATCATACCAAGATTGATTTACCTCAGAACAAAAAAAGACTACATACGTCATTAATTACCAACTATTTAATTTCACTTTCTCAAAGAAGCCTTATGATAAAGCATACAATTACTACTATTACCGCACTAACAAAAGGTACCTAAATGATTGAAGTTTTCATAATAATGCATTCTTTGCCATAAAAACATCACATAAGTTTAAAAAATATGCAGTTTATCTAAAAAAATGCCGTTCGTCTAAAAATAGGGTGCTATACATCGAACTTGTATACTTTTTCAAAAAGAGTAGGGTTATAATAACTCCAAATCGAAATTAACTTACTTAAATGAAATGTTCAGACTGTAATAAAGAACTCGATTATGAAGAGTACAGATCTTCTAAAGATTTACTAGGTCTTAAACTATGTGAGCAACATAGATTGAGGATAGAAAAACTAATCGAGCTCAACGAAACACCCATTGAGGCAATTCAATTATATTACGCCTTAAAGGAAGAAGGTGTTAGCGCCATGCTAGAATGGTGGGATGGAAAAAAATCAGTTGATATTGCCATATCACGCGTCAAACTCAACATTGAAATTGACTGCGAATATCACATGCTAACCCACGAACAAGCAATAAACGACCTAGAAGAAGTGATGCATTCTTTTAAAAACGGTTTTACTACAATACGTATTCCACATGTATTGGTAAAGTACTATTTAAAAGAAACTGTATTTAACATCATTGGTATTACGGAAGGCCTCAAGGCCAATATCAAAGTTATATAACCAAAAAAAGCTTTATGTCAGTTCAAAAAAAGATACTAAAAACACCTTTACGTATTTGTATTGCAATCATTTTACTTGGCATGATAGCTAAATTTTTTGAATGGTCATATGCCCAAGAAATGATGTTATTAGGTTTTATAGCCGTAGGCGGTTTGTATCCATTTCGTTTTGCAAAAAAATCGCCAAAACTTTTTCTTGATTATACGAAACTGATTTTAGTATCCTTTTGGGCTATAAACGGTGTATGGTTAATTTTTAACTTCCCCTACTCCATTTACCTCCAAATTATTGTTGGCATCACCTTTATCCTCTGGTTTATAATGGAAGGAACTGCCTATTTCATGGATGAAGACCGAAGGGCAAAAAACAATACCAATCGTGTTTTATGGAATTGTGCCTTAGTGTTGGGGGTATTTGCCGTTATTGCTGGAAGTCTACTAAAAGTACTCAGCTGGGCTTATGCCGTACACATTTTATCTTTGGGTATTATTATGATTGTGATTTATATTCTTAAAGATGTTTTTGTAAGTAGCGGACAAAAAGAAGATAAGCACAACAACAACGAGGAATACCTGTTATAACAAAACCAAGCCACTACCTTTTGTTCTTTATTATACGAAGGCAGACGCCACAGATTCTGTTTCTGAATCATCAGACAACGACTTAAAACACACCAAACCATCAGCATCTATTTGCGTTAGTTCAACCTCATGCAAGGTGTTTACCAATGCCGGATTCCAAGGTGCTTTTACTTTTACATAATTTTCAGTAAAACCGTGAATATAACCTTCCTTATTTTCTCCTTCAAACAAAACCGTTCTTGTAGTGCCTAGTTGACTTTCATAAAAAGCTCTTCGCTTTTTAACAGACAAACCTCTAAGCATTTTACTACGTTTACTGCGTACATTTTTTGGCACCACACCCTCCATTACGGCTGCTTCGGTATTATCGCGCTCTGAATAGGTAAATACATGTAAATAAGAAATATCTAACGCATTTAAAAAATGATAGGTTTCTAAAAAATGCTCATCAGTTTCGCCAGGAAAACCCACTATAACATCAACACCAATACAGGCATGCGGCATAACTTCTTTAATGCGCTTTACACGGTCTATATACAAATCGCTTAGATAACGCCTGCGCATTAATTTCAATATGGCATCACTGCCACTTTGTAAAGGAATATGAAAATGAGGCACAAAACTATTACTTTGCGCTACAAAATTTATGGTTTCATTTTTCAGCAAATTAGGCTCTATTGATGAAATACGCAGGCGATGTATACCCTTTACTGCATCTAAAGCCTTTACCAAATCTAAAAAGGTATGCTCGTGCTTTTTATTACCAAATTCACCTTTACCGTAATCCCCAATATTAACCCCAGTGAGTACAATTTCTTTAATTCCCTTGGCTGCTATTTCTGCTGCATTCTTTAATACATTACTAAGGGTATCACTGCGTGAAATACCCCTAGCCAAAGGAATGGTACAGTAGGTACATTTATAATCACAGCCATCTTGAACTTTTAAAAATGCTCTGGTGCGATCACCAATAGCATAGCTACCCACATAAAAATCAGCATCTTCAATTTCGCAGGAATGAATTTCCCCAAAATCATTTTTGGTAAGGTCATTAATATAGTCGGTGATTTTAAACTTTTCTGTTGCTCCCAAAACCAAATCTACGCCATCAACAGCAGCCAATTCTTCGGGTTTTAATTGGGCATAGCAACCAATAGCCGCTACAAATGCGGCTGGATTTGCCTTTTGCGCATTTTTTACAATTGTTTTAAATCGCTTGTCGGCATTATCTGTAACCGAACAAGTATTTATCACGTACATATCGGCAGGTTCTGAAAAATCTACGCGTTCAAAGCCTTCCTCTTTAAAACCTCTAGCAATAGTAGATGTTTCAGAGAAATTAAGTTTACACCCCAAGGTATAAAAAGCGACCTTCTTTTTCATAATACTGATGTCTATTTGACTAATAATTCCTCCATTTTTCGGTAAGCTCAAATACATGCTGTAGAATACGGGCTTCCTTATCATCAAATTCTACACCCCTGCGCGCCATCATCACTTTAGCTACATCAAAAGCTTTCTTTGGTTGATAACTAGAAAAACCAGAAGCCCCACCCCAACTAAAACTAGGGATAAAATTTCTTGGAAATCCGGGTACATATATATTACAATTTACACCAATCACTGTACCCGTATTAAACATGGTATTAATAGCCGTTTTACTATGATCTCCCATCATAAGACCACAAAACTGCAACCCTGTTTGATCAAAACTTTCGGTAGCATAGTTCCAAATACGTACTTTGGCGTAGTTATTTTTCAAATTAGAATTATTAGAATCGGCGCCAATATTACACCATTCTCCTAAAACAGCATTCCCCAAATACCCTTCATGGCCTTTACTTGAATACCCAAAAATAACCGAATTACTCACCTCGCCACATACTTTAGAGTGAGGCCCAATAGTGGTTGCGCCATACATTTTACCGCCCATTTTCACGGTAGCGTTGTCACACAAGGCAAAAGCACCTCGTATTAGACTACCCTCCCATACTTCAGCATTTTTACCTATATAAATAGGACCATCTGTAGCATTAAGAATACTAAATTCTACACTAGCCCCTTCTTCTAAGAAAATAGCGTCCTCATTAATTAGATTATTGGTTTTAGAAATAGGTTGACTTTTTCTTCCTTCGGTTAAAAAATCAAAATCTTGCTGAATAGCTTCGGCATTCTTGGCAAAAATATCCCAAGTATTTTCTACTCGGAGCATATCGCCCTCAAATTCTATCTGCTTAAATGCAGAAAAATCAATATCCTCTTGTGTATCTTTAGTATAAAAAGCAATCACCTCTTCTCCATAGAAAATAGCTTCATTTTCCTTTAAGTCTTCTACTAGGCTTACAAGGGCTTTATTTGGCAAAAAAGAGGCGTTTATAAGTACGTTCTCTTCCATTTCGACCATTGGGTACTTTTCAGACAAATACTCCTCCGTAATAGTTGTTGTTGTGTTTCCTAAATATTTTTCCCATTTTTCACGAATGGTTAAAATACCAATGCGAATGTCAGCAACAGGTCTTGTAAATGTAAAAGGAAGCAACGCATCTCTAACGGGACCATCAAAAAGAATATAGTTCATCTGTCTTTAATTATTTAAGGCAAAAATAAGTAATACCAATTACAACCTGAAATAAGCTTCATTTTACCTTTAAAGTGGATTATTTGGGTGCTAAAAAAACGCCTCCAACACAGGGTGTTGAAGGCGTACTATATGTTTTCGTATGAAATACGATCTATTCAGCTTTCTTGTCTGCAGCAGGGGCTTCTTTAGCAGCGGCAGGTTTCTTTTTAAACTTATCGTACTTGCTCTTAAATTTGTCAATACGACCAGCAGTATCCAAAAATTTAGCTTTACCAGTGTAAAAAGGATGCGACGTACGTGAGATTTCTAACTTTACCAACGGGTATTCAACGCCGTCAACTTCTAATGTCTCTTTGGTTTCAGCAGTAGACTTTGTTAAAAACACTTCATCGTTTGACATGTCTTTAAATGCTACCAATCTATAATTCTCTGGGTGTATATCCTTTTTCATTCTTGTAAAATTTATTGCACCCATTCCGACAGGCGCTTATTTTAAGGCTGCAAATTTAAGTATTTTTATTAAACCTACAATCGAAAACAATAAAAAAAGAAATTTAAAAAATTGTATCTCGAAAATGTAACATATTTGCATCAAATTTAACTAATCATATGACGATGTCTGGTCGGAGACAGACTGATTTTTATAATTTGAATTGTTCTTGACACATTCTCTATTTATTTTTTGAGCAAGATACCTTAATTCAAAGCGATAAATAATACTGCGAAAAGAAGAAGTAAATTTATTATTTGGATTTTTCCGACCAAAAATTATATATGAACCTAAAACAAATAAAAATGGAAGAAAATCAAGCTAATACAGGAAAATTCGCACTTACATATGGGCTATTATTAGGCGGCATAAGCATTGTGTTTGCCCTAATGCTCTTTTCGGCAGATTTACATTATCAAGGAGGACTCATGGTAGGTTTAGTATCTATAACCATTATGATTGGTGTAATTGTTTTTGGTATGATTCAATACCGTAGTGCTAATGGCGGTTTTATGTCACTACCCCAAGCCATGAAAGTAGGTATAGGAATTGCTTTGGTTGGTGGTATTATAGGCATTTTGTTCAATCTATTGATGGCGAATGTTATAGACCCAGATATGATGAGTAAAGCTGCGGAGTATCAAAAAGTAACCCTTGCTGAAACTACAAAAATGACCACAGAACAAATTGATGCACAAATTGAAATGGGCAAAAAATTCTCAACACCTGGTATGCAATTCGCATTTGGGTTACTTTTTAGCTTAGTTCTGGGACTTATCTTTTCGTTAATTTCAGGATTGATTTTAAAAAGGACTGAAAACCTGAACTAATTTGTACTTTTGAAAATACAATCAGAAGTGCAACATGAATTTATCCATAATAATTCCCTTACTTAACGAAGAAGAATCGCTAATAGAGCTCCACGATTGGATTGTAAGCGTAATGCAATCCAATCATTTTACCTATGAAATTCTGTTCATCGATGACGGCAGTACAGATAATTCTTGGGCTACTATTTCAGCATTAGCCCAAAAGAATACGGCTGTAAAAGGCATACGCTTTCAACGTAATTTTGGAAAATCGCAGGCGCTTCACGCTGGTTTTAAAGCGGTTAAAGGTGATGTAGTTATTACGATGGATGCCGATTTACAAGATAATCCTGATGAAATTCCTGCACTATATAATATGATACATGAACAAGGCTACGACCTTGTTTCTGGCTGGAAGAAAAAAAGATACGACTCAGTACTCTTTAAAAACATGCCTTCAAAACTATTTAATTGGGCAGCTAGGAGAACATCAGGAGTAAAATTGCATGATTTTAACTGCGGTCTCAAAGCCTTTAACAAAAATGTAGTCAAAACCATTGAGGTCTCTGGTGAAATGCACCGTTATATTCCTGTTTTGGCAAAAAACGCAGGCTTCTCCTCTATTGGCGAAAAAGTGGTAAAGCATCAGGCCCGAAAATATGGAAAAACAAAATTTGGTATGGAACGTTTCATTAATGGTTTTTTAGATTTAATTACCATTTGGTTTGTATCAAAATTTGGTAAACGTCCCATGCACCTCTTTGGCGCCTTGGGTGTTTTGATGTTTATTATTGGCTTTGCCTTTGCCCTTTATTTGGGTATTGATAAATTATTTATTCATAAAACAGGTCGTCTAATTACCGATAGACCACAATTTTTCATTTCACTAACAGCTATGATTATCGGTTCGCAATTATTTTTAGCTGGTTTTCTTGGTGAAATGATAATTCGCTCAAAGAAAAATGAAGCGCGCTATACTATTTCTGATGAAATTAATATTACCGCTAAAGAAAAGCAATATTCTTTGTAAATTTAGCCACTTAAAAAAACATAAGACTATATGGACCCTATTCTAAAAACCGCCCAAAGCTGGCTCACCGATTTTTTTGATGCTGACGTACAAGCCGAAGTTCAAAAACTTATTGATACTGATACTGAAGAACTAAAAGACAGGTTCTACAAAAACATGGAATTTGGTACAGGAGGCATGCGGGGTATGATGGGAGTAGGTACCAATAGAATCAACAAATATACCCTAGGAAAAAGTACGCAAGGACTAAGTAATTACTTAAAAGAATCATATCCTGATGAGGCTATACAGGTGGTTATCGCTTATGATTGTCGTCATAATAGTGATACGCTAGCACGTACGGTAGCCGAGGTATTTTCAGCTAACGGAATTAAAGTACATCTCTTTTCTGAATTGCGAACAACACCCGAGCTTTCTTTTGCCGTACGTCATTTAAAATGTCATGCCGGTATTGTTTTGACAGCATCACACAACCCTCCTGAATATAATGGTTATAAAGTATATTGGACTGATGGCGGACAAATTGTACCCCCACAAGACGGTGCTATCATTGCCGAAATAAATGCCTTATCGTTTGAAGATATTAAATTTGATGCTAATGAAGATTTAATTGAATTAATAGATAAAGAAGTAGATGAAGCCTTTATTACAGCTTCGGTAGCTAATGGTAATTTTAATGCCTCAGGAAAAGATGATTTTAAAATTGTTTTCACCTCCCTCCATGGCACCTCTATTACGGCCATACCAGAAGTACTAAAACGAGCGGGATACAGTAATGTGACGATTATTGAAGAACAGGCAAAACCAGACGGTGCATTTCCTACCGTAGTATCACCAAACCCCGAAGAACCCGAAGCCCTATCGATGGCAATCGCCAAGGCTGAAGAAATAGGTGCTGATATGGTGGTAGGTACTGACCCTGACAGCGACCGTTTAGGCATAGCAGTGCGCAACCTTGATGGTAAAATGGAAATTGTAAATGGGAATCAAGCTATGGTTTTGATGACCAAATTTCTTCTAGAAAAACAAAAAGAAAAAGGCTTTAAAGGCAATGAATTTATTGCTACTACTATTGTTTCTACCCCTATGATGGAAGCAATGGCAAAGGAATACGGTGTGGAATTTAAAACTGCTTTGACAGGTTTTAAATGGATAGGAAAAATGATAAAAGATTTCCCACAATCAACATTCATTGGTGGTGGTGAAGAGAGTTTTGGCTATATGGTTGGCGATTTTGTTCGCGATAAAGATGCGGTCACCTCCACCCTACTCGCTTGTGAAATTGCTACCCAAGCAAAAGCCAATGGCAGCTCATTTTACAAAGAGCTTATTAATTGTTATGTAGACTACGGCTTTTACAAAGAGCACCTAGTATCTTTAACAAAAAAAGGAATTAGTGGTGCCGAAGAAATTAAGCAGATGCTCATTGACTTTAAAGAAAAACCAGTGGCTACCGTGGCAGGTTCTAAAGTAAAATGGATTGAAGATTACAACACTTCAATTGCCAAAAATGTAATTACTGGAGAAGAACGCACGATGGATATACCTAAATCAAACGTACTTATTTATGAGACCGAAGATGGTACTAGAGTTGCTGCAAGACCCAGTGGAACAGAGCCTAAAGTAAAGTTTTACATCAGTACAAACACTACCTTAGATACCGCTGAAAATTTCAAAAAGGTGAATGCAGCACTTGACGCCAAAATCGCTACCATTTTATCTGAACTCCAATTGAGTTAATGGACTATTTTAAAAAAATCCTTCGCTTTGCAGAGCCGTATCGTAAATACGGCTATTTAAATATTTTTTTTAATGTGCTGTATGCGCTTTTTAGTGCCTTGTCTTTTGCAGCCTTAATACCCATGCTACGGGTTTTATTTGAACAAGAAGAACCCGTAGTAAAAATGCCTGTATATGAAGGTATTCGCTATGCAAAGGACTATGTGATGGATTATTTGGCCTTTCAAGTAAACGCCTATGCAGGTGATGACAAAATGAAAGGGCTCATTCTGGTTATTGGCTTAGTTTTAGTGTTATTTCTAATGAAGAATTTCTTCAACTACCTAGCCATGTATTTTATCACCTTTTTAAGAAATGGGGTTTTAAAAGACATCAGGAATAGTATGTATAAAAAGATAACAGAACTTCCTATTTCCTATTATTCTGAAAAACGTAAGGGCGATGTTATCGCCAGAATTACGTCAGATGTATTAGAAATTCAACATTCATTTTTATCTGTATTAGAACTCATCGTACGAGAGCCGCTTACCATACTTTTTACCATTTTGGTCATGTTTAGTATTAGCGGAAAACTAACCCTCTTTGTTTTTATTTTTATTCCCATTGCAGGAAGTATTATCTCACTGATTGGCAAATCACTAAAAAAACAATCTGATGATGTGCAAAAAGAACAGGGGCAGTTTTTATCGATTGTCGAAGAAACCCTAGGTGGTCTTCGTGTTATTAAGGCTTTTAATGCTGAGTCGCGGTTTTACAAAACCTTTTCCAGCTCCACCAAACGATTTTTCAATTTTAGCAACACCCTACTGAATAGGCAAAATATGGCATCGCCAACAGGAGAATTTTTAGGTATTCTTGTCATCGGCGTACTTTTATGGTTTGGCGGAAAAATGGTGTTGGTTGAAGGTACGCTAGATGCGCCTTCGTTCATTGCATATATGGGCTTGGCATACAACATCCTTACCCCTGCGAAATCAATTAGCAAAGCATCTTACGGCGTTAAAAAAGGAAATGCCGCCGCAGAAAGGGTGTTAGAAATACTAGAAACCGAAAACCCCATTAGTGAAATTAGTGAACCCATAGCAAAAACCACCTTTGATGCTGAAATTGAATTGAAAGACATCTCTTTTAAATACGAAGAAGATGATGTACTCACAAATTTCAATTTAAAGGTGCCCAAAGGTAGTACGATAGCGCTAGTTGGTCAATCAGGAAGTGGAAAAAGTACCATTGCCAACCTAGTTACGCGTTTTTATGATGTAAACAAGGGTACTATTACTATTGATGGCACCAATATTAAACACTTGACAAAAAAATCACTGCGTAGTTTAATGGGCTTGGTTACACAAGATTCTATTCTTTTCAATGATACCGTTAAAAATAACATCTCATTAGGTAAAGAAAATGCTACTGAAGAAGAAATTATAGCGGCCGCAAAAATAGCCAATGCCCACGATTTCATTGTAGATTTACCTAACGGATACGACACCAATATTGGCGATAGCGGTAATAAATTAAGTGGTGGACAAAAACAGCGTTTGTCCATTGCCAGAGCAGTTTTAAAAAACCCGCCTATCATGATTTTAGATGAGGCAACGTCTGCCTTAGATACCGAAAGTGAACGTTTGGTGCAAGAAGCATTAGAAAAAATGATGCGCAACAGAACATCTATAGTTATTGCCCATCGCCTATCAACCATTCAGGCAGCCGATGCTATTGTCGTGCTTAAAAAAGGTAAAATTGTAGAACAAGGCTCGCATGAAGAACTGTTGGCCAAAAACGGCATGTATAAAAAACTAGTTGCCATGCAATCATTGGCGTAATAAAAACACCGCCACCTAAAATTTCTTGCTATAAGAAATAGAACAGCAGCTGTTTTCAATGTAAAACAAGCGCATAAAAAACGCCATTAAACCTTTTGAACTATTTGTAGTCTAATAAACAAACTCTAACAACATAGGCATTTGATAGCGGAGGCTGATTTAGTAGCGCAATTAAAAAACTCAAAAACCCAACCTAAGGCTTTTGAAGTACTGGTGAATACCTACAAGCAAAGGCTTTATTGGCATATACGAAGAATTGTACTCAACCATGATGATGCTGATGATGTATTACAAAATACGTTTATAAAAGTATTTAGAAATATTGATGGGTTTAAGGAAGAAAGCCAATTGTTTTCGTGGATGTATCGTATTGCAACCAATGAATCGCTTAGTTTTTTAAAACAAAAAGCAAAAAAGCAAGGCATTAGCGACGAAAAACTACAAGACAAAATGCTCGGTAATTTACAGGCTGATGTTTATTTTGAAGGAAATGAAATACAACTAAAACTTCAAAATGCCATCGCCACATTACCCGAAAAGCAAAAATTGGTATTCAACATGAAATATTATGATGCTTTAAAATATGAAGAAATAGCAGCAATTTTAGACACCTCTGTTGGCGGACTTAAAGCATCGTACCACATAGCTGTGAAAAAAATAGAAGCCTATTTAAAAACGAATTAACCCTTTTTAAATACATGAAAGTCAAATAAAAAATGAGTGAACTGAATAAAAATAACCCTTTTAAAACACCCCAAGATTACTTCGAGGGCTTTAATAATGCCCTTAATCAACGGTTGCATGAAAAAGAACCACTATTACCAAATGATGGTTTTGTAGTTCCTGATGGGTATTTTGACAGTCTGCACAAAAACATTGCAACAAAAATTACTGCAAAAGAACCAAAACGTATTCGCTTGCACACCTACCGCAACTACTATTGGGCAGCAGCTTCTATTGCCGCTATAATCATGGTGATCACCTATGGCCTGTGGCAACAAACAGCAAAAACAAGCTGGAATAGTTTAGCAAGCAGTGATATTGAAAGTTATTTTGAAACCAATACCCTAGGACTATCGACCTACGAAATAGCCGAAATGATACCCTTAGATGAATTAGAAGTAAATGATATTTTGTCCAACAATTTAAATGAAGAAAATGTCATTGACTACCTCAACGAAAATATAAACGATTTTGAAGAACTAAATCTTGAAGATTATGAATAAACTTAAAACAGTAGTAGGAATGCTCCTCCTACTAACAAGTACCACATTTTACGCACAGCGCAAACCCGATAGAGAAAAGATAAAAGCCTTAAAAATAGCGTATATTACTGAAAAGTTAGACCTATCGAGCAAAGAAGCGGAAGTTTTTTGGCCACTGTACAACACCTACGAAGAAGCGCTAAATACGGTAAGAAAAAAAGAACGAAGCCAAAGAATGCAAAAGGAAGAAGATATGGCAGCGGTTTCTGATACGGAAGCTAAAGAATACATACGCTTGGCACTGCAATACAAAGAAGAAAAGCACCGCTTAGAAACAAATTTCTTAAAAAAGCTAACCAAAGAAATTTCAGCAAAAAAAACCATGCTTCTCATGAAAGCCGAGCAAGGCTTTAAACGCCACTTAATAAAACAATACCATAAAAAACGAGGAGAAGGGCATCGGTAACATCGCAAAATATGCTAAAAACCCATCTTAAAACTGCTAATTTAGAGCAGAGAGTGCAAATTCTGGTGTTTTTGAAACCTCATGATTCTTAAGCCCTTTAATACGCCATAAATCAACTGTTCAAGAAACAATACCTACCCTATTTAATCCCTCTAAAACACTACAAAAACAAAGCAGTCTCCATAGTATTGGTAAAGCAGCTGATTTAGTCAACAGCTGCAACATGAAAAATACAACAACTACTGCTATAGTTCTCTTTTATTTCTTACTCACATGGCTTACTGTTGACGGTACGAAGTTGCAAACTTCGCACAGCATGCTCTACGAAGAGTCGTCTCCAACACGCAGATGGGAAGCGTTTACATAAATCTTTTATTAACTGTTGATTAAAAGGTGATACGGATATCAGAGCTTATTTACAAAAATTGGTTCAAGAAAGCAGTTCTAACTCCTATATCAACCAATCAATAAACAGTATCAAGTTTTATTATGAAATAGTCCTGGGGATGCCTAATCGA
>CANMFQ010000025.1 GCA_947497145.1 uncultured Flavobacteriaceae bacterium
CTACTTTTTTTTCATAATTTTAGGGTTTAAGATTATTACTATCCTAAAGGTCGTGAAGAATTCTTAAATACAAGAATCAAGCTACCTTTAGGTTTAGTTCAACATTGGCTATAATTAATACGGGTTTTGGTCTTTAATCCAAAGTTTAGTGTATTTTAACTAAGTCCGCCAAATCTTTTGATTTGGCTTTAGAATAGAAAAAGATAAAACAAAATAAAAAGTTTTGGCTAAGTGCTTAATTCAAAATTATTTGTATTTTTAATCCCGTACTAACCATAGCCGAGACGTTGTAGCACATTTGCCAAAAAACGAAATGAATAGAATTTTAGAAACTTTTGGATTGAAAAAACAATTGAATTTGACTATAAAAATGGATAAGTCTGAATTCATTAAATTTTTGGAACCTAAAGTTAAGCCGAATAGACTCTTCTTTTTTGACATATTTGACAATGAACAAAAGGAATTCTATGGGAATGTAAACAACGAAAAATTCTGGTTACGAAAAAGTGATAGATTCTTTCCGAAAAGTCCATTTGCAAGGGCAGAAGGAATTATAAAAAGCTCGTCGGATAAGACAGAATTAGAAATAAAACTTATTGGTTGGAATTGGTTTATTTTATTATGGTTCTTATTTATGACTCTGATTTTCGGACTTGGATTTAACGACGCAATCCGAACAAATTCATACGGAATACTAATTGTTTTTGGACCTATATTACTGATGTTCTATTTGTTTGGAATTCTAAAAATAAGAAAAGGAGTTAAAAAATTAGAACACTATTTAAAATCTGAACTGGAAGAAAATAAAAACGTGCTACAATAACTAAGCCTTCGTGTGGTCGGTACGACCCAACATGATGGCGCTGTTGACTGAACCGGCTGCTTTGCCGATACTATGGAGATTGCTATGGGTTTATGGTGTTTTATTACATAAAACAGCGCTAAAAAGTATTCGTCAGTACCGAGTTTTGTAGTCGGTATTTGCTCATTAGGCAATCGCAAATAATCTTCAGTCCTAACCTCACGGTTAGCAAGCTTGCAGCTTACTAATGGTTTAAGGTGTTAACCCTGCCCATAAGGGACTTGCACCCTCTAGATTAATAAACTACTTTTAGGTAGTTTAAAAGATGCCCATGCTAGGCACACAAAATAGCTATAGTTCATTGCTTGCGAATTTTTTCTTCGGAAAAATCCGTTACCTAATTAATATTTGTGTTTTTTTGCTATCTTAGTTTACATAAACGCAACGAAATCATAGCCAAGACCGTGGGCAAACATTTGAAAAACAGCGTAAACAATAAAGCATATGTTTAAGACATTAAGATTTTCACTCAAAAAATCCAAAATTCTGGCGAAAATCAGAAAAGCTGTTCAATCGAGAAAATTCGATGCACAAAGTATTTTGGAAAATGTAATGAAGAGTGCCGTAAGCGGAAAAACTATGAGCAAAAAAGAGCTCTACACGGAGGAATTATTGACACTTCTCTCAAAAGACAAAGCAACAACAAATGTATTATTGGAATACAATCTGAAATTTGATAATTTGAGAGAAATGATTTCGACTCTTGAACAACATGGAGCTGGACAAATAGTAAAAGGACATTATGTTGCCGTGTCTGCAGTTGCGTTTATTGACACTTTAAACGTTCTCTGTAATTATTGGGACAACGGTGGATTTAAAATTGAGGAAAAATCACAATCTGAATCGAATGATTTAATGGCTTATCAAATGCTTCAATCATTCTGAAATGGAAAATAAAAAACGATTTACCAACAACTAAGTCTCCATGCGGTCGCCACGACCCAACATGATGGCGGTGTTGACTGAACCAGCTGCTTTACCGATACTATGTAGATTGCTATGCGTTAAATGCTTGGTCATAACGGTTTCAAAATAACGGAAATGTACACCCTTGTAACAACTTATACCTTTTAAAATAATTAGAAATCCCTCAAATTAGTAATCCTAAAAAATGAAATTACGTATTCAAGTCTGTTTATACCATTGTTGCCAATTATTTTAAATCGTTTGGCGTAAGTCTTATGAAACCGATAAACAAAAAAATAATAATTACTCTACTTATATTTGTTGTTGCAATAATAGCAACTATTTTTTCAATAAAACTTGTGTATTTAAACATAAAATCAATTGACAAAACTTTAATACTTGATAATTGGAATTATGTAAAGACAGCATTCCAAATTTCCATAACTACTATGCTTGTAGGGATTATTGCGAGACTTAACCAAAGTTTAAATACCTTAAAAGGTAAAGAGGTTGAAAAAACATCAAATTTAGTTTTGATTTTCATCTTTAGCTTTCCTATAACATTTTTACTTTTTTACCCAGGATCTAAACAACTCGGGTTATCCTCAGATGAAAATATTTTTAAAATAATTGCGAGTGTAAATATTATTCAATCTACACTATACTACTCAATCATTAACAAAAAAATCAACTATCAGGAATATCTACTTATTACAGTAATAATCTTTTTAGCAATTTTCACCCCATCACTTTTACCTAATAGCGGAGGAAATAGATATATCGATTTCTAAAAACTACACCGAATAACTACCCCTTCGTGCAGTCGCCACGACCCAACATAATGGCGGTGTTCACTGAAACGGCTGCTTTGCCGATACTATGGAGATTGTTATGACTTTGCAATAGCTTTTACATGCATTTGTAAATGCATAAAGCTAAGCTAACTGGCAGTCAAGTGACAACTATTTGGTTTTTAATTATATGACAAATGAAGAGCTATCAAACTATATTCAGGTTGTGAATGTCAATAAAAATATAGAATTAGAATATATCACTGTAGAAAGTTAAATAATGACACGAAAAATATTAGTTCCGATTGATATTGATAATCCAAGCAAGAAGATTAACGATTTTCTATATCCAGACCCAACTGAGAACGGATTTGTGCTCAGGAGAATTAAAACTGGTAAAGAATGGAAGTTCGGTATAGTCATCTTGACAAGTGAAATTAATGAAAATGACATTTTTAAAAAGATAGTTGATAGCGGAAAGAAAATTGAGTCTGTTGACAAACTACGTAATTCGTTAAAGGATTATGTTCTTCAAATGCCAACCTTCAAGATTGGGAATGTTTTAAAATTAAATGAGAATGAAACAAAGGTTGAATTTGTGATTGAATTTCAACGATTGACAAAGAAGAAATGACAAACAACATACCGCGAGTCGGGTAGGCAAAGAAGAATTTCACCCCTAAATGGCGCGCAGCACCGTACGTGATACCCTCACATCATATGGGGCTTGTAAAACAGTCTTTGATTTACGTTCTAATGAACTTATAACCCAACTGCCAGTGATAAAACAAGTTGGGTTCTATTTTGAGTATGCTCCGAAGCCATTTTACTGCTTTATGCTTACTCCCTTTAAATCGCTTATACTTATTTAACACCCATTTGATGATTCGATGCTATAGCTGATAGAATACTGGCGAAAGACTCCTTATGCTAACTTTACCATAGTAATTTGCCCAACCGCTAATTTCAGGATTTAGCAAGCTTACTAATGGTTCAAGGTATCAACCCTGCCCATAAGGGACTTGCACCCTCTAGATTAATAAACTACTTTTAGGTAGTTTAAAAAGATGCCCATGCTGGGCACACACAAAGTGTATAATTAATGCTGGGCTTGGGCATAATTTAAAGGCTTGTCCATTTTTGCAGTGTCGCCAAAATCATTCTGATTTTGTTTTGATTAGAAAAAAAAGGAAAAACAAAACATAATGTTTTTGGCTTAGTGCTAGTCCGCCAATTTTTGGTTTATTTAGGCAGCACTAATCATAGCTAAACGTTGTCATGTATTTGAAAAAATCAATTTACATACTTGGACTATTTATCTTAATTTCCTGTACGCCGGAGACAAATAGGCAAAAAATGTCTTATTACCCCTCTAAAAGTGCATTTGAAAATGAGTCATTTCTAGTTCCTATAAACTTAGACACCACAAGTCTTAACTACATGGACATAGTCCAAATGACGCCAGATGTTGATTACATAAAAGATGTACCCTATTTCAAAATTATAGACGGAAATCAAATAAAAAACATTGTGCCATTTCTTCCTGTTTTAATCAAAAGAAGTGAACTTATTGTTATTACAGAGGACTCCGTATTTGCCGATAAAAAATATCCGATTGAGGACTTAAAGAAAGTTATGCAGAACATTTTTGGAAATCAAAAACAATCGAAATTTTATAATTATAAGGGATTTCCAAATTATGCAAGAGTTGCTATTGACATTGATACAAATAGTACAGGAAAGGATATAAAGAAAATGCTCATAAAAACGACCAATGCTTTTGACGAAGTAAAAAAAACGTTGACGGACTCGTTACATCTATCAATTTATTTTGATATTATTGAAAGCATGCCAAAACCGAAAAAAACGCATGACAATAACTAAGCCTTCGTTTGGTCTGTACGACCCAACATGATGGCTAAGTTGACTGAACCAGCTGCTTTACCGATACTATGGAGATTGCTTTGTTTTTGTATTTTATTGCGTAAAACAGCACAAAAAAGTGTTCGTCAGTGCCGAGTTTTGTAGTCGGTATTTGCTCATTATACAATCGCAAATAATCTTCAGTCCTAACCTCACGGTTAGCAAGCTTGCAGCTTACTAATGATTCAAGGTGTCAACCCTGCCCATAAGGGACTTGCACCCTCTAGATTAATAAACTACTTTTAGGTAGTTTAAAAGATGCCCATGCTGGGCACACACAAAACCTATAAACAATACGGGCTTAGGGCTTAATCGCTGGGTTTGCGTATTTTTAGAATGTCGCAAAATCTTTGGGATTTCGCTTTGGACAGAAAAAAGAAAAAACAAAACAAAAAGATTTCGCTATGTGCTTGGCAGAAAGCAAACGCTGGTTTGCTCCCTTACTGTTCATAGCTCAACCGTCAGACTGCGCAAAAACCCTCCTTTAACACTTGCTAAACTCCTTTTATTTTTTTAACTTAAAGTAGTAACCAACAATGCTTTAGTTATGGATTTTATAACAGGTTTTAATAGGGACCTCCGAGCTAAGAAATACCTGTAAAAATCATTAAATTATCACACCTTTAAAATGCATACGAATACCAAAATAATGAGATTAAGTATTTTAATGTTTTTAGTGCTTTTTAAAGTATGTATTGGACATGCCCAGACCTCATTAAGAGAAATAAACCTTAATAACGGAAAATATAAAGTTGGGTTTAAACACTACACCGCTATTGATAGTACAAGAGCCTATCGCATACATAATGATTTTAACAATCAATTCATAAATAGACCTATCCCTATTAGTATTTGGTATCCTGCAACAATAAAAAATAATAATTCTCAGCAGTTAACTGTTTTAGATTATTTGGAAATTTTAAAAGAAGAGGAAGAATGGAAAAACTTGCCAAATGAGTTTTTATTGGATTGGTTTCCCTACTTATGGAACACGCCACAGAACAAAGCTCATCTGTTTGAAAAAACAAATGCTTTTTCAAATCCAATTTTTTTAGATGGAAATTTTCCTGTTGTAGTCTATGCACCAAGTTATCAAGCCTCTTCAATTGAAAATTTTGCATTATTTGAATACCTAGCTAGTAATGGCTACGTAGTAATATCAAGCCCTTCAAGAGGAACAGACACAAGATGGCTGGAAGGTGGAACTACAAAAGATATGGAAACACAGTCCAGAGATGTGGAATTTCTCTTAAAAGAAATTCGCAACTACAAGGATATTGATTTGCTAAAAGTGGCATTAATGGGGTTTAGTTTCGGTGGTTTGGCGAACGCTATAACAGTTATGAAAAATAAGAATATAAGTGCAGTTGTAAGTTTAGATGGAACAGAAAGGTACAATTACCATGTCTTAGAAAAATCCCCTTACTTTAATTTAAATAACTTTACCATTCCCTATATTCATTTTGCTCAAAAAGAAATTCCAGAAGAAATTTTGACGAGCGATAAAATTCCTGCTGAATTGAACAACAAATTCCAATTGTATGATTCTTTAAAATATAGTACTGCTTACAGTTATAGATTTCACGACCTAACGCATTCCTATTTTAGTTCATTCGGTGTTTTATTTGCTAACAGAGATAAAAGACAAGACAAAAGTGATGCTAAAATTATGGCTTCCTATAACGTACTTTCCCAACATGCTTTACAGTTTTTAAATTTCACTTTACAAAACAACAAGTATGCAAAGAACTTTATTGAAAATAGCCTTGATAAAAATGGCTTTTCTGATACTTTAATTTCAAAAAAAGCGAAACAAGGAAACACGATACCATTCGATTATAAAGATTTTAACGAACTAGCATACAAGCAAAATTACCAAGATTTAATTCCGTTATACAAAACAATGATTGCCATACACCCCAATCTTGAACTTCAAGAAGGTATGCTAAACACATTAGGTTTACGATTGTCATTTAATTCTAAAAAAAAAGACCAAGGGATTAATGTCCTTATGTTAGCATTGCATATATATCCAAAATCAGCAAATTTATATGATAGTTTAGCTGAGGCTTATTTACATCATAAAGATTTTAAGAATGCTATTTCTAATTATAAAAAGTCATTGCAATTAAATCCTAAAAATCAAAATGCAATCGACAGATTAAAACAACTTAAAGAATAAAGTCTAGAAGCAATTTTAAAGGTAAAGAGTGAATTTTAGGTCTAAACATTTTATAGCAGTGATAGCCCTCTCATCGCACTCGCTTGTTGCGCTATCCTTTATAAACTTGTACTGATAACTACAATTACTTTCAAAAGCGCTAGAAATCCTTTAGCTTAGTAGCTCTCGAAGAAATACATCTGCGGGTAAGTACATATTTCTTTTTAGCTGTAATCATAATACAGATGCGTTATTTTTTAACTTTTCTACTTATTATAAGTTTTATCTTCAGTTGTCGATCGAAGATAAAGATGGAAACGGGAGCGTTAACTGTTGGAGGTAAATACTGTAAATACCCCAACAACGACTTTATAGTTTTACCCTTTCAGTTATTTAAAAATGGGGTTCACGTTCAAAGTGATACCCTTAAATTTAGTAGAGTAGTAAAATTCAAAGATTTGTCATTTGGAAAATATACCATAAAATTCAAATCAATTTACAACCATCAAGAAATGATTGATGTAGCACTTAATAGTAAAACGCAAAAAATTGTTTTATGTATTGATCAAATAGATTATAATCTAGCAAAAGACCGTTTATTCATAGACGAATTAAAGCCGAATGAAAAATTAAAAATACACTTTGACTCCTCTGGTTGTTTTGATTTTGAAGAAGCTAGCTTAGAAATAACCCGAACGGGTAAGCAATATTTGGCAAAAATTAACGAGACTCAGATAGTACTTTCTGATTTCCAAATTAAATTACTCAGAGAATTTGAAATTGAACTCCGTGAAATTCCAACCAGATTTTGTACTACCACCGATACATATAATTTACATATTTTGAATACTACCAAAAACATAAAACTGATAGATGAAAGTTGTAGCTGGTATGGGTTTAAAAATTTATTATTGCAACTTAAACTGGATAAGAATTTTAAATAAGTATGCAGCAAATAGCTTCACCGTTGATAATTTGGGGTGCATTTAAAATTTCAAAATAGATTCATTTCTTCCGCATTGTATATCACCCACCAAATCTGTAGATATTGCATTTTATAGCCATCAATGTGAAATTGAAAAGAAAGTAATCAATTATAATAAGGACAATTGGGAACTGCTAAATAACTATACTCAATCCCTTACCCGCTAAAATTGGCTACTAACTAAATAAAGGTTATTCATTGACAATACCGATGCTAAGGCATCACGATAAAAAACATTGAACTAAACGTTTAAATGAAGTATATCGTTGCTGCTACAAACAAGCGTTCATACAATTGATACAATCGATTTTTGAATGTGTAATTAACTAAAAAGGTAACAACCTCATTCCTCTTTTTTACTGTAAGGATCATAAATCCATGAAAAAATATACCTATATTGGGGTTAATAACCTATTATCATATTTAGCCGCGGTATTTACAAAAAAAAGCTTATTTAGATGGATTTAGAAAAACAATACGAGGAGCTTAAAAGTTACTTTGGCGAGAAAAATCTTATCATCGAATATTTTAACGGTGACGAATCTGAAATTGAAATGCTATCTCCTATGGAAGCTATTAAAAGAATGTTTTGCAAGGTAAAAATCACTCATATACCATCAGGTAAAGTAACTAATGGAACCACATCAGACAAACAAATCGAAAACGCCGTTATCGCTCTTAAAGATTTAAAAATAAAGATATTGAAGCAGTAAACAACACTACAATTCAGTGTTCTTTTCAAGCCTCATCAGTGAATTTCAACGCACATAATCAATTATTTACGCAAATAAAATGAAAATAAAACCTCTAATTCTCTTACTACTAATTTTCCTTTCTGGGTGTAAACAAAATACAAACAGAGAGACTCCTTCAAAAACGAATTTATCAACGAACTTAACGACAATTAAAAAATTGTTAGACAGTATTAACGTAGAAGACCAAAAATATAGAACTGAAATTGAAGCCATTAATCAAAAGCATGGATGGGAATCTGATGAAATGATAAATCATTGGAAAAAAATCAATAAAATAGATTCAAGTAATCTTAGAGTAGTTGAGCAAATTCTTGAAAAACACGGATGGTTAAGTACAGAAGAAATAGGATACACAGCAAACTCTACTTTATTCTTGGTTATTCAACATTCAAATCAGGAAACTCAAGAGAAATATCTACCAATGATGAGGCAAGCCGTTAAGGATGGAAAAGCTAACGCTAGAAGTTTGGCATTACTAGAAGATAGAATTGGATTAGGAAAAGGAGAATTACAAGTTTATGGAAGTCAAATTGGGAAAGACCAAGAAACAGGAGAAATGTATGTTTTACCATTGATTGACCCAGAACACGTAAATAAAAGAAGGGCTAAAGTAGGATTGGGTCCAATTGAAGATTATATCTCTCATTGGAACTTGGAATGGAACTTAGAAGAATATAAAAAGAAATTACCAAAATGGATTGAAAAATTAAAAGCTGAGAAAAGATAAATACGTCTGTTGGTTGTTTGCAAAAAAGGAAATTTCACCAAAACCATACGTGATAGCCCTACCATTGCACGGCGCTTGTTGCACTATCCTCTATAAACTTGTACTGATAACTAAAATTACTTTCAAAAGCGCTAGAAATCCTTCAACTCAGTAGCTAGTCCATAGGAAATACATCTGCGGGTAAGTATATTTCTTTTTAGCTGTATCCATAAAACAACACCATCATTTCCTCTTAAAAAAACCATTAATCAAGCTGTTAACATCTTCAGAAACACCAAATTTATATAGGGCAAATACATATACGACTACCATTAAAAAACTCTTCAAAAGGATATTTACAATAGGGTGAAACAAAAAATTAATATAGAAAAAAGGGATACCTATACTCAATAATAATACCAAAACCTTAGCCGTAGCTACAGTAAACGGCAGGAGTTTAAATTTAAGTTTAACATAAATTATTTTTATGGTATTAAAAATAAAAAATGCTAAAAAAGTAGCCATAGCAGCGCCTTCTATGCCATATACCGGAATTAACCACAGATTAAACAGAATGGTTAAAAAAGCCAGCATTACCCCCATTAAAAGTACCGCCCTATAATAATTAGAAAAATACAGAATGGCATTATTATTACCTAGCAAGGCATCATAAACTTTTGCCAACCCAATAAGAAAGACCACCACAAAACCACCACGATAATCTTGGGGAAGTAGTTGATACAACTCCTGTACATTGAGCACAATGAGCAAAAACAAAATTCCTGAAGCAATGAATAGCGTTAATGAACTTTTTTGATATAAGATTTTTAATTTAGCGGTATCCTTCTCATTTAATAGCTTTGCAGTTAAGGGTGATGTAATTTGCTGCATGCTTCGCAATGGCACCCCTATAACTACGGCTATGTTCACGGCAACCCCATAATATGCCACATTATCAATAGTCTTTAATTGGTTTAACATTACCTTATCTATTTCCAATAAAACAACTGCTACCGAGCCTCCTACAATTATCAATGTGGTATAGCTTAGTACATTTTTAAGGTTACTAGACCAATTAAAATTTAGTACGGGGTAGCGCAAATAAAATGCATAGATTTTCATACACAGCATTCTTAGTACATACACCACCACTAAAGCGATAAGAAAAAAGTCAATTGATATGGTATTGTAATACACCAAAAAGAGCAATATCATGGTACACATTCTGGCAAATACTTCTTTCATAAAATTACCAAAAACCGATTTCATTTGCACTTTAGCCCAAGAGTAGAAAATCTCAAAATAGGCCATGGCTATTCCTATGAGAAAAATATACCACACATAATCTCTCACAATGGCATTCTTCTTCGCTAGTAAATCGCCAACCGCATCTTGTGTAAGGTAAACAAGAACACCAAAAAATGACATCAGCAAAAAAGGAAGTAGTAGCATGAGCGTTAAAAAACTATCGGCATTTTTCTTTTCTTCAAAATCACTGTAAAATTTCACCAATGTATTGGGCACACCAAAAGCCAATAAGGGCATAATAATGCTTGCGGTTGCCAAAATAACGCCTACCAAACCAAAATACTCGGTGGTCAAAAATTTTGTAAATAAGAAAAGGTAATTTACCGCACCAATAGCGAAACCCACATAGGTGGTTAATGTATTTTTTAATGATTGTTTTAGTACAATACCCATTACAAATAATTAACCAGTTTTTGAGTGAGCGCTTTTCTACTATAGGTTGCTACATTCTTAGAGTTTACCTTTAGGCTAGCATTTTTGTAGTTTTCATACCATAACAAAATGCGTTGTTTCAACGCCAATTGCGCCTCATAATCAAATACCTCACCTGTTTGCGTTTCTGCTACAATAGTCGCAACATCCCATTGTTTTGGGCCAATACCCAAAATAGGTCTTTGGGCTGCCATATACTCAAATAATTTTCCTGGTATTATGCCTTTGGTTTCTTCTGAATTTATTTCAATTAAAAGTAGTACCTGAGCTCGCTGCTGTCGCTCTATAGCCTCTCTGTGTGAAAGGTAATCAATTTTCTTTATGAATGATGCCAAGCCATGTGCGTAAATGTTATCCAACACATCCTTACTTACTACACCAATTAGTTGTAACTCAAAATCATCTTTAAAATCTTCATTTTCATTTATGATATCTTGCAGTGCACGCCATAAATTACTGGGATCGCGACCTGAAAGCAACGAGCCAATATGTGCCATTGAAAATTTAGTATCTAAAACAGCACTACCATCGTAATCTATATCATACCCATTGGTAATAACATGAATAGGTTTGGGTGTTAGCTGCTTAAATTCATTTTTTGTAGTCGCACTGGTAACAATAACAATATCAGCCGTATTCAAGACCTTTTTTTCTAACTGTTTGTGTTTTTTTTGCGATGAAGGAAGCAGTTTTAATTTTTTATGATACCCAATTGAAGTCCAAGGATCTCTAAAATCAGCCACCCATTTCAAATCATATTGTTGCCGTAACTGCATTCCAATTAAATGCACACTATGCGGAGGTCCCGTAGTAATAATGGTTTTAACACCTTCTTTTTCAATGATTTTAGAAAGGAATTGAACGGATGGTTTTACCCAATATTTACGGGCATCGGGAATAAAAAAGTTACCTCTTATCCATAACATCAACTGCTCTAAGGGTGATTGATTTTTGGTTTCAATAATACCTGAACTGATGCGTTTGGTTTTCTTTTTTGATAAAAACCCCGCCCAACCGTAGGGTTCAAATATAGGCTGACGCAATACTTGAATACCTTCTGGAATTTCATTCACCAAAGAAGCGTCTTCAATAGGATATGTTGGGTTTTCAGGAACATAAACAACAGGTTCTATAGTAAAATCGCGTAAATATTTTACAAACTTAAGCCATCTTTGTACCCCAGGACCTCCAGCAGGAGGCCAATAATAGGCAATGACCAAAACTTTTTGCATTAGACGTGTTGTTTTTCTTCCTTTTTTGATTGCCAAAAAGAAAATGCGATGCCTCCCAAAATTATCAATACCAAAAGAATAGAGCTTGATAGGGTTATTTTACTTCCTATTTGAACAACTTCGGGTTCAAATTTAAATTCAATAGCATGATTACCAGCAGGCACTTTTAAGGCTCTTAATACATAATTTACTCTAAAATGAGGCGTTAGTTTGCCATCTATATAAGCATTCCATCCATTGGCATAATACATTTCAGAAAATACCGCTATCCCAGCGTTTTCATTTGATGAAGTATAGGTTAAATGATTAGGCTTATAATCAGTAAGGGTTATTACCGCAGTAGAATCTGTTCTAAAAGCAAAGCGATTTATGGTAGTAAAATCGGTGATATTCACCACTGCTTCCTTGTCAGTATCCAAACTATCTAACATGGCCAACTCATGGTCTGCATTCTCCGCTTTAACTAATTTTGATACAAACCATGCATTACCATTGGCATCAGGGTTTATTGCCGGATATTTTCTTCCTTCTTTATCTTGTTGTATGACATATTTTACATTGAGCATATTAAAAACAGCCATATTGCCTTTTGCCAATTGATAGGTAAACAAATCTTGAATACCTGCTGGTTTTGCCGCATGATAGCCATTAAGCGATTGATGAAAATATGCTGTTCGCGCGCCGCTCAAGCCTTCTGACTGATCAAAAACACGATAAATACCGGTGTCCTTTTTTATTTCTCTGTCTAAAGCTGTTTCCTTAAACGGTTCATTCATACTACGTTTTGAAACAAAATTTTCTTTGTTGACATAACGTAAATCTACCCCTACCAAATCAAAAACAATAAGAGCTCCGAGTACTACAACAACCAGGTTTTGCTTTAATTTATCTTTGAGATAAAACCATATTGTTCCTCCTGCCAAAAGCACAAAAATTAGCGAACGTAACAAATCGTTTACATATACCATTTTACGGTCGGCTTGCACCATTTTAGGCAACTCTTCCATACCAGTGACTAACAAACCTCTGTCTGATGGAGACTCAAAATCAAACATACCTTTACATAAAAACAGCACCGCACTTAACCCAACAACGGTAAAAAATGTAATTTTAAACGCCTTAATTTTCTCAGCTTTTACTATGTTTTTATCAAAAATGGCTACCACTGCCAAAATAGCAAGTACAGGTGCGCACAATTCTAAAATTACCTGAATAGAAGTCACTGCTCGAAACTTGTTGTACAACGGAAAATAATCAACCATAAGGTCAGTAAAGACGCTAAAGTTTTTACCCCATGACAAAAACAAGGACAATAAAACACCACCTAAAAGCCACCATTTTGTCTTTTCCTTTACAAGAAAAAGCCCCAAAATAAAAAGAAAGAAAATAATAGCACCTATATAAGCAGGGCCTGAAACCCCTGGCTGATCGCCCCAATACAAGGGTAGTCCACTAGCAAACTCTTCTGCACGTTTTCTTGGTAGTCCTTTTTCTACCAAATAAGCATAGGTTTTGGAGTCTTTTCCTAAATTTTCTTGTGACGCTCCACCAAAAAGACGAGGAACAAAAAGGTTTAAAGATTCTACAATACCATAACTCCATGTATTAATATACGCCTTATCTAACCCTTTGGTATTTTCTTTTACACTGCCATCAGGATTTTGTGTTAATTTTGAAGGGCCACGGGTACTCCAATCGGCGTACTCTTTAGTAGCCATAAGCCCCGTAGCATTGGCTGCAATACCGAGAGAAACGGCAATCAACAATATACCTACAGAAACTAAAAAATGTTTCATGTATTTTTTACGAATAGCATCAACTAAATATACTACCCCTAAAATAAGAACCAATAACATAAAATAATACGTCATTTGGTAGTGATTAGCACGTATTTCTAGCGCCATAGCAATGGCTGTTAATACAAAGCCCCAAAGGTATTTTTTACGAAAAACCAAAATAATTCCACCAAGTAACATGGGTAAATAACCCATTGCATGAGCCTTGGCATTATGGCCTGCCCCAAAAATGATAATCAAATAGGTAGAAAAGCCAAAGGCGATCGCACCTACAATTGCCAATTTATAATCTACTTTCATGCAGCAAAGCAAAATATAAAACCCAATAAAATAAAGAAATAGGTAATCAGCAGGTCTGGGCAAAAACCGAATAACACTATCTAATTTTTTAACATAATCATGCGGGTAGTAGGCACCTAACTGATAGGTTGGCATACCGCCAAAGGCACTATTTGTCCAATACGGCTCTTGCCCATCGTTTTGCTTACGAAAGTCATTTTGCTCTTTCGCCATACCCACAAATTGCTTGATATCATACTGGCTAATCACCTTGCCCTGCAATACAGGACTGAAATATGCCACAGCGGCGAGCACAAAAAAAACGGCTACAAAAAAATGAATAAAAAACGCTTTAAAAAAGGTACGCATACGTATTATTAGTAGTTGATAGTGCTAAAATACTACATGAAGTAGTTTAAACCTTAAATGTGATGTAAACTTTTTGCTGCTGTAATGCTAATCAAACCCTGATTTAACAATTTCTAACAAGCTCAAAGCATCATAATATACTTAAAAACAATTAATTAAAATCACAAAGCTCGTATTTTGAAAGCCTTACGCCAAAAAACAAGTATATTTAATCAATCTCTTCAAAATCTATGTAATCCCCTACTTTTTTAGAGGTAGAAGTTTTTCGCCTTGGTTTTTTTTCGATAATTACGTCACCTACTCTTTCTTCCGCAGGTGCGTTTTGTTGCTGCTGTGTAAAATCGCCAAATTTCTCTTTAAAATGTGCTTCGGTTTTTTTGGCTGCATAGTTAATTATCTTAGGTGCAAATAACCGCGCCAAAATCTTAAACAAATAATACAGTAATACGATTATAAAAATCGTTTTTAATAAAGCCATAATCAAATTTAATCTATCTATTTTTCTTTTTCATACTTTTCCCAAATGCCTTTTTTGTACTGTTTTAGCTAAAAAAACAATATATCTAACTCACTATATACACTAAAAAAATGATGGCGAGCGTAAAAAAATAGCACTACTTCAAAGGAAACAAAAAGTTTCAATAGGTTCATTATATCAAAAGTACAATTCTAGCGTTGTAATAGAGAGATGAAAATCTTAAAATAATAATAAAATCATCCGTTTTGGTCGTTTTGGGTAGTTAAAATATGCTTCATTGCATTGAGCAAAGGAGTAATTTTGACACTTAAAAATGAACTTAGAAGAAATGGAGCGAACAAAAAATAAGCAGTAGTGACTTATTTAAAACAGACGAATTTTTACCATTTGAAGTATTTGTGATAGATTTTCTATTTGATTTTTGAAAATGACACCTTAGTATCAGGTGATAAAAATTAAATAAAAAAGGCGCAAAAAAAACAAATTTAATCTTTGGATGTTGTTAATAGGTAACGAAGCGAGAAGGCCTATAAATTAACAGGTATCATAAACCTTATACGATACGAAATATTGATTTATATGTTGAATTCACCTCCCACCTGCCCTGTTTTTTGTTTTTAGATTTTTAAAACTATTACGATATCAATAAGCAAAAGTTTAACTTAATTTTATTCTTGTGATAAAACAAAAACAATTAGTACTCTTAGCCTTTACCCTTGTTTCTTTTATAGGTTATTCGCAATATACTGATGTAATAAATTCAAACCGACCTGGCCTATCTGTAAGTGCTTATGCTGTTGGTAGAAATGTGCTCCAAGTAGAAGCAGGACTTCGGTTTGAGCAAAGCGACCATTCACTACTAAACACTGAGGCTAACCTATGGGGTAGTGATATTTCACTGCGCTATGGCTTGCTGTTTGAGCAATTAGAAATAAACTATGAAGGTACTTTTCAAAACAAAAAAACCCGATTTTTAAACACAGGTACAGAAGATTCTTTTTGGAATTTTTCAAGAAATCGATTAGGCTTGAAATTTTTAGTTTATGATCGTTATAAATCTGAAGAACGAAATAAACCCAATATTAGAAGTTGGCGTGCAAATAACGTTTTTAAATTTAAAAATCTGATTCCTTCGATCTCTGTTTACGGTGGAGCCACTTTCAATTTGGGTGAAAACCCATTTTATTTAGGTGACCCTACGGTGTCATACAGGGCTATGATAGCCACGCAAAGCAAAATTACACCCCGTATTGTATTTATTTCGAATATTGCTTATGACCGTATTCAATCGCCGTATCCTGAAATGAGTTACCTAATTTCGTTATCCTACGCTTTTAGAAACCCAAAATGGAGCACTTTTGTTGAAAATCAAGGAATTCAAAGTGATCGTTATTCTGATGTTTTACTACGTGCTGGTGTTGCTCACTTGCTCAAAGAAGATTTACAAGTAGATATAAACATGGGAGCTAGTTTTAAAAACACTCCATCACGTATTTTCATTACCGCGGGGATGTCTTATCGTTTTGATTTTCATCAAGATAAAGAAAAAGCTATAGAAGATCAAGATGCCGATCAAAATGGTGGCGCTATTAAGAAAAACGCCATGAAAAAGAAGAAAAAAGGAAAAAACAATGGTAGTGGGGCAGAAGATGTTGATTTAGGACCTTCTAAAAAGCAGGCGCGTAAGATGAAGAAAAAGAAGAAAAAGAAAAAAGATAACGGCGTTATTGAGTTTTAATAAATAAGCTATTTGTTAGCATCTTACATTAGTTGAAAAGATGCGCTGTTTCATTACACGGGTATTTATGGCTTATTAAAAGATAGGTCTCTAAAAAAGATTTTATTAGTATCGTTAATGGGATGTATACATTAAACTCCAAAAAAAATACCATAGTTTCAAAAACTGCCACTATTATAATTTCGGCAGTATGGCTTATTAATGGCCTATTTTGTAAGTTGTTGAGTTATGTTCCACGCCATCAAGAAATTGTGTCTGAAATACTAGGTATTAGCTATGCACCAATACTTACCAAAATAATAGGGATCTTGGAGATTTTAATGGCTGTTTGGGTGTTTTCAAAAATAAAATCACGCTTAAATACCTGGCTACAAATTACCATCATACTAACCATGAACATAATAGAGTTTACACTGGTACCCGAAATGTTACTATGGGGACGGTTAAATATTGTATTTGCAATCGCATTTGTATTTCTCATATATTACAATGAATATATTTGGAGTAGAAATACATCTTATCTTAAATGAATACATTTCTCAAAAACCATCCTTTTGCAGTTGAAGCCTATTTTAAAAGCTCGGTAGTATTGACCTATGCCGTTCCTAAAGAGCAACTAGAAAAACTAATTCCTGAATGTCTAACGCTTGATACATTTGACAACACTTGGGGTTTTATTGCGATGGCCATGGTACATACTAAACATTTAAGACCCAAGAGGGTTCCAAAATTTTTAGGAAATGATTTTTTCTTAATTGGATATCGAATTTTTGTAAAATATACGACAAGTTCTGGCAAAAGACTTCGAGGGTTATACATTATTAAATCAGAAACAAATCAAAAAAAGATGCAATTCCTAGGAAATATATTCACTCATTACAATTATACAACAACTGATATTAAACAAACGATAACCGAAAAAGACACAAAAATAACATCAATAAAATCAGATTTCAACATCATAGTTAAGCAAACGAATACAGCTAGTACACTACCAAAACACTCTCCCTTCAGCAACTGGAAGGAAGCTCGCAGGTTTGCAGGTCCGCTACCCTTTACCTTCACTTATAACAAAACAAAAAAGGAAGTTTTAATTATTGAAGGTGTTCGTAAAAACTGGAAACCAGTACCCTTAACCGTAGTAGAAGAATGTGTTTCATTTATAGACCAATTAAATTTAAAAGACACTGTTTTAGCTAGTGCTTTTATCGTTAAAGACATACCGTATTACTGGCAAAAAGGAAAAACTGACCTATGGAAACCTTAAGAAAACCATACCAAGGGCTTTGGAATGTAATTCGGTTTAATTGGCACTTTTACATATTATCTATTGCCTTTGTAATTATACTATTAACACTGCCTTTGCTTCAAGAAACAATCTCATCAAGCTATTTAATTTTGTTAGCTTGTTTCGTGTTTCTAGTGACATGCAATTCGCTTTTAGTATCCTTTTACATCTACGATTTGTCGCCTTTATACACCTTAACATGGCTTGATGAATTGTGCCTAAATCAGCAGAAAACAATACTGAATATCAATGCAGGCTTTGATGAAACAAGCGTACTGCTTCAAAAAAAATTTCCAAATACCGAATTACGAGTGTTAGATTTTTATGATCCTGACAAACATACTGAAGTATCAATAAAGAGAGCTAGAAAAGCATATCCCCCGTTTACAAATACTATAGCGATCAACACCGATCATATTCCGCTAGAAGACAATTCTGTAGACACTATTTATGCAATACTATCAGTTCATGAAATAAGAAATGTAACCGAACGCATATCTTTCTTTACAGAATTAAAGCGGGTTCTAAAACCAAAAGGAAAACTCATCATTACCGAACATCTTCGCGATTTTCCGAATTTTACAGCATATACCATTGGTTTTTTTCATTTTCACTCGAAAAAAACATGGCTTAACACGTTTAAAAAAGCTTCCTTTGTTGTGCATAAAGAAATTAAAATCACTCCATTTTTAACAACATTTGTTTTACAAAATGCTTGAAATTCACATACAATTAATTGGCTATTTATGTATAACCCTAGCATTGGTACATACTATTTTTCCAAAATATTTTTCATGGAAAAAAGAACTCGCTTTACTTAGTTTGGTAAATAAGCAAATGATGCAAATACATACATTATTTATTGCCATATCAATCTTTCTAATAGGGTTACTTTGCATTACATCTGCCAATGCATTGATATATAATTCACTTGGCAAAAAGATAACGCTAGGCCTTTCTTTTTTTTGGGGTCTTCGTTTAGCAATCCAATTTTTTGGATACTCTCCTACACTTTGGCGAGGAAAAAGATTTGAAACCATAATACATATAATATTCTCTATGCTATGGCTGTACTTCTCCATTGTATTTTTTTGCGCCTATTTGAATTAAATTTCCTCTTAAAAACTGTATTGCAAAACCTAAATAAAAAAGAAAAGCTAGCTGTGAGTTTAGTTTAGCATGATATGCGTCAATTTACATATAACAGCAAAAAAAATAGCACTATAGTGCCTACTATTTTATTGTAAAGATTAATATGCCTAATATTGACCTTTCAAAACTGATATAAGTACGCAAGTAGTATCAAAACAGATTTAAAGCAGTAGTAAGCATGCCATTTAATAAATTAAACGATAGCATTAAAGAATCATTAGCCCGGTTAGCAATGGAGACCCCTACTCCTTTTCAGCAGCAGGTAATTTCAAAAATTAAAAGCGGTGGCCATGTATTTGGCATAGCCCCCTCTGGCAGCGGAAAAACAACCGCAATGATTATCAATGCGATACAAAAATTAAATGCGCAAGCAAAAGGTAATGCTCCCAGAGCATTATTTATAGTAAAAAATAAAAAAGAAGCACAAGAGCTGCATCAAAAATGTTTAGCATTTACTAAATATACCGATTTACGAGTATACATGGGCTATGAAGAATTGCATTTAGACATTCAAAAATCGGAAATATATTTAGGGGTAGATATACTTATAAGTACGCCAAAAAATATTCAAAAATTATTTTTTCAAAATGGAGCTAGCACATCACAGCTTAGCTTTTTTGCTATTGATGATGCACACCTTTTAATAGAACGCCAAGAACTAGCAGCGATAAGAATAATTTCAGAAGGCATAAAAAAATGTCAATATGTTATCATGACTGAAAAATTAACCCCAAAATTAGAACGACTACAAGACTTTTTTATGGTTAATGCTAGTCGCGTACAACTATAAATAGCCCAACAGCATAAAAACACAACCTATGGTCACTTTAAAAGAAGCCGTATCAAAATCAGCCTTAAAAGAGTTTGTGAAATTTCCTTTTTCACTGTATAAAGACTCTCCATATTGGGTGCCTCCTATCATTAATGATGAACTAGAAACTTTTGATAAAACTAAAAATCCAGCTTTTAAAAATGCCGATGCATGGTTTTTCTTAGCGTACAAAGGAGGTAAAATAGTAGGTCGCATAGCGGTCATCATCAACAACCTAGAAGTAAAGGATCAAAATTTAAAAAAAATACGTTTCGGTTGGTTTGATTTTATTGATGATGTAGCAGTTTCTAAAGCCCTACTTGCCAAGGTTGCCGAAATTGGAAAAAAACACCAATTAGCATATATGGAAGGGCCTGTAGGTTTTTCTAATTTGGATAAGGTTGGTGTCCTTATTGAAGGTTTTGAGCATATTGGTACCATGATTACTTGGTACAACCATGCTTATTATATGAAACATTATGAACGCTTGGGTTTTGTAAAAGAAAAAGAGTACATGGAAAATAAATTTCCTGCCCGTAATGCCGACCCAGCATTATTTACAAAATTAAATAGCTTAGTAAAAAGAAGGTACGGGTTACGAGAAATAAACTTCACCACAACCAAAGAAGTAATGCCTATGGCAGATCAAATGTTTGATTTGTTTAACGAAACCTATTCTAAACTTTCTTCTTTTGTACCTATTACAGAAGTGCAAAAAGCTTATTTTAAGAAGAAATATATTAGTTTTATCAATCCGGAATACATTAAATTTATTGTCGATAAAGAAGACAAACTCATTGCTTTTGCCATTGTTATGCCCTCCTTTTCTGAAGCCCTCCAAAAAGCAAAAGGAAAACTTTTTCCTTTTGGAATTTTTCATCTCCTAAAGGCTAAAAAACATAGCAAAGATGTTATTTTTTACTTGATAGGCATACATCCTGAATATCAAAATAAGGGGGTTACCGCCATAATTTTTAACGAATACTATAAAACCTTTACAGCTAAGGGTATTGATATGTGCTATCGTACACCAGAACTAGAAGAAAATATTGCCATTAAGCAAATGTGGAAGCATTTTAAACCTGAGGTGTATAAGCGTAGAAGAACATATCGTAAAGATTTGTAAAGTTCATAATCAAATAGCTACGTAGGTGGTTTGGGAAAAAATCATTACAATACCGTTGCTTTCATTGATTAGTTGATAGTACAAAAAAAAGCAGTTAGAATACGAGTTTATACGTTACTCATGTACCTCAATATCATAGCTACTGTACAAAACTTCCCCATGCTCGGTAACACCTTCAAGTTCTACGGTATAATGGCCTGTACGGTCATTAGTATAAAATTCAACAATGCTACGACCTTCGTTATTAATTTTAATGGTAGGGTTCCAATATAGCGTAGCACGATAATCTTTAGCACTATTAGCTTCGTTTGAAACCGCATAATTAGGTAAATAAAACTCCTGATTTTTACTAAATCCTGGCGTGGTAACAGTTAAATATCCAGCATCTGGATCTTTTTGATAATTTCCATGTTTAAGCACTCTATGCGTATAGGCAATTATAACACCGTTTGCCCCCCTTGATCCAAAAAGTGTGGCACTTCCAAATTTCAATACATCAATAAACAAAATTTCATGAGCCCTAAGCTGATTAAGAACTCCCTGAGCAACAACCCCATCTACAATAATTAAAGGTCCATTCTGTAAATTATAACTATTAGGAGCTCCAGCTAACACAGTAGCTTTTTGAAAGGGGTAACTACCTGTAACTCGAAAACCTCTACGGGCCAACAAATCCATTGCACTTAAGCCTTCCCATCCTTTTATAGAGTCTCTAAAAATACGCTCATCACCTCCACCATATAAAGCTATTGAATTTATTTCATCCATAAGGAGCTGCTTCTTACTTTTCTTTTTTTTCTTAACCACAACTTCCTTTAAATACGTAATTTTAGTATCATTAGCTATGGTGTAAATAGGCTCAAAATCTGGAATTTTTGATTCATAAATTTCAGGATCTGGCATTTTAATTAAAGTACACGTATTGTAATTGGACGTAGCAGGTACTTTAGGCCAATTAGTATCAATAATAATTTCTCCTCTTTGCCTAATAATCCTTTTACGCTTAGTTACTAACTCTAGAAATGCTGCAGTACTATCGTTAAACAAATATGGTCCAAAACTAAACCTACCATTTTCATCAAGTTCTTTTTCTTCTGAAAAACCATCACTAAGATTATTTAATACAATCATGTTCTTTTTAGAACTAGATCGCAGCGCAACATCCTTAACCTCACCTGATATCATTATACCTTTTTCTGGTTTATGAAAATGAGCTTTCGTTTGACTATTAGCTTTATTTTCAAAAGAATGACGCCATTCACTTGCCTGTAACAAAGCATCAAGTAACAATTTAGATTCCTTTGAGTCATTATTAAAAAACGTATTAGAATTAGACGATAATCCGCAAAAATCTGATTCTAATAACATCCAATTTTTCATTTGCGCCTTCTTGGTTATTCCATTAGTTGGTATAACTCGCATAGAAAAATCGCCCTTAATTGGTTTTCCATTTGCATCTGATACAGCTATGGACAATTGTACCTTTTCTCTTGTTTTTAAACTTTTTGTATTACTCTCAATGGCTACTATAGCGTCATTTAAAGAGCTATTTACAAATACTTGCCTATTGCAAATAATCTCACCATCAGGATCATACAACACAAAATTAGCGACACCGTCAGGCAATGATTTTGTTACAAGCTTTACCCCATACGATTTACTATTTGAACTCTCCCCTAAACTTTCTAAAATCTTTTCCCCTTTAAGGTAACCAACCAATAGTGTATTATGGAGTGAATTTTCTGTAGAGGCTTCTAACTGAATAATTATATCTTCCCCTCTATTTTTAATACTAAGTGAATACCCTTGATTTTTAATGGAGGTAATTGCAAACTTTTTACGGAAACCTTTATCATGAATCATCACATGATAAGAATTACCCATACTAGGTGTAAAATAGGTACTACCATACCCAAAATTATCAGTTTCAATGGAGGCTATAATCTTGTCATTAACATCATTAATAGTTCCTTTAACCGCAATTGGAAGCCCATTATAATCGACTGTTTTAATGGTTAATAAGCTAGATAGACCATACACCAAGCTACCACCTTCAGGAAAAAATTCAAGTGCAAGGTCATCGCTTAAAGGTTTCGTTGACCAATTTCCAGAATTAATTGAAGTTCCAATTGAGTTTGCATTATCAATTTTCTTTTGAAGAGAAACCTGCTCATTACAAGTAATACTCACTGATTTTTGATAGAAAGGTGTTTTCAAATCATTCAACATAAATCTAGTAAAAGCGCGCAACTTATAATCACCTCGCATCATAGTAGGTGGTAATTCTATATTTCCGTATGAGCTTGTTTCTTTAGCATAGAGCATACGTTTAGAAAGAATACTATCCTTAGAATCCAGTAATTCTACGTACACCACCCTGCTTTTATCACTTTTTTTATGGGTAATACCGTCTACTAAATATGACTTAAACCAAAGTGTATCGCCAGGGCAATAACTATCCCTATCAGTATGCAAGTAAGTTTTTTCACGCCCTTCTATTTCAGCATATGTTGTAGTGTTATTGGTAATAACATCCAATTGAGATTCATTTGAAACAGCTTGCGAAAAAGTTTTCAAGCAAACCATATTAATGACTATGATAAACAAAAAAGATTTAATCTTCATAACACATATTATTTTTATTTGATTATTCTATTTTTAGTACTAGTGTACTGAAAACAAATTTCGTTTTGACAAATACTCTTTTTGTTTAAAGAGAATAAATAACATCAACCTAAAAAGGAATCAACTCATACGAACTAGGATTGTCTACGATACCTTTTTTTCCTCAAAATATATAAGAAACAATAACAATGTAATTTAAAAAGTATGAAAATTAAACATTTAATCAAAAAAAAAATCCCAAAATTCAATTTCTTGAAATTTGGGATTTTATATTTTTACAAGGTGCTCTTACTCGCCCATTGCTGCAGCTACGGCAGCAGAAAGACGTTTATAAGTACCATTTTGCAAACGTTCTCTAATTGCTGAAAAAGCATCTAAAGTAATGGCTACATCTTCTAAGGTGTGTGTTGCTGTAGGAATCATACGTAGTAATATCAATCCTTTAGGAATTACCGGATACACTACTATCGAACAGAAAATACCATAATTTTCACGTAAGTCTTTTACCAAAGCCATCGCCTCGGGGATACTCCCATTTAAGTATACTGGTGTTACACAACTTGTGGTAGTACCTATATCAAAACCTTTTTCTTTTAATCCGTTTTGAAGGGCATTTACGTTTTGCCATAGTTTTTCTTTTAACTGCGGCATTGTACGTAACATATCTAAACGCTTCAATGCTCCTTTAACATAGGTCATTGGAAGTGATTTTGCGAACATTTGTGAACGCAGATTATATTTTAAATAATCGATAATTTCTTTATCAGCTGCTAAAAAAGCACCTATGCTTGCCATAGATTTTGCAAATGTTGCAAAATAAACATCAATATCATCTTGCACACCTTGCTCTTCTCCTGCACCTGCACCTTTTTTTCCTAAGGTACCAAAACCATGTGCATCATCAACCAAAAATCTAAATCCGTACTTTTTCTTTAAGGCTACAATTTCTTTTAATTTACCTTGTTGCCCTCGCATACCGAAAACACCTTCTGAAATCACTAAAATACCCCCACCTGTTTGCTCTGCCATTTTGGTGGCGCGCTCTAGGTTAACTTCAAGGCTCTCAATATCGTTGTGTTTAAAGGTAAAACGCTTACCCATATGTAAACGAACCCCATCAATAATACAAGCATGGCAATCTACATCATAAACAATAATATCATCTTTTGACACTAAAGCATCGATACATGACATGATACCTTGATAACCGAAGTTTAACAAATAAGCCGCTTCTTTATCAACAAAAGTTGCCAGTTCTTGCTCTAACTGCTCATGAAAATCAGTGTGACCACTCATCATACGAGCTCCCATTGGGTATGCTGCACCGTATTCAGCAGCGGTATCACCATCAACCTTCTTAACTTCAGGTAAGTTAGCCAAACCTAAATAGTCATTGATACTCCATGTAATTACTTCTTTACCTTGGAATTTCATTCGGTTTGAAATAGGTCCTTCTAATTTTGGAAAAACAAAGTATCCTTCGGCTTGAGATGCCCATTTACCTAACGGTCCTTTATTCTCTATAATCCTATCAAAAATATCTTTCATCTAGCTTAATTCATTTTTATAATACTAAACTATAAATCACACAGCTAAGCATTATATTTTTTGTATTACGACTTTAATCTACAAAAATATAGATTTTATAATAGAAAAAAGGGCAATAGCTATGAATAGTTATTGCCCTTTTTGTTCAAAATTGTTATATTTACTAGTGAATCACCTGTATTTGCTGGGTTTCTTCGACAGTATTATTGTTAAGAAAACCTTGATTTTCCATCCATTGATCGCTATAAATTTTACTCATATACCGAGAACCATGATCAGGAAAAATCAAAACTACCTTACTATCTTTTCCAAATCTTCCTGCTGCATCTAGCTGTTTGGCAGCTTGCATTACTGCTCCACAGGTATATCCCGCAAAAATACCTTCTGTTTTTGATATCGCTCTGGCTGTGTGTGCACTTTCTTCATCGGTAACCTTGATAAACTCATCAATAGCCTCAAAATCTGTTGCTCCAGGGATTAAATTTTTCCCCAAACCTTCTATTCGGTACGGGTACACTTCATTGGAATCAAATTCGCCTGTTTCGTGATATTTTTTCAATACCGAACCAAAAGCATCAACACCAATAACTTCAACAGCAGGATTTTGCTCTTTCAAAAAACGAGCTGTACCAGAAATAGTACCACCAGTACCACTACAGGCAACTAAATGCGTAATATTTCCATTGGTTTGCTCCCATATTTCTGGCCCTGTAGATTTATAATGAGCTGCAATATTTAACTCATTAAAATACTGATTGATATAAATAGAACCTTCTGTTTCTTCATGTAAGCGTTTTGCTACCTGATAATACGATCTTGGATCATCTGCACTCACATGAGCTGGGCACACATATACCTTAGCCCCCATAGAGCGAAGCATATCAATCTTATCTGTTGATGATTTTGAGCTTACTGCCAAAATACAGTTATAACCTCTTATAATACTTACCATAGCGATGCTAAAGCCTGTATTACCAGAAGTTGTTTCAATAATTGTACTCCCTTCGGTTAAAATACCCTTACGTTCAGCTTCTTCAATAATGTGAGCTGCAATACGGTCTTTAGAAGAATGACCTGGGTTGAAGGCCTCCAATTTCGCATAAAAATCACCAGTGAAATTTTCGGTAATTTTATTAAGCTTAACAAGTGGCGTATTTCCAACTAGTTCTAAAATATTGTTATAAGCGTTTATTTTGTCATTCATATATGCAGCATATAATTCGTTGATAAAAAGCCTCTACACAAGCTATTTCAAGTTGCTAAATTACTATTTTTTTTAAACTACTCAATTTTCCCTTCCAAATCTAACAAAAAAGCGAACTCTTTTGCCACTTCTTTTAAGGATTCAAAACGACCTGAAGCACCACCATGGCCTGCATCCATATTGATATCGAAAAATAATAAATTTTCATCTGTTTTCAACTCTCGCAGCTTTGCTACCCATTTTGCTGGCTCAAAATACTGTACTTGAGAATCATGCAAACCTGTAGTTACAAGCATATTGGGGTATGCTTTAGCCGCCACCTGATCATAGGGAGAGTATGATTTCATATAATCATAATATTCCTTCTCATTGGGGTTACCCCATTCATCATACTCACCTGTGGTTAAGGGAATAGTATCGTCTAACATGGTTGTGATTACATCAACAAAAGGTACGGCTGCTACCACGCCATGATACAATTCAGGAGCCATATTAACAACAGCTCCCATCAGAAGTCCGCCAGCAGAGCCTCCCATAGCGTATAAATGATTTGGGCTTGTATAATTACTTGAAATTAAATATTGAGAGCAATCAATAAAATCAGTAAATGTATTTTTCTTTTTAAGCAATTTGCCATCTTCATACCACGGTCTGCCTAAATATTGTCCTCCGCGTATATGCGCTATGGCATAAACAAAGCCTCTATCTAAAAGACTAAGCCTTGTTGTAGAGAAATATGGATCTACCGTACTTCCATACGATCCATAAGCATACTGTAGCAATGGAGCACTACCATCTAACGGGGTGTCTTTATGATACACAATTGACATAGGCACTTTTGCACCATCACGAGCCGTTGCCCATATGCGCTTTTCAATATAATTTTCTTTAGCAAACTTACCTCCCAACACTGCTTGTTCTTTTTTAACCTCCCTTTCCTTGGTGCCCATATGAAAATCAATAACTGAACTGGGTGTAGCCATTGAGGTATACGAGTAACGAAGGGTTTCGGTATCAAAATCAGGATTAGATCCTACGTACGCCGTATAGGTTTCATTATCAAAAGGTAGGTAATAACTATCGGTACCATCCCAACGGACTATTTTGATATGATTCAGTCCATCTTTACGCTCTGAAAGCACATAGTAATCTTCAAAAATTTCCATGCCCTCTAATAATACATCTGCTCTATGCGGAATAAATTCTTTCCAGTTTTCAGAAGCTGTGTTTGCTTCATCAACTTTCATTAATTTAAAATTGGTCGCATTATCTTTATTCGTCAACACATAAAAATGATTGCCGTAGTGCATAATTCCGTATTCTAAACCTCTGATTCTAGGAGAAAAAACGGTAAACTCTCCATCAGGGTCTTCGGTATTTAAAATACGAAACTCTGACGTTAAGGTACTGTAACAGGCGATGATAATATATTTCTTTGATTTTGATTTGTACACATAAGCCGAAAACGTCTCATCTTCTTCATTATAAACAACTTCATCATCAGTGGTAACATTACCTAGTTTATGCTTATACACCTTGTCTGAGCGTAGGGTTACATCATCTTGTTTTGTATAGAAAATGGTTTTATTGTCAGCTGCCCAAACAGCATTTCCTGCCGTATTTTCAACTTTATCGGCAAGTATTTCACCCGTATTCAAATCTTTAACCTGTAACGTATATTTCCTTCTTGATACGGTATCTACAGAAAAGGCAGCCAATCTATTATCAGGGCTTATTGAAAAACTACCCAGATTAAAATAATCATGCCCTTTTGCTAATTCGTTACAATCAAACAAAATTTCTTCGGCAGCATCTAAACTCCCTTTTTTTCTTGAATATATCGGATATTCCTTCCCCTTTTCGTAACGCGTAATATACCAATACCCATTATTTTTGTAGGGCACTGATTGATCATCTTCTTTAATTCTCCCTTTCATTTCATTAAAAAGAGCATCCTGAAAATCTTTTGTATGCGCTGTCATTTCAGCATAGTAAGCGTTCTCTTTTTCAAGATGAGCGATTACCTCTTTGTCTTCACGATCTTTCATCCAATAGTAATCATCGACCCTAACATCATCATGTTTTACTAATTCTTTTGGTTGTTTTTTTGCTACTGGAGCTTCCTTTTTCATCATTTTGCTATTCGAATTTTTGCAAGAGACCGCAAAAGTAAGACATCCGAAAAGAAAAATATTTAATTTTCTCATCTAAGGTTTAATATATGGTTTTGTACATACAATTTAGTAATTTTACCCCATATAAAACAGAAAAAAGTTATGTTTGGAGATATGATGGGAATGATGGGCAAACTTAAAGAAACCCAGCAAAAAGTTGAAGCAACCAAAAAGCGCTTAGACTCAGTGAGTTTAGAAGAACATTCACCAGAAAATTTAGTTAAGGTAGTTATTACAGCAAATCGTAAGGTGAAAGAAATTACTATTGACGACAGCTTATTTATAGATAAGGAACAGCTTGAAGACTATTTGGTACTTACCATCAACAAGGCCATTGAAAAAGCTACACAGGTGAATGAAGCGGAACTAGCTGCCGTAGCCAAAGAGGGGATGCCTAATATTCCGGGTATGGATGGCCTGTTTAAATGATTTTTTTATCACTTCAAAGTTTTAAATGAAGTTTTGTTACACAACATAAAAAATGGCAAGCTAATTGCTAGTGGTTGTTTAACATTATTAAAACCATAAAAATAATGGTATATTTTGCAGTAGGTATAAACAAAATTACTGGCGCAACTGAAGTTGCTTCATTGATGTAAACAATTGCATACTATAAAATATTTGAATTATAGATAGGTTTGAAATTAGCCTTGTAAATTAACAAAAAGAAAAATGAGATACCTACTTCTATGCATTGTTTTGCCCATATTCGCCTTTGCCCAAACAACCGAAGACACTCAAAAATCAAATAAATGGCTAACCGATTATACGGATGCCTTACGGGTGGCAAAAAAAGAAAATAAAAATATCATTGCCTATTTTACCGGAAGTGATTGGTGTCCACCTTGTAAAAAGCTAAAAACCGATTTATTTGATTCAGAGGAATTTATAGCGATAGCCGACGATTATGTGCTATTGTACATTGATATTCCTATGAACAAAGACCTTTTATCTGCTGATCAATTACAACATAACAAAGAACTTTCGGCGAGATTAAATAAAAAGAAGTCAGTACCACTTATTAAGATTTTAAATAAAAAAGGGAAAGAACTCGATAAATATTCGGGCTATAGCATGAATGGCAACACTAGCTATCACCTTAAGATGCTCAAGAAGCATCAATAATCATTATTACCGTTTAAAGCAGTCTACAGACCTTATAATTACCTAAATAAAGAGTCAGCTCATGTGTTAGCGACTTTTGGGTATTTGTGCTTCTATTAGGTATTACAATCAGTACAAAACTTATAGCTGCACCACATTTTAATACCTAACTATAGTCAATACAAGAATCACTGATTTACGGGTATAAAAAAAGGCTTTGTGAAAATCACAAAGCCTTTTTACTAAAACTAATTTGTATTAGTTATTGATCAACCTAAATTCAGTTCTTCTGTTTACAGCGTGCTCTCTTTCTGTACAAGAAACACCCTCTTTACATCTATTTTTTGTTTTTGTTTCACCATAACCATTAGCTACTAACAAACTTGGGTTAATCCCTTTCGTAATTAAGTAGGCAGCAACAGCTTTTGCTCTGCGCTCCGAAAGGTCTTTGTTACTAGCAGCAGTACCACGCACATCAGTATGCGAAGCCAATTCTACCTTAACTCCAGGGTTTTTAGCCAAAACAGGCAATAATCTGGTGTCAATGATATTTTTTGCAGTACTTGTTAAGGTTGCACTATTCAAATTCCAATTAATAGGTAAAGCCTGATATTCAACCAAAGCACATTCTACCTCTTTCCAAGTAGTTAAACCACCTTTTTCTTTCAAAACCTCTTTTGTATAAGTCTTAGTAACTGCAGGGATGGTTTCTTCAACCGTATAAGCATCTTTATCCAAAACAGTCTTTTTAATCTCTTTATACTCTGCTGGAATAATTTCTTCCTTTACTTTAGCAGGTGACAATAAAACTCTTTTTACATAACTAGCATTAGAAGATTTCAAAGGTGTTTTACTGACAGAAGCATCGCTGTTTAAAGTTGTTGTTTGAATGGTTGTAAACTCAGCCGGATAGCCTTTATAACACCAATACCTACAATCATCAGGATTACCTGAAGTACAGTCAGGGGCAGCAGCTCCTAGCTCCCATTGTGCATATGCAGGTTTAACTTCAATAGTTTCTGAACTTTTACCAAAAGATGCTGGCGTAATACGTAGTGAATTCCCCCCCTCTTTAGATACATAAGAAACCGCTTCTGTCCCCCATTTTGCAGGAATCACAGTTAATTTCTTACTTTCAGCCTTTACCTCAACTCTTTCAGTAACTGTTTTAAAAGTAGCAGGTCTGGTTTTTAATACTTTGTATGCCGGTTTAATAGTTACCGTAACCGTTTCGTTCACATACACATCTGGTGTTGTACAGCGTACATAACATTTTCCTGGTTCAGGATTTGTAGGCAAATCTTGCGCGTAAAAATTGGAAGCAGCTAAAACCGCTGCTAAGAATAAAAATTTCTTCATAGTTTGTAAGTATTTATTTGTTCATAATTTGGACTGCAAAAGTAAGAATTATATTAAGAAAAAATTAAGAATTTTCTTTTAAAAAATTTACAATTTTTCAAACAACTAATAAACAAGTATTTAAGATCTGTTAAAATTTACATCTGCATAAAACTTCTTATAAAAAAACCTTCGGTTAATTGAAAATTAGTAAGATTAAACTTACAAATTAACAATTTCTATTGATGTATATCATTGCTACCAAAAGAGAAGAACTATTACAGCGGATATTTTAAAAATAAAACTCAAAAAACGAGAACATAAAGAAAGTTTCACATTCTTTACTCTTATTACTTAGTTATTGTCATACGCCTACTATTTTAAAACCAAGTTTTATGGTGTACGTCGTGATTTATAAATCGTTGTTGCGTAGAAATTGAGAATTATAAATCTACCACGTATTAAAATCGCTTTAATTTTAAACCCAAATTGTTGTAACTTTAGAAAAAACTTTAGCCTATGATCGAAGTAAAACAACATCAAGACAACGACTATGTTTTTGAACTCAAATCAGAAAGTGGTCATACTTTATTAAAGAGCACCCCCTTTTCTAGTAAAAAAGAGGCGAAGACCGTAGCAGGAAATTTAAATGAACTCGTACACAAACCTGCCATTTTTGAACGCAAAACCAATCACAACGGTCAATTTTTGTTTAGTTTAAAAAACGATAATGGTCAACTACTGGGTAATAGTCAATTATACAATTCAGAAGCAGGTATGGAAAACGGCATTAAAAACACTATACAACGTATTAAGCAACTCGCTAGCCTAAAGTAACTATATAGTCTTGAGCATATTTAAAAACGACTGGTGCATGGTATCAGTGTAGTCTAAATGAGTGACTATTCTGAGCTTACCCTGCCCCATGCCTATTATATGCACATTGTTTTGTTTTAATTTGGCGATAAAATTTTCGCTACTTAATTCATTTTCATCTATTTCAAAAATAATGATATTCGTTTCAATGGGCTCTACCTTCTTTATATACGAAAGTGTTTCTAAAACAGCACCTATTTCTTTCGCTTTTTTATGATCTTCTGAAAGGCGTTCTAACTGATTATCCAATGCATATATTCCTGCTGCTGCTAAAAATCCGGCTTGACGCATACCACCTCCTAAAACCTTTCGAATACGCAGTGCTTTATCCATATCAGCCTGACTACCCACCAAAACAGAGCCTACAGGACAACCTAAGCCCTTACTTAAGCAAACACTGATGGTGTCAAAAAGAGCACCATATTGTATTGGAGTTTCATTTTTAGCAACCAAAGCATTCCATAACCGAGCACCATCTAAATGATACGCCAAACCATGCTGATCACAAACAGTTTTAATGTGTTTTAAATCTTCAAAATCCCAACAGGCACCACCTCCTTTGTTGGTAGTGTTTTCTATACAAACTAATGACGTTAATGGGCTATGGTAAAAATCTGGCGGATTAATTGCTTCCACCACCTGCTCTGCAGTCATCATACCTCTGTGTCCCGTAACAAGCTTGCAAGATACCCCACTATTAAAACTCACTCCCCCACCCTCATAATTGTACACATGTGCATATCTATCACATATTAATTGATCACCGGGGTTGGTGTGTAACTTTATCGCCGTTTGGTTTGCCATGGTTCCTGACGGAAAATACAAAGCAGCTTCTTTATCAAACATGTCAGCTACTTTCGCCTCCAATGCGTTCACTGATGGGTCTGCTTTAAACACATCATCACCAACAGGTGCTGCTAGCATTGCAGCTAACATTTTAGGGGTTGGTTTGGTAACCGTATCACTAATTAAATTTATTTCCAAAAGACCATTTATTATTATGTTTGACAAGGTATACGTCACCTCTTTGGCCTACCAAATTGGTAACGTATATCGTATTTTTTAGGCGTTATTTTTAATGAAAACAATCCATACCAATAGGTGATCCATCAGGTAGTTTTGGCGCTTCAATAACCTTAAAATCTCCAGGGTACTTATAAAAATCATCAATTCGACGTACCATTTCTATAGCATTTGCATTTTTAGAAGTCGCCAGCAACGTTCCTTTTAATTTCTTTAAAACCATATTAGCTATTGCATTTACCTGCGGATGCACTTGTTTACTTGCTGCTAAATTCATGATATGAAACAATACTCTAAAATTGATATTTTGCTGCACCTCGTTTAAATAGGTGTCTTTAGTTGTTTTGTGAATGGTATTGGAAACAATACGCATTAAAACATCCTCCAAACCAATATTATTGGGGTCTAAAGCTTTTTGTTGAATTAACCTTGAGGCTCTTTCTGGGTGCAATACTAAGCCCAAAGTCATATCAGCAGCGGTTTCAGGAGCAGACAAGGCATCAAAAGAAACGCCTGTTTTACCTTTTAGAGATTCTCTTGTTCTTGGATAACCAAAAGCTCTTGGCGGAAATAGCGCTAATTTTTCTTTAGGAATAGCAATTACCGCAGCATCCAAAGTTTTTAAAATACTATTTAATGCCCGTTGTTGAGTACTTTTATCAACAACAGCAACGGTTTGCTGTCCGTCTCCTTTAACGGCATAATTATACTCCAAGCCTCCAATTATTTTAGCCACCCCTTCGGTTTGATACCGATGAAAGAAATAAAGCGGTACAAAAACATCCTCTAAAACGGAGTTAGGTTCTCCTTTTCTAATATTGTCAATAGAAAAATTAGTGATAGCCAGTTTCCTCACCTTCAGCATAGCTTCTAATTCTTGGCTTACATCCTTTCCATTATCCCATAAATGCGCTAAAACATGTGCGCTCCCTCTTGGTCTAGCATCTTGATCGGTGATATAGCGTAATCCTTTTGCGTTCGCTTCATCTAAAATTTTATTTAAACCCTCATTTTCAGCAGTTCCTTCAGGAAAATCTGCATAAGAATACGCTACCGAAACCTTGTCCCAATCGCCAATTCCTGTCGCATAGGCATTTGAAAAATCAATTGCACCATCTTTAATTACACACTGCGGATGCGGATAATCCATCACCGAAGCCCTGCCATTGGTACTAGCTGCATAGTTGTGCGCAAAACCTAACGTATGCCCTATTTCATGTGCCGAAAGCTGACGAATACGAGCAAGCGCTAAAGCTAACATAGGCTGGTAATTATCATCGCGCTCGGCAAAAGGTTTGTTCATTAAAGCCTGAGCAATTAAAAAATCTTGCCGAATGCGTAGACTGCCCAAACTTACATGGCCTTTTATAATTTCACCTGTTCTAGGGTCAGTAATACTACTACCGTAGCTCCACCCTCTTGTTGAACGATGTACCCACTGAATTACATTATACCGCACATCTAAAGGATCAGCATCATCAGGTAACATTTTTAATTGAAAGGCATTTTTATATCCGATAGCTTCAAAGGCTTGGTTCCACCATTTTCCGCCTTCCAATAAAGCCGAACGTACAGGCTCAGGCGTGCCATTATCCAAATAGTAAATAATAGGCGCTACCGCTTCACTAACAGCCGCTTTTGGGTTTTTCTTCTCCAAACGATGACGGGTAATAAAACGTTTTAAAATAGGCGATTGTACAGGCGTGGCATAATCATAATACGCAAATGGATAAGCACCAGACCTTGGGTCAAATTTTCTTTTTTTATAACCATCATCGGGCAATGCAATAAAAGAATGATGCTGCGCAACCGTTACCAAACCAGCATTTGGTGCTACTGAACGTATGTGCTGCCCCATAGCATCACCTTTAAAAGTAAGGATAACATCAAATTCAATATTTTTAGGAAAAGCCTTGGTTCGCTCTAATGCGAAAGCACTTTTTGTTTTGTCAAGACTATACGAACCCTGTTTTAATTGCTTGAGCCTTTTTGCTACTCCATGAGTGTCTTGCATTAAAAAATTGGTCATATCAATTACATATTTCCCATTAGATTCCTCTTCAATAGGAAATCCAAAAAGAATAGATTTAGCAAAAGCCTGCTCAACCGATTTTTTTTCTAAATCATTATCTGTTAAGGCTCTAAACTTTTGATTAGGCTGTACCAAAAGCAGTTTATTACCAGCTTTTTTAAAATAAACTACCTGTTCATTACCTAGCTGTCCACGATCTAAACCTATATCATTACTACCTATACCACTACTTAGGGAGTAGACATAAAGAAATTCTTTATTTAAATCAGTCACTTCAAGGTACATTTTATCGGTTTTCATATCATATTGAAAGTCGAATAATCCCTTAAACTTTTGAAAACCCTTACTTTTTTCAGCAAATTGCGCTGTTGCCATAGTGGTTATAAAAACAAATACAAATGTTGTTTTGAGATAGCTTTTCATCATCTACTAGTGTATATAAAATTAGTCTGCACTAAATTTAACCAAATTTGATTGTCTTACAATAGTTATGTTCTATTTTTGCGTAAAACCCAATTAAAGAATGACAATTACTACAGACCTCTATAATGGTCTTTTAGATCGCCTTGGTGCGTTAAGGAGGTATCTTTGACGTTGATGCAAAACTTATAGAAATAGAAAACGAGCAAGAAAAAACTTTAGCTCCTGATTTTTGGGACAATCCCCAAGAAGCGCAGGCGCATATGAAGTTCATTCAATCTAAAAAACAATGGGTTGATGATTACAATAGTGCTAAAACGCTGGTTGGTGATCTTGAAGTGTTATTAGAATTTCAGCAAGAAGGTGATGTTACTGAAGAGGAAGTTGAAGCGCATTACCAAAAAACCCTCAGTCACCTCGAAAAACTGGAGTTTAAAAACATGCTCTCTGAGGAAGGTGATGAGCTATCTGCCGTGCTTCAAATTACGGCTGGCGCAGGAGGCACCGAAAGTTGTGATTGGGCGGCCATGCTCATGCGTATGTATATGATGTGGAGCGAAAAGAATGGCTATAAAATTAAAGAACTTAACTACCAAGAAGGTGATGTTGCCGGCGTAAAAACAGTTACCCTCGAAATAGATGGCGATTTTGCTTTTGGATGGCTCAAAGGCGAAAACGGCGTACACAGGCTAGTACGTATTTCTCCCTTTGATAGCAATGCCAAGCGGCATACCTCTTTTGTTTCTGTTTATGTATATCCTTTGGTAGATGATAGCATTGAAATAGATGTAAACCCTGCTGATATTACGATTACCACAGCACGATCAAGTGGTGCCGGAGGGCAAAACGTAAATAAAGTAGAAACAAAAGTACAGTTGGTACACCACCCTACAGGCATTCAAATTTCTTGTTCAGATTCGCGAAGTCAGCATGATAATAGAGCTACGGCCATGAAAATGTTGAAATCGCAATTGTATGAAATTGAATTGCGCAAAAAAATGGAAGCCCGCCAAGAAATTGAATCCTCAAAAATGAAAATAGAATGGGGATCGCAAATTAGAAACTACGTCATGCATCCGTATAAATTGGTAAAAGATGTGCGTACCGGAGAAGAAACAGGTAATGTAGATGCCGTTATGGATGGTGATTTAGACCGTTTTTTAAAAGCATATCTAATGGCTATGGGGCAAAAAGAAGAAGATGTGTAAACCGTGAATGAAGCGTAAGCAAATAAACTAAAAATCGAATGATCAAAATATACCATAATCCTAGGTGCAGCAAATCGCGGCAAGGACTTAATGTACTAGAACAGTCAGGACAACCCTTTGAAATTATCAAATATCTTGATACACCCATTACCAGTGAAGCATTGCAAGAGATTATTACTTTACTAGAGATACCACCTGAAAAATTGGTGCGAAAAAATGAAGCAATCTGGAAAGAGCAGTACAAAGGAAAATCATTGTCAGACAAAGAAGTGATAGCCGCCATGGTTGCACATCCAAAACTCATTGAGCGACCAATAGTGGTCAACGGTAAAAAAGCCGTAATTGGAAGACCTACAGAACTAATTAGTAGTATTTTGTAAGGGTAAAACCGCGCTTGTTTGCATTTTTCTCTATCACGTGCAATTTCTGGACTAAAGAGAAGAGAGAAGAGAAAGAACAGAGGAACCAAGAAACAGGACTATTGGAAATCAATACCTGTGAGAAACAAGCCAATTATTATCAGTGAAATTAATAACTAAAAACGGTCAACGATAATCAGAGACATTCAAGCAGTAAGAATTGAGTATTGATTCAAAGTCTCTGTTCTTGCAGCACAGCGGTCTTGTTTCTTGGTTCTTGCAGCGCAGTGGTCTTGTTTCCTGTAGTGCAACGGTCTTAATAGCACCAACATAGATTACTACCTATAAATTAATCCACACAATACATTAAAAAAAAATCATTACCAAAAGAAATTGGTTTGGTACATTTGTTGTTATTTCCTTTTTAACAAAAATTTAACCAAAGACGGTTAAACCATCATCTAATTTTGAAATCTATTAAAACGTCCATTATTATGAAAACCAAGATTAAGTATTTAGTTGTTTTATTCATACTGTTATTAGGTGCTTCTGAATTACAAGCACAATATGGCTATGGTGGTGGCGGATACGGTTATGGCGGTTATGGTGGCGGTTATGGAGGATATGGCAGAGGTGGCTATGGCAGGGGTTATGGTAGAGGACGTTCAGCAATTCCACAAGCAGAAACGCCACAAAAAGAGCCAGAACCAAAAACTGCTGCACAAATAGTAGATGCTGAAATGCCTGCAATAGCAGAAACCTTGGGCTTAGATGAGTTTGAAAAAGCGGTATTAAGTACCACTTTAAAAAAGTATGTACAAGAGCGTATTGAACTTCAAATTTTAAAGCTTCCTGCGGATAAAATGCGTGAAGCCTATGAAAAAATAACGCTCAGACAAGATGAAGAACTCAAAGCAGGTCTTCCGTTAGAAAAATATGAAGCTTTTGTAAAAATGCAGAAAGAAGGCGTAGCCAAAATGCAAAAAGCACAGAAGAAAGCTGAAAAGAAAAGAAACAAAAAGAAGAAAAAGAAGAAAAAAACAAACGAATAATATGAAAAAATGCTTCCCGCTAATTACTTTCCTTATTGTATTTGCCACCTACGCACAAAGACCCCAAGGCAACCGAAAGAGACCCAACCCCATAGTAATTACCGGGACAGTTTTAGACCAAGAAACCAACCAACCCCTTGAATACGCCACTTTAGTACTGCAAAGTGTTCGAAATCCTGATAGAATTACTGGAGGTATTACCGATGCTACAGGTAAATTTTCAGTAGAAACCTTTCCCGGAAAATACAACGTACGTATAGAATACATCACCTATAAAACACAAGAACTACCTGAACAGGTTTTTCGCGAATCAACAGATTTGGGGGTTATTAAATTAGCTGTAGATGTTGAGCAACTAGAAGCTGTAGAGGTTGTGGGCGAACGTACCACCGTTGAATTGCGACTAGACAAAAAAGTATATAACGTAGGGCAAGACCTTACCGTAAAAGGTGGCTCGGTAACTGATGTGCTTGACAATGTTCCCTCGGTATCAGTAGATGTAGAAGGCAATATAAGCTTACGAGGTAATGAAAGTGTTCGTATACTTATCAATGGCAAACCCTCTGCCCTATCGGGTCTTAGTCCTGAGGCACTGCAACAGCTCCCTGCTGAGGCCATTCAAAAAGTTGAAGTCATCACCAACCCATCTGCTCGATATGATGCTGAGGGCACCGCAGGTATCTTAAATATTATTTTAAAACAAAATAAAACCGCAGGTCTTAATGGCTCTATTGGCGTAAATGTGGGATACCCAAAAAGTTATGGTGGCAACCTTAGTTTGAATCTCAGACGCGACCGATTTAACTTTTTTACCAATACCTCTTACCGCTATCGAAGTGGCCCTGGTAATGCCTTATTTGAACAACAAAATTTTAATAGCGACGGAAGCACAGCAAGTTTTCAAAACGAAGTACGCGACTATCAACGGCAAAAAGATGGCTTTAATACCAATATCGGCTTTGAGTTCTTTATAGACTCCACCAGTAGTATCACCAATTCTTTTGTATACAGAAAATCAGACGGCGATGACACCACTGACATTGACTTTGAAAACTTTGACGCTAATAGCAATCCTACTATTCAACGAAATCGCTTCACCAACGAGCTTGAAGATGAAGAAGATATTCAGTATTCAGTCAACTATCAGAAAAAATTTAATGATAAGGGGCACGAGCTTAAAATTGACTACCAATACTCAACAGGTAGTGAGTTTGAAAATTCTATTATTAAAGAAGTAGTTTTAAATAACAACACACAGCTTCCTGTAGAGCAAACGTTGAATGATGAATCACAAAAAAACCAACTAGTTCAAATGGATTATGTATTGCCCTTTGGCAAAGAGAATACATCACAGTTTGAACTTGGGTACCGCGGTTCTTTCAACAATTTTAATACCGATTTTGATTTTGGTGTACTTGAAAATGGGGTTCTAAACAGCGACCCTAATTTTAGTAATGAGTTAAATTACAAAGAGTACGTAAATGCTTTTTACACCCAATTGGGCAGCAAATTTGGCAAAGTCAATGTTTTAGGTGGACTTAGAGTTGAGTCTTCAAACATTGGTATAGAACTGCTAAATACCAATGATATTACCAACAAAAAATACACCAATTGGTTTCCTTCCATTTTCTTAGGCTACGAATTTTCTGAAACCGAACAGTTTACCATCAGCTATAGTAAACGATTACGAAGACCACGCTCTCGGTTTATAAATCCGTTTCCTTCACGCTCTAGCAACACCAATTTATTTCAAGGCAACCCTGATTTAGACCCTACTTATACCAATGCCTTTGATTTAGGTTATATAAAACGATGGGATAAACTCTCTTTAAACACCGCTGCCTATTACAATAGGTCTACAGGTGTTTTTCAGTTTATAACCCAAGAAACAGGCGATTTTGTTACTATTGACAACCCTAATGACCCTGCTAACCCAGTTACGGTGCCTGTGCAAGCAAGAACGCCCATTAATTTAGCTACAGACAATCGCTATGGCATGGAGCTCACCACAACCTACACCCCCAAAAAACAATGGCGCCTAACGTGGAATGTAAATGTATACCAACAGCAGTTGCGTGGTAATTACACCTATACCAATTTTCAAAACCAAGAAATTACACAAAATTTTGATGCCGATAACCTCGGTTGGTTTACAAGGTTGAGTGCTAAACTTCCCCTACCGAGCAAGGTAGATTTTCAAGCCAATGTTTTCTATTATGGGCCATCAAGAAATGCACAATCTAAACGAAAAGGCATTTCTAGAACCAACCTAGCCTTTAGTAAAGACATTATCAAAGACAAAGCCACACTTTCGTTAAATGTAAGAGACCTTTTTAATACCAGTAAACGCAAAAGCGAAACCAGAACCGAAAACGTTTTTACGTATAGTGAGTTTCAATTTAGGCAACGTAGTGTTAACCTATCTTTTCTATACCGATTTAACCAGAAAAAGAATCAAAGAGAACGAGGCGGTCAACGTGGTGGCGGTGACAGCGATTTTGAAGAAGAAGGATAGTTTACTCCTTACCAACAAAGAAAAATTTACACAATCAATAGACCCTAGTTAAAAGACCAAAGTCGCTCACACCTTGCTTTGCCTTTGCGATAGCTTTTACATGCATTTGTAAATGCATAAAGCTAGGCTAACTGACAGTCAAGCATTTCACCTAGCTAAAAGTGCTAAAAAAACCTTAGATTAGTATTGCCAAATATGGAATATACGTACTTGAGTGCTTATAATTGATTGTTGTACCCAATTAAAAAAAATCGTCACAAATAAGAATTTAGTGATAAATGACTGTATCTTTGATACTATCATATGATAGTATCAAAATGAAACCTCCATATATAGTTACACCTAAGATTTTAAAATTAATAACTTCAATTTCAGAAAAAATTGGAGAAGTAAATGCTAATTTCTTAAATAGACCTTCTCCTAAATTAAGAAAACAAAATAGAATTAAAACAATTCATTCTTCATTAAAAATCGAAGGAAACTCATTAACAGAAGAACAGATAACAGCACTTTTAGAAAAGAAAAGAGTAATCGGACCTAAAAAAGATGTAACTGAAGTTTTAAACACCATTGAAATTTATGAGAATTTAAAAAAATATGACCCTATGAGTGAAAAATCTTTTTTAAAAGCTCATCAACAATTAATGGGGAATTTAATTAATGATCCTGGAAATTACAGAAATCAAGGTGTTGGAATAGTAAAAGGTTCTAAAGTTGAGCATCTAGCACCACCTTTTGAAAATGTACCTTTTTTAATGAAAGAACTTTTTGAGTATTTAAAAGATAGAGAAGAAATTGAATTAATTAAAAGTTGTGTTTTTCATTATGAAATGGAATTTATACATCCTTTCTTAGATGGAAATGGAAGAATGGGAAGATTATGGCAAACTTTAATTTTAATGAATAAATATCCTGTTTTTGAGTTTTTACCATTTGAAACACTAATAAGTAATGACCAAGAAGAATACTACAAAGCATTATCCGAAAGTGATAAATCTGGGCAATCTACAAAGTTTATCGAATATATATTAAACATCATTGATATTTCAATTAGCGAACTTTTAAAGTTTAATAATAGAACATTAAATCAAGAAGATAGACTTGAATATTTTCTATCATTAAATAAGACTGAATTTAGTAGAAAAGAATATATGAACACATTTAAAAACATTTCTTCTGCAACAGCCAGCAGAGATTTAAAAAAAGGACTAGAACTACATTATTTAGAAAAAACAGGAGAAAAAAATAAAACAACTTATAAAGTAATAACTGGCGACAATAACTAAGCCTTCATTTGGTCGGTACGCCCCAACATGATGGCGGTATTGACTAAACCGGCTGCTTTGCCAATGCTATGGAGATTGTTATGCCTTTGCAATAGCTTTTACATGCATTTGTAAATGCATAAAGCTAGGCTAACTGGTAGTCAAGTGACAACTATTGGGTTTTTGATTATATGACAAATGAAGAGCTATCAAACTATATTCAGGCTGTGAATGTCAATAAAAATCTAGAATTAGAATATATCACCGTAGAAAGTTAAGAAATGACACGAAAAATATTAGTTCCGATTGATATTGATAATCCAAGCAAGAAGATTAACGATTTTCTATATCCAGACCTAACTGAGAACGGATTTGTGCTCAGGAGAATTAAAACTGGTAAAGAATGGAAGTTCGGTATGGTCATCTTGACAAGTGAAATTAATGAAAATGACATTTTTAAAAAGATAGTTGATAGCGGAAAGAAAATTGAGTCTGTTGACAAACTACTCAATTCGTTAAAAGATTATGTTCTTCAAATGCCAACCTTCAAGATTGGGAATGTTTTAAAATTAAATGAGAATGAAACAAAGGTTGAATTTGTGATTGAATTTCAACGATTGACAAAGAAGAAATGACAAACAACATACCGCTAGTCGGGTAGGCAAAGAAGAATTTCTCCCCTAAATGGCGCGCAGCACCGTACGTGATACCCTCACATCATATGGGGCTTGTAAAACAGTCTTTGATTTACGTTCTAATGAACTTATAACCCAGCTTCCAGTGGTAAAATATCTTGGAGGCTATTTCCAGCTCTGCGAAGTTGGCAACTTCGTTGTAATACGACTACCTTGCCAATACTATAGATGCTTTTTTAACAGTAGTGATTACTTAGCTCTAATTTAAAAATAAAAAATGAAACCAATAATTTCAAACGTAATTGGAGAACTCGAACAAGATGAGGAGTTTACAGAATGGTGGTATGGCGAAAATTTGAAAATTCCTATTTTAAGAAATGAAGAATTGCCAGTTACATTTACTGGTTTTATACCAGAAGACGATACAGGTTTTGTAGAACAAGCTGATATTGCATTGACAAATCTGATTAATTTAAACACCGAAAAAGAGTTTGAGACGTTAACTAACCTTGTACATAAAAGTTGTATCGACTATATAAATGAAATCGAAGAAGAATATCAAGATGAATTCCAGGAATTTCTTGACATTACAAACAAAATCGACATTTGGCATTACGTCACTTTTAATGAAATTTACGTAGAACGCAGACTATGGTCTGACAAGGATATGTATGTTAGCGTAAAATGCAATTGCGAATGGGAAGAAGAACACGGACTCCAAATCGTTTTTAGACAAGGCAAAATGGTAACACGAATTAGTGGTATTGATGGACACATAACTGAAGCTGATGCCTATGGCAAAGATGATAATGAAGACTTTTTATTGAATGAATTTAATAAAAACTATTGCTACAAGCCCTAATAAACTTAGTCTCAAACAATAACAAAGACCTTCAAAAACAGTAAAAACTCTTTAAGTCAGTAACTTAAATGAATAATTAAACGCATAAATATGTAAGGAATCATGTTTTTTAGTAACCAATAAAACTATAACCATTATACTTTTAGTTAAAATGAAAATATCCAGCAATTTCCTATCGATTATTTTTTTATCCATACTCTGCTCTTTTGCTATGCTATCTTGTAGCGATGATATAGATGATAATCTTCAAAGACAAAATTATTTTGCAGTAGCCAATCGAGGGAGTAACACCATTACGTATCACAATTCAGAAAATTTAACTTTGATAGGTACAACTACCTTACCTGACGGTACCCAACCTACGTATGTAGCATACTCATCAGAAAGAAATAAAATATACACTGGTGGTTTAGAAAACGGAATGTTATATGAAATTAATTCTGAAACTTTTGAAATAGAGCGAACTATTGAAGTTGGGCTAGGTGCTTTTCATCTTTGGCTAAATGATGCTGTAGATCAACTATGGGTAAATAATATTAATAATACAGTAAAAACAACTACAGTTGTAGATTTGAATACCTTTACCGCAGAACAAACAATCAACTTACCAAATAATCTAAATCTTTCAGCTGATGCCATTCAGCATGATGTTATCATCAATCCACAAGGAAATTATGCATATGTCACCATATTGGATGGAGCAGATACTAGTTATCTTGTGCAATACACCACAGATGATTTTTCAATTGTCAATACGTTTCAATTTGGAGGTGACGGACATGTTGGCTATTTTAATAATTCCCTTTACAGTTTATCTCAAAACGCTGGTGAAATAAAACAACATCAGCCAAGTGATTTATCTGAAATGGGAAGTATTTCCTTTTCAGGTTCGCATGGAGTAACTGCGAGTGATAATTATCTTTTTGCAGCAGATTTACCGAATGGAAGGTTAGGTGTAATTGACACCGAAAATACTATTGTTTCTACTATTAATACAAATTTTGATGCTACTCACAATTTGGCAGTAAACAATTCTGGCAACAAACTATTAGTAAGTTATTCAGGAGCAACTCAAACGAAAATAGAATTGTTCGATATAACCAATGGAGAATTAACCCTAAACGCAACATTAGATTCTGGAACAAATCCATTTGGCGTTGCTTTTATTCAAAAATAACTATTGACTGTCGTCGGGTAAACTACATAGAAAACCGCTCCCTACGCCGCTCACCACCCCTACATGATATGGCCACCCATTACTCAGAGGCTTTTCAATAATATTTTGTTTAAGCCTCATCAACCAATACCATGTAGTTATAAATACTTGTGCAAGCAACAAAAATCTCTTAGCTTAGTAAGCAATAAGGCTGCTTATTTTTAATCGTCACAAACCATTAAGGCTAAAATTTTAAATGAAGTATTTAAAATTGACGCTAACTTTTTTTATTGCAATAGACCTATGCTCTTATTCTAATGATGATAGCTTGACTGACTCAGACGAAAAAACAACCGACTTACTGGTTGGAATATGGCAACCAATATTGTAAAGCGGTATTTGTTGACCGAACCGGCTGCTGTGCCGATACTATGGAGATTACTATGGTTAAGGCCTTATTCAAGTGCTTTGGGGTCATAGTTCTTCCAAAAACAACAAAATTTTATACCCATTTAGCAACAACTACTTTTAAATCGATTAAAAATCCCTTAGATTAGTAATCGTAAAAAAAGAAATATACGTACTTGAGTATGGATGTACGATTGTGGTAAGCCATTTGCGAAACCCGATAAGAATTTGAAATCAGAATGAAAAAACACAATTACGAAATAAAAGTTGAATGGACTGGAAACGAAGGAAACGGAACCCTGAATTACAAGTCTTATAACAGAAACCATACAATAATAGCGGACGGAAAATATGATGTAATTAACGGTTCTTCTGACCCTTCGTTTTTGGGAGATAAAGCAAGATATAATCCGGAAGACCTCTTTTTATCTTCATTATCGGCTTGTCATATGCTTTGGTATTTACATTTGTGCTCGGTACATAAAATTATAGTGACTGAATATTTGGACAAGGCCACAGGTGTTATGGAAGAAACTGAAAACGGAAGCGGAAAATTCACTAAGGTTACGCTCAATCCAAAAGTGAAAATAACTGACGGAAGTAGGATTAAAAAGGCAAACGAACTACACAAGGAAGCGAATAAAATGTGTTTTATTGCTAATTCTTGCAATTTTAAAATCGGACATAAACCCAATACAATAGCTGAATAAAAAAAGGCTTACAATAACTCTCCCCGCTCTGCGAAGTTTGCAACTTCGTAGCCGTACACGTTTGGCTACAACACAAAGCCACAACAAATACAGCTGTAGTTTTTGTTATTCGCTATTATTTATTAATCGTATGACTTACTGTTGACGGTACGAAGTCACAGACATTCGCACAGCTTAAACTAACTAATTAAGGCCTTATTCAAGTGCTTTGGGGGCATAGTTCTTCCAAAAACAACCAAAATTTACTCCCATGTAGCAACAACTACTTTTAAATCGATTAAAAATCCCTTAGATTAGTAAGTAAAAAAGAGAAATGTACGTACTTGAGTATGGGAAGTTTGCCTATACCTTGGCAAGGAAGATGGTTATTGTTATAGCGTTCTACAGCCATCTTTGTTGCAGAAAACCCTATAATGAAGAAAAATTTGGTATGAATATCATACTATTTTCAAGTATTTAGTAGACTTTACCCCTATTTCCTTCTTTTTGGGCACAAAAGTATCCAAGCAAACCATTATATTTGAATAAACTTAAAACATAAACCCTCGGGGGATTCGTTTATCGAAAAACCATAAAAGTGCCTGAGCCGTATGCTGGAAAACTCGCACGTACGGTTCTTAGGGGGCTTACGCTATCTGGTGCGGTAATTTCACAAAAAACGAATGAACAGATTAATAATAGTAATTTTTCTTCTTCTAACCGCAAGTTTTGGATTCGCTCAAAACGGCAGGGTTTTATCCAAAACTCTTGTGGATTTATCAACAACCCCAATTTGGAATAGAATTTCTAAAAACGACACGTTAAAAACAGCTTTTGAGCACTTAAATAATATTGACTTTTATTCCATCAGCTATCAAAGCGATTCATTAAAAGTTCGTGGAATATTAGTAGAGCCAAAAAAAGTTGGAAAATACCCCGTTGTTATTTTTAATAGAGGCGGGAACCGAGACTTTGCTCCATTAAATATATCTACATTGATTAATTTAACTTCAAAATTGGCTAATCAAGGTTACGTAATTATCGGGAGTAATTATCGAGAAAAAGATGAGTTCGGAGGTGCGGAATTAAATGACGTACTGAATTTAACAGAAACCATAAAGCATTTAGAAAAAGCCGACCCGAATTGTATAGGCATGTATGGTTGGTCAAGAGGCGGTATAATGACATATCTTTCTCTAAAAGAATCCGACAAAATAAAAACTGCCATTGTAGGTAATTCGGTTACCGATTTATTTCAGTTAATCGAGGACAGGCCTAAAATGGAAACAGGAGTTATTGCTGAATGTGTTCCAAATTATTGGAAAAATAAGGACGTAGAACTAAAAAAACGTTCTGCAATCTTCTGGGCAGACCAGCTGAACCAAAATAGCAGTCTTTTAGTTCTAGCGGCTACTGAAGACCAATATGCAAATTATGAACAAGCTGAAAAATTTGCTGAAAAATTGAGTGAATTAAAATATAATTTCCAATTTAGAAAGTTCCAGACGGACCATTTTTTTACGGGAAAAAGAAAAGAATTGGATGAATTAGTAATCAACTGGTTCAATCGAGAGTTAAAAAACTACCGCTAAAAATAACTAAGCCTTCGCGTGGCCAGCACTACCCAACATGATGGCGCTGTTGACTGAACCGGCTGCTTTGCCGATACTATGGGGATTGCTTTGGTTAAGGCCTTTTTTAAGTGCTTTGGGGTCATAGTTCTTCCAAAAACAACAAAAATTTACACCCATTTAGCAACAACTACTTTTAAATCGATTAAAAATCCCTTAGATTAGATTCTCTAAAAAAAAGAATCTCAACACTTGCACAATATTGTTTTCATAATTGTAAAACATACAACACATTGAACGAATTTCCAAAAGACATTAAATTCAAATATAGTTGGAGAAAATACCAACAACGTGTGCTTAATGAATTAGAAAATCATTTATCTGACGACCACTTACATATTATTGCTCCTCCAGGTTCGGGAAAAACAATACTGGGACTAGAAGTTGCAATCAGACTAAATAAACCAACATTAATTCTTGCACCAACGATAGCCATTAGAAACCAATGGATTCAGAGATTTTGTGAATTATTTTTACAAAAAAGTAATACGCCTGATTGGATTTCAAGAGATATTAGAAATCCTAAATTTATTACGGTAGTTACGTACCAAGGTTTACACGCAGCTTGTAATAATTTGCGAATTAAGGAAGAAGAAAGCGAAGAGGACATCGAAGAAGTTGAAGAAGAGCCCCTAACTTATCTACAATTAGAGAACATAGTCAAGAAACTAAAAGCACAAAAAATTAAAACTATAGTTGTTGACGAAGCTCACCATTTAAAAAACGAATGGTGGCAAACATTAACAAAAGTAAAAGAAGGGATCAAACCTATTATTGTAGGTCTAACTGCAACACCTCCTTACGATGTATCTATTTCAGAATGGCAAAGATATCTTGAGTTAAATGGTCCAGTTGATGCCGAAATCTCAGTCCCCGAATTAATAATTGAAGGTGACTTATGCCCTCATCAGGACTATATTCATTTTACACTCCCTACAGAAGAGGAAAACGAAAATATAAGAACATTTAGGGAGAATATTCGAAGAATATTTTCAGAAATAAAACAAGACAAAACATTAATCAAAGCAATTGAAAACCACCCCATTTGGTTAAACCCCATAAATCAGCTAGATTGGATTTACAGCAATCTTCCCTACTATTCTGCTTGTTTAATTTTTCTTAATGCTAATAAAATACAAATCCCAAAAACAAACCTAAAAGTGATTGGAGATAAAAATCTAAAAATCCCTAAACTTGATTACAATTGGATTGAAACGATTTTAGACTTTTATCTATATAAAGAAAAAGAGCATTTTGCTGAATTTGAAAAACATAAAAAAAGCCTTGAAAACAAATTAAGAAGATTCGGAGCAATCGAAAAAAAGAAAATTAATTTTTCGCAGAATAAAAAGGTTACTGGTTTTTTAACTTCAAGTATTAGCAAATTAAATGGTATTAAAGATATAGTTAATTTTGAGTATAATCAATTAGGTAAAGATTTAAGGATGGTAATCCTTTCTGATTTTATTCGTAAAGAATTTTTCGTTCACACCTCAGAAAACAACACCGAATTAAATAAAATAGGCATAATCCCTATTTTTGAAAAACTACGAAGACAGAACATTGACCATAAAAAAATTGGAGTCCTAACGGGTTCAATTATCATCATACCAAAATCAGCATTCCCTTTATTTCAAGCCAAAGCACGAGAATTAGGAATTACAAAAATCAATTCTTCTACAGTACCTTATGATGCAAATTACATTCAAATTAATCAATCTGAGCAATTAAAAAACGATATAATAAATATTGTAACACAAATTTTTCAAGGTGGTGAAATTGAAGTTTTAATAGGCACTAAATCTCTGCTTGGTGAAGGCTGGGATGCTCCAGCAATTAATTCTTTAATATTAGCAAGTTTTGTAGGTTCGTTTGTCCTTTCAAATCAAATGAGAGGAAGAGCCATTAGAACACAAAATGGCAATAGTGATAAAACAGGTAATATTTGGCATTTGGTTACAATAGACCAAACTTCAACAACAGGTGGAGATGATTTTGAGTTATTAAAGAGAAGGTTTAGAGGTTTTGTAGGTGTTTCATTTATGGAAGATGCAGGGATTGAAAACGGAATCAATCGATTAAATTTACCCGAAAACATATATTTAAAGGAAGAAGCAGAGAAAAAGAATATAGAAATGTTCTCTTATGCAGCCGATAGAGAAAGTTTAAAACAAAGGTGGGAAACAGCGCTGAAAAGTGGAGTAACCCTTGTTGAAGAAATTAAAATTCCATTTAAAGAAGAAAAAGAATACAAAGCCATTAAATCATTATACTTTTATAAAACAATCGGAAATCTATTAGCTACTTTAGGTTCTGGGCTAGTTGGTTTTGGTCTAGAAAGTCTACAAGGCCTTGGACGAGCCGCGAAGAATATGAGATCTATCCAAGATTTATATTTTTATCTTGCCATAATTGGGGCAACTGGTGTAGCTATATTCGGAAGATTTACGTTAAAAACATTATGGCTATACTTAAAGTACAGAGATATCTCAAAAGACATTCAACAAATAGGAAATGCTTTGTTAAATGCATTAATAAAAGCGGGAATAATTCACACGAATAACTCCAACCTAAGAGTTAAAACCACCATAAATGATTGGGGTGCTGTTTTTTGCCATTTAGAAGGTGGTACAACATTTGAAAAATCAACTTTCGTAAACTCCCTTAAAGAAATTATTAACCCTATTGACAATCCAAGATATGTAATAATTAGAAAGAATATGTTTATGATGTTTTTGCAGCAAAAAGATTATCACTCAGTACCTGATATATTGGGCAAGAACAAAAAATTGGCAGAATTCTTTAAAAATCAATGGCTCCGACTTGTTGGTAATTGCGAATTAATATTTACGCGAACAATTGAAGGAAGAAAAGCCCTATTGAAATCAAGAGTAAAATCTTTATCTTCTAAATTTGAAGAAAAAGCCGAACATGTGAACAAATGGAGATAGAAAACCAACAATTATCCATCTTATCCAATAACTCACCTCCCCCACTTTAAAAACCCTTGAGCTTATTTATTGCTCTGAACTCACCTACTTGCATCTAAAAACCCATTTCGCTCTTATATTGCCCTAAAACCCGCTTTGGTCACTCAAAAACCTATTAAAGGTTAAAAGCACTACTACCCTACCTTATATATAGTACTCATAACAACAAGCTCTATAAAAAGCATAATGGGGAACAAATGCATACTTCGCGTTCAATTTTGGGGCAAAAGTGACCTACTTCTTAGCGTCAAACATTCAAAAAGTAAGAAAAAAACTACAATAAAATAGAAAATTCATTAAATTTACCATATCGTTTTTGTCAATAAAATAAAACTAACAGAAAAAAAAACTGCTAACTGTATCAAAAAATAATTCCCAATTATATGTTAAATACTATAAATCAGCAGCTTCCTTTTAGCGCTACTTTATACCCATTTTAAATTAGGTTTTTAAGGCAAAAAAACGGGATTTAACTGGTCAAAAACTGATGAAATAAGATTGAAAAATCGTACCTTTATATATACTTTCTAAGTAGCTCTTCTAGCCATTTTCTAGGTATAAATAACTGCGTAAATAATTGTATCTGTTAACTATCTAACTATGAAAATCTATAACTATTTTCAACTCGTAGCATGCTTTTTTATCCTTACATCTGTACATGGTCAATTAAAAGTTGATGCTGAACTTCGCCCTCGTTTCGAATACCGCCACGGATTCAAAACTCTTTTTCCTGATAATACTGATGCCGCGGCATTCATATCGCAGCGCACTCGGCTAAACACAGCCTACAGCGCTGATAAACTAGACTTCTACCTCAGCATACAAGATATTCGTGTTTGGGGTGATGTATCGCAATTAAACAGTGCCGATGCTAATGGCCTGGGTATTCACCAAGCATGGGGACAAATACACTTCACTCCTGACTGTTCTATTAAGCTAGGTCGGCAAGTACTGGCATACGATGACCAACGTATTTTTGGTGGTGTAGGTTGGGCGCAACAAGCAAGAAGTCATGACGCTGCCTTATTGAAATACCATAAAGAACGGTTCGCATTAGATGTAGGTTTTGCCTTCAATCAAAATGGCGAGGCATTAACGGGTACTACCCTAACCGTTCCTAACACCTACAAAAGCATGCAATTTGCATGGTTACATAATGATTGGAACAACCTAAAAGCTAGCTTTTTACTCTTAAACAATGGAGTACAGTTTATTGATGCCAACAACAACCTTAATAATGAAACCAGATATAGCCAAACAATTGGTACTCATTTAAAATATAAGGCTGACAAATTGGGTATCGCCTCTAACCTGTATTACCAATTTGGAAACGATAAAGGTGATAATGATTTAAGTGCGTACCTTTTATCGCTGGAGGCTGATTATAGTATCTCTCCAAAATGGAAAGCGTCTTTAGGAGGCGAATTACTGAGTGGTAATGATAACGGAGGACCATCTAACGGCACCAACAATGCCTTTACCCCTTTCTATGGCACCAATCATAAATTTAATGGCCTTATGGATTATTTTTATGTGGGTAACCATGCCAATAATGTGGGTCTTGTTGATTTATACCTTGGGTCCGTTTTTAAACTTTCAGCAAAATCATCACTAAATGCACGATTTCACAGTTTTTCAGCTGCAGCAGACATAGCTAGTACTAATTCTAAAAAATTGGGTGAAGAGCTTGATTTGGTTTTCAATTACAACTTCAGTAAAGACATCAACATTAAAGCAGGATATTCGGTTTTATTTGCTTCAGAAGGCATGGAAGTACTTAAAAACAATACTGATGATAATGGCAATTATTGGGGCTGGGCAATGGTAACCATAAAACCATCGCTTTTCACTTCAAAAAAAGAAGACTAGTTATGCCTATAAAAAGTTATTTAGTACATCCGCATGATGGTAAAAAAGAAGTGCTTGCGCATGCCTTAGCTGCCATTACTGAATGTGAAGTACTACCCGCCGAAAACAAAGATGTAATCGTTCTGGTAACAGAAACCGATACTAAAATAGAAGAAGAAATATTAAAAGAAAAATTAGAAGCTATACCTAGCATAAAGTTATTGGCTATGGTTTCGGGTTTTGACGCTCCAAAAAACTAACACATTATGTACCAATCCGTTCAGACAAACCGACGAAGTTTTATTAAAAAAATGGCCATGCTCTCAGCAATGACAGCTGCTGCTTCCATGTTTCCAGGTATACTATTTGCCGAAGAACAAGAACGTGGCATACCTGAGGGTGCCAACTTAGATTGGAAAAAAACACCTTGTAGATTTTGCGGCGTTGGTTGTGGGGTACTTGTAGGTACTGAAAACGGAAAAGCCATAGCCGTGAAGGGAGACCCAAAATCACCTGTAAACAAAGGCTTATGCTGCGTAAAAGGTTATCACTCTATTTTAGCATTATACGGCAAAGACCGCCTTACCAAGCCCTTGGTTAAAAAAAATGGCACCTATGTAGAAACAAGTATGAAAGAAGCGCTTGATTTAGTTGCTTCAAAAATGCAAGAAACCATTAAAGACCATGGTAAAGATGCTGTATCTATTTATGGTTCGGGTCAATGGACTATTCCTGATGGTTATGCTGCTTCAAAATTATTTAAAGGCTGTATTGGTACAAATAATGTAGAGGCCAACGCGCGCTTGTGTATGGCAACTGCCGTAACTGGTTTCTTGACCTCTTTTGGTATTGATGAACCTATGGGCTGCTATGAAGATATAGACCATGCTGATACCTTTGTACTCTGGGGTAATAATATGGCAGAAATGCACCCCGTATTGTTTTCAAGATTGCTTGACCAACGCTTAAAACGAGGAGTAAAAATCATTGATTTTGCTACCAGAACAACGCGTACAAGTATGGCAGCCGATAAATCTATTCTCTTTAATCCGCAAAGTGATTTGGCTGTAGGAAATGCTATTTGCTATGAAATTATTAAAAATGGATGGACCAATGACCAATTTATTGAAGCGCATTGCAACTTTAATAAAGGGCTAACCAATATGGGCTATGGCCTTGAAGACAACTATAAATTTACCGATAAACCTGAAAAAATAAGCTTTGAAGATTACAAAAATTTCCTCGAAGACTACACGCCGGAAAAGGCGTCAAAAATATCAGGGGTATCAGTAAAAGATATCAAATATTTAGCTACTCATTTTGGTGACCCCAACAAAAAGGTAATGTCTTTTTGGTGCATGGGGCCTAACCAGCACTCACGTGGCACATGGATGAACAACATCATTTATAATATTCACCTGCTAACAGGAAAAATTTCTGAGCCCGGTAATAGTCCGTTTTCACTAACCGGGCAACCCAGTGCTTGTGGTACCGTTCGTGAAGTGGGTACCTTAACTCATAAACTCCCTCATGGAGTGGTAATGAACAAAGAGCACCGTGAATTTGCAGCAAAAATATGGGATGTTCCTGTTGAAAATATATCACCAAAACCCACCTATCATACGGTTGAAATGTTTCGCGCTTTAGACCGTGGAGATATTCGCTTTATGTGGATTCAAGTAACTAATCCTATGGTGACCATGCCCAAGCTAAAACGCTATCGCGATGGAGCTAAAAAAGAAGGGCGTTTTATTGTGGTTTCTGATATTTATCCTACACCAACTACCGATATTGCTGATGTTATACTCCCCTCTGCCATGTGGATTGAACGTGAGGGTATGTATGGTAATTCAGAACGTCGTACTCAGTACTTTGAACAAATGATAGACCCACCAGGGGAGGCTATGAGCGATACTTGGCAACTTATTGAAGTAGCGAAACGTATGGGCTTTGAAAAGCAATTTCACTATAAGGAAGAAACGCACATCAGTGAAATTTACAACGAATATCGTAGGCATCACGAAGGCAAAAAACATAATATGGCTCCCCTTGAGGTGTTAAAATCACAGCCTGGCGCCATGTGGCCTTATGTAGATGGAAAATCTACCCAATGGCGATTTAATGCCAAATATGACCCCGCCTGTAGTAATGGTAAAGATTTTCATTTCTACGGAAAAAAAGATGGTAAAGCCGTTATTTGGCAACGCCCATATGAGCCAGCAGCCGAAGAACCCGATGCTGAATACCCCTATTGGTTATGCACCGGCCGTGTGGTTGAACATTGGCATACTGGTTCAATGACGCGGCGTATACCGGTATTACACCAAGCCATGCCGCACGCTTACGTAGAGCTCAACCCCGGTGATGCTAAACGTATGCAAATACGAACAGGCGATATGGTAAAACTCACCACTCGACGTGGTAGTATCACCATGCCTGCATCGGTTAATGAAAGAGGTGTGCCTGCACCCATGCAAGTTTTTGTGCCTTTCTTTGATGAGAATATGCTCATTAATGACATTACTTTAGATTCTTTTTGCCCCATATCTAAAGAGCCCGATTATAAAAAGTGTGCTGTTAAAGTAGAAAAGGCTTAACTCATGAAAAGAACTGTAATCATTTCGCTATTTGCCATCCTCTTTGTTGGTTTTCTTATCAATTGGATTTATAGTTACCAAAAAGGTTTAGAAGAAGCCTACATTCCTATTTCCGAAGAAAAAGAAGTACCCATAATTCCCTCAGAAAAGGCTGTTTTTGAGCGTTCAGAATTTGCTTTAGACTATTTACGTATGCCTGTTAATGAAAACCACCAACGAACATTGGCTACGTATTATCAAAACAGAGCCTATTCAGGAGCTCCACCAAGCATTCCTCATGCTGTTTCTGACAAACGAACTATGGGCGGCAAAGTATGCTTACAATGCCATGAAAATGGTGGTTTTGTAGATAAATTCAATGCGTATGCCCCCGTAACCCCGCATCCGCAGATGGTCAATTGCAAACAATGTCATGTAGAACAACAAACGCAAAACACCTTCAAGCCGTCAAATTTTTATAAAAAACCAGCACCAGCAGTTGGTGTTAATAATGCCTTACCGGGCAGTCCACCAGCAATTCCGCATCAATTGCAAATGCGCGAAAATTGCCTATCATGCCATGCAGGACCAGCTGCCGTAAAAGAAATTAGAGTAAATCACCCCGATAGAATAAACTGCAGACAATGTCATGTACCCATAAAGCGAAGCTATGAAAATGCATCACTTTTTGTACGTGCAAATGCAAATACAGCCAGCAAATGAGTACACAAAAACTTATACTAAGTCTCGTCATACTCTCATTCTTATGCTCATGTAAGCATAAAGAAGGTGAATATCACAGCTTGAAAGAAAAAATAGAACACGAAGGCAACAAATATCACGATACTGGCATTTCTTCAGAAGCTTATATTGGTGATATTAAAACCATACAAATTACAGAAGGTGACCACACCTTTTTAATACCAGAGCGAAAAAGCCAAATACAATCATATGCCTGTAATGAATGCCATTCAAAGCCATTAGCAGCTATGCAACATAGCAGTATTGCGAAAAAAGCGCATTGGAATATAAAGTTAATGCACGCAAATGAAAATGCTATGAACTGCGCAACCTGCCACGATGGTAGTGATATGAATCAACTGCATAGCTTAACCAATAAGCCTGTTGATTTTAATAAGAGCTACCAACTGTGTAGCCAATGCCACTCCATTCAGTTTGAAAACTGGAAAGGTGGTGCACATGGCAAAAATATTGGTGGTTGGGCAAAACCAAGAGCGGCGATGACCTGTGTAAACTGTCACAACCCACATCAGCCCCAAATTGCGTCAAAATGGCCTGTACGCTTTAACACAGAAAAAGTAAAAGAAAGAAAATAACCCGTATCTGATAGGCAAAACAAAAAACGATGAGCGAAAAAAAGAAATGGTTTACGTTAGATTTCGGATTTAACAAAGAAAACGCCACTACGACAACCTCTGGCTGTGGCTGCGGAAATACTAGTGGCGGTTGTAACTCACACAAGCCAGCACCTATTGAACCTCCTGTAGCAACTAGCTGTGGATGTGGAAGTACAACGGGTAGTTGTAGTTCGCATAATACGCCACCACCAAAAAATGAATACACCATTACTGCTGATGAATTTGATGCAGCTGTTGAAGACACCATGGTTGGCGAAACCCAAAAAGATGGATTTCAGCAGGTTTTTGATGTAAAAATGGACAGAAGAACTGCCTTTCGTAAACTTACCGCTAGTTTATTAATTGGTGCAGGAGCTGTACAAACCTCATGCAGTGCTATTGCTGGCGAAGAAACCAAGGAGAAAGCGCAAATTGACTGGGAAGAGCAATTTAAGGGAAATTACAAGTTAATGACCCAAGAAGAAAGAGATGCAACGGTGAAGCGCTTAGTACGCTCCTACCAACTGCGAAAAAAGGAAAATATTAGTATGTCGGCAACAGATGCCTCTGAAGATGTGCTTTTTGGCTATGCCTTTAATATATCTAAATGTCAAGGGTATATGAACTGCGTAAGTGCCTGTGTGGAAGAAAACAACCAAGACAGAAACTCACAGATGCAGTACATACGTATTCATGAAATGAAAGACGGAGAAGGTTTTAAATTCAATGAAGCCGACGATAATTATTACCACGAAGTACCCGCTGAAGGACATTTTTATATGGGTACACAATGCTTTCATTGTGACGACCCTCCATGCGTGAATGTATGCCCTGTTGAGGCAACATGGCGTGAAAAAGACGGGCTTGTAGTTATTGATTATGATTGGTGTATAGGTTGTAGGTACTGTATGGCAGCTTGCCCCTATGATGGACGACGCTTCAATTGGAGTAAACCTGAAGTACCCCAAGCTGAAGTCAATAAAAATCAGCATTATTTAGGCAATAGAATGCGAAAAAAGGGGGTAATGGAAAAATGTACTTTTTGCATACAACGCTCAAGGTCAGGCAAAGACCCTGCATGTGTTGAAGCCTGCCCCACAGGAGCGCGAATTTTTGGCAATCTATTAGACCCAGAAAGTACCATACGATGGGTGCTCGAAAACAAAAAAGTATTCCGTTTGAAAGAAGATTTGGGTACCGAACCCAAATTCTGGTATTTCATGGACTAAAAATAACCGACTGAAACTGCTGATGCATCAAACTCACAAAAAATGAAAACACTTAGGGCTTTTGGAAGTATGGTAAAAGATAGCCTAGGGTATATTACCCATGGTTCAAAAACATATCATATTTGGATGATTTTCTTAACAGCAATTATGCTCATTGGCATGTATTGCTATTCCATACAATTAGAAGAAGGTCTGAGCGCCACAGGCATGACTGATAGGGTAAGTTGGGGACTATATATTTCTAATTTTACATTTTTAGTTGGTGTAGCTGCTGCTGCCGTTATGCTAGTAATGCCTACCTATGTCTTACACGATATTGATTTTAAACAAGCCGTTCTCATTGGTGAAGGGCTCGCAGTTGCTGCCTTACTCATGTGTTTGGCTTTTGTTATTGCAGACATGGGCGGCCCCTCAGTACTTTGGCATATGATACCGGGAATTGGTGTGTTTAATTTTCCTAATTCCATGCTTGCGTGGGATGTAATTGTGCTCAACGGATATTTGTTTATCAATATTACCATTCCGTTGTATATTTTATTTCGTCATTACCAAGGTAAAGATGCCAACCCAAAAGTCTATATTCCAGGGTCTATTCTTTCTGTATTATGGGCAGTTGGTATACACTTAGTTACGGCATTTTTATATGAGGGACTACAAGCAAGACCCTTTTGGAATAACGCCTTATTAGGTCCGCGTTTCTTAGCATCTGCATTTGCTGCTGGCCCGGCACTTATCATTTTAGTATTAGCGATTATTAAAAGATTCTCTGATTTTAAAATTCCCGATACCACCATCAAGAAAATAGCTATGATTGTTGTAGTAGCCGCCCAAATCAATTTAATTATGCTTTTTTCTGAACTGTTTAAAGAATTCTATGCACCTACACACCATAGTGAAAGTGCCTATTATCTTTTCTTTGGATTGGAAGGAAAAACCGCCCTATTACCTTGGATATGGACAGCGATACCCATGAATATTTTAGCGACTATTTTGTTGACATTTCACAAGCTACGAAACAACCCTAAAGTACTGTATTTTTGCTGTGTACTGCTGTTTGTTGCTATATGGATAGAAAAAGGCTTCGGACTCATTGTACCCGGCTTTATTCCTGGTCCTTACGGTAAAATTGCCGAATACACGCCTACTGGTATTGAGATTGGCGTTACCTTAGGCATTTGGGCGATGGGAGCTTTTATCTTTACCATGCTCGCTAAAACGTCAATTGGTATTGAATTAGGTAAGCTTAGGTATAAAAAAGGAAAAAAATAAAATCGACAACTATTGACTAGCATAGCTATCTGCTTATGAAAATTAGAATTAAAGGAAATTCAGTCCGATTTAGACTGACCCAAATGGAGGTTAAAACCTTATGCGAAAAAGGAATGGTTAGAGAGAAAACCGATTTTAATGAATCGCATTTTATATATGCCGTAAAAGCTTCTGACGAACATGACAATTTAGCGGCTTCTTTTTTTGACCAAGGCATTATGCTTTTTGTACCCAAAAACAGCATCGTCAACTGGCATACCAATGAGCAAGTAGGGCTTTACCATACCCAAAACTTGAATAACGGAAAATTACTTGACATTAAACTAGAGAAAGATTTTGTTTGTATGGACGAAACTGTTGAGGACCAATCTGACAATTACCCCAATCCTAAAATGAAATGCTAGCCTTGTTCAGCTTATACGTAAGTTGTTAATTGATTGGAACGGTATATACTCAGCGGAACTAGTATATTGGAAATTATGAAAGAAGCCGTATTGAAGGTGAAAATAAGGGTGAATGCCCCCATATTCCATGTCTTTGGAGCATAACTTTTACAACATAGCAGAAGTTTGTAATTATGTAACAACAACTACTTTTGAATCTATCAAAAATCTCTTAGATTAGTTATCATTTAGATAAAAGGTATTCAATACAAACGTATCCGTCCGAGCAACTACGTGCTGGCATTTTCTTTAAAAGAGTTGGGTAGCAGTTGATCCAGTTTTTGAATAT
>CANMFQ010000026.1 GCA_947497145.1 uncultured Flavobacteriaceae bacterium
TGTTGTTGTGGGACTTACCGTAGGGTTTGATACCGTGGAATTAAATGTACCTGAAGCTGCGCTCCATTCATAACTATGACCAGGAGTTGGAGTCGCCACGCCTAATTCTACTGAGGTCGTTCTACAATTTATCGTTTGGTCTGCACCTGCATTGGCGACAGGAAGACTATTTATACGCAACCTAGCTGTTGCTTCTTCTTTACAAGAATGATTGGGTGAGGAATACACTATCTTATAAATATTCCCATTATAACTAGCATCAGCACCTGTTAAGTTTAAGGTAACTGCTGTGCCTGAAGTCGTAGTACCCGATGTTGCGCCAGAAGCACCAGGTATTGTTGGAGAAAAACTCGCTCCGTTATTAGTACTTACCTGCCATTGATAACCAATGGAAGCGGATCTGGGGTTCGCAGTAGCTGTTGCCCTAAATCGTATGCCACTTAAATCATTGCCACACTTATTTATATCAACAGGTGCTTGGCTTATACTAATTGCTGCTCCTGTATTTTGAGAACTACCTATCCCCTGACCAGTACCTGCTCCTCTTGGCACCCCGTTTCTAGTTCCTGTATTGCCTACCACATTCCCTAAATTTGTACTTACTGGTGATGACGAAGTTCCTGTATAGCTAGCACCTCTGTTTCCGCCTGGCAATGATGAATTTACTACATCGCCACTACCAAAATTGCCACTGCCTTCTACAGCATCAGGGCAACCATCACCGTCACTATCTAAATCTAAATGATTGGGTATGCCATCACCGTCGGTGTCAATTGGGCTACATCTACCTTCAAGAGAAACAAGATCTATTGCCGATGTGCCATTGGCAAATACCAACTCATGTATAGGTACACCTCCTGTCATGGACAAATCGACTATGTGTTGCGAACCATCACGATCAAGCCTATCTATAAGAACATTGCCATTAACATCCCTTGCAATCACACGCACTCTTCTGGGTGTTGGTACAGGGTCACTCCAAATTGCAAAGGAGTTGGTAGTCAATTTTGTTACACCATCTGTATCAAAATAAGCAACACTTACGCCTGTACCATTAAAAATCATTTTACTATCATTATCGCCAAATGCTGGCCAAGACCTATGACTAATAACACTGAAATAATTTGTATTTGCTGTATAATTCCTTGTTTCAACATGTCTAATACGAATACCAAGGGTAGCCAAATGAGTATCCATTGAATAACGTCTTCCTGGACTTAACCCTTGGGTTAAATTAACATTAGTTGCGCTTCTACAAAGCATTTCATCGGTATCTAATATACCATCATTATCATCGTCTAAATCATCACTATTCACAACTCCATCACAATCATAATCTTGATTGTCTGCCGTACCTTGATTTGCACATTGTAAATTGAATGGATATTGCTGTACACTCTGGAGTTTTTTATTACCTACTTCTAATACCCAATCACCTGAAGTTCCCGTAATATTTGTTGAAGCAGCTACGGTAATACCCAGTGTTTTTTCAAGATAAGCGACCGCTTGCAAGCCTTTTACCCCTTTAGCGAATTCACATCCATAAATATTTACATTAGGAGCATTACGTGCAGAGAATTTCGTATTATTTTCTAAAAAATGGGCTATTTGTTCTGCATTTAACCATTTACCATTGATGCGTAACTCACCTGAACGTCCGTGAGTAAACAAATGAAAAGTCGTTTCTTTTTGGTTACTATCACTATGCAAAGCGTGCTGCAAAACATGCTTGCTAGGGATATCATTTTCAATATGAAAAGCTGTTTTTTGTATTGAGGAAGGGATAGGATTGTTAGAAAACAGAAAGGTATGGAAAACCAATGCCATCGTCATTATGAACTGAATTCTAATAAACCTAAATGAAAAAAGCAACATACACTTTAGCTATTTTAACATAAGGCCTATTGAAGAGCATTTGCTAATGCAACAATTCATTTTGGCTTTATACTGTATCAAATTGAAGTATATCAGCTTTTAACAAATTCTTTGCGTTACATTTTCCAAAAGAACTTTATAAATTCAATCCTTCTGAAAATCAACAATCAACATATCAAGTAGGTCTTACTAATTTGGGTATTCCAATAATCAAAACTAGGGTAGTATTTATTTTTATCCATCTTTTCAAGAAGATAATTGACAAGCAGATTCCTTTCTTCGTTGAAATTCAATTTTAGTGCAATAGGTGCTATCTATCTGCTATTTACGAAATTACCTTTAGCGATTTTTTTTTACGTTTAATCGGACAGTCGTATCCCATAAATCAGTATTCAAAAACATTTTTTGCTGTAATAAACAGTCTTAATTGAAGAGAAGAATACCAAGAAATAAAAACAGGACATAGCGTGAAATCTATATCCTGTTTCTTGATTTTTGAAGTAAAGTGGTCATTACACTAATACCATTTTAAAAGCTGCGTTTTCATAGTGTAATGCGTATCATCCAAATTTTAATACGCTTTTAAATCGGTGCTCATACCAGGTTCTTGCGGTATAGCATACAAGCCATTGGCTACTTTAGCAGGAAATTTAAAATACCCTTTTAAATGGGGTATATGTTCTAATAACACCACAGGATGCGCTATTGAAATATGGTTAAATAACACCAGATGCTGATGTATTTGTCCCATATCACCTACGTGAGGTACTACAGGAATGTTGTATTTTTTTGACAATAAACTAATCAATATAAATTCTGATACGCCACCAACCCTTACAGCATCTACCTGATTAAACGCCATGCAACCCGATTGTATAAAGTTTTTAAAAATAATTTTGTTAGGTACATGTTCGCCCAGGGCAATTTTCACATCCACTTGCTGCGCTAGGGTAACATGGGCACTAATATCATCAGGATGGGTAGGTTCTTCAATCCAAAGCGGATTCATTTTTTTAAGCTCCCTGCATATGTTAATGGCTTCTGGCAAATTCCATTGTTGGTTGGCATCAAACATAATGGTGGCTTGGTCACCTGCTATTTTACGTACCAATGCTGCCCTACGAAGGTCACGTTGTTGTTCTTTTGAGCCTACTTTTATTTTCATAGCTGTAAAGCCTTGGCTCATTGCCATTTTAATATTATCGGCCACTTTTTTATCAGAATAATTAAACCAGCCAATAGAGGTGTCATAACCCGGATATCCTTGTTTTAATATTTGCTTTCGAGCTTCTTTGTTAGGTTCTTGATCCTTTAATAAACCTATGGCTTCTTCTTTGGTCAAAACATCTTCGTAATAAGAAAAATCAAGGGTATTGACCAAAGCCTCTGGTGTTAATTCAATCAATAGCTTCCAGAGCGGAACTCCTTTCGTTTTGGCCCAAAGGTCATAACAAGCATTAACAATTGATGCGAGTGCCAAATGAACCACGCCTTTATGAGGGCCCAACCATCTGAAATTAGGATCATCTGTCATTTGCCGGTAAACGGTGCCAAAATCTGACATTAGTTCATTAATCTCTTTTCCTTCAATATGTTTTGCCAAATAATCAATGGCCTCACAAACCAAATGATTACCCGTACCTAAAGTAAATGCAAGCCCAACGCCTTCTACATCCGTATCTGTGTATAACCTACAAACAGCATAGGCATATATGGGGGTTGTATGCACTGCGTCTGAACCTGCCCCGTTGGCAAGTGTAAAACGGGTATCTGATGAACTAATTTTTACTATATGTGCTGTTTTTAGCATATTCCTTCTTTTTTATTCGCTATTATGTTTAGAAAACTGTTGTGAAACGGCAAAGTGGCTCATAGGCAGCAGCCTCGTAGCTATCTTAATTTGACTTTTACTCTGCTCATAGATACATAAAACCTAATGGTATGCTATACGCCCATAGTTTTTATTGCGTAAAACCTCAGCCAATGTCGGCACTGAAGCTCTAATCACTTGTGTAAAATTCTAGTTTAAAGAACATTTAGTTATAAAATCTTTATTTGCTCGTTTTTACTATTCCATTTTTTTAATTACCGCAATATCAGTTGCACTTTTATTGAGCTCTAATACCACTACTGATGCAATATGATCAGGCCAAATACTCGTTTTTATGGTCAAGGTATTTTTGGTGCGTTTTACCTCTAAAGCGGTATCGCCATCTAAAAAATATGCCTTTTTGACCTTTACCCCTTTTGGCAAAGAAAGTTTCAATTCATTTTTGGACGTATCAAAAACGTGCAAGTAAATTTTGTTATTTTTATGGGTAGACACCATAGCATCTGTTGGAAGGTATGGTCCGCCACGAGTACCATATACAGCTTCGCCATTAATTTTGAGCCAATCACCCATTTCAAAAAGGCGTTCTTTTTGTCGTTGTTCTATACGGCCATCAAGCATAGGCCCTACATTAAATAATAAATTACCGTCGCCGCCAACTGTTTGTAACAAGGTTTGGATGCATTCTTTTTTTGATTTTAATTTGTCGTTTGGCTTCCAAGCCCATTGATTGGCAATGGTCATGCAAGTTTCCCATGCATTTTTGTTGTCAAATTTGCCTACTTCTTGCTCAGGTGTGGCATAATCGCCAGCAAAACGATTGCTTAAGGTTAGCCCTTTCATACCATCGCGCCCCTTATCAACCCTGTTATTAATTAAAATATCGTCTTTAAGTGAGCGCACATATTTGTACATATCCATTCCCATTTGATGTGTCCAAGCCCATTCCCATTCACCATCAAACCATATAAAAGCTGGATCGTAATTATCTACCAATTCTTTTAATTGATTTTTAAGAAAAGCCACATACCTATCCATTCGTTTCTTAGTTTCTGGATCGGTAATTTCCTTTTCAAGGTGTTGCTTATAATTTGGGTCAGGGTATACGACCGGATAATCTTCATGCCGCCAATCGCAAATAGAATAATACGCTCCGAAAACAATTCCTTGTTTCTTACATTCTTCAGCAATGGCCTTTACTATATCTTTACCATAAGGCGTACTTTCCATATCATAGTCAGTAAATTCACTATTCCATAAACTAAAGCCATCATGGTGTCTAGTAGTAAGTACCATATATTTCATGCCCGCTCTTTTTGCAGTTTTCACCCATTCAGCAGCGTCAAATAATACAGGATTGAATTCTTTGTACAACATGTCATAATCTTCTACAGGGACATCTTTTCCACGCGACCACCCTATCTCGGTACCTCTTAAACTTACAGGTCCCCAATGAATAAACATACCAAAACGCAGGTCTTGAAATTTATTCAGTGCTTCTTTATTTGTTCTTAAATTTGGATTAGCCTCTCCCCCACCTGAATGCTGTGCTTTTATACCAAAACACATCAAAAAAATTACTATAGCCAACAAGCGTACTTTACATAGTGTCATATTTATATTCATTTATAAAATTTAGATTCTTTTATTTATAACAAGGAAGCACCACCCGTTTCACTAGATTGATATGCTGCCTCCACAAGTCTCATAGTATCATAGGCATCATCAGTGCTATGAGGTAGCTTTATAGTAGGGTCTATAAAATGTCGTTGAAGCCCTGCCATGGTACCTACAAATGCATGAGGAAACCATCGGCCTTTTAACTGTATTTCTTTCCAGTTCTGCTGTTCGTCATTTAACAACATATATTCAAACTTTGGAGGAAGCCCCTTTGGGTAGTTTAATGAAAGTCCTATTTGTATTTTTATTGCTCCTTTTGTTCCTTCTATTTTTAAATAAGACTGCTGATGTTTTAACCCAAATTCATGGCCATGGTTGGCAATAATTCTGGCCTGTGTATAGGTATCATAATCTAAAATCATTGTACTTCTTGTTGAAGCCAGTTCTGCCATCTTAGGATGCTTGATCGTACTAGCATAGACCTTTTTAGGGTTTCCCAAGAAACTTCGAATAACATCTAAATAGTGTACGCTATGATATAAAATCTCTACTCTAGGTAGTTCAAATAAGAAACTCCATAAATGCCATGGTGTATACACGCAAGCCATAATTTCAATATCATAAACATCGCCAATCATGCCCTTATCAATCATCTCTCTTGCAGCGATTACATAGGGAGCATATCGCATTTGAAAATTAACAGCAGACACAAATTTCTTTCTACGGCATATTTTTAATATTTGCTTAGCCTCAGCTAAAGTTTCACCCATTGGCTTTTGAATCAAAACAGCAGAACCATCAGGCAGTTGCTCTAAAATTTCAGCGTGTAAATTTGCCGGAAGTGCCAAATCATAAACGGCGTTGCATTCCTTTGCATCTTCAATCAATTCTGCCAAGGAATTGTATACTTTAGTCACGTGGCTATTTTCTGATTTTAATGCCGTCGCCTTTTCTTTATCCTTGTCATAAATTCCTCTTACTTCAAAGTTTGCCAACTCGTATGCGGGTAAATGGGCATCTTTCACAATACCACCTCCACCAATAATAACTATTGGAAGTGGATTTTTAGGTAATTTTGGCTCTTGTTTTAGTATCATTATTTTGTAATTGAAGTCAACACTTTCCATTTATCAACTGCCTTTGTATCGGCATTTATCTTTTGAAACTGAGACACGTACGTTTGCCATTCTTGTTCTCTAGGTAATTTTGCCCAAGCAGCACCATCTATTTCAAGGTCAAAATCAGGCTTCGTATCCATTACCAAAAAAGCTTGGTAACCATATAAATATATTTCCATATCAATAATACCCATGGTATTCATATTCTCTAAAATTTGAGGCCAAATATTTTGAGGTGCATGAATTGAAGCATATGCTGCCAATGCCATTGGATTATTTATTATTTCTAAGGTCATGACAATACGCTTACATTCAATCAGGGTAGTTGTATTTCTGTTAAATACAGTGGGGTCTTTTTTAAAAATACTGCTTAATGCAACCATATCTCTTTGGTTTAGCAGTCGAGCCAAATATGTTGTATGTGCATTGCATTGTTCCATTAAACCCTGAATAGCTATATGTTGCTTTTGTTCTAATACACAAAACCAAAATCGCCCACTTTTATATGCATCAAAAGAGGTTATTTGTAAGTGATTTCTCATACCGTCATCGGCTAATTCATTCTTAATGTTAAGAATTTTTTCCTCCATGCAATCAATAACATCGGTTGCAAAACAAAATCTGTTTTTAATCCTCTCCATTTTTTTCTTCTTAAAACCTATTTCAATAAAAAATAGCGTAAATAACAACCATAATAGCTACCAGCCCAATACTCAAATAATTTACAATCTTTGATGAAGCGTCTACTTTTAAATAAAAGCTTTCAGGAATACTTTGAGGCGACTTATCAAAATATGATACAATCATATAAATACAAGTAGCTATAATAAAATACACATAGGTTTGTCGCAACCAATTAATACCCAAACCTTGAGGGCTCGATATATAATTTTCGATACCATTAACGACGGCATACTTTTCAATTAAAAAAATACTTCCAGCTACAAAGCTACCTCCTAATAAGGTATAAAAAGCCGCATTGGCCGTACCTTTTCTTGATAGAATACCCCATACGAATACCGTTACGATGGCAGGCGCAAAAATGCTAAACATTTGATTTATAAGCTCAAAAATACCCCCTAAATCACCCAAAAAAGGAGACCATGCAACCGCCATAACCAAGACAACAACACTTGTAATTCTACCAATCTTTATTTTGGATACGTCGGATAGGTTAGGTTTTAATTTTGCAAACACGTCATATACAATAAGGGTTGAGCAACTATTTAAGGCTGCTGCAACACTGCTCATAACTGCGGCTAAAAGTGCTGCAATCATAAGACCTTTTAATCCTACTGGCATTAAATTCATAATCATAATAGGAAGTACACTTTTAGTATCATCTCCAATCTGATCATGAAATAAGGCAAAGGCCAAAATACCTGGAACCACCATAATAAAAACAGGGAGTATTTTAAGGAAACCAGCAAATAATGCGCCTAGTTTTGCTTGCTTCTCTGAGCGTGCCCCAAGTACCCGTTGTACAATGGTTTGGTCAGTACACCAATACCAGATACCCAGTACTAAATGCCCAAAAAGCATATCTAAAAAAGTAAAGCCTTTTTTAGTTTCATCAAACACTACAGCGCTAAACCTATCAGGATCAACAGCCTCTTTAAGTGCATCGTATGTATGAATACCAACATCTGGTAAATGATAAATAGCCAATATGGTAATGGTTAGCGACCCAAGAATAAGAATTAAGGTTTGAACAGTTTCGGTAACTACTACCGATACCAACCCACCTATAACTGTATAAATACCCGTTGCTAAAGCAATAATAACAATGGAAATAAAAATATCGAGACCAAACATTTTTTCAAAAACCACTGCTCCTGCATAAAAACTAACGCCAATATGCATGAACAATGCTGCCATAATACTAAAAACAGCTAGGATAACACGTGAACGAGAATCATACCTTTTTTCTAGAAATTCTGGCAAGGTGGTTATTTTGGCTCTTAGATAAAAAGGTATAAAAACAAAGGCAAGAATAATTAACTCAAAAGCTGAAAACCATTCAAAATTACCCCAAACAATACCATCTTTAAAACCAGATTCTGCAAGACCCACTAAATGCACTGTAGAAATATTTGAAGCAAAAAGAGACGCACCTATTACTGTCCAAGTCAATGATTTTGAGGCTAAAAAATAGCCTTCACTCGTGTTTTTCTTTTTTCTACTATACCATAAACCAACAAAAATGATGGCCAAAATATAGATTACAATTATAGTTAAATCAATATAAGAAAGTGACATCATATATGTTTTAAAGAGGTTGAATGATTAAATGTACTAATATTAGGGCTTACGCCCTAATATTTTTTAATAATTTCGAATTCTTTTACAAGGGCCTTGTTTATAATATTAAAATACGGGGCAAAGATTACGCTTCACCCATCATTAAAAAACTAACTCAAACCAACTATTTTATACTATTGCAAATCAATTAACTTTTAGAGGAAGCGTTATATTAGGCTTTGACATAAACTCAACTCCCTCATTGTTTTTAGCAATAACAAACCCGTTCACCCCTTTCAACTCCATGGACTTCATTGATTTTATATTTCCTTTTAAAAAAACACCCGACACCTTTGGCGGCACTACCTCAAAACCGTTACCTTCTTTATTACGTAACAATAAACCCACACTAGCATCGGCCCTTGGAGTTTCAACTTCAGCGTCATACAACCCTCCTTGAACTAACAAATCAGTAAAACCATCTTGGTCAAAATCTATCAATTGCATATTATTTATTGGAGCTAACTGACTTCTATTGGGTAAAATATGCCATTTAAAACCCGTTTCGCCTGTATTTTCTAACCAATAATGAGCAAAGGTAGTTGCCTGAAAGTGTAGTGAATTATCTAGCATCTTTTCACCATAAATATCCGAAAGGTTAGCGGCTGCAAATTCACGATAGGTTCCAAATTTTGCTTTTATTGCAGGTATTTGTTGTGATGAGCATTCTCTTCCTCTAAGCGGTAATAACCGTCCTTCTTTATGTACCCCAAGCACAATATCATACTTACCATTCTGATCAAAATCATTAAAAAACAATTCAAATGGTTTTTTGGGACTGGCTTTATATTTGTAATTAAGTCCCAAATTACCCGCTACTAAATCTAAATCCCCGTCATTATCAACATCAAAAGCTTCTAAACCATACCACCAACCCGTGTTTTTATGTAGCCCCCATTCTTTGGTTTGATCTACTAAAACACCCTTTTTATTTTTAAAAATTGTTATTGGCATCCATTCACCAACAACAATCAAATCTTGCCAACTATCTCCATCTATATCTGCCCAAACAGCGGCCGTAACCATACCCATTTTAGCAAATGAATCATCCATTTGTTCATTTTCAACAGTAAAACTTAATGTTCTCTTTTCACTAAAATCATTTCTCAACAAATAGCTTTGAGGAGTTAATGGATACTGCCCTGGGCTCAGTCTACCGCCAACGAAAAGATCCAAATCACCATCTTTATCATAATCACAAGCCTTAACAACCTGACCAGAGGTAGCTATTTTAGGAAGTGAAGAAGCTTTAAAACCTTCATCAGTATTTATATACAACCTATCAAGGTAGGTGTCTTTGTCATGTAAATTAAAATTTCCTCCACTCACCACATACAAATCTTGATCTCCATCAGCATCAGCATCAAAAAACAAAGCTCCCGTATCTTCAAACTTTTCATCTTGTTGCCAAGGACCTTCAATTTCTATAAAATCACCCTCAATTGTTTGTTCATATAATTTTCCAACAGAATTTCGTGCATTACCTACGTAAAAATCATCAAGACCATCCTCATTTATATCACCAATTGCCATTGCCGGACCTAAGGTTGAATATTTATGTGGTAGCAAAGGTTCATATAAGTAATCATCATACAAATCTTCTTTGTGTTTATACTCCGTATTTAAATTAAGCGTTTTAGGCGCTATATATGTAGTAGTTATTTTATGAGATGCGCTACTTTTTTCGTCTTTAGCATTTTCATATAATACGGTGATAAGACGATCAACATTTTTAATTTTTATTTCCTCTTGTTTACCATCTGACCAAACCACGGTTAATAGTTGTTCATTAGCTATTGATCCCAAACCAAAATGAACAATAGGCTCAACTGAAGATTGAAAACCTCTGGTTAGCCGCAACTCTTCTAATTGTTCATTGCCTGTTTTTACATCTTTTAGTGTAACCTTAGCGCCAACACCTAAAGGGTTTTTAGTAGAACCCATGAGTTTCACCCTTAGATAATGATTCTTAGATTTATTCTCAAAAAGTGTCATTTTTTGATCTAAATTATTAACCAAAACATCTAGATCTCCATCATTATCTAAATCACCATAAGCCATCCCATTTGAAAAGCCTTTGTAACCAAGCCCCCATGCTGTAGTAACCTTCTTAAACTTTAAATCTCCGTTGTTTTTGAATACATAATTATCAATTGGCTCACTTGGATACTCATTAATTTCCTTTGTCGTAAAAGCCTCTTTAAAGGATGTTGCCGATGTTCTTTGATTTAAATCATTGTCATTTACATCTCTTTTCATCCCATTGGTAATGTAGATATCTTTAAATCCATCATTATCCATATCGAAAAACAAGGTAGACCAACTCCAATCTGTTGTTGCAACACCCGCAAAACGACTCATTTCACTAAAAACAGGAACACCATTTTCCTTTATTCCATTATTAAGTTGCAGGCTATTTTGCATATATTGATAATGAAACCCCAGGTTTACACCTTCCCAAAAAGATGCGGTACTCATACTGGCCATATTTACTTTTGCACGTGTATAATCTTCTGGCGTCATGTCTGCCTGAATAAGATCTAATAAGCCATCATTATTAAAATCGGCAGCATCTATTCCCATCCCAAACATAGAAATATGGCCTGTTGCCTCTTTAATCACCTCTTTAAAAGTGCCGTCTTGATTATTGATGTAAAAATAATCTGGCACATTAAAATCATTTGATAAATAAAGATCAGGCCAGCCATCATTATTCATATCAGCAGCAGACAAGCCTAATGTAAGACCAAAATTTTGAACACCTGCTTTTGCGGTAACATCAACAAAACTATTGCCATCATTTCGATATAAATGACCAGAATTTTTCAGTGCGTTTTGTCGCATTAATCCAGCATAGAACGAATTACCAGCTGTCAATGGAACTAAGGGATAATTTGCAACAAATACATCTTGATCACCATCACCGTCATAGTCAAAAAACGTTGCTTGAATAGAAGTTGAAGGGTCATCAATACCATATTCGGCAGCTTTTTCAGTAAAGGTTAAATCTCCATTATTAATATACAACTGATTACGTGTGTTCTTTTTGCCTGAAACAGATACGTAAATATCTAAAAATCCATCGTTGTTGATATCTGTTAAACTAACGCCAGTATACCATCGATCATCACCTTCTACGCCAGCCGCTACAGATATATCTTCAAAAACAAGACCTCCTTTGTTTAGGTAAAGTTTATTTTTTACCATATTTCCGGTCATATAAACATCAGACAAACCATCATTATTAAAATCACCAACAGCCACGCCACCACCCATATAGATGTACGGAAAATTATGATAATTCAAGCTATCACTCTCTTGTATATTGTTTGCAAATTGAAGGTTACTTGTGTTTTCATCTACTAATTGGTATAACTTAGATGAAGTGCTTTGTTTGGCAAAATCACAACTCCACATACAAATAACAATACATATGTACACCGTAAAATATCTCAATTTCATTTTATTTCATCAATCTACCTAAAAAACCATATCAATTTCATGCTATCATCGTGGCTCTTTAGTATTAAACATCATTCATTTAATCGGTCTTATACATTGGCAATTCTATTACCAAATTCTAATCAATAATTTAGATTTACTACAAAGCACAATCTAGTATATTACCAGATCGTGCTTTTTATAGATTCCTATAGATTTATACTTGGGGGCTATACAATCTATTTTGGAACAAATAGTAAAACATTAATTTAATTATAACCTGGATTTTGAGGATATAATGGGTTTGTATCTACTTCAACTTGTGGTATAGGAAGATACTCTCTACCTTGTCTATACTGCGATCCGCCCATATTAGATTTCAATTCATTAGTGATTACATCAGGTATCATACCCCATCTTAGCAAATCATGATAGCGATCACCTTCAAAAAGCAGTTCTAATACACGTTCGTCTCTAATTTGCTGTCTTAAAGTTGCTTGATCTGATGCTGTTTTGAGTGGCATGGAAGATCTAGCTCTTACCTTGTTGAGTGCCTCTAAAGCCAAAGGACTATTAGGCACAGCTTCATTTTGCGCTTCTGCATACATTAGTAATATGTCTGCATAACGCATAATTCTAAAATTGATAACAGAAGCATTAGGCCCGCCAAATTGCGGTTGATCTTTACCGGTACGAAAATCTAAATATTTACGTATTGCTACGGCATCTAAATTTGCTGGAAATGCTTCTTGAAAGGTATTTTCATACATCATCACTCCCTCTTCATTCCAAGCAATTGTATTAAAAGCTCGAGGGTCAATGGTGGCATCTGTAGTTTGCTCTGCAAGAAAGGCATCTTTAACCCATGTATTTACCCACATACCCGATTGGCTTGTAAACCCTGGAGGTGAAAGGTCTGACTCAAAAGCTGCCGTATGGTTACTCCCTGCATTGTCTGAACCCCATGCAGATCCGTTATTATCCATTTGAATTTCGAACAACGATTCCATATTGTTCTCTTTATCACTGCCAAAATTATCGGCATGTTGCGGCATTAAATTATACAAGCTACCCTCTTTTGCCATTATTTTTTGAAATTCTGCAGCGGCCAAAGCATATTCATCTACGTTTTCTAAACCAGACCTATAGAGGTGCGTTTTACCCAAAAGACCTGTTGCTGCCCCCCAAGTAGCTCTACCTAAGTTGTCTTCATCCCATTGCTCTGGAAGTAAAGATTGCGCCATTTTCAAATCACTGATTATCTGCTGCCAAATTACCTCAGGCTCAGCTGGCGGATTTTTTATTTCAGCAATTGTAGCTGCCGGCTCAGTAATTAAAGGAACGTTTCTAAACATTGTAACCAAATAAAAATATTGAAAAGCTCTAAGAAAATGAGCTTCTCCCAATATTTGGTTTCTTTCAGTATCAGAAAAAGTAGAATCTTCAATATTTGGTACTTGAACCAAAAGGGTATTCGCCCTTAAAATAGTTTTCCAAAATTCTCCCCATGCTTCTTGCAATCTTCCAAAGGTAGGTTCGATAGAAAAATTAGCAGCATCTGTAGTTACCCCTTGAAAAGGGATAGGATTGGTAGCATCTGATCGATATACGGTATGTAAAATCATCATTCTACCCCAACTGTGAACACCTACTAAAGGACTGTAGGCACCAATAACGGCTCTTTGTGCATCATCTCCAGATCGCCAAAAAACATCTGGATTTAGCCTGTTCTGGTCTTGAACCTCCAATAAATCTTCATTGCATGATGTAATTGCAAAAAGAGAAAAGGCAAGAGCAAAAAATATTTTTTTATAAATTTTCATTTCTTTTACGATTTAATAAGGTTATAATGAAACTTGAATGCCTATTGAAATTGTTCTTGGTACTGGATACGCATTTTCATCCACTCCAGCATTAAAAAGATTGTTTCCTCTCTTAAGGTTTCTTCCTATTTCTGGGTAATATCCAGAATAATTATCAATGATAAAGGCATTTTCAATATTTACATAAGCTCTTAGCTTATCAACAAATATTCGCTCTATAGCTTCTTTTGGAAACGTATAGCCTAATGTGATATTCTTTAATCTGAAATAAGAACCATCTTCAACATAAAAATCTGATGTTTGTCTATTGACAGCAGGATCTGCTACGGTAGCTCTAGAAATATTAGATGGATTGTTGGGCGTCCACGCGTTTTTAGCAATGGCAAACTTTGCACCATTTTGTGCAAAAACCCCTTCAAAACGCTTACCGTTGAAAATTTCATTTCCTTGAACACCCTGGAAGAACATACTCAAATCTAAGCCCTTATAGTTAAGACCTAAATTAAGACTGTATTCAAAATCAGGAATAGAACTTCCTAAAAAGACCTTGTCTTGATCATCTAATATACCATCGTTATTAATATCTACATAACGAAAATCACCAGGAACTGCTGTTCTTCCTGTTAAATTATCTGCATCTATTTCTGCTTGATTTTGGTAGACTCCATTTGTTTTTAACCCATAAAAGTAAGCTACTGGAAAACCAGCTTCTGTTCTTGTGGCTCTAAAACTTTCATCTGTAAAACCACCGCCAATAATTGGGTTCACACCTTCACCTAATCCGGTTACCTCATTGTTCAAAGTACTAAAGTTAAACGTTGCCGAATAATTAAAGTCTTCTGTTATTGAATTTCTGTGGGTTAATGAAAATTCCCAGCCGTTGTTTTCAACAGTTGCCGAGTTAAAAGGAATAGAAACGTTAGTGCCTGATGTTGGGTTTACTGGGAGGTTTGCCAAAATATCTGCCGAGGCTTTTCTAAAATAATCGAATGTAAATCCAATTTTACCATCTAGCATAGTTCCTTCCAACCCTATATCAGTTGTAGTAGTTTCTTCCCACTTTAAATCAGGATTTGAAAATTGAATTTGAGCAACACCACTTTGTCTTGTTTGCCCCGCTCCAAGGGTATATTCACTTGTAATATTTAGAGCTGTAACATATTGAAAAGGGGCTAAGTTGTCTGATCCTAATTTACCCCAACTTCCTCTAAGCTTTAAGTTATTTACAAAGTCTACATCAAAAAAGTTCTCTTTAGAAATATTCCATCCAAGTGATACACTAGGAAAGACTCCAAACCTGTTCTTTTCTCCAAAGTTAGAAGATCCATCTCTTCTCAAAGTAGCTGAAAACAAATACCTATCAGCAAAATTATAATTTAACCTCCCAAACATACTTTGAATATTCCTTGGCAACAATTGACCTGTAGGTTTTCCTACTACATCATTTCCGGCATCTACTGTAGGTGTATCATTGCTCAAGAAATTTTCTACACGCACGCCCAGCGTCTCGGTTTTATCCTTTTGTTGTGAATATCCAGCTAGTACATCGATATTATGATCTCCAAAACTCTTGGTATAGGTTAGCAAATTTTCAACAATAGTAGAAACAAAAGTAGCTCTCCTATCAGAAAGATCAGCTATAGGATTCTGACCCACATCTGAGTTACTAATAAAATAGGTTGGTACGAAATTAAAATCACGTGAATTATTATAATTTACAGAAAGATTTAATTTATACTTTAACCCTTCAATTATTTCATAAGTACCTGATACGTTACCCAGAACATTGTAATTCACTACTTTTCTGTCTTTTAGCAATGCAATACCATAATAGTTCGTTGACCGTGTAATTCCTGCAACTCCAGTATTGGCAGCTGCATATCCTCCATCATTTACATCACTATAGATAGGCGAAATAGGTAGATGCCCATACTCTCTTCCAAAGTCTGTATTTTGACGATTTACAGAATTTGCTAAGAACAAGGACTGTGCAAAATCAAATTTTCCTTTTTTTGCCGTTGTATTAATACGCAACGAAGTTCTTTCAAAATCTGAAGCAATAACAACACCTTCTTGCTTTAATCTATTGGCTGATATACTATAGGTATTACTTTCACCTCCGCCATATAAGCGCAAGCCGTAATTCTGCACCAATCCACTTCGTAAGGAAGCATCTTGAATATCAGTATCAGTTGCCGGATCAAAATCATAAAAATTACTAGGTACTTCAGCATTATCATTTCTATACGCTTGTTCTCTATTGGCAATATAATCTGCTGCGTTTAGCATATCTAACTGCCGTACCACATTGGCACCTCCCCAGCTCGCATCGAAATCTATCTTCATAGGCTGGCCACTAATTCCTTTTTTGGTTGTAATAAGTACAACACCTTGCCCCGAACGTGCACCGTAAATAGATGCCGTTGCATCTTTTAGCACTTCAACAGATTCTATATCACTTGGATTGAGAAAATCCATATTATCTGAGAAAACTCCATCAATAACATATAAGGGGTTCTGGTTACTTAAAGACCCCGTTCCACGAATGATAATGTTTGCACCCGCACCCGGAGCACCACCGTTAATTTCAACCCGCACCCCAGTTGCTTTTCCAACCAAGGCTTGCGCTGCATTTCCTGTAACAGCACTATTTACATCTTTTCCTTTTATAGAGCTTACAGCACCAGAAACATTACCACGCTTTTGTGTACCATAACCAACTACAACCACCTCATCTAAGCTAGCGGCACTAGGCTCTAAAACAATATTAAAATCAGTTGTACTGGCAACGGAAACGGTTTTGGTTGCAAAACCAATGTAAGAAATAATTAATACGGCATTTGGGTCACTTACATTAATTGTAAAATTACCATCAAAATCTGTTTGCACACCGTTGGTTGTTCCTTTTTCAATAATACTTGCTCCTATTAAAGGAGCATTATCTACATCAGTAACAGTACCAGTGATGGTTTGCTCTTGAAATAGATGATCCATTTTAGATACGGTTATTGTAGTTTCTGCATTAGCAGGAATAGCCATAGCATTTGCCGCTACATTCATACATGATAGCATGGCAAAAAAAATAACCCATTGAACTTTTAGGTCGATTTCAAATAGCCTTTCAAATAGAAACAGCCTTTCGAAGTTTGATTTTTTCATCTTTTAGTTTTTAGTTTGATTTTTTTGGATTGAATAGTTGGTCTTTAGAATTAAAAAATTTACTGCATACGCTTGTGATTTAGATATTAATTTTTGAGGTCATATATTTAGTTGTATTTCACACAAAATTGTATTGCCTTGATCATAAAAAACACCCAAGCAACACCTTTTTTTCGCCTTGCGACATCGTAGTTTCAATGCTTTTAAAACAAAAAAACATTGAAAACTTTAAATTTCTTACTTAATTTAAATGCTGTTTTTGGTTAGGTTGAAACAAAACATATCTAAAATTACGTAAACTTAAACTGACAATTAATCTAACGTCAAACTTCCCCCTCACTTTTCACCTTTTAAAAGAGCTACTCCTACCTTCACATAATACATGATAACATTTTTGAAAGCACCCCAAAAAGAACTTTTTTAGTTCTACAAAAGACTTAGCACTAAAAAGTTAGGTTAAATATAATCAATCTTAGGACATACGCCCTATTTTTAATTGATTTTTTTTTGGGATATATTTTTTCGCGAACCACATCATTCATTCAAACTACAAAAAAGGTGGATTCTCAAATAATAATAACAAATTAATTCTTGTTTTAAGTATTACAAAAGCTAACAATTGCCTAGTAGGCTGTTTCTATAATCAGCGCTACTAAATTTAATTACACTTCTCAAGTTCACAAAAAGACTTAAAGACATTAAAATAAAATAAACGAAACAGGCATGTTGACACAAAAGCCCTAAAACCGTTTCCTCCTTTTTTTATGCGTTTACCACAAATTCATGATACGCCGCTACCCCTTTTTCAGTCATATGCGGAATCAACAATTCCCATATATACATTGCCATATCTCCATTATTGATCGTAAAAAACTTTGGCAGTATCTCTTCTTGTGATTTCCAGAAAGTAATTAAGATTCGTATTGAATGCTGAAGACGCATGTACATCCCTTCAAACATTTCATCCTTAAAGTATCCGTAAGCTATAAATTGATTAAAAAAATGCGCTGTTTGCTTTTTTCTTAGCTCAAGTGTTTTTTTAACTTGGTCATCAACCTCTTTAAAATTTCTTGAAATCTCTAAAAGATCTAAATTAAAAAAAGAATACTTGTTATGTAATGCTTCTAACCCCTTTAGCAATTCATTAAAATTATATATTGGATTTGAATCGGTATCAAAAACCTCATACAATCCTGAGACTTCACTTCGCATTTGTTTATAAATAGCCTTGATGAGCACTTCTTTATTTGGAAAATGATATTCCAAATTTCCATGACTCATACCAAGTGTTTCAGCAAGATTCCTGCTAGTTACATTTGTAACTCCTTGCTCATTGTACGTCTTAATTGCCTGATTAATTATTTTCTGTTTCGTTTTCAAAAATCAATATTAATTTAATAATTACAACACCTCACTTAAGACCTACAAGAGAAAGATACAGCCTAAAAGAAGCTTAAATCAAGATTATTTTACTTAATAATTAGAATTACTTTACATTATTTTATCGATGAAATGCATAAAAATTCGACAAAAAGAAAATACTTCGATTATATGCTTAGTTTTATCGATTAAATACACTTAAACAACGTAAAAACACCTACTTCACAAAATATAAACTACTTCAAACATACTACATAATGCCCTACTTACCTCATTTCAGGCAACAAATACACTACAAACCACTATAATATGGCTTTAAAATATGAATTTTACCAAAAATTAAGAACATCGATGTTTTAAGATGATAGAGTAGATTTAGAGTTAAAAAAAATCAACATGGAACAATACAATAATGCAACTACACCACAAACACAAGGCAATATGGTATTCATTTCACCGCCTTGCCTAAAACTTGACTTTGACAAAAATGATTATTCTTGGCATTTAAAAATCAGTGTGGAATGTAATCTTGATTTTTGGGACTGCCAAAAAGTAGCTAAAGAATTCCATATTCAGTCAGATATTGAAAATGCACTGTACACACATTTCTCTTCATTTTGCGATATAAAACAAATTGCTGTTTGTCATCAAGGAAATCAAAATATTCATCATTGGTATATATCGTCTGAAAAAATTAAACTATCTATTGAGAATATACTCGAATTTGATAAGCTAAACGTACAAAGAGCTATTAATTTTGAATTAACCAAAGATCCTGATTGGAAAAATGCTATTCCAATTTTAGAGCAAATGAAAGATAAAATTTTAGGTTTGTATTCCGTTTTAGATCAATTAAAAGAAAACTAGTAACTCCACTCCAAGCAGAACAATATCCCTCCGAAAAAAAACTGCTTTAGCCTTATAAGAGCTAATAGCAGCATTCAATAAAAATAAAAGTCCTAACACAAACACTTAAATCACCGTAGTCACACGTTCACTCCTCACGGCTATTAAATAGCGTAACAACGCAGACTTTTAAAAATCTTTTTTTACCTCTACCAAGATCCAAGCCACAAACCATCCCTACAAGCGCCCTTGTGAATTTTACGCTTACTGAGCTAGAGATTGAAGCAGTTGTTGAAACCTATAGCGAAAAACAGTAAGTGACGGTATTACTACTGACAATAAAAAATAATGCATACATCCCTGATGTACATCATAATGGGATAGGTGTAACCAAGCCAAATGAAGAATATGAACATTTATTTAATGACCCAAGAATAAGTTGGCCTAATGGCTTTTCTTGCGGAGATGATGGCATGATATATGTCACCATTAATCAACTTCATTTAAACGCTGTAGTTAACCAAGGAGTTCAAAAAACCAAACCACCTTTTCTCATTGCAAGATTTAAGCCTCTTGCTCCATGCAGCGTAGGACGCTAAACTACAGAAACAGGAGAAAATCATAAGCTATCCCCGACACTGAATTCCTTAGTGTGATTTACATACAAAAACACTAAAAAGGGGGTTTTCTTTACAGAAAACCCCCTTTTTACAATGCTATTTTTTACTTATTTTAAAGCAACTTTGTAATAATATCTTCTTCAGAGATACCTTCGGCTTCGGCTTTGTAGTTTTTAATGATACGATGTCTTAGAATACCCATCGCTACTGCTTTAACATCTTCAATATCTGGTGAAAACTTCCCATTAACGGCAGCATGCGCTTTAGCTCCTAGAATTAAATTTTGCGATGCTCTTGGCCCTGCCCCCCAATCGATATACTGCTTCACATAGTCAGAAGCAGATGCTAAATTTGGTCGTGTACTATTTACCAATTTTACAGCATACTCAACAACGTTATCGGGTACAGGAATGCGACGTACCAAATGCTGAACTTCTAAAATTTCATTGGCATTAAACAATGCATTCACCTCAGCTTTTTCATCATTTGTAGTAGATTTAACTACCTGAATTTCTTCTTCTATTGAAGGATATTTTAGCTCAATAGCAAACATAAATCGGTCTAACTGCGCTTCGGGCAAAGGGTATGTACCTTCTTGCTCTATTGGGTTCTGTGTTGCCAAAACAAAGTATGGTAATTGTAGTTTATGCTGCTTTCCAGCAATAGTAACCGCTCTTTCTTGCATTGCTTCTAAAAGCGCTGCTTGGGTTTTTGGCGGAGTTCTGTTAATTTCATCAGCCAAAATAATATTAGAAAAAATAGGACCTTTAATAAACTTAAAATTTCTATTTTGATCTAGCACCTCACTCCCCAAAATATCACTCGGCATTAAATCAGGTGTAAATTGAATACGTTTAAAATCTAATCCTAATGTTTGCGCTATCGTATTTACCATAAGCGTTTTTGCCAATCCGGGTACACCAATCAACAAAGAGTGACCACCTGTATAAATAGACAACAATATTTGATCAACAACCTCGTGTTGGCCAATTATAATTTTGGCAATCTCTTGCTTTAACTCCTTATGCTTAACTACTAAATTCTGAATAGCGGTAACGTCTGACATGCACCTATTTTTTTACCCAATTATTAGCAAACTCACAATCTCTATTGTTTTCATTTACCGTAATATATGTTTCTTCAATATGCTCACTCATCCACTCTTTAATGGCTTTGTATTGCTTTTCTGTTTTGGCTAATGCTTGAATTTTGGTATAATCTTGTGCAAAATCAGCCACATGCTCATCATAGCGATTTGTTACTTGCATTAATTTATATTTTGGGCCTCCACCTCTTGGATCTTGCTCCAAAATAGGATGAGAGATTTCATCATCCTTCAAATTACGTACTTGATTATACAGCGCTGGATCCATTTTTGTTAGTTCAAAACGTGGCCCAAAATCTTGTGGGTTACGAAGCTTACCACCGTCAAATTTTGTCTCTTTTTCATCTGAAAAATTCAAAGCAGCTTCAGCAAAAGTATACTTACCGTCCATAATGTTCTGACGAATGCTATCTAACTCTACTTTCATTGCATCAAGTGCCTCCTGTGTTATTTCAGGCTGAAGCAAGATGTGACGCACATCGCGCTCTTGTCCTCGTATTTTTTCTACTAACATAATGTGCCATCCAAACTGCGTTTCAAAAGGTTCTGAAATCTCCCCTTCTCGCAAGCTAAAGGCTACATCTTTAAATTCGCTTACATAACCAGACTCCTTGGTAACACTAGGAATAGACCCTCCTGAGGATTTTGACGGCCCTTGGGAGTACAGAATTGCTTTTACGTTAAAACTAGCATCATTATCTTCAATATCAGCTTTGATCGCATTTAATTTATCAATAACTTTTTGAACTTCTTCCTTTGATGGTTTTGGCTCTTTTACTATTTGAGAAATTTCCATTTCAGCACCAATTACAGGACGCTCATTAACTGGAATTTTATTAAAAAACTGACGTACTTCTTCTGGCGTAATTTCAATCTCAGAAACAATATTTTGTTGCATTTTTTCAGACAACATTCGCAACTTATTAATTTTGTATAGTTCTTGACGAAAATCTGCCTCACTCTCCTTTTTATAATACTTGAGTAGCTTTTCCATAGAACCAATTTGCTGTACTAAAGATTGTATTTGACGATCGCTAGTCAAATTCACCTCATCGTCAGAAACTAAAATACTATCTTGAACCGCCTGATGTGCATAAAGACGGTCTTCCATTAACTTGCCTAAAAGACCACAACGTGTTACATCTTTTGTTGATGCTCCTTGGCTCTTTAAATCAATTAATGTTTTGTCTATATCAGATTCTAAAATCACATAGTCACCAATCACTGCTGCAATACCATCTAACTTTACCCGTTTAAAATTGTTTGTTGAATCTTTTTTCATTGCTGCATTCTCAGCAACCATTTCTGTTGACTCCTCGTTAGCATCTGGCACTGCACTAACACCTGTTTCCTGTGAAAACCCAAAGGTAATAGCTCCAAAAACAGCTATCAATATCATTATTTTACTTCTATTCTGCATAAACTTCAAATTCTTTATTTTTAATGGCTTCATCAATAATATCAGTTTCTAAACTGCGTAAATAATTTAATTTTCTTCTATTGACGAGTACTTGCTTTATTGTAGGCTCAACAAATGACAGTGGTGCAATTTCGTTGATTTCGCGCACATCTACAATCTTTGCCAAATATACCCCGAATGCATCCTCCAATTCGAAAAATTGGGATTTTTTTAAGTATTTATCTTGGTTTTCAGCCGTTAAAGGTGGTATTTCTGTAATCACTCTTGAAGAAGTAACCCAAATAGAATCATTAAAATTCAACTTTGCAAACTGTATTCCTATTGAATCTAAATAAACAACATCCTCAGGATTAAACCGCTTCATCTTCTTAATGACTTCTTCTTTGTTCAAAAAACGTTCAGGAAGCTGAATAAAGCGAATTTTTACCAATCGTTCTTTTAACCTAAAATTTTCCTTTTCTTTTTCATAAAACTTTTTCATTTCAGCCTTACTCACCATTGTATCTGTAACTTGGCTAACCAAGGCATCCTTATAAGCTCGGGTATACAAATCTGTTCGATAATCTGCCACCAATGCTTCAAAGTCTGTTAACTTATCTTCTGGCAAATTAATCTTAGCCTTAGACAATAACAATTGTTTAGACGCCCAATTATTAATAAAATTTGTGACTATAGAAATGCTGTCTTTTTTAGACATACCATCGTACAAAAGCGGATCAATGTCCTTTTTGTACAAATAACTCTCCCCCACTCTGGCTATGGGGTTCTTATCAATATCATCCTTAATAAAAGATCCGCATGAAACTAAAAATATCAAGACAACGAGACAAACCGATAGCTGATATCTTGCTTTTTTAAGTTTTAAAAACATCTGGCAAAAATAACAAATATCACAAGGCAAACAATACATCGCATCAATGATTAACAGTTTTTTAGCTACCTAGTACCTGACCAGAAATACTCAAAAAGTAAATTTCCTTTTTTTCGCTCCTTTTCTATTATTTTTTTTAGGTTTCATATGAAAAGCCTTTGCCAATCGTAACCAGCATCAATAGCTGCAACATTGTAGATTTTACTACATTAGCATAATATTTATTCGATAATATACTAATCGTAACTATATGCCAAGAAAAATTAAACTCATTTGGGATTTTAGAGGCCCTACCGCTAATAAAACCGCAGCACATCATGAGATACACCTAAAAGAGTTCATTTCAATAGAAGGACTTGCACTTAATATCACTGGACATACAACTATAAATGAGATGCACAGCATTGCTTTCATGGTAGTTGAAGAATCAAAAATGATTACCGTACGCGATGCACTAAAGCCCCACCGTGGTGAAGTGTATGAAGATAACGTTGTGAATTAAAAAATACGAAGTATTTTATTTGCGCTACTATTATTTTTACGCGCTACGTACAGTTCTTAAAACAGAAACGCATCAAAAAAGTAATGTTCATTAATTACAAAATAGGCTTCATAGTAGTACTACTTATTTTGGCATCTTGCCAAAGAAAAGAAAAAGTGGAATTAAAAAACCCTTTAGAAATTGTACTTGCTTCAAAAAAACCCAACATAAAAAGGGTTATGGATAGCATTCAACAATATCAAGTACAAATTATATTCACTCAAATAGAACAAAAGGAAGACAGTATTTTTTTTAAAGACCACACATTTCAAGTAGACGCATCACACTATTTCTACCCTGCTAGCACGGTAAAATTCCCTATTGCATTACTGGCATTATCGAAGCTAAATAGCATAAAAAACTTGAATAAAAATACGCGCTTTTATGTTGAAGGAGATAGTGTAGAAACCACATTTGCCAAAGAAATAGAAAAGATATTTGCCGTAAGTGACAACGCCGCTAATAATCGCCTTTTTGAATTTTTAGGACAAGATTATATCAATACTACATTAAATGGTATTCTTAAAAATCCTGTTCGCATTTCACATCGGCTTTCAACACCAAATGCTGATGAAATCACTACCACACCCTTGGTTATTTACCAAAACGATACTACCACAACATTGTTACCACCAAGCATTAATACTATGGCACAACCACTAACCCTTAAAGGCATACAAAAAGGCGTAGCATATATTGAAGGTGATGACATTGTACAAAGCCCTTTTGATTTTAGCTTAAAAAACTACTACCCTATTGAAGCGCAGCATGAATTTCTAAAAAAAGTGCTATTTCCAGAAATGTATGGAGAGGATGAAAAACTTAATCTAAGCAAAGAACAACTAAATTTTGTGCACAAAACAATGCGTACTGTTCCTAAAAAATTTGGGTATAACCCAAACAATTATTATGACGGATACTGTAAATTTTTTATGTATGGCGACACCAAAGAGAACATACCCGAGCATATAAAAATCTACAACAAAGTAGGCGACGCCTATGGTACTTTAACAGATTGCGCATACATTCATGACACCAAAAACAATATAGCCTTTCTTTTAACAGCCACTATTTTAGTAAATAAAAATGGTATTTTTAATGATAATAATTATGAATACGATGAAATAGGTCTTCCGTTCTTGGCAGAACTAGGAAGGGAGCTTTACGCTTATGAACTAGAGCGAAAGCATGAAATGAGATAAAAATTACCGACTTGCATCATTGCAATTATTAGACACCCTTAATGAGCGGCTTGCACATCGATCGCGAAGAGATAATTGAATCATTTTCAATTTTTTAGCACTATTGTTTGAATAAAAAAGAAGCTTTAGCGTTTAATAGGTCGTACACCCAAATGAACCTGCATACAATTTCACACCCAAAAAGATGGCAAATCAAGATCGAATAGCCCAGCTACAAGAAAAATTGAATATTCTTTTAAAAAAACAACAACATTTCTCCATTGAACTACAAGAACTGCATCAAGAAATTACGCAATTAAAAAATGCAAAAAAACAAGTCGACCCAACTTTTGAAAAACTTAAGGAGAAAACCACCCCTGTAGCAACCAGTTTTGACACAAAAGAAAGTATGGCTACGATCCCGTCAAAAACTGAAAACAAAATCACCCAACAAGCAAGCGCTAATGTTCCAGCTACAGAAAAAACTAACCAAAAAAATGATACCACTCAAGAAAAAACTAACCTTGAGAAATTTATTGGCGAAAACCTCATCAATAAAATAGGTATTGCCATATTGGTCATTGGCGTTGGCATAGGTGCTAAATACTCTATAGAAAACAATTTAATTAGCCCCTTAACACGTATTATTTTAGGTTACCTAATGGGCTTAGGTTTGATAGGTTTTGGCATAAAACTAAAAGCAAAATACGAAAATTACAGTGCAGTATTGGTTAGCGGAGCATTAGCTATTTTATATTTCATCACCTTTGCTGCCTATAGTTTTTATGGTCTTTTCACACAACTACCTGCCTTTGGCCTCATGTTACTCTTTACTGCCTTTGGTATTGTTGCTGCATTAAATTACAACAAACAAGTAATTGCCCATATAGGCTTAGTTGGAGCATATGCAGTACCTTATTTACTAAGCAACAATACTGGTAATATCGTCGCTTTTTTCAGCTATGTTGCTATCATTAATATAGCAATACTAATCATTGCATTTAAAAAATACTGGAAACCACTCTACTATCTTGCTTTTATTTTTACATGGCTTATTTATAGTTCTTTCATAGCTTTTAAGTATACCGCTGAAACACATTTTGCCATAGCACTGATTTTTTTAGGCGTCTTTTTCCTCATTTTTTATGGTATATTTTTGGCCTATAAGCTTAAAGCCAATGAAAAGTTTAAAAAATCTGATGTAGTTTTATTACTACTAAACTCTTTTCTTTTTTACGGATTTGGCTATGGTCTTCTTGCTAACCATGATATCGGAAAGGAATTGTTGGGTATTTTCACTCTTTGCAATGCGCTAATCCATTTCATAGTTAGCGCCATCATTTATAAGAAAAAATTGGGTGACCGCAATCTTTTCTATTTAGCTGCTGGTTTGGTATTGACATTTATTACTATTACTATACCCGTACAACTTGATGGTAACTGGGTTACATTACTTTGGGCTCTTGAAGCCGCTCTACTATTTTGGATTGGCAGCACTAAAAAAGTGCCCACATACAAACACCTTTCCTACCCCTTGATGATCTTGGCTTTTTTAAGCTTACTCGAAGATTGGGATAATTATTACAGCGGCTATTATCATGAAGAACATATGGCTTCAATTTTAAATATTGCTTTTCTTTCTTCCATAATTTTCACAGTTGCCTTTGGGTGGATTAATCGTATTCAACTAAAACACAACATTGCTACCGACACCAAAAACCCAAGTTTATTTACACGTTTTATGTCATTTGCTATTCCTGTTACATGCATACTTTCTCTATACGGAGCGTTTTACCATGAAATAGCCTATTACTTTGACAAACTCTACCAACTATCAAAAATACCTGCAAGCATAGGCGATGAATATGGTTATGCTCAATACGACTATCAATTACATGATTTTAGCGCTATTTGGCGATTAAACTACACCTTATTATTTATCTCGCTATTAGCCTTTGTTGCAACAAAAAAAATAAAGAACAGCATACTAGGCATTGTAATACTCATCACAGGCTTAGTTGCTATTGTCATTTTCTTAGTTGGCGGGCTCTATCTATTGAGTGAATTGCGACAAAACTTTTTAACCAGTACCGAATCGCCATATACCAGCAGTAATTTCAACATTATTATTCGTTATATCTCTTTAGGCTTTTTTGCTTTGTTGCTGGCTTCCTTGTACAAACTATCAAAAGCAGCCTTTTTACGTATCAATTTTCAAATTCCATTTGAAATACTACTACATATGTCATTACTGTGGGTGCTAAGCAGCGAGCTTCTTAATTGGATGGATATTACCGGTTCTAATCAAAGTGATAAACTAGGATTAAGTATTTTATGGGGAATGTATTCTTTATTATTAATTGCCGTCGGAATTTACAAAAACAAAAAATACCTACGCATTGCCGCGATTGCCTTATTTGGCATTACACTAGTAAAACTTTTCTTTTATGACATCGCCACAATGAACACCATTACAAAGACGATTGTTTTTGTTTCTTTAGGAATTCTACTTTTGATTATCTCGTTCTTGTACAACAAATACAAACATAAAATTACTGATGAAGATAAAGACTAAAATACTATTCATTGTAGGATGCCTATTAGCCACATTTACTTTTGGTCAACTTGACAGTTACAATTACAAAATACCGCTTTCTAACATAAATGGGCAATGGCACAAAATAGAACTTTCTGATGCTATTTTTAATAACATCAACCAAAACATGCATGATATTCGCATCTATGGCATTACAGCAAACGACACCGTTGAAGCACCATATGTTTGGAAAATTAGTGCCCTAAAAAATGAGAAGAAAACCATCAATTTTAAAAGCCTAAATACATCTTCAAACACTAAAGGATATTATTTCACCTATGAAATCCCCACCAACAAAACTATAAACCAAATAAAACTTGCTTTTAAAAACGATAATTTCGATTGGAAACTGACTCTTGAAGGAAGTCAACATCAAAATGAATGGTATACCATTCTGAGAGATTATAGAATTTTATCTATAAAAAACCAACAAACTAACTATGCTTTTACTGACATAAATTTTCCTGCATCAAAATACCGTTATTATCGCTTACACATAGCAACCAAAGAAAAACCCATTATACAAAATGTAACTATAACGATAGATAATAAATCAACAGCCCAATATCACAACTACCCTATCACCTACCTCGATATCAAAGAAGAAAACAAGCAAACCGTTTTAGACATTGACTTTAAAAGACGCTTACCTCTCAGCTATTTAAAACTAGCCATTACTGATGAAATTGATTATTACAGACCCTGTACTATTCAATACCTCGCAGATAGTGTAAAAACAGCAAAGGGGTGGCGATATCAATACCGTAATTTACGTAATGAAACATTGCATTCACTTGAAGAAAGTGCATTCCATTTCCCTACCACGATTACACAAAAACTACGACTAACTATTCACAATGATGACAACGAACCTTTGACCATTGAAGGAGCTACAGCCAAGGGCTATAAACACACCTTAATTGCAAGGTTCAACAAGCCAGCAACGTACTATTTAGTGTATGGCAATAAAAACGGTCAAAAACCACAATATGATATAACGCACGGCATTTCAAAAATTCCATCAACTATTTCGCAATTAAAATTGGGAGCCACTCAACCAATAGAAAAAAAACCACCACCTACCACCACCCCACTTTTTGAAAATAAAATGTGGCTATGGCTCATTATGGTAGCAGTAATAGTGGTACTAGGTGGTTTCACCTTACAAATGATGCAAAAGAGGTAACAGCCCAAATACACTATCTTACTATTTTAATAACATTTTTCTTTTTAAGCGCTAAATCAAGATAGTCATTGAAATTACATCTTACCAGATTAAGTTGTAATTTTGGAGTCATTATTCAATAACATTCATTTTATCAATTTCAATAAACGTTAGATAGCATAAATGAGCGAAGCTAAAACGACCCGAATAAACAAATACCTTAGCGAGGTTGGCTATTGCTCCCGTAGAGCGGCCGATAAACTCATTGAACAAGGGCGAATTACCATCAATGGAAAAGCACCTGAAATGGGGACAAAAATAACTCCTGGTGATTCTGTTCGTGTTGATGGCGAACTTATTTCAGCGCCAAAAGAAGCACCTGTTTATCTCGCTTTTAACAAACCCATTGGCATTGTCTGTACCACTGACACGAGAGTAGAAAAAGACAATATTGTTGATTTTATTAATTACCCTAAGCGTATTTTCCCTATTGGACGATTAGACAAACCCAGTGAAGGGCTTATCTTTTTAACCAATGATGGTGATATTGTAAACAAAATATTGCGTGCGCGTAACCATCATGAAAAAGAATATATTGTAACTGTTGACAAACCTATTACCCAACATTTCTTGCAAAAAATGCGTAATGGCGTACCTATCCTTGACCAAATTACCCGAAAATGTGAAGTGGAAGAAATTAGCAAATATCAGTTCAAAATCATATTAACTCAAGGCTTAAATCGGCAAATTAGGCGTATGTGCGAGTATTTAGACTATCGGGTGAAAAAGCTAAAACGTATTCGAATTATGAATGTAAAACTCGATATATCCGTTGGCAAATGGCGTGATTTAACGACCGAGGAATTACGTGAAATAAACCGCTTAGTTTCTAGTTCTTCAAAAACGCATGACTAATTACCCAAACGCACATCAATACAGCGCTAAACAACTACAAATCTGACTGATGAACATTGCTTTAATAGTTCAAAATCATCTTGTTTTAAATAAATTTTAAGCTTTTTAACACATTTTTTTAGCAATAATAAGTATCTTAGAGAACATTGCTTTATTACTAATGTTAACTTTTTTGCCATGGAACACAAAAGAACATCATACTCAAAGAAATATTGGTTCAATGCGTTAATTATCATCATGATGATTGGGGTAGTTGGTATTCAAAAAACAGCCGCATCCTTTCAACAAGAAACACCACAAAACGAGTTTACACAATACAAAGGCAAAGTTGTAGATGAAGATAGTAACAAACCCTTGGTTTTTGCTACACTTTCAATTGCGGACTCAAACATTAGCACCATTACCAATACAGAAGGTGAATTTGCACTAAAAATACCACAAGATATGGTTAATGCAAAGGTCGAAGTTTCTTTCTTAGGTTACAAAACCAGAGTAATACCACTTTCTGAACTTTCTGAAAATAAGAATAAAATACGCATGAAAACCGCTGTTTTAACGCTTACAGGGGTAGATTTAAGCGTACCAAAAGACGCCAAACTGTTAGTAAAACAAACGCTTGCGAAAAAAGGCGAAAATTACTTTGATGACCCTACCTTAATGACCGCTTTTTATAGAGAAACCATAAAAAAAAGAAGAAAAAACGTTTCCCTTTCTGAAGCTGTTGTTAACATTCACAAAACACCCTACACTTCAGACAAAAAAGATGCAGTACAGTTATATAAAGCAAGAAAAAGCACCGACTATAGTAAGCTAGATACGATTGCTTTAAAACTACAAGGAGGACCATTCAATGCCTTATTTGTTGATATTATAAAATATCCAGAGTATATTTTTAATGGAGATGGCATTAACGATTATGCCTTTAGTTTTGACCGCTCAACAAGGGTTAATGACAAACTTATTTATATTATCAGCTTTGAACAACTTGAAAGCATTAATGCACCGCTATATCAAGGGAAGTTGTATATAGATGCTGAAAACAAAATTTTAACCAGTGCTATCTACACCTTAAACGTAACAGATAGAGATCAAGCTTCAAAACTGTTTGTGCGTAAAAAGCCTAAAAATGCAATGGTATGGCCTACCGAAGCAGCATATAGAGTAGACTACAGAGAGAAAAATGGAAAATGGTTTTACAGTTACAGCAATGTACTGCTTGAGTTTAAGATAAACTGGGATAAAAAACTTTTCAATTCTGTTTATAGTATGACCTGCGAAATGGCCGTAACTGATTGGAAAAAAAATAATTTAAAATCACTCAAACCAAAAGATCGCATGAAATCGTCAATCATATTAAACGACGAAGCCATTGGTTTTGCTGACCCCGATTTTTGGGGTGAATACAATATTATAGAACCAGAGAAATCTATAGAATCTGCAATTAGAAAAATACAACGACAGCTACGTAGAAGTAAATCTAACGGAGGTACTTCTGCGCCATAACACTTGGTTTAGGTAGTTCTATAGTTTCTTTCGCTGTAAACTAGGTTTTGTTTTACGACGAATGCGCTACAATCTTTTAAATACAATGTCAATGGGTTATCTCTCATGAGTATCTATACATAGTTGGCGTACTCAAGAAACAGCACATATAAAGGCACCTAAAAAAGAAGCATAGCACTACTCCATATTTATTCATTAATTTTTTGCCATAAGGGCGCAATGGTTTTATAGTGTAAGATTGTCCATTTTGGCTAAATAATGTACATTAGAGTACGTATCAGCACATGTTATCACCTCTGAAGCTAATGCTCCGTCTCCAATGATAGTAAACTCCATTCTAGGGTGCTCTTTAAAATAAGTTAAAAGTGCCATAATACCCTTTTGAGGTACTAATCTACCATAGTACAAAAAAGTTTTCGGTTCTTTTTTCAACGTAAACTCCTTTAAAAATGCTGGATGAATTGTGTGATTAACTACCGAAATTTTATCACTTAAAATTCTATAATTTTCAATCAATGATTGTTTAGCCGTTTGAGATACAGCAAAAATATGTGTTACTTTTTGGTTTAAAAACAAACTCCAAACAGCTAAAACTTTATTACTTTTAAGCTGTTTTGGCTGAAATGTTCCATCCCAATACGTCCATGAAGTATAATAATACCCCTGATGTTTTTTTAAAGGAAGAAGTAATCGTTTTAGCTTTTTAAAATTAGGCTTTATGAGTCCTTTGAAAAAATTACCCACTACAGAAAACTCTCTGTTTACCAACTCAATATTGATATCATTAAGTAGTTTTTCAAGACCTAAATAATGAGACGAAGCCCCATTTTTGTGTAAGATATAAACTTGTTTTTTTATTCATCAAAAATAAGACAAAATTGCTAGCCAATTAAGGTAGCTGTTCATCCACCCATAAGATGTATTAAATCAAGATTAAACATTTGAAAACCTGTGCTGCTTTCACCTTTAAGACTTGCCATTTTTAAGGTTTGTCGCAGCAATTATCGTTTAAAATTCCTTTAATCTGAGGAAACAAACTTTCATGGTGAAGTTAGCGAACTCTCCCATACCTACATAACAACCATTATTTTTTACTAGCTCCGAACCAACGCAAAAACAGATATCTCAAACCAAAATACCATATAACTGACACAACAATCATAATTTCGGCAACATTAAATAAGCTATATAAACAAAAAATGGTGTTAATTACTCATTCAAGTAATTAACACCATTTAATAAACACTAGAATAAAAATTGCTATTATTCGCACTAAAATTACAATGAATCTTACAATTTCAACACCCCAATAACATACTAAAAATACTATTTAATTTGCTACTTCACTAATAAATTTTAAGCGATACATACGTAGCTCTTCATCTTCATAATCGCCATCAAATTCTTCCATAGCTGCTTCCAAATCATCAGTTTCAGCTTCCAAGAAATAATCATGTATTTCTTCTTGCTGGTCCTCATCTAACAACTCATCAATCCAATAATTCAAATTTAATTTTGTACCACTAAAAACGATTTGTTCCATCTCTTTAATTAGTTCAGGAATTTCCAATCCTTTAGCAGCGGCAATATCTGTTAGCGGCAGTTTACGGTCTACATTTTGAATGATATACAGCTTTAAGCTAGAATTAGCACCTGTACTTTTTACTACTAAATCATCTGGTCTAATAATATCATTTTCTTCAACATAGGCTTTTATTAGCTCAACAAAAGGCTTACCGTATTTTTTAGCCTTTCCTTCACCTACACCATGAATGTTTAACAATTCAGTATTAGAAATAGGGTATTTCAATGACATATCTTCCAAAGAAGGGTCTTGAAAAACGACAAAAGGAGGTACACCTAGCTTATTGGCTTGTGATTTTCTTAAATCTTTAAGCTGCTTTAACAATTTCGCATCTGCAACACCGCCTTTTGAAGCACTTACTATAGCATCACTTCGCTCTTTATTATACACATGGTCTATGGTCATCATAAAGGAGGTCGGAGTATCTAAAAATTCTGCTCCCTTTGGCGTTACATGCAAAACACCGTATTGTTCAATTTCCTTTTTTAAGTAGCCTGCAACCAAAGCTTGGCGAATTAACGCCATCCAATATTCTTTTCCTTTATCTTTTCCTATACCAAAAAAGTCCTTTTCATTGGCTTTGTGAGATACAATAATCGCACTTGTTTTGCCCTCTAAAACCTGTACAACTTCTTTAGATTTAAATTTCTCAGCAGTACCTTTAACTACCGTTATTAACTTTACTAAACTATCTTTTGCCTCTTGCTGTTCTTTAGGATTTCTTGCATTGTCATCCATATCAGCACCGGGGCCGTTCTTTTCATCAAATTCCTCGCCAAAATAATGCAGCATAAACTTTCTACGCGACATAGATGTTTCTGCATAAGCCACAACTTCTTGCAAAAGTGCATTGCCAATTTCTTGCTCTGCAACAGGCTTTCCTGACATAAATTTTTCTAACTTTTCTATGTCCTTGTACGAATAAAAAGCTAAACAATGCCCCTCTCCGTCATCTCTACCCGCGCGGCCTGTTTCTTGGTAATAACTTTCTATACTTTTGGGAATATCATGATGAATTACAAAACGTACATCGGGCTTGTCTATACCCATACCAAAGGCAATGGTTGCCACAACAACATCAACATCTTGCATCAAGAACATATCTTGATATTTTGATCGAGTTTTGGCATCAAAACCTGCATGATAAGGCACAGCACTAATACCATTGACCTGTAAAACCTGCGAAAGCTCTTCAACACGTTTTCTACTCAAACAATATATAATACCTGATTTACCTTCATTTTGCTTTACAAACCTGATGATATCACTATCAACATTGGCGGTCTTTGTTCGTACTTCGTAAAACAAATTAGGCCTATTAAACGATGCCTTAAATAGCTGTGCATCAGTCATACCTAAGTTCTTGACAATATCTTCTTGCACCTTAGGTGTAGCCGTCGCAGTTAACCCTATTATTGGAATACCTTCACCCAACCGACTTACTATCGATTTAAGGTTTCTATATTCAGGCCTAAAATCATGCCCCCATTCTGAAATACAATGCGCCTCATCAACCGCAACAAAAGAAATCTTTTGTGCTTGTAAAAAATCAACGTACTCATCCTTTGTTAGTGACTCAGGAGCTACATACAGCAATTTTGTAGTACCTTTTTCAATGTCTTCCTTAACCTGCCTTATTTCTGTTTTTGTAAGTGACGAATTTAATACATGGGCAATACCATGGTCAGATGAGATACCACGAATGGCATCGACCTGGTTTTTCATTAATGCAATCAACGGCGAAACAACAATAGCGGTTCCTTCTTGCATTAAAGCTGGTAGTTGATAACAAAGTGATTTTCCGCCACCAGTAGGCATAATCACAAAAGTATCTTTACCCTGTAAAATTGTTTTAATTACTTCTTCTTGCAGACCTTTGAATTCTGAAAATCCAAAATATTTCTTTAAAGCGGCTCGCACATCAAGTTCATTCAAAACCAAACTTTGTTTTTCCATTTCATACTGATTTCATCTACCACATCAACAATTAAGCGATTCTAAGATATCTATTTTTATTCTATACAAACGTATAATAAATGATTTTAATTATGTTTTTGTCGAAAAGATTCTGATAAACTTAACTTTACGTAAATTTGCAGTTTTAAATATAACACATTCTTTACAAATTTAACCTAACAATTTTTAACAGGACTTGAACACTACAAAAATAATTCTTGAATCAGCAAAAAAAACCATTGAATCAGAGGGTGATGCTATACGCAATCTGAGCTCATTTTTAAATGATGATTTTGCCAATGCTGTATTGGCGATCGCATCTTCAAAAGGGAGAGTAGTTATAACAGGCATAGGCAAAAGTGCAATTATAGCAGCCAAAATTGTTGCTACACTAAATTCAACCGGTACTCCTGCTATTTTCATGCACGCTGCAGATGCTATTCATGGGGATTTGGGAACGATACAAGAAAACGATGTTGTAATTTGTATTTCAAAAAGTGGGAACACCCCAGAAATAAAAATGCTGGTTCCATTGATAAAAAGAGGCACCAACAAACTCATCGCAATGACGGGTAGCGACAACTCATTTCTTGCGCAACAAGCCCATTTTGTTTTAAGTACTTACGTTGAAAAAGAAGCTTGCCCAAATAACTTGGCTCCTACTACGAGTACCACAGCACAACTGGTTATAGGTGATGCCTTAGCCATCTGTTTATTAGAACTAAAAGGTTTTAGCAGTAAAGATTTTGCCAAATATCACCCTGGTGGTTCTTTAGGCAAACGCCTATATTTAACTGTAGGTGATATTGCTATTAACAACCAAAAACCCGAAGTACACACAGATACCGATATAAAAAAGGTGATTCTTGAAATTTCGGAAAAAATGCTGGGGGTAACTGCAGTAACAGAAAAGGACGAAATTGTTGGTATTGTTACTGACGGCGATATTCGTAGAATGCTCTACAAGTACAACAATATCAACGGATTAAAAGCGCAAGATATTATGAGCGCAAAACCAAAAACTATCAATATAGATGTGCTTGCGGTAAAAGCAGTTGAAATAATGCAAGAAAATCGTATCTCACAATTATTGGTTGTTGATGGTAAAAAATATATGGGTATTGTACATTTGCATAATCTCATTAACGAAGGTATTGTATGATAAATTTAGTTAGGAGTTCACTATTAGACCCACTTACAGGTATCAACAGTGCATTTACAGCTAAACATAGATAACGTTCGTTTATGATAACAACAGATTTTAAAACCCTTATTTTCTATTTCAACTAATACGATTAATTAAATTCAATGGCAAAGCAAGCAAAAGTCAACCCCGATGAAATGTCTTTTTTAGACCATCTAGAAGAATTAAGATGGCACTTAATACGTTCGGTTATAGCTATTGTTATTATTGCTAGTGTAGCCCTTTTAATGAAAGAGTTCATTTTCGACACCATTCTTTTCGCGCCGAAAAATATGGACTTTCCTACCTATCGTTTTTTCTGTAAAATAGGTACGTTCTTGGGTATAGACTCTGATTTTTGTGCTGATGAACTTCCTTTCACTATTCAAAGTCGCTTAATGGCAGGGCAATTTTCGGCCTATATTTGGACCTCTATTTGGGTGGGCTTCATTATTGGCTTTCCGTACCTGCTCTATGAAATGTGGAAATTCATAAGTCCGGGATTGCATGAAAATGAACGCAAACACTCCAAGGGTTTTATTCTTACCGCCTCCCTGTTATTTTTCTGTGGTGCTTTGTTTGGGTACTATGTGGTAGCACCTTTGTCTATTAATTTCTTAGGAACGTTTACCGTAAGTGATGAAGTAACCAATGAATTTGATTTAGCTTCTTACGTGTCAACAGTTCGAACATCTGTTATAGCCTGCGGTTTAATTTTTGAGCTACCTATTATTGTTTACTTTTTAACAAAAGTAGGATTGGTTACACCTGAAATTTTAAGGAAATACCGAAAAATATCCTTGGTGGTTGTCTTGATATTAGCTGCGGTAATCACGCCTCCAGATGTTGCTAGTCAGGTTGTTGTTGCTTTTCCTATTTTAATATTATATCAAATTAGTATCTATATTTCTAAACGAGTTTTAAAAAGACAGGCAAAACAAGAGGCTAAACTGGCGGCTAAACGTGCCAAAAAAAGTTAAAAAACATACTGTTTCATCATAAAAATGAAGTATATGTTTTAGATTTGAACGAATGAAGCTAAGAGCAGACAACATCATGAAGGCCTACAGAGGCCGAAAAGTGGTTAAAGGTATTTCTTTAGAGGTAAACCAAGGAGAAATTGTTGGTCTTCTGGGGCCTAATGGCGCCGGAAAAACAACCTCTTTCTATATGATAGTAGGTCTTGTAAAACCCAATGGCGGAAAGATTTACTTGGATGATATGGAGATTACCAAATTTCCCATGTACAAAAGAGCACAACATGGTATTGGCTATTTGGCGCAGGAAGCGTCTGTTTTTCGGAAGCTGAGTATTGAACAAAATATTATGAGTGTACTCCAGCTCACTAAGCTCAGTAAAAAAGAGCAAGAAATGAAAATGGAGTCGCTTATTGATGAGTTTAGTTTGGGACATATTCGCAAAAACCGTGGCGATTTACTTTCTGGTGGTGAACGCAGAAGAACCGAAATTGCACGAGCCTTAGCCACTGACCCAAAATTTATTTTACTTGACGAACCTTTTGCGGGTGTAGACCCCGTAGCGGTAGAAGACATCCAACGTATTGTAGCGCAGTTAAAAAATAAGAACATTGGTATTCTCATTACGGACCATAACGTACAAGAGACCTTAGCAATTACAGAACGTTCTTATTTAATGTTTGAAGGAGGTATATTAAAATCTGGCCACCCAGAAGATTTGGCTGCCGATGAAATGGTACGTAAAGTATATTTAGGACAAAACTTTGAACTCCGCAGGAAGAAACTCGATTTTTAAAATAGGGTCTTTCACTTGACTTCGCCGGTTACACCCCACCGCTATAGCTGCATCTCGCTCATAGCCTAAGCTATGTCTCCCTTCAAAGGGAAATGCATTGTATTTTATTAGTTCTTATTCAATTGTTAACACCTTGATTATCATTACTCAAAATTCCACCTTTGAAGGGAACTAGGGGGATGTTCTCCCTGTCATTTTCGCAAGCGGGTTGTTCTTCCAAAACACCAATAACAAGCCCAATAGAATAAATGGCAAACTCAGCCATTGCCCCATATTTAAAGTCATCGTATCTTCAAAAGCTACTTGATTTTCTTTAAAAAACTCTACAACAAATCGGACAGAGAACAATAATATAAAAAAAGTTCCTACGAAAAGTCCGTTGCGATTTTCTATTTTCTTTGAGCGGTATATAAAAAAGAGGAGACCAAAAATAAAAAGGTATGGAATAGCCTCATATAACTGCGTAGGGTGGCGCGGAATCATATCATCACGTTCAAAAACAAAACCCCAGCTACCATCGGTAGGTTTGCCATAAATTTCAGAATTCATCAAATTTCCTAAACGAATAAAGGCAGCAGTAACCCCTGCGCTAATAGCAACACGGTCTAAAATCCATAATAAATTGGTCTTTGTTTTACGGCAGTAATACAAAATAGCAATAAACACCCCTAATGTACCCCCATGGCTCGCTAACCCCTGAAAACCCGTAAATGTATATGAACCATTTACCTCGCGAATAGGCAACAATATTTCTATCAGATGTGAAGCGTAATAATCAAACTCATAAAAAAAACAATGCCCCAAACGAGCACCCAAAATAGCGCCTAAAAAAATATAGGTGGTTAGTTGTTCAAGGTCTTCTAAAGGAACTCCTTCCTTTTTGTAAATGCGCTGAACTATGTAATACGCCAGCATTAAACCAGTTATCCAAAATAAACCGTAGTATTTTAGTGGAAAAGAATCGGTAATCCAAAAAATCTCTGGGTCTACATTCCAATGAATAAGATTGTCTTTCATAAGGTATTTGGGTATTTATTTTGCTTAGATTATGATGAGCGTTTGGGTAATCCAAAATCGAAGCCGCCACTAATCAATCGTTTTAAAGTTGCTATTTGACCACAATGCCACATGGTGTGTTTTATATTCCATGAAATAGCATCAAATTTAGTAATGGCTACAGGGTGTTTTTGTTTTATAGGCTGAAGTACTTTCTGTTCTATATCTTTTGAATTTAATGAGCTAATGTTTGCAATAACCTTAGCTTGCATAAATTGTAATTGCGCTCTTAACATTTCAGGTTCATTTTCTATAACTTTCGCCACAGGAACACTTCCATAACCAAAACGCTGATTATACGTCTTCAAGTCAATTTTTTGAGTAATTTCTTCATCAAAACCCGATACTACTAAAATAGCATGATAATATTCGCTCAAAATCAAATGACCCACCTGCCATTTAACATTAGAGCTAAGCACTTGTGGTGTAGTATGCCACTCAGCAAAAGGAACAGCGTCTATGAGCTTGTTCGTCCATAAATGGGCATCTTGTGTTTGTTTGATTAAAACATCGGTAACGGTCATGCATTAGAAGTTTTACTGAGTAAAGAACTCAAAATATAAAACGCAATAATTAGGGGTACCGCTAAAAATTTCATGGTAATTAACAATACCAAGCTCACGATTATAAAAATGTACCGTAGCGCATTGTCTTGAAAGCGCCAGTTTTTAAATTTGAGCGCAAAGAGTTCAATTTTAGCATTCAATAGAAAAGCACTCAAAAGGGTTATCGCTATTAAAAACCATTGATTTAAAATAATAACGCTTAAAAATTCACTATTCTGATACAATAAAATTAAAGGTAGTGAAAGAATTAAGAGGGCATTTGCAGGTGTTGGCAGCCCCACAAAAGAAGACACCTGATTTTCGTCAATATTAAATTTTGCCAAACGATAGGCAGATGCTAAGGTTATTACAAAACCTAAAAACGGCAGGGGTGCTACTTTCAAGCCCACCCAAAAGGTATCATGCTCCATTTGCGAGGATAAATCTACATTCCAACCGCCAGACATAGACATTGCTAAAAGCTGAAACATAACAATACCGGGTACCAAACCACTGGTAATCATATCTGCCAAAGAATCTAACTGCAAACCCAGTTCGCTCTTCACATCAAGCAAGCGCGCAGCAAAACCATCAAAAAAGTCAAACACAATACCCATAAAAACAAAAAAAACAGCCAGCTCTAACTGATTAAGCACCGCAAACACTGTAGCGACGCATCCGCAGAAAACATTCAATAAAGTAATCAGGTTGGGTATATGCTGTTTCATTTTTGATTGTTTCGGTAAAAATAATACAATTTTCTATGTTTCGGATTAGTCCGTTATTTATTATGATATTTGTAGCACTATTTAATTACAGCGTAAGATGCAAATTAAAAAAATCATAATACTACTTTTTTTCATATTTTCTGTATGGGGCTTTTCACAAGAAATTGAACTTTCACCACTTTCTAAAATAAGTATCCTTACAGTAGGTAACGCCAATGAGTTACATTCAAAATTTGGCCACACCGCAATTCGTATTCAAGATGCTAGCAGAGGAATGGATATCGTTTTTGGCTATGGTGGTTTTGATTTTAACGACCCGCTTTTCTATTATAAGTTTACTACCGGAAAGCTAGACTACAGCATGACAGGCCATAGATATGCCAATTTTTTAGCAGGATATAAAATTGAAAAAAGATGGGTGCGTGAGCAACAATTAAAACTTACTGAAAAGCAACGAAATACACTCTTTCGTTTTTTACAAGAAAATTACAAAGAAGAAAATCGTTATTATAAGTACGATTTTCTTTTTGATAATTGCGCCACCAAAATTCCTGAAGTTTTTAAGGAAGTTTTCAAAAACAATATCGAGTTTGATTTTAGTCATCTAAAAAAAACCAGCACATTTAGGCAACTCATACATGAAACACTTGAAACCAATGCGTGGTCTACGCTCGGCATTGATTTGGCACTTGGCAGCGTTATTGACAAAGAGGCTACGCCCTACCAGCACATGTTTTTACCGCATTATGTATACCTACAGTTTGCCAATACGAAACTAAACGGCAGTCCTATAGTGGTAAAAGACCAACTGGCTTTAGACATAAAGCCCCATGATGATAATTCAAGCTTCTTTACATCTCCATTCTTTTGTCTTATGGTATTCCTCATCATTGTACTATATATCACCTACCGTAATTACAAAAACAACACGCGAAGCCAATGGCTTGATTTCACCTTGCTTTTTGCTTCGGGCTTAGCGGGGTTACTTATTGTCTTTCTATGGTTTTTTACCAATCATTGGGAGACAAAATTAAATTTTAATGCCTTTTGGGCAGTTGCTCCTAACATAATCGTTGCTTTTTTTCTTTTAAAAAAACAACCGCCCGTGTGGATAAAAAAATACCTCTGGGTGCTATTAGCATTGTTTCCGATAACATTAGTGCTTTGGCTTTTTAAAATTCAAATTTTCTCACCACTAATCGTTTTTATTCTACTAGCTTTGGCGGTTAGATATGTATTTTTAATCCGCTTTTTTAAAACAGCAGAAGAAAAATTAGCAATAACTTCTAATTAAACAGCATGAACCTACTTACCGTAGAAAACATCTCAAAATCTTTTGGCGAACTTGTTCTCTTTGAAAACCTTTCGTTTGGCGTAAATAAAGACCAAAAAATTGCTTTAATAGCAAAGAATGGCACAGGAAAAACGTCGATATTAAAAATGCTTTCAGGCAGTGATACGCCAGATACTGGTCAAGTAAACTACCGCAAAGGCATTCGTGTTTCGTTTTTAGAACAAGAGCCCGATTTGAACCCCGATTTAACGATTGAAGAAACCATATTTGCTTCAGACAATGAAGTACTTCAGGTAATAGCAAAATATGAGAAAGCCCTAGCAAACTCCGACGATGCTGATGCTTACCAACATGCTTTTGAAGGAATGGAACGCCACAACGCTTGGGATTTTGAAACCCAGTACAAACAAATACTTTTTAAACTTAAACTAGAAGATTTTCATGTAAAAGTAGGTTTACTCTCTGGAGGACAAAAAAAGCGATTAGCACTTGCCAACGCACTTATAAACAAACCTGAGTTATTAATTCTTGATGAACCTACCAACCATTTAGATTTGGAAATGATTGAATGGTTAGAGCATTATTTTGCCAAAGAAAACATGACGCTTTTCATGGTTACACATGACCGTTATTTTTTAGAGCGTGTGTGCAATGAAATTATTGAATTAGATAATGGAAAACTATATTCATACAAGGGTAACTACTCCTATTATCTAGAAAAAAAAGAAGCACGTATTGAGCAGGAAGCAGTTGAGCATCATAAAACAAAAATACTGTTTAAAAAAGAGCTCAGTTGGATGCGTAAACAGCCCAAAGCACGAACGACCAAATCAAAATCACGTATTGATGATTTTACGGCGATTAAAGAAAAAGCTAGTCAACGCCGTAAAGAACATGAGGTACAACTAGAAATAAATATGCAACGCATGGGCAGTAAAATTCTAGAGCTGCACAAAATATCAAAAGCGTACCCCGAAAAACCGATTCTAGATAAATTTGAATATAACTTTCTCAAAGGCGAAAGAGTAGGCATCATTGGCAAAAATGGAACAGGAAAATCAACATTTTTAAATATTCTCACCGGTACAGACCAACCTGATTCTGGTAAGGTCATTGTTGGCGACACCATCAAATTTGGGTACTATACGCAAAAAGGCATCCCTATTAAAGAAGGTCAAAAGGTTATTGATGTTATTCGTGAATTTGGTGATTATATCCCCTTAATGAAAGGGCGTCAAATTTCGGCACAACAGTTATTAGAACGCTTTTTATTTGACAGAAAGAAGCAGTATGATTTTGTAGACAAATTAAGTGGTGGCGAAAGAAAACGCTTGTATTTGTGTACGGTACTCATTCAAAATCCTAATTTTCTAATCTTAGATGAGCCTACAAATGACCTAGATATTGTAACCTTAAATGTACTCGAAAGCTTTCTTTTAGATTTTCCTGGCTGCCTTATTGTAGTTTCTCATGACCGTTATTTTATGGATAAAATTGTTGACCACCTATTTGTATTTAGAGGCAATGCCGTGGTAGAAGATTTTCCTGGAAATTACTCAGACTACAGGGCCTACGAAGATAGTGCTGCCCTTGAAACTAGAATTGAAAAAGAAAAAACCAAAGAAACAAAAAGTGCCAAAAATTCATGGAAAACAGATGAAAAAACGGTACAACTCTCCTATTTAGAACAAAAGGAATACAAAACATTAGAACGAGAAATACAAAAACTAGAAGCAAAAAAAGAAACCGTTCAACAGCAATTTACCGATGGTAGTTTATCAGGTGATGCTATTACTAAATTATCCATAGAACTTAAAGAAATTGAAGACGCTATTGAAACCAAAACAGAACGATGGTTTGAATTATCGGCCATGATGGAATAACATTGTTTTTTTTATTCCTACCATTTTAAAATTCCATAATTTCAAAACGGCAGGAGTTTATTTTTAGTCATTGGGCGATAGTCAAGAATTTATTTATCTGAAGCTGACCTCGAAATTAAAAATATTTTCACCAAGCATACTTAGTCGCTACCAACAATGTTGATTAACAAAAACGAATACACAACGCTTTAAATATCCGTTCACAGTTGCACTATTTTTTAAAACTACTAAAACATCTATTTACTGCTACCAACCAATACGGCGTGCACTCCCCTTTTGTATATCATTATCTCACAAAATGCCTTTACAAAAAATCAACATACAAGGGCTCTAAGAGCGAAAAAGCATTATTGAAGAGCATCGCTTATTTTCCTATTAATACTGTAAGAATTGAAGATAAAAACGTAAATATTGAACGTAGCATACAAGAAGTATTGGGTAAATCGCCAAGCAACACTCCTCCGTTTGACCTTATTTATTGTGATGCGTTACATACCACTATAACCAGCATAAAAAAAGAAAATATACACAATGACTCCATGGTATTTCTAAACAATATCTATCAAAGTACAGTCAGTACGGCAACATGGGAAACCTTGCTAAAAGACCCCAAAATAACAGTATCCATAGATTTTTTTTATTGCGGTGTACTTTTCTTTAGAAGAGAACAAGTGAAACAACATTTTAAGATTCGAATTTAAACCTGTAATTTTAGCATATTAAGCAGCAAACATCATGAGCAACAACACTATTTACATGCTTTTAGGAGGCGTATTTATGCTCTACCTAATTATCACGTTCTTTACAAGAAGTAAATCAAAGGCTAGAAAGTCAAGAAAATTTATGGGAGATTACAAGCGAGACGATAAAAAAGAATAGTAATTACCAAAAATATAAGGTTGATTTTGTTAAATCGTATTGCGCAACATTTTCTATTTTAATCGCAAGGCTCAATGAAGCCGAAGCACTCACTTATTCATTAACAACTTAATTTTGTTCGTGTGAAAATATACACTAAAACGGGTGACAATGGCTCTACAGCATTATTTGGAGGCACAAGAGTAGCCAAACATCACATCCGTATTGAAAGCTACGGTACAATTGATGAGTTAAACTCATGGCTGGGTTTAATTCGCGACCAAGAAATAGACACAGACGCAAAAAATACCTTAATCCGTATTCAAGAAGCCCTCTTCACCCTTGGTGCAATATTGGCTACCGACCCAAAAAAAGCACTATTAAAGAACGGTAAACAACGCCTTAACATTCCTAAAATCAATACCGATGATATTACGTATTTAGAGAAAGAAATAGACGCTATGGATAAAAAACTTCCGCCAATGACGCATTTTATTCTCCCTGGCGGACATACATCAGTGTCATACTGTCATATTGCCCGAACTGTTTGTCGTAGAGCAGAACGGTTGCTATCTCATTTAAATTCTGAAGAAACGGTAGACGAAATGGTCATAGCTTATATCAACAGACTTTCTGATTACCTTTTTGTATTGGCACGAAAGTTGTCAGTAGATTTGTCGATAGAAGAAATTAAATGGATTCCTAAAAAAGAAGCCAACGAGTAATAACAGCATAGTTTTCAAAGTATATGTGACCATATTTTAAAACTTGTTTTGAAAAAAATTGGAATATTAAACCTAGTGGTTGGAATAAATCTATTTTTTCTTCGTTATCAAATAAACTTTAAAAAAACATTGCTAAATTCTGATTGATTAGGATATTGAATAAGAATTTGCTAATGAAGCTGTTAAAGCAACGTTTTTTTAATAAAACAAGCCAAAAAACTTGGCTGTTTGCATTTAAAAATTACTTTTGCAAAAATTTAAAATTAAATTATTACCATGTATTGGACATTAGAACTAGCATCTTATTTAAGTGATGCGCCGTGGCCAGCATCAAAAGACGAATTAATTGATTATTCAATTCGTACTGGTGCGCCTCTAGAGGTTGTCGAAAATCTTCAGTCAATGGAAGAAGAAGGTGGCGAAATTTATGAATCTATTGAAGAGATTTGGCCCGATTATCCAACAGAAGAAGACTACCTCTGGAATGAGGATGAGTATTAATAGTATTTTCAATCGTATTGAAATCAAAAAAGTCTCCATGGAGGCTTTTTTTTTATGTAATTTTGTCATGTATAGCGATTCCCATTGTTAAAAATGAAAACTGGAATACCTTTTGCGTGATACTGCACATTATCAATAGACGAAATCATACCTGCCCATAATGCTCGGGCAGCTAATATATAAAACAATTATATGAGTTTCATAAATTCAGTCCTAAAGGCATTTGTTGGAGACAAATCTCAAAAAGATGTCAAACAACTTCAACCTATTATCAAACAGATAAAATCATTTGAAAAAGGCTTAGAAGGTCTTAGTAATGATGAGTTGCGAGCAAAAACCAATGCTTTTAAAGCAAAAATTAAGGAAGACCGCAAAGCTATAGATGATAAAATTGAAGCCTTGCTCGAACAAGTAAAAGCATCAAAAGACATTGATAAGAATGAAGATCTTTATGCTGAAATTGACAAACTAAAAGAAGAAGGTTATACCATTTCAGAAAACACCCTTAATAAAATTTTACCCGAAGCTTTTGCCGTAGTTAAAGAAACAGCAAAGCGTTTTACAAATAATACTACCATTGAGGTTACGGCTTCAGAATATGACCGAGAACTTTCGGGGAAACATGATTACGTAACCCTCAACGGTGACACAGCTTTATGGAGCAATTCATGGAATGCCGCGGGAAAAGAGGTTACTTGGGATATGATACACTATGATGTACAGCTCATAGGAGGTATTGCACTTCACCAAGGAAAAATTGCAGAAATGCATACTGGTGAGGGTAAAACCTTAGTAGCTACACTACCCCTATATTTGAATGCACTTACGGGCAACGGAGCACATTTGGTAACTGTAAACGATTATCTCGCTAAGCGTGATAGCGCTTGGATGGCACCTATTTTTCAGTTTCACGGACTTACTATAGATTGTATCGACCACCACAAACCCAACTCTGATGGTAGACGAGCAGCGTACAATGCAGATATCACTTACGGAACCAATAATGAATTTGGTTTTGATTACCTAAGAGATAATATGGCGCATACACCAAAAGATTTGGTACAACGCCCTCATAATTTTGCTATCGTAGATGAGGTGGATTCTGTTTTAATTGATGATGCACGTACCCCGTTAATTATTTCAGGGCCAGTACCAGAAGGTGATCGTCATGAATTTAACGAGTTAAAACCGAAGGTTAATGATATCGTTCAAAAACAAAGACAGCATTTAACAGGTGTTTTAGCCGAGGCAAAAAAGTTAATTGCCGAAGGTGATACTAAAGAAGGTGGTTTTTTACTGCTTCGTGTGCACAGAGGTTTGCCTAAAAACAAGGCGCTTATTAAATTCTTAAGTGAAGAAGGTGTTAAGCAGTTGCTACAAAAAACAGAAAACTTCTACATGCAAGACAACAACCGCGAAATGCCCAAGGTTGATGAAGATTTACTGTTTGTAATTGATGAAAAAAACAACCAAATTGAACTTACTGACAAGGGGGTTGATTATATTTCTGGTGAAAAGGATAGAGATTTTTTCGTGATGCCAGATATTGGTGCTGAAATTGCCAAAATAGAAAAACAAAATCTTGATGTTGAAAAAGAAGCTGAATTAAAAGAAGCACTTTTCAAAGATTTTACCGTAAAAAGCGAACGTATTCATACCTTAAGTCAATTACTTAAAGCATATACACTTTTTGAAAAAGATGTGGAATATGTAGTTATGGATAACAAAGTGATGATTGTTGATGAGCAAACAGGTCGTATTATGGATGGGCGTCGTTATTCAGACGGTCTTCATCAAGCAATTGAAGCCAAAGAGAATGTTAAGATTGAAGCTTTAACCCAAACATTTGCTACAGTTACCCTTCAAAATTATTTCAGAATGTACAGTAAGCTTTCTGGTATGACGGGTACTGCGGTAACAGAAGCTGGTGAGTTTTGGGAAATATACAAGTTGGATGTTATGGAAATTCCTACCAACAAACCTATTGCTCGTGATGACAGAAATGATTTAATTTATAAAACAAAGCGTGAAAAATATAATGCCATAATTGACGAAGTTACTAAATTATCAAAACAAGGCAGACCGGTATTAATTGGTACTACTTCGGTTGAAATTTCAGAGCTTTTGTCGCGAATGCTTAATATTCGCAAAGTTCCTCATAACGTATTGAACGCAAAACTACACAAGAAAGAAGCCGATGTAGTTGCCGAAGCAGGTAATGCTGGTGTTGTTACTATAGCAACAAACATGGCAGGTCGTGGTACCGATATTAAATTGTCAGAAGAAGTAAAAGCTGCTGGCGGACTGGCTATTATAGGCACAGAACGTCATGATTCCCGTCGTGTAGACAGACAGTTAAGAGGTCGTTCAGGACGTCAAGGGGACCCGGGTAGTTCGCAGTTTTACGTTTCACTGGAAGATAACCTGATGCGTTTATTCGGTTCAGACCGTGTTGCTAAAATGATGGATAAAATGGGGCTTGAAGATGGAGAAGTTATTCAGCACTCAATGATGACCAAATCAATTGAAAGAGCTCAGAAAAAAGTAGAAGAAAATAACTTTGGCGTACGTAAGCGTTTGTTAGAATATGATGACGTTATGAATGCGCAGCGTGAAGTTGTCTACAAAAGAAGACGTCACGCCCTACAAGGTGAACGCTTAAAAGTTGATATTGCCAATATGGTATATGACACTTGTGAGGTAATAACTGAGCAAAATAAAGCAGCTAATGATTTCAAGAATTTTGAATTTGAATTGATCAAGTATTTCTCTATTACTTCGCCAATTTCAGAGGATGAATTTTTAAAACAAGGAACGCAAGAAATAGCAGGTAAATTATACAAAGCTGCATACGACCATTACCAAGAAAAGATTGAGCGAAATGCAGCAAGCGCATTTCCTGTTATCAAAAAGGTATATGAAGATAATGCTAATAAATTTGAGCGCATTGTTGTTCCATTTACCGATGGTGTAAAAACTTTAAATGTAGTTACCAATCTTAAAGATGCTTACGAGAGTAATGGCGCCCAATTGGTAACAGATTTTGAAAAGAACATTTCACTAGCTATCATTGACGATTCATGGAAAACGCATTTGCGCAAAATGGATGAACTAAAACAATCTGTACAGTTAGCAGTTCACGAACAAAAAGATCCCTTGTTGATTTATAAATTTGAAGCTTTCGAACTTTTCAAAAGTATGATTGAAAAGGTGAACAAGGAGGTTGTTTCCTTCTTGTTTAAAGGAGAATTACCAAGTGGTGACCCTGATGAAATTCAAGAAGCTAGAACTGTTAGCAGACCAAAAGAAAATTTAAAAGCTAGCAAAGAAGAAATTCAAAATAGTGATGAGCGCGCTGCACAAAGTAGAGCTATTGGTCAAAACCAAGGTGGCCGACCAGCAGTTACCGAAACTATTGTTCGCGAAACTAAAAAGATTGGTAGAAATGACCGCGTTACGATAAAGAACATCATGTCTGGTGAAAGCAAGGTAGTCAAATACAAACAAGCCGAACCCCTAATTAACAAAGGAGAATGGGTATTAACTGAAGATTAATTTTTTACCCTTGACATATTTAACTTAAACGGCGAGCAAATGTTCGCCGTTTTTTTTGGCTTACTATATTTTATTATTCGTTATCACAGTATTTCGATTCGAGAGCAACTCAAAATACACTACCACAAATTAGTATAATATAGGTTGCCAATTTTCATACTATCCTACAATAAAACAAATACAACCTTCTAATAAAAGTAGTATCATAGCAAATAACAAAGTATTATTTTCCTACTTTTTGTATATTTTTTCAATCTCTCATAGTTTTTAAAATAAAACATACCTAAATTTACATTTATTGTATAAATATCCTGACGCAGAAAATGTAATTTTCTTTAACAATACATGTAAAAAGATTCATATACATTGAAGCAATATCAGGTTAATTCATTGATATAAAATTACTAGATGAGAATATTTAGCTTTACATAAACGATTTATATTAGAATGCCCAAAAACATTTTTCCCCCAGCCTATATTTTAATTGATTCTGTGAAATAAACATGAAACAAAAAAATCGACTTAAAGGCAAGGCTCAGCTAATTATAAAAATAAATTACCTAACCTCGGCATTTTCATTAGTTTTTTGCTGTGTCTGTTTCTTTTTATTAGATATCACCGAAGTTATCCCCTTTGTATTTCTTGCTTTTGGTATTTTAAATTTAGTAAATACGATATTATACTATTACCATAAGCAAATTACACTTACCTATAATGTTGTTTCAGCTATGACACTTGCAGGAGCAACTATTATTACGCTACATAGCGGTGGCATTCATAGTCCATTTATTTTTGTAATGGCGCTTATTGTCGTTGCTGGCTATGTTTCAACCAGAACTTATGGAGGATTATATTTAAATTTAAACCTATTAATTATTATTTTAATTTACTCACAAAGCATTGCCGATTTTAACTTTGCGCCCAATGTTGTTCCAGAAAAATCAAAAGATATATTTGCCTTGATAAGCGTTTTATTTTCTATTTATCTTATTGGAGGGGTCTTTGGAAAAAATTTGTTGCATGCTCACCATAATTTATACAAGACAAAACTCATTCTTGAAGAGAAAATCAAAGAAAAAGAGACTTTACTAAAAGAAGTGCATCATCGTGTAAAAAATAATTTGCAAACAGTTTCAAGCCTCTTAAATCTACAAGCAAGAAATGTGTCAGACGAAACCACTAAAAGCTTGCTAAAAAGCAGTCAAAATCGTGTTATTTCAATGGCGATGGTACATGAAATGCTTTATATGCGTAAAGACATTTCTAAAATAGGTTATAAATCGTACGTACAAGAACTTGCCGAATACTTGGTACGATCTATTAAAGGCTCGAATAATAATATTACTTTAGACATTGACATCCCTGATATAAAATTAAATATCGATACCGCAATACCATTAGGGTTATTAATTAATGAAATAGTCACTAACGCTCTTAAATATGGCATTCTTGAAGATGAAAAAGGACTTGTTTTCATAAAACTTAGAAAAGGTAGCGATGATAATTATATTTTAAATATTGGAGATACAGGTGTTGGTTACCCTGAAGCTATTAACCACAAAACAATAAAATCTCTGGGCCTCAAACTTATTCATAATCTAGCTAGGCAACTACATGGTTCTGTTAAAAGAGATTTTACAAATGAGGGTACTCATTACGTCGTCAAATTCAAAGAAATTAATCACGCCCATAATACTACCTCCATTATCTAAACCAGTTTGTGTATTAAAATGAGGTAATGAGACTTAAAAATCGAATAAAGTCTTTTCTTTATTTTAAGATGACATCACTTTGATAAAATTAAAAAAGTCCTAAAAGCGTATCATTTTGTAGTAATTTTAAAAGTTACTCCAATTTCTCATACATAATACAAGTTTCAGCACTGTAACTTTTATAATACTCCCCAAATATAGGACAGTAAATTAAGTTGTAATTTAACCCTGTCAAATATGAAAAGAACAAGAAGAAAATTCAGTGCATCGTTCAAGGCTAAAGTAGCCATTGCAGCGATAAAAGAGCGTAGTAGCCTCCAAGAGTTAGCTGCTAAGTTTGAGGTTCATCCGAATCAAATATCAAGTTGGAAACGGGAGTTTTTAGACAATGCTGATTTAGCATTTAAGTCAAAATCTGATAAAGAGGATTCTTCTTCTGAAACTGGCCCTCTCTATAGTAAGATCGGTCAACTTCAAGTGGAGAACGATTTTTTAAAGAAAGTCTTGGGCAAATGAGCACCACTGAGAGAAGAAAAAAGTGGTAAAATGCCATCCAAGGCTAAGTCTTGTACAACAGTGCAAACTTCTTAAGATTCACCGTTCAGGCTT
>CANMFQ010000027.1 GCA_947497145.1 uncultured Flavobacteriaceae bacterium
AGCCGTATGATAGGAGACTATCACGTACGGTTCTGTGAGAGGTTTAGGGGTGAAATTCCCCTTTACCTACTCGACTACCTGCTGGCTTTTTTCAGTCAAATATATGTTCTTCATAATCTTTCCACCATTTCTCGATATCAACTTTTGGTTTTCTGCAAACATAAAGGGGAATTCCATTCTCTTCTCCAATTGCATATTTGTGAGTAATTATTTTGATTAACTTGACTTCTTCAAAAACATATTCAACAGATGGTTTTTCATTACCCAAACTAATCCAAACATCCGCATCTTTATTTCCATATCCCCAAGTCCAAAAACTGCCGTGTCTGCTTATTGGATTTGGTAAATTATACTGCTTACCCAAGATTTTGAGTGCTCCTGCTTCTCCGTAATTTTCTGCCCACAAAACGCAATTATTTTTCTCTTTAGAGCTTAATGATTGATATACACTATCCACCAATTTCACCTGTTCTTCCCAACCAAACATATCTGCATAATCTCCTGTTAATTCAATTCGGCCATTCTTTTCTTCAAGATTTTTATACTTGACAAATTTTTCAATTGGTAGTAAAGGTGTCGCTTCTGGAATAAAATAGACAGAAGACGCCAGAGTGACAAAGGCAATTGCATAAACCCAAATAGGTTTTTTAGAAAGTATATTTTCTATTTTAACCGCTCCGCTTGCAAAAAGAACAGGATAGATTGCAAATACATAATAAGCTTTTGAATTGAGAAGCCACAGTGTAAAAAAGATAACTATCGATGCAACTCCAACAGTTCTATATTTTCTTAAATTTTTGTCTGTTAGCAATGCGATAAGACCAAAAAGGCTTATAATCAGCGTAAATGGAAAATTTAATTGTTTAAGCCCAAATTCTAAAGGGTTAATTTCATTTAGCTGATTTTCATTTAGCGCTTGCAGATGTTTTAAAAGAGGGAATTCATTTTGAATTTGCCATATCAAATTAGGAAAGAAAATCAACAATGAAATCAATGCATATATATACAGCCATTTATTTTTAAATAGATTCCCTTTTTGATAAAAAAACAAGCCAATAAAAAGTCCAAATGCCCAAACCAGTATAGTGTATTTGTTCATTAACCCTAAACCTAACGTTATTCCCAAGAGGATGAGGAATTTCTTGTTTTGTGAGTTTATGAATTTGATTATGAAGTAAAATCCGAGTGTCCAAAATAATTGGTCAAACGCTACTGGTTGAAATAAGGTATGGTTTCTGTAAAACGGAAGAAACGCCAGTACGCAAATACCGCTAAGCAAAATAGCTTTCGATTTCCCACCAAGTTCTCTTGCAATTAAACAGCACAGTATGAGAATAGCAACACCAGCAAGAGTTGGAAAAAGTCTGACTCCTAAAAGTGAATAATCAAAAAGCCAATATGATAGTTTTCCAATTACACCGATAAGCGGGGGAAATTCCATAAAACCCCAATCCAAATGCTCACTTACAGATAAATGTAGTAGTTCATCTCGATGAAAGCCATAGTTTCTATTCCCAAACCATTGAATGATAAGTTTTATAAATGATAGGGTCAGAATTATTGGTAGATATTTTTTCATTCGTTAGGTTCAGCTTGCAGGTAACGTGAGTCTGCGTAGCAACTCCTTTTATGTTAAAAATAGTGATTCAATAGTAATTTTAAGCTATTATTAGCGAAGATTGGTGTGTTTTTGTTAATTGGTAGTTATTTTATTAAGAAAAAGAAAGTCTTTTAAAACGTTTAACAAAGCACTAAATAGGGCTAAAATTTCAACAGCAAGTGCTTTTAACCTAGTTTTTAGCACTTTTGGATTAATTATGGAGGTTAGTCTTTTAATATTATAACAAATCATCATTAGATTAACCTCGCTCAGTACATGCTGTTTTCCTTTCATCAGGGTATAGGTAAACCCCCAATGTCTTTTAATGTTCCAAATTGATGTTCTGTTATTTGCTGTCTTAGTCTGTAGTACTCTGGGTTTTGTTCCACTCTTTTTTGATTATCATCAATGAGTTCCCATTCTTTTAGGAGTACTACGAAATGCCTAAATGCTTTTTTAAAGGCGCGGGCATTTTGTTTTCTGAAATAGGCTATTTTTCTTGCCGATGGTCTAAGACCTTTCAAGAGCCATATTACCTCTAGGTTAACTTTACAGGCATGTTCTAGTTGACCAGAGGATCTCAGTTTATTTTTATAGCCATATAGATAGAGTTTGAGCAAATCAGATGAACGGTATGGCGGCCTCCCTTCACTATTTAATACATCATTGAATCCTAATTTTGACATTGGAAGTATATCTACAAACATGTCAACTATTCGTGCCCATGAATCAGGACTCAGACAAGATTCAAAATCCATCATCACTAACTGATCCCTATTAAAACCTGTTATAAAATCCATAACTAAAGCATTGGTGGTTACTACTTTAAGTTATAAAAATAAAAGGAGTTTAGCAAGTGTTAAAGGAGGGTTTTTGCGCAGTCTGACGGTTAGGCTAAGCGTAGTGCAGCGGCAAGGAAATTTTTAATTTCCGTCTGCGCACGAAGCTATGGCTTATTGTTTAGTTTTATTTTTTCTTGTCCAAAGCTAAATCCATAGAATTTAGCGACTTTATAAATATACATAGACCTTTCGGATTAGCCCTAAAGTCCGCATTGCGTTTAGGTATTGTGTTTAGTTTTTTATTCCTTTTTATATTCTAAAATATCTCCTGGTTGACACTCTAAAGCCTCACAAATTGCCTCAAGTGTTGTAAATCGTATGGCTTTTGCTTTACCTGTTTTTAGTATCGAAAGATTTGCTGGTGTAATTCCGAGAATTTCAACCAATTCTTTCGATTGCATTTTTCTTTTGGCAAGCATTACATCTAAATTAACTATAATAGCCATAATTATATAGTTAATTCGTTTTCTTCTTTTAAAGTTATCCCTTCTTTAAAAATATCCGCTAAAAAGAACATTAGATAACCTAAAATTAAAAACACTATTAATTCAGTTGATAACAAGTCAATTACTCTACTTGAACCTTGTGTCCAAGCTAATACAGCAATATCAATAATCAATGTTCCAAAAGTAAAAGCAAGAAATGATTTTCCTGCTTTTTTAAAAGCGGAACCAACTTCTTTTTGAAAAGTAATTTTCTCTGCAAACAACTTGGTCGTTTTATTCAGTTGGTAAAGTCCTAAAAATATAAATCCAAATACAATTATGTATGAAACTGCAAAAATCAAATAAGCTGTTATTGACATTTCAATATCAACATTTGTTAAATTTACTTTAGAGAAAAATGGTTCTTGAGGCAATTCCCATTTTTTTATTAATTGAAAAGTCCATTGTAGATAATCAATTAATTTCATACCTGCGAATACAATTCCAATAATGTAGATTGTGTTAAAGGCTTTAATTCCTTTGTCTGTGTTTTTTGCTTTATTCTTCATTTTAAATAAGTTTTATTATTGCAAATCTATAATAAATTATCGTAAAACAATAATAAAATATTAAAAAAGAATAAAATTAATTATATTTTCTTGATTTTTAGATGCTTATTGTTTGGTCAAATTACAAGAAAGTTGAAACGGGCTACAACCCTTGAATTTACTACTATTACGGCTATTTTTTTTATACGGTGTGTATGCCCAGCATGGGCGTCTTTTAAACTACTTAAAAGTAGTTTATTAATCAAGAGGGTGCAAGTCCCTTATGGGCAGGGTTGATACATGATCAAGGTGTAAGTCGTTTAAAGCTTTATCGTGTGCAAGTCCCTTATGGGCAGGGTTTACGCCTTGAATTATAAGTAAGCTGCAAGCTTACTAACCGTGAGGTTAGGACTGAAGATTATTTGCGATTGCATAATGAGTAAATACCGACTACAAAACTCGGTACTAACGAACACTTTTTTGCGCTGTTTTATGTAATACAATACAAAAACAAAGCAATCCCCATAGTATAGGCAAAGCAGCCGGTTCAGTCAACAGCGCCATCATGTTGGGTCGTACCGACCACACGAAGGGGTAGTTATTGTGCTCAGTTATTTTTTTTCTTCAATTTTTCTTTTAATTCTTCCGTATCGTTTCCAACCTATCAGATTTTCAATTTCAGTCTGTTTTTTGTCTATAAGATTTAAAGTCTCTTTGTGCAATTCGGGATTTCTCTTGAAAATTTCTTCACTGAAAAGGTCAATATTTTCGAGAAATGAACTTCCGTCATAATCATCTTCTTCCAAAATGTTATTATCCATCCGTTCCAAAACTATTGGCATTAGATATTCCGAACCTATGTCTTGAATCAATAGAGTTATGATTTGGTGAATCTGAAGGTCTTTTAGTTTAATCTTTCTATAATTATGACACCTTTCCACCAATCCTGTTGGATATTCATTTTGGTCTGGCCAAAAATCATTTTCAAGTTCCTGTATTGACTTTTCTTTCTGTTCCATTTTCGAATTGCGCCTAACTGGAGTCTGCGCAGCGACTCCTTTTATGTTAAAAATAGTGATTCAATAGCAATTTTAAGCTACTATTAGCGAAGATTGATGTGTTTTTGTTAATTGGTAGTTATTCTTATTAAGAAAAAGAAAGTCTTTTAAAACGTTTAACACAGCACTAAATAGGGCTAAAATTTCAACAGCAAGTGGTTTTAATGGGGCTGTGCGAAGTTTGCAACTTCGTACCCTCAACAGTAAACTACGCGAGTAAGAAAGAATAGCGAATAACAAAAGCCGTAGCAGTATTTGTTGTGGTTTTCGTGTTGCAGCAAATGTGTATGTTCAAAAATTAAAAAAAGGACAAAAAAGAGCTGCTTAACGAAACAAGTTGCCACAATGGCGACCCAAAATAAGAAGAAACCCTAAGCTAGTAGGGGTTATTTAGCCCGAAAAGAAGCTGCTACACTAGCACTCTCTGTAATAAAACACCATAAACCCAAAGCAATCTCCATAGTATCGGCAAAGCAGCCGGTTCAGTCAACAGCGCCATCATGTTGGGTCGTACCGACCACACGAAGGCTTAGTTATTGTAGCGAGTTATTTTTACACAATCATTCCAGATTCTTTATTTTTTACACGTTCTACATAACCAGCAAAATAAAATGGAATATTATCTTCAATTCCGTTTTCTAACCTGCCTTTAACTTTGTCAAAAGCCAAAATAGAAACTTCAAAATTCGGTTGTCCGGTTACAAGAATTGGTTGATTCAACTTATCATACCAAAAATATTTTCCTCCAAAATTTTTTCTACCAACTTCAAAAACATAAGAACCAACAGTTTTAATAAGATTTTCTTTTTGTTTATCATTCATTTCATCATAAAAATCAGAAGCTTCATCTAAAGCGTTTTCTACAACTTCTAAACTCTTAACTGAATAGTCTAATCCTGAAAATCTATCTGAATTTTTTGATATAAAAAAATCAGCAGATTTAATCATATCTTTTGTGTAATCGTCTAAATCTTCTGGTTGATTTGATTTATGAGTACTTTTTTCAGAATTTTCTCTCTTTTTGTCTTTTTTGAAAAAATCAAATATTCCCATTTTTCTTGTTTTTTTAATTCTGACTAATGTATAATTAAGTTGCTAAAAATTAGCATTTTAAAAATAGTTAAATTTCTCATTTTTTATTCAAATTTCTTACCACAAGTTACTCAATTTTACGTTAGCCTACGTACTAAAGTTTCTGAGATCTATGGGGGATTCTGACTAACGTGCAATTAAGTTACTTAAAATCAGTATTTTAAAAATAGTCAAATTTCTCATTTTTTATTCAAATTTCTTACCACAAGTTACTCAATTTTACGTTAGCCAACGTACTGAAGTTTTTGAGGTCTATGAGGGATTGTTGCCAACGTGTTTGTGTATGATTTCGTTGCGTGGTTAAGCAATAAAGTTAGCAAATAAATCACAGATAGAAAGTCCGCGAGGACTTTCGTAAATATGCAAAACCAAGCAATTAATTTTATACGTTGTGTGTGCCCAGCATGGCATCTTTTTAAACTATCTAAAAGTAGTTTATTAATCTAAAGGGTGCAAGTCCCTTATGGGCAGGGTTGACACCTTGAACCATTAGTAAGCTGCAAGCTTGCTAACCGTGAGGTTAGGACTGAAGATTATTTGCGATTGCATAATGAGCAAATACCGACTACAAAATTCGGTACTGACGGACACTTTTTTGCGCTGTTTTATGCAATAAAATACAAAAACAAAGCAATCTTCATAGTATCGGCAAAGCAGTCGGTTCAGTCAACAGCGCCATCATGTTGGGTCGTACCGACCACACGAAGGCTTAGTTATTACCACACGTTTTTATTTATCCCAACTTTTATCTCCTTTGTATTCCCAGAGTTTTCTGTTAAACGGTTTTACAATCTCAATGTCTTTTTCTCTATCCACTTCGCCAAATTTTATTCTCCATTCAAATGTCTGAACACCTGTGTATTCTGTCACAAAATGGACTTCTGCGTGAGACCAGATAAGTTCCGACAAAAGGTTTTCAAACTTCTCTTTCCATTCGTTCCATTCATATTCTACAGATTTTAAGTTTGCCCCGAAATGTATTATTCTTCCTCCGTAAGCAAAATTCGGACTCTCATTTGGGAAATCAGAATTATCAGTTATTGAAAACATTTTTCTTACTAAAGGTGGCCATTCAGATTTAGAAGGTAATTTTTCAATTATATCTTTATTATGAGCATTAATTCGGTTCTGTATTTCAGAATTAGGAAGTCCGTAATCTAGTTCCGTTATACAGCCATAAATTCGTGTAGCCATTCCCATAATTAGTCAAAATTTTTATTCATTAGTAGTGTTTTTTTAAATTCATCTGCTTTTTTTATTATTTCTAAAACATTTTCATCGTCAGCTATTCGGTATTTAGTATATCCCATAGGTGTTTTATATCCAACTATTTTTTCCGTTTCGCTATCAATTTCGCTTTCGTCAAATCCGATTCCATTCCACACAAAAGGTTTGTATCCCTCATAAATAAATTCGTGAGGAATTATTCCGTAAACATTAGTATGTTTTATTGGTAAATCAGATAGTTTTTTTGGGATATGTCCTTTTTCAATTCTATACTTTTCGATATCGCCTAGCAATTCAAAGAACTGATTTTCTGCAATTTTTCCATAAGCTACATTTGTTAAAATCATTTTTAGGGAAGCCTACAGAACTGCCTGCCCGCTATGCTTTGTAAAGGGACAAGCGATTCGGCTACTTTTAGGAAGGTATCAGCGGCGGCGGATACTAAACTTGCCCATTCATTTTCGGGAATATTAACTTTTCTTTCTTGTATCATATTTGTTCTTTCAAGGTGGCCGGACTTTAAGCCAATGCAAACAATACCAACGCAAAAACAGCATTATTCAACACATGAATCGCAATGGCATATCCTAAATTGAAATTGAATCTTATAAAAATAAAGGAAACTAAAATTGAAAAAATGGTTGTTTGAACAAAAGAGTCGAGCCCCGTTTGATAGTAATGACCTGCACCAAAAACAAGTGAAGTAATCATAACGATAGAGAACATGGCAATTTTGCCATCCCCAAATACTCTAATCAATCGAGTCAGTAAATAGCCGCGAAAGACGACTTCTTCCAAAATTGCCGTTCCAATCAATGCGCCTAATGAAAAGAGAATGATGCCGCCGGCACCTTCTGTATCTGTAGGCTCTTCATCGGGTGTGAAGATATCCGCAACCTCCGAACCGGGAGAGAAGTCAAACGAAAATAAATTGACCATAATCAGCAAAAAGTATGCACCGAAAATGACCGCCAGCGCTTCTTTCCAATTGCTAAAATCCAACGAACCAAGTGACGCTAAAAATGCTCTTCCTTTTTTGGTAAACAGGCATCCGACAATCACCAATAATGTACCTATGAGTAAGTAACCTGCTCCATCTACAAAGAACAGTCCGATGAGCGCAGCACAAATAAGAACTGTTTTTATGTCATTGAATGTTGTTTTATCCTTTTCTTCTTTAATGTTATCCATGTTGTTTTGTAGCTGTTATCAATTACATAAAGGCAGACTGAACCGTCGCTAACAGATTAAACATCACATGCACCGCTAAAGGAGCAAATAATGAACCCGATTTAGCCCGTGCATATCCGAAAAACAGTCCTACCGAAAATACATTCATCATCAACAATGCATCATATTGCATGTGAATCATCGCAAAAACCAGAGCAGTGACGATGATAGTCCCGTTTTCTCCCAAAAAGGTCGGTAACAAACCTTTAAACAAAAAACCTCGAAACAAAACCTCTTCAAAAAGAGGAGTCAAAACAACCACTGCCAAGTAGAAAAATATCAAACTATCTGTCGAAGAGTATTCAGCGCCGGCGTCTCCTCCCATGTCTGCCGTGTATCCGAAATAACTCGGAATAACACTAAATGCCAATTGGACAAAGATCATAAATAACAAGCCGAACCCCAACCATTTCAATGTGTCTTTCAATGAAATCGCATGCAGAGCAAGGTATTCCTTGATGACACTCCCCGATTTTAATTTGATTACGACTAAGACAAGCAAAATACAAACTATAGAACCGATTCCGAGAGACCAAGCGGTCACGCTGCCGCTGTTCATTAAGTGCTCAAATCCCATTTCTTCACTCATGTCCTCTGCCATCATATCTTCGCCGGCGGAAAAGAACATTGCGAATGTTTGACTCAAACCCAGAGCAGCATAAATTAAGAAAAAGAAAACACCAGTCGCTAACGGACCCCATACGGCTGTTTTTTGTTGCATAATTTTTAGTTTTTGAAGTGATTGTTTTAATTGTTATTTTTTCGTTTTATCTTTTTCTTTATAAAGCCAAATCAAAAAGATTTGGCGGACTTGGTTAAAAGCTCTAAACTTTGGGTTAAGCACCGAAACCCGTATTAATTATAGCCAATGTTGAACTAAACTACTACGTTTTGTTTTCATCTAAATATTTTCTCAGACTTCGAAATAAGATTTTTTCTTGGAATCTATAAATCAATAAACAGGAGAATGAAATCAAAAATATACCTATAATCCATTCAGTAGACAGTCTTTCACTTTTAGTTAAGGAAAGATTGATAATAACAAAAACAAGAGGTAATAGAACTGCGATAAATATCTCTTTTCTAAATTTGCTAATCAAATCAACTTGAGTTTCGCCATTTCCAACCTCTTTCAGTTTACCATAACCAATTATACCTCCAAAAAAACCTGGATAGTTCATTGTAATTGGATGCACAGAAAACTTTGCTTCAATTTTAAATTCACTTTCTGAAGTCCAGTCAAAATAGAAGCTACGGTCAGATTCCAACTCAATTTTATCTTTCAGTTTTGAAATTGGTTTTCGAAATCGAAATGATTCTTTTAGTAGAGTCAGTTTGTAAATTGCTTTCAATAGTGTTTGTCTTAATGTAGTACAACCGTCTAGTGTATGATTTCGTTGTGTGTTTAAGCACTAAAGTTAGCAAATAAATCACAGATAGAAAGTCCACGAGTACTTTCGTAAATTGGCTAGAACTAGCCATTAATTATAGGACTCGTTATTAGCAAAAGTTATTTATCCGTTTAAATATTCATTCCGTTTGAAATCAATTCCTTTTCTTATTAAATAGGCATGATATGCACTTGGAATGTCGTGAGTCCATTTTGGCAAAATTAGAGTTATTAAAATTCTGTCAATATGAGAAATCAGTCCCATAATTATAGCCATTGTGAATGGAATTCCAGCGTGATTAAATCCAATTAATGAGGTGAAAGCGATTAGTAAAGTAATTCCCCAAAGTTTAGAAAGAAATGCGTGTGTACAAGTTTCTTTTTTAAATTTTATTAGGCTAATTACGTAACAAGCAATTTCCATTCCTAGAATTGTCCAAATTACGATTGAATTATCAGAAATCAATTTTGGATATAGTATCCAAGTTGTAAAGCCAATAGATAACCAAAATATCATATCAGTTTGACTATCCATTCTCCTTAATTTTGCTGAAGATATATTTTGTTTTCGTGCAATTATTCCATCCAAAATATCGGAAATCAATCCTAAATACATTAATACAACGATTATTGTTTTAGCACTTTCTCCTATAAAATAAGCCAATGATAAAATGATTGGTGCTAATAATAATCGGAATAATATTAATATAATCGGTATGTTCATTTTAATTTTTGCTAACGGTTTTGTGAATGATTTCGTTGCGTGTTTTAAGCACCTGCTCAGTCAATTTATATTTTTTCATTAGAAATAGTCCATATATCAAACAAGGCAAGATAACCAATGTGGTAAAAACAGCATTTTCGATTGATGTTGATTCCGTTATTTTTTGTTTAATAGGAACTCCTGTAGAGTCTAGCTTTGCTACAAAATCGATTAATGCGTGAATTATAATTAATGGATATAGTCTTTTTGTAACAACGAGTAAAGTTCCAAACATAACGCTAATAAAAGTAGCAAAACAGACTTGGGATAATTCCCCATATATTCCTTTGTCAAAATTTATTAAATGGATTAAACCAAAAAATAATGATGAAATAAAAATTGATAAAACTATATTTTTTTTTGTTTTTCCGAATTCATTTATCAAGTGTGATTGTAAAAAGCCACGAATACTTAATTCTTCTGAAAGTCCAATTGATATTGTATAAATTGCCAGTAAGCCAATGTTGGGCAGAAGTAAGTCCATATTTGGGTCGTCCATAAATATGGCATTTACCAGTACTAAATAAACGAGCGGAAATATTAGTAGATACCACTTCTTAAGTTGAGTTCTTTTTATTCCAGCAATTTTGGTAAGTCCATTTCGCTTGATTAGATAATAAGAAACTAATATTAAAAGTAAATTTGCTCCAATGTTCAAAAATGTATGAGTTTGGTAAGAGTCAATTCCTTTTTCGATAAGTTGGTGCGAAAAGTATTCTCTAACACTTAATATTGCTAAAAGAGCAATTATGAATATTGCGAGTTGATTCCAGAATTTTGATTTAGTCATTTTTTGGTTTTTTTATTAACGTCCATTTATTGAATAGATGTAATATTTATGCAATTTGTCTGGCGCAAGATTTTTTTTGCATTAAGCACAACGGCTTCGGCTATGATTAGTATGTAAATAAATAAGCGATTAATTTCCGATTAAGCACTTAGCCAAAACTTTTTATTTTATTTTAAAAGCCAAATCAAAAGATTTGGCGGACTTTTTTAAAAGCACTAAACTTTGGATTAAATAACAAAACCCTTATTAATTATAGCTCTTGTGTGTGCACATGCTGGGCACACACACCGCTATCATGTTGGGTCGTACCGACCACACGAAGGCTTAGTTATTATCTTTAGTTTTTTCCCGCAATGTTTTTCAAATAGTCTGCAATTTTCGGTTCAATTTGTCCATTTACGTTCAACTTCGAAGCTTTTTTACCCGATAGAATTTCGTAAAACTCGCACGCATTTAAAAATGCTCCATTTTCATTCGGATGAATTGGGTCTTCCAAAAGTTTTAAATCAGGTTTATCTTCTTTAACCATGCGGTAAAGATTTCCATTGTCCGTTTTCTCCATTCCGTTTTTTTTAGCAACCAATCTATGTCCATTATTTATCAGTTCAAATTCCTGCTCATAGTTTTCGATTTTCGGAGAGCAATAATCTTGCATATCATCTAATGATTCGTCAATTCGCCCGCCATCGCGACAATATTCCTTTGGATATGGTCTTTCAGATGGCCAAGTAGTAAAAAGAATAAATCGGCATTTAGGGTTGTTTACAAGTGTCTTAATTTTTCCAATTGCTTTGTTGACTGTTAAATCTCTCATTTCAGGAATAAGTAGATTTACAGTTCCTTCTTGCAGAATTACCACGTCCCATTTTTTCTCAGCAATCTTAATTTCAGTTTCTGTTTTTTCTCCTTCAGTTTTTTTTCTTGTACTAATATTGTCGTCGTCGGTTCTTGATATGATTATGTTCTCTAAATGTCGAGTTAGGGACATACCAGGAAATGTGCTTTGCTCTATTTTAATGTTTGGGTCGGTTTCATTCAACATCGCTTGAACAGTCTTTGGCATATCGTGGTAATAGGTCAAACTATTACCAATGAAAAGTACATTTACCTGTTCTTTTTTCACTTTGTTCTGTGATTGGCAACTAAGTGCTAATAGTCCAATTGTTACTAAAAGAAAGTTTCTCATAAAATTAAAGATAACGTTGTTATATAAGATTAGTTGCGTGTTTTAAGCACTAAAATTAGCAAATAAATCACAGATAGAAAGTCCGCGAGGACTTTCGTAAGCAGGTGATAACCAGCCACTAATTATACACGGTGTTGTGGTTATTTTTTTTTCTATTGTAATATATTCCTATTCCAATGATAGTTATAATTTCTGCAATTATTGATAAATATGAGCCCTCAAATCCAAAAGCTCCACCATTGATTAAATTACTTTCATTTGTTTTAAATTCAATAATTGAATAACTGTCTTGGCCACTAACATTAAATCCAAGAAGTGTTTGAAACAAATTCCAACTCAAATGCATTGCAATCGGAAACCATAAATTTTTGGTATAGATATAAGATAATCCTAGAACAATTCCCGCTAAAAATAAATCAAATAAAGAGAATAAATCAACATTCGGATTAAATCCGTGCATTAAAGAAAATAGAATTGATGAAATAACTAGAGCTATATATTTGTTAAATGAACACATTAGATTTTTTAAAATATAACCACGAAAAAGAGTTTCTTCAACGATAGCGACAATTGTAAAAAGGATTATTGATATTATTAATTCTTTAAAGTCAAAATTTACTTTTATAAAAAATATTTCTTCAAAGTGAATTAATAGACTATATCCCGTTAGCATAATTATTAGACCAATTAAAATTCCAATACTAAATTCTTTTAATCTATTTTGAGTCTGAAATCCAAGTTCAATAAAATTTTCTTTATCTACAAATTTCATAAAAATCCATAAGACCAAAAAAGTTCCAACTAAATCAAAAATACTTACAATTAACTGTTGTATAGAAGTCTGTTTAGCTTCAAAATCTGTCATTTCTACACCAGAAATTAGACCTCCAATAAGTTGAAATATTCCAACTATAAAAAGGTAAGGTAGAATTAGCAATAAAATTCTTTGCCAACCTTTTATTCTATATTCTTTTTCGTTCATTTCTTAGAGAATTTCACAAGTAAAATGTCATTTTTATTTTCAATTTTTGAGTTCGTCGGTAATGCAACACAACAGTTTTGTGTATGATTGGTGACTTGTTTAAGCACCTAATTTAGCGAATAAAAACTGAATAGAAAATCCGATAGGATTTTTGTAAGTAGGCTAGGAGCAAGCAATTAATTATACACGGTGTGTGTGCCCAGCATGGGCATCTTTTAAACTACCTAAAAGTAGTTTATTAATCTAGAGGGTGCAAGTCCCTTATGGGCAGGGTTGACACCTTGAACCATTAGTAAGCTGCAAGGTTGCTAACCGTGAGGTTAGGACTGAAGATTATTTGCGATTGCATAATGAGCAAATACCGACTACAAAACTCGGTACTGACGGACAGGAATCGCATATGGAGGCATAATAGCATGGGTAAGCAAACACAGCATTGTAACGCCCAAAACAGTATTAAAAGTGCTAGTATGTAGATGCGGCAGTTATTGAGAGAAAGAAGATGCTCTTACCTGGAGGGCGGAGCGTAAAGAAAATGTCTAGTAGACATTTTTAGCGAACGAGCCAGCTGGCGCACGGGCATTAAGGATATGAGCCAAGAAGTCAGCAGCGGTCATAGTACTTAGGGGAAACGAGCTATGTACGAAGCATAGATGGTCTCACAGTCTAGGGAAGGACCAAACGTCAAATCACGTCTTGATTCGTAAAGGAATGGTCAACGCCATAGCCTTCACTTAAAGAGACAAGAATAGTAAAAGTTCTGATTTGACGAACCGCCCAGTACGAGACCCGTACGCTGGGTGGTGTATCAACGTTTTGTTTATTTAAAATTAAGGAGTTGATGAATCTTCGATTTGAGAGGCGCACTCCGCTATTTAATTACGGCGGAGCCGTCTACTCGACTGTAGCACGTTATTTATATTCATATTTATTCCTCCAAATATCTTCTCCTTCCAAAAAGTCAAGAAGTATTTCAGTCATTTGATCAACCGTTTCTAAAGGCTTTACCAATAATATATGATCGTCATCTGTCACAAGTCCAGAAGCTAATCCATCATCTCCTAAACTACCTCCAACGTCCAAACCTTTATATCTATCCGCATTTTTGTCTTCCAGTTGCACAATGTGAAATTCATTCCAATTGATTGATTCCATTGTACTTTTTATTATTTCCGCTGTTGCTTTTTCAGTTATGATTTTTGTTTCTTCTCCATAGTTGTAAGTGACAACGAGTTTTAAATTTCGCTCTTCTTGTCGGATTTCAATATTTCGTGTTTCAGTCCTGTTTTCAGAGATTTCTGCTTTTTTTGAATTCTGTCTTGAATTCCAACTAACCAAGGCAATTATTCCGACTAATGCTAAAACTCCGAAGATTATATAGGCATTCATTCTTTTCATCTTAATTTAACTTTTCATTTTCCAATTCCGCAAACTTTTGTTTGTCAGTTGGCACAACGTCAACTAATTCAAATCGATTTTTATCTAACAAATTAAAGTCAACCAAACTTAAATAAAGGTCAACAACTTTTCTGTCAATCATTATTTTTCCTTCACCAGCCCAATGTCGGTCAGTTCCGTTTTTCTTTATTCCAGAAATCCAGTATTCGTCTCCGTTTTCAACATCATAGTAATTCCCAGAAATTCCACGTGCATTTGAGTTTTTTAAAGCTTTTCCATTAAAATAGACTGTTCGACCTGATTTTGAAAACTCCGCAATTCCAATCCAAGCTGGTCCATTGTCTCCAAATCCACTTTTTAATTCTATATATTTTAATTCAGGTTTCATTGTTTCTCAAAATGTGCTACAACGGTCTTGTGATCGAGTAGGCAAGGGGAATTTCATCCCAAGTCTCTCACAGAACCGTACGTGATAGTCTCCCATCATACGGCTCTTGTTGTACAAATCTAAGCGATAACATTGATTTGATAAAATTGCCAATGCTAAAACAAATATGGAAATTGTTTCCTTATAGTTGCAAGCCATTTATATCCTTTTCTTATTCTGGTTTTGTAGCGTTTATAGCTTTTAGTTGAATCGCCCTATAAATGGCAAACCCAAAGCAATCCCCATAGTATCGGCAAAGCAGCCGGTTCAGTCAACAGCGCCATCATGTTGGGGCGTACCGACCACGCGAAGGCTTAGTTATTGTGTTGCATTATTTTATTTTGTAATTCATTCCATTTTCTAGGTAAACAATATTAGATAATACTTTGTAGGCATCATTCAATTTGGCTACGCCGTCTATGTTTATTATGATTATAGTACTTTTAGATTTTTCGTCTTTTAAAATATCAATAGTATTTAATGGGGTTTTAATTTTTAGGTTAGGGAAAGATTCTTGTAATCCAATGATTGTATTTGTGTTGTCCGAATCAATGATAATCAACTTAGTTATCTCCTTTTTATCAAATGTTTCTTTAGATTTTATTGAAAGGATTGGTGTTGAAAATGACATTGACCGAATATTGAAATAATTATGAATGTTATTTGCTATTTCGTTTATTTCAATTTCTTCTTCTGTGTTGGCAAATAGTTGTAGACTATTCATTAAAATATCTGTTTCTTTTGTAGCTTTTGGGAATGTTTGCTTAAATAACTCTATCGATTCATTTATAAAATCTTGGTCTATGCTTTTTTTGTCATTTAAATATTGTTCAACAAGTGGAAATAGGGAATGTGCAAAACCATCAATATGTTTATTGTTGTACCATTCTTTTGAATCTAAACTTTTTTGAATTTGCTTATACGCCCATCCATTTCCTAATACTGTAGCTAAACCTTCATTAATGAACGAGTAGGCAAGAGAAGCGTATGGAGAGTTTGAATTTGTGAACCATTGGTCTAATTGATGTTGAAAATCAGGATTTTGTTCTTTGTATAGAATATGGCACATCTCGTGAACGACAATTCCAAGTCGTGCTTTATAATCGTTTTCATTATGAGATAGAAAACCACATATTAGTGCATTCCCTTTTGGGATAGCTGTTGTGTTGCCGTTTTTTAATGGAATAGGATAGAGCATTATCTTAAAAGGAATACTCGTATTCCACGAAGTGTTATAAAATTTACTTATTCTGAAATATAAGTCGCTTATTTGTACTTTATAATTATCCAATTGATTTTGAATTCTAAGAATGTTTTCTTGCTCTTTATTCCAAATTAAATCATCGTAATAGCTTTCCACTTTTTTAAGTAGTTCGATTAACTGAATATGTGTTTGATGTGGTAAAAGTCCGATTATTCGTTGGCTAAAATCATCAATATCCCTAGAATTAGAAGCGGCAATCCATAATAAATCTTTTGTTGTTGTGTAGGATGCTCTTTTTTCAGGAAAATCTTGTCGTTTAAATGAATAATCTAAGTTAAGATTAGAATAAGAATCTATTATTTTATTAAATACTTTGTCTTGTTTGTAGGATTCAATGATATATTCTCTGAATGAACTAGATGTTCCCAACTGGCGAGAACTTGTCTCCAAAAAACTAAATAAACCTAGTGTTTTGTTTGTTTCTATTTGTATAAAATTACTTTGTCCAAAACTGTGAGAAGCAAGAACTAAAGATATTATTAATGAAAGAATTGTTTTCATAAAGTTTTTATTTTCTATAGAGACTGATTAAATTTTCAAACGTTGCATTTTTCCTAATGACACACAACGTTGTCGTAATCGAGTAAACAAGGGGAATTTCATCCCAAGTCTCTCACAGAACCGTACGTGATAGTCTCCCATCATATGGCTCTTGTTGTACAAATCTAAGCGATAACATTGATTTGAGAGAATTGCCAATGGTAAAACAAATATGGAAATTGTTTCCTTATAGTTACAAGCCAGCCATTTACACCCTTTTCTTATGCTGGTTTTGTAGCGTTTAGTTGAATCGTCCTATAAATGGCAAACCCAACGCAATCCCCATAGTATCGGCAAAGCAGCCGGTTCAGTCAACAGCGCCATCATGTTGGGTCGTACCGACCACACGAAGGCTTAGTTATTGTGTGTAGTGCTTTATGCGTTAATATTCTTTTTTAGTTCATCTGGTAAGAACATATTTATTTCTTGGTCAGATAAAGTCAGCTCTTCATTAAGCTTTAATGCTTTTGTTGCTTTTTTATATGCCTTATTTATTGTTCTTGGACAACCTTTATAAATACTACTCAATTTATTTTGTAATGAATCTCGTTTTTCTGTTAGTTCTTCTAGGTCTATTATTCCAGCTTTTATGTCAGTTAGTAGTGAAAAATATTCTTCCCGAACGTTCCATAAATCAGACGCTGAATCAGAATGTTTTTGTGCAATTTCTCCCAAATCGTGACCTTTTACATAAGTGTTTATTGCAAAGAGAATTGCTGAAAGAATTGCTGTTGTTATTCCAATCGCATTATTTTCTCCGAAGACTGTAATGAGAACTCCTGTTGTAGTTAATGCAGATAAACCTATTTGAGTATATTTCACATTACTATGTCTCTTTGAAATTATATCAGTACATTTTTCTTGTGTTTTATGAGTCCAAACAACTCTACCAAAACACTCTCTAATTTGCGCTTCTAATATTTTAATCTGGGAATCTGTATCCATAAATTTCTCTCCATTTTTGTTTAGAAGACCATTCCATATTGTCAGATTGATACTGAATTGCTTCTAATGATTTATTGTAAGCTATTGTAGCTTTATATCTAAAATTTTCACTGTTGTAAATGTTTTGAAGACTTCCAATTGCATACCAAATTGTTTGGTCTTTATCTTGGTTTTTTAAGTATTGAAAAAAATCTCTACTCATCCAATCGTAATAAAGATAAGATTTATCTCTGTTACTCCAGTTTGTCAAAAACCTATAAGCTAATGTGTCAATAAGTAGTCCTTTAATAGGGACATTATTAAAATGCTTCCAAGAGCGCGCCATTCGACAAAGTCTACGAAGGTTTGAATTACACAAAATGTCTCCACCTGCAATATATTCTATTTCTGGAACAGGATTAGTTTTTTCCCAACTTCCACCGCCATTGGAATCAGCGTAAGTGTAAGAACCATCTGTATTTTTAAAAACAGGTAGAACTTCAAATTTTGTATTGTCGCTAAAACTAACAGAAACAATTTGTCCATCACCTTTTAAATTTGTGCTGGAATACGTTGTTGCAATTGAATTTTTTACTGCTTGTAAGAGTGCCGATTGACCATTGGTAATATAATTATTGTATGTCGTATAGGTTGACCAAGGTAATTCGAATAACATATCTATATCACTTACCCAACTGTTTGCCGTATTTCTTCCGTATGAACCAATATATCTGCCACCTGAAGTTAAATCATATCCCCAAAAGTCCAGATTCAATCTTCTACAAATTGCTAAATATCTTGTAGAATAAGTTGAGCGAGTAGATGAGCTTATCGTAAGGCTGTCGTTAAATGTTTGAAAGTTTGTCGCTACACTCATATTGTTTTTTCGGCATTACACACAACACAAATATATGTATAATTAATAATAAATAAAATCCATAATAGTAAGCATGTTATAAGTCTTATTATTAAGGTAATATCAGGCTTTTTACATATGTTTATTTTGTATATATTAAAGTGATTTTTTGCTTTAAAATATATATAAAATACACAATAAATTTTTCTAAATATTCATTTTCCGTAGCAACACATCGAGATAAAAAAGTTATCTGGGTTACGTTACCATTTAATCAACAGTTAATAAAAAAATTAGGTAAACACTTCCCATATTCGCGTTGGAGTACTACCAATAAAGCATGGTATTTATCCTAGCCACCGCCAAATGTTCTCGGAAGAGTATTGTGTATGGGGCTGTGCGAAGTTTGCAACTTTATACCCTCAACAGTAAGCTACGCGAGTAAGAAAGAATAGCGAATAACAAAAGCCACAGTTGTATTTGTTGTGGTTTTAATGCTGTAGTGACCTACTTAAGTCAAAGCTAACTACCATTTTAAAACCATACTATAATAGCATAAAGTGGGTTGAAATGTGTTTAGCTAAGTGCTACGCAAATTGTTCATAAATAAGGTGTTGTGCTATAAGGTCTTAAAATAATATTTTCCTATACTTATATTTTATACTTTTGCACCGTATTGGAATAATAATGGAGAATAAAAAACAATTTTATGGTATTGTTACTGCATTAGTGCTTATTATCGCATTAATGCTGCCTGCTGTTGTTCAGTTTTCTCATATTTTTAATCAAGAGCATGAGCATGTGGTTTGTAAAGACAAAACTACCCATGTACATAATGCTATTGTAAAATGTGATATATGCCATTTTCAGTTAACGTCATTTAATTATGATGTTGTGCAATATCCTAACTTTAAATCAGCTATTATTCCATCAACTATTGAAAAGCGTTTTTCTTCATTGCTTTTTAATTCTTATAAAAATACAAACACTCAATTACGAGCACCTCCACATAATTTTAGTTAGTGTTGCTGCAGAAACAGACGAATTGAGGCAATTTGAATTATTTTTGATGGATTTTCTATTTCGTTTTTTAAAATATATGCCTTGTTATTAGGCGATAAAAGCAATAGGCAAGGCGCAAAAAGAAACAAATTTGTTATTAGGATGTTTCCTTCCCAACACTAGTTAGATAAACAGAATCTTTTTATAATTAAAAAATTGGTATGCGCGCATATGCATTAGTGATACTGCTATTGAGTAGTATTTTAGCTATTTCACAAGATTGTAATAATACCCTTTCTGGCACCGTAATAGACCTCCATGATGGTTCATTGCTTGCGGGAGCTACACTTATTGTTGCTGGTATTGAGCAAGCTGTAGAGACAGATTTAGATGGCAAATATGTCATTACGGGCTTATGCAATCAAACCTATGCAATACAGGTATATCATCCATTTTGTTTGACACAGGGGTATAAAGTAGAGGTGTCTGGTGATACGCAGAAGATTTTTAGACTAGAACATCACCTAGAAGAGCTCAATCAAGTAACGGTTGCAGGAAAGGCGTTTACTGCAAAAACCAAAACCCTAGCAGAAAGTACAATTTCAAAAGAAGTTTTAGAGCGTTTTAGCAGTGGGTCACTTGGTGATGCCTTAAATAGTTTAAGTGGTGTATCATCATTAAACACAGGAAATACGGTGGTAAAACCCTTAATTAATGGCTTGCATAGTAGCCGCGTGGTTATTATCAATAATGGGGTGCGTATGGAAGACCAAGAATGGGGGTCAGAGCATGCGCCTAATGTTGATGTTAATTCGGCTGCCAATCTTAGTGTTATAAAAGGAGCAGGGGCACTGCAGTACGGGGGTGATGCTGTTGGTGGGGTTATAGTAGCCGAGGCTGCTAAAATACCTGTTAAAGATACCCTGTACGGAAAAACCATATTGAATGGGGCATCAAATGGCCGCGGCGCTTCTTTAACCTCACAGCTAACAAAAAGTTATCAAAATGGTTGGTATGCAAACATACAAGGAACCTTAAAGCGTTTTGGCGATTTTGAAGCTCCTGATTATGTGCTAAGCAATACAGCAATTTTTGAACGCAATGCAGCTTTACGCGTGGGTCGTAATCGTTTTAATTATGGTATTGAAGGATATTACTCATTATTTAAAAATGAAATAGGCATTTTAAGAGCTTCTCATTTGGGAGGCGCTCAAGACCAAATACGGGCTATAGAAAGTGACCAACCTTTGATAATAAATGATTTTACCTATGCGATTGTAGCACCAAGACAAGATGTTACCCATCATTTGGCCAGGTTTAAAGGCTTTAAACGGTTTGACAATTTTGGAAAAGTGAGTCTGCAGTATGATTTTCAACGAAACCGTAGATTAGAGTATGATATACGGCGTGGTGATGACAGCAATAAAGCTTCGTTAGATTTAGCCTTAAATACCCATACCCTAATGCTTGATTTGGATAGTGATTTATCAGAAAAAGCACGATTTAAAACGGGCATTATGGGACGCTACCAAAAGAACTTTGCAAACCCCGATACTGGCGTACGACGACTAATACCAGATTATACAAAATATGACCTCGGTGTGTATGGCATTGTAGATTATCAATTTAATGATAACTTACTGTTAGAGGTTGGCGGTCGTTTGGATTATACCTATATGGATGCTTTTAAATTTTATCGTACTTCTTTTTGGGAATCTCGTAATTATGATACGCTTTTTTCTGAAATTGTAGTAGAAGAATTAAGCAATCAGGTACTTACAAATCCACAATTGACTTTTGTTAACCCTTCAGCAACGGTAGGGGCTACGTATGATTTGAGTGAAGATTATAAACTATTTTTTAATTACTCATTAGCATCACGAGCGCCCAACCCTTCAGAGCTTTTTAGTGAAGGTTTGCATCATTCTGCTTCACGTATCGAATTGGGCGATTTAGCCTTCAATTCAGAAGTAGGGCATAAGGTAGCCCTTAGTTTTCAAAGAGCACATGAAGCGTTTAGCTTTACGGTTAACCCCTATATAAACAGCATCCAAAATTTTATTGTTATTGAACCCACTGAAATACAACAAACGGTTCGAGGTAATTTTCAAGTATGGGAGTACAGACAAACCAATGCGCAGTTGCTAGGGGTTGATATAGACGCTTCGTACGCTTTTACAAAAAAATTGCGATTAGAACATCAGTTTTCGTTGGTGAAGGGGTATGATAGTACCAAAAATGAGCCGTTGATAAGTATACCTGCTACCAATACCAAAAACGCAGTTGTATATCAAAATTCTGAAATGAACAATCTACGCTTGTCTTTAAAGAGCGCGTACGTATTTCGTCAAAATGAATATCCAAATACTAATTTTGAAGTCTTTATTCCAGAAATTCAAGCCAATAAAACAATAGACCTAAGTACCTCGCCAGCAGCCTATCATTTGCTTCATTTTGATTCGAGTATAGACATTAAGGTAGGTACGCAAGCAACGCTTGTTGTTGGTTTTGGCGTTACAAATATTTTTAACACAACATATCGAAATTACCTAAACCGTTTGCGCTATTATGCAGATGATTTAGGGCGAAATTTTTTACTAAACCTCAAATTCAATTATTAATTTTTTTTAATCAAAAACAACATGAAAAACATGAAATTTTTATCACTTTTAGGAATCAGTTTATTATTTATTGCTTGCTCAAAAGATGATGATACTCCCGACCCAGTAAATGAAGAGGAGGTAATTACAACCTTAAAAGTGACGTTAACTGCCGAAGGAGTTTCCAATGTGATGTTAGAATCACGCGATTTGGATGGTGATGGCCCCAACGAACCTGTTATTACTGTTTCAGGAAGTTTAGTTGCCAATACCAATTATACAGGCGCTATAATATTATTGAATGAAACAGAAGACCCGGCAGAGGATATTACCGTAGAAGTTGAAGAAGAAGCAGACGAGCACCAATTTTTTTACACCACTGGTGGCGCGCTTGAAATCACTGCTATGGCAACCAATAATGATGCTAATGGTAACCCGTTAGGCACAGCTTTTAGTTTAGTAGCTGGAACAGCAAGCTCTGGAACACTTACTTTTACTTTACGTCATGAGCCTAGAAAACCAAACACAGGTTTAAGTGATGCTGGTGGTGAAACAGATTTCACAGCAACTTTTCCTATTACTATTGAATAGTTAGTAGGCCCCTTATACGTGTACAATGCCCTTTGTTTTTTGCAAAGGGCATTTTTAGTTTATATGTTTTTTTGACAGGCTTGGTATCGTTTTAATACATATTTGTAAGGTATTAGATACGCTATTTATTTTATATAATATGAGCTGATAGCAGCAATTTATATAAGAATACTACGTTAATAATAATATTTAAAAGAAAGAAATTTCTTACAAATTAATTATATATTAATTACTATGTCGCTTAGTAACAACGAGCTTGTTTTTGATTTCGCTAGAGCCCTTAAAAAGTGGCTATTAATACTATTGGTATTTTTTTGCTTCAATACTATTGGCGCACAACAATCTATGCAAGAACTTAGAGCGGCAATAGAGTTAAAAGAGCAACATGAAAACCGTACCAGTAGAGATACCGTGTACATAACCAATCTTATCGATTTAGCAAATAGTTTGCGCTTTCATAATTTAGATAGTGTATTGTTATTGTCAAACAAAGCCTTAAAACTCAGTAAAGATGCCAATTTTATAAGCGGTAAGGCTCTCAGTCATGAACTTTTGGGAAATTACTATAGTGATAAGGGGAATTCGGAAAAGGCTTTAGAAAATTATAATAAGGCTTTAGAAATAATCAAATATAATAACTACTATACCATGAAAGTTAATATTTACAACTCCATGGGAATAGAATACTTATATAATCACAAGCTATCAGAAGCATTAGGTTGTTTTATGAATAGTTTAGAAATTAGTAAAGAAAATGAATCTCCTCATACGCTTTCTGACACCTTTTCTTATATAGGTGGAATGTATAATTTTTATTTAAATGATTATGATCAAGCATTATATTTCTTTAACGAAGCAAAAAAAATTGAAGAAAAAGAGAAGGGTTTTATTTATTATGCAGCATTGTGTAACCTTGCAGATACCTATTTTAAAAAAGGGGAATTAGATAGTGCTCTAGTTCATTTGACCACAAGTACAAAGTATTTTGAGAAAGAAGGGCGTTATGACTGGCTTTTAACCAATTACGCTACAGAAACGGGCGTTTTTATTAAGCAGAAAAAAATTGAAGAGGCTATTATTTCTCTCAAAAAGCTTGAAAATTTGCATCAGGATATGCAAGATAGTAAAAGCTTGACCACGATGTACAAGTATAAGTTCGACATAAATCTACATCTTAAAAATTTGGTAGTTGCTGAAGAATATGCACATAAAGAGTATCATCTTTCCAAAGAAATACACCTTATTGATGGTGTTCATAGTGGTTTAAAAAATTTATATCTAGTTAATAGGGAAAAAGGTGATTTTGATACTGCTTTGAAATATCACGAAATGTACCAAAGCTTAAGTGATAGTCTTTTGAAGGAGGATAATCGTAAAAATCTCGATGTATTGTTAGCAAAGGTTGAATATGATGAGCAAAAACGAAAAATAATACAAGAAAATGAAATAGCACGAGCAAAACAAAACCGTTACATTATAATAGCAGTAATGGTGCTGTGCATTATTTTTTGTATTGTTTTTTTGATTTGGAAAAATACAAAAACACAAGAAAAATTCAATACTCAATTGCGACAAGAAAAAGAAAAGCTTGAAAAAAACGAACTTTTTTTAAAGGAGGCAAATAGAACCAAAGACAAGCTCTTTTCTATAATCGGCCACGACCTCCGAAGTCCCATAGGTGCTTTTAAAGGGCTCTTAACCCTTTTTAAAGATAAAGAAATAGATGAAGATGAGTTTATTAGTTTCATACCAAAACTAGAGGCTGATCTTGGTGGTATTTCATTTATGCTTAATAATCTTTTGTCATGGGGGCGCTCTCAAATGAACGGGGATACTACTACACCAGAAGTAGTGGAGGCGAAAAATTTAGTGACAGAAAATATCAATTTATTGTCAGAAGTAGCTAGAAATAAAGCAATTGCAATGGTTAATGAGGTGCCTAGCGATGCATGTATATGGGCAGATGGAAACCAAATAGATATTGTTTTTAGAAATCTGATGAGCAACGCACTTAAATTTACCGATGATCATGGAGTAATTACCATAGGCGGTGAAGAAATGGAAGCAGCATGGCGTTTTTATGTAAAGGATACAGGAATAGGAATGGATACTGAAGCCCAAGAAAAAATCTTTATAAAAAATTCAACACACACTACATATGGTACCCATAATGAAAAGGGAACTGGCTTGGGCCTAAACTTATGTAAAGAAATGGTGCAAAAAAACAAGGGAACAATATGGGTTGAAAGTGCCCTTCAAAAAGGATCTTGTTTCTATTTTGAAATTCCAAAAGCAAAACAAGTGTTTAAAAATGTGGGTTAGGCTTGTAAAAACGTTATAAATGCAAAGTTGGGTCATGTTTGCCAGATGAATGCTGAGTTGTTATTTTTTTCTATCCTCAAATTCTGTGATTGAAATATTTATATCTTCTTTGCTCATTTGATTTCCGCAATAGCGACAAATTTGTGCTTCAATTTTAATCAATTCCTTGCATTTATCACATTATTTTCTGGGGTCAACGCCGTACTTTAAAATTAAGTATGCAATCCATCCGGTCATTGGGTGAAAACCAAAAAGCATCCATAGTTTAGAAACGCCTTTAATTTTTGCCCATTTTAGACCAAACCAAATAGGAACAAACCACAATAAAAATATAATAAGCAATACAACAACAAAGCCAATTATACCTTCAAATGTGTTGTCCATAACAATTTTTTTAAGTTTTTAAATTATGATTTTGGTAATCGTTGTTTTCCTTTTTTAAGAAGTTTTTCTTAGCTAGAACAGAACATTGAAATATAAGCGCTCAAGCACCTATATTTTTTTAGCATTACTAATCTACGGGATTTCTGCTGCTTTTAAAAGAATTTGTTGCTATAGGGTATAAATTTTCGTTGTTTTAGATGGCATGACTTATAACTACTTGAATACCGCATAAATCAAATATTCAGTGACACAACCCATCTGTAGTGTAATTACTGGGATAAAAAACACTTCAGACCTAATGCAATCCTCATAGTATCAGCAAAACAGGCAGTTAAGTAATAACGGCTTCTTGGGTCTTGCCAAGCACATGAAGGCTAAGTTCTTAACTTGCGTTTTTCTTCAGCTTTTCTTTATTTACTAAAATCAAAATTCCTCCAATAACAAATCCACTTATTAGTCCGCCAAAATGGGCTGCATTATCAATTCCGCCTAAAAACCCAAATAGTAGGCTTATTCCAGCATAAAGACCCAACAACATCCAGGTCATTGCTCTCATATAATTTGGGTAAATTTTAAAAACTGTAAAAGCCAAAATCAAACCGTAAAGGCCAAAAATTGCTCCAGATGCTCCAACACTAACTGTGTTTTCGTGCCAATAAATACTCGCTAAACTTGCAAGAATTCCGCATACAATATAGACGATAACCAATTTTGCTGAACCAAGAACATTTTCCAACAAATTACTTCCAAGCCCTAGACCTATTAAATTCATAAACAAGTGTAAAAGTCCCCCGTGAATAAACATAGAAGAAAACAATCTCCAATATTCTCCATTCATAACTTCAAACCTTCTATTTCCCCCAATTTCAAGTAATTCTTTTGGTGTAGGCGAAACAATGTTTAGTCCATCAAAAATCATAATTAGGAAAACGATAATATTTAAGAGTAATAATATTGCAGTCGCTTTATTTTTGCCCATAGGGTTTAAAAAATCTAATATATCTTTTAAATCATCTTCTTTTAATGGTTTGTTTTTTTTGAAATTGTTTAATTCTATTTTGTCAATTTTTGGAACTAGCACCATTACTAATAGAATAAAAGCTCCAATTCCAAAAGAGCCAAAAATCCAAGGAAAAGAATTGCCAAGCCTTTCATTAAAAACATTTTTTTTTGGAATGAGTATTATTTGTTCCCTTTCGTTCAAATTGGCATTCTTTTCTTTTATGGCTTCTATAAAACCATCTCTGTCATCAGAATATCCAAGTCGTTCAAAATATGCTACATCTTGAAAATTATAGGTTTTAAATTCTTTTTCGGATTTATTTATAAAGGTTCTATATGCTAAATTTTTCCTTTCTTCATTTATTCTATTGCTTACATTTTTTTTATACTCTACTCCATACCAAATTGAACTAGTATTTTCGAAAGGGCAAGCTAGATATAAGTAAAAATTCAAATTATCATTATTTCTTCCAGAGGTTCTTGTAGTTACATATGGAAGGCTTGAATTTTGGTCAACGTCAAATGAAGTTATTTTGAAGTATTTTTCGTTTTTTAATTCTTTTATTTTTGAGATTGATGATATTTCGTTCAAGTCAAAAGAACTTTTCTCAATGTAGTCTTGACTTATAATTATTGGTACAGCCATTGCTATTGCCATAGCGAATTGATATCCAAAATATCCATTATCTCTTTTTCCTCTAACATTTAAAATACGAATTCTTCTTCGTAGCCAAATGAGTATTGGAATCCACGGAAGAGCGAAGGGAATCCAAAAATTCAACAAGTTTTCCTTTAAAGGTATAATCCCGAGTTTAATATCTAAAGTCCAACGAAAAATGTTGTAAAAAAGAATAGTTCCTATTGAAACTACTAAAAATGGAATATATACCTCTTGTAGTTTTGTCTTAATATTGTTCAATTCTAGATGTCCGTTTTAAATGTAATCCAACACTAAATATAAGCGCTCAAGCACCTATATTTTTTTAGCATGACTAATCTACGGGATTTCTGCTGCTTTTAAAAGTATGGTTGTAAATTTTAGCTATACCTAAACAATCTTTAGTTTAAATACACTTGGGTTTCCCTTTTTTGAGGTCTTATCATCTAATACATTGATAAAAACCTGCTGTTTTTTTAGAAGAAGTTCTGCTAATCAATAAATTGAGTCTGTAAATAGCCAAATTTTATTTATCTTCAAGAACCCAATTAATGTGTTTTACAAACCAATTTAAAACCAACTCTATGCCGTATAAAAAAAATGCCACAAATCTTTTATGTAACTTTTTTTGTGTTTTTATGGTCGCACAAATGGTTGTGGCTCAAGAGAAGCCTAAAGAAGTAATACCTACTTTGCAAAACCCCATAAGTACTGCATATATTCAAAAAAAACTAGCTAAAAAAGGACCGAAGCTTGTTTTAAATTCTACAATTGAAAGGCAGCTGAAAAAGAAGTTAAAAACAGACCCACTAACGCAAAATTTTTATAAAGCCATTCAATTGAATGCCCAAGCCATTGTAAAAGCCCCTTTGCTTAAAAGAAAATTAAAGGGTAGAAGGTTGCTTTCTGTATCGCGAGAGATGTTGTATCGCATGAATATTTTAGGAATAGTTTATCGTATTGAAAAAGACCCTGCTATTCTTAAAAGAATAGATGAAGAAATAAAAACGGTTTGCCATTTTAAAGATTGGAATCCGTCGCATTATCTTGATGTTGCCGAAATGGCCATGGCAGTAGCAATAGGAATTGATTGGACGGTTGGTGATTTACCTGCATCTACGGTGTCTTTGGCTAAAATAGCATTAATTGAAAAGGCCATTAAACCAAGTTATAATGAAAAGGGAAATACCAAATGGGTAGGAAATAACAATAATTGGAACCAGGTATGCCATGGAGGCATGGTGGCGGCTTCTATTGTAACGGCTGATAAAGATACAAAGCTTGCTGCCAAAACTATAGGAAGGGCCTTAGATAGTATTCCGCAAGCATTGGTTTCTTACGGACCCAATGGCGTGTACCCAGAGGGAGCTACCTATTGGACCTATGGTACAGCCTTTACTGTATTTACGGTTGCCATGTTTGAAAGTGCCTTTGGTACGGATTTTGGCATTACCGATTTTCCTGGTTTTAAAGAAAGTGCCAATTTTAAATTACTGAGTAATGCACCATCTGGGGGGTACTATAATTTTGCCGACTGCGGTGATACCCGCGATAAAAATGGTGATATTACCCTTGCATGGTTTGCTACCAAAACAGGGAATAAAGCGTATTTAGAGAAGGAGCGGTTTTTAATGCCGCCCAAACAAATGGGTAAGCTACGGCGTAATGCTGGTGCTGGGCTGGTATGGCTTTCGCAGTTTAAAGAAAAGGCTGATATCAAAGCCCCCTCGGTATGGAAGGGAGATGGTATAAACCCCATTGTATTTTTTACAGGTGATGAAAATGATGAACATCAGTATTATTTTGGCGGAAAGGCAGGAAAAGGATCGGTTAACCATGGTAATATGGATGTGGGATCGTTTATTTTTGAATTGGACGGTGTACGCTGGGTTATAGACCCTGGGAATCAGCCGTATCACGATTTAGAAAAGGAAGGCTTTGATTTATGGGAAATGGGGCAGGAGTCGCAGCGATGGACACTTTTAACCAAAAATAATTACGGACATAGTACCATTACGGTCGATAATAAATTACACAAGGTTGATGGAGAAACTTTTTTTACCGATTTTAAAAAGGGCAGTCAGCCAGAAGCGACCATAAACCTGACTGCTGCTTTTGAAGGGCAACTTAAAAGTGCAGAGCGCAAATTTGTTAAAGATAGTCCAACCGCTCTGGTCATTGAAGATAGGCTAGTAGCAACAGATTCTACCCAAATGGTAACATGGCAACTGATGACTACTGCTGCTGTTGCCATTACACCAAATGGAGCCATTTTAAGTCAGGATGGTAAACAACTGCGTTTAGAGAATTTATCGCACCCAAATATTTCAGTATCTGTCATAGCCCTTGATCCGCCTCCCATGGCTTTAGATCGGCAAATAAAAAACCTAAAAAGAATAGAATTGCGTATTCCTGTATATGTATTTGATGATAAAAAAACGACTATAAAAGTTCGCCTTTCAGGAATGTGACGCTGCTTATGTGATGCTGTTTTTTTCTTTTAAAAAGGCAAATATTTTTTTGTCTACCTCAGATATGAGGTCCATATCCTTGTAGTTGAGCCATTTAATTTCTTCAATTTCACTAGTAGGCGTCATAACGCCTTCGTATTGTGCGCTGTAGCAGGTCATTTTTACCATTACCCCTTCTTTGGCAGTATCAGCCTGTGCGCTAAAAGTACCTACATACTGTATGGTATTGGCTATAATTTTTACATTCAATTCTTCTCGAACCTCTCTAATTAAGGTTTGTTCATCGGTTTCGCCAGTTTCTCTTTTACCACCAGGAATGTAATATTTTGTTTTCCCTTTTGATCGGGTGCTTAAAGTTTGCCCGTTTTTAGTGACTATGAAGGCTATTTTGTCAATTTCTTTCATTTTTATAATTAGTTTTTCTTGGGCCATATTGTTTCAAACTTTACGCAAACCATGAGCATTTCTTCGGTGGGTTTCTCACCACTTTCTTTTAAGAAATGTTCAAAGAAGTCCCAGTGTGCTTTTTTCCATTTTTTTAGGGGTTCAATATCCGTTCCCATATCTAGTTTGGCATACTGTTCAGAAATTTTATTGAAAGGAATGGTGTCTACTGCTGTATTTTCTATGATAGCTATTGCTTTGCCATCAAAATCTGTTACTATTTGTTTTGTACCTACTTTAGGTAAATCCATACCGTATTGTTTGTACAAACTGAGCAAACTGGAAGTGGCTTTCTTTTTTCCGTCAAGGGTTAATTGAGCAAGTCTATTGGCATCTTTTCTATTGTTGTGAAAAAAATCTGAATCTGGAATTTCCTCGCCTTTCAATGCAGGGTTTGATAAAATGTAGTTTTTCCACATGGCAACCACAGAGGCGTCGCCCATATTTTCAGATGCCGTACTTGTCTCGGTTACTGTGTGCATTTTTGATTCAGTTTTTGATTTTGATTCGTTTTTACAACTTAAAAGAATCAAAAATAAAAATAGGGTTATGTGTTTCATGGTTTTTAGCAGGATTAAAGGATTAAGTCGCATTAGTATTTAAGATTTTAGGTTGGAGTTTCTTGGGGCTAATTGTTGAAACCTGAAGTATTTTACTCCAGATTTAATTTGTCTAAACTAATCCTATAAATATTTCCCATTCCATTTTTAACTTTATTGGAAAATGCGCTCATTTCCTCAATACTTTTTATCCTTGCAGAATCTTTTTCTATTCGTTCACTTGTAAAATATAGGTTGTTTCTTTGGGTATCAATGAATGGGCAATAATCTAATTGAGGTGAATTGATATGCTCACCCATATTTTGTGCTTTTTGCCACTTTCCTTCTTTGTCTCTGATACTAAAATACAAATCTCCCCCTCCATAGCCGTCTTCTCTTCCAAATGAACTGAATATGAGTACATTTTCATCAGGACTAATAAAGGCATTAAATTCATAATGCATTGTGTTTATTGTACTATCTAAAACTGAAGGGTTTTGATATTTTCCATCAACTTTTTTTGCCACAAAAATGTCTTCTCTTCCAATACCGTCTTCTTTCGATGCTGTGAAATATAAATTCCCATTTTTACTTATTGAGGGATAAAATTCATCTTTTACAGTGTTTATATTCTTGCCTAGCGCTTTGGGTTCTCCCCATAAATCGCCATTTCTATCACTATACCATATATTATAGTCTTCTCTTTTTGAACCTTTTTCAATGGGTCTGTTTGATGCAAAAAATAACCTTTTTCCCTCTTCAGCGTAGAATGGTTCAATGTCTTGGTATTTTCCAGAAATATTTACTATTTCTGGTTTGCTCCATTTTCCGTTTCTTTTCCGTATTTGAACTAAACACCTTTTCTTTTGTTTATAATCGCCTATGCTATATATTAATTCAGTTCCATTTTGAGCAATTGCAATATCTCTTTCGTAAAGATTTGTAGAAACAATTCCCTCAGCAAATATGTCAACTTTGGTGGTAGACAAGGCAGTATCAATATCAATTGTTTCTTGTTGTTTGTTTTTTTGACAACCTAAAGTCATCAGACTCAAAAAAAGTAAAGCGTGTATCTTTATGCTACTCATTTTTTATGCTTTTTTGAACTTACAGTTAACAATAACAAGTGTATAGTTGTGTGCAATATAAGTTTTTAAAAATCATTATAATAAAGCCATACTTCAACAATAAAGCAATCTATTAAACCGTTAGAAATCGCTAATCATTAAAACTTTGAAATGAAAAAATTGCTAGTGTTACCCGTTATACTATTGTTTATAGGGTTCGTCTCTTGTTCGGATGATGATAACAAGGAGAATGAAGCTGCCGCCATGATGGAAGAATTAGGTGAAATTTTATCGTATGAAAATGTTGAGCTTAAAATGATAGACTCAGATACCGATGACTATGGTATTGGTTTTTCTGTTACTACAGGTGAAATCTATAAGCAGTCAGAAGTTAATGAAGAAAATATAGCTCAAATTGACTTAGTATCTTTCGCTAATCAAGCATTTATTTCATTTAACAGTCCTGATCGAGATAATAATTTTAAAGAAATTGAAGGGGTAAAGTCAACACTGATACAAATAGCTAATGTAGAAATGACAGCAGAGGAATTTGATTCAATTGAAGATGATACGTTGCTTAAAGATCTTAGCGTTACTCATGATAACGAAACGCAACGAATTGATTATAGAGGTGTGTTTCTTTTTAAAACTGCAGAAGATAAGATAGGCGCTATTAAGGTTAATTTGTTAAATGCTGAAAGAATTTCAATTGATGTAAAAGTGATGAAATAGCTATTGTTTCATCAAGTAAAGTTGTTAAAAATATCGAGGGGCTGACTTAAAATTAAAGTCAGCCCTTTTTTTATATACCAAAGCAATGTTTTGAAATTATGATAGGGAAACTGTTTACTCAAAAGAGTATTATACTATGTGGAGTTTACTCATAATAGCAATAGAATTAATAAATTAATTAATCCAATAACAAATGTAGAGAGCCATAACTTACCCTTCGTAATTCCTAGATTGTAGTAATAGTAATATTCATTTTTAGTTTTTAGCTCGTAAAAGTAATATTGAATAAAAGGCGCAATCAATAAAAAAGTTAAACCAATAGTTTTTGGTGTACCACGAAGCAAAAGAGCTACTATTAGCGAAATAATATATGATATAAAGAATATTTTTTTATGGAATAAAAGGATGTTTTTCAATATTCTCAAGGCAACTATTTTTATACGTTCCAACTGGGGTAGCACAGGTTTTTGAAAACCTATAGATATCCGTTTTCTTTTAAAAGGGCTAAGTCATTTTTACATTGCCAAATTCCCCAAATCATTGTAAAAACTGATACCTAACCAAATATAGGTATAGTATTGATTGGTTTTAGCTGTTGCTGTCATAAAAATAGCTTAAAGTATATAGTAGGAGGAAGCAGCAGCTAGCATCACTATCTTTGGTGATATTAGTTTTGATCAAACTAATTTGTTTGTAATAGCTCACTATTCAATTAAAACGCTTAATTTTTGAATGCTTTTGTTTTACTAAGTAAAAAAACTGCCATAACCTTAGTTAGTGTCTGGAGGGAAATAGTGAAAAAGTAAATTTGCTTCTTTTTGCACCTCTTCTTTTATCGCCTGATACTAAGTCATTACCTTCAAAAAATAATGACTAATTCATCAAAAGTAATTCAAATTGTAAAAATTCGTCTATTACCCACAGGCACTAGTTATGCAATATGTTTTTAGCCTTTTTTGCGACCAAGGAGCTGTTGAATTTTCCACATCACTGCTTTTTCATTTGCAAAGTCAATCATCTTGTATGGACTACTGTCTTTTGTTCTTTCAATTAAATGCAAGTTGATATCTGGTGATGTATTAGTTATCAGCTCCTGCAGAGAATTTCGTACTTCATCAGGTAATCCCGCCCCAATGACAACAATATCAATGTTTTCATTTTTTAATAATACGCTGATGCTTTCTTCTGAATTGGCACAAATTACGTCTCTGTCTGCTTTGTTTAATTCTGTTTGTAATACCTCCATTACATCGAGGTTTCTTCCTACTAGTAGGATTTTAGGTTCCATAATTTCGTTTTACGATTTTGAGGACAAAATTACCACACCTAATTGGAATCTCAATTAGGTGTGGTAATTTTGTCTAAACGTTATGCTATCTCATTCTTATAATAGCTATTCTTGAAAAGACAAATGAATAAGAAAATTGTATTAGTTACAGGGGCATCTAGAGGGCTCGGTTTGGCATTGACCAAAGCATTACATGAATATGAATTTAAGGTGATAGCCACTGCCAGAAACCTTGCTGATTTAGACAATGTGACGGCTTATCAGAAAATTCAATTAGACATAAGTAAGCAAACTTCTATAGATAATAGCGTAGCACAAATTGATAAGGTAGATGTAATTATTAACAATGCAGCTATATCCGTAAGTGGAACAATTGAAGCAATACCTATAGAGCAGGCAAGCACTGTTTTTAATAGTAACGTTATGGGGTGTATGCGAATGATGCAAGCATTTACACCTATGATGCGTAAAAATGGTAGTGGTTTGTTTGTAAACATTTCTTCAGGTACGGCATTAGGTGCTCCACCTTTACAGGGTATTTATGCGGCCTCAAAAGCTGCCTTAGATAGAATTAGTGAGGCTTTTAGGGTAGAAGTAAAGGGGTTTGGTATACGAGTGATGCAAATTCATTCTACTGGTATAGCTACCGAAATGCGAGCAACACAAAAACTATTTTCTAATGCACACTATGCCGATTTAACCAGTAGAATACAGCAAATGGAAGGGCGGATGACCGGTGTTTCTCCAACAGATTTAGCAACAGTGATAGCCCAATTAATAGCAAAGCAACCCGAGGTAGAATTTATAAGCGCAAAGCAAATAGCTTCTTTAGTACGGCATTTGCAGACCTGAAAGAATGAATAAGTTAACAAGGAGGTGCTGGCGTAATGTATAGCAATGTTATCAGCTATTTTTAAATAGAATTTTAACCTTATGGTTATGCACTTAGCCAGGATAAGGTTTTACGATTGGTACGTTTATAAGGAAAAGAAATCTCCAAAGAAATGGCTAGCTTATTGCCTTCGTATGCTTTTTTTATATGGATGTTGGACCATCAATGGTTATAGGATATTAAACACGGCATAAATGGTCATGAGTATTCCTATTAAGAGTAATAAAACTGCTATTCCGTATAAGTTTCCAGGGGGCATTATCAATAGATTCAATATTTTTATCAAAATAAGAATAAGCTCGAAACCCTAAAATAATAATAGCTGTTCCGATAATTAAGCATGTAATAAGACTCATGAAACGCATTAGTTATTGTGCAAGATAGTAACAATAGTAGAGGTAGTTAGTACATAAACAGTGGCTTATTTGTAAAAATCCATTAAACTTTTACAAATAAGCCTATAATAGCAATTAATTGCACACGATGTCATTAAAAAAATCAATCTGATATCGCGATGGTTAGTTGCTTTCTAAGGATTCCTTTTCCTCCAGCCATTAACGTTTTTATGTTTCCATTCGCTACCTGTAAATTAACGATTATCAAACTCGTAGAGGGTGTTTTCATATACTTACCTTGTTGCAAGTGAAATGTATTTTTCGTAATCTTTAAAATGTCAAATAAATAGCAGGCGAGGGGACCGGCAGCCATTCCCGTTCCTGATTCTTCTAGTATACCGTAACGAGGGGCAAACATTCTTGCCGTAGCATCGTATGCTGTATCTGTAGAAAATACATAATACCCAATGAGGTCTAATGCATCGCTAATTTGGCTTATCAAATCAAAATTGGGGGTTATATTTTTTAAAATCTTTTTGCTTTTAACAGGAACGAGTAAAAATGAATTTCCTGTGTTTACGAATAGGATTGGTGCATTTTCAATCAAATCTGTTTTCTTTATTCCTAATGATTGCAGAATCATATCTTCTTTGTCAGAAACGTCACTGTACGTTGGTGCTAATTGTTCCATAAATGCCAAATCTTCTTTGATTTCTATTTTTCGCTTTCCTTCTATGGTTTCTTTTGACGAATCATTATGTTTTAAAGCACCAATTTGTTTTAGGTAAGAAAAAGTAGCTACCGTAGCATGCCCGCAATGGGCTATTTGTTTGGTTGGCGTGAAGAAATCTAATTTAAAATCAGCCGTTGAAGATTTTGACACAAAAGCGGTCTCTGATAAGCCTACTTTTTTAGCGATTTCAAGCTTGTTTTTAACTGATAATTGATCAGCATTTAAAACCACGCCTGCAGCATTTCCTCCCTTACCATTAGCAGCAAAAGCACTAATGATTTGTACATTAACGGTGTTTTTCGAATTGTCCATTTTTTATTTTTTTAGATGTTACATCAGATGGACGGTGCGTATTAAAAAAAGACGTAGTTTTTTTAATTTTTTTCAAAATCAATTAGTTTACCACTGTTGTCAGCTGTTACATTGGGGCAATCTAAAATAGTTTCCTTTAAAATACTTTTAGCTTTTTGTACCCTCGATTTTGTTCCGGAATAAGAGATTTTTAAATGCGCTGCTAGTTCTTTTTGAGAATAGTTTTTAAAAGAGGTTAACACAATGGCTTCTTTATGTACCGAAGACAAGTTTTCTATTTTACTGTTAATACAGTCAGTTAGTTTTGAATAATTAAAATCACTGCTAGCTGTTTCAGGAATATCTACCTCGGTTAAAGCTATTTTTCTGTGGTCGATATTTCTAAAATGATCCATAATGGTATTTCTTGTAATTTGGTACACCCAAGAGGTAAGTTTAGACGTATGTTTGAGCTGGTGAATTTTGGTTTGAATTTTAAAAAAAACTTCTTGATGAATATCTTTTGCTGTTTGTTCATTTTTCACCTTCCCTAGAATGAACATATAAAGTTCTTCATTAAGGTCAATCCAAATCGTATTAATTTCAGTTTGCATCTATGCCATTGATTGAGGTTCGTATAGACATTAAAAGTAGTAAACTTTAGCGGAAGCGCAACAAGCTAATTGTTCCCATATGCTGAGAGACTATTACATATGATTTTGCGCTGTACACGAAAAATGTAGGTTGTTTTTGATGCGCTGTCAGCTAGAGGCAGTTGAATACCACATATATTAGCTATTCAGCAAAAAAACTATAAAATTGAATTTATAGCTATAGTATTGACAAAGCATCTAGTTTTGACAATATCACTCTTATTTTAGGTCGTGTCGACAAGAAGAAGGCTCAGTTTTTTTGCATGGTTTTACTTTAAGTTGGTTTTATTTTTGTTTCCCGTTTTTGCTAGATAATTTAATTCTATTTTTTTCTTAATTTAGGGGAAGGTCTACTTAAGAAATTAGCATTCACTTCTCCAATTTTTTTGATATTGAAGTTACTAGGTTTAAAACCTTAGAGGTAATTATATATGGAGGTTTCATTTTTTTATAGCGTCATTTGATGCTATAAAAAATACAGCCATTTAGTAATAATAGCTCAGAAGTAACCTTTTTTATGGTTTTTAAATAGTACATGTTCTTGCTGCTCGTTAAACTTTTGGTGATGCTATTGCAGTTTTTTGTTTTGGTAGTTTTAATAGCTCAGATTGGTATTTCAATACCTTTTTTTTAATCAAAAAATAACCACGTGATAAAAGAAAGGCATAATCATTCATGGCAGTAAAAATTATTTCTAAATTTTTGTCATGGTATTTTTCATTTCCAAAATACTGCCATTGTTTAGATAAGTACAACTCAAAATTATCGGTTATATCTTTTGTTAGTTCGGTTTGGTAATCGGGGTTTTCTAATAGTGCTCTAATTTCTTTTTTTAATGCATCTTCTAATGGCTTAATACGTTTGAAATTTGCTCTTATTTGTTCGTAGGGTGTTGTGTAGTTAATGAATTGCAGCTCATTTGCTAGTGATGCATAGATCTCGTACTTGGCATCAAATGCCTTATCAAACGTAAAAAACTGCTCATATAAACGTTGTAAATTGGGCGTGTTTCCTGTCTGTTTTTCTACATCTAAAAAAAAGTGAAAAATTTGTATGTCATTACTCTTTATTTGTTCGTTTAAATTTTTTAGCGCCGATTCAAGTTTTGGAATGAGCTTTTTACAGTCCCTTTTTTTATATTTAATACCATCGTAATCAAAAGTTTTAACTTCTAAAGTATTATCAACTATTTGTTTAATAGCTTCAATATCACTTTGTAGTGACAATGCTGAATAAACAGTATCTAACTTGTTTTCTGAAAATAATTCTTCGAGTTTCATGCCCTTGTTATACTCCTCTATGTGTTGTAAGTCAAAGGGGATGGGGTTTTTATTGTCATAATAACCATTGTATATTTTTGAAAAGGTGTTGTCATAAAAATCATTTTGAAAATCAGATTTAAATGTTTCAGAAGAAATAGTTGATACCTCTCCTTTAAAAACAACCTCTTTAAATATCATGGTTGTAAATGCTCTTTGATTTTTTTCAATGTTGGTAAATAATGAATTGGCAGGTGTATGGTCAATATTTGTTGATGATAACCCCGTTTTTTCTAATCGGGCTATTCTGTCTTCTGTACTTGGGTGAGAAGCCCACTGGTCTTTAATGACTAATTTTGATTTGTCAAATTTATTCAATTCACTTTCTGATACGTAAGGTAGCTTGTTTTTTACGTCAATATTATTTTCTTTGGCTAGAAAATTTGTTACAAAGCGGTGGTCTCTGAAAATGTTTTCACCTTTTTGATTATCGGGTATTCTTTTTTCGTAAAATGCTAAAACACTATTAAATGAATGGTCAGCTAGTGACATTCTAAGTAAAGCACTTTTTAAAGGTTCAAATCCGGTTACATGAGCGGCTATTTCGTCTGCATGAAACTCCATTTCTCTTGATAGTGCCATATAGTTCTTGTTTACCAAACCATACATCTGTTTTAATACCCATTTGATACCGTCAATAATTTTTACTGCAATAAGCACAAAAATGGAAAAATAACCGCTTGCATTTGCCCAGCTTTGAATTAAATTATCATAAGATTCATTGTCTGTTAGTAAATTGAAAATCACTTGATTTACATTGTAAACATAGCTTCCTACCTTCATTGTTTTTTGTGAAAAATGACCAAATTCATGACTCAATATTGCTTTTAGTTCTGATTTAGAAACTATGTTCACCAAACCCAAACCTATTTGAAGGTTTTTGTTGATGGGAAAAAACATACTCCAAAAATTAGAATCATAGAATACTGCTGCATTCACATCTGAAGATAGATACACTTTTTTAGGAAAGTTAGTGCCTACTTCTGCAACAATTTCGGCTATTAGTGCAAAAATTTGGGGTTCATCATGTTCATTAATTTCTATGAGGTGCGAACGGTCAATTTTATGCGACTTGAATATAAATTTAATCAAGAAAAACAATACAAGTATACCTAAACTGGCAAACCCTAAACCTAAGGCAATAGTAATGAAACTTGGTCGTAGTGCTACCAATACTATTCCGCCATAAATACATAAGGCTGTTAATCCTATAGCAAAAACCAACATGAATATATAGGTTAGTATAAAAAGATTAATGGCTATAATAGATTTGGTAGTTTGGGACTTAAACTGGGGAGATACTTTTACTTCTTTTTTGGTCATTGGTAGGTCTTTTAAATAACAAATACACAACCATTGTATAAACGAACAAGTTTGCGTATCGTTCTTTTATGCACCACTAAGCTAGCCGTTTTTTTACATTTTTAAAAGTATTTATTGATGTATAGACGTAAATTTCGGTTGTTTTTGATGCTCGCTGCCAATATGCATTTCAAATTATAGAGGTCAGTGAGTTTCATGATTTTAGGTAATGCACAACTACTTAAAGATAGAACGCCGAGAACTTGTTATAACATGTACAGCAAAGATAAATAAGGAGCGGTGTTTATCGCTCCCTTTTAGTTGAGGATAATAACACCAACGTTTGTTATTATTCCACTATGTTTTTTTATTCGATTAAAGTGATTTCTATATTTTTAAATTAGCACCTGGTTGTATACCGTAAGCATAAGGTTTGTAGTCTTTACCAAACTTTTTATCACTATAAATGGTTACTGATGATTTGAAGAATCCTTGAGCAAGAACACTCCAAAAATTCAAAAAAAAAGCTGCTACAGATTTCTGCAACAGCTTTTTTAACTTTAAACAACAGCAATATAGAGCGTGTTATAAAAGTATGCACAGGCGTTTATTTAACGCGCATTTAAATAGTCTAAACTCATTTCGGTTAGGGTTTGTACGCCCAAAAGCAAACCACTATCATCAATTAAAAAATCGGGTGTATGATGCGGAAAAGACTGTGTATTCCCCGGGGTCATTCCACCTAAGAAAAAGAAAAAGCCTGGGGCTTCTTTTTGAAAGTATGAAAAATCTTCTGCTCCTGTAATGGCCTTTTGTGTTTGCACATTTTCTCTACCCGCAACACGTTGCATGGTGGGTAGCATTTGGTCTACTAAGGCAGGTTCGTTATAGGTAATTTCAGTAGCTTCTCTAATTTCGCAAGTGGCCGTACCACCGTATGCTTTTGCTATGGTTTCTACCATTTCTACCATACGCTTATTTAATTTATCCTTCATACCATAATCTAAGGTTCTAATGGTTCCTATCATTTCAGCACTTTCTGGAATAATATTAAAACGTACACCACTCTTTATTTTTCCCACAGTAATAACCGCTGCTTCGTTGGTTAATTCTGTTTCGCGACTGATAATGGTCTGTAGCCCATCAATAATTTTGGCACTTATTAAAATGGGGTCTACACCAGACCAAGGTTGCGAACCATGACTTTGTTTACCATTCACTTTAATTGTAAAACTCTGTGCTGCTGCCATTGTACCACCAGCTTTGTACCGAATAACGCCTACAGGTGTTTGCGAATTAATATGCAAGCCAAAAATAGCATCCACCTTGGGGTTTTCCATCACACCTTCTTTCACCATCAGTAACGCACCACCTTCTTCACCGGGTGGCGGTCCTTCTTCTGCTGGCTGAAAAATAAACTTAACCGTGCCTTTAATCTTATCCTTGTTTTTTGATAATACTTCGGCAACGCCCATTAAAATTGCGGTATGGGTATCATGCCCACAGGCATGCATAACACCAACTTTTTCGCCACCAAATTCACTAGTTACGTTAGATTTAAAGGGTAAATCGTTTCGTTCTGTAACTGGCAAGGCATCGATATCAGCTCTTAGCGCAACTACCTTACCCGGTTTGTTACCCTTTAAAAGACCCACAACCCCTGTATGGGCTACACCTGTTTGCACCTCAATACCTAGTGATGTGAGGTGTTTGGCAATTTTTTCAGCAGTTTTAAACTCACGATTTCCCAATTCTGGATGCTCATGAATATCCCTACGCCATTCAATAACCTTACTCTCAATAGCATCGTAATCTTTTTTTAATTTTGCGCTTTGTGCTATGGCAAAGCTTGCAAAAAGTAGCGTAATCGCTAACAGTAGTTTTCTCATTCTTTTTGGTGTTAAAATTTAATTAGTCTATAGTTTTCATCTTGTAATTGTATTAAAGCTGTCATTGCCGATAAAGATAATTGAACCCCATCTATAAATTCGTCACGCGATAAACCACGAGACGCTGCCGATTGTCCGCAGACAATTACTTGGGCACCCACTTGGAGCAAATCTTCAATCAATCCTTTATTGGGGTTATTACTGCCGTACCGCTTTTTATAGGCCTCATTGCTAATAATATCTTTGATTGCCTTGCCATGCAAAACCAAAGCTACTTTTAATTGCTTTGCAGGTACACCACTTTGTGCATGCATATTTAAAAAGCGAGCAGCGGTTTCTATATAAGCATTTGTAGTATCATGACCCTCGGGACTATTGGCAACATCAAAAACCACTTTAAAAGTTTTACTGGTGTCTACTTTAAAATCGGGTTGGTCAACTTTCCAAACCTTTCCATAGTCCTTTATAATAGGTCCAGTACTTTTTGTTTGGGCAAATACTGTGGCTTGAAAAATAATGGCTAATACTAGTGCTAAAGGGAGTCGTATATTCATGCTTAGGCGTTTAATTGCTACATAAGAAAGACACAAAAAGAAGTGAATTTACTTTTGCGTATTTCCGACGAAGCTCTAAATATATTCAAATTCATCAAAACCACGTACTATTGTTCATAATTATTGAAATGATGTTTTTATCATCAGCCCAATAATGGTTAAATTCACGCCCACTATTAGAATGTAAAAATCACAAGGTATTGGAGAATTTTATTGATCAGTTAAACGACGCCCAAAGGGCACCTGTATTGCACAAAGACGGCCCATTAATGGTAATTGCTGGTGCAGGTTCGGGCAAAACACGTGTACTTACTTTTCGTATTGCGCATTTGATGGCACAGGGGGTAGATTCGTTTAATATTTTGGCCTTAACGTTTACCAATAAGGCAGCGCGCGAAATGAAAAAACGTATTGCTGATATTGTTGGTACTTCTGATGCTAAAAATTTATGGATGGGAACATTCCATTCGGTTTTTGCAAAATTATTGCGTTATGATGGTGATAAGCTAGGTTATCCCAGCAATTTTACCATTTATGACACCCAAGATTCCCAACGATTGATCGCTTCTATTATCAAAGAAATGGGCTTGGATAAGGATATTTATAAATACAAACAGGTTCAAAACCGTATATCGAGCTATAAAAACAGTTTAATAACCGTAAAGGCATATTTAAATAATCCGGAATTGGTTGAAGCTGATGCCATGGCAAAACGCCCACGAATGGGTGATATTTACCATAATTATGTAGAGCGTTGTTTTAAAGCAGGGGCGATGGATTTTGATGATTTATTGCTGCGGACAAATGAATTATTAAATCGCTTTCCGGAGGTGCTAGCAAAATACCAAGAGCGTTTTCGCTATATTTTGGTTGATGAGTACCAAGATACCAACCACTCGCAATATTTAATCGTAAAAGCCTTATCAGATAGGTATCAAAATATATGCGTGGTAGGTGATGATGCCCAAAGTATTTACTCCTTCAGGGGGGCGAATATCAGTAATATTCTCAACTTTCAAAAAGATTATGATGAAGTAGGAATGTACCGTTTGGAGCAGAATTACCGCTCTACCAACAATATTGTAAAAGCGGCAAACTCCATAATAGCAAATAATAAAGAACAGTTAGAAAAGGTGGTATGGACGTCTAATGATGATGGGCCACCTATTATTATTCATCGCAGCCCTACCGATGCTGAAGAAGGGCGCTATGTTGCCAATTCCATTTGGGAAAACCGCATGCAGCATCAAATGTCAAATGGTAGTTTTGCTGTTTTATATCGTACCAATTCGCAATCAAGAGCTATAGAAGATGCTTTGCGAAAACGCGATATTCCGTATCGTATTTATGGGGGGCTATCTTTTTACCAAAGAAAAGAAATTAAAGATGTACTGTCGTATTTACGTTTGGTCATAAACCCTAAGGATGAAGAAGCCTTAAAACGGGTTATTAATTTTCCAATGCGGGGTATAGGCAATACTACGATTGATAAATTGGTGGTTGCAGCAAACCACTACGGACGTTCTATTTTTGAAGTCATTGATAATATTGGGCGTATAGACCTAAAAATTAATGCAGGAACCAAAAGAAAATTGCAAGATTTTGTTACCATGATCAAGAGTTTTCAGGTGATGAATAAGAATGCAGATGCCTTTTCTTTGGCAGAGCACGTTTGTAAGAAAACAGGTATTCTTTTAGAGTTTAAAAAGGATGGCACGCCAGAGGGAATTGCTCGCATGGAGAATATTGAAGAGCTTTTAAATGGTATTAAAGATTTTGTAGAAGGACAACGAGAATTGGATGGTGCTACCGGAAATATCTCAGAGTTTTTGGAAGATGTTGCCTTGGCTACCGATTTGGATAAAGATACAGGTGATGATGATAGGGTGGCTTTGATGACCATTCACTTGGCCAAAGGTCTAGAGTTTCCGTATGTATATATCGTTGGTATGGAAGAAGACCTTTTTCCTTCAGGTATGAGTATGAGTACCCGAAGTGAGCTAGAGGAGGAGCGAAGGTTGTTTTATGTGGCCCTAACTCGTGCTGAAAAACAAGCCTATTTAACCTACACTCAAAACCGTTATCGATGGGGAAAATTGATTGATGCCGAACCCAGTCGCTTTTTAGAAGAAATAGATGAACAATATGTTGAGAATTTAACGCCTATTGATTCCGCTTCATATCGCTATAAACCTCTAATTGATAATGATATTTTTGGGGAGGTTGATAAAAGTAAATTGCGGCAGGTAAAACCCAAAGCAGGAACGCCACCTACCGTAAGCAAACCCAATGAAAATCAATTGCGTAAACTACGAAAATTAAAACCTGAAATTGCTGCTCCGGTAGGAAATACCAATGCGATTGACCCTAAACTAGCACAAGGGGCATGGGTAAAACACACCCGATTTGGGAAAGGACAAGTCTTAAAAATTGAAGGAATTGGAAATGATAAAAAGGCTGAAATAAAGTTTGAACAAGGGGATGTAAAAAAGCTTTTGCTCCGCTTTGCTAAACTAGAGGTGTTGTGATGTTTTGAAGAATATCCTGTAGTATGATGTTTAGTAGCGTGTGGTTATAAGGTACGATATGTTGATTTTTGTGAGGTTAATCATTGGGTAAATTTTGTGGTATTCCAATGCCAGCATCGCTAATTAGAGTAGCTAAAAAAAATGCTATTAGTATATAGCTACACGGCTATGCTAGCAATTCAACCATAGAAATTATTGTGATAATCCAAATAACAATTAACTTCGTAAAGAATTTATACAACTATGGCACAATTCATTAAGATATATGAGGAGAATCCAAACCCCAAAGAAATAAAAAGGGTAGTGGATGTCTTGCGCAAAGGTGGCTTGGTTATTTATCCAACCGATACGGTCTATGGTTTAGGGTGTGATATCACACATAACAGAGCTTTAGAAAAAATTGCGCGTATAAAAGGAATAAAACTAGCAAAGGCAAATTGGTCTTTTGTGTGTGCTGATTTGAGTAATCTATCTGATTATGTTAGGCAAATAGATACCGCTACGTTTAAAATTTTGAAGCGAGCGTTGCCAGGCCCTTATACCTTTATTTTACCAGGTAATAATAACCTGCCTAAAGCCTTTAAAAGAAAAAAGACCGTTGGTATTCGTGTGCCTGACAATGCTATTGCAAAAGCTTTGGTTGAAGAATTGGGTAACCCTATAGTTTCAACCTCTATTTATGACGAAGATGAGTTGCTAGAGTATACCACAGACCCAGAGTTGATATTTGAAAAATGGCAAAATTTAATTGATGTTGTTATTGATGGTGGGTATGGAGACAATATCGCCTCAACCGTAATAGATCTTTCTGAAGACGAACCCCTTGTAATACGTGAAGGTAAAGGCGCTATTGATGTATTCTAAAAATAAGAGAAGAGCGCAGGGGAAAGCGGAAACAAGAACCAAGAAACAGGACTAATTTTTTTAAGTATTTAGTGCGTCTAATGGGCTTTTTATTTAAGATTTATGCTGTGCAGTAACCTGTGTATAGACTTGGGTGGTTTTAATAGCATGGTGTCTTTATAAATCTTTTATAAATTGAATGTCGGCACCGCTTTCTAAAAGGTGTGTAGCGTAGCTATGTCGGAGTCCGTGTATGCCAATAAGTTTGTTTATTTTAGCTTTTCGCATGGCTTTTTTTAATATGGCTTGTACACTGCTTTTAGAGTATTGTCCGCCGTCAGCGCCTTCTAAAAGCCATATTTTAGGTTTGTATTCAATATCATACTGTTTAAGTAGGGGCAGAATAGTTTCAGGTAAATTTACATACCTGTCTTTTTTTCCTTTTGCACCTTCAATTCTCACCACCATTTGGCTACTATCTATATCCGTGATTTTTAATTTAACCACTTCCCTTACGCGCAATCCCATGCCGTAACATAATTGTAATGCTAACAAATGTTTTGTGTTTTTTACTTGTTGAAAAAGTTTCTTTACCTCTTTCTTACTTAATACTTTAGGTAATGTACTTCGCTTTTTAGGACGTGGAATATCGAAAAACATTTTAGGCTGGTGTAAAACCTGTTCGAAATAAAATTTAATGGCATTTATTTTGCCATTTAGTTTTCGTTCTTTCATTTTTTCCTTTTTCGCACAATACAAAAAATAATCTTTCAATCTATCTTGTGTTAACGCATTTACAGGGAAATTTTTTAATAGTTTTAATAAATGTACAAACTCGCCTAAATACATTTTTATAGTGTTTATACTATAAGCTTTTAATTCCAGTTGATTTTTCATATTCCAAAACGCTTGGCGGTTAATGGGTGCTATTTTATGAATAAGCTTAGAACCTATTTCTTCTGTTGCTAATCCAACTATAGCCCTTGTACTTGGAAAATCGGGTAAATACCATGCTTTATTGGTAGTACTCCAACGCGCAGATGGGAAGCGTTTACATAAATCTTTTATTAACTGTTCATTAGAAGGAAACGTAATCCAGATAACTTTTTTATCTTCATGTGTTCCTACGGAAAATGTATATTTAGAAAAATTCATTGAGCGTTTTGTATATATGATAAAGCTAAAAATTATTATAGTATATACAAAATAAATATATATAAAAAGTCTGTTATTATACTAATAACGGGACTTATAACGCTCTTAACTTAATGGATTATAATTAATTATTAATTGTACATATATTTGTGTTGTAGCCAATTATAGAGCAAAATATGAAAAAACTGATTTTACTAATAATAACCTTAACAATTTCGTTTGGATGCCATCAAAACTATTCGAAAAAAGAAATAAGGGTAACTGATAATTTCCTTAGAGAAGTTGTATCTATTCTTGAAAAAAAATCCATTAATTCCCAAAGTATTAATTGGGATTCTTTAAAAACTAATTTAAATACTAAATATCCAAGATTTGACAACGACTCCATAAAACCTTATGCAATTAACTGGATATACAAAAACTATGATTTCAAGCATCATGGTTTTATGTCAAAGGAAAAAGCTTTTGATTGGAGAAATAATTCGAAGAACAAAAAACAAAAAACTAATACTACTTTGGTTACTGGAAAATTCATAAAACCAAATATTGGTTATATAGAAGTGCCTACTTTTTCAAGTGGAGATAGTATACACTTAAAGATGTTCGCAAAACACGCTCAGAAGGAGTTAAAAAGACTAAAAGAAGAAGGAGCAAAAAAATGGATTATAGATTTATCAAAAAATAGAGGTGGAAATATGTGGCCAATGTTATCTGGAATGGGGCCTTTAATAGGCGATGGTAAAGTTGGTTATTTCACAACAAAATCAAAAGATATAGTTGGTATATGGAAAATAAAAAATGGCAGTTCTCAATTAATAGAGGGTGATACGACTTCATATAGCGTTCTAATTCCTAAAACACGTTTAAATATTTCCAACGATAAAACTGCAATTCTAATTAGCGATAAAACTGCAAGTTCTGGCGAAGCTTTACTTATGGCTTTTATTGGTAAAAAAAACATCAAGACTTTTGGGACAAAATCTGCCAACTACACCACCTCTAATACTGATTTTGAATTGTCAGACGGTTCTATTCTTTGGGTAACGACAGCTTATTTTGCGGATAGAAATTTAAAAATATATCCCCAAGGTATAACTCCAATGGAAAAAGTAGAAATCGATTCACTATTAATAGATAGGGCTGCGCTTTGGTTGAATGGAAATTAATAAAAAACTACTGGCAATAAAACCTAAACGTAATGCGGACTTTAGGGCTAATCCGAAAGGTCTGTGTATATTTATAAAGTCGCTAAATCTTTGGGATTTAGCTTTGGACAAAAAAAAGAAAAGTAAAACCAAAAGCTTTAGCTTCGTGCGTAGACGGAAACGAAAAGTTTCTTTGCCTCCGCGCACTACGCTTAGCTCAAGCGTTGTGCAACATTTGACCAAAAATGAAAATATTCAATTTTTTTAAAACAAAATCAGAAAGTTTGAGTGACAATCAGGCTGAAAATGATATTGAAAAAATTGACCAAAAACCCGAGAAGAAATTTGCTATTGAGATTAAACCAGATTCGGATTTTGAATATGTTCACGTTGAGGAAGATGGTAGTGTAAGAGAATTAACGAGAGAAGAAAGAGGATATTTAATGGAGGAATTTGCCCCAACCGATGGAGCAAGACCTTATATTAAATTCAGATATAAAAGTAAAACACCTGACGACAAACTTTGGGGATTTCTTCCAAGAAAAAAAGTTCCTAAAAATATTGAGATAGAAAATATAAAAATGGACAAAGAAACTTGGAGAAGGAATTGGATTTTAATGATTAAAGATTTAACCAATTTAGAATATCAAAAAAGGACTTGGCTTGACTCAAATAATACGAATCCATATTATTCATTTATAGAATTTATGTGTTCCTACTTTGACGATTTGGATTTATCAGAAGGATATCAAAAACATATTGAATCTGAATTGGTAACAAAAGCTGAATATGAAACTATTTCGGACTGGCATAAATTGCTGTCTGAATATGAATCACCAAATAATGATGACTATGACAATCGAGCTGTTTTAAATGACAAAAATTGGTTGAAAATTATAGATTTAGGAAAAAAATCGTTGAAATCTCTAAAATCGAATTTAGATAAATTTGAACGAAGTTTATTAATATAAAAAAGGTTGCACAATAACTAAGCCTTCGTGTGGTCGGTACGACCCAACATGATGGCGAAGTTGACTGAACCGGCTGCTTTGCCGATACTATTGGGATTGCTTTGTGTTTGCCATTTATAGGGCGATTCAACTAAAAGCTATAAGCGCTACAAAACCAGCATAAGAAAAGGGTGTAAATGGCTTGCAATTATAAGGAAACAATTTCCATATTTGTTTTACCGTTGGCAATTTTATCAAATCAATGTTATCGCTTAGATTTGTACAACAAGAGCCGTATGATGGGAGACTATCACGTACGGTTCTGTGAGAGACTTGGGGTGAAATTCCCCTTTACCTACTCGACTGACTGAACCGGCTGCTTTGCCGATACTATTGGGATTGCTTTGTGTTTGCCATTTATAGGGCGATTCAACTAAAAGCTATAAGTGCTACAAAACCAGTATAAGAAAAGGGTATAAATGGCTTGCAACTATAAGGAAACAATTTCCATATTTGTTTTACCATTGGCAATTTTCTCAAATCAATGTTATCGCTTAGATTTGTACAACATGAGCCGTATGATGGGAGACTATCACGTACGGTTCTGTGAGAGACTTGGGGTGAAATTCCCCTTGTCTACTCGATCACAAGACCGTTAGTAGCATGCAAAAAATGAATATAAAAACAATATATCAACCTTCGAATATACAATTAGAATCTATAAAAGAATATCTGAATACTGAACAAATAACTGGAAATTCACCAAGTGTCATTAGTAGTTTTGAAAGAAATGAATTAATTGTATTATTTAGAGAAAATGAACTTGTTGGATTTTCTGCTTACCAATTTGATTATCCCGTTTCTAAAATTAATGTCCTTGAAATAGTAGAAAAATATAGAAATAAAGGATTCGGAAAAAAATTAGCAAATACAACTTTAAAAGAGATACAAAAAAAGAAAGGAGAAGTTGTTGAACTGTTTTGCTCTCCTAAGAATTCTGAGTCTTTTTGGAAAGTAATTGGATTTAAAAACTTACCTGAAACAAGAATTAATTCTGGTCAAATAGTAATGTATATAACACTTATCGAAACATTATTACCAAACCAAACTGATAATAATGAGGAAACAATTGAACTTTGGGATGTTGAACCACATCAAACAAATAGGAATGAGCCTAAATGGAGTTGGAAAATTAATTCTTCTGAATTAAATAAACCGATTATTCAGCCAACTGATTGTGAATGGCAAATATGTTGGAAAAAAGGAGAAAAAGAAATGAAAAAAGGAAAAGTTAAATGCTTCAGTTCTAATCAAATTAGTTTCGGGAATTATATAATATTAAGAGATTTGAAAAGTATAAAACACTAAGCATAAGAATGTATCCTATAATTATTTACTGCTAAGTGCATACTTTTGAATTCCTTCGGAATTCAAACTATTTGTGTACTTATATAATCGCTAAATTTACGCAACTAACCATAGTGTGCCAAGAATCAACCACGGCAATAAAAAAAACTGGTTGAATGCTGTAATTAAGATGATGGTAGGTCCATCAGCGTCATTGTATAGGTAATGGTGCTAAACCACCTAAAGGTGCTTCGGTTAAGAGCTGTGGTACTGAGCGTTTAGGAGAATCCAATCCACGAGC
>CANMFQ010000028.1 GCA_947497145.1 uncultured Flavobacteriaceae bacterium
CAGTTTATCAACAAGGTTGTTTTCAATCGAAATATTAACAACATTAAAATAAGCATTATTTAAAATGCACAACGGGTAATTTTATTTTTATTCTACAGCTTCTCCGTTTACCTTTCCAAGATTAATGTTTTTAACAACTTTGGTTAATTGACCTCTTGTTGCTGCGCTTCCATTTAAATTATTGCTTTTTCTATAGTCCCCCAACATTTGTGCCATTTACGTTATAAAGATTATATAGCATTATATTGTTCAAAACCGACGGGTCATTATTTGGAGTTGTCAAGTAATCATTAGGGCCTCCATTATTATCACGATTTAATCTCACATCTGTACTAGCATTATTCTCAGTAGGATGAACAACACCTCCTTGATGTAATAGCTCATGTGCAATAGTTAAGCCCACTTCCTCTGCTGTCTCAAACTCAGTATTAGCACCATCAGTTTTACCTACTCTAACACCTACATAGCCAGGCAAAGAAATACCTGCAATCTAATCTCCTTCTTCTCTTACACCTAGACTAACCGAAATAGTAGCTTCGTCATCAAATATGAGTTCTCCCGTAAATGTTTCTCCATCATTAGATGCAGAACTTATGGTCTGTGAGAATTGTGTCTGTGCCTGCGCTTTATATTGAGCAACTTGTTCTTCTGTTAATCCAGATTCATTTTCTAACCGAACTCGGATAGATAGGTTTGTAGTACCGTTTTCGTAATTAACGGGTTGCCATTCTAGACCTTCAAGTTCAATACCATCAATAACTCTGTTCTCAGAAAAATTATAAACACCATTATAAACATAATCTTCAGCTAAGGGGAGCGGAGTGAAGGACAAGGATAGGGAACACGTTTTCGCAATGCTCGACGCTTTTATAAAACAGACCAAATTGCAGAACGTACTGCAATAAAAAACCACCTCGTTAAAGGTGGTTTAAATATTAATCAATCCATTGGCTTTTCGACTTGCCCAAAAATTCAAAGTTTCCGTTTTGGATTTTATACTTGTAAATAGATGGGATTTCAGTATCATGGAATTTACCCTCATCGGTTACATATCTTTTTGGATATTTTTTGACCAAAGAAGCATTCTCGTAAAGTCCATTGCCAACACCGCCGGAATCGAATATGAATATTGGTAAGTCCGCACCTTCCACCATACCAATATATTCAGGCTTTTCCTCTGGGGTCTCACTTTTATCAAAAGCATAATCAGGAAAAACTTCCATCAAATACGGTTGTCTGCAAAGCACCAAAAGTGTGTCAGCCCCCACCTTAAAAAAACTTACGTAATAAGATTGATGAACGTTCTCGGGAGTTTCTTCAACTTTTTTAATAGGATAATCATTTACGATTTCCCTGAGTAAATCTACCAAACTATTGTCCAAGCCACCATAAAAAATGGATTTTTGTTTCTCGACAGCAACTTTTTCCGTAGCTGCTTGATGTTTTTCTGGTAGAGCATTATCGCCCTTTTTCAAGTTATCCTTGCATCCAGAAAAAAACAGGCATAACGATAAAAGCAAGATTAAATTTTTCATTTTTATTTTGAATTTAAAGTACCAAAAAAGAATCTTCGATAATCTCCTCCTGTATTTCGGATAAAAGACATGCCGGTATTTCTATTGTTTATATTATATACGTTATTCGAGTTGGGGAAATAAACGTATTTCAATCCTGCTGCTTGACCTCTTGTTCTAATCTGAGTATAACTCCTACTTCGGTCGCCAGCCATGGAATCTAATTCTTCTATCCTTGAGGTCGGAATATTTGGATGTGAATGGATTCCGGCAACCCATTGAGATTTATCAAACCTACTTCCACCAGGGGATGCCGATAGGTTACCATAAGAGCCTAAATTGAATTGAGTTTCCCCATCTATACTTAATCTGTACAATGATCATTCCACATTTGAATTATTGTCCTGCTCTGCGAAGTTTGCAACTTCGCAGCCATACATTCGGTGCAACATAAAAAATACAACAAATACTGCTATGGTTTTTGTTATTCACTATTGTTTCTTACTCGTATGGCGATTTATTTTCCGTAATGATAACGACAAGCTGCAATCAAGATTTGGTCATTATCATACTTATATACCAATCGATGTTCTGATGTGATTCGTCTTGACCAATAACCTTGTAAATCACCTTTTAAAGCTTCGGGTTTTCCGATACCTTCAAAAGGTGTTCGCATACAACTTTTAATGAGTTCATTAATTCGTTTTACTATTTTCTTATCAACTTTTTGCCAATACAAATAATCTTCCCAAGAAGACCTAGACCAAGTTAATTTCATCTATTCGATTAAGTCTTTTTCGATTCCATTTCCTGCTTCCAGTTCTTTGATAGCGTTTAATAAAATATCTCTGTTTTTTCCAGTTAGCAAGTATGTAGTTTCCTTTAATGAGTTGTATTCATCTAATGATATTAAAACGAGGTCTTTACCGCTTTTACGCTTGATAATGATATCGCTTACGTCATTGACTACTTTATCGAACCAATACTTTAGATTTGAACGAAAGTCTGTATAATTTACTGTTTCCATAGTACAAAGATAATAAAAAGTACTTAATTAAGTACTTTTTATTTGTGTTTAACTTAATGGATGGAACTCGTTTACTGCTTCGTGCAGACTTTCAAGATTATTCTGTTTGTAACTTTCCGTTGATGATATGTATTTATGGTCGGCTAAATATTGGACTTTTCTAATATTAAATTGTTTCAGCCAAGGTTCATTCATTCGGGCGCCAGCTGGGGTTGCAAACAAGTACTCGTAATAATCAGTATTACACGTGTTTACTAGTTGACTTTATCTTTTTTTATTTTGTTGTCTGCTTACTCGGTACGCCACTCGTTACAAACGAGTGCTAGCGCATACTAGGACCAGCGGGGAATAAGAAACATAATAGTTATTATTATTTGTTTCATTTTATAATTATTTTATACGTTTTATAATAAATAAAAGAAGCTAAAGAAAATAAGAATATTATTAATACCCATTTCCAAAACTTATCCCAATAATTTATGGGTTTGTGAATTGTTAAATGTTTCCATTTCAGTATTTTTGCTTGCGTTTTACTTAAAATTTTTATTTGAACCGTATCTCCTATATTTGAATCAGATATAAACTCTGTCCATATTTTATTTTCAAAAGCAGAATTAGGGTTATTTAAATAACTTGAATAGATTTTCTTATCACCTACTTTTAATTTATATTCAGTTTCTCCTCCAAATTCAGATAAACCACCTTGATAATTAGTTGGTGTTATACTTGAAATTTTAGCTTTCTCAATATTTCCGTACCTTATTTCACTCAATTCTATACGAATGAGTAACCACGAAAAAAACACAAAAGGAAACCCTAAAATTAATAAAATTGGTACTACTATTATTTTAATTCCTAAATTCATTTGTTTTCATATTATACTTGAACTTTTTCTTACATTCCATAAAATATCTGAGTATATAAAATCTTTATCCTGCTCTGCGAAGTTTGCAACTTCGCAGCCATACACATTAGCTACAAAACAAAGCCACAACAAATACTACTGTAGCTTTTGTAATTCACTATTGTTTCTTACTCGTATGGCTTACTGTTGGCGGTACGAAGTTGCAAACTTCGCACAGGCATTACTTTTCTCACTCTTTTTTCAACTTTACTTTCTGCTCGGTATCGTCCCAATACATAAGGTGTTTGTTCGCTTTGTACCATTCCTTCCAAGCTTTTAGGTTTTTGAACGAAGGATTATATATGGGGTCAAATGACTGAGTAACATCTGCTTTTATTCCTGTCAACTGTTCTAAAAATAAAATATCAGAATAAAGTTTTTCTCCATTAATAGTATCCATTCTAAGGCGTACAAAATTCTGAATCAACTCTATTTTTTCATTAAAAACTTGATTCGCTTTATCAATTTCCTTTGTGCTTTTGCAGGATGTACATATCACAATGAAGACAAATAAATACTTATAATTTATTCTCATAATTCTATTCCTTTTTAACAACATTCACTGCTCTGCGAAGTTTGCAACTTCGCAGTCACACACATATTGGCTACAACACAAAACCACAACAAATACTGCTGTAGCTTTTGTAATTCGCTATTGTTTCTTACTCACATGGCTTACTGTTGACGGTACGAAGTTGCAAACTTCGTACAGCCCTACTCAATACTCTTCGGAGAGCGGATTAATAACTACAACATTAAAACCACAACAAATACTGCTGTAGCTTTTGTAATTCACTATTGTTTCTTACTCACATGGCTTACTGTTGACTGTACGAAGTTGCAAACTTCGCACAGCCCTACTCAATACTCTTAGGAGAGCGGTGAGGTCTAATCGTGATTAGGCAACCATTTAACAAAAATTTTCGTCTAAGATATTAATTGACTTAATACCTTAGACGCATGAAATTAAACATAACTATCTTCTACTTAATTCTTTTCATCAATTTTCATGTTACATCTCAAGAATCTAAACCATATAAAGTTGGATTTAGAACCATACAATTAACAGATTCATCGAGAACCTACAAACCTAATACTTCTGATACAGATAGATTACACTACCGTCCTTTAGACTTGGATATTTGGTATCCTTCGACCGCAAAAAATGGTAATAGATTGGCTTTTGAAGATTTATATAGACTGCATGAAGAACGCGCTAATAAATACCAAGATGATACTGATTACACGGGAATGTCAGATGAATTTGTGCTTTATTTGGCAGCTGGTTTTGGCGTTAAAGCTACTGATGGTAAACGTTTGTTGAAAGTCAAGACGGAAAGTTTTGAAAACATTCCGCCCGCAAATGGACAATTTCCCTTAGTAATTTACATGGCGGGATATAACGGAATGGGCTGGGAAAGCTATCGCTTGTTAGAAAGGTTGGCGGAAAAAGGATTTGTGGTTTTATCTATTTCTTCGATTGGAACTTACCCAGGAGATATGACAAATGGCCTTCTAGATACCATGGAACAAGTTTATGATGCCGAATTTGCTTTACAAGAACTTAAAAAAATAAAAAGTCTCAACATTGATTTTGATAAAATGGGAATTCTTGGTTTGAGTTGGGGTGGAATGAGCGGAGCGATAATGTTGGATAAACACCCTGAAATCAAAGCATTCGCCTCTTTAGATGGAACAGATGTTTTTTATTTTGGTGATACTGACGAAGATGACGCCTTTCTTTCTGGGATTTATGATGCTAATTTAATTCATGCCGAAAAAGCCAATGCGGCTTATTTATATATAGAAAGTGGTGATAAATTAGATGAATTCACACCAACTGGAGAGTTTCATTATTTCAAAAAAATTAATACTTCAAAAAACTACATGCGATTTACGAATAGCAAACATGAAGATTTTGGGAGTATAGCTTGGGCACTCAAAACAACTGAAGCACAAGTTGAGCTGTATGAGGAAATAATGGAAACCACAGTATTATTTTTCCAAAAGTATTTAAAACAATCCAATGGTTACGCAGAGTATTATGCTAATCTTTTGCAAAAGAAAAACATAACAGAAAAGCCTTTCGATTATAGTACAGAAAAACCTAAAGAACTTATTATCTCTGGGTTCGTTCAGGATTCGAAGACTAAAATAAAATTACCTTATGTGAATATTGGGGTTTTGAACAAAGAAATAGGTACTGTAAGTGACAGGGAAGGGTCGTTCGATTTTCATCTTACGGAATCAAATGCAAATGATACTATCAGAATATCAATGATTGGTTATAAACCTAAAATTTTGGCGGTAAATAAATTGCTAAACAAAAAAGGAAAAATTGAGGTTAATCTTGAGGAAGAAATTTCTGAGCTAAACGAAGTTGTGGTAACGGCTAGAAAGTGGAGGAAGAAAACTTTGGGAAACAAAACAAAATCAACGTTTATAGGACATATTTTTTACTATGAGCAACTTGGAAAGGAGATGGGTATCAGAATGAATGTTGGAAGAAAACCAACTTTCGTTGATGATTTTAATTTTCATATATCATATAATCGATTTAGCGCTAAATCGTTTTTTAGATTAAATATGTATAAAATTGTTAATGGAAAACCCTCTGAAAACATTCTTAAAAATAATATTATCATATCAGTTGAACCTAAGCAAACAGGTATGATTTCAACCAATTTAAAAGAATATGATATTGTTCTTACCGAGGATGTTATCGTTACTTTGGAATGGGTAGATAATGAAGGAGAGATTAAACCTACCGAAGGATTAATAGTATCCGTTGGTTTACTTACTGACGGCACTTATGAACGGGGTTCGAAGGAATCTACTATGAGAAAGAAACTAAAAGGAATGGGGCTAGGTTTTACAATGAATGTCAGATACTGATTCTAGTACTAGAATTTTTAAACGTAAAACAAGAACTGGCATAAACTAACTCAAAATTCGTTTCCGATATATTCCGTTTCATTCCTAAATCCAACCGCAATAATCATCGAAATCCTGAATCCGTAAAATTGCGTTTTGCGCTCAAGTCCGCCAAAATGTTTTTTTTTGGAGCACTTGTAGTTAACGTCTCGGCTATGTCAAGTAGGGCAGGCAAGGAAACTTTTCGTTTTCGTCTGCGACTGCTCTGCGAAGTTTGCAACTTCGCAGCCATACACATTGGCTGCAACACGAAAAATACAACAAATACTGCTATGGTTTTTGTTATTAACTATTGTTTTTTACTCGTATGGCTTACTGTTGACGGTACGAAGTTGCAAACTTCGCACAGCCCTACTCAATACTCTTCGGAGAGCGGATTCAATCGATTTTGTAATAATAATCAAGTTATAACACTACTAATTTTAAGAAGGTAATTCAATCTAGTTGAGGAATATATTTGGGAATATTTACTCCAATAATCTTTAATCTTACCAATAATCCAATCTAAATCCGTCTCGTTTAAATTATCGTCCTCAAGATATTTTTTTGGAGCGACTGGTATTTTAGAAAACAAATTGCGCTCAGTACTTTTTGTTATCAATTCCTCAATAACCAATAAGTTTTTATTCAAAGGAGTCAATTTATTTAATCTATCAAACATTTCTTTAAATTCAATCCATCCTTTTTTAAAATCTTGATATTTTTCTATACCCTCCCTTACATACCCTTGTCTCATTAATATCCTACTTTGATTCAAAATCATTATATTTTCTCCTATAATATCTCTTATTGAATCATACAGAGGGTCTATTAACTCATGTACAATAAAGGAATCTGTAAGTTCCTTTTCTTTATTTCGTTCTAAGTTTGTTATAATATTCTTCATCTTTTTAAAAATGCTCCAAAAATTACTTCATAACCATACACACCATCTATTGCTTCTTCTAATTTTTTCACTTCTAATACCTTTGAAAAATTACGAGATTTAGCGTAAGTGCCTGTAACGGTTTGAAAAACGGCTTTACCTTAATCCATCGTTTCTAAAGCTTTTTCAAATTTTGACAAATTTATAGATTTGTTTCCTTCCTGCTCTGCGAAGTTTGCAACTTCGCAGCCATACATTGGCTGCAACACGAAAAATACAACAAATACTGCTATAGTTCTCTTTTATTCCTTACTTGCATGGCTTACTGTTGACAGTACGAAGTTGTAAACTTCGCACGGCATACTCTCAAGTAGGTTCACGTAATTTCATCGCATACCTCTTGCCCTTTATTTAATGCTTGCTAAACGACATGAATATGTTAATCCATATATTTCGAGAAACCCTAAGAATAATAGGTAATGACATAACCATAACAACAACTATAATACCATAGGTGGTAATTAAATCGAACTGAAATACAAAATACCCCAATATAAATGCAGCTGTAGCGAAAGCTATCCCTACAGGGTAACTTACATACATAGCTCCATAAAAAAAGGAAGGTTCTATTTTGTATTTGGTATCACATACGCTACATCTTTCTTTCATTTTTAAAGTACTACTAAGCTTATAGGGGTTACACTCCTTATACATACTTTCACTTTGACAAACAGGACATGAGCCCGAAAAAATACTATAAACCTTTGTGCCCTTAAGGAATTTCATATACTATGTGTTTTTAGTCGGCATACGCATTTACACTATACTTCTAATTAAAAGCAAAGGTAAAATTGTAATACCTCATATGCTTACATAATATTCTCAATTAATTGTACTTTTAGGACATTATAAAAAAATAGTACCTTTGATACCAATTCTAAATATTGAGCAGTTTGATAAAGTAATACATTCACATGATGTATATAGCAATGAACTCAGCCTACATTTAAAGAAAAATAGCCACATAGTGCACACTGCTCATAGGCATGATTTTTTTTTATGTGTACTCTTTACAAAAGGTATTGGGATACATGAAATTGATTTTAATAATTTTGATATTCAACCTGGTACAGTATTTTTTTTAAAACCCGGTCAAACACATTTATGGAAATTTGACAGCCCCCCTGAAGGCTTCATATTTTTTCACACAAGTGATTTTTTTGAATTCGGTTATTCAAATACCAAAGTTGCTCAATTCCCTTTTTACTATTCAAATGAAAACCCCCCAAATCTTCATTTAAAAAAGGATGACTTGCCGTCTATTAAACAGCTTTTTAAAGAAATAAATGATGAATATAATACAGATGCCATCTTCAAAAACCAAAAACTATCTGCCCTAATCAATCTTTTATATATTGATTTGACCCGTCTTTATTCTAATTTTGAATCGCATAGCAACGTAGGCTCTACAGTATACCTAAGCACTTTACGAAAGTTTGAAGTATTAATTCAAAAAAAATACAAAGAGAACAAATCTGTTTCTTTTTATGCCAAAGAACTCAACATCAGCACAAAACATTTAAACCGAATTACTAAAAACACCATAGGTAAAAGTCCTTCGCAAATTATTAAGGAACGCCTTATCTTGGAAGCAAAGCGACTTTTGGTTCACTCAGAAGATTCGTTAAAAGAAATTTCAAATATTTTAGGGTTTGAAGATTACGCCTACTTCTCTAAGGTGTTTAAAATGACCACAAACAAAACCCCTTCGGTTTTTCGTGAAAAGTATAAAAAACAGCATTGATGGGAAAAATTTACTATCACATATCGTAATAACCAAAAAAAACACTCCTACCTTTTTACAAGGTGAATATTTTAAGTTGGTTTATTTCAGTCTTTATTTTAATCATGCAATTGTTTACTTCTTAAATAATCAACTAACAGCTTAGGATGATCGGTTTGAATAATTGCTGGTTTTAGAGCTATAACACTATCCATTGAAGCGGTATTCCCTACGCCAAATTCTTCATCTTCATCCCAAAGCGAATTGATAAAAACCAATTCATCTCGTTCATGAATCCAATCCATGTAGGCTTTGGTATAGGTATCATCATTAAAATGCTGTAATGAAGATTTCGTGTTTTTATAATAAAACTCCATGTCGTCCATTGTTTTAGAAATTGGCAATACTGCGTAGAGCGAATCGATCTCAAGCATTTCCATTACCTTTTGTTTTTTTCCAATAAACGAAATCACCTCATGTTGCATATTATGCTTAACCAACATATTGTATAATTGCTTATAGTCTACTGCCTTTAAATCTAAATTAGGAATTACCTTTCCTTTGGCTAGTTTTAAGGCATCTTCTAATAATGGAATTTTTTGATTGGTAACAGAATCGCCTATTTTTAAATCAAATGCTTGCAACTCAGCATAGGTGTAATCTTTGACCAATCCTTTTCCCGTAGTCACACGATTTATGGTATCATCATGCATTAAAACCAAGAGCTTATCCTTTGTTGTTCTTACATCTATTTCAACAAAATCAATATTAGCATCTATCGCATTTGTAATAGATTGCAACGAATTCTCAGGAGCATTTTTATGATATGACCGATGCGCACAAACTAGAATATGATTTTTAGCTTTATTTGCGATTTTTGCTATCACCTGACTTTTAACATCAGGAGAACTACTTTTGTCTTCCCCTTTATTTTTGCAAGCCGCAACAAATAAAATAATAATTAGATATTTAATAATTCTTGAATTCTTCATTGTAAACATTGGCTAGATGGTTTTTTAATGCATAAAGTTACCCCCCTTTATCTATTTAAAAAATCAATTTTGTTTAAAATCGCATATAATGTAAAATTCAAACAATAACTGGTAACTTTGAAACACTTGGGTTTGTATTAGACAACAATAGCATGCAGGCTGAAGTGCAACAAGAATCAGCTGCGAGTTGGTAAAATTATAAATAAAATATGGTTTTTCTTTTTTAGCGCTTTTCTTCTTATGTACCAGCAATTGCGCAATAACCGTAGCAGTATAAATCTCTTTAAGACGCTACTTATTCTTCCCTACAAATCAAATTTATATGTCGCTCCTGCCATGGCCTGTATACCTTGTACTGGAAAGTTTGCCCATCGCTGATAGTTATTATTAGCAAGGTTGGCTCCTTTTAAAAACACCGAAAGCTGGTCAGTAACCCGATACCCGAGATGCGCATTTAAATCAAAATAGCTATCTAAAGCTATGATTGTTGTTGGAAAATCTGTAGGCTGCGTATTGGGTACAACGGTAGTGGCATAATCTTGCCGTTTTCCTACATAAAATAAATTAGCTCCTGCATACCATTTTTCTCCTATTTGATAATCCATAAACAACGAACCTTCTATATCAGGTAAATTCCATGCTGCCGCACTGGTCGTGGTATTATAGCTAAAATATTCAGCATTCACACCCAACGTAAAATTACGGTTTACATCGATGTTCAATTCGCCAAATACGGCAAACGTCTTTAAGTCATCATAAAAAACCTCATATGAATTGCCTAAATAATAGTGTTTTTCATCATTTCTAAAAGAGTTTATAGGATTCAATTTAAAAAGTGCCTTTCTACTTTCGGCTGTATAAGAACCTTTTACATTATAGCTCAAATTTGGCAATAGCTGCCCGCGCAAGCCCAAATAAGCATCGTAATTCTTATCGGTTGGCACAATGGTTAAGGTAGGCGAAACATACGGATTATCGGCTACCAAATCATAATATGAATGCTGCTTTAATTCACCTTCTGCACCAGCATAAGCAATAGCAAAATCATCTAATAAGCGATACGACGCAGTAACTGCAGGATAGATATAAAAAGTACCATCATTACGCTCACTATCAAGTCCGTAAACAAAATTTAGCCCCAAGTTCAATGAAAGATTATCTCGCAAAATATTTAAACTAGGCGTAACACCTATTTGAAAATTACTGTAATTAATGCCTTTGGTATTGGTAGCACTATTCAAACTATTATTTTCAAAACTACCATTTACATAATCTGCTTTAAATTTAAACGCAAACATTTCATCAGCAATAGGAAATTCAAATTCTGGTTGTAACACAATTCTATTTTCTCCAGATTTTACGGCATCCCAAAAACGACGGTATTTAAATTCTGCTCGTTTAAAAAAAGAATCTTCAACGTTTACATGAGCACCTACTGCACCCATAAAATAATTTTGGCGCGTATCTACATCATCCGCTGTTAATCCGTTATTCGTGTCTTGAAAAAAGCCTTCAGGTGTACCATACCAATTATACAATTTATGCTGCACACCAATATCTGCACCCCAGTTAACATCTCTTCCTCTTTTTGAATACGCCCCTTCTAACAAGCTGTTTGAATAAAAATTATCGACTTCAACACTCTTAATATTCGCTCTTGAAGAATTATGACTTAACCCAACAGTATAGCCAGACTCTCTATCTATAGTTCTGCTCGTATAAAATTTAGCCATTAAATTAGCGGGGTTCCCTACTCCTGCCGAAGCGTACGAGTTATACAAGGCAGGTGGCGCTATTTTTTTAACCTTTGATGCTGTACCCTTGGCTGGTGTAAAAGTAGATGCCACAGGCACTGAAAAAATACTGTATTCTATTTTCTTCTTTTGAAGCACAATAGAATCATTCATTTTGGGTAGTGACTTAATTTTAAAGGCATCTGAAATTGTAGGCGTATATGCCTTGGTTACCGTGACTGTCTCCGTTCCGATATCCTTTTCATCTTCATCTTGAGCCCAGCCACATACGCTGACACTTAAAATTAAAAGTACTGTTACTAGTTGCTTTTGCATGCTGTGTTCTTAATTAGCTATGTCATTCTTGCACTATTATTGACGATCCTTCCTATGAAACAAAACCTTTTATATTAAGGTTGATTATTCATATATAGCGGTATCATCTTAGGCACGAATTTGATTATTGTTTTGTTGTTCTTTATCAAACATCTCAAAAAATATCTCCTTTTTAAGACGTATTTTCTAATTCGGATTTACCGATGAATTACTCTTAGCCTCCTTGGTTTTTATAATAGAAAGGGCTTCACGAGCTTCTTTTACTATTTCAGGGTATTGACTAAAGTTGGTTATCACACTTTCTAAAATATAGGTAGCCTGATAAGCATCTTCCAAAGCATAAAAATTCTTCGCCATAATAATCAATCCTTTTCCTCCCCATTCTTTATAGCTTGAATAATCTTTTGCTAATTTTTGTACTGAAACGCTTGAGGCTTCATAAGCACCTTCTTTGTGCTTAAAGTAAGCATCGTAATACAATGCCTCTGCTGCCAATGAACCCGTAGCTATTTTCATTACCTCACTATAGGCTTTTTTAGCTCTTGGTTCATTATCTGTCTTAATTGCAGACCGAGCAATCATGGTTTGGGCATCACTCTTTATTCGATTATCAATTGTTGCTGTTGCCAAAACCTTTTCGGCATAAGCAATAGTTTTTTCATAGTTCTTTAACTCATAAAACCCTTTCATCAAATTAGATTGTGCGAAAGTTCTATTTTGCTGAATATCAGCTTGATTTTCTAAACGCTCTAAATACGGCAAGGCAGTGGCATATTCGTCAGTAGAAATATATACCTCACAAACTCGTGTTAACGCCTGCTCTGCATATTCACTAGCGCCTCTGTCAGCTACATATTTGTAATACGGAAGTGCTTTTTCTTTTTGCCCTTTTCCAAAGTAAAGCTGTGCTACGTTAAAATTAGCCTTTACAGCATGTAAACCATTTGGAAACTGCTTGATATAATTTTCATATCCTCTTATGGCTGCTTCTTTTTTACCTTCTAAATTTTGTTTATCAGCAGATTCATAGGTAGCGTTATCAAGCTCGGTATCGGTGACTTCAACAAAATCTAAATCTCTAACCCATTCGGCATATTCATTTACCCGCCCCATATCAACATAAACCAATTTTGCTGTTGCTACTGCTTGTATAGCCTCCTGTGTTTTTGGGTAATCACGTACCACCGTTTTAAATTTGGCTAATGCTTGCTCATTTCTACTGGCATTGTAATGCACCAATCCCTGACGAATAATTGCCTGGGGTACGAGTGAACTACCTTTATATCCTTTAACCAATTGATCATAGGTTTGTAAACCTTTACGTTCTTGCCCGTCGCTAATAAGTGTATTGGCTAATTCAAAAAGTGCATCATCTTTTAAGGATGATTTTGGGTAAGACGATACAAAACTTTCAAGATTTTCAATTTTAGCAGCATTTCTATCCACAAAACCATAACTCAATGCTTTTTGAAAAGCGGCATAATCTTTTTCAGCACCTTTTAATGCTAATGATTTATTGTACGTTTCAATAGCTGGCCAATATTTTCTGGTCACAAAATAACTATCTCCCAAACGCAAATATCCATCGTTTAGCTTTTCAATATCAGCTGTTTGTGAATTTGTAAAACTGGTAAAATGCGCTATCGCATTGGCATAATCACGTAATTTGAAATAGGTATACGCTAAATTATAATCTAACTCTTTATATTCATCTGTAGATTTGGCTAAAGCACTTTGCGCAAATGCCTTAAAATTTTGCAAGGCTTCCTCATATTGATTCAATAGGTATAGTGATTCCCCATTCCAATAGCTGGCTCTTGCTTTAAATAATTCATCTTCTGCACTGCCCAATGATTTTGTAAAACTTTCAGATGCTCCTGCATAATCACCATCAACAAACTGTTCTACCCCCCTATAAAAAGCCACTTTTTGATAGGTACTTTTACTAGCATAGTCCTTATTTTTTTCTAATAATTCCATAGCTCCTTCAAAGTTTTTTGAAGATATATATGAATCTACTAACAACTCCTTCATTTGGGTAGCATGCTCATCTTGAGGGTAGCGTTCTAAAAAAGTAGTAATTACCTGTGGTACGGCTTCGTAAGGATTCCCTATCTCATAACTCAATAGCGCATAATTCAAATAAGCATCTTTTTGAATTTCAGGTGAAAAATCCATTTGTGAGGCATTGCGAAAAGCATTTAAAGCTTCTTGCTTCTTATCTAACTTTAAATAACACTCGGCTAAATGGTAATAGGCATTTTGTGATACGCTATTGGTACCCCCTATTATTTTATTGAATTGCTTAATTGCATTGGCAAAATCACCTTGCTTGTAGTACGAATAGCCCAATAAATAATAATCAGTATTACTCCATTTACCGCGTTTGCCTTCATAGGCTTCTAAGTAAGGAATAGCATTTTCATACTGTTTAAGATTAAAATAGCTTTCTCCAATAATTTTGCTAAGCTCAGATTTTTCTTTACGGTCACCTTTTGCCATTTGCTGTTTTGCTAGGGCGATAGCTTTTTCAAATTTACCTAGCTTAAAATTCATATCAGCCTTGTAATAGCTCATTTTTTCTTCCAAAATTTCCGGGTCGGTAATCTGGTCAAAACGCTCATTAGCTGCTTGGTAATCATCTTGCTGATACGAAATGTAGCCTAAATAATATTTCGCCTGTGAAGCATAAACAGGAGAATCAACAACCTTGTTTAAATATCTTTCTGCCTCTTTGGTCTTTTTTGATGCGTATAACGAATAGCCGTAGTTAAAATTGAACTTATCCATTTCGCCACGCGAAAGTGCCTTTTGGTCTACCTTATTATACCATTTTAAAGCATGACTGTATTTACCAGTATCAAAATAATACTCGGCAACGTCTGCAAAAGCTGAATTTCGTTTGGTAGAAGTTGGATAATTTTTCACAAAATCTTCCATCAAATTATCAGCACCTAACTGATTCAAGCGCACCGCAGCATTGGCCTCATAGTAAGCACTATTGGCCTTTGTTTCTAAATTTTCGGTAGTGTTTTTTACCTTTCTAAAAATGGTTTGTGCCGCTTGGTATTGTTCATTGTTATACAATGCCAAAGCGTCTTGATAATCCCGGTCTTTGTGCGTGTAAATTTTGGTTTCTTGGGCAACGCCAAAAAATACCATTCCCAAACATAAGAGGAATAATGCGGTTGTTTTTTTATACATAGTGTTCTAACTATTTACTCATTTAGATAACGGCAATTTTTACGCCAAAGTATACGAAATATCATTAATAAAAAACGACTGACTACAAAATGTATACATTCACTATTGGTTTACGGTTTTACTGGTAACTAATTCATATACACATTAGCTCTTTTAACCATCTCCTTACCCTTTAAATTCGGGCTTTTAAGGCGGCATGTGTCTCAAATGACAAGTACAGCCATATCAGGGTTTTGGCTGCAAAAATAAAAATATTTCTACCAACTGTAATTTGTTATCCAATTATACTTATTACTTTTATGCTCCTATTTTGTCAAAATGCGGGAATTTTATTTTTTTTTTTACCGAGACAAAAATCCTTGTATTGCTTGACTAAGTAATAATTTAATTAACGCTAGTAAAGAAAGGCATATTATTTTGGTTTTTCATGTAACAAGAGTACATATTAACAAAGACAATCTATGACAGAAATAGCATCTTCTGAAGAACAAACAGGCGAAACGGTATTAGCACTGCATGACGTTGCCATATTTCAAAAAGAAAGCCTGATTTTAAATGAAATTAATTTAGAGATTAAAAAAGGGGAATTTGTTTATTTAATAGGAAAAACGGGCAGTGGAAAGAGTAGTTTCATGAAAACCCTCTATGGTGATTTACCCCTTCGCAAAGGTACAGGCAGGATTGTAGATTTTGACCTTCAAAAACTTCGTGAAAAAGACATCCCTTTTTTACGTAGAAAACTGGGTATTGTTTTTCAAGATTTCAAACTCCTACCCGACCGTAATATCAATAACAACCTAAAATTTGTATTGAAGGCCACAGGCTGGAAAGACCCAAAAAAAATGGACTTGCAAATTCTTGAGGTACTCGAAAAAGTTGGTATGAAAACCAAAGGTTTTAAATTTCCACATGAACTTTCTGGAGGTGAACAACAACGTGTCGCTATTGCTAGAGCTTTACTAAATAATCCTGAACTTATTATTGCCGATGAGCCTACGGGAAATTTAGATCCACAAACAAGTGTTGAAGTGATGAAAGTACTGCAAGACATAAACAAAGCTGGGCGTACTATTCTAATGGCTACACACGACTATGCCCTCATTTTAAAATACCCTTCAAAAACATTGAAATGCGATGGCAACAAGGTGTTTGAAGTGGTACAGCGAGCGGTTTAAATAGGCAAACAGGCGTTGAATGCGTCTCCATGTAAGGTTTTCATAAAGGTTCTTTATAGTAGCATATTAGTTAGGTTTCCGCTAGGATAGTAGGTCAGAATAAAGTGTACACCAAAACGAATGAAAAATATCGTTTCGTGTATAGTAAAAAAGACTAATTCCTCAACTTATTATACTCGTGCAAATTATCAGCAAACGTTTACAATATAAACATTGTGAATACGTTAGGACTATCAAAATAACCTAACCATGAAAAAAAAACTACTATTTACTTTACTAATCTGCTATTTAACAACGGTATCTTTAATTGCACAACGCGCTAATTTAGATAGAGAATACTTTAAGGTCTCTTACGTAAGTTTGCCGAGTAATCCCATACTTGATAATGCAAAAAGAACGTATAGTTCTGACGAACGAGGTATTAATCTTTCCGGGTTTTCGCGATTGAATTCGAATGCCACATTAGATTTTCGGTTTGATTTTCATGGTACTGAAATTGGTGAGGTAGATATACATAAAGAAAAAAAGGAAAAAAAAGACAAAGACGGAAAAGTCATTGAAACCTACTATTTATATTCAGCTGTTGTTCACTATAAATCTACCGCCACATTAACAACTACAAATACGGAAGCTGGTGATACTTTTTCCACTGTTTTTTCAGAAAGTGCAGTGTACAAAAGTAAAACTTTTAAAAGTAGTTATGCTGCCAGTAAATATTACAACAACAACCGCTACAATATACGTGACAAATACCGCGTCGATCATCGTAATAAATTTGTAAACGATGCCAATTATAAAGTTAACAGACTGTATGGATATGTACCAACAACCACCGAAAGATCAGAGAATTTTTGGATAATTGCTACAAAAAAACACCCAGAATTTAGGAAACATCAAGAAGCAAGTTCCGCTTTAAAAGCGATTTTTAAAAAAATGGAATATGACATGCCTCTTGATGAAATTGCACAAGAAGCACAACCATGGATTGATTATTTTGACGAGATTGCCGCTCGCTTTAATGAAGACGACAAAAAACATAGAAAAGTTCGCTATGCCTCTTACTACAACAACGCCCAAATTTATTATTATTTAGAACAGTTTGACAAATCAAAAGCGTATGCTGAAAAACTTATAGCTAATGATTATGACAAAAAGGATGGAAAACGCTTTATCTCTCGAATTGACAACCTAAAAGCAAAATTAAAAAACAATGAACTAAAAACAAGACATTTTGAAGTAGTTACAGAAGATCTTAGTGCAGAGCCCGAGGTTCAGATACAACAAGTTATAATAGCGGAAGCACCAAAAGAATCAGAAAAAGTAATTGCATTTTTAATTAACGCTTCAAATGACACCATACAAACCGCTATTAATGCAGATGGATTAGAAAAAATGAGTGCCAATGCAATGATATATGACACCGCAGGAAATCTATCAGAAATTTTAGCAAAAGACAACAAAAAAATGGTATTAACTACAGGTGACACCTATGAAGTAGCCACATTTAGTTCAACTATAGCGAATACAAAAGATGCTTCTCCAAAATTCGCAAAAACTGTTTACGATGGTAAAAACATCAGTCTATATGAGCACATGGGCAAAGAATATGTTATACTTTTAAAAGCTGAAACTGAAGGTATTTCTACTATGAACAAAGAATTTGTTTTCGGGTTCAACAAAAAGCTAGCAAGTTTTTGTGCCAATTGCGATTCCCTTAAAGCTAAAGTAGAAGCTGGTGAATATAAAAACACTAAAGAAAGTCTTTTGGCTTTTTGTAAAGCATTGGATGAATGTACCAAAGCTAAATAAAACATCTTAACGCAAGTCATATTAAAACGATCATTCTTTTCGAATGGTCGTTTTTTTTTATTGAACGCCCAGTAGATATCATTTTTTCTTCGAAAACTAATCATCTGCTAAACGCACCACAAAATCATACATATCATCAATATGCTTTACAGCTAGTAAATCTGTTTGAGGATGAATAAAAACGGTAGAGGTTCTACCATTTAAAGCCACCTTGGCATTCACATAAACAGACAGATTTTTAGTACCCTCTTCATTAAATGTAGTACCAAGGTATTGCGCAAATTGCCAAATCATATCAGGTTGAAAACTCATTTGCTTCTCTTGTATTACTGTAAGGTATTGCGAAGGATACACGGTAAACTTCTTTTGGGTATCATTATCAACCACCGTAAATTCTGTAAATCCATTTTTTTCCATAACCATAACGTGCCAGGCAAAACGAAATCCGTTTTCTGTCCAACAAACTTGATCGGTTAGTACATAATGCCGTAAAGGAAAAATAATTTGAAAACCCACAAAACCAACAAGAAAAGGTATTGCCAGCCGATGTGTTTTAAAGGCCTTTGCCTCAGCAGGAATTGTTTTAAGCCGCATACCCAATCTACCAAAAAATCGTTTCCATTCTGCTGCGCTGATAAAGAGTAAGCTTGCCCCAATCATCATCCATGGAAACATACCGATATTAAAAAGTACATAGGTTAACACATGAAAAACCACCACCAGTACGTACGCCCACGGTCTTGAACGTTTATTAAACAGCAAAAACGGAATAGCAAGGTCATAAATCATACCGCTCCAGCTAAACAGGTAGGCACTATATTCATGTGCAAAAAAACGACCTAACAAAGGAATATCTGTACGTGCTTGCAGCCAAATTTTCAGCGGTTGCGCCTCAAAAAGCCAATCTGATTTTAACTTGGCAATACCCCCAAAAAAATAAACAACCGCAATTTGAATTTTTAAAACCAGTACGATCCACTCCGGAATTTCATTCAGTCGTATCTTCTTAAAAATGAAAGCATCAATACTGTAGTTGCGATGTGCGGGTAACCAGATTAACAAAAACGCTACTAATGAAACAAAATAATAATGGTTGAGATACCATGATTTTTCAATAAGCTCCAAATAAGTAAAACCGATAAAAAACAAGATTGTAGCGATACGATAAAATAAGCCTAGCGCAATACAAAGAGCTAACATAGCCGTAGCCCCTACAATGGCATACATAGTGGCACTATCAAAAGGCCGTATCCAAGAAAAAAAATGATAGGTAAAGTGAAATTTGGGTGTTGTGTAACAATCAGCCACCCAGCCATTAAAAATAAAACGCAATTGCGAAAAACACAGTAAAAGCCCAAAAACTACCCTAAAAACAACCAGCGGTAAGATTGCGGTTTTTTGCGTAAGCCTATCATAAAGCTTGTCTACGCTATTTATGCTTTTGAACTTCGTCATACGTTTTAAAGGTACAGTAAAATACTACTTTTTCGTTGATTTGGCATTACGCTGCTATGATTACTAATCAACACTCGCTACTCAAGAGCACCCATCGTACCATCAAAAAAGTTTGCTCTCATAAGGATAGCACAACGCTAATTTCAGCCTAAGCAGTTTATTAATCACCATCATTATCATTAAACGTAATGGTAGACCCCAAAACGTTAGCCATATCAACTTTGATAAGCACCAATAAATCTCTAAACGAGTCTTTTAAGTCTGCTACAGCCTGTGTATCTGTTTCAAGTGTTGCTTTTAATGTGCCATCTATAGCATCTAATTGTTGTTGGCAATGCGAAAATTGGGTTGCTATGTCTACAGCAAGATTATCACTGCCTATTAGAACTAAAAAATCATCAAAACCTACGCGAAAAGGAGTTTGTGCAAAATCGCCTTTGTAACAGCGTTCTAAGGCAATAAGATGTTGCTGTATAATTTCTTTTGAAAATTCACTGCGATATGCCTCTAATGCTTCAATACTAATAGTCCCCCCATTGGTATCCCCTAGCGGACGACCCAATTTAGAAATAATAATTTCTTCTATTAAGGTGACCATGGCATTGATCACCTGATTCTGGCTCCCCGTAATACCATTTTCTAAGGCACCTACAAATGCTGTTTTATTAGCTGTCCATAACGCAAGTAGTTCGTCTGCTTTTACCTTAAGATTTTCTGTAAGAGCCACCAAATAGTCAGTTTTACGCAAACGATAGGTTTCAGAAGCATTTTCATCTGTGGTAAAAAGCAGGTATTCTATTGCTGCTATTCCCTTTACCGAAGAGCCTTTAGTCGCAATAAAATCAGCATCCAAGGTTTCAGTTCCATTAATATTAGCATCAATACGCTCTGTATCAGTTGGCCATCTATTAATTTCAAAAGAAATAAAACTGTCTGCTACTCCCCCTAAATCATACAAGTCTAATCGCTTCCATACACGCACCACATTTTTCCATTGCGCTTTGGCGGCATTTAAATTAGATTCTGATGTATTTGCCTTGTAGGCTTTTGTAAGTTCATCCAAACTAGCCGATTGCACCTTAAATTCGGTTACTAACGGCATAATTTCATTATCAAAAATATTAACCAATTGAGCTTTTTTATGAAACTCGCTTTGCGTTAAGTCAGCTGCATCGGATTTCTTTTCACAGCTTTGAAAGATAATAATGAAGCCAATTAGGCTTAAAACACCCGTCAATAAAGTCTTTTTTGTTGAAAAATTCATTAAAGTGATTTTATAAAGTCAATTAATTTTGTGCGCTCTGTTACAGCTAATTTCATAAAAGCCGCTTTAGATTGCTGTGCTTCTCCGCCATGCCATAAAATAGCTTCTTCTATATTTCTTGCCCGTCCATCATGCAATAAATTTGTATGCCCGTTAACGGTTTCAAATAGGCCAATACCCCATAATGGCGGTGTTCGCCATTCGTTACCTGTAGCCTTAAAATCAGGAGTATTATCGGCTAAATCTGCTCCCATATCATGCAATAACAAATCGGTATACGGGCGAATGGTTTGATTCTCTAATGCAGCAATAGGATATGAACCCGTTTGCAGAACGGGAATATGGCAAGCTGTACAATTTACCCTTTCAAAAAGTTGTTTTCCTTCTAAAACGGTTTGCGAATCAAAATTCCGTCTTGCAGGTACTGCCAGGGTAGCGGAGTACAACACCACCTTATCTAAATTTTCATCAGAAATTTCAGGACTTCCCCCATTGGGAATCTCATTACAATCAACACCAGGAGGGCAATTTTCATCAAGAAAAAGTGAGGAAGTAATACCCATATCTCCCGCAAAAGCACCTGCTATTTGCTGCTTTAGGTTTGGTTGGTTGCTCTTCCACCCAAAACGACCTAATTTTTCTGATTGGGTTTGAACATCATAAACATAATTCGGCTTACCTGAAATTCCGTCTCCATCGCTATCATTTTCATCAGCATAACTTAAAATAGTTTGCTCAGGCACAGCGTCAAGTAAACCCAACCCAATCATTTGATTGGCTACTCTTGGCGAAACCTGTACATTGGCTGCCATAGGTCCATAATTCAAATCAGTAAAATAATACGCTGGTTTTTGAAGGCTAACCGTTGTACCATCATCATAAGTAACCGTAATAGGCTCATAGGTAATTCTAATTTTGCCTTCAACAGTTACAGTTTGAATAACGTCATCTTGAAATTGCCCTCCGTAAGATGGTTCGGGCAGGTTTGCTCCAGTAGCATCAGTACCAGGTATTGAAAGCCGAAACAACAATCCTGTTGCTTTTTCACCATCAAAAGTCGGTGCTCGTCCCCGACCATCTTTAAAGTGACATCCTGAGCAAGAACGTGCATTAAAAAGTGGCCCTAAACCATCTCTGGCGGTAGTTGAAGCAGGTGCTGTAACCCAATTTTGATTAAAAAGAGAATTTCCTGTAAAAAAAAGCAACCCATTGTCTTCATCCAAATTTGAAGCTTGAAAGCCAAAAGCATTGGGCGAGCTATCAAAAACGGTAGTTTCGCCTCCTGACAGCGCTTCATTCTCCTCAGCCTCCAAAGTCATATACCCTCCACCATCATCCTTTTTACAAGAAACTAATGATTTTAACATGAGTATTACTACCAAATTCTTTACTATTCGCTTACAAGACATTCTACTAGTATTTAACAACAAAATCAGTGCTTTCAAAAAAGCACTGATTTTATTATCCTGTTATACATAATTCGTTTATTCAGGCAACTCTGATGAAACTGCAATACTAAGCGCTTCTCCACCCTCAACAAATTTATCTCCTAAAGCACGTAGCGCATTAACCGCTGTAAGCACTTTTGGTCTTTCTTCTGCATCAGAAATAGCAAAATCAAAAGGAATAGCAGTAGCATTAACAGCCTCTTCCGCTGCCTGTAACTGTGCTGTAATTTGTGCTCCCAAAGTAGCATCTGCTTCCGTAATTAAATCCTCTAAAGAAGGTCCGCTAACTGAACTATAACTACCTCTAAAAACGTTTGCAATACCAGCAAGATTCAAACGTAAATCGCGATGTGTATTATCACTAAAACAAGAATGCTCATCTTCCTGATCTTGATTATCATACGCAACAAAAACACGTTCACCTGCCAATTCTGACTTTGCCAAGGTAGAAATACCCGTAAGGATATTTTTCAATGCCAAATCTTCATCTAACGCACTAAAAGTAGCTCTATACGCTCCTCCATCTTTCCATTCATCTACTAAGGATTGTAAGTGCTCTAGTAACAACTCAGCTGTTATGCTCAAATAAGCTCTTCTTCTATCCTGATTTGCAGCAGTACCGCCATCAACAAAATCGGTATAAGGTCGTTGACCTGCTATTTTCTCAGATGGGTCTGTATTATCTTGACCCCATAATAAAAATTCAATAGCATGATACCCAACACTAATATTAGACTCGCCACCAACTTCGTTTAAGCGCTCTAAAGTAGCCTTATCAATCGTAGGATAGCTTTCCGTATCATTGATAATACCAGACATTTGTGCCCCTGCTACGTAATCAACATAATTCTCATCCAACGGCCATGCATTTAACAACCCTTCTGGACCATCATTATCATCAATTGGCCCATCAGAAAAACGAAAGGCTTCGGTTTGTCCGTAAGGCTCTCTTGCCTCTTTCCAAGCCGTTTTTGCCGCTTCAAAGTTCACTTCATTAGGCGTTTCAATAAAAGTATCTATAGCTGTTTTTAAAGCTGTTGCCCCATTAAAAGCATCTTGGTAATTTTTATAAACCAAATCCGCATAGGTACTTATAACATCAGATTTTGCTATGGTATTGGTATCAGGCGTTGGTGCTGGATTATTATCATCACCTGAACAAGCTCCTACTACCAAGGCAATCGCTATTAAAAAAAAGATTTTAAATGTTTGTTTACGCATGTTATTCTTATTTAGACTTTATTCAAATAGAGCTGCAAATATATTGAGCACAGAAAAAACACACAAGTTTATTTAGATTAAATATGAATAATTTTTTTGCGGATTTTTAACAGCCTAATTCGCTTCGCAGTAATTAGTGTCTTTACTAAAACCACAACTGTAGTCACTCCTCTTTTTTTATCTAACAGACAAAAAAAACCGCTAGTAGAGTGGCAATCTTACTATTGTCTATTTTAAGATAATCCCTATCTTTAAACTCAAAGTATCTCAATGCGCATTTTATGCCAAAACCAGAGTTATCTCCATGTACACTCCACCCTATTTTGATTATAACGCTACAACACCCTGCCCGCAAGAGGTGGTTGAAGTCATGCTCCCCTATTTTAATGAACACTTTGGAAATGCATCAAGCAGTCACCACCCCTACGGCTGGCTAGCAAAAAGTACTATTGAAGATGCCACAACCGCCATAGCAAAGACACTGGGAGTAGCAACAGAGTGCTTAATTTACACCTCTGGCGCAACAGAAAGCATCAATATGATATTGAAAGGGGTTGCACGGCAACAGCAAGCCAAAGGCAAACATATCATTACCACTAAGGCAGAGCACAAAGCAGTTTTAGATTGCTGTTCTTTTTTAGCAGAAAACGGCTATGAAATCACTTATTTAGACGTAGACGCTAACGGATTAATCTCCACAAAAACCTTACAAAAAACACTACGCCCCGACACTATTTTGGTAGCCATTTTATATGCCAATAACGAAACAGGAAACATACAACCGCTTGATAAAATTGCGGAACTTACCCATGCTAACGGTAGCCTACTTTTTGCCGATACTACACAAGCCTTGGGAAAAGTAGTCATCAGTTCGGTACTGCAACTGGTTGATTTTGCTTGTTTTTCAGCACATAAGGTTTATGGACCAAAAGGCATTGGACTTGTTTATAGTAAAGACAACGAAAACGCAGCCAGTTTACCTAGTTTTATACATGGTGGCGGTCAACAAAAACAGCAGCGGGGAGGAACACTAAACACCCCATTAATTGTTGGTTTTGCCAAAGCCCTTACTTGGGTTGAACATAATTTAAATAATGAAATAGCACGTTTAAAAATTTTACAACAACGATTAGAAGAAGGGCTACTAGCGATAGACCTAGCTACAATAAACAGCAAAACAAACCCTCGTTTACCTAATACGGTACATGTGTCTTTTCCTTATGTAGATGGGGCGACTCTTTTAAATGCACTAAGTGGAAAAATTGCGGTTTCAAACGGCTCTGCTTGTAATTCAGCAGCCGTAACACCTTCTCATGTACTTACCGCAATGGGAATAAGCAGCAGCTTGGCCTTTGCCTCTCTACGTTTAAGCATGGGGCGATATACTACCCCAACCGATGTGGAGAACGCTATTGAAATTATCAAAACAGCTGTTAGTAAACAACGTGAAAATAATATTCTTTGGGAGCGTAGGAAGTGAAATAACCACCACCCACCAAATCAACCACCAATTAAACTGCGAATACGAGCAATTAAAGGCGGATGCGAATAATGTACAAACACATAAGCTGGGTGTGGCGTTAGGTTACTCAAACTATTTTTTGATAGCTTTTTTAAACCACTAATCAAAGGTTGTGCTGCTAGTGTATTTTTAGCATAATCATCAGCTTGATATTCAAATTTTCGCGATAGCATATTCATCGCTAAACCCGTAATTTCTGATATCGGACTATACAGTATGCCAAACCCTATTAGGGCAGCATGAAAACTAGGTTGTGAAACACCAATAGCCAATGACAATTCAGGATTATTGACAAAAAGCGACAAAATAAACAGCGTTAAACCGGTTAATAATACCGACATCACCAAATTATAAATGATATGCTTTCGTTTGTAATGCCCCACCTCATGTGCCAAAACGGCAACAATCTCTTCTTCTTCCAAATCGTTAATTAGCGTATCAAAAAGGGTTACTCTTTTTTCTTTTCCAAAACCTGAAAAATAAGCATTCGCCTTTGTTGACCTTTTTGACCCATCAATAACAAAAATATTGTTGAGTTCAAAGCCTACTTTTTGAGCGTAAGCTTCAATTTTACTTTTAAGACTTCCTTCAGCCAATGGTTCTTGTTTATTGAATAATGGAACAATTAATTTGCTGTAAAACAGATTCATGAAAATCGTAATTACAGTAATCACAGCCCATGCATAGAGCCAAAAATTAGCTCCTGCATATTCAAAAAACCATATCACCAATGCCAAGATAGCCCCTCCTAAAACAGCCATCATCAACACTCCCTTTAGCTTATCTACAAAAAACAATAGCTTGGTCGATTTATTAAACCCAAAACGTTCTTCAATAACAAACGTTTGGTAATACGCAAACGGTGTGGAAATAATATCACTACCAATCATAATAATTCCAAAGAAAATAAGGGCTCTAACGGTGGTATTATCAGATAGTCCAGTAGCAATTTGGTCTACCCATTCAAAGCCTCCAAAAATCAAAAAACCTAAGGTCAATACTAACGAAAACAGGCCGCTTATAATCCCATACCGATAATTAACCTTTTTATATTCCTGTGCCTTTTTGTACTCATCAGCATCAAAAACATCTTTTAACTCTTCTGGTATTGGGTCATTATAGCGTTTTGCATTTAGGTAATCGAGTATTGTTTCAATCAAAAACTGAACAATTATAATAATGATGATACTGTAGAAAAGTGTATTCAAGGTTTTAAATGATTTGGGTTAAAAATAGTCCCGCAAAGTTAAAAATACCTGCTATCAAAAACAGCTATAAAAATTTAAAATACAAAATTTACAACTTCAATCCTAGCATTGTTTTACTATCCACGTTGCCTGAGTGCTTCAAAAATAACAATCGCTGCTGATACGGACACATTCATAGAGTCGATTTCACCACGCATGGGAATAATAATATTTTGGGTAGCATTGCGCAGCCATTCGTTAGACAAGCCTGTAGCTTCAGTGCCTACAACAATAGCTGCGGCGGCCTTAAAATCAACCTCCGTATACGGTTTTGATGCCGTTAAAGCAGCACAATAAATATGAATACCTTTCTTTTGCAGCATTTCAATTATTTCAGTACTACTACCCATTGCAATTGGCGTAGTAAAAACACACCCAACGCTTGAACGTATGATATTGGGGTTATACAAGTCACTTTTGGCATTTGCGATAATCACGCCATCTAAATTGGCTGCATCTGCTGTACGTAAGAGCGCACCTATATTACCCGGTTTTTCTGGCGCTTCTGCAACAAGCAACAAGGGCGTTTTTGACTGAAAATCTAAGCTATCTAAAGTATGTAATTTGCACTGTGCTATAGCAACAATACCTTCCGTAGTTTCACGGTAAGCAATTTTCTGATACACCTCTTTACTCACAGCAATCAATGCTGCATCAGGAAACTTATCTGCACTCCATTGGTCAACAGCAGCTTCACTAATTATGTCTTTATAAAAAAACAAACTTGTAATGGTATACCCTCCTTTCAATGCTAATTCAAGCTCGCGTTGCCCCTCCAAAACAAACTGTCCCGTTTTTTTTCGTGCTCGTGATTTCTCTTTGAGCAACAACATATTTTTCACCAGCGGATTTTGAAGACTACTTATTTGTTTTATAAATTTCACATGAATGCATTTAGTTTTATAAAAACCCTCTTTTTTTTGTTATTGAACTCATTTCATTCTCAAAAAAAATACAAATAAAAAACAAAAAAAATCATCCTATTTTTTATGCGTAAATACCACTTTCAAATCGCTTGTCGCTCATTTTCAACACATGCGGAGTAACAATACTAAAAAATGTTTCAAATCACCTGCTTTCATAAAAAGGATTCTATACTACAAAAGTAATTTAATTCTAATACCTTCGACCAAGTAAAAAACTTAAAAACAACAAACATGAAATTACTTTTTACCCTACTACTTTGTATCACACTTTTTTCTTGTAACGAAACTGCAAAAAAAACAGAAGTTCAAGCGGAGACTCCTGAAATGAAAGTGGATGTAAAAACACCTGCTTACCCAAAAAACCTGACTAAAATTTTTGATGCACACGGAGGTCTTGCCCAATGGAAAAACAAAAAGGTTATCTCTTTTGAAATTCCAAAAGGAGCGGCTAAAGAAATACACACTACCGATTTAAAAACTAGGAACGAGAAAATAGAAATGCCTGATATGTCTATGGGATATGATGGCACCGATTTTTGGTTACTAGACACTAAAGACACCTATAAAGGTGACCCTATTTTTTATCATAATTTGATGTTCTATTTTTACAGCATGCCTTTTATTACTGCCGATAACGGCATCAATTATGGTGAAACCGAAGCGCTGGAATTTGAAGGGGTATCCTACCCAGGTATTCGTATCAGCTATGATGCTGGTGTTGGTGCTTCTCCTAAGGATGAGTATTTTTTACATTACAATCCTAAGACATACCAAATGGAATGGTTAGGCTATACGGTAACCTACAGCAGTGGTGAAAAATCAGACAAAGTAAATTGGATTCGCTATGCAGATTGGATGCATGTTGATGATTTATTATTACCCAAAGCCATATCTTGGTACAAACATGAGGGTAGAACAATGATAGAACCACGAAATACAGTGAATTTTGAAAATGTAAAATTGCATAAAACTGTCATGCCAAATGATTTTTTCGCTATGCCTGAAATGGGAAAAAAGGTATTAGGAAATTAATTCAAGCATAAGGCGTTCTTTTGATAAAAAACCAAGTATACATTGACGCTAGTTCGTTCATTTGGGCGGTAGTTTTCTCCTAATGCGATAAAAAAGCTAAAAAAAACTGGAAACAAAAATAGAACTACTTATTTTTCCTTAATTTAGAAGCTCTTACAAATTGTAAGAGCTTTTTGTTTTTTAAAGAAGCCATAGCGTAAACATGCTTAAAAAGTATTCGTTTACTGATGATAACAATTACAAACGCAATATATCAATACAATGCCAACGTACAATTTAACAATTAACGGAAAGCCTCAAACTATTGAGGCTACCGCCGATATGCCCTTACTTTGGGCATTGAGAGATGAACTAGATATGGTGGGAACCAAATATGGATGCGGAATAGGCCAATGTGGTGCCTGTACTGTTCATGTAAATGGTAACGCAACTCGCAGTTGTCAATTGCAAGTATCACAATTAGAAGGCAAAGAAATAACCACTATTGAAGGGCTTTCGGAAGATGGTTCGCATCCTGTACAAAAAGCTTGGAAAGAAGTTGACGTACCCCAATGTGGCTATTGCCAAGCAGGGCAAATAATGACAGCATCGGCCTTTCTTGATAAAAATCCGAATCCTAGCGAGCAGGAAATAAAAAATGCTATGCATGGTAATATTTGCCGCTGCGCAGCATATAATCGTATTCAGCAAGCAGTAGCTATTGCTGCAGAAAACAAATCGGTTTAACCAAAAAACAAAAAATCATGTCAACTTTGATACCTTCAAAATTTAGCAGACGGTCTTTTTTAAGAACCTCATCACTCACTAGTGGCGGAATGCTTATTGGTTTTAACTTCTTTACCGCTTGTAAAGATACGGCCGTAATGCCCGTAGATATTTCAAAATTAAATTATAACGATTTTAATGCCTTTATAAAAATTGCCGATAATGGCATGGTCACTATCTTTTCACCCAACCCAGAAATTGGTCAAGGTGTAAAAACATCGATGCCCATGATTATTGCCGAAGAACTTGAGGTACCCTGGGAACATGTACACGTAGCACAAGGTGTGTTAGATACCGAAAACTATGTACGTCAGGTGGCTGGCGGAAGTCAATCTATACGCTTTGGGTGGGATGCTTTACGACAAACTGGTGCCACTGCCCGGCAAATGTTAGTCAATGCAGCAGCGACAAAATGGAAGGTTGACCCCTCAACCTGCACTGCAAAAAAAGGTATCATAACCAATAGCAAAGGAGAAACGCTGGGCTATGGTGATGTGGTTAAAGAAGCAGCTGGCATGGAAGTACCAGAAAACGTTGCTTTAAAAGACCCTAAAGAATATACCCTCATTGGTACTGACGTTGGCAATGTAGATATTGATAAAATAATTACCGGAAAACCACTTTTTGGTTTAGACTACAAGGCCGAAGGAATGGTCTATGCAGCTGTACTAAGACCACCTGCTTTTGGGCAAACATTGGTATCGTATGATGAAACTGCCGCTAAAGCAACACCTGGAGTAATTGATGTTATTAAAATTGGCAGCAAGGCTCAAGAAATGATGACCAAAGAGGATGTAAACTGGACCGTTAAACTAGCGCAGAGTGAAAAGGTAGTTGTGTTGGCCAAAAACACTTGGGCAGCAATGCAAGGTAAAAAAGCTATTAATGCCGTTTGGGAACAAAGCACTACCCCAGAAAGCACTGCATTACATCAACAAAAATTACTCGATTTATTGAATGGAAATAAATTTAAGACACTGCGAAAAGATGGGGATATAAAAAAGGCTTTTTCAAAAGCAGATAAGGTTATTGAAAGAACCTACGAATCGCCGTTTTTACCACACAACTGTATGGAACCCATGAATTTTTATGCCAATGTTACCGATGAGAAAATACATTTGGTAGGTCCTGTTCAAACTCCAGCAGATGCAGCGGCAACCGTAGCAGCTATGTTGGGTAGAGATATGGCCGATGTACGTTTAGAAATGACCCGAATGGGTGGTGGCTTCGGACGACGACTCTATGGTGACTTTGTGTATGAAGCAGCCGAAATTTCAGATACGATTAAGAAACCTATAAAAATGGTTTCTTCTCGCGAAGACGATATGACTACTGGGGTATATCGCCCAGCGATAACCTACAGAATTTCGGCATCAATAAAAGATGGTGAAATTACAGGCTACCATTTAAAAGAAGCTGCCATCAATGGAAATATGTATGGTTTAATACCTAACTTTTTCCCCGCAGGTGCCATTGAAAATTATCAAGTAGACGCTGCTAGCTACGACAGTAGTATTACCACAGGTGCTTGGCGAGCACCCTATACCAACTTTTTGGCTTTTGCTGAACAAAATTTCATTGATGAACTTGCACATGAGCTCGATAAAGACCCCGTAGCATTGCGTTTAGCATTATTACAAAAGGTAAAAGGCTCTACCGACGACCGTATACAATATTCACCAGAACGCATGGAAGATGTTATTCATTTGGCGGTAGAAAAATCAGGCTACCAAACTCCTAAAGAAGGTGTTTACCAAGGTTTTTGTGCTTACTATTGCCACAATACCCATGTTGCTGAAGTTGCCGATGTTGTTATGGAAAATAACACCCCTGTGATAAAGAAAATCACCGTTGCTGTTGATTGTGGTATTGTTGTAAACCCCTTAGGTGCTTTAAATCAAGTTGAAGGAGGCGTTGTTGATGGTGTTGGCCATGCGATGTATGGCGATTTTAAATTTAATGACAGTACCCCAGCAAGCAACAATTATGACGGCTATCGACTTATTCGCAATGGTGAAGCACCAAAAGTAGAAACACATTTTGTAAAAAACACCTTGAGCCCCACAGGTTTAGGTGAACCTACCCTACCCCCGGCTGGCGCTGCGATAGCGATTGCTATACAAAAAGCTACCGGAAATAGGCTATACAAACAACCCTTTGTATCAAACATGAAGGCCAAAAACATACTTGGCTAGTAGAAAAAAACTAAAAAAGCAATTACAGCAAGTGTCTGTTCAAAAACAGATGAATTTGTACAATTTGATTTATTTTTGATGGATTATTTATTTTTTGTAGGTGATACCTACATATCAAAAGATAAAAAAGTGCAAAAAGAAACAAATTCGCTGTTTGGGTGTTTCCTACCAAACACTATGTTGTATTATTGCCATAGCTAACTAAAAAAACAATCGTTTGGAAATATTACTTTTTGGCATTGCCAAGGATATTGTTGGGCAAGCACAACTCCGTTTTTCAGCAACCGAAGAAACACCAACCTCGGTGGGTGCTTTAAAAACAATGATAGGAGAAAAATATCCTGAATTCACTAAATTGTCTTCGCTAGCTATTGCTGTAAATAGCGAGTATGCCGAAGATGATGTATCTTTAAACCGGAATGATGAAATAGCCATTATTCCTCCTGTAAGCGGTGGCTAATGATTAAAAAAATAATAGAAATAGTAGAAAAAATAGATACCTCACAAGTATTTTCAGAACTCTCTGATGCACAAAGTGGTGGGATATGTGTTTTTGTAGGTACGGTACGTGAATTTACCCAAGGCGAACAAGTGGTTTCATTAGAGTTTGAAACCTATGAGAAAATGGCCCTCAAAGAAATGGACAAAATTGCAACTACTGCAGTTACGAAATGGAATTTAAACAAGGTTATCATACGCCATGCTATTGGGCTAAAAAATGTAGCAGAGCCCGTGGTTATTGTTGGGGCATCATCAGGGCATCGTGATGCCTGTTTTGAAGCTTGCCGCTTTTTAATTGATACCTTAAAAGAAACAGTGCCCATTTGGAAAAAAGAACGTTTTGAAAACAAATCGGTTTGGGTTTCTGCACATCCGTAAGGCGTTTTACAAATAGGATAGCCCTGTGTATTATTGCCAACTTTTTTCTTTCAAATTGAAGTAAAAAACTGCTACACTGCCCTAAAATGGCATTATCAACTAAAAAAAACTTGTAAAAAAAAACATTGACACGCAGCTAGTACGATGAAAAAAATAGGCTTAATTGGAGGAATGAGTTGGGAGTCTTCTCAAATCTACTACAAAATCATCAATGAAAAGGTTCATGCCTTGCTCGGTGGTTTTCACAGTGCAAAATGCGTTATGGACTCTGTTGATTTTGCTGAAATAGAAAAATTACAACATCAAAATGATTGGAAGGCTTTGGATGAAGAAATGGTTAAAGCTGCCAAGAATTTAGAAAATGCATCGGCACAATTGCTACTTATTTGTACCAATACGATGCATCTATGTTATGAAGCTATTTGCGCAAACACCACAGTACCTGTATTACATATTGCTGTAGAAACCGCAAAAAAGATTACAGCTAAAAAATGCAAAAAAGTACTTTTGTTAGGCACACAATTCACCATGGAGAAAGATTTTTATAAGACTATTTTAAAAAATGATTTTCATATTGATGTGCTCGTTCCGAATGAGGCAGACCGCAAGCTTGTTCATCAAATAATCTATGAAGAGCTGGTTTTAGGAAAAATAACATCTGCCTCAAAAAAAACCTATATTCAAATTATTGAGAAGGCTATAAAAAACGGTGCTGAAGGTGTTATTTTGGGTTGCACAGAAATTCCGTTATTGATACAAGATAATGATGTCGCAATTCCTACTTTTGACACCACGCGTATTCATGCAGAAAGTGCTGTATCATGGGCATTACAAACGAATTAATTTAAAGATATGACAAAACAACTCTCACATATTGACGAAGCAGGCAACGCTTCAATGGTTGATGTATCGCACAAAAAAACAAGCGTACGTACTGCCATTGCTTCTGGAAGGGTCATTTTTCCCGAGGCCATTTTCAATACCCTGGCCAACCAAGATTTCTTGGGCACTAAAGGTAGCATTATTCAAACGGCAATTATTGCTGGCATACAGGCCGTGAAGCAAACGGCAACTTTAATACCTTTATGCCATCAATTAAATGTATCAAAAATACAACTCGACATCACCCCAAAAGACATGGCGCTTTACATTAGCTGTAAAGTAAAATGTAATGAGCAAACTGGGGTTGAAATGGAAGCCTTAACAGGTGTTTCTGTTGCTGCACTTACCATATACGACATGTGCAAAGCGCTCTCACACGATATTCGAATTTCAGACATACAATTGGAACAAAAAACAGGAGGAAAAAATGACTTCAATCGCTAAACTATACGGACTCGTTTTATCAGGAGGAAAAAGTACACGCATGGGTACAGACAAGGGTTTAATTACCTATCATGGCATACCACAGCGCGAATATTTATATCAATTGTTGAGTGCTGTTTGTGAAGAAACCTTTATCAGCCTTCGCGAGGAACAAACGCAAGAATTGCCCTCAAAAATGAAAACCATTGTAGATTTAAATGAGTTTAAAGGGCCTTATAACGGACTTTTATCAGCGCACAAAAAACACCCAGATGCCGCCTGGCTAGTACTGGCCTGCGACCTTCCATTGATGGATTTGAATGCTTTGAAAGAGCTGATTTCTAAACGAGACCCTAGTAAAAATGCCACCGCTTTTGCTTTGAAAGAAAATCCGCTACCAGAACCTTTGTGTGCCATTTGGGAACCACACGCTTTAGCAGAGTCACTTACCTATTTAGCCAATGGAAACGGTACATGCCCAAGAAAATTTTTGATTAATACCGAAGTTAAATTGGTTTTCCCTTCGGATGAAAATGTGCTTTTAAATGCCAATTCAGAGCAAGAATACAAAGAAGCACTGCTAAAACTAGCCTAAGTATGCACCAAGAAAGGTATATAAGACAAACGACCTTAGCTGGTTTTGGTAAGCAAGGGCAAGAAAAACTAAGCCGTGCCAAAGTACTCGTTATAGGAGCTGGAGGCTTAGGCGTGCCCGTACTCACCTACCTCAACGCTATGGGTGTAGGTACAATTGGCATTGTAGATGAAGATGTGGTTTCTTTAAGTAACCTACATAGGCAGGTACTCTATGATGAAAATGACCTTGGTACACCTAAAGTGCATGCTGCACTAAACAAACTTAAAGTGCAAAATAGCAATACCAACTTGGTAGCCCATCCTGTTTTTTTAACTGTAGCAAATGCCCTTAGCATTATTGAAGGATATGACGTGGTTGTTGATGCTTCTGACAATTTCCCAACTCGTTATTTGGTTAACGATGCCTGTGTGCTCTTAAAAAAGCCATTTGTATACGGAGCATTGCATGCCTATGAAGGGCAAGTAAGTGTTTTTAATTACCAAAAAGGTCCTACGTATCGCTGTCTCTTTCCTACTATGCCCAAGGAAGACGAAGTACCCAATTGTAATGAAAATGGTGTTTTGGGTATCATTCCTGGTATTATTGGCAATTTGCAAGCTTTAGAGGTAATAAAACTGATTACAGGAGTTGGTAGTGCGCTCTCGGGTCAGTTATTACTTTTTAATGGGTTACACAATTCTTATCAAAAAATAAAATTTAAATGCAAACCTGAAAACCTTGCCATTACCAAACTGCAAGACGTTTATGAGTGGCATACTCCCTGTGCTGTAGTACCAACTATTACTGTTGATGCTATTCCTAATCTACTGCAAAACAATGCGCAAATTATTGATGTACGTACACCTGCTGAGTATGAAAATTATCATTTACCAAATAGCCTACATATTCCGTTAAACACACTAGCCGCTAACACGGCTGAAATTGATTTTTCAGTTCCTGTTTATTTACTGTGCCAATCTGGAAAAAGAAGTGCAATTGCCCTAAAACAATTGCAGTCTATACATCCTAAAACCTCATTTTTTAGTATTTTAGGGGGGATAAATCAGTATTTAACCACATGCTCTTAACCGTTTCCCAACTTATCCTTTTAATGCTTGGCTTTTTAATCATTGCCACCTTATACTCATCAGTAGGTTTTGGTGGTGGGTCTAGCTACTTAGCCTTATTGGCTTTAGTTTTTACAAGCTTTTTCGTTATCCGAAGCACAGCGTTAATTTGCAATTTAGTGGTTGTAGCGGGTAGTAGTTATTTGTATTTCAAAAACAAACATCTCGATATAAAAAAATTTCTCCCTTTTGTAATCAGCAGTATTCCCATGGCATTTTTGGGTGCTCGGTTTCGTTTGCAAGAAAGCACCTTCTTTATCATACTAGGTGCAGCGCTAATTGTCTCATCACTTGCCTTAATTTATCAAACCGTAGCCGTTAAAAAAGTACCTAAAGCAGCAGCAGCTTACCCGCCTTATGTCACCTATGTATTGGGTGCTGGCATTGGTTTTTTGTCGGGTCTTGTTGGTATTGGCGGTGGTATTTTTTTAGCCCCCATTCTCAATCATATGAAATGGGATTCTGCTATCAAAATTGCAGCTTTAGCGAGCTTTTTTATTCTTGTAAACTCTATTTCGGGTATTATAGGATTATGGAGTACCCATACTTTTGAACTTCCTTGGATTGAAGCTATAGGTTTAGTAGTCACTGTTTTTATAGGAGGACAAATTGGAATTCGATTAAGCTTAACAAAACTAACTGGAAAAGGGATTAAAGTAATTACTGCTATTTTGGTGCTCGCTGTAGGCGTTCGCGTTTTAGCAATTAATGGTTTACAGCTGTCTTTTTAATCTCTTTTTGCTTCTTTCTCACGTACCCCATAAACCGATAAAAATACCAAAAATTACCATTGTACCATATGGCAAATATAAACGCCACGTACAACAACCAATCTGGAAATACTGCTGTAAAATAATAGGTTTTTAAAACTAAAAAAAACAAGGCTACAATAGCAATACCTAAGGCAACAGCCGTTTTTCTACCCTTATTATTCAGTATAATTAAGCTGATAATTACCAGCCCTATTACAGGTTTTGCATGCAAGAGAAAAGGCACCAAGGTTGACTGCTCAACATCAAAAAATAATACCAAAGCACTCATATATGCCGTCATACACAAGGGGCATTTTGGTAATAAAATTAATAAAACCGTAGATAAAAACGACATAGACCCTTCCATTGCATGCCCTGTTTTGGGCACTACTGCTTTGGTTTTACAACAGCCTTTTTTTATGGTTTGCATTATAAGTCATTAGTAAATAGACCTATAAGATACAAAAGGATATGCTTCTCCCTGCAAAAAAGTATTTTTATTTTGGGGTAACATTAAAAAACCATCGGTTTTCACCAAGTTTGCAAAATCACCAGAGCCATTTCCTTTTACAGGAGTGGCAAGCAACTGCCCATTGCTACTGCTCGTTATTGTTGCTTCTAAAAAATAAATAAGATTCGGCTTAAAATGCACATCTTTTTGCAAAACGGCATAGGTTTTTTTTTCTTCAATAGCTAAGGATTTTAGCAACCAAAAACGCAGATACACATACACACAAACAAAGGAAGATACCGGATTCCCCGGAAGGGCAAACACCTTCTTTTGGGTAGCATTTGTACCAAACCAAAAAGGTTTTCCTGGACGTTGTTGTATTTTATGAAAGTGTTTTTTTATCTGTAAACTTGCCAATACTTCTGGTAGGTAATCAAACTTTCCTTTTGAAACACCACCGGTAAAAATAAAAAGGTCATAGGTTTGTAAATAGGATGCTATGGTGGCTTTCATGGCATCACTATCATCTGGCAAGTGCTCTAAATGAGTAGGTATCCCCCACTCTTTTAACGTAGCTTGAATACCATAAACATTAGAACGCCGTATTTGGTGAGCCGCTGGTTTTTCATTTACAGCGACCAACTCATCCCCTGTTGAAAAAATTACCGTTTTAGGCATTTTAACAAGCTGTAAAGTAGCCTTCCCTACAGAAGCGGCTATATTAATTTCGGCACTCGATAGCTTTTTTCCTTTGGGTACAATTACGGTGCCTTGTGCGATATCAATTCCCTTAAAATGCACATTCTGCTTATTTTTTAGCTGGTCTACATTTATGGTAGCCTTAGTATCATCGATTACTACATCTTCATATCGAATTACGGTATCAACACCTTTTGGCATGATAGCTCCCGTCATCACCTCAATACAATTTTGCTGATTTTGCAAGGTTATTTGCGGTGTTCCTGCAGCTGCAATTGCTTCAATGGCATACGTACGTTGTCCACTTTCAAAGGTATCGTAGGCAATGGCAATGCCATCCATAGTAACACGGTCAAAAGGAGGAAAATCTCTATCTGCTATCAAATCTTCGGCGAGGTAACCGCCAATGCTATCCTTTAAACTTCTTGTTTCTGTAGTAAAATCACCCTTGTGGTCTGCTATAATTTTTAGGGCTTCATCATAGGTAATAAATGTATTCTCTTGCATATAAACTATATCGCTATGTACAAAGCGAAACTACCAGCGTATTGAAGGTTCTCAACCTATACGCTACATGGTAACGTAACTTTATTAAAGTAACCAAAATCAGCTTGTACTACCGCTACTATTATTTTCTAATTATACTGGTAACTATCCGCCAATACTACTCATACTTTTCATAGATTGTGATGGCGATTTACGCATTTTTTCGGCTTCAAACCCATCTTTTGGCTTTAACCGTATAATTTCACTAAATTTTGCTGCCAAGGCCTCATCGCTAACTCCTTCACGCATATAATCGCGAATATTAAATACCCCATCATCATAAAGGCAACTTTTTATTTCTCCTTTTGAGGAAATACGCAAACGGTTACAGGTATCGCAAAAGGTTCTTGAAAAAGCAGCAATTATACCAATATTACCTTTAAAATTTGGCATTGAAAGAAGGCTTGCTGTATCACCATGTGTACTTGGTAATGCTTCTAAATCGGTATAATGCGCCTTTAAATCAGCATAAATATCACGGGCACTATACAGTTGCTTATTTTCTTTATATCCACCATTAAAAGGCATTTCTTCAATAAAACGTACATCAACAGGGTAGGTTTCTGCTAGTGCTGCCAAAGAAAGAATATCTTGTGTATTAATACCATTCATAATAACCGCATTGAGCTTCACCTGAAACCCATTATCAATCAGCATATGAAAGGTTTGCATCACCTTTTCAAAATCATCACGGCGGGTAATCTTCTTAAAACGCTCTTTATCAAGCGAGTCGATACTCAGGTTTATTTTAGTAATCCCTAAGGCTTTTAACTTAGTAATGTGTTTTTGCAATAAGGTACCGTTTGAAGTAATATGAATAGATGAATAATCGCCAAGCGCTGCAGTACTTTCTAAGAGTTGCATAAAATCTTTACGTAAAAAAGGCTCACCACCCGTAAAACGTACTTTTTTAAAGCCTAAATCACCTAAAACTCGTAACAATCTGGTAATTTCTTCATAACTCAACAACTGCGCTTTAGGCTCATACGGAATACCCTCCGCAGGCATACAATAAAAGCAACGTAGATTACAGCGGTCTGTTACCGCAATACGTACATAGTCTATAGTTCGGTCAAACGAATCGTTCATAGTAATCTAAGTCCTTAGAAGAGTCAATATAGCTATTTTTAGTTATATTAGCTTTGTTATTATTCGTTGCTACTGAAATATTGCAAAAATAGTGTAATAAATAACGCCTATTGCCAAAGAACTTAAAATTAGCACAACATATTTTGCGGATTGTTTTCACAAGAAAATGGGCTAATTTATAACGCTTAAAAGTCCTATTTTTTTAACCAAAAGTTTAGCTTAAATTTAGTCACGTGAAAGAAATCAAATCGATACTTCAGCTTTACAATACCTACAAAAACACTGATGAAAAATGCGCTATTGCGCAAGTAGTTCGTGTTGAAGAATCATCATACCGAAGGGAAGGTGCGCGCATGTTGGTATTTGAATCGGGTGTATTTGAGGGCGGTATTAGCGGTGGCTGCCTAGAAGGAGATGCGCTACAGCGTTCGCAAATTGCCATTTTAAAGCAAGAGCCGTCAATTGTTACGTATGACACGTCAAAAGAAAAAGAAATTGGTATAGGCTTGGGGTGCAACGGGGTAATCGATGTGTTAATTTCGCCTATTTCTGAAAATGCTACTACACTTGATATGCTGCAAAAATGCATTGTTGAACGTGGAGCACATATTATCGCAACCATTACCGCACTAAACTCAAAAAATGAAGGTATACGGTTGGGGGAAAGTTTTTATTTTGATGCGACAACAACAAGTCTGAAAAATTGTAATCATGCGCCTCTTTGTGATTTTATTGTAGCCAAAACGCAGCTGGTACTAGAAAAAAAGAAATCGGCAACCTATCATTATGAGTCCGATACATTAACAGCTAGTATTTTTATTGAATTAATCAACCCGCAGTTTCATTTGGCAATTTATGGTGACAATTATGATGTATACCCTATTATTGCTATTGCAAAAGAGCTCGATTGGGAGGTGAGCCTAACGGGAAATATTCAAAAATTGAAAAAAGAAAAGCTACAATCGGTTGCCAATTTGTATCAAAAAGATATGGAAGAGCGCCCAAAAATTGATGAGCGTACCGCCATTATTTTAATGGCACACGACTACAAAACCGATTATGCCAATTTACAGCAGCTAATAAAAAGTAAAGCCCCCTATATTGCTTCATTGGGACCAAGAAAGCGTTTTGATAAAATGCTAGCCGAATTTGAAGCCGAGGGCGTGGTATTTTCAGCTGAAGAAAAAGAGCGTATTTACGCCCCCTGTGGCTTAGAAATAGGTGCCAATACTCCCGAAGAAATAGCCATTAGTTTGTTTGGTGAAATGTTAGCCGTTTTTTCAGGAAAGACCGGTGGGTTACTACGAAACAAAAAAGGCCCTATTCACGATAGGAGTTAGTTTTTTTGGGTTGCGAATAGTACTTTAGGTTTTTTGATGTTGCACGATATGCTACTTACTTATTTCTTTTGATTGTATTAGACCGTGGTTCATCTGAGCGAACTGCAATTACATGAAACACTTTTTAAAATAGTAGAAATGGATTAGATTAGTACTCCCAAAGAAGAGAGTAGCTACTACAATAAATACTTATAAGACAAGTATGCTAGAATCGGATAAAATAAAGCTTTTAGACAATTATCAACTTTATCAACTGATTAGTAATGATAACATGGATAAGAACACTCTTTCAAACCTAAAAACTGAATATAACAGCCGAAATCTATCTGAAAATGAAAAAATGAGACTTCAGAAGAAATACCACCTGAATCACGCTACATTTGATACTGAAATAAAAAAAAACAATTGGAGCCCACTATATACTGCCTTTGCGATAAATCGACATTTCCGACATGTAGCATTATTGAAAACTCATGGCAAGAAAAAAGAAGCTAAAAAATATATGATTGAATTGTATTTTGGATTAGTACTCTATTTTACGTTGGTTCTTTTATTATTATTTATCATAAAATTTAAATAAATACCAGTTGCTCTAAGCCTTCTTGTGATTGACTCACCTCATGTGGAAACTCTGACAATATTCGACACTTTCAAAAAGTAATTAGGTTTATGAATAGTACTTTAGTTTTTTTGGTTGGATAATGCTTGCGTAAGACCTTAGTTCACCTGAGTGTAGCGTACGCCTTAGAGGAAAAATGAAGCACCTCAACCTCGGAGAAAATACCAAAAAATAAAAAACCTATAACTATGGGGCAATCACTAGTAAAAAACTACATACATAGCGTATTCAGTACCAAGTATAGAGCAGAACTGATACACCCGCCTTACGAGCAGGAACTTCATGCTTATATAGGTGGTGTATGTAAAAATTTAGACTGCCCAGTGTTACTAGTAGGAGGATACACCAATCATATTCATATTTTATGTATGCTCTCTAAGAAAATAGCATTAATAACCTTGGTACAGAAAGTAAAAGCACATGCTAGCAAGTGGATAAAAACCAAACATAAAAGTTTAGCAAACTTTTTTTGGCAAGATGGTTATGGTATATTTTCGGTAAACCCAAGAAAGGTAAATCTATGATAAACTATATTAAAAATCAGCACGAACACCAATTTTAAGGAAGCATATATAACCTTTTTTAAAACTTATAACATAGCTTATAATGAAGACTATGTTTGGGACTAATGGTCTGCTGCCGTCAGTTTACGACCGGCAATTGCAACAGTTAGTTTACAACTGTAGGCTTACCCTTTCCGACATCTTGTGAAATTCACTTTCCATAAAAATAGTAAAACACAAAAACAATCAACTTTAGCTTTACCATCTATTTGCTATAGCCTTACCTTTACCCACTAGTCTTAAAAAACCCAGATGGCAATAGAAAACATACCTGAAATCTTCATTAAAAACAAAAAAGAGCAACCAGATTTATTTGTCTATAATTTTAAAATGACCAATGATGTTGTTAAAAGCAAAGTGAATTTAGGCATGAATATGTTTAGCTTTTTACAAGTAGGTAAAAAGCAGGTACATTTTGCAGGCACATCGGTTGCGGTAAACAAAGACCAATCTTTACTGCTAAAAAAAGGAAACTGGCTATGGACAGAGTTGTTAGATACAGAAGCTATTTATTACTGTAAACTATTTTTCTTTTCTGAAGAAAAGCTCAAAGAATTCTTAGAAAAACACACTAAAAACAAAGAAATAGTAAAAGGCAAAACACCTTATTTTATTATTAAAAATGACGCCTACATTACATCATATTTAAATTCGCTAGCTACAATTAGTGAAGCTTCAACAGGGTTTATGGCGAATTTACTTTCTGTAAAATTTGAAGAATTAATGCTTTATCTGCTCCAGCAATATGGAAAAAAATTTGAAGCTTATCTTCACTCCTTAATACTTCAAGAAACATCGCCTTTCAAAAAAATTGTAGAAAGTAAAGTGCATTCTAATTTAAAACTGGAAGAAATTGCTTTTTTATGCAATATGAGTCTCTCTACGTTTAAGCGTCATTTTAAGAAAGAATACAAGACATCGCCCGGAAAATGGTTGCAAAACAAGCGACTTCAAAAAGCTAGAGAAACCTTAGAACAAAACAATGTAAAGCCATCAGACATCTATTTAGATTTTGGATACAACAACCTTTCTAACTTCAGCATAGCCTTTAAAAACAAATTTGGGTTTAACCCTAGCGAAACGCTCTCTTAATTTTCTTAGTGCAACTCCGCTTTAAAACTTGACCTTTTTTCATAAGTTATTGAACTGTTTTAGTAACCAGATACTTTACCGCTCAAAGTATATTTCGACCGTACTAATAACAACATAAAAAATAGAACATTATGAATATTACATTAGCCCAAGCAGAAAATGCCATTGTTGCAGCAAAACAAAAAGCGATAGCAATAGACACAAAAATGAACATTGCTATTGTAGATGCAGGAGCAAACTTAGTTGCCTTTGCCAGAATGGATGGTGCTTGGTTAGGCTCATTAGACATTTCAATTAAAAAAGCAAAAACAGCTCGTTTTTTTGATATGAATACGGGCATTATAGGCGAGTTATCACAGCCAGGGCAACCCCTATTTAATATTGAACATTCAAACAATGGATTGATAACTTTTCCTGGTGGCGTACCCATTAAAAATGCAGCAGGTGAAATCATTGGTGCTATTGGCGTAAGCGGAAGCTCCGTTGAAAACGACCATACTGTTGCAGAAGCGGGAGCACTAGCTATCTAAGAACCTACTGTTTAGCACAAAAGAAATAAAGGGGATAATTAATTTTAGCCCCTTTTTTTATATCAAATTATTACTATATCCCTGCTTGATGCATTACCCACAGTTCTCACAAATAAACTGGAACGTATCGCTGTTTAAAAACAAATACTTTTTAAATCATTATACCCCCATTAGATTAGCACTACTTAAAAAGCAGCTATGTGCGCTGTTATGCATACTTGATTGCTAAACGTAAGAGAATAAAATAATATAATTGGAACAAAAATTTAAAATCTTAAAGGGTCTTCCTGCTCATGAAGAATTCGCTGCATAGAAGCCTTTTTGCTTTGGTATACTTGCTGACCTACGCATCTCATATGGTACTCGCTAGAAACAAGAACTAGTGATTAAACATTGAGCTTGCAAGTAAAAATTCATTGTTACATATACTTCCGCTAGCTGTTGAACATCGTAATTTAAGGCTCAATAATTTCCAAACAAGCCCTTCTTTTGTTAGTTTTGTCAGCCTAGAATTAAAATATTATGAGTGTAAAAAAGACCCTATTTGACAAAGTGTGGGATTCTCACGTTGTTCATCAAATTGAAAATGGCCCTGATGTACTATTCATTGACCGTCATATGGTGCATGAGGTAACTAGCCCAGTAGCCTTTTTAGGCCTAAAAAGTAGAAATATTAGGGTAATGCACCCCGAAAAAACATTTGCTACCGCAGATCATAATACGCCAACTATAAACCAGCACTTGCCTGTTGAAGATCCGCTATCGGCAAATCAGCTAAAAATGCTCGAAGAAAATGCTAATGAATATGGTATTTCATATTGGGGATTAGGGCATGAAAAAAATGGAATTGTACATGTTGTTGGTCCTGAATATGGTATTACCCAACCAGGGGCAACTATTGTTTGTGGAGATTCACATACCTCTACCCATGGAGCTTTTGGTGCAATTGCCTTTGGTATTGGCACCTCAGAAGTTGAAATGGTACTGGCTACACAATGCATTATGCAGCCAAAGCCTAAGAGCATGCGTATAAACATTACAGGAGAATTGCAATATGGTGTTACACCAAAAGATGTTGCCTTGTTCATAATTTCACAACTAAGCACCTCTGGTGCTACCGGTTATTTTGTGGAATATGCTGGTGATGTTTTTAAGCAAATGACCATGGAAGGCAGAATGACTGTTTGCAACCTAAGTATTGAAATGGGTGCTCGTGGGGGTATGATTGCTCCTGACGAAACCACTTTTCACTATGTAAAAGGACGTGAATTCACACCTAAAGGAGCAGCATGGGACAAAGCAATGGACTATTGGCAAACCTTATATACGGATGAAGGTGCTACTTTTGATAAAGAATTAACCTTTGATGGGTCATTGATTGAACCGATGATTACTTATGGTACAAACCCAGGTATGGGTATGGGTATTTCAAAAGATATCCCCAATGCCAGTTCATTATCAGGCGGAGCTTCGTCATATAAGAAGTCGTTACAATATATGCAGTTTGATGAAGGTGATTCTATGATAGGAAAACCTATTGATTTTGTTTTCTTAGGAAGCTGCACCAATGGTAGAATTGAAGATTTTAGAGCTTTTGCTTCTATCATAAAAGGAAGAAAAAAAGCCGATAATGTTACTGCTTGGTTAGTACCCGGTAGCCATAAGGTAGAAGACGCTATTAAAGAAGAAGGCATTTTAGATATTTTAACCGAAGCTGGTTTTGAACTGAGGGAGCCTGGTTGTTCTGCTTGTTTGGCTATGAATGATGATAAGGTACCAGCAGGTAAATTGGCGGTAAGTACCTCCAACAGAAACTTTGAAGGGCGCCAAGGGCCTGGTTCAAGAACGTTATTAGCAAGCCCATTAGTTGCAGCAGCAGCAGCAGTAACCGGAAAAGTAACCGACCCAAGAACACTTATGGAAGAAACGGTTGCTACAAGCTAGGTGATATATCCCTTGCAACCGTAAAAGTTCATTTTAAAACGATAAGGTGAATTTTTAAAACTAAAAATTAAAAAAATATAATAATCAGCGTATTGTGGCAAGCCGTAAGTGCTTGGTCAAAACAAATAACCTAAAAAAATGGCATACGATAAATTCACCACTCTAAAATCATCAGCAGTACCACTGCCTATAGAAAATGTAGATACGGATCAGATTATTCCAGCACGTTTTTTAAAAGCTACTGAGCGTAAAGGTTTTGGAGATAATCTCTTTCGTGATTGGCGCTACAATCAAGACAACACTCCTAAAGAAGATTTTGTGCTTAATGATTCAAAATACAGCGGAAAAATTTTAGTAGGTGGAAAGAACTTTGGTTCGGGCTCTTCGCGTGAACATGCTGCTTGGGCAGTATATGATTACGGATTTCGCTGTGTAATATCAAGTTTCTTTGCTGATATTTTTAGAGGCAACTGCCTCAATGTTGGCGTACTACCTGTACAAGTAAGTCCAGCGTTTTTAGAAAAAATATTTGCAGAAATTGAAAAAGACCCCAAAACAGCATTTGAGGTAGACCTAAAAGCGCAAACCGTTACCATTCTTGCTACTGGCGAAAGCGAAAGCTTTGATATTAATGCATACAAGAAAGACAATATGACCAATGGTTTTGATGATATTGACTACCTATTAAATATTAAAGACCGTATTCAAGAATTTGCCAAAAGCACTCCTTTGTAGTAAAAACCTGTTTCGTAGCAAGGTATTTCAGCTGTACTATCAAGCTTGTGCAGCATTACTGTAAGCCATACGAAATTAACTAGCTGTGCCCGCCCATGACAAAGAAAAGACACATAGAAATTATGGATACCACCCTAAGAGATGGCGAACAAACCTCTGGGGTATCCTTTTCTGCTTCCGAAAAACTCACCTTAGCCAAATTATTGTTAGATGAGCTAAAAGTAGACCGTATAGAAGTGGCTTCTGCACGTGTTTCTGAAGGTGAACTTCAGGCAGTACAACAAATTACGGAATGGGCAGCCGCTGAAGACTATCTTGAGCGTGTTGAAGTGCTGACTTTTACAGACGAAGGGGTTTCCTTAGAATGGATGGAAAAAGCAGGTGCCATATCCCAAAACCTATTGACCAAGGGTTCTTTAAACCATTTAACGCATCAGCTTAAAAAAACACCCGAACAGCATTTTAAAGACATTGCTGCAATTTTTGCATCCGCAGAAAAAAAAGGCATTATCAATAATGTGTATCTAGAAGATTGGAGTAACGGTATGCGTAATTCAAAAGCTTATGTTTTTGAATTTCTCGACTTTTTAACCACCCAACCCGTAAAAAGAGTATTATTACCTGACACCTTGGGAATTCTTACGCATACAGAAACTCGGGACTATCTAACCGAAATAATTGAAAAATACCCTAACATGCACTTTGATTTTCATGGTCATAATGACTATGACTTGGGGGTTGCCAATATTATGGAGGCGGTAAAAGCAGGTTGCAACGGACTGCATCTTACTGTAAACGGTATGGGTGAACGTGCCGGAAATGCTCCTATGGCTAGTGCCGTAGCGGTTATTAATGACTTTTTGCCTGAGGTAAAAATATCGGTAAACGAAAAATCACTCTTTAAAGTTAGTAAGCTAGTTTCGGCCTTTACAGGTGTGGGTATTCCTGCAAACAAACCTATTGTTGGCGATAATGTTTTTACACAAACAGCAGGTATACATGCAGATGGTGACAGTAAAATGAATCTTTATTTTAGTGATTTAATGCCTGAACGCTTTGGCAGAAAACGCAAGTACGCCTTAGGAAAAATGTCGGGCAAGGCTAATATTTTAAAGAATTTACAAGAGCTTGGACTAACCCTGAATAACGAAGAACTTAAAAAAGTTACCGCTCAAATCATAAAACTTGGTGATAAAAAAGAACGGGTAACAAAAGAAGATTTGCCCTATATCATTTCTGATGTTTTAGATACCGATTTTCAACAGAAAGTATTTGTAAAATCGTATGTATTAACACATTCAAAAGGACTGCGCCCTTCTACTACCTTATCACTTGAAATTGACGGAAAAATATATGAAGAAAATGCTTCTGGAGATGGTCAATATGACGCTTTTATAAATGCGCTTCAAAAAATATACAAATCTTTAAACATCGCATTACCAAGATTGATTGACTATGCGGTGCGCATCCCTCCAGGTAGTAATTCTGATGCGCTTTGTGAAACCATTATCACATGGGATGCCGATGGCAAAGAATTTAGTTCCAGAGGGCTAGATTCTGACCAGACGGTTTCGGCCATTAAAGCCACCGAAAAAATGCTGAACATGATATAAGTACCTAAAAAAGCATTGTCATTTTGAAGATGCTAAATTCTTAAAACAATACTAATTACTCAATACTACATAAATGAAACTTAATATTGCCCTTTTAGCCGGAGACGGAATCGGACCAGAAGTAATTGACCAAGCTGTAAAAGTTTGTGATGCCATAGCTAAAAAGTATAATCATGATATCACTTGGCAACCTGCACTCACTGGTGCTGCTGCCATTGATGCTGTTGGTGAACCTTACCCAGACAGCACGCATGAAGTTTGCGCAAATGCCGATGCCGTATTATTTGGTGCTATTGGACATCCACGTTTCGATAATGACCCTTCGGCGACAGTAAGACCCGAACAAGGCTTGCTCAAAATGCGTCAAAAATTGGGCTTATTTGCCAATGTTCGCCCCACGTTTACATTCCCTTCATTAATTGATAAATCACCTTTAAAACGTGAGCGAATAGAAGGTACCGATTTAATTATTTTACGTGAATTAACGGGCGGTGTTTATTTTGGAGAACGCGGCAGAAAAGATGATGGAAATACTGCTTTTGATACCATGACTTATCAGCGCTTTGAAATTGAGCGCCTGGCACGAAAAGGTTTTGAAATGGCTATGAAACGTTCAAAAAAATTATGTTGTGTTGATAAAGCCAACGTACTAGAGTCTTCTCGTTTATGGCGTGAAACAGTACAAGGCTTAGAAAAAGAATACCCAGAGGTAGCAGTTAGTTACGAGTTTGTTGATGCTGTAGCAATGCGCCTAGTACAATGGCCTAGTGCTTATGATGTTATGATTACCGCCAACCTTTTTGGTGATATTTTGACCGATGAAGCCTCTGTAATTGCAGGGTCTATGGGCTTAATGCCTTCTTCTTCTGTTGGAAGCAATGTATCTTTATACGAACCTATTCACGGTTCATACCCACAAGCAGCAGGTAAAGACATTGCCAATCCGCTGGCCACCGTACTATCAGCAGCCATGCTTTTTGAAGATATGGACTTAACTAATGAAGCCAAAGATATTCGCGATATCGTTAATAAATCATTAGCCGAAGGTATTGTAACTGAAGATTTAGCCGAAGGTGGAAAAGCATATAAAACAAGTGAAGTTGGTGATTGGCTAGCAGCGCATATCTAAATTCTATTTTAATAAATCACTTTATAAATTTGAACTACGTTGTACGCTTTTTAAGAGCAGCATAACTATTCAACTTGGTAAAGTTGTAATAAACAAAGGCCTCCAGAGATTTTTACCGCTTTGGAGGCTTTTTTGTATATTGAGTAGGCAAAAGTAATATCAAATTTAGCGATTGCGCTCAAACCGTATCCCTCCGAGCAACTCCATCTTGACTTAAACGGCATAGGAGTTTAGTTTTGTATTTTCAAAATTATAACTTAT
>CANMFQ010000029.1 GCA_947497145.1 uncultured Flavobacteriaceae bacterium
AAACTACCTCCTGATCAAGTATATCACATGAAGAAAAAAGCGTCATAATAAACTAAGTAGTACCTTTAAGCTGTCCTACAGATTGGGAGTATTGTATTTTATACAGGTTTCTTTTCATCTTAAATTGTTATATTTAGACAACTAATTCAAGAGAACACTTCATGTTAAAAAAACTACTCCTAGTACTACTGTGTTTTGGAACCACACTTCAAGCACAAGATTATTTTTTAAAAAAATTCCATCCTTTTAACGAAGCTATTCCTAGTCCTGAAGAATTTTTAGGCTATGGCATTGGTGAGCATCATACGCGTCATGATTTAATCGTTGCTTATTTAACAAAGCTGGCGGAAACTTCGGATCGTGCTTCCATATATCAGTACGGTAAAACTCATGAAGGGAGAAAACTAGTTGTTTTAACTGTTACAAGTCCTGAAAATTTAGCCAATTTAGAAATCTTAAAACAACAACATCTTGATTTTGCTGACCCTCAAAAATCGGCATCAAATTATGACGAAACACCTGTTTTTATCAATCTAGCCTATAATGTTCATGGTAACGAGCCTTCAAGTTCAGAAGCAGCACTGTTAACCGCCTATACACTGGTTGCTTCAAATAATCCCGAAATACTAAAATACATCAAGAATTCGGTTGTAATGATTGACCCCACCATCAATCCTGATGGGAGAGATCGCCATACACAATGGGCTAACGCTTATCAAGGCAAGCCCAATGTTGCCGACCCACAAGACGCGGAACACAACGAATATTGGCCAGGTGGGCGAACAAACCACTATTGGTTTGACTTAAACAGGGATTGGCTCCTCGCTATACATCCCGAAAGTCGCGGTAAACTAAAGTGGTTTCATGAATGGTACCCCAACGTTGTAACTGATTTTCATGAAATGGGTACTCAAAGTAGCTACTTTTTTGAGCCCATGAAAACCAATGCTTCTTTAAACCCTATTATGCCCAAAGAAAACTATCAAGATTTAAACGATATGTTTGGGATTGAATTTGCAAAAGCACTAGATAGTATTGGTTCTTTATATTTCACCAAAGAAGTTTTTGATGGCACTTACCCTGGCTACGGGTCATCCTATCCAGATTTGCAAGGTGCCTTAGCCCTTTTATTTGAGCAAGCAAGCTCCCGAGGGCATGAACAAACTACTGCCTTTGGTAAAATCACCTTTCCGTTCACCATAAGAAATCAATATATCTCTAGTATTACTACCGTAAAAACAGCGGTAGCAAATAAAGGCTATATGAACAAGTATCAACAAGATTTCTTTAAAAGCGCACTTACAAACGCTGCAAAAAGCAAAATTAAAGGTTATTCTTTTGGTGATGCCTATGACCAGAACAGAAACAAAGCCTTTATTGATAAACTTTTAGCCCATAAAATAGCAGTTTACAAATCAGGTAACAGTTATGTAGTACCAACCCAGCAAAAACAATATCGTATGGTTCAGTCAGTATTTGAAACCTACTCCAAATATCGCGATAGTGTTTATTACGATGCTTCTGCGTGGTCTGTTGCGAACTTTTATAATATGAAGTATAAGCCTGTAACTTCACTAAACAAGGAAAATCAAATACAGAGTACTGAAAATTTACTAAACATTACTCCGATAAAAAAGAGCAATTACGCTTATTTGATAGATTGGGATGATTATAATGCTCCCGCCGTTTTAAACTATTTACAAGAAAACGGATTGGTAATCTCATCGGCATTCAAACCCTTTACCGCAAGAGTAGAAAATAGTTCAAAATCTTTTAATTACGGTACTTTAGTACTACCTGTATCTCTACAAAAGAAGCATGTAGATGAAATTTACCAATTACTGCAACAAGCTCAAAAAAAATATCAAGTACCCATGTATGCGGTACATTCAGGCTATAGCCTAAAAGGGATAGACTTAGGAAGCCGTTTTATACAACCCATTAAAAAAGTAAAAGCGGCAATGCTGATCGGTCACGGAACACGCTCTTATGAAGCAGGTGAAGTATGGCATTTACTAGACACTCGTGTGCAAATGCCCATTAGTAAAATACCCATGCGCAATTTTGACCGCACCAATTGGGATAAGTATACGACCTTAGTAATGGTTTCAGGAAATTACAATTTTACCAAAAATCAGCAAGAAAAAATTAAAACATGGGTAAGCAAAGGCAATACTTTAATTACCATAGGGACTGCCTCAAAATGGGCAATTGACAAAAAATTAGTAAAAGAAAAACTCACTAATACGATTAAAGATTCACTTGATACGGATTCTGAAAAATCAGTCAGTAGAAAACCTTATGTAGAAGCACCCGAAAATCTGGGTAAAGAAAGTGTGGGTGGCATTATTGTTAAGGCTGATATAGACATCACCCATCCTCTGGCTTTTGGCTATCATGATAAAAGTATTCCTGTATATAAAAACAATACCGTTTGGTTGTCACCTAGCAAAAATGAATATGCCACCGTTGCTAAATATGCAAAAAAACCACATATTGATGGCTTTATAACCAAAAAAAACATGGAAAACTACTTAAAACCATCGGCATCGCTACTAGTAAGTAAAGTTGGTGGTGGTAGGGTTGTTCTTTTTGCTGATAATCCTAATTTTAGAGGAAGTTGGTATGGCACGAATAGGCTTTTCTTAAATGCTTTATTTTTAGGGGATAAAATAGGTGTGCCTAGTAGGAATTAAAAAAACAGGAAAGTTTGGTGTTTATCAAACAATTAAAGCAACCATTAGAATTTCAATATAATAAAATAGTACTATAATTGAACATCCTATCAAACGATAAATTAAAAAAGACATACACTGACCACTAACCTAATAAACCAACCTATGAGGACAAAATTTATTTTTTTCACCCTATTATTTTCCTGTTTTGCAGTAATGCAGTTTCATGCGCAATCTGCACAGGGAGATGGCCCGTTTAACCAATTAATTATAAGAGGTGTAACGCTCATAAACGGAAATGGAGCACCGCCTCAAGGCCCTATTGACATTGTTGTTGAAAACAATATCATTAAAAAAATTCAAGTTGTTGGCTATCCAGGAGTAAAAATTGACGAATCAAAACGGCCTAAACTGAAAACTGGCGGTAAAGAACTAGATTGCACAGGCATGTATCTTTTACCAGGGTTTGTTGATATGCACACTCATATTGGCGGTGTTTCGCAGGGGGCAGAACCAGACTATGTTTTTAAACTATGGATGGCTCACGGAGTAACTACAGCTCGTGAAGTTGGCGGAAGAGGTATTGATTGGTCATTAGATTTAAAACGCAAAAGTGCTAAAAACAAAATTGTAGCACCGCGAATCTATTCATATACTGGTTTTGGACAAACAAGCAAGAACTTTAATCCTTTAAATGATATCCCTATTTCGACTCCTGAACAAGCACGAGCTTGGGTTAGAGCCAATGCTAAACAAGGTGCTGATGGAATTAAATTTTTTGGTGCTGAGCCAGAAATTATGGCAGCAGCTTTAGATGAGAATAAAAAATTAGGATTAGGTTCGGCATGCCACCATGCGCAATTGAGTGTTGCCAGATGGAATGTCATGAACTCTGCTAAAGCCGGTCTTACGTCTATGGAACATTGGTACGGACTACCAGAAGCTCTATTTGACGACCGCACAGTACAAAATTACCCCTTAGATTATAATTACCAAAATGAACAACACCGTTTCGAAAACGCAGGTAAACTATGGGAGCAAGCTGCCAAACCGTATTCTGAACACTGGGAAAATGTAATGAACGAACTGCTAGCACTCGATTTCACTTTAGACCCAACCTTCAATATTTACGAAGCAAGTCGTGACTTGCAACGTGCAAGACGTGCGGAATGGCATGAAGATTATACGCTACCAAGTTTATGGAATTTCTTTCAACCTAGTAAAATTTCTCATGGTAGTTACTGGCATGATTGGGGTACAGAACAAGAAGTAGCTTGGCGCAAAAATTTCAATTTTTGGATGACTTTCGTTAATGAATACAAGAATAGAGGCGGTCGCGTAACCGCTGGTTCTGATTCGGGTTTTATATTTCAACTCTATGGCTTTGCTTATATCCGGGAATTAGAATTACTCCGTGAAGCTGGTTTTCATCCTTTAGAAGTGATTCGTTCAGCTACCCTAAACGGAGCTGAAGCATTGGGCGTTGCCGATAAAATAGGCACTGTTTCTATTGGCAAAATGGCCGATTTTGTGGTGGTGGATGCAAACCCACTAAAAAACATTAAAGTTTTATACGGAACTGGCGCCATAAAACTAACCGAAGATAATGAGGTAATTCGCCATGGCGGCATCATGTTCACTATCAAAGACGGCATTATTTACGATGCAAAAGCGCTTTTACAAGAAGTAAAAGACATGGTAGCTGCTGAAAAAGCAAAAACCGGTTACAAAATCTTACAACCCGGTATTAAAGAGTAAGATAAATTTTAGCTGTTTTTGTATTATCCGGAAATCAAGAAAAATGTAAACAAAAAAAACATCAAACCTATTTGAGAGGTTTGATGCTAGTCATTTTTGATTAAATTAGGGAGGGAATTCTATTATATGTGGAATACAATACTAATAGTACGTGTAATTCGCTATTAAAACTTAATTATTTTTTTATTTGAAGACTTTACCTTTATGTAAGTAAGCATTCTTGTTTTTACATGTTCTCGTAATTTCATTATGCCGGGTAACACTACTAATGCTACTATCCAAAAAAGCACCCATTTTAGTATATTTAATCGCATGATAATTTTCTAATTTAAGATTTAATCTCTCTTGGCATGAATTCGTTTTTGCTAATGCAACAATTCCACACAAAATAATAAACAGAAGTGTTAAAAGTGCTTTCATACACATGACTTGCTTTCAACAAATGTACTATCAGACCTGCGTATAATAACCCATGCCTCGATGAAAGACCTTTATTTCTAGTCATTTTACAGAATGTAAGATTAAATGTATAACATATCCGATATCTTTTTAAGATAACTACAACACCTCATCTATCTTATGGTGTCTTATATCGATATAAAAAAATGTAGGTGATTTTAAGGCTACTAGAAGTTTAAAAAAAATATAACAACTTATTAAAAAGTGAACACAACTTAAAAAAGTCATGAAAATTGAATGTATTTTTCACCATACAAAAACTACATTCTTTGTACCATGATATGAGTTAAGGTATGATTTGCTTAACTATCTTTAGTTGATGGTTCTTTTTTCCTAACACTGATTCAATAATACTACTTTAATCTCCATATTGATACTGCAACGAAACCATTTTTCGAGTATTCTTTACACACAAGCAGATCATTTGACAACAAGAATTACGAGTAGCAAAATAACAATAGCCATATGCTAAAGATCATAAACTAGGTAAACGACAAATTTATAGTAGACAAAAAAATCAATCCACACATAAATCACTTATTACAAAACCCTTAAAACTTCCATTTAACGCTAAAAAACATTTACATTGAGCCTGAAATTGATTCAAAAAAAAATTATTTCAGGTTCACATTATATAACCCAAACTCTTCGATTAGCTTACTGCTTAAAACTTTTACTCTATATTTTTTCAATTTCCTGATGATACTTTTAAGAGTAGCAAGACTAAAAATACTAGCTCTCTTATTTAATTTCTTTATTTGATCCATTTGCATATAGTGATTTTCACCATTGGCTAGACTATAAGCAGCCCCTGGGAAAGGAAGTTTTGTTAAGCTAGAGTTATCTGGAAATTTCGTTGTACCGTGTATATATTCCAAAACAGGTTCTTCTCTAAAAATATGTTTAATGTAATCAGGTTTAATAATAATGCAAGTACCACACAAGGTATTAAATCCATTTCTATTCAACGAAATAAACTTATCTCCTTCTCGGTAAAAATAACCTGCACTAAAGTACCAACCCACAAGATCCTTTTTTAAATTTTCATCAACGTAGGCCACAATTCTGTTAGAAATACAATCGTCTGAATCTACTACCATCAAATAATCAGAATCATATTTCTTAACATACTCAACCCCCTTAAGAATCTTCATGCTCTTGTCTTGTTCCTTCAATCCATTGTGAGTCTCTTTTGGAGTTGTTTTCAAGTCAGGAACTGGAAAATCCACATGGATGTATTCAATTTTAGGGTGATTAAAATCAGTTTCTGGTTTTTCATGACAAACTACAACAACTCTATAATTTGGAGATGTTTGACTCGTAACAGATTTTAATGTTCTTTCAAAAAGTTTTGAAAATTGACCCCAAGATCCAGAAACTTGCGCACTCTTTACAGGAATGATAAATGTTAGCATTGATTTTTTTTTACTTGAAACGCCAAAATTAGCATAAAAAATTGAAACTTCACTTTACCAAACCTTTAGTCACTAGCAAAAGAACAAATTAACGCTAGTCATGCTGAATTAATATTGCAAAACATAATTTAATTTTAAATCAAATTCTAATAGAAATAAAAAATGTACATTGCCAGTATAAACAAAACCAAAATGATTTCCGTTCCAAAAAGCCATCTTTCGCAATTATTATCTAATTACCTCCTATTAAGAAATCAAAATTTAAACGCTCGCAAACTTACCGTTCATCGATTTTTTTGTTAAAAAATGCATTTCATAGTCCAAAATGTGTTTTTCATCGTATTAAAGGTGGTGAGCTACGACAATGATCAAAAACCATAAATTCTCACAAAAAAATTAAATATTAACATCTCTATTATTAAACCTCTATTTAAATTATGAAATTAAAAATTACTTCACTATTATTATTATCCATAATCAGCTTGTATCAGATCAATGCTCAGTGCAGTGGCGCCGATTTTGAAGAAAGAAATGGCATCGCTATTATGGAAATGGAATCTAAAGCTTCAGGAAGCTGGAGAAAAGAAACGATTTCTGGTGCCTCAGCGAATTCAGCATTAACCTATAGAGGTTCTAATTCTTTTAGTACTCCTGGCAGATCGATTATCACCTATAATGTGAGAATTAATTCAGCCGGAACATATCGCTTTTCATGGCGCAATAAAATAAGTATTATTGCAAGTCATAATGCTTCTACAGAACATAATGATACTTGGTTAAAAATTGGCGCAGCTGATTTTTATGGCCAACGGGGTTCTCATAGAGTATATCCTGGAGGTTCTGGAAAATCACCTGTAGCAAATGGAAACACCTCTGGCGGATGGTTTAAAATCTATACAAACACCATTAACTGGAGCTGGAGTACTTTTACTAGCGATCATGACCCTCACAATATTTACGCTAGGTTCAGTTCACCTGGTGTATATTCTATTCAGATTTCGGGAAGATCACAAGGTCACACAATTGACAGAATGGTACTTCACAAAGAAAGCAACTACACTACTGCTCAAGCACAAAGCTTATCAAGAGGGGCAACAAGTTGTTCTGGCGGAACTAATCCGCCTCCAGCAGAAAACATTGCTCCTACGGTAAACATTACAAACCCAAGTAACGGACAAACATTTACTGCGGGTAGTAATGTTACTATTGGTCTTTCTGCATCAGACTCGGACGGAAGTATTACAAAGCATGAAATTTTTGTAAACAATACTAGAGTTGACTCAGATGGAAGCACATACTCTCCATACACGATAAACAACATTCAACCTGGTAATTACACCATAAGAGCAACTGTTACCGATAACGGTGGAAAAACAGCATCAAGAAGCATAACTATTAGTGCAGGTAGCGTAACGCCTCCACCTCCAACAGGTAATGAAAATCCAACTGTACGTTTTACTACTATTTCAAACGGACAAAATTTTGACGCAGGGAGTACTGTTTCTGTAGGTTTATCAGCAAGTGATTCTGATGGTAGTATTACTAAACATCAAATTTATGTAAATGGTAGATTGGTTGATACTGACGGTTCTAATTATACCCCACATCAAATCACAAATATCCCAGCAGGTAACCACACAATAAGAGCTACCGTTACCGACAACAGAGGGGCAACTGCCTCGGTAAGCGCTACTATTTCTGTTGGCAATGTTACACCACCTACTCCACCTACTGGAAATGCATCTCCCACTGTAAGCATTTCAAGCTTAGTAGAAGGACAACGTGTGAATACAGGTAGTAATGTTTCAATAGGTGTTTCTGCGCAAGATAGCGATGGAACTGTTACAAAACATCAAATTTTTGTAAATGGAAGGTTGGTAGATACCGATGGCACTTCATTTACACCACATGTTATTCGTTCTATTAGCGCTGGTAACTATGCAATTAGTGTAACTGTTACTGATAACGAAGGAGCCACTGGAAATGCAACAGTAAATATCGTTGCAGGATCAGGTACGACTCCAACACCAACGCCGGATGCAATTAGTTTCAATCTAATCAAAGCGTCAACAAACGGTAACATTAGCAGCCTTTCAAATGGTACAGCGATTAGCTATTCAAATGCACAAGGTGCCAATATTAGAGCAAATGCTCCTTCAGGTACGAGAAGTGTTCAATTAACACTTTCGGGGTCGCAATCAAAATCTGCAATTGAAAATGTAGCACCATACGCATTATTTGGTGATATCAGTGGGAATTATTTCTCTGGTAATTTAAAAAGCGGTAATTACACATTACGGGCAAGAGCTTATTCTGGCAGTAATGGTACAGGAACAAAAATAGCAGATACCACTATATCATTTAGCGTAAGTGCTTCTAATTCTGCAAAAGCAGTTAGCTCAGAAAAACTATATGCTTATCCGAACCCTTTGAAACAAGATGGTAAAGTTTCATTAAAATTACCTAAAGCTGAAAAAGGGACTTATTTATATAATGTAACCAATTCTCTTGGAGTTCAATTAGATTCAGGAAAATTTAATACACGTAGTTCTCAAACTGATGTTCATTTACAACTCTCCAATGTTGCTAAGCAAGTAGACGGAGTGTACTATATGACAATTATTGGTAACGGCGTAAAACAAGTTATTCCAATTATTCGTGAGTAATTAACTTATTAACAGTTTTAAAAAAAATCAGTTTCTATTCTATAGAAGCTGATTTTTTTTACATTAAGTTCACTACAGTCCTCTATAAAGTTTTTCACGAATCTGTATGTAACACAAAAATCTTTAAGGTTTAGATTTCAAATAATACGCATACATTGAATCCATCTTTACTTTTTCTTTTACCAGCAAATCATTTATTTTACCCCCTAATTTTGTCTTTTTTGAGTTTCGCAGCTATGCATATACTACTTGAAATGAATTTATTATGGCGTAAAATCCGTAATTCAATATGAGTTCATTAAAAAGGCAACAAAGCAGCTAAAACCTCGTTTTAATTACATATAAACTTATAATATGCGTCCCTTAATAATTGCTCTTTTCATTTTTAGCTTTCTAACTACCTATGCCCAATTACCTACGTATAAAACTTGGCAAATTGAAGCAAAGAAAGATAAAAGAATGAAGCCTGAGTATGGTAACCTAAAAAAAAGTGAGGCTGAGATTGAGACAGACAAACGGTTTGTTGCTGCTATCCTGTCGTCAGGCAAAAGTAAAGCTGAAGGTGCGCATGAAATGATAAAAATTGGTTTTGATTACTTATATCGTGGTGATTTAAAAACAGCTATGTATCGTTTTAATCAGGCCTATTTATTGAATCCTAAAAATTCAGAAATATACTGGGGGTTCGGCGCCGTATATACCGCTTTAGGAGCTTACAAAGAAGCAAGAAACGAATATGCAGATGGACTTAATTTAAACCCTAGTAGTGCACCTATTCTTACCGATTATGCTACTACCTATTTAGGAGAATATTACGATACAATTCGATTAAATTATGATGCTGCTCAAAACAGTCTTAACCTAGCAAAACAAAAATTATTAGCAGCATATAGTATTGACCCACAATACATAAACACTACCTATAAACTTTCAATTGTATATTTGAATAGTAATGATTGTTTAAATGCTAAAAAATATCTCAAAGAAACACGAGAACTGGGCGGACAGCCTATAACCAAAGAATATTTGTCCGATTTTAATTTACGGTGCGGCAATTGTTCAAATGTTAAAATTGGTGACTTTCTAATTGAAAGCAGCAAAAACGGACTAACAAAAATACATCGCACCAAAAACTATCAAATTGAAGAAAATGAATCTTTAGGATACAAATTAAAACTAAAAATTGACTGGATCGATGCATGCACATATACGCTAACTCCTGTTGTTGATTTGAACAAACGTAAAGGAACGAAGTCTCAATCGCGGATACGTACTTGTCAAATCATAGAAGTAAATGAAGATAATTACATTCAGGTTTCGCGTGCCAATAGTGATAAACTACAAATTACTTCACAATTAAACTTTGTCAAATAAATCATCAAAAAGTTGAAGTAGCTAAAAAAAAGCTTACACATGTAAATAACTATTGACACCTCCATTTTTGAACACTTTATAAGAATTATGATGCTATAAAAAAATCCCGATTTCTGTTATACAGAAATCGGGATTTAAATTGTAAAATCACTTGATATATTATGATTTCATAATGATACTCTCCTCCTGTTACCAGATATGCACACGTTTTTCGGGTGCTAAATACATCGCATCTCCTTCTTTAATTTCGAAAGCATCATAAAACGCCTGAATATTTAACAATGGTTGAATAGCTCTTACCCTACCAGGAGAATGTGGGTCTGTTTTAATTTGAGTACGAAGTGCCTCTTCCCTGCTTTTGGTACGCCAAACTGTTGCCCAAGACATAAAGAAACGTTGCTCTGCCGTAAAGCCATCAATATCTTCTGGGCGACCGTTTTCTTTAAAGAATTTTTGAAGTCCGTCATACGCACCTAACAGTCCTCCTAAATCACCGATATTCTCTCCTAAGGTAAATTTACCATTTACATGAACACTATCTAAAACTTGAACTCCATCATACTGCGCAGCAAGCGCATCACCACGTTTTGTAAATGCCGCCAAATCTTCTTCTGTCCACCAGTTTTTTACATTTCCATCAGCATCAAAACGCGCTCCACTATCATCAAATGCATGTGAGATTTCATGACCAATTACAGCTCCAATACCTCCATAATTAACAGCCTCATCTGCCTCATAATTATAAAACGGTGGTTGCAAAATTGCAGCAGGAAAAACAATCTCATTATTCAATGGATTAAAATAGGCATTAACGGTTTGTGGAGACATTCCCCATTCTGTTTTATCCACAGGCTTCCCAATTTTAGCATAACTTTTAAGCTCATTCCATTTGCTAGCAGCAGTCATATTATCATAATAAGACTTGTCTGCAGCTACTTGCATTGTTGCATAATCTTCCCATTTATCAGGATAAGCGATTTTAACTGTAAATTTATCTAGCTTCTCTATAGCTTTTGCTTTGGTGGTATCACCCATCCAATCTAACTTTTTAATACGCTCTTTAAACGCTTCAATTACATTAGCAATCATCATCTCGGCTTTCGCTTTTGCTTCCGGCGGAAATTTAGCATCAACATACAATTGCCCCAATGCCTCACCTACAGTTCCGTTTACAGTTGCCAATGCGCGCTCATCAGCTGGTCGTTGTTTTTCAGAACCTCGTAAATAGCTACTGTAAAAATCCCAATTTGTCTTTTCAATTTCAGTTGTAAGCTTACGTGCTGCACCATTAAAAGTATCCCATCGTAGTAATGTTTTAATATCTTCTATTGGTGTTTCTTTTAAAAATTTATCTAAAGCTTCAGTATATTTCAACTGAGTAACCATCAGTGTATCTATATTTTTTGAAATACCTAAGTCAACAATCATTTTCTTTAAATCTATACTTGTCAACATGGCATCAGCAGCTTCTAATGAACGTGGATTGTTCATGTTTCGAATATCACGACTTTCAACCTTATCCAATCGAGGCTCTGCCAAAGCTGTTTCCATAGCTAAAATTTTATTGGCAGCAACCATAGCATCTGCTTCACTATCTCCTAACATTTTGAGCATTTTAGCAATATGCTTTTTATACATTTCACGTATTTCCTTTGATTTATCATCCTGATCTAAATAGAAATCACGATCGGGAAGTCCTAACCCACTAGGGCCCAAATAAACCGCATTCATTGCACTATTATTCAAATCTGCGAAAACACCAATACCTATAAAAGGAGAAGAAACTCCTGGTACTTTTGCTAAGACAGTTTGTAAATCTGAGCGATTTTTTATTTCCGAAATAGCTTTTAAAGCTGGTTGTATAGGAGCTAGACCAATCTTGTTTCTTGTTACGGTATCTAGTTTTGTTTCAAACAATGCTATAGCTTTAGCTTGGTCTGTTTTCGGGCCATATTTGCCACTAGCTTTAGCTTTCGCTAAGATATCAAGAACATCATAATCTGTTGACTTTCGTAGCACAGAAAACCCACCCCAGCTTGATCGATCAGCTGGTATTTCGGTTTTATCCATCCACGCACCGTTTACAAAATTATAAAAATCATCCTTAGGACTAATTTCGGGTTTCATATTTTCTAACACGATACCTGGTAGAGGGCCATTATCGTTAACAGCAGTAGTTTGCGCCTCGCCTAAAGCGAATGTCATAGTAGCACATACTACTAGTAGTACTTTTTTCATTTTCGTTTTTTGATTTAATTAGTTGAATAATACGTTATATATAAGTCGCTAAAATATAAAAAATGTTACATACATAACTCTTTAAAATTCAAGATGTACCGCAATTCTTAAGTTAAATCAACTCCATACGTATGAACTTTGCTTAAAACACACAAAGTTCAATACCCCATACTCCTTTGCAGTATTCATTACAGTACCGCAAGAGATAAAATAATTTTAAACACATAAAACAAACTACTAAAAAGCCTAATGAATTTTCTACATCTGGGTTACGAAAAAATCATTTGAAGCAATATATTAGGATCAGGACAATTTTTCGCATAATATTCAAGATCATCTTCAGCACATACCCCAGGGTAATCGCCTTTTTTACCTTCCATATCAATAATAATCTGAAAATGTAAATGTGGTGCATAATTAACATTAACATCAGGCGTACCTAAAGTTGCAACAACATTTCCCGCCTCAAATTCTTGATCAATATGAATGTTTTCAATAGCAGCTAATGACAAATGACCGTAAAGGGTGTGAAAGATAAAACCATCTATCTCATGCTTCAAAATAATCGTAGGACCATAATCTCCCATCGCAGCATTATTTTTAAAACTATGAACCACCCCCTTGACTGGCGCCAACACTTTAGTGCCTGCCTTAGCCCAAAAATCGACACCCAAATGAATGTTTCGTCGTCCCTTAGCTTGGTGAAAATCTGGTTTGTCATTATATAAGTTTCGCTTTTCTAAATAACCACCATAAGCGACCAACGCATTATTTTCATGTAAAACGCCCTCAATAAATTTTTGGCAACTTACAGGATCAGCAACATCAAATTTACTTAGCACCACATTACTTGAACTAAAGTCTATAGTACAATATTGGTTTACCTCTATTCGCTTATCCAATACTTTAATCGGTTTAGCTGTGCGATCAGCAAATTGCTTTAATGAAGAAATCATAAGAATCAAATAGTTAAAACAAAGCAACAAAATTTGAATACAACATAAGAATTATTGTACTCGACAAATAAAAGTAGTTTAATTCCTTAAATTAATAAGCTCATATAACAATTTTATAATATTTTTGCAACCTATTTAATTTGTAATTAGACCCCCTCAATTCATTACATTTTAAATAGACGATAACATGATTGCTAATATTTTTGTGATTTAGAGTAAAATACGTTATTCGATCCAAATTAAAAAACCAAAAACATTATGAAAAAGGTGATTACAGCTAATTTCAAAATACTAATTCTTCTTTTGAGCATTACATTATTTGCTCTTTCTTGTAGTGCAGACAAAACTGATCCCGTACCCCCTTCAGAACCCGAAACACAAGCACCAGGCGGTGAAGAATCTGGTGGAGAAGAATCTGGTGGAGAAGAATCAGGCGGTGAAGAATCAGGCGGTGAAGAATCTGGTGGAGAAGAATCTGGTGGAGAAGAATCTGGTGGAGAAGAATCTGGTGGAGAAGAATCTGGTGGTGAAGAATCTGGTGGTGAAGAATCAGGCATCGAGGAATCTACAGAAGTAGCTGGCCCTGTTCTTTTAAAAATTAATTGTGGCGGACCTGAAGTTACTATAGGTGAAGAAACCTTTATAGCTGATACTTATTTCAACGGACCAACCATTATATATGAAACAACCTCTGTTACAGAAATAGCAGATACTGAACTAGATGAAATTTATCTTACCGAACGAATTACAGATAATGACCATAATCAAGATCCTTTTTCTTACGATATTCCTGTTTCAAACGGCACCTATACTATAAAGTTACACTTCGCAGAAATTTTTTGGGGCGTACCCAATCCATTTAATTTAGAAGGTGGCGAAGGAAGTAGATTGTTTGGCGTTAAAATAGAAGATACAGCTATTTTCAATAACTTTGATTTGTACCAAACTACTGATGGGCCTGCAAAGGCATTAACCAAAATGTACAACTTTGAAGTTACCGATGGGCAATTAAATATCATTTTTCAATCGACTGTAGATAAACCTAAAATTTCAGCAATTGAGATTTTTGGCGAAGGTGCTATTGAAACCAATTAAACAGCTGCAACGCTAATTGATTATTGGACGAAAAAACTATAGTAAAAAAGTAACCTCACCTATAAGTGGGGTTATTTATGTTTATTGAAGGTTTATTTTTGCCATTCAGAATGATTTTCATCAAACCCTAATACTTTTAAGCTATCAATTGTAAGGAGTAACGAACTTCAGCTACAAATAACAAAAAAGAACAATAACATGTATATACTAAAAAGTATTATTTTGACAGCCGCTACCATGATTTCCGTCAGTTGTCAATCAAATCAAAAAAAGAAATCTACCACTGAAGTTGCCGATTCGCATAAAATGGAGACCAAAGAGACTGTTGCATTTTCTCAGGAAGATTTAAGCGCATATGAAACCGCTTACTTTGCAAGTGGATGTTTTTGGTGTGTTGAAGCTATTTTTGAAAGTGTAAAAGGAGTTAAAGAAGTTGTTTCAGGTTATGCGGGAGGTACAGAAGAAAACCCAACTTACGAGCAAGTAGGTGGAGGTTTAACTAGTCATGCTGAAGCTGTTGAAGTGTATTATGATCCAAAGGAAATTTCTTTTACTGCACTAGTTCAGGTGTTTTTTGGTTCTCATGATCCTACCACTCTAAACAGACAAGGCCCAGACAGAGGTAGACAATACCGTTCTGTAGCATTTTATAAAAACGAAAGTGAAAAAGCTATAATTGAAGCTTATATTGGTGCATTAACAGATCAAAATGTATATGACGGTGATCCTATCACAACTGAGGTAACCCCTTTTACTAAATTTTGGAAAGCAGAAGATTACCACCAAGATTATGAAAAAAGGCATCCAAATAACTCGTATATCAGAAATGTTTCTATCCCTAGGTTGAACAGATTTAAAAAGAATTTTGGTGACTTTTTAAAAGCAGATGCTCATTAATTACAGTACTGCATTTAATATAACAAAGCGACTTTAGGGTCGCTTTGTTGTTTAATAAAACCTGAGTAATTTGAAGTAATTTAATTGCTAGTATTCTCGTCTCATATTGAACTCATCGTGGCTTTTTGTTTGCAAATGATAATTATGACTTGTAAGATGTAATGAATATATTTTTTAGTTACATAGCGATAACTAAAGCACTCAAAAACGAACAAATTAAGATGTAAAAATGGATAATTTGTGGGCGTAAGAAAAAGCAAAAGGAGTTCATTGTATTACTCTAAAACAATTGAACTGTATTTTGAGTGAATAACAAATGACTTTTTCGCCGCTTCATTACCAGCATAACCTTTACTAATTATTGTATTACCATTCTTAGTATCATGCAATGAAATTGCATCTGGGTAACTAAGTTCTGATGCCGTTCTATTTGCATAAATCGTAAAAGGAATTGAAGGAGTTTTACAAGTAAATTCTGCATTCTGCAATGAAATATCAATCTCATCAAAATCATCATTCACTAAATTAATCTGCACAGCACCCAACTCATTTTTAATATAAGCACCACGCCTCAATTCATTAATGGTAACGTCAGAAGAAACAGCATTTAAACGTAAATTGAGTGCTGTATTTAAAACCACATTATCTGAATAGTTAGTTTGCAGGTAACCATATTGCCAATTTTTAACATTTACTGGCGAATAATAAGCCTTAATACTAGTTTCTTCTCCCACAATTGAAGATCCCCATAAACTAGCATGCGATAAATCTGCTTGAATGTTTTTTGTATTGGCTGCCAATTTCACCTCGCCGTAGCGTACATTCATTTTAATCTTCATTGTTTTTGGCATCTTTACCTTTATTGTTTTCTTAATTTTGTACTTTGAATTTGAATGCACTCCTTTTCCCGCGCTATAGAAGACAGTAGGTTCGTTGTTATTAAGAATAATAAAACTAGCCGAATCAAGCTCTCCCTCCATATCAGTCTGAATTTTCTTAATTTGCTTTCTTCTTTCTTTATATGACCTCGCTCTATCGGCTTTTAATTTGCCTATTTTTTGAGCACGTGCTGCATGCGCTTCTGAACGAGATTCTGAGTGGGATTCACGCATACTTTTTATTTTATCAGTCCTTTTTTCTAAGTCCTTTTGCCGCTTCTCAATTTGCTTTAACCAAACTTCAAGCGTTTTCATATGCTCCTTACCAAAGGCTTTTTCATATTCCTTTTGCCATTTTTCCAAATAGTTTTGTCCATCTTTATTAAAAGCCTCATAATCAAAAGCTATAGTCGGATTAATTGACAAAGAAGGCAAATCGTTTAATTCATCAAAAAAAAGTTCCATTTCAGGTAATTCAGGAATTTCAAAGTGAAAATCTTGAACATCGCTAATACTATTTTGTACGAACCAAATATTTTCTCCCTCAGTATATATCTGTACTTTTTTACTATTTCCTGAAATTTCAACACCAGCGTTTTTAAAAAAATCATCACGCTCGTCATCACCAACACCTTCAACTTCTATTGTAGCTTCAACAACCACCTGATTTTTTGACCAAGTTTCAAATTCAATATCAGCATGGTTAATATTAATATCCAATACGGCATCTTCAGCTACAGTAAAAGTTTCTTTAAAAGTCTTTGTTTGTTTTTGTCCATAAGCTCCTATAGTGACAAAGCACAGGAACAGCATAAATTTACTACATAGTATTTGTTTCAACCTGTTCATTTTTTGATGTATTTAATTCGTTTAATTTTCTTTTTAACTTTTGTAATAATTGCAGCCGTAATTGCAAATTTTGAATTAAAGCTGTAATGGTCTGATCATTTGGCCCCATTTCATTTAGTTCTGTATTTAATTTTTCATACTCGCTATTCAACTCTGCTAATTGTTTTAAATATGTATTCACCAAATCTTTATGCTCATCAGAAACATCTAGCTTTGCCAATGCCAAATTAATATTGGCTACATAATAATTTTCTACTTTTTTTAAATCTGGCGATAAATCACCTAAAGAAATTCTATTTGGCAACTCATCGTGCTCCTTATCTTCCGTAGAAGCCACCTTAATAGTATCTTTCTGCGTAAACTCCTGAAAAGTAAAATACCCCAAACTAAGTAACACCAACACAACGGCAGCCACTTTATACCAATGGTATGTCACCACCTTCTTGGGTAATTGCTGCTCTAAACGGGCTAAAAATCTGTCTTCATGTCCTTCTGAAAGCGATAATTTTTGTACCTCTGCATCCTTTTTAAATACTTCCCTAAGATCTCGTCGCATACCTTTTATCTTTTAATAGTTGTTGTAAAAGCCCTTTCCCTCTTAATAATCGTGTTCTACATGTAGATTCTGTAAGACCTAAAACCTGCGAAATTTCTTTATGATCAAAACCTTCCATTAAAAACATCATAACCACATACCTATAATTATCAGGTAATTGCGCTATAGCTGTTTTAACTTCGTCTACAGTAATTGCATGATCTATAGTCCAATCGTTATTTTCTTCAATATGCATGTAACGCTCATCAATTGCCTCTAGTTTTTGTTGTTTCGATTTAAGAAAATCAATACTCTTATTAATCACAATTCTTTTCAACCATGCACCAAAAGTAACATCTCCATTAAACTGATGCATCTTCTGAAATGCCTTTATAAATGATTCTTGCACAACATCTTCAGCGTCATCTGCATTTTTAAGAAATCGTATAGCTACTTTAAACATACCTTCACTATATTTTTTATATAATGACAATTGCGCTTTACGATCATTCGCCTTGCACTTTTCGATAATATCACTTTGAAACATTTGTTTCCTTGTTGGTTTTTTGAATGGCTTAAAAAAGAACTCACACTAAAGACGACTAAAAAATTACGATGTTGCAAAAAACTAGTAATTTTATGCAATAGATAGCTTTATTAAAAAATACCGACCTTGGTATGCGCTATATTTGCATCGCTGAAAATGAACTAATTTTTTTTTAACAAGCTAGACATTTCTCATGAAGCAAGTTACTATAAGTACACCTTTTGTCACTTTAATTGTGCTAAACTACGGTGCTATTATTCAAAAATTATTGGTGAAAGATAAAGATGGAAACTCCAAAAATGTAGTTATGGGGTTTAATTCGCCCAACGATTATTTAAAGGATACTTCTTTTTTAGGCGCTTGCATTGGTCGTTTTGCTGGTAGAATTTCAAATGGTGGTTTTGAAATTGATAGAGAAACATACCCCCTACACAATCAAAAAGGCGTTCACTTGCATGGAGGAAAAGAAGGTTTTGGGCGAAAATATTGGAAGATAGAAGAAGTTCATCATGGATACGAACCTTACGTAACCCTCACCTATGAAAGTAAACATTTAGAAGAAGGATACCCTGGAAATTTAAAAGCCGCGGTTACGTACAAACTCATAAATAACGCACTCATAATTACGCATCAAGCTACTACTGATCGTACTACCATTGTAAATTTAACCAATCACTCTTATTTTAAATTGGATGACGCACCAACAGTAAAACATTGGAATTTAACACTAAATTGTAAAGAAATGGTTGAATTAGGAAACAACTTGTTGCCTACCGGAAATATTTGCAGTATTACAAATACACCTTATGATTTCATACAAAACAAGCAAATAGAAGATCCTTTTTTAGACACTCCTTTTGTTATCGATCAAACAGCTGATGTTGCTGCCAAAATTTTCTCAAAGAAATCAGGAATTTCTATGGAAGTACAAACCAATCAACCTGTAGTTGTTGTCTATACCCCACGCGATTTTGCTGCTATTTGCTTTGAAACGCAACACTACCCTGATGCGCCTAATCAAAAAAACTTTCCCAATAGTATTCTTAAACCATCAGAACATTATAAAAATGAATCTTCCTTTGTTTTTGATCTACTGTAATGCTCATAATAACAAGTGATTTACTAATTTAGAGACTTAGAAAAAACAACTACTATGAAATTTTTAAAATGGGTGGTAATCATACTAATAATCTTCACCCTACTCGTTGTTTTTGTAGGGATGCCCTATATGCAGGAACAAACAAAAAAACATAGCCCAGAAACCACAGCTTCGTATAACAAAAACGGTCTTGATTTATTTGTTAAGTATTCAAGCCCCGCTAAAAAAGGGCGTGTTATTTTTGGCAATCTTGTACCTTTCGACACTATTTGGCGCACAGGAGCGAACGAACCTACGACATTTACCACAAAATCAGCTATCAGAATCATAGATAAAAAATTAGCTGCCGGCACCTATTCCTTATGGACTAGACCTAAAAAAGACAGCTGGACGGTTATATTTAACAGTGAAATCCCTGATTGGGGAGTAACCCTTTTAAGTGGAGGCACAAAAACCACTAGAAACCCCAAAACAGATGTGGTGGTTGTAGAAGTACCAATAAAAAGACTTGCTACGCCACAAGAAAATTTCACCATTTCTTTTAAAGGAGAAGCCCCAACATACCTAAGTTTATCCTGGGATGACACTATAGTTCAAGTACCTATTAATCCATAAATTTGGCATCGCAAAAAAATACATCATCTAAAAGTCGCTTTGATCTAAAGGTTAAAAAGCGGAAATCCCCTACTGCTGAAACGCTCATTTCAGGTATTTTTAAAGGTGATAAAGCAGCTTTAGCAAGGGCTATTACTTTAGTAGAAAGTACTAAAAAAGAAAACCACAACAAAGCCAATAGTATTATTGAAAAATGTCTTTCAAAAAATACGGACACGATTAGAATAGGCATAACAGGTGTACCTGGTGTTGGAAAAAGTACTTTTATTGAGGCTTTGGGTAAAGTACTAACTGCCTTAGGCAAAAAGGTAGCCGTACTCGCAGTAGACCCCAGCAGTACGCAAACCAAAGGAAGTATTTTGGGTGACAAAACCCGTATGCAAGAATTAGTACGTGAACCCAATGCTTTTATACGACCATCGCCTTCGGGGGTTTCATTGGGTGGCGTAGCACGAAAAACAAGAGAAACCATTATTCTATGTGAAGCTGCTGGTTATAATGTGATATTGATTGAAACAGTTGGTGTCGGACAAAGTGAAACTGCGGTTCACAGTATGGTTGACTTTTTTTTACTTTTAAAATTACCAGGCGCCGGCGATGAATTACAAGGCATTAAACGAGGTATTATTGAAATGGCTGATGCATTAGTTATAAATAAAGCCGACGGAAATCATTTACAATTAGCCAAAGTAGCTGCAACAGATTTTAAAAGAGCGCTACAGTTATATCCACCTAAAGAAAATGGATGGACACCTGAAGTACTTAGTTGTTCTGCTATTGAGCAAACAGGCATTCATGACATTTGGGATATGATTTTAACCTATATTGAAGCTGCTAAAAAGTCTAATTATTTTGACAAAAAAAGACAACAACAAAATAAAAATTGGCTGCTTCAAACACTAAATGATCAGCTAAAACTTCAATTTTATCAAGATGAACGCATCACTAATGCACTAAAAGAAATACTAATAGCGGTAGAGCAAAATAAAATTTCACCTTTTCACGCAGCCGAAAAGCTGCTTAGCATGTATCGCCAATAACTTCTATTGCCTTTTCAAGTCTGCTTTGTGTCTGGTCAAAAACAACCAAAAAGTAAATTCCCTTCTTTTTGCGCCTTTTCTATTCATTTAAGTTACCTAAAAACACATTCACTTTAGGGTTTATAGGATTACCAGCAGCACGCCGCAATACCACGATCTGCCCAGCATGCCAAATAGCGTCTTCAATAGGACCATTAATACCATTCCACAAAGGAAAAGCAGCTTCTCCTTTCTCACTTTTAAAAACAATATTATGTGCTTTCATATCTGTTGAAGCTACAAAAAGAGCGCTAGCTTCCTTCAAATTATTTAATGTTTTTATTCGTTGTTGCGTTGTACTTAACTTTTCCTTTACAGCGGTTCTATCATTTGGTAGCTTCTTGGCGGCATTCAAAATCATTTCCGATAGCGTGTAAATGTGATCTATTGTTTGTTCTATAGTTCTACCGTCATTGCCAGGTGCATAGGCTAAATCTTCTTGCCTTAACCCCTCTGTAGCCCAATGATATCTAAAACCTAGCCCATCTATCATACGGGCTATAACAGTGCCAGCAGTATAGTCAGTTGCTGCTTCAGGAATTATAGAATACGGTATTGTGTCGGTCATTGTGTTTTGCGCTTGTAGGCTTAGCCCAAGAATCATTAAAATGGTTGAAAAAGTTATCTTCATTGTATATTTATTAGGGGCGAAATTTACGAAGAAAGTTTTTAGTTTTACGAATTGTGAGTACTTCAATTTTGTGCAAAAAAAATTAAAACACCACGCTTATTTCCCTTCGTCACCTTACAAACTGTTCTTTAAGTATTTACAAACATGTGCAGCTTAAACACTTTCTCTTTTGCATCTAAAAACTGAAAACCTGAATCTAAATTTTGTTGCTCTACGCTATACGGATAGAAAGTGATTGGTTCAATACAAATCATATTAGACACCTCTGTCCAAAGCATGAAATTTTCAAACCCTTCAGCTTTAATTCGTAGTTCATTTTTATCTTTTAAAACAAGCTCATTACAATTACCTATTTGCAATGCTCTACTACCCACATCCAATACAGCTTTTAGCGGTATTGATTTTCCGTTTGCCTCCACCATTGCATTGGTAGTGGTTAGATTAAACGCCGGATGGTACCCCAACATAAATGGCATACCATTTTCACCTGTTATTGTAAAAGAAACTGTTAATCTGTTTTCAGATAGAGAAAATTTCTTTTCAAATTGAAAATCATATGTCCAATACAACTCCTGTTGGGTTGATTTTTCAGGATATTTAGCGTTTGTAATTATATCTTGCGCCTTGTACTCTTTTTTATAAGTAGCTGTTGTTTTGGTGTGAGCAACCAGCTCATATGGCATCTCTCTTAGGAGACCATGTTGATCTTGATACGCAATACCTCTAGGTGTGTTTACTTGAAAATTAGCCAATGCGGTAGGCCCTATTATAGGAAACATCTCAGTATCAGCATTACGCCAACCAGGGCGTCCTTTTTGATGTATGTATTGATGACCATCAACCTTGTAACCGATTAATTCTCCGGCATCAATTTCAACAAGTTGTGTGTCTTTTTTCAGTTGTAAAATCATAAATAATAAAGTGCTTATATGACGATTTAAATATCGTTACTACTAAAGGAAACATTTTTCATGGTTCGTACATAATACTAGCGAAGACCGCTAATGATATCATATTTGGTAATTATATGATGTTTACCATCACCCAAATCTAACAAAACAGCTTGCACATCTTTTGTAATAAGTTTAGCAACTTCTTCAATTGCCGTGTTACCATCTACAATAGGAAAGGGTTGTTGCATTACTTCTTTAATAGGTTTGGAAGTCACCGAGGAGTCATTGACAATAGCGCGAAACAAGATAGTTTCATCAACTGATCCTACAAAACCATTGGTATCTTCAACAGGTATTTGTGATATATTATTATTCTTCATACGTTCAACCGCATGCATCACCAATTCTTCCGTTTTGACTGTTACCAAAGGTTCTTCAATATGATTTTTAATAAGATCTATTGCTTTCGTTGCCGTATCGTCAAAAAATCCGCGATTCCGCATCCAATCATCATTAAACATTTTACCTACATACCGACTTCCATGATCATGAAAAAGCACTACGACCACATCATCTTTGGTAAACTGATCTTTTAATTGCAATAATCCTTTTATGGCAGCACCCGCTGAATTCCCCAAAAACATACCCTCTTCCTTTGCTAAGCGTTGCGTATATATGGCGGCATCTTTATCAGTCACCTTTGTAAATCCATCAATAATATCAAAATTGACGTTTTTAGGTAAGATATCTTCACCAATACCTTCTGTGATATAGGGGTAAATTTCATTCTTATCAAAAATACCTGTTTCATGGTACTTCTTAAAAACTGAACCATAGGTATCAATGCCCCAAACTTTAATATTTGGATTTTGCTCCTTTAAGTATGCGCCTACTCCAGAAATGGTACCACCCGTTCCTACACCGACCACAAAATGCGTCACCTTACCTTTGGTTTGCTCCCAAATTTCAGGCCCTGTACTTAAGTAATGTGCTTTGCTATTTGAAGGGTTATCATATTGATTCACATACCATGAATTGGGAATTTCTTTGGACAATCGTCGAGCAGTTGCATAATAACTTCGAGGGTCTTCAGGGCTAACATCAGTAGGACATACGTACACCTCGCTACCCATCGCTTTTAACATATCAACTTTTTCCTTGGATTGTTTGTCGCTAATAACACAAATCATTTTGTATCCTTTTACAACAGCACATAGCGCCAAACCCATACCCGTATTACCGGAGGTGCCTTCAATTATAGTACCACCTGGTTTAAGAACACCAGAAGCTTCTGCATCTTCGACCATTTGTATGGCCATGCGATCTTTTACAGAGTTACCTGGGTTAAAGGTTTCGTATTTTGCCAAAACCAAACACGGCAAATTGGCGGTAAGGAAATTCATTTTAACCAAAGGCGTATTTCCGACCGTTTCAAGGATATTTTCTGCATACTTCATAGGTAAACAAAGTTATGGAAAAAATATAGTGTTTACCGCTTCTGCTAAAATTCGAAGTAGCTAAGAATAATTATCACGAAAAGTAACGTTCACCAATGAACAATTAAAAGTTTATTGTATAACTTAAAATAGCATTGGTGTTTCTAGCATCAACAATAGCCGGTGTATTTATACCCGTATCAAATAAGTATGTAGCGGTGCTACGTTCACTGCTACTTATAGCAAAGTCTAATCGGCTTCTGCCAAAATCATAACCGACTCCTCCTGAAATTCCTTGCAAATCACCAACGATATTTCCATCCTTGTACGGGCTACCTTCAAAACGATAACCAGCTCTTAGGCTGAATTGCTCAATACGGTATTCACCACCCAAACGCAATGTGGTAATGTCACCCAATTCATTTGATATATCGGTGTTTACCGCTGCAAAATTAGCATCATTAGAAGGCCCCAACTTAGCTTTAGACATATCTTGATAGCCATAATCAAAACTTAACAAGCCGTTTTTTCCAAAAACTAACGCCAAACTCCCCATAAGTTTAGCAGGTGTTTTTAAGGTATATGTTGGAAAAGCGTTAACAAGATTAAAATTGATAAAACTTATGTTTTCATCAGCCAAATCAGATGAAACACGTTGCGATAATTCGTCTTGAATACGATACCACGTAGGCGATTGATAGCTAGCACCTACCCGTACATAGTCGTTAACTCTGGCAATAGCTCCTAAGTTCATTGAAAACCCTGACCCTTCAGTAAATAGTTTGTTATCAAAAGTAGTTCGTTGAATTTCTGAATCTGCATTGTAACCCGTCTCTGTAAATTCATCATATTTATTGTAAATCAAACTATGAAAATTTAGAGAAGCTCCGATATACAATCTTTCTTTATATTGAGAAGCAGCACTAAGCGAGAATTTGCTGCTGTACCCACTACTTATTCTTGAAAATTCTTGATTTACGGTGTTATAATCTGCTGTCTTGATATAACTAGTATTCGCATTATCCATCACAGCGGGATCAATTATCCCTCCATAATATCCTAAAAATGCTTGTTGATCTCCAAAACCTTGATTAGCACCAATATCTAAGTAAGCATCTTCTAGAAATTCGTTTTCACGTAAGGTAATATCTCCGAAAGGTACACCTTCAGCAAAATCTAAAAAGTAATTATCAATACCTTCATTTGTTCTACCAGATGCGTAAATATTATCATCAAAACTCTCTAAAATATCATAATTAAGAGCTAGTGATAGTTTTTTCCATGGAGCTTCTGTATTTGTATTTTTAAACACAAAAACACCACCTGCCTGATTAATTTCTAATTGATTATTAGATGAACTCGTATCTCTACCTCCATAATTAACCGAATTATCGGTATTATATAGTGATCCTGAGAAGGTTATTTTATGATTATTAAATACGGCTGCACCTGCTGGGTTTGAATTAAGTGCAGACAAATCGCCACCTAAGGCTCCAAATGCTCCACTCATACCTTGATAACGTGCTGTACCATTAAGATTTTCGGAGCTATAACGTAAAACGTCGCTAGCATTTTGAGCGCTACTAATTACGCATACCAAAAAAGCGATAAAAGCTAAATTCCTTTTCATTTTGATTGAATTTGAACTATACTTGAGATAAGATTTGTGATTTATTGTCTTCCTCTACTTGAAGAACGTGACGAGCTTCCTGAACTTCTTGAACTGCTCCCTGAACTTCTGTAACTACCAGAACTTCTTGAACTGCTCCCCGAACTTCTATAACTACCAGAGCTTCGTGAACTACTTCCTGAACTTCTATAGCTAGTACTTCTTGGAGTGGTGCTTCTGTAGGATTGATTACTTCTTGAACTAGAAGATGTTCTCGTACGATTACCAGAGCTTCTATATGTTGACGTTCGTGGACTTGTAGATCTTGTTGTGCTTCTTGTTGCCGTTGTACCACTTCTGTAGCCAGTACTTCGAGGTGTTGAACTTCTGTAATATTGATTTGATCGAGAAGAACTATTATATCTTGGTGTAGATCTTGTGCTTCTGCTTGTTCTATATGACCGATTTTGATCGATTCCCACAGTTCTTCCTGCGGCAGTACTTCTTGTTCTCGTACTTCTACTTGTAGTTGATCTCCCTGTTCCTCTATATCTAGATCTAGATGTAGTACTTCTAGCCGTATTCAAATTTGATCGTCTAGCCGTTGAAGCTATTCCACTTCTTCGTGATAAGGTGTTTCTAGTATTGTAATAGCCACGTCTTCCTGAGTTGTATGCGTATCCCCTATTTCCATAATACGCACGTCTACCATAGTAACCGCGGTTAACATAGCCGTATCCATATCCATAAGGTGGACACCAAGCATAGCCATAACCATAGCCACCCCATCCCCAACTATTCCATCGGTTCCATCTATTCCACCTGTTCCATCGGTATCCATAATAACCATCATAACCCCAGTTATTCCAACCCCAATAAGGATTAGCCCATCCATAGCTATAATAACCGCCATAACCCCAGTTATTCCATCCATTATCATAAAAATTAATACTAACGCTGGTAGGGTTATCTCCCCAAGCGCCGTTACCTTGATAATTATTCTCGGCAGTATAATATTCGGTTAGCGGAACATCAGTAGTCTCCTCATCAACAATGCCACTAGAATAGCTATCAATATCAGTAAAAACTTCACTTGCTAATATTTCATCATATTCATTTGCTTTCTCAGCAAAATAATCAGCATATGTATTATCTCCTTTTTTCTCTGCTGGTTGCTGCATTTTCTTAGGCGCTTTATCTACAGCAACCTGAGTCTCCCCAGTGGTATAAATACCGTCATTATCGTAATAAGAGGCCGATTGATATGTTCCGCAAGAAACTACAAATAAACCTACCAAGGCCAACACGACCGCAGCACGAATTTTTTTGAGGTGTAGAGATTGTTTCATAGCTATTAATTTAAATTGTTGAACGTTATAAAAATAGTTAGTTTTGCTAAACTATAATAATATTATTTACACAAGATTTATGCCAAACTACAGATAATGGGTAAAAATTTAACGAAGAGAAGTGAGGATTATTCTAAATGGTATAACGAACTCGTTGTAAAGGCAGATTTAGCCGAGAACTCGGGTGTTAGAGGCTGTATGGTGATCAAACCATACGGATTTGCTATTTGGGAAAAAATGCAAGCAGGTTTAGACAAAATGTTCAAAGAAACGGGGCACGAAAATGCCTATTTCCCGTTGTTCATACCAAAGTCATACCTAAGTAAAGAAGCCAGTCACGTAGAAGGTTTCGCAAAAGAATGTGCCGTGGTAACCCACTACAGACTTAAAAATGCGGAAGATGGAAGTGGCATTATTGTAGATCCGGATGCAAAGTTAGAAGAGGAGTTAATTGTAAGACCTACCTCAGAAACGATCATTTGGGATACGTACAGAAGGTGGATACAATCATACAGAGACCTGCCATTATTAATCAATCAATGGGCAAATGTGGTACGCTGGGAAATGCGAACACGTTTATTTTTGCGTACTGCAGAGTTTTTATGGCAAGAAGGTCATACGGCGCATGCAACAGAAAAAGAAGCTATTGCAGAAGCAGAACAAATGATGCAAGTATATGCAGAATTTGCTGAAAACCACATGGCCGTACCCGTAATTAGAGGACTAAAAACAGAAAGTGAACGCTTTGCGGGGGCATTAGAAACCTATTGTATTGAAGCGTTGATGCAAGACGGAAAAGCACTACAGGCTGGAACTTCACATTTTTTGGGGCAGAATTTCGCCAAAGCTTTTGATGTAAAATTTGCCAACAAAGAGGGCAAACAAGATTATGTTTGGGCTACCTCTTGGGGTGTATCTACACGATTAGTTGGCGCCTTAATTATGACGCATAGTGATGACAATGGTTTGGTTTTACCGCCAAAACTAGCGCCTATACAAGTGGTTATTGTACCTATTTACAGAGGCATGGATCAACTAGACCTTATTTCTGAAAAAATAAATCCTTTGATAAAAGAACTAAGAGCTAAAGGCATATCTGTAAAATATGACAATCGCGATACGCACAAGCCAGGTTATAAATTTAATGAATACGAACTCAAAGGAGTTCCTGTACGGATAGCTATAGGGCAACGAGATTTAGAAAATGGTACTTACGAAGTTGCTCGAAGAGACACTCTTGAAAAGGAAACAGTAGCTGCTAATGCTATTGTAGCCAAAATTGAGTTTTTAATGGAGGATATTCAAAAGAACATCTACCAAAAAGCACTCGATTATAGAGCTGATCATATTACTAAAGTTAATTCATATGAAGAATTTAAAGCTGTTTTAGAAGAAAAAGGCGGATTTATTTCTGCGCATTGGGATGGCACCATAGCTACAGAAGATAAAATAAAAGAAGAGACAAAAGCCACCATAAGATGCATTCCTATTGATGCTAAAGAAGAAAACGGAAGTTGCATTGTGACCGGAAAACCGTCTTCAAAACGCGTACTTTTTGCAAAAGCGTATTAATTTTTTTAAAAAATAATATGTAGGTGTTGCGATAGTTAAAAATAATTGTATTTTTGCATCCGCAATTTGTGCAAAAGTATGGTCCGTTCGTCTAGGGGTTAGGACGCCAGGTTTTCATCCTGGTAACAGGGGTTCGATTCCCCTACGGACTACTAAATTTTAGTGAAGTAACAATGGTCCGTTCGTCTAGGGGTTAGGACGCCAGGTTTTCATCCTGGTAACAGGGGTTCGATTCCCCTACGGACTACAAAAGTTCGATTGGAATTGGTGAAGAAGAAATTTAAAAATATAATTAACAAATAAAATAATGGCAAATCACAAGTCAGCATTAAAGAGAATCAGAAGAAACGAAGCAGTACGTTTACGCAATAGATACCAGCATAAAACGACTCGTAATGCTATCAAAAAATTACGCTCTGAAGAGAATAAAAAAGATGCAGAAGCTTTGTTGCCAAGTGTTGTAAGTATGATTGACCGTTTAGCAAAACGCAATATTATTCATTCAAACAAAGCAGCGAACTTAAAAAGCAAATTAGCAAAGCACGTAGCTGCTTTGTAATTTCATCTTTTCACCATATAAAAAATGCCTTTGCGTAATCGCAAAGGCATTTTTATTTTTCATATACAGAAATAAACCCAATTAAAAGAGGGCAAACTCAATAGAGGTCAATCTCAATAGTTGTGTTTAAGCAAAAATTGGATTCAAGGATTAGGGATCAAGTCAAAAAATTGTGAGATTTAGAATTAAGCAAAAATATTAGTTAGTCTAAAAAGGAAGAATTCCATATTCCTAACTCCTCCGAATTGAACTAAAAGCTTCAGATTATCGGATCATCTTTTCAGATCGACACAATCTCTTTACATTATTAAAAAAACTTACCCTATTTCATACCTGAAATAGGGTAAGTTTTTTAATTATACATCACTGATTTAGTTCGTTATAAATTTAAATTACTTCAAACTAATACACCAAGCTATGTTGAAATCGAGAAAACACTACTCAAAATCCGCATAGCGAAGTTCTAATATATAATGGAGGTTTCACAGTTGACCTACTCCTTAATAATATTTTTAGTCACAAATCCATTTTGATTATAAATCATTATGGTATAAATAGCAGCAGGATATTGCCCAAAAGACAGAACAGCCTCTTCTCCATTTTCTACAAAAACCTGTTGTAGCAAATCACCTTTAAAGCCGTAAACACCTATCCAGCTAGTTTCGCCTTGAACTCCCTTAATTCGTACCTGATCACGAGTAGGGTTGGGATACACTACTATCTCCCCTTCTTCTTCAAGCGATTGATTTTCAGTGATCTCAACCGTAGCATCACTTCTTAGTTGTCCATCTTCTGAAATAACTTCAATCTCAACAACACCCTCTTTTAAAGCGGTAACTAAACCATTTTCATCAACCGTGGCTAATGTTTCATCTTTAGAGCGCCAAGTAACATTCTTATTAGTCGCATTTGACGGACTAATAACATAGGTAAGCTGACTGGTTTCACCAGTTTCTAACCTAAGTCTTTGAGGTGTTACATAAATTGCTGTTACAGAAATAGTATCATCCGTATTTGCCGTAATATTTATGCTAGCACTAGCAACAATACCGCCATCAGCACTGGTCACCGAAATTATGACTTCACCTTCTCTTAAAGCCGATACTACACCATTATTTACAATAGCTATACTGGTATCACTCGAGGACCAGTTAACAGCTTTATTACTGGCATTTGTTGGAGTTATCACATAACTAAGCGTAAGGCTTCCTCCAACCACTACTGTTGCTGCTTCAGGTGAAACTACCACCCCAGTAACACTGATAGTTTCAGTTGATCTTGAAGATATTGTTAATACAGCATCACTGCGAAACGAACCATCTTCACTTATAGCTTCTATGCGTACCGTTCCTGCTTTTAAAGCTGTAACCACACCGTTCTGATCAACTGTAGCTAATGTTTCATCTTTTGAACGCCAAGTAGCGTTCTTATTCGTAGCGTTAGTGGGACTAATACTATAACTCAAGGTTGCTGTTTCTCCTTCTTCAAGACTTAGCTGCTGCGGTGTAACGTAAATTCTTGTTACAGGAACCGTGGTAACAGGAGGCACCGTAACCGTTATAGTCGTATTAGCAACAAGACCGCCATCAGCACTGGTTACCGATATCATCACTTCACCTGCCCTTAAAGCTGTAACCACACCATTCTGATCAACCGTAGCTATTGTTTCGTCATTTGAACGCCAAGTAGCATTCTTATTCGTAGCATTAGCTGGACTAACACTGTAACTTAAAGTTGCTGTTGCTCCTTCTTCAAGACTTAGCTGTTGTGGCGTAACATTAATTCCTGTAACAGAAATGGTTTCAGTTCCACCTCCAGTACAAAGCGTTTCCGTTAAAGATAAATCGGTCGCATTACTCACGTTTTTACTTAAAACGATACGATCAATTAAATGATTTTTAGAGCGACCTGAAATCTCCATCAAATAGGTACCTGGAGCATCAAACTTTACATAAATAGCATGGGGGTTGTTATCATTGGTACTTGTTGTCCATGTCCAATTGGTGGTACCGTTCAAATAAACCTTAAACCAGCCATCTGAACTAGCACCAGCAGGGTTAGGTGTCTTTCCAATACCTTTTGGATAAACAATACTAGAACCCTTTTGTCCATAAAAATCAGAAGCATCTGAAAAACGTAACCACGAATCATTGCTCTCTGTAGAATTGGTCCCCTCTCCTACTTTACTCCGCCATTGAAAACGATAAGTACCAGGGGTATTAATCTTTATTGGTGTAGCAATAATACCGTTTCCAGGTACAGAAAAACTGTCGGCTCCTTGCCAATCTACATAACCATTTCCTGTGAAACCAGCAACGCTTGTTCTATGTTCCCAACCTGATGGTAAATTTAAATTTTCTGCCTCTATTACTACCAAACCATCTTTTTCTTCTGCATAGGCACTACAATCGGTTGTTGTTGGAGTGTCAGAAGCACATTCAAAATTTAATGAAGTCCAACGACCTCGTGAAAATGCCGTACCACTACCTTCCAAAATTTTTCCATTGGTGTTAGAATTAAACTCTACACGTATAACAGCGCCTCTATTCACTCTTACATTAGTAAATGTTTTTCCTGCAGGAGCATAGTCTACAGTTGTAGTTGGATTGGTATAACTACCAACAAGATTTCCATCTACTTTTAAACGATAAGAACTCTCTCCATCTAATTCAGACATGGTGTTTAAACGAATATCATAATCACCTGAATTACCACTAAAAACAGTTTCTGCCGCTGCATATTTATCCTTATAAAGTGATGCGTTTATTGCCAACGCATTACGCACACCATCTACATACGCAGGAGAAAAACCAGACACACTAATATTTGAAAAATCAGTAGCTGCATTCAAACTAAAATTACAATCCTCTTCTGTAGTTCCTCCTTTTCGTATCAAAGCAACCCAATCAGACGAGGTATTATATGGAGGGTTACCGATACTAACCGTACTACCACCGTTTATCTGTGTTAAAGAGCCATTTAACAAATTACCGCCCCTACTCGGGTTAAACCATTTTACCGTATAGCTACCACTAGCACTAGAGAGGTTTAAATTTGTACTGCCTCCATTTGGCAAATAAATAGCATAGGTATCATTTGATTTAGCAAAACAATAGTCAAGTGTACTTGAGGTAAGCTCATCATGGGTTTCCATTTCCCAAAATGGTAAATGATCCGTAAAAAAATCTAAGGCTATTTTTGCATCCGTCCATTTTGAATCGCGACTGCGAAAATCTTGCGCTGTTAAATCTGTTTCACCTGTTTGATAACCATAATAATATTCTACACCTGCACCACCAGCCATTAACGTACCCCAAAGCACTTTATCTCTAGTGTCTTTTCTATTATCCGCTTGAATACCTTTACTTCCTGAATAATCCGCATCAGCTGTTACGCCTGTTCTATGATCTCCTTGCTCATCATTGGCAACCACCCATTTCTTACCTGCATTTTTAGAAGCTAAAACCCATTTCCGTACATCTGCATGAATATTATTTATTTGAATTTGCAAAGACGCTCCTGTTAGTTCATTCCCTGAACCCAAAAGGGGCTGAAATTGCTTATCTTGATGATGCGTATCTGGGTAGGAGTGAATAACAATGTGATGATCATAAGGATCTATAGATTTAACAAAACTAGCATAAGACTTCACTCTTGTGTTTTGAGGATCATTCAGTTCATCATATAAATCAACTTCTTCACCCAAATTCCAATTTAAAGCTAAATGATGACCAAATCTTGCCACCAATTCTCTATAATATAGCTTTCTTTGAATACCCAATTCCCCCCCGTCTAATAATTGATCGTTTTCTGTTTCTTGCGTTTTAAAATGCAAATACATACCCTTAGTATCGGCATGGCTAAAAAGAATCTCCCATTGTGCTAATTTAGAGACATCATAACGAGTTCTATTCTGTGCATCAGTTCCAGAAGCACCATCCAATTCATTATGATTAGTAGCTGCCCAAGGCCATACATCTTCTCCATCACCTATAACACTCATTGTTAAAAACGAAAACACATTCATCCCTTTTTGTGAGAGGTAATTAATTGCACCTATAAGTTCCTTTCCCTTACTTCCTTTCCATGAAGGATCGCCATTTTGCCAATCACCAGCATGAGGTTGCCATCTTTTTTTTGGAACTGTGTTATCAAAATCATCATAAGCTAAGAGGTTTTCTGGAGAATCTGAACCCGCTTTCAAAAAATAGGTATTATCTTCTTCGAACTTTAAATACCGCTCACCTACATAACTCAAACGCCCCTTCGCTCTGTTATCAGGTTTCGCTTTAGTGCTAGCAACTATATTAAAACTACCGGTTTTACCATTAAAGGAAGTCGCCGTTCCAGCGTTGGCATCTTGACTTATTGCTACATTAGCACCTGTTCTAAAAGAAGCAGTATAAGACCAACGTCCTATTTCATTTGGCGTAAAACGTACGCGCCATTTGTTGCCTGAGTTGGAGCTCGTTTCGGCTGCATTACCATCAGCGGCATAAAAACCTGGCACTAAAAAAGTTTCACCACTAGGGCTTGAAAAAGTAACATTAAGCCGGTAATTTAAAAATGGGTTTGTAGCGCTATTTTCTGATGTTGTAGGTCCATCAAAGGTAATAGCTACGGTATGCCATTTTTGTAATTCTCCTGAGATAACGGCTTGAGAAAAGATGAAATTTGCGCATAGTAATAGCCACAACACTAGGGCATGTTTGATTAAGCTCATTTTAATAAGATTTGGGAATTCGTAGGTTAATATAGTTTTTTAGATTATTCGCCTAAACATCAAAACTTTAAAAAAATACATCTTAGGCCCAGCTGATAACGTAGGTAATTATCACACAAACCTATTTACATTACAAATGTATTTTCTATTCGTTTTTAACACTTACTGAATAGAACTAAGAAATTATTTTTCAATGTATGTTCGTTTTTTCATAGTCTAGTTTTAGTTGAATGGAACAAGAGTTTTTAAATAGGAAGGTTTGCTTACCTTCATCAAAATCATGCTTATAAAAACAAGATAAAAGGTAGTTTATTGTAGACAAACTAACTATTTCGACGAATGACCTACTTCATCATTTTTGATTAATACCAAAATTTTAAAGAAGCGCAAACTCCCATAAACAAAAGGCTTGCATCTTAACCCCCAAAATGAACCGTTTATCTGTTTCAAAGTTAAAACAACAGTAATTTAACTCCGATTATGTTAAAAAAAATCCTCAAAATAAGTATCGAATTATTTACTTAAAACAGTATGATGAATGAATAAATTAATTCTCAATTTACATAATCTCAGAATAAAACACTTCCTAGGTTCTAAAATTTAATCATAGTACCTCGATTCTAAAACCAAGAAAACATGTTGTTTTTTCGCCTTAAATTCATGACAAAGTATTCATCTGCAAAAGAAAAGAGTAAAAAAAACTTCCTAAAATTCACGCATTTAAAAATAGTAGAGGGCTCCAATACTATTTTTCAGACATTACTTTCTTAATAATTTTCTCTTTTCCTGTATCTATTTTTAAGAAATATACTTCAGGTGCCAGACTCGAAACATTAAGGTGCACATTATTAGCACCTGCTTTAACTCGCTTTCGTTTCTTTGTCATAATTTTTCTTCCATTCACATCAAACATCTCAATTTCTAATTGCGCATCATAATTAATTTGGACACTTAAATTAAGATCATTTTTGAAGGTCATAGGGTATGTAGTAATTTTTGTTTTTGATGCTTTACCCTCAGCTTCTCTTTTATTACCCAAATTGAGCTGAACAATAATATAGAGTTCACCAGAGATACTATTCACATTAACAGAAGGAAACTGAAAAGCCACTTTATCATCTAACAAACCTGATTTATAAGGAAAATGCTCTGGCGCTATAGTTCGTTTATTTTCCCTTGTTGGATAAAGTGTATCTCCCACGTACAAATACCCCGATGTCATGGTAAAGCCATTCAAAAGCTCAACACTAACCAGTACTGAGCCTGAATGATAATTCACCAAAACATTACCTATTTTTTTTCCATTATTTACGTCACATTGAATAGCACCAGCATATAAATCTAAAATATAATCTCCTTCTTTTTCAAATGTATTAGTCCATCCCCATTTTTTAAATCCATTTTCTATAAAACAGTTGTTATTTGACTCATACCTAGCAAAAGCGATACTTTCACAATCTAAACCTTCATCAATTTCTCCATCGTTATCATTATCAATACCGTCACAAATTTCAACAGCAAGAGGGCTTGGCTGGCTAATACTAACAATACAAGTTTTCTGACATCCGTTTGCATCAGTTATCGACACACTATGCTCCCCAGCTTCTAAAGCTGTAACTCTAGCCGTGTTTTCACCATTGTCCCATAAGTACGCATAGGGTTTTTCACCTCCATCCACTAAAATTGTAGCTACACCATCACTTAATCCATAAGCGCTAACATTGCTTTCAACTGTCACCTCATATGTTAGAAGAGAGGGCTCTTCAATAACTGCACTAGCTTGCGCTTTAACGTTTTCACCATCTACAACAGTAACTGTATGCAGACCAGCACTAAGTTTTGTTGCAGTGCTATTGGTTTCGCCATTATCCCATAAATAAGTATATGGAGGCACTCCTCCGGTAACGTGAACCGTAGCAGAACCACTATTATCACCGTAGCAATGTACATTCTCAAAAGTATTCAACATACTACAAGCTAAGGTGTCATGTTCTTTAATAATACACGTCTTTGCTGTTTCACAATCTAACAAGAAATTAAAATCTATTGTCCATTTACGTTCATTGCCTTCAGGCCCCATCCAAGCCCAACTTGCCAACCCTTCGGCACCTTTATTTGAATCCCACAAAGCGCCACCTGGCCCTAGGTGTCCTCCCAAATTTGGTGTATTTCTGTCATTAGGATCGGGGCGTTGGGTTACTTTATAAACTCCTTCTTCTATACAATTCCCTTTTGTTTTTATATAACTTTTAGTCCCATCAATAAGATAGTATTGCATAGCCTCCTTTATGGTTCCTGCGCACCCTTGTTCCTTAAAACCACCACCATCAGCAGTCCACTCCGCCCAGTTCTTTTTATCTTTCAAAAATATGTATAGTTCGACTGAGCAACCACTTTGTTGTGTTTTTCCTGTTATAAGAGCGGTACCATTCTTATAAGTCACAAAGCTTAACTTATGATCCTCATTTTGAGAGAAGAAAGATGAACCCGATACTGAATCCATAGCATGCCAATAAAAATTATAGAATGGTGCTGTATTAGCATCACAGAAATCAGCATCAATCACCCTACACTCTTTATCTACTTCGCCTTCACTTATCACAATGGTAATTAACTCCTCAGTTGGGCATAAAGAATTTGCCGTATTAGTATAGGTATAAGTATGTGAAGTACCCAAACCAAAAGTAGCCGTATCGAGCATATTTCCATTAAGACCATTACCTTGGGGAGCAAAGGCGCCACCTTGTACTGAGACTAAATTGTTGAGATTTAATATAGAGCCTCTACAAACCGTTTTCTTACTATTTTTGGTGTTTATCAGGTTTTTTACGCTAACATTTACAGCATCAGTATTGCTACAGTTTGTAAGCGTATTGGTTACTGTCAATACGTATGTACCTACTTTGTTAATCGTTGGAAAAAGTGTTTCCGCATTACGTACAATAGCACCATCAATGGTTGTCCATAAATAAACAATGTGATTGCCTGTTTCACTTCCTGAACCATCCAGAGTAAGCTCACCAATCTCAGTATTACAGTCAATAATTACATCAGCACCCGCAGTAACCAACAACTGGCCGGGTTCTGTAACGGTTATCATTTTAGCAACAGCGCACCCTTGCGAATCTGTCACCACAACCTCATAATCGCCAGAAGACAAGCTTATTTGGTCTTTAATAGTAGGTTGAAGACCAGTTCCATTGCTAGTTGTCCACAAATAGGTATATGGAGGCACTCCACCTGCTGCTGTAACAGTAATTTCACCATCATTTGCACCAAAGCAACTCACATTAGTTATATTACTTACTAGCGTTGGAGATGGCAATTCATTTATTTCAAAGTAATGCGTCTCTTTTCTTTCACAATCACTACTGGAAACATTTAGCTTAACTTCAACACGATATTCCCCAGCTGCCAAGCCATCAAGAATTAGTGGTGAATTAACACCCAAGCCCGAACCAAGGCTTTCTTTAGTGCTTTCATTATAATACACATAATCAAACTGGGTAGTAGTATTTGAAATTGATATTTGTGCAATGCCTGCGGTATTGTCTGTACAAACATCGGTAGCCGAAACAGTGCCACTAAAAGGACAAAAACTAGACGCAAGGGCTACAAAACAACGCGTTAATTCTGAAAAATTACTTTCTACAATATAATCGGAATTACCTAAATTGTCATGCCCTTGAGGAATTAACTCATTACTGCCCGACATTTTTTTAAGTGTATTAACCGTAGCTCCACCAACGCCTAACATGAACATGTGGGCACCTTCCATTTTAAACTTATTTGCTAACTTCACAGGGTTTGCTATCTCAGGGCGCTGTGTTGTAGAACCATCACTGCAAAAAATTGCAGGACTATCTTTAGTAGGGTTTTCACCTGAGGAATACCCTGTAGGGACGCCATCAGTAAAAAATAAGAGTATATCAGGTACATTCAAGTCATCAACGGCCAACATAGCAGCCTGCCAATTGGTTCCTCCTTCTTCTCCATATACATCTCTGAAATTTTGATTATTAACACTAGGATTATCAACAACACCAAAGTAATCTGAAACCTGTGAGACATAAGCATCATCAACAACCTTATAATCATTAACTATTCTTGCTGTAGAAGCAAACTCAACAATAGCAACACGAGTTCCGGTACAAACCAAAGAGTTAAGAAAAACAAGTGTTCCATCTTTTACAGCATTAATTTCATCAATAGTATCAATAGAATTAGATTCATCTAAGACTAAAATAATATCTATAGCACCACAAAGCGCTGTTAATTGAGGATTGTTGTCAGGATTATCTGTAGGGTCAGCACAATCACCACTCACACCATAACAATCAGTACAATACGTTATCTGACCATGCAGCGCAGCAGGTATTACCAAAAACAAAAAAAATAGTATTATCAAACTATTTTTAATTGAAAAACATTTATAACGATCAAAAAATTGCATCCCCATTTTTATTGCCTTATGGCGTTCTCCCAAGTTTATATAACGACCTTATCCTGACTTTTTCGTTTATCTGCAAATGATGTATTATCACCCTAATCTTATCATTTTTGAGTTCAGAAGCCATAGCTGTGCAACAAAAAAAAGATTTCAATATGACACAAAAGCTATAATTCTTTGTTCCAAACAAAAAGTCAAAACGAGCTCAACAGCAACATAGATAAACTATGCAAACAATATAAGTTGTACAATGATACAATAGCAATTACCCCCTTATTACCAGTTAAAAAATGGCCGCCACAAGCAACTTTGCTCATTAAGTTTATCGCCTCACTGTAAAAGAACACGTATTTATTTTAACCTTTCTTCTATGAATATGAAACGGGGTCAAAAATAGGATTAATTATTGCTTTAGATGTATCAAGTTAAAGATGGTGTTATATGAATAATTTTATTTTACTTATTCGATATAATGCAAATAAATTCTTCAAACAACCATTTTTGGTATCTACAATCAATTTTAACTACAATTACAGTGGGTATCAGTTCTATTAGTACATGATTATATACACCTTTTTTAAAGTATACTTTACAAACATTTCACCATAGAAGAACAGCACAAAAACTCCTTAATTGAATGGAATAATTGGGTATTACAAATCATTATTTTTGTTATGTCTATATACGCTAAAACTTCGTTTAATCTAACAGTGGTGTTGTAGCATGAGTATCTTCAATAAAAATTAATGAATCGAATAATTTTGGAAATTGGAGGTGATAAATATCTCTTTCTTCTTCCTTCGCATAACCAATTAACCTTGTTGCACCAATAATTTTATCGGTTTTTAATTCTTGATTCAAGGCATAAAAATCAAGATAAAAAGCATTTCCGTTTAAGGCAAGTACATTTTCCCAAAGGGGAATTTCGATTGACTGCATCTTCACTTGTTTAAGCTTATCATTATAAAAGTGGTCACCATTAATAAATTTATTCTCTATATATGAATAACTTCCGTTTAACGTAGTAAGACCAATAGCATGATAATCATTTCCAAATTCTCGCTTTAAATCTCTACCCATTATGCCTATTTCGTTATCTGCAATAACTTCTTTTGAAATATGTGCATTATGAGCCCAAACAATAATTTTATTACTTTTATTTTTTGCTAAATAAGAAACTCTATCAGCCATTATTTCATCACGGCTTTGAAAAGGCTTTTTATTCTTAATATTTACATAGTTGATATATGTGTTTTTCCCATTAAACAAAATTTCCTTTAAGGGTTCGGTAAGTACATTTGTTTGGTTTAAGTGTTTTTCAATAGCCACTATGTTATCATAAATATCAGCACCTAATTTATATTGCCTTTTTGAACTTACAGACGCTTCTTTTAAAACGTTGGACTTTAATTTTTTAATGAGCTTTTTTAATTTTTTATCATTTTCAGGCTTACTATTACTATATAATAGGTCATAAAAAGCCCAAAAAGAATCATCGCAGCCTTTGAATTTAACATTATAATTGGTACGATTACCTTTGTACCATTGTAAAAAAGATTTCATTTCCTTTGTTTGATAAATTGAAAATAAACGTTTACTAATTAAACTATCTATAGGGCTTTTAGATAGTTCATTATTTAAAAGTTCAATGTCATCATACGCACTTTCTAAAACAACCAGATTAAATCCCTTTTCTGCTATTAGTCTCTTTGTAATAATTTCTCTAAGGCGGTAAAACTCCGAAGTTCCATGCGTACTTTCTCCGATAGAAACAATCCTTTTAGTTGCCAATTTTTCTAGTAAGGGATTTAAACTTGCAATTAAATTAGCATCTGTTGATAAATCTATTGGTTTAGATGCCTTCTGTATTGAAGTTTTAAGTTCCTCATCATTATAGTCTTTTAAATAGACTTTAGGTGTTTCTTTTAAAGTCTGAATATCTTTACCATCAATAGTAATTTTAAAATCATCAAACCACGCAGTTCCCGTCCCTCCCAAAATTCCAGCAACATAAATAGCATTGGCATCCCTTGATAGGGGTAATTTTATAGTATATGCTTTCCAATCATTGGTTCCTTCAATTTTTAACTTCTGCATACTTTCAAACGCTAAAGACTTTTTAGCATTTAGCCCATCTATACGCATCAGCAGACCAACAAACCCTTTTACGTTTTCGTATTTTATGCGGCCCGTAAGACTTATAGTATCGCCAGTATAATTTGCGGGAATCCTGTACGTAATGCAGGCAAATTTATCTTTTTGATCAGAAACTACTTTCCCTACATAATTATCACCTTCCAATTTTTCTCCTGTTACATGGTCACCATCCAAATTCCTATAACTTCCCCATTCAAACCAACCTTTGGGCATCACTTTTTTTTCTGAATCAAAATCATCAAAATTTAAATTGTATTTTTTTTGAGCTTGCATATTAGCATGGAATACTAAAACGACTAAACCAAATAGATATGTTTTTATATTATGCATTACTCGAGCGTTTTTTAGAATAGTTATCATTGTAATTGCCTTATCTAAGAACTCATATTGTATAAAAATAGGTCTATATTAGTCTGTCTTAATGAGTTTTGTGTAATTTTTAACGATAGTGTTGCTACTTTTAATTTCAAAATACACCCTAAGTGAATTGTACAAAAGGGTACTTAAAACTTCTTTTTACAAACAAAAATACTGTTGACAAAAAAAGTAGTTTAACTCGCTTTTAATGGCATTTTTTACTGTGAAGTATAATTTTCATGTGGTAGACGTAATTAGCGTAACTAAACCAACTAAACTGGTAGAAAGTAAGAACGACTAAACTCTTATGTATATTTACCAGTAAAGGCAACTGACATACACACTTGTTGTTTGGTTGTTAAAAATTTCAATTAGATAACATTAAGTTTTCACGCTTATTTTGCGAACTCACCCATCAAGCTACGCTAATTCTTAAACTCGTTTTTGCATCTTTTGCATTTATAAAGTTTTTTAACATAAAGCGGGTAAACCATTATTAAAAATGAAATGATTATTGAGGCGACACCTTTTATACCTTTTACAGATTTATACCCAGTATATAATTCAGTGGATTTGCATTTGGGACATTTTAAGAGCTCATCATTATCATCTGTTAAAGGAGAAGTTTCTATTTCAGTAATAATACGGGTAGATTTTTCAAAATCCTTTTGATTTACTTTGAGTTTTATTCCTCCAAGTGCAACATTCATCATGGGATCAATCGTAATCATTTCCTCATCAAAGAGGAAACTATCAATTCCTGAATTTTCCAATTTAATTCTAAAAACATGTGCCTCAGGGGCATTATCAAAAGTTTTAATTGTTGTTAAACCCATTGTAGTGCATTTTTTAAATTCGTTCACTTAGTACTATTAATACAAAGTAACTATTACTGGCATTTTATAAAATTTGCTATCACGTATTCGTAATCCTCATCATAGTAGACTAGCTTTTATTGCCAAGCCTTACCTACGTCTTTTTTTAAACAAAATTCATTTGAGCCACTTACAAGTTGTTTAAATATACAAAATTACCATGAAAATCACAATTGACACCCCTATGAGAACAACCACGTTTTATTCTCAATAATAGCAATTTAGTTATCAAACAGCATACAGAAACCAAGTTGCTTTTGTTCTATGTTGCCGTCATTCATTTGCATATCATGGCTACAGAAATGTTGAACAAGTTTGAATGAGTCATTTGATCACTATATTGGTATAACATCCATTTAACTATAAACTTAGGCAGCTTAATTTTACGTAACAGCAAGTGTAATTCACAGTTAACATACAAAAAAGTAGACTTCACAACTTACTTTTTGTTTTGCAGTAATAATAGCACATCTTTGACATTCCAAATCTTATTATGCTTAACCTACTTAATGCTAAAAGCCCTAACAAAACTGTCAGGGCTTTTTCTTATTTAACAATAGCTATATCACTATTTTCTAGACATGACTTTCTTTATTATTTTTTCTTTTCCTGTATAAATAACTAAGAAATAAACATCGGGTGCGAGACTTGCAACATTAAGATGCACATTGTTTGAACCAGCTTTCACCTGTTTCCCTTGTTTAGACATTATCTTTCTACCGTGTACATCAAACATGTGAATATCTAATTGGGCATCATATGATATGGTAACACCTAAATTAAGGTCATTCTTAAAGGTCATTGGATAGGCCGTAATTTCTGTTTTTGAAGTTTCATTATTCGCGACTCCACTAGTACAAGTATGCCCGTGAACAATAATATGAACCTCGTCTAAATCACTCACATCTACAGCTTCAAACTCATAGCTAGTTACATCATTAAGTGTTCCTGATTTATAAGGATATTGACCTGGGGCATCTATAGCCGTGTTACCTTTCATTGGATAAGGTTTGTCTCCTATATACAACTGAGCTTCATCCATAACAAAACCACTAAGAAGCTCAATCTTAACAGTTACAGAACCATCATGGTAACTAACCATAACATTACCCGATTTGGCGCCTTTACTGATATCACATTTAGCAGCACCTCCATAAAATTCCATCATATAATCACCTTCACCTGGTAATTTATTTGTCCATCCCCATCGTTTGAAGCCATCATCAATAAAACATCTATTACCTTCACTATATCTAGCAAAAGACGTTTCGCATGAGCTTGTGGTATTACAATTAGATTCTTCATCTACTATAACCGTTATATTAGCCGTTTCCTCATCACAATTGGACGTTACCGTGTACTTAATGATATAATCGCCGGGCTCTAAACCTGTAGTATCAAAAGTTTCATTAGCTATAACACCCCCACTAGTAGTCTCATAAGTACCTCCTGTTTCTGTAACCAAGGTAGAAAGATCTACTTTCACACCTTCACATACTGTAATAGCAGCATCATCACCAGCAGATGCATTATCTTCTTGTACGGTAACAGTTATGGTTGCCGTATCATCAGAACAAGGCGAACCTACTGCTGTGGTAACTGTATAAGTAATTTCATAATCACCAACATCTAAGTCTGTGGTATTGAAATTTGTTCCCACTAAACCTTCACTAACCGTTGTTTCTGAAAAAGCACCTCCATCAACATCTACTAAATCAGCAAGGTTTACCGTAGTTCCTTTACAAACCGTAGTTTCGTTATCATCACCTGCATTAGGCTTGTCAACAACGGTTAATTTTAATAGGTTATCTGCTGCGCAACCTTCTCCTTTTACAGTTATCATTTTATCACCGGCTGAACCCTGATACGTTTCATTGTTCACTGACCAAGTGTACATATCAGAAGAACATATAGTCGCCTCTGTGATAACAGGTTCAGGCTTTTCTTGTACGGTAACAGTTATGGTTGCCGTATCATCAGAACAAGGCGAACCTACTGCTGTGGTAACTGTATAAGTAATTTCATAATCACCAGCACCTAAGCCTGTGGTATTGAAATTTGTTCCCATTAAACCTCCACTAACCGTTGTTTCTGAAAAAGTACCTCCATCAACATCTACTAAATCAGTAAGGTTTACTGTAGTTCCTTTACAAACCGTAGCTTCGTTATCATCACCTGCATTAGGCTTGTCAACAACGGTTAATTTTAATAGGTTATCTGCTGCGCAACCTTCTCCTTTTACAGTTATCATTTTATCACCAGCTGAACCCTGATACGTTTCATTATTCACTGACCAAGTGTACATATCAGAAGAACATATAGCCGCCTCTGTGATAACGGGTTCAGGCTTTTCTTGCACGGTGACAGTTATAGTCGCAGTATCATCGGAACAAGGCGAATCTGCTGCTGCGGTGACCGTATAAGTAATTTCATAACCACCCGCATTCAAACCTGTTGTATTGAAATTTGTCCCCGTTAAGCCCCCACTAGTAGTTGTTTCTGAAAAAGTACCACCTGTAACACTTACTAAATCGAGAAGGTTTACGATACTTCCGGCACAAACCGTAACCTGATTATCTTCACCAGCATTAGTAGGTTCTTTTTCAATAACTGTTACCTGAGCAGTGTCCTTTCCACAATCGTTTTCTGCGGTGTAAGTGTACACATTACCTATCCGATCACTCCATAGACCATCTTCATCTGCATCATTTAAAACAGCAAACAACTGAGCGTCTGTTGGCTCTGTTCCCTTACATATAATCAACTCACCATCCTGACCTGCATTAGGTACTTGCTTTTTGGTAACTGTTACAATAGATATATCCGACCCACAAACAGGAGATGATACGGTATAGGTATATACATTATCTACTGGCCCACTCCAATCACCACCAATATCTGCTCCTATTAATTGGTCAAACAATTCCTGATTCGTAGGAGTTTCTCCTTCACATATTTGTAGAATAGCATTCATACCAGCGTTTGGTTTTGCTCCTTCTTTTACTTCAACTGTTGCCGTGTCCGTTCCACAAGCATTAGTTACAGTATATGTATATATGCCATTAGCATCTGGTGTACTCCATTTTCCATGGGGATCTGCATTGGTTAGTTGTGCAAATAACATATCATTAGAAACGGTTTCTTCTTCACATACCGAAAGCACTCCATTTTCTCCAGCGTTTGGTGCTTTCAAGTTATTGATGGTTAGGTAAGCTTTATCTTCACAACTACCAGCTCCTTTGACAGTGTATTCATAATACTCCTGCGTTTTAACCCAAGAACCACCTTTATCTGGATTTCCTTCTAATGCTGCGAAAAGTTCGTCATTAGTAGGCTGATGATTTTCGCATATCGTAATGTCACCATCAATACCAGCATTAGGTTTCACCACATAGGTTACTGTAACGGTTGCTGTATCTTCAGAGCAATTTTCCGAACCACCCACCGTGTATGTATAAACGCCATTTACAGGATCACTCCAGGTACCGCCTTCATCGGCGTCAGTTAATGCTGCAAATAAATCGTCATCCGTTACTTTATCGGTTTGACATACGGTAATTTCTCCATCTTCACCTGCACTTAATTTATCTTGAACACTTACAGTAACGGTAGCAGATTTCTCTTTACAACTACCAGTACCAGCGTGAGTATAGGTATAAGTACCAGCTCCGTTATAGCTAGCAGGAGACCATGTTCCTCCACTAACTGCAGCACTACCTAGCATATCAAATAAATCTTGCACGGTAACAGACTCATCTTCACAAGCGGTATAACTTGTAGACATTCCTGCATTTGGCACCAAGTTATCACAAGACTGTGTTAAATCGCAACCCGTAGCATCTTCACAATCTAGCTCGAAATTAAAATCAATTTCGTACTTCTTTGGGTTATCAACAGTTCCCATAAAACCCCATCCTGCAATACCATCAGCACCAGCATTAAGGCTATGTAACATTCCGCCTGGTCCAACGATTACGCCCAAATGTGGTGTATTAGGATCACTAGGATCTGGTTTTTGACTAACTATAAAAGTTCCTTCTTCTAAACAATCACCTCCAGTAGTTGTAATTGTACTAACGGTATTATCAATAACATAATAATTAAGTCCGGCAGGATCTGCACCTGTACAACCCATAGGTTTAAAAGTGCCACCTTCATTTTGCTGCCATTCTGTCCAGTTAGATTTTCCAATTAATTTAATATACAACTGTGCAGTACACGTACCTAAAACAGTAGTTCCTTGTACCAATGCCGTACCATCATTAAACTCGGTAAAACTCAGATTGTTATTTTCATCTGACCCAAAGAATCTAGATCCTCCTGGTGAGTTCTCACTTCCAAACCAATAGAAATTGTATTTAGTAGTTCCATCACCACAATAGGTAGCGTCTATTGCAGCACATGATCTTGTTATGATATCTTCCGCTACTTCTACAAGAATTATTGCCTTATCATCAGGGCAAACACCACCACTAGAAACAATGTACTCTATTGTATACGTACCAGGCGCTAAGCCTGTTGTATCAAATGTATCTCCATTTATAACACCTCCATTGGTTGCTACAAAACTACCACCACTTACCGTTACTAACTCAGATAAATCTACTATGGTACTTTCACATACCGATGTACTATTATCTGCACCTGCATCGGCTGGAGCATCAACTGTAATGGTAATAATGGCTTCATCATCTGGACATGTATCCTCCCCTTCTACGGTATAAATTACTTGATACGTACCTGGTGCTACATTGGTTGTATTAAAATTAGACCCAACAAGACCCCCTGATGCGGTTGCTTCACTAAAATTACCACCATCTTCAGTAACCAATGCTGTAAGGTCTATTATTTTACCTTTACATACTGTTGTTTTGTTGTCTTCGCCAGCATTAGATGCTGGGGTTTCTGTTACTTCCACTTCTGCTGACACTGCTGGACATGCTCCTGTAGCTGCTATTGTATATGTATACGTACCTGCTCCTTCTAAGGCTGGACTC
>CANMFQ010000030.1 GCA_947497145.1 uncultured Flavobacteriaceae bacterium
AAAAATGTAGCACTACTAAAAAAGAGAAAGCTCAAAAACCATATTTTAAAAAAGGCTTACAAAAATAAGCCCTTAACGGTACTGAACATCCGTATAAATATCAAGGTGTAGAGTTGGAAGAAAGTTTAGATTTGAATCTATACGAAATGGAGTTTAGACTGTATGACCCAGCTATTGCAAGGTTTACTTCTATTGACCCACTTGCTGAAGAGCGCGACTGGCTGACCCCATATAATTTTGTACAAAATAACCCAGTTACCAGAATTGACCCATCAGGTCTATTAGATGACTATGGTTTAGACCAAGATGGCTACGTAACATTGTTACAGAAAACAAATGACAATTTTGATAGGCTATATTCCGTTACTACTGATGATGATGGTAATTTAGTCAAAGACGATAATGGAGAAGTAATAAAAAATGATACAGATGGTGATGGTGCTGTAAGTGAGAACGATTATGTTCAGGTAGATAAAGACAACCCTGAAAGCGAAACCATTATTTCTGATTTGTCAACCAAGACAGCCAAAGGTAATAGCTATGGAACTACAAAATCTGTAGATGATGCTGTTAATGTTTTTAAGTTTGCCGTTGATAATTCTAATGTTGAATGGTCATTAAGTAATTTTAGTAATGGTACTAACCTATTAAATACAAAACATCTGAAAAGCAGAGTGACACAAGGAGAAAGATTAGGATTGTCAGGTCTTAACATAAACACATTAAGGTTGGGCATGCATAGTCATCCAAATGGAGGCGTCAAAGGACCATCTGCTCAAGAAAGATTGTATTCCGCTGCTGATAATTTTAAAATTCAACTTTCTATTTATCATAAAGGGAATCAAACATTTTATCCTTATAGTAAGAGGCAAGGCATTGTGAGGAGAGGTGTTAAGAAAGTTCAAACTGCGGAAGAATTAAGAAAGTCTTTTTATAGAAGATATAAAGGAAATTAAAACAAAGTAGATATGAAATATACGTTTATATTATTATTAAGTGTAAGCATTGCATGCTCTCAAAATCCAAGCGAGAATATCGCAAGCGAAACTTTTAAAACAGAACTTGATATATTAATTAATTATCTTAATTCAAAAAAATCCAAGGTGAAATTTATAGAGTTGAACATGATTAATTCTAATACCTTCTCCTTAATTCCTTCTGAAGCATTTAGCAAAGAACATTCAAAAGGATATTTTCTTTACAATGGGAAATATATTGTTTTGGATAAAAAAATGGGTGATAAAATAACTGAAAAATTGATAGGTATTAACTTGAAAGACTCTAAATTGATAGATTGCAGTGAGTGTAGATATGAAGAATCGGAAGATTACATTGACCCTGTTGATTTTTTCATCTATGGATATAATGATAATCTGTTTACAATAAAAAGTGGAGGAATAGATGATATCAAAACATATGTAAAGGTAAGAAGCAGGTAATATTCTTTAACAAATTAAAAAAAACCTGCTGGTCCTAGTATGCGCCAGCGCTCGTTTGTAACGAGTGCCGTCAACAGTAAGCCTACCCAAAGACCAACATAGAAATACTCACTATAAACTATTATGATAATTATAATGCCAAATCTTCTGAAATCATTGAGGAGAATAATTATTATCCCTTTGGTCTTGAACATAAAGGATACAATTCGGTGGTGACATCAACGAACCTGGCACAGGTCTACAGGTACAACGGAAAGGAGCTGAACAATGAGCTTGGACTGGATTGGTACGACTACGGGGCAAGGAACTATGCTGCTGCTGCTGTGGGAAGATGGATGAATGTCGATCCATTAGCCGACCAATATTATGAAACCAGCACTTACGTATACGCTTTGAACAATCCTATATTCTTTATTGATCCAGATGGAAGATCGGTTTTGGATATATTTTACATCAATACCAATGGTACGATAGAACAAGTAGAACAGGCAGGAGATCATCAGTTCTTTGCCGCAGGTTTTGTTTGGCAAAAAGGGTTTACAGAGAATCAAGCACATAATAATTCAATTGTATGGAATTATGGAGCAGGTTTAGCAGATATGGTAAAAGAACACGGTTATAGTACCAACCTTTTTAATGACAAAACTTCTTTAGGTAAAATGGCTCGAAATGGCTCTACTCTTGCAACTTTTCTATTAGCTTGGACTAATATAGCAAAACCTTATAAGTTAGCTGTTGGTGCTGGTGCAATATTAGGTAATGGCTACAGGGCATTTGGAAATCATTCAGGTAGAAGTACTCAGCTTGAAAGCTCATCAAAAGTAATGTTTAAAACTATTGAAGATTAAGAATATGAAATTTTATAAAAAATATTACAAACTATTTTTAGCAGTTATTGTAATCCTTGAATTTATATCTTTTCTGATGTTAGGAAAAAGTAAAAGTTTTTTAGGTCTATTCTATTTCTTTAGTATAGCATTTTTTATAATGATAGTATTGAATTTTTTAATAATTAGAAAAACATTAGAAAAGCCAGTAAGTTTAAGCTTGAAAAACTTAAATATAAAGTTTTTTGGTATAGAAATGTTGATTGCAGCATTAATACCTTTACTGTTTTTCTTAAATTATGATAGGGTATTTTCAACTTTACCTGAGTTAGTTTTCAACTCATTATTTATTTTATTAGGAATCTCTCTTTTTAAAATATCAATTAATAGTCTTAAAGTTGATAATTGATAATAAAATGAATCTTTTAAAAAAAAAAGCCACTTTTTCGAAGTGGTTTTTTTATGCTCTAAAGTGAAGCTACATTTTTATTAAAGAAATCCGCTCCCCCTGCTGGTTCTAATATGCTAGCGCTCGTTTGTAACGAGTGCCGTCAACAGTAAGCTATGCGAGTAAGAAACAATAGTGAATAACAAAAGCCACAGCGGTATTTGTTGTGGTTTTCGTAGTTTAGGTCTCCGCTCTCCGAAGAGTATTGAGTAGGGCTGTGCGAAGTTTGCAACTTCGTACCGTCAACAGTAAGCCATACGAGTAAGAAACAATAGTGAATTACAAAAGCTACAGTAGTATTTGTTGTGGCTTTGTTTTGTAGCTAATGTGTGTGACTGCGAAGTTGCAAACTTCGCAGAGCAGTTACAGTTATGAAGCATTAAAGTTGTACAATTAGCAGTTTTACCAATGAAATCAAAAAAAGATAAAAATATGTGATGGAGATAGAACTGCCGCTCACGAATTTGGAGCTCATATGTTGAATCTTAAAGATTCTAATGGTGTTTTTGATCTTTTAAGAAGTGGAGGCTTTGGTTCTAATGTTACCACGAAACAGTTGAAGGCAACTATTATCATAGTACAAAAATACGAGAATAGGATTAACAGAGGAACTAACTATGATGTTAGAATGTATAAACTTTATAAAATAAAACGCCTAAACGCTGGATTAGCTCACCCATTGCTTGATTAATAGGATAGACTATGTTAAAAAAAATATTGATAATATTACTTCTCTTAGTCTCAATGCTAATTTGCCACCAGATATATTGGTATTCGGCTTTAGATGGAAATTTAACAATTTGGATTAATAATCAATCAGAAGTAGAATATATTTGGGATCAGGAATTACAGGATGAAGTCTCAAATGAATAATTATGGAAAAATTTATTTCAAGTATTTTGGGAGAAGAAAGGGTTATAGATAAGATTGTCAAAAAGGATAATTTTTTATATGTCTTTCACATTAACAAAAAATATTTGGAGAGTAATTTCAAAGACAATTATATAGAAATAGGAGGTGAAGGCCCTTTACTTATAAATCTTGACGATAAGAGTTATTCTTTTATAAGTGAATCAGAATTCAGTTTAGAACACTATGACCCCGAAATTTTCGGAGATATTAAGGAGATGTCATTGAATACAAGTAGCATTGTCAATAATATCGAAGTAAGAAGTCATATCAATTTTGAAGATATTGGTCTAATGCTTAAAAATGAAGGTTTTGAGTCTATTGATGAGTTTTACATTTTTAGTTATAACCCATTGAAAAATATAGAAGTTGAAGATTATAGCGAGGGATATAAAATCATAAGTTTTCTAGTTGGTTACCTTAAAAAAATAAATGCTAATTATAGTCTGGTTAAAGAGAATCATCTTTTAATTGAAAAAGAAATAATCCATTAGTCCTTGCTATTGTTCCTGCCCCAGCTACAGTGGTTTCAAATAAAATTGAGAGTATAGTTGATGCCACCTATGTCCGATATGTTGGCCTTGCCTGGGGATGTGGGTAGAATGGAATTACAAGGAATACATTCTCAAGTGATATTTGAGGAATTTACTCTAACTCGACCTTTACAGGTACTTAGTTCAAAAGTTAATCTTGGTGCAGAAGCTGGTGCCCACCAAGTATTATCTGTTGAAATCCAAAGTTTTTCTAAAGTAAAAGAATTACCTTTAAATGTTCAATTAAGAAAGGCACAATGAGACATATAGATAAATATTATTCCTTTTGTTATAGAGCCTTAAGTGCACCAAATGGTGCACCTAGTTACATTTACTTGGTTGACAAAGCTAATAATATGTTGATAACCACAGATCAGACAATTTCTGAATATTACAAGGTTCCCATATATTTGTCAAATAATTCGGGTCAAGTTAGAAAAGCTAATTATTCTTTAGAATATACTGGTCAAAATCCTAATTATTTGATTTGACGAGTAAAAAAGGAAAGTTAATAGGTAATTTCCGAAGATAGACTATTGCAAAACTTAAGCTATGAAAAAAATAAGGATTATATTTTTATGTCTTTTCGTTTTCATTTCTTGTGAAAACACTAAATATGAGGAGATTCATGTCATGATTGAAAATATCGAAGACTCAATGAGTTCAGAAGATTTGGGAAAACTAAAAAACCTTTCTGAAAATACTATGAATGACGAATTTGATTATTCCATTTATTATAGAGATAATATCTTAGTTTCAGAAAATAGTAAGTCAGATGTGCAGTTTTTTAATTCATTGGGAGTTGATAATACTAACGACATGACAAACATTCTTTTCACTGTTTTACATAGAAAACTTAACGACAAACCACTTGGTATAGAGAATTTAGTCAAGTTATCTGTGGAAGGTAAAACAATATTTAGCCCCCCTGCTGATCCTAGTATGCGCTAACGCTAGTTTGTAACTAGTGCCGTACTGAGTATGCAAATAACGATGCCAACGGGAATATGACTCGTGATTTAAATAAAGATATCACCAATATCACCTACAATCATTTAAATTTACCAACTCGGGTACATTTTGGAGCAAGTAGCAGTAGCAGTAAAGACATTTACTATACCTATGATGCTACAGGCACTAAAATAGAAAAGAAGGTGCAAAATGGTGGGTACTACCAAGATATTACGCTTTACGCAGGTAATATGATATATAGTGGAAATACACACCCATCTGATGGCTATATGAATTTACAATTTTTCAATACCCCCGAAGGCTATGTGGAACCCAAAAACCCTGAAAATCTTGGTGAAGGGTATAACTATATTTATCAATATAAAGACCATTTAGGGAATGTTAGACTGTCCTACTCGGATAATAATAATGACGGGGTAATTACGGCTTCTTCTGAAATTGTGGAAGAAAACAACTACTATCCTTTCGGGCTTGAGCACAAAGGTTACAATAATGTCGTGAACGGAGAGGAGAATAATTACCAAACCTTCCAAGGTCAAGAAATCTCAAAAGAGCTTGGTTATAATATTTTAGAATTTAGATTCAGGCACTATGACCCATCAATAGGTAGGTTTTTTACGGTAGATCCCTTAACGGAACAATATACCGATTGGGGCCCATATGTTTTTAGTGGAAATAGAGTAATTGACGCACGGGAACTAGAGGGTCTAGAGCCACACTCTGTACATAAAACGCTAAATGGTGCAGCAACTAACTTTGGACAACAATATAATGGGAGGTCTATTATTAATGGGGTAGAATATAGTTCTAGATTTTATTCTTCTACTAGAAATGGAGTTACTACATATTCGTATGTGGAACCATTGGAAGGTAGTGGTTATGGAGTGGGCATACCTGACCCGAGCACTATTCCTGAAGGAGGCACTAATGCTGGAGATATTCATTCTCATGGAGATGACGAAGTTGAAACGATTGAGGGAGAAACCGATGCTGATAATGTTCCATCTGACCAAGATATTCAAAGTACTATAGAAGGAGGTTTGCCTTCGTTCGTAGTTACACCTAGCGGAACAGTCCAAAGGGTAGACCCCAATACAGGAGAAGTTTCTGTAGTTTCAACGGATGTACCAAGTGACCCGAAAAGCCCTAAACGAACAAATTCAATAAACCCTTCATTAGAACCCTATGTTCCATCAAGACCCAAAGTTACACCTGTTAACATAACGCCTAGAGGGATTACTCCCGTGCGAATTGATACGCCAAATATTGATGAGCTTTTAAATGGAGGGGGAACTATAAAACAGTAAAGTTATTATGAGAAATCTTATTATTTACTTATCACTATTTGTTTTAGCTGTAAATGTATCATGTGCTCAACTCAAAGCAAATGAAAGTAAAACTATTCCAGAACAAAAAGCAGGCATAGTTAAAACCCCCGAAACTGCTATTAAGATTGCAGAGGTTTTATGGTTTTCCATCTATGGAGAGAAAATTTATAATAGTAAGCCTTTTAAGGCAAAACTTATTAAAGATGATGAGATTTGGTATGTGGAGGGAACTCTAAATACAGATAAAGGAGGTGTTCCTTTTATGGAAATCCAACGGAAAGATTGTAAGATTCTAAAGTTTGGACATGGAAAATAGTAAATCAAGAAACCGCCCAATGAGGCGGTTTTTTATTGCGCGAGTTTTTGGGTAAGGTCTGCCTTCAGCACGAAAGCCGAAAGAAAGTCCTTTACGGTTTCCTTTTGTTTGCTCGATAATTTTTGCGCCTTGTTGAAGAGGGAGAGCAGGTCGGAATCTTCAAAAATATCCTGTGCGATGTTCTCGCCATGCACCAATCTATCGAGAGAAATCTCCAAGACTTCCGCCATGCGCTTTGCCACTCTCAACCAATGATTTGACCATTCCCTCAAGTATCTGAAAACGATACTTGGGTGTGAAAACAATGTGATAGTCACATTTGTAATACACATGTGTTAATTTTCTATATTTACTCATCTTAAAAAGTTTTAGTTGAGCAAAGCTAAAAAATGGCAGAGCCTTTAAAACATGACCACCGTCAAAGACGGTGGTTTTTCAATGAGAAATAAAAGCCACAGCAGTATTTGTTGTGGTTTTCGTAGTTTAGGTCGCCACTCCAAATAAATTGTTTAATTTTAGTATCGCATATAACCAAGGGGAGCATCCATTGTACAACGGCAATATAGCACAAACCAAGTGGCGCGAAGCCAACCAAGACAAAAGCCTTAGGAGGTATGACTATGAGTACGATGCATTGAATAGACTAACAACAGCAACCGATAATTTGAACCATTATACCCTTTCAGAGCTTATTTATGATAAAAATGGGAATATAGGCAAACTATACCGTAGGGGTAATGATGCTTCATCACCAACATCCCCCAATTACAACGAAATTGACAAGCTAACCTACCAGTACGATGCCGGCAACAAACTACTTGCGGTAACCGATACAGCGTATAGTCTATTTGCAGACGAAGGTTTTAAAGATGGTAATAAAAGTGGTAATGACTATACCTATGATGCCAATGGGAATATGACTCGTGATTTAAATAAAGGCATAAAAGGAGCAACAACTTCCGAAAAAGGTATCACCTATAACCACCTAAACTTACCTGTAACCGTGAAAATAAATGATGGTAGCGCACATAATGGCACTATAAATTATGTGTATGATGCAACAGGGGTGAAGCTTAAAAAAATAATATCAGGTACAAGCAATGGCATTACCGACTATGCTGGTAACTATATCTATGAGAACGGTAATTTGCAGTTCTTTAATCACACAGAAGGGTATGTTGAACCTAAGAACTCTGACAACCTAACCCAAGGATTCAATTACGTTTTCAACTATATAGACCACTTAGGGAACGTTCGACTTAGTTATACCGATGCAAATGGTGATGGCGATATTACCACCAATGAAATCGTAAAAGAATCGAATTATTATCCCTTTGGATTGGAGCATAAAGGCTACAACAACAATGTAAGTCCACTTGGAAATTCTAGAGCAAAGAAATTCAAGTATAATGGTATTGAACAAGAAGAAGCCTTAGGGCTTGACCTTTATGAAATGAAGTTTAGACAGTATAACCCTGCAATTGGAAGGTTTACCTCTATCGACCCTGTGACGCATTATTCGCAGTCAACTTATGCTGCATTCGACAATAATCCGATTTTTTGGGCTGATCCTTCTGGAGCTAATTCAGTTTATAACTGGTATACTAATAGATATGAGGACGAAGATGGAAAAGAGGTAAGTTGGGAAAGTGTTCAGGCAGAATATGGTATTGGGAATAATTCTGGAAATACAGATAATGACACGAGTGGAGATGCTAATGACTTAGCATCATTAACTGGTGATAATTTCGCTCTGCAAAGCTACCCAGACAAAATAGATTTTGTAAACACATACTCTAAAGAAGAGAAAGAAAAATTCCTGAATAGTATAATAGAATGGTTCGGTCATATTGACAAATATGGTGGCGATGTACATCCGGGATCAATCATTGATTTTTATGCAGATTTAACTCCCGAGAATGAGAAGTATGAGGAAGACTTTTGGACAAGAATTAGCAAAAGTATTCTAGGGTACGAAGGACACACAAGCGTTCACATTAAAGTTGGTGACAATACCGTAGAAATAGGATATCTAAATGACGTCCAAACTAATGCTGACAAATATAGTGCTACTAATGTTAAATTTGTGGGTGGAGTTACATTTATGGAAGGTAAAAACACAAATGCGTATAAAATAAGTATTAAAAATAGTGGCGGATTTAATAATGGGGCCGATATTATATATATGAATTTTAAAGGCAAAAATAAACAGTTATATAATCAAATTATGAAAAGAATAAAAGCCTATAAGCCTTATAAGGCAAAAATGATACCTCATAACAAACAATAATTTTAGATGAAATATTTTACATTATTTTTATTACTATTTTTTTTCTTTTCATGTAAAAATAAGCAGAATGAAAACTCTGATATAGTTTCATTAGGCATGTTAGGGAATTGGTCTAGTTATCAAGATAAATCATATTATGAGTATTTCTTTACAGAAAACTACATGTATACTTATAATCCAAATGCGGGGAGTGTTTTTCAATATGATTATGTTTTTAGGCAGGACTCTATTTTTTTACACGATACCCGACCTGAATTTAAAGATGAACCTTATAATTATTACGATAAGGTTTTGAAAACAGATTCACTAGAAATTATTTTAGAAACAAAATCTCTGATTAGGATTAAGGGGACAAATACTTTGGAAAGTTTTGTAAATAAAGAAATAGATCATAAAACTTTTGATACATATGGTAAACATAGGCAGAATCTTGTTATTCCTTTGGATAGTTTACTTAAATGGTCTGGTGAATCAATAAATCTAGACAACCTTGATAAGTATTAAATCGCCCCTAGCTGCCGCCCGAATGAGTGAATGCTAGCGCTCGTTTGTAACGAGTGCCGTAAACAGTAAGTCCCGCGAGTAGTAAACAATAGCGAATAGCAAAAGCCACAGCCGTATTTGTTGTGGTTTTCGTAGTTTAGGTGTATCCCTCCGAGCAACTTGAATACCAGCACTAACAATTCCCCCTTTGAAGGGGGCTAGGGGGATGTGCTCCAGCTGGCGCCCGAATGAGTGAACGCTAGTGCTCTTTTGTAACGAGTGCCGTCAACAGTAAGCCATGCGAGTAAGAAACAATAGCGAATAACAAAAGCCACAGCGGTATTTGTTGTGGTTTTCGTAGTTTAGGTCGCCACTCCAAATAAATTGTTTAATTTTAGTATCGCATATAACCAAGGACTGCATCCATTGTATAACGGCAATATAGCAGAAACCAAGTGGCGCTCAGCCAACCAAGACAAAAGCCTTAGGTCATATGACTATGAGTACGATGCATTGAATAGACTAACAACAGCAACCGATAATTTGAACCATTATACCCTTTCAGAGCTTATCTACGATAAAAATGGGAATATTGGAAAACTATACCGTAGAGGTAATGATGCTTCATCACCAACATCTCCCAATTATAACGAAATTGACAAGCTAACTTACCAGTACGATGATGGTAACAAACTACTTGCGGTAACCGATAGGGCACCAACTTCACATGCAAATGAAGGCTTTAAAGATGGCAATAAAAGTGATATTGACTATACCTATGATGCCAACGGGAATATGACTCGTGATTTAAATAAAGATATCACCAATATCACCTACAATCATTTAAATTTACCAACTCGGGTACATTTTGGAGCAAGTAGCAGTAGCAGTAAAGACATTTACTATACCTATGATGCTACAGGCACTAAAATAGAAAAGAAGGTGCAAAATGGTGGGTACTACCAAGATATTACGCTTTACGCAGGTAATATGATATATAGTGGAAATACACACCCATCTGATGGCTATATGAATTTACAATTTTTCAATACCCCCGAAGGCTATGTGGAACCCAAAAACCCTGAAAATCTTGGTGAAGGGTATAACTATGTGTATCAATATAAAGACCATTTAGGGAACGTGCGACTCACATACGCAGATAGCAATAAAGATGGTACAATCGACGCTTCCACGGAGATAATAGAGGAGAATAACTACTATCCCTTTGGAATGTTGCACCGAGGGTATAACAATGTGGTTACTTCCACTAATCCCGCACAGGATTACAAGTACAACGGAAAAGAACTCAATGATGAGCTTGGGTTGGATTGGTACGATTACGGATGGAGAAACTATGATGCCGCATTGGGCAGATGGATGAACGTGGATAACCTTGCAGAGGATTATTATGACTTTTCCCCTTATACTTATGTTTCAAACAGCCCAATGGTATTCATAGATCCTGATGGACAGAGAATAGTATTTGGTTTCAAAAAGGACAAGGAAGGAAATAGGCAGGGAGAGCAGGCTGTCAAGGACAACATCAATTCTGGACTTGGCGGTGGTGGCTTCGCACAGATAGATTCAGATGGTAACCTTACCATAAACATCACCGATGAGCAAAAGACAAACCTTTCTGAGGGGCAGGCAGCATTTTTGGGAGTTCTGGAAGAGGGAATCAATGCAGTTGATTCGGAAGGCAACAGTGTGGACGTGAACATTGGCGTCTCTGTTGGAAGCGAAAGTGTGGTAATAGGTAGTTTTTCCGCAGAAGAAATAGATATCCAGGACATCAATGCTCTTGGTAATGGAGAAGCACTAAACCAGAATTCTGCCTTAGGTCATGAAGTTAAGGAACAGTTCGAAAAGCAAGTCAATGGACAGCAAAGACCTGAAGCCCATCAAGCAGGTATAGATGCTGAAAAGGCAATTACTGGTTTTACAAGGGGAAATGATACTAGAACAAATGAAAGTCGGGAAACAGTAACAAGAAGAGGAAGGTCTGGTCGCGGCAGGGTAACTTATACAACTCGTTCCTATGATGGGTCAATAAGGTTCACCAGGGGCAATAGAACAGTTGACGAGAAAATTAAAGTTAGAAGAGGAAACGTAGTTCCAAGAAATTAAATAGTATGTTCATGAGATTATTTAGTCGTTCGTTACTGTTATTACTCCTATGTTCTTGTGCTGCAAAAAAATCTGAGCATAAATCAGCTAGCAGCATCTATGAATCACAGATTACCGTAGTGGAAAAATTTCTTGACGGAAAAAAAATAAAAGGCACTGGTCTGACCGATGCAATACTTTTTTTGGAAGAATTGACTAGTATTGATTCAGAAGTTGGTGATGGATTCGTTGACACTTATGAACCAACCTTAAAAAACGTGAAAGATTGGAATGAGTGGTATAAATCTAATAAACATCTTCTATACTGGGACGAGTCAGAGCAGAAAGTAAAATTGAAAAAAGAGTGAGAAAAGCCACTCCGCTCTCCGAAGAGTATTGAGTAGGGCTGTGCGAAGTTTGTAACTTCGTACCGTCAACAGTAAGCCATGCGAGTAAGAAACAATAGTGAATTACAAAAGCTACAGCAGTATTTGTTGTGACTTTGTGTTGCAGCTATTATACTATCTTTGAAACGCTTTTAGACAGTAATGATTAATAACTCTTTATGGAGGAGGAAGAAATAGATAATTTAATAAAAATAATGTTAGACGACAATGAAGTCGTTTTAAAGAAATATTTTCATGAAGGAAGTATTTATGTTGACACTGTAAGTAAAGACTTTGTCCCAGATGATGATAGGTATGCCACTGTAGGTGGTAGGGGACCTTTGAGGATAAGTATATCAAACAAAACAATAGAAAGAATCCATTATTTAGACTTTCCCTCAGAGCTAATCGAGGAGAAACCTACGCCTTCAATCGAGGAAATAATAGAAAAAGCTGCAAATAGAAGGTATATAAACGAAAAAGATATTGTGGATTTTTTACTTAATGTAGATGAGAATGGCCATTCAAATGACGAATCATATCACATTAACGAATTTGACAGGGAACTTATAGGGTTGGAGTTCAACAATAAAGAGCTTGAAAATAGATTTAGGGACTTTTTTAATAGAATTGGGGTTAAATTTTTAATTGATAAACCTTCTAAAATTTTGATTGAAAGAGAGCTTCCCGATTCTTAGTATTTGATTGCGTAAGCCATGTGAGTAAGAAACAATAGTGAATTACAAAAGCTACAGCAGTATTTGTTGTGACTTTGTGTTGCAGCCAATGTGTGTGACTGCGAAGTTGCAAACTTCGCAGAGCAGTTTCTTTGATTAAAGAACTTCAACAAATAAAAGCTAATAAATCGACCAGTTTAAAAGAGTATTCCCAGCTCTGCGAAGGTGTGCTGTGAGTAAGGCTTAAAGCCTTGCGTAACTGCAAATAAGATGGTAGTAGGTTTACCAGTATACCAGTATCGGCTTGTAGGAGCAGGTATCAAACTACCTACCAATTTAACACAGGATTTAATGTGCTGACTTCACAGATAATTAAGAAATAGAAAAAGTACAATGAAAAGGCAGAGAATATAAAGCAAATCAGAGCATTAATTACAAATTAGTTAGAACCATACAACTTACGAAAGGTACAATATTTAGCAGAACATAAATACATAAGTTCTACGGAAAGATATGTACAAAACGATTTAGTGTATCGAAAGTCTGTACGAAACGAATAACACCTATCATCCATCCATTTAGTTAAAGTAAAAATCTAGGGAACAAAAATTGTATCTTTACGATAAGAAAAAGAAAATCTTATGTCAGCTTTAGATTTAAGAAATACAGTCAAAGAGTATGTAAACACCGCAGATATAAGGCTTTTAAAAATGATAAAAGCATTAGCTGAAAGTTATCAAAATGATGAACAAGAACTTAGGTTAAGTGAAGAGCAATATAAAATGATTGACAAACGAAGAGAAGGCCATTTAAAAGGCGAAAACAAATCTTTTACTTGGGAACAAGTCAAACAAAATGTAAGAAACTCCAGTTAAGTAGATGACATATATTTTGGAAGTTAAGAATGAAGCTAATTTAGAAATCATTGAAGCTTATCTTTATTACGAAGGAAAACGAAGGGGATAAGGCGAAGAATTTTTAGAGCATTTAGACACTTATTTTGAAAGAATTACAGCAAACCCAAAACACTTCCCACAAAAGAGAGAACCATATCGAGAAGCATTTATAAAGCGTTTTCCGTTTTTGATTATTTATGAAATAGAGAAAGACAGAGTGATTGTTTATGCTGTTTTTAATACTTGGCAAAACTCAGAAAAGAAAAAGAAATAATCTACGCAAACAAAATCAAACCAGCTCTCCGAAGGTGCGCCGTGAGTAAGGTTTATATCCGTACGTAACTGCAAATAAGATGGTAGTAGGTCTACCGGTATCGGCTTTCAGGAGCAGGTATCAAACTACCTTTCTGATGTTACAGTAGCAATACTGTAGTGTGAAGCGAGAAAGGAAAAGGCTTTGTACAGGAGTCAAGTATGGGTAAAAGAGATGAGCGAAAGCGAACCACTCCGCTCTCCGAAGAGTATTGAGTAGGGCTGTGTCTAGCTCTGATTACTCAAATAAAGCCGTTTTTTTGGTAATTTCCTGTCTGGTATCATTCCTGATTTGGTTAATAATCCATATAAGTAAGACTTACTGATTTTTACAAATGTCTCACAATTGAATTTTAGTTTGCCACACGCTGCTATAAGCAGTATTTTTAACCGCCATTAAAGCCTCATGCCTAAGTTTTAACTCACAATGTGGTTTTTAATATATTATTTTTCAACAATGCAAAAGCAACGATTTTATTACGTAATACACCTTCAGTTTTTAGGTTTTCGCTATAGCGGATGGCAAAAACAACCCCAGCAAAAGACCATAGAGTCTATGCTTATAAAAACCTTAAAATTTATAGCTCCCAACCAGCAGTTTAAAATTTTGGGAGCAGGAAGAACCGATGCAAAAGTATCTGCATTAGAGGCAGCTTTTGAATTGTTTATTGATGAAGCTATTGTTGATAAGGCTAAATTTTTGGCGTTGTTTAATAAAAACCTTCCGCCAGATATTCGAGTGCTTTCAATAAAGGAAGTACCTAAAGAGTTTAATATTATTCAGCACAGTAAAACTAAGGAATATGTATACCTATTTTCTTACGGAGAAAAAAACCATCCTTTTTGTGCACCATTTTTAGCAAATATCCTTGAAGACTTGGATATTGCTTTAATGCAAAAAGCAGCGCGATTATTTGAAGGAATGCATGATTTTTCTACCTACACTGCGCGTATGCAGGAGAATACAGTGGCGGTGCGCAGTATTGATTCTTGTGAGTTGCGAGAAAATACAATTTTACAAGCCAATTTTTTTCCAAAAAAAAGTTATGCGCTTCATGTAAAAGGACAAGGCTTTATGCGCTACCAAATTCGCATGATAATGGGAGCTCTACTACAATTGGGTAGTGGAGAATTGACATTTGAAGACATAGAAAAATCCTTAGAGCCAAATAATTTAATTCAACTGACTTACGTAGCTCCAGGTTCAGGCCTTCTCTTGCATACACTAGAGTTTGCATGATTGACTTATGTAAGAGTGTAACGAAATTTATAACAAGTAATTATTTGAAAAATCATACCATTTTGAGTGTTAAAAAGAGGATATAAACTATGCGACGATTAAAAAAAATAGGGATTGGACTTGGTGTTGTGTATCTATTGCTAGTAGCTTTAGTCTATATTTTTCAAGAAAGACTCATTTTTTTTCCTTCCAAATTACCTATAGATCACACCTATAGTTTTGTTCAACCCTTTGAAGAATTCTTTTTAGCTGCTGCTGCTGATGCACAGCTAAATGCCGTTCATATAAAAAACAATTCAACAAAAGGAGTTGTACTTTATTTTCACGGTAACTCAGGTAATATTTCGCATTTGGGGCGTAAAGCCGATTTGTTTACAAAGCATGGTTATGATGTCATTTTAGTAGATTATAGAACCTATGGTAAGAGCACAGGTGCAATGACCGAACAAGCATTGTATGATGACGCACAACTCTTTTATGATTACGCGCTTAAAACCTATGCAGAAAATGAAATACTCGTATACGGTAGGTCGTTAGGTACTGGTATAGCTTCTTATGTAGCGGCTAATAACAACCCATGCCGCCTTATTTTAGAATCTCCTTTTTCAAGTGCTGTAGATTTAGGAAAACATCGTTTCCCTTTTATACCAGTGGCATGGTTATCAGAATTTCGTTTTCCTTCAACCGAATATATGAAAAGTGTTCAATGCCCAGTTTACATTTTTCATGGAAATGCTGATAAAGTGATTCCGTATTCATTTTCTCAACAGCTCTACACCGCTATTCCGGGAGTTGGTAAAAAATTATTTACTATTGAAAATGGCGGACATAATGACCTGCAAAATTATGCTGCTTTTAACAGGGGTATGATTGAGGCTTTAAAATAGTTTTATACCCAGAATATGTCTATTTATACTGCTACGATTAAAAAAAACACACGTTATAACGTGGCAAAAGTGTATACTAATCAAACAAACCAGAAGACAAATAGCGGTCACCTCGGTCACATACTATAGAAACTATGGTGCCACTTTCAAGGGTGCTCGCTAAACGTAAGGATGCAGTAGCAGCACCTCCGCTACTCATACCTGAAAAAATACCTTCTTCAGTAGCGAGCCTGCGTGCCATTTCACGAGCTTCTTCTTCACTAACTTCCAAAACCTGATCTACTTTATCAGCATTGAATATTTTAGGAAGGTAGGCTTCTGGCCATTTACGAATACCAGGAATTCTAGCACCATCTTTGGGTTGCACTCCAACAATTTCAATTGCTGAATTTTGCTCTTTTAAATAGGTAGACGTACCCATAATGGTTCCGGTAGTACCCATAGCCGAAACAAAATGCGTTATTTCTCCCTTAGTATCTTCCCAAATTTCTGGGCCTGTAGTTTTGTAGTGGGCTTGCCAGTTATCATCGTTAGCAAATTGGTTTATCATAGAAAAACCTTCATTTTTCACTTTAGCATCAGCATAATCTCTAGCACCTTCAATACCAACGTCAGCAGGGGTAAGGGTTACTTTTGCTCCATAAGCGCGCATGGTTTGTACACGTTCTTTGGTAGAATTTTCGGGCATTACAAGCTCAATGTTTAGCCCGTAAATACCTGCAATCATGGCTAAAGCAATACCTGTATTACCACTTGTTGCTTCTATTAATTTTGAATTTTTATCAAAATCGCCACGTTCTAGCCCGCTTTTAATCATGTTAAATGCAGCACGATCTTTAACACTTCCGCCAGGGTTGTGACCTTCCAATTTGAAAAGTAATTTCACCTTAGGATTGGTATTTAAAACTTTTGATACGACCAGAGGGGTATTCCCAATTAAATCAAGCAAACTATGAGACATTCGGTAGTGTTTTTATTTTTATTTCAGGTGTATGAAAGACTGTAGAATTTGGCGGAACAGATTCCGTAAGCCAAGCATTACCACCAATTACGGAGTTTTCACCAATTATGGTATTGCCTCCCAAAATAGTAGCATTTGCATAAATGGTCACATTTTTTTCAATGGTAGGATGCCGTTTTGTTTGCTGCAAATGTTTAGCCACAAACAAGCCGCCTAAAGTAACCCCTTGGTAAATTTTTACATGATCTTTAATGATAGCAGTTTCACCAATAACAACACCTGTACCATGATCTATATGAAAAGAATCACCTATCACTGCACCAGGGTTTATATCAACACCTGTTTGTCTGTGCGCATACTCAGTCATTAAACGCGGTACTAGCGGGAAGCCAACTTTATATAATTCATGTGCCAAACGGTAAATAGCAATGGCATAAAAGCCTGGGTAAGCCATATAAACTTCTTCAATAGATAAGGAAGCGGGGTCACAGGTAACCGTAGCTTCGGCATCTAAATTTAAACGCTGAAGTACATTTGGCAACTTTTCTACATAGTTTTCCCAAAGTTTTTTACAAGGCTTTTGTGTGTCCCAGCAGGCTAAATCGACCAAAACATCAAAAGTAGCCTCTAGCTTGTCAAGATTTTCTTTAACGGGAGTTTCTATGTCAAATAGGGTATAAAATAGAAGGTTTGTAAATACTTCTGTTTTTTCTTTTAACTGATACCGTAAATTGGGTTGTATCTTATGTTGATTGATTTGTTGTATAATTCTTGCTTTATCCATAGACTTAGTAGATTATGTCAAAATTAAACAATATTCTAAAAGAAGCACTTTTAAATGGCTAACTTTAGCTAAAATTTATAATCAATACTGTAGTATGCAACATGAAAAGGTTTCGAAAGATGTTTTTGCATTTTTAAGGAAATTAGAAAAAAATAATAATAGAGAGTGGTTTACAGCCCATAAAGAAACGTTTAAAGACATTGAAGCACAGGTTAAAGTTTTTTTTACTGCACTAGCAGAAGAAATGAAAATGCATGATGAGATAGAGCGGGTAAAAATATTTAGAATATACAGAGATGTACGTTTCTCAAAAAATAAAACGCCCTACAAAATTAACTTATCAAGCTCTCTTAGTAGGGCAGGAGCACGATTGAGAGGCGGGTATTATATTCACATTCAGCCGGGCGGTAGTTTTATAGCAGGAGGTTTTTGGCAACCAAATAAAGAAGACCTTTTTCGCATACGCAAAGAACTAGAACTCGATGCGACTGAATTTAGAGCTGTAATTGAAGCAGAAGTATTTAAAAATATTTGGGGTGATTTGGTTGGTGACGAAGTAAAAGTAGCCCCTAAAGGCTTTGATAAAACACATGAAAATATTGATCTTATAAAAAAGAAACAATTCGTTTTTATTCGCAATTTTACAGACGACGAAGTATTGGATGCCAATTTTAGCAGTCAGATAATTGATTCGTTTAAGGGCATAAGACCTTATTTTGATTTAATGAGCGATATACTCACTACAAACCTAAATGGAGAATCACTTTTAGACTAAAACGGGCTTTTCAAAAAACTGTATATGGTCTTGTATTCTGGTAATGACCATATTCATCATGCGTTTATTTAAGGCTGATGAGTTATTGATATACAATTCATATTCTTCTACGGTAAAGTGACCAATGATCATACCTTTTAAAGAATTTCTAAATTTTATATCTTTTTGAATGGCATGAGCGATATAATTAATGCGTTTTTCAAAGCCTAACTCGTAGAAAGCATTCTTGCGTTTTACAATGTAGTTTTGAAATGCGTGCAGAAACAAATCGTTTTGCAGTAAGATAATTGGGCGTAGCGTTTGGTTTTGAAAACGCTCTTCATCACTCATATTATCATTGATTTTCGCCGATGAAATGAGGGGGCGAATTTTTTTTAGACTGTGAGATCTTTCATTCATCGTTTCAAATTTTTATAAAGATAGGTATTAAGTAAAGTACGATTTAAGCCGATTATTTTAGTTTTTAACGGGGTTATGAACAAAGGTTTGTTATGAAAACAAATTACCGTAGTTTTAAAAAAAATATACTCCTGCATAACGTAGGATAATGAATACTATTGTCATGAAATTTGGAAAAGTAGCGCAACCTGAACTTATTGATTTTACCCTGCCTAATGATCATCCTGATACTGCGATTGTTTTGGCAAAACATAAAACAGCAGCAGCGCCAAAGGTTTTTGTTGGTTGTGCAAAATGGAATAAAAAAGACCTAAAGAATTTTTATCCCAAAGGCACTAAAGATGAATTAACGTATTATGCGTCTCAATTTAATAGTATAGAATTAAATGCTACATTTTACAGGATATTCTCAGCCGAAACTTACCAAAAGTGGAATGATAAAACGCCTACTAATTTTAAGTTTTTTCCAAAAATAGTTCAGAATGTGAGTCATTTAAGACGGTTAAATGATGAGGCTTACCCTGTTTTAAATGAGTACCTTAATGCAACTTCAAACCTAAAAGATAAACTAGGAACTATTTTTTTACAATTGCACAGTAATTTTGGACCAAAAAACTGGGATAGAGTAGAACGTTTGGTCTCTTATTGGCCAAAAGAATACCCATTGTCAATAGAATTCCGGCATACTGATTGGTTCAATGATGAGCAAGTAGCTCAAGAATTATATCATCTTCTTGAAGAAAACAATATTTCAAACACCCTTGTTGATACAGCAGGTAGACGCGATCTTGTGCATATGCGTTTAACTAATAATGAAGCTTTCATTCGTTTTGTTGGTGCCAATCACCCAACAGACTATGACCGTTTAGATGCATGGGTTGAAAAATTATCAAATTGGGAGCAGATAGGTTTACGTAACATTCATTTCTTTGTGCATCAGCATATGGAATTAGAGTCTCCGTTACTTTCGAGCTATTTTATTGCTAAGTTGAATGCAAAATTGGGCTGTAATCTTCAAATTCCTAAAACGCTTCACAATTCGGACGGAACATTGTTCTAAAATCATTTTCTATAGTAATTTTGTAGTCTAAATCATACAATATGAGATTTCACACAAGAAAATGGGTAAAACCAGAAGATTTAAATGCTAACGAAACTTTATTTGGAGGTACACTATTAGCTTGGATAGATGAAGAGGCAGCCCTTTACAGCATTATTCAATTAGAAAATAAAAGGGTAGTAACTAAATATATCTCTGAGATTAATTTTATGAGTACCGCCAAACAAGGCGACATAATTGAAATTGGTATTGAGGTAGTCAAATTTGGAAAAACCTCTTTAACTCTCAATTGTGAGGTAAGAAATAAGATGAATAGAGAGACTATAGTTACCGTTGATAATATCATCATGGTAAATTTAGACGAAGACGGCAAGCCTCAACCACATGGTAAAACCAAAGTTGAGTATGTAAAAGATAGGTTGATGGATGAGGATTAATTATCCTTGTCCGAGGCGTTTTGCTACCGCCTGAACTTCATCTAGAACACGAAGGAGATTTTCACCCCATAATTTCGCAATTTCTTCTTCGGTATACCCACGTTTTACGAGTTCTAAGGTGACATTGAATGTTTCTGAGGCATCAGACCAACCTTCAATACCGCCACCACCATCAAAATCAGAACTAATACCAACGTGGTTAATACCGATAAGTTTTACCATATAATCAATATGGTCTACAAAATCGGCAACATCAACAGCAGGAGGCATATTCGCCATTGTTGAAGCTTTTGTATCAACAATTTTTTTTATCGCCGTATATTGTTCAATATACGCATCGCGTTCATTTTTTGGCATAGCCATAACAGCTTTTCGGTCTAAATTTTCAACACCCAAGGAATCCATTACCGCTTTTTCAATTTCTTTTAATTTGTTATTACGAGCTTCAATTTTCTCCGTATTTAGATAAGAATCGAGTGCTACGGTTTGCACTACACCGCCATTTTCTTTCATTAAAAGGAGTTGTTCGTCATCTAAATTTCTGCTATGATCACACAATGCCCTAGCTGAAGAATGTGATGCAATGATAGGCGCTTTAGACAAGGCTATCATTTGCTTCATAGCTTCTTTAGAAGGGTGAGAAACATCAATCATTATACCTAGTCTATTCATTTCTTTTATAGCTTCTTTACCTAAATCACTTAAGCCATTATGCAACCATATACCGTCTGCTTCGCCTGTGTTAGAATCAGAAAACTGACTATGGCCATTGTGCGCCAATGAAATATAGCGTGCGCCCAGTTTATGGTAGACCTCAAAGTTTGCCAAATCAGTGCCTATAGGATAGGCATTTTCAACGCCTATCATGGCTACTTTTTTTCCTTGAGCATCAATTTTTCTGACATCTTCTGATGTTAAGGCTAGGGCTATTTCATCAGGAGCTATTTCTTCACAAAGGCGATGTATTGCATCAAATTTTGCCAAAGCATTTTCTTTCGCTTTTTCATAGCCTTGGTCATTTAATGAGTCTTGCCCTGTATATACAATTAACCATGTGACATCTAAACCACCTTCTTTCATTTTAGGAAGGTTTACTTGAGTATCTAATCGTTGGGTGTAATTAACACTATCAGTGAAGTTTTTGACATTGATATCGTTATGGGTATCAATGGTAATCACTTTTTCATGAATTTGTTTTGCTCGTGTTTCTAAGCTAATCTCTTTTTTAGGCTGCTTTTCTGCACAGTTTATTAAAAGAAAGCTACTCAGCAATAATGCTATTATTTTCATCGTAAAGAAATTTGTATACCTACAAATTAAGGCATTTGACAACACAAATGGAAGTCTATAGAACATTTAATTGTTCGCTCCACTATAAATGGGCAATTTTAAGTGAATTTCAACGGATTACCCCAAAAGAGTATCTGTGTTTTACATTCATTATTTACTAACTTTTCAAATTCCTAAAATTGAAACCCAAAGACCTACTTTCTCAATTATTGCAATTTGAGTATTCGCTAAACAATTTGTCATTAGAAAAATTGAATACGGTACATGCGCTATCTTTAAAAAAGTCGTTTAAGATTTTTAGAAGTGCTATTGTTGACAAAATATATCAATTGTCAGAGATAACCGCAATTGATAATTCAGATGCCGTTGCTTTTCAATTAAACTTAACTTCAAAAGAAGTGACAACTATTTCAGCGGCTTACAGAGACAAGCAGTTTGTTAAAATTAACGATGAAGTTGTTGCTGTACTTAAAGAAATTGTTGCTTATGTTGATAGTTTAAAGCACGATAAACTATCTGAATATCAATATGAATACATTGTAGGTATTAAAAACGCTTCAAAATCATTGATAGAAGTTGTTTATTTAATACAAGACTACACAAAGCAATCGTTAAAAAATGCTTCAGTAAATTTTGTTGATTTCAATTTAGAAAACTTATTAAAGAATGTAGAGAATATCTGTACGATTTTATTATTAAACAAACCTACAAAACTGAAATTAAGCATAGATAAAACGGTTCCAAAGGTACTACAAGGCAATCCGTCAAAACTCACAGAAATACTATTAAATATTTTGGTGAATGCACTAAAATTTATGAAGCATGGGAGTATTGGTTTACATGTTTCTCTTGAAGAAGTAGATTTAAGTAGCTGTGTTTTAAAATTTAATATGGTTGGTATAGTAGCGGGTATTTCTAAAAGTCATTTAAAACTGGTTTTTAATGACAATGAGCCCTACGGTAATACAAATGAGGTTTACGACAGCATTTCTAAACTGAGCATTGCTAAGCAAATTATTGAAAGCGAAGGAGGCAGAATTGATATTGCTAACGAATTGGAACACGAAACGACATTTTCTTTTTTATTGCCTTATTTTTTGGCAAGTAAAGAGGCAACTAAACGAATGGGCGACAAGTTGACTGAGCTAAAAGAGCATCGATCTTTAAAAAATGCCAATATTTTGGTATACGAAGACGATTTTATGCTGCAAAAAATAATACAGCAGCAGCTGGCTTCATGGCAGTGTTACCCTCATATTGTTGATGACAGGCTTTACGCTATGCACATACTCGAAAACACGAAGATAGATATAGTATTGTTGAGTGCAAATGTACCTTATTTGAACAGTTATGAAATTGTAAAGCGCATACGTAATCATAAAAACGAACAGTTAAGGAATACGCCAATAGTTGTATTGATAAATGGTGTTTCTATTCAAAACTTTGAAAAAGGCATAACATATAAAATTAACGATTGCGTATCAAAACCCTATGTGTTGGATGAGCTGAAATCTATATTGCTTAAAAATTTGCCACAAAAAAATACGGTTATGGCGTTAGAATCAAAACGAATCAATTCAGAAAAAGATGCGTTTAATGATGTGAAAAAAATTAATCTTGTGACAATTTTAGAAGATTGTTTGGGGCAGGTGGACTGGCTAGAAGAGCTCATTACAAGTTATAAGGAAAATGCGCTCGAATTTATAGGTGTTATGCGTGTTAATATTGAAAATGAAGGAATGAAAGAGATAGCGCTGGCTGCCCAAAAGGTAAAATGCGGTTTGGCTATGATGGAATCTGAAAACCTGCATAATATTGCTGAGCAAATAGAAAAAATTTGCAAAACAGATGGTGATGTAAAACATCTAACATTTTTATTTGACTGTTTTGTAAAAGAGTATGTGTTAGTGGCTGACGCAATTGAAGAACAAATACAGGTACTGAAGAAAACCTAGTACTAGCTTATTAAGCCTCTTAAAATTAGATTATAAATCATCTTTATTCCTTTTAAAATAGCTTTTGATACCACTTACATATGTTGTTTACGCCCAGTATGACTAGAAACCTACAGAGTTTGTAAAAAGTAGTTATACGATAAAGAGCACAAAAAAACAGTTGTTAAAGCTTTGCAGAATAAGCGCTGATTTGCAAACAAAGTGATTTTGTTATTTCACAACATAATTATATAAGTACACCACAATTTATTGTTTTGAGTGCTCAATCTTTATAATTTTACTTGTATAACGGTTAGAACTTATTATTTCGTTCTTTCAAAGATTGAAAATATTAACCCAAATCAATTTAAATTATGCTTTACGATACCTACGGCGAAGAGTACCTACATTTTCTTCAAGAATTAAACGAGATTTTAAGTGTAAATGAATTAGTTGAATTAGACTATATGTAGTCTAATTCAAGTCATCTTAAAAACCCCAAATCTATGTCAAATCAAAGATCAGACAATGCTGCCTACATGAATTTCATTGAAAGTTTAAATGAAATTCTTACCGATTCAGAGATCAATAAATTAAGCTATTCCTAACAGCTTTAGCAATCGGTAATAAAAATCACCTTCATGCCTAGCAAGAAGGTGATTTTTAGATTTATCACCTATTGTTATATGGGCTATAAGTTTATCCTAAATATGTTTTAAGCAGTTTGCTTCTTGAATTATGTCTAAGTTTTCTAATTGCCTTTTCACGTATTTGTCGCACACGCTCACGAGTTAAATCAAAGGTCAACCCTATTTCTGCGAGTGTCATTGATTGCTGATCGCCAATACCATAATATAATTTAACCACATCAGCCTCTCTCGGAGATAAGGTTTCAAGAGCTCTAACAATTTCAGTATTTAATGATTGTTGCATTAAATCTCTGTCTGGTCTTGGAGATTCACTAGATCGTAAAACGTCATAAAGGCTAGAATTTTCTCCTTCTCTCAAAGGGGCGTCCATAGAAACGTGTCTTCCCGAGTTTTTCATTGACTGTTTTACTTCACTAACAGTCATTTCTAGTTCTTTTGCAATTTCCTCTGGTGATGGGGGGCGCTCATGCGCTTGTTCTAAATAAGAAAATGTTTTTTTAATTTTATTTATTGATCCAATTTTATTTAAAGGAAGACGTACTACTCTTGATTGTTCGGCTAATGCTTGTAGTATTGATTGACGAATCCACCAAACGGCATAAGATATGAATTTAAAACCTCTTGTTTCATCAAAACGTTTGGCAGCTTTTACAAGCCCTAAATTACCTTCATTGATTAAATCAGGTAACTTTAATCCTTGATTTTGATATTGTTTTGCAACAGAAACAACAAAACGTAGGTTTGCTGTTGTTAATTTTTCAAGTGCCCATTGATCTCCAGTACGAATACGCTGAGCTAATTCCACTTCCTCACTAGCATTTATTAAATCAATTTTACTTATATCTTGCAAGTATTTATCTAATGATTTTGATTCACGATTTGTTACCTGCTTGATAATCTTTAGTTGCCTCATATAACTATAATTAATTGGATTTGAAAGTTCTACAAGAACTCATAATAACTTTTTTTTATCTATTTTCCAAGAGTGTATGCATATTCTTTTACAGAACTTATCAGAAATGCTGTCAATTTTGGTGTAAATATGAAGTGTTTTTGTACCGAAAATAAGGCGTCAATAATGTTAATTACAACCTATTTATTGGTTGTTACGGCGAAATAATTTTATTATCTAACCCTTTATCTGTAACACTTTTTTGAGGTGAATTAAAAAATGATTATTTCTTATTTTAGTTAAAAAATCTATTAAAAGAGAGTGGTAATATGGCATTCTACTGCGGGAAACTGTATACTTTTAAAAATTTTAGTAGATGGGTTTAATTAAATAGATTGAAACGCCCTATTTTTGAAAAAGCTATAAAACCTACTGAGATAGTAAAGTAATGCTATTCCGCTCGTGAACGTCCTCAAAATTGAATTATGTGAAAATAGCGAATTGGGAATAAAGAAAATATATGAGCAAAAGAGCACTTCAAAAATACCTAATTGATTTAAAAAAGAAAGAGCTAGAAGAGCAGCTTTTAGATTTATACATGCGTTTTCCTGTGGTTAAAGAATATTATGATTTTGTCTTTAATCCAAAGGAAGATAAAATGGTGCAAGAAGCTAAAACAAAAATTTCAAACGAGTATTTTCCTTTAAAGCGAAAACGGCCAAAAGCAAGACGATCTGTAGCTCAAAAATACATTAAGCACTTTATTAAACTTGGAGTTGATGCGCATTTGATAGCTGATGTGATGCTTTTTAATTTAGAAATTGCGCAATCGTATGCTTTTGAAAAAAATGTACCCGATGCATTTTATAAGAGTATGTCGAACTCATTTGCCGAAGTTGTGCACTATGTTTCAGTGAATGGATTGCTAGATGAATATAAAGATAGAATTGTAAAAATTTATACCATTACACAAGAAGAATGCTGGCTTTTTCAAGAAAATTTTAATAGAGCATTAGATTTAATAGACTGATTATGAGTATAGTAATTATACGACAAGATGGAAAAATAGGGGTGTGGAAAGCAGCTTTGCAGCAAGCAGCACCCGAAATTAAGGTGTATAGCTATTTAGAAGACCATCCAAAAGACGAAATTGAGGTGGCTTTAGTATGGAAACATCCATCAGGAACCCTGTCGCAATACCCTAATTTAAAGTATATAGCATCAAGTGGGGCAGGGGTCGATTTTATAATTGAAGACAGCGACATCCCCAAAGATATCCCCATAACTAGGGTGGTAGATGGTTTTTTGGCGAGTGACATGGCTGAGTATGTGATTGCTGTTATTTTTGCCTACCTCAAAAATCTAAACACCTATAAAATAGCGCAAACAAAATCAATTTGGAAGCCCAAACCTTATCAGCGTATTTCAGATTTTACCGTCGGAATATTAGGTTTAGGAGCCCTTGGGCAAGTTTTAGCTAATGATTTGGTTCGCTTTGGGTTTAAAACCCAAGGATGGAGTGCTTCTAAAAAGGCCATAAAAGGTGTTACAACCTATGCTGGAAATGAGGAATTATCTCATTTTTTGGCTAAAACTGAAATTCTTGTCTGTTTGCTTCCTTTAACCAAAGAAACAAGGGGTATTCTTAATAAGCCTTTATTTGAGCAATTACCAAAAGGAGCACACATTATTAATGTGGCTAGGGGAGGGCACCTTGTAGATACCGACCTTATTGAAATGATTGATAATGGGCATTTATCTGGTGCTAGTTTGGATGTTTTTCATCAAGAGCCATTACCACCAGAACACCCTTTTTGGCAGCATGAAAACATCAATATAACGCCGCATTATGCCAGCGTATCAGATACAGCATCGGTAGTACCGCAAATTGTTGAAAATTATAAGCGTTGTCAAAATAATGAATCTTTGCTTAATGTAGTTTCTATGGTGAAGGGGTATTAGGGGGGGATGCTTAATCAAAACTACTGCCATTATATAGGTTAATGAAGGTTGGCTATGTTGTTTAGGCTTATAATTTTAGATTATAGGTTCATTCTTTTAATGGTTGATAATAGCGATATCTTTAAAATTGTCACAAAAAAGTAAATATAAGTTAATTTATTTTTGCTATTATTGCTGTGTAAATAAACTAAACCGATTTAGTTAATGAAGTAAGATGTAAAATTTTGTATGAATTGAGTTAGTATCCCTTTAAAATAATAGTAATCTAAAATCAACCTTATGGAAAAAAAACCAAAACCACCAACAAACATTATAGTCATTTTTCTTTTGGCTGCGATGTTATTAACGCCACAAATTCGTGCTGCTGAGATACTGAATATAAGTACATCAAAGACGATAGCCAGTTCATATCCCAGTGCTAATGTTCTTTTTTTACAAACTGCCGTTTCAGGAAAGGTTAAAGATAATAATGGAAATCCTTTACCTGGGGCAAGTATTGTAGAAAAAGGAACAACCAACGGGGTACAGACCGATTTTGATGGTAATTTTTTAATCGAATTGTCTGATGAAAATGCCATTTTAATTGTTTCATATATAGGGTATACTACCCAAGAAGTGGAAATAGCTGGCAAAAGTATTATCAATATAAGTTTAGAAGAAAATGCTGCCAGCTTAGATGAAGTTGTGGTAGTTGGCTATGGTACTTCAAAAAAGAGCGAGATTACAGGTGCTGTTGGTGTTGTCTCTAGTGAAGAACTATCAAGACAACCAAGTGTAAATGCTTTGCAAAATTTAAGGGGTAAAGTAGCAGGGGTTTCTGTATTTTCAAATTCTGGTGCTCCTGGCGGCAACAACAACGTGATCATTAGAGGCGTGGGAACTATTAATGCATCTACCTCACCTCTTTATGTTGTTGACGGTATACAGGCAGATAATATCGATTATTTAAATCCTAGTGATATTGAGAGTATTGAAGTGCTAAAGGATGCCTCATCGGCTGCAATCTACGGAGCTCGTGGAGCAAATGGTGTCATCTTGGTTACGACACAGTCTGGTTTAAAATACGATGGTACAGTAGTTGAATATTCATCAAACCTTAGCTTCGGTACATTAGCTAAAAAGAAAAATCCTCTGTACAATGCTATGAATGCAGAAGAATTCTTGGAGGTACAAAGAATTTCTTATGAGAATATTACCTATTTTGATCCTAGTGCAACACCGCAACAACTAGCATTAGATAATCCGCTACTTTTTAATCCTGATGGTAGTCCCATATACGATACCAATTGGGAAAAGGAGACGACAAGAACGGCTATCTCACATGATCATCATATTAGTATTAGATCTGGTAGTGAAAAATCAAGTACAGGCTTATTTTTGAATTATACCGATCAAGAGGGAATTTTCTTAAACTCTTACTTGAGACGTGCCGATGCTAAATTCACTTACAATACAAAATTAAACGACCGACTTTCTATAGGTTCTATTCTACGATTAAATCATGTATGGGAAAACGAACCACTGGTTGAAGGATTTGGAACAGACCCCGCCGCTCGTACTATAATAGAATATGCACCTATTTTCCCTGTAAGATTTCCTGATGGTACTTACTCAAATTCTACATCGGCTAGTCTTGCTGGTACAGGACTACTTTTAGAAGCGGGACCTAACCCTGTATCGGTTCTTGAGGAAGTTGAAAACCTTACTAATCGTATTAACCTTGAAGGAAATGTATTCGCCGATTTTAAAATTTCACCTGACCTTACCTTTAGATCACAATTTGGTGTTACCCATAGAACGCGAAAAAATCGTTACTATGCACCCACTTTTATATTTGGCACAGGTGCTCCTGATGGCAACGCTCGGGTAATTCATGGGTCAAATACCTTTTGGCAGAATGAAAATTTCTTAACCTATGACAAAACGGTAAACAAAAGTAATTTTAAAGGCGTTTTAGGAGCAAGTTGGTCTGGCTACAGTGAAGATGAATTTGTTAGTGAGGTTAGAGGCTTTACTGATGACTTTTTTAAATATAACAGTTTACAAGCTGGTTCTAATACACTACCAGCACGATCAGGTTATAAAGATTGGTCAATGAATTCCTATTTCTTCCGGGGTAACTATACTTATGATGATAAATATAGCGTTACTGTCACCGGTCGTCTTGATGGTTCCTCTCGATTTGGATCAGCAAATAAATACGGATTCTTTCCCTCTACAGGAGTTTCATGGTTTGTTTCAAAAGAAGATTTCTTAAAAGATTCAGAAACAATAAACAGCTTAAGGCTAAGAGCTTCTTATGGTGAAGTTGGTAATACAGATATTGGTTCGTATACATCATTGGCAACGGTAGGCTCTGGCACAACTCTTATAGGTGGTGCTTTACAATCAACTAGTCAATTGAATCGCTTGGCTAATCCTAATCTTAAATGGGAAAGAAGTGGGCAACTAAATGTAGGTTTTGATTTTAGTGCCTTTGATAATGTTTTAACTATAGGAGCAGATTATTACTATAAATTGACTACCGATTTAGTGCTAGATCGCCCAATACCCTCTACAGCGGGCTTCACGACTATTGTTGATAATATAGGATCGGTTTCTAACAGAGGGATTGATCTTTTAATAGCAACCAGAAACATAGAAAGGGATAATTTTTCATGGAATACCTCTTTTTCAGTAAACTATAATAAAAACCGAGTAGAGGCATTAGGTGAGAATGATGAAGATATATTTCCTGGACCTAACTTTGTAGATGGTAGTCAAACCATTCTACGGGTTGGTGAGCCAGTTAGCTCATTTTGGGGATTAGAACGATTAGGTATCTATGGTACAGATGAGGTTGAAGAGGCTGCGGCTGTTGGTAAAATTCCGGGGCAAATAAAGCGTAGTGCAGAGCGTAAGATCATAGGAAATGGTTTACCAGATTACAGAGGTAGTTTGGTGAATAGGTTTAGACTTGGTCAGTTTGATGCCATTGTTGATATGCAATTTTCTATTGGGGCAGATGTACTTCAGCAATTTGTAACCACAGCAGAAGATCGGCAGGCTTTAACCAATGGTTTTAGAACACAATTGGTTAATGGATGGACACCTACAAATCAAGATACAAATATTCCAAGAATACGTAACACGGCACTATCAGGTCAAGATTTAGCGGTAGACAGCCAATGGGTTGCTGATGGGTCTTACCTAAGAGGTAATTTACTTTCATTGGGCTATACGTTTACGGATAGTTTTCTTGATGCCACAGGCTTAAAGTTTGTTCGCTTTAATGTAAGTCTTGAGAATGCTTTTATAATTCAGTCTAAAGATTTTAAAGGATATGACCCTGAAGCTAATGGTCTTAATGACGGAAGTAACTTCGGTCAAAATATATCCTTTTATTCCTATCCTAAAGCCAGAACTTTCAGTTTAGGATTAAACGTAAAATTTTAAATAAAAAATTGAATCATGAAAAAAATAATAAAAATACTAGCAGTAGCCACGTTCTCTTTGGTTATCTGTTCTTGTGAAGATTTTCTTGAAGAAACCCCAAGAAATGAGATTTCTTCAAATCAGTTCTTTAATGAACCAGACGATGTACTATCTGCAGTAAATGCACTTTATGCCGAAGGAGCATTAAATAGATATATCACTGGTGATTTTCAAATTAATCAAGGAATGGGCGGTTATTTGTCTGGCCTTTTTTCAGACGAACGTACGGAGCGTATAGGACCAGCAGAAGCCAATACGTTAACCTTGAACGCTAGTAATTTAGATCAATATTTATTTGGCTACTGGAGTAATGTTTATCAAATTATTGGAAGAGCAAATAACGCAATCAAATTTATTCCTGACGTAGCAGGTCTTTCAGAAGCCGAAGCCAATCAACTATTGGCAGAAGCAAGATTTTTTAGAGCGTTCAATTATTTTGCGATTGTAAGAGATTTTGGTGATGTTCCCCTTGTATTAGAGCCTACAGAAAATGTTGATGATGTTCTGGGTACACGTACACCTTCAGCAGAGGTATATGAGGCTATAGTCACCGATCTTGAGTGGGCATTGAATAATGGAGGCTTAGCAGATGTTACCATGCCCAATAATGGATTTCGAATTACAAAAGGTGTTGTTGCAGCGGTTTTAGCAAATGTAGAACTTCAGCGCGCTGGGTTTCCTGTTCAAGTAGGATCGGCAAGCTATACAAAGGCGGCTACGGCAGCCAGAACGATTATTAATAGTGGCCAATATGCACTTATTTCTAATGGTAGTACACCAGAAACCAGTGCTTACAATGTATTGCGCACCTCAGAGAATGAGGCAGAACATATTTTTGTATTGGAATTAGATGCGCAACTTCGTCAATCACCCTATATCTCATGGTCGTCTCCAAGGGGAGCCAATGCGCCTGGGGCACTTTTAGATCCTTATGTAGCGTATTTACCCAATGAACAGTATGTAGACTTTTATGATGCTGATGAAGATCTTAGAATACAGAATAGACAGTTATGGTTTACATCAATTAATAGAGATGGTGTAGAATATCCCTTTCCTGATGGTGTTTACGGACCCTATACATGGTTTGATGAAGTAGGGTTATTTGAAACGGGTAGAGGAGGAGACGATTTAAACATCAGTCTTTATTCTGAAATATTACTAATTGCTGCCGAAGCTATTGCGGAAACCGAAGGGGTAACAGCTGAAGCAATTGGGTACCTAGCTGATGTGAGAAGTAGGGCTGCAATGTCAATGACAAGAGACGCTATAGTTACAGAATTGAGTGGTTTATCAAAAGAGGCTTTTGTTGAAGAGGTATGGAAAGAAAGATTACGAGAGTTACCATTACTATTTAAAATTTGGCCTGATGTTCAACGAACACGAAAGTATCCGGTATCACCAAGCCCTGGAGAAATAAATTTTGTTGATGTTATTGGGCATACAAGTCCGTTTAACGCCACATTTGAAGAAAAACATTTGCTATTACCTATCGCTACCACAGTGCGACAACGAAACCCAGAAATGACAGGTAATGGATACTAAATATCTACGTATCAAAAACCTTCTATTTAAGATTGTTAGTTTGAGTTAGTTTTTTCAATCAGGGATGTTTAATTACTATCCATCCCTGATTTTTATAGAATTGATAATTTAAAAATTTATATGTAGTAGTCCATTAGTAAGTTTTATTCATCTAACAATGCATTTTTAGTTGTTTGATAGATACTAGTATTATTAGAATTCAATGATTAAGAAATAAATCTAAAATCATTAATATATTCTTAATAAGACAGATAGGAATTCTTACTGAGTAAAAAAGATTAAAATAATTGGCGTAACTGATAAAATTGAATCAAAAATGAAATTGAAATTGCATTTAGTACTATTGTGTTTGGTATCGAGTATTTGTTTTGCTCAAACAACTCAAGCTGAAAAAACGATATTATTTGAATATATTAAACCATATGAATATGTTGAAGTAGAAAACATGATATTAGCCAAGGCTTTATTGACAAAAGGAACTGGTGAAGTTTATAAAAAAGTGATTTTTGAAAATGGACGTGTTGCCAAAATTGAACGAATTGGAGATAAATTCTCGGTTTGGCTTCCAGTAATTGGCGAACCTGAAATAATTGAGATTGTAGCAACGAACAAAAAAAAGAGTAAGAAACAACTTTTTACACCATTGGTCACCTCTAATTGGGACTATTTTAAAGAAGGTACTTTTCATATCATATCCTCATCACACCAAGATATAGCATGGATGGATACTCCTGAATATTGTAGACATGAAAGAATAAATGATATTATTATTCCAGCATTAGATGTAATGAAAACAGATGATGCGTATCATTTTGGAATGGAGCAGGCATTAAATTTAAAAGAATTTATTGAAGCCCACCCTGAAAGAAAAGACGAAGTAATAAACCGCTGCAAAGAAGGACGATTTACTTGGGGAGCTACTTATAATCAACCTTATGAAGGTGTTCAGATGGGTGAACAACTCATTCGAGAAATGTATTTTGGAAAAAAATGGATTAAAGATAATTTTAAAGGATGTGATACCAAAACAGCATTTAATACTGATGTACCTGGGCGAACCTTGCAGTTTCCTCAAATTTTAGCAAAATCAGGTGTAGAAAATCTATTTGTGTCTAGGATGAAAGAAGGGTTTTATGATTGGCAATCGCCCGACGGGTCATCTGTACTAACCTATACGCCGGGTAATTATGGTTGGGCGGTAATGTTCTATAGATTATTTGAAACAGATGCTATAGAATCTATGCATAAACTACAGAATAGGGTGAAAATGTGGAGTGATTATTACAGGAAACATAATTTGCCACCACACTTTGCCATAGTCATTAGTAATGATGCATCTGGACCAAATAATTATGGGAAAATTGTAAATGAATGGAATGCAATAGTAAATCACGTAGGTTTAAAAATACCCAAGCTAAAACATGCTACGGTTACTTCTTTTATGAACGAAGTAAATAAACCAGAAGCTATGTTTCCTGTTTTAGAAGGTGATAGGCCAAACATTTGGTCTTACATACATGGCCCTGCACATCACAAAGCAATTACTGCATCTAGAAAAGCTGGTAGAATGTTGCCCTCAGCTGAAATATTTAGTACTGTAGAAGCATTAATTCATAATTCATTTGATAGCTACCCCAGTAAGGAACTTTCCATGGCTTTTGAAGAATCAATTTACCCTGATCATGGTTGGGGCGGTAAAAATGGACATATTACAGATAGTATCTTCAGAAGTAAACTTGAATATGCAGCAAATGAATCTGATAGAATGATTAAAAAGTCATTGCATGCCATTTCTAATCAAATTAATACTGAAAAAGCTAATGCTATTATTGTGTACAATGATTTGTCATGGGAACGCAATGGTATTGCTTCTATTCAAATTGATAATCCAGAAAAGTATCACGTTGTTAATAGTGATAAAAACGTTGTGCCGTCGCAGCTAGTAAGTGAAAATGGTGAAAAACGTATACATTTTGTTGCTAATAATATACCTTCATTGGGTTATAAGACTTTCTATTTGGTAAAGGGAAAAGTGAAGTACAAAGCAGATAAAATAGTAACGCCAAATTACCTACAAAATGATTTTTATACGATGCGATTAGGTGATGGAGGTATTACAGCTTTGTATGATCGTACGTTACAAAAAGAAATCATAAAAAGCACAAAATTTTCAGGTGGAGATGTGCTTACTTTGGAATACTCAGGTAATGGTGCAGGTGAGTTTACTCAAATGACCAAGCCTGAAATGAAAGGTGTTTTTGTAGCTAATGGAAAATCGTATAATGCTGGTTTTGATATAACCAGCGAACATGTTTCTCAATGGCGAATTGTAAATGATGGAAATGTTTTTACGCAATATGAGAACAAGACAGCTTTTAAGCATACACAGATTGTTCAAAAAATAAAAGTATTTCATCATGAAAAAAAAATAGATGTATCAGTTGACATGATAGGGTGGGATGGAACTCATAATCGAGAATTTCGTTTGGCTGTTCCACTAAACATGAATGATGCGAAAATAAAATATGAAGTGCCTTTGGCTATTGCTGAAGTTGGTAAAACAGAAATGAAAGAAGCTCCAAAAGGTTGGGCTTGGGGTGGTACTTACGATAGCAAACCATCAACCATTCATCCGCGAGAAGTACTAAATTACATTGCTGCTGAAACTAATGATTTTGCGGTAACTATGGCCACTGATGTAGCTCTAGCCGATTGGATTGATCCTACACGCGAAGCTGTTGACTATCCCGTTTTGCAAGGCCTTTTAATCGCTTCACATAAAAGCTGTCATGGAGAAGGAAATTGGTATCATCAAAAAGGGAATCATCATTTTGATTTTTCTATTTCATCCCATAGACCAAGTGACAAGCTATCATATCAGTTTGGTACATCATCAAATCATCCATTTAGAACAATTTTAAAAGCAAAAACAAATGAAAATGCCAAACTCCCAAGTGCTATGAGCTTTTTTAATGTATCAGATTCCATGGTAAGAATAAGCACTATAAAAAAGAGTGAAAATGACAATAACGTTATTCTTAGATTGGTCGAAATGGAAGGTGAAAATAAAAAAGTCACCGTAGGATGTTCATCACCATTTAAACAGTTGATTAAGACAAACTTAATTGAAGAAGAAGTTGGTAATACAAAACAATCTGGTAAAAATATTGAAATAGAAATAGGTAATAATGCTATAGAAACATATAAGTTGGTTTTTGAGTAATAATGCTTTACCTAAGTAGCATAACCAATTAATAAATGTACACATAAATGAATTTGATACAATCTTACACAATAGAAAAAAAGGGCTTTTTTCCAGTATTAGTAAGAGATAGTTGGCAAGTTGGAGTATTAAATTATACGGATGCGTTTCATATTACCGCCTTGAATAGCCTACAAATACACCAAAAAACAGCTCGATGCTTTGGTTTACTAAAAGGTCAGGCAGTTTTGATAGCAATGGATACTAGTAATCAAAAATCTAGTTTTAAAATAGTACCCATGCAAAGAGGAGTCTCTTACAATATTCCTAAAAATACGAGGTATGCTATTGCAATGGAAGAAGGTACTAAAGTATTTACGGTTGAAAAGCAGCAAACGCATTTAACCGATGTAGCCTATTACCCTTTGCATGAAAAGGAATTAACAACTATTCGATTACAACTTAATAAGCAAACAAAAAACAACAATGAATAACAGTCAACCATTATGGGCGAATGATGCCGAACTTTTTCAAATAGCCAAAAAAGAGTTGTTTGTGGCATTAGTAGGAGATGTTCTTGACAAATTAGGGTATGAACATCAATTTTTACCGCCAAACATTAAACCTTTGAATGCAGATTTTGTGCTTATTGGAAGAGCTATGACGGTTTTAGAAGCAGATGTTTTTGAAGAAGCGTCACAAACAACCAAAAACCCTTTAATGAAAAAACCTTTTGGGCTCATGTTTGAAGCTTTAGACAGCTTAAAGCCTAATGAAGTATATATCTGCTCAGGCTCATCTCCCAACTATGCACTTTGGGGTGGTCTAATGAGTACACGTGCTCTAAAACTGGGGGCTGCAGGTGCCGTCCTTGACGGTTGGTCTAGAGATACTAATGAAGTACTTAAACTCAATTTTCCTACTTTTTCTTTTGGAGGGTATGCTCAAGACCAAGGACCTAGGGGTAAGGTTATTGACTACCGTGTTCCTATTGAAATTAAGGGGACTAGAATTAATCCTGGAGATATTATTTATGGGGATAGAGATGGTGTTCTTGTGGTGCCTAAAGAAGTGGTAACAGCTGCTTTTGTTGGGGCTATTGAGAAAGCTCGTGGAGAGCAATTGGTTAAAAAAGCTCTAGAAAATGGTATGAGTACCGTAGAGGCCTTTCAAAAATTTGGGATAATGTAAGTAGTGTTTGGTCGGAAACACTCAAATTGTAAAAAATCATCTATTCCCAAGCAGACACTAAACAAGCTATGATAAAGCATTATTAAACAAAAATTAAGTAATGAAAACTAAAAACTTCAACTCCAACTATTTATTAGGAATAAGCTTTGTGTCAACAATAGGAGGCTTCCTTTTTGGGTATGATACCGCCGTTATTTCAGGATGTAATTCCTTTTTAGAACAGCACTTTGAGTTATCAGCTTCTATGCTGGGTTGGGTAGTTTCATCTGCTTTATTAGGTACTATTTTTGGATGTATTGTGGCTGGTAGTATTACCGATAAAATTGGTCGTAAAAAAGCACTGATTTTAGCTGCTTTGTGTTTAACGGTTTCTGCTATTGGCTCCATGCTACCTCCTCAGTTTTTAGGAAATATAGAGAATGCCTATTGGCTTACTTCAGATGTGGATACCGCATTTAACGTATTGATAATAGTACGCATAATTGGCGGTATTGGGGTTGGTATTACCTCTGTAGTAGCGCCCATTTATATCTCAGAACTTTCATTACCCAAAAGTAGAGGGAGAATGGTGTCTTTATACCAGCTATCTATAACTTTAGGTATCTTATTGGCTTTTCTAATAGATTGGCTGGTACTCACCAATGCAGGAGATGGCGCAGGTGTAATAGCAACAGAGTCTTCTGGTTTTTTTCAGTGGTTATTTGTAGATGAAATATGGCGTGGTATGTTTGGTACTGAAATACCAATTGCCTTGTTATTTTTGATATTACTCTTGGTAGTACCAGAAACACCAAGATGGCTTATTTCAAAAGGAAGGTATGATGAGGCTGAGGCGATTATGGTAAAAACAAATGGGCAAGAGTATGCGCAAAAGCAAATGGCCGAAATAAAAGCCGAGGTTAAAGCAAAAGACATTGGTATTGGAGAATTGTTAAAACCGTTTTTAAGAGTCCCCTTATTAATTGGTGTACTGCTACCCATGTTTGCTCATTTAAGTGGTATTGCCGCTATTATGTATTTTGCACCTAACATTATTAATGAATCCATAGAAAGTGTAGAAAGTTCCTTTTTAGGAGCGGTTTTGGTAGGGGTTGTAAATAGCGCATTTACCTTTGTAGCCATTTTTAATATTGAAAAATTTGGGCGCAGAAAGTTATTACTCATTGGTGTTGTAGGGGCATTTATATCACTCACTGGCGTAGGTGTTCTATTTGCTATAGGTTCCCAATATGTAATTATTCCATTATTACTGTATGTAGCCAGTTTTGCATTTTCTTTAGGGCCTATTGTATGGGTTATTATTAGCGAAATATTTCCGACACGCATTCGTGGTTTTGCCGTTTCTATTGGCAGTTTTGCATTAATGACTACAGGTTTTTTTATCACCTTAACCAACCCTATTTTAATTGAAAAAATTATGCCTTCAGGCACCTTTTTTGTCTATGCGGCAATGACCTTACCAGCTATTTGGTTCATTTGGAAATTTGTGCCGGAAACAAAAGGAAAAACACTAGAAGAAATACAGAAATATTGGCGTGATAATCGGCTAGTTAAAAATAAACATTAAGACACTATATAAGTAGAAATGTACATGCATAATTATGAATCTATATTGAAAATATGATAGAAACATTTGTTGTAAAGGATAAAGGATATCACCCTGTGATTATTGATAATGGTTGGCAAATGGCGCACCTAAACTATACAGAAGAGCAAGATATTGAGCAAATTACACGCTTAGATGTTCATTTGAAAACGGATGAGGTTTTTGTGTTGATAAAAGGTAATGCAATACTTATTGCAGCGGATATTGTACATGAAGAGCCCCTATTTGAAGTGAAATTAATGAAACCGAATACGATATACAATATTCCTCAAAATATGTGGCATAATATTGCAATGGAAGCAGGTAGTGAAGTCTTTATTGCCGAAAAATCAAACACTCATATCGCTGATTGTAAACATTTTGAATTAAATGAAAGAAAACAAGAAGAATTGAAAAGTATGGTTAAAGCACTTTTTAATTCAGTTAACCATATACAACACCCCTCGTAGTATGACAAAAATAAATTTATCAGGAAAAAATGCCTTAGTAACTGGCGGTAGTCAAGGTATTGGAGCAGAAATATGTAGAAAATTAGCGTCTTGCGGTGCAGCTGTTTTTATAAACTTTTATAGTAATGAAGCAAAAGCAGCAATGCTAGCCAAAGAAATAGCAACTAATTATGGTGTAAAAGTAGCCTATGGCGGTGCTAATGTAGCAGATGCAAGGCAGGTAAAGGAAATGTTTACCCAGATGGATAAGGAGCTAGGTACTATAGATATTCTAGTGAACAATGCAGGCAGCGAAAGTATTGCTCATGTATTGGATTTGGAAGAAGAAGAATGGGATAGGGTAGTGAACATTAATCTAAAAGGGCCTTTTTTATGTTCGCAACAGGCGGGTAAAAGAATGGGGGTGATAGGAAAAGGTGTGATTATAAATATTTCTTCCATTCATGATAAAGTACCTAGAAAAGGATTGATTCATTATTGTGCGGCCAAAGCAGGTTTAAAAATGTTTTCAAAATGCCTTTCATTAGAATTGGCTGATAAAAATATACGGGTAGTTTCGGTAGCTCCTGGCGCTATTGAAACTAATATGAATAAAACAGAGATTGAAGCATTTGGTAAGGAAAAATTTGAAAAATGGATTCCTCAAGGAAGAATAGGAAATGTAACCGATGTAGCCAATACAGTAGCTTTCATGGCTAGTGATTTAGCAGACTATATTAATGGTGCCGATGTGTACATTGATGGTGCGTATATGAACCATACTATTCAATATGACCCAAGAATTCCCAAATTAAAAAAATAAACTTCGCTACAATCACTAAAAGCGCTACACAATTGAAAAGTACATTTTACATAGGAAGTTATACGCAAGAAGGTACTCCTGCTAAAAAGCCTAAAGGGCAAGGAATTGGTTGTTTTTCATTTAATTTGGAGACTGGCCAAGTAGATTTGCTGTATTATGTAGCACAACGAAACCCAAGTTATATTGTAATTTCAGAAAACAAAAAATATCTATACGCTTTAGAAGAAATGGAGGAACACTTAAGCCCAAAGGTGTTTGCATACAGTATTGATACTTCTGGAAGACTTACCTATATAAATGCACAAAAATTGAAAGGAGATTATGCCTGTCACCTTGCAATTGTTGAAGGCCACTTAATTGTAGCTAACTATATGTCTGGAAATGCCGTGGTATTCCCAATTCAAAAAAATGGTTGTATTGCTTCTCATCACCAAATGATACAGCATATAGGTAAAGGAATTAATAAAGAGCGCCAAGAAGCAGCACATATGCATATGGTATGTCCTTATAAAAAAGGCTATATGTTTTTAGTAGATTTAAGCTTGGATAAAGCCAATGCCTATCAATTAGAAAACGGTACAAAAACATGGAATGCCGTTCCTAAATTAGATATAACTATTGAATCTGGCGCAGGTGCCCGGCATATGGTTTTTGATGCTAGTAAAACTTACGCATTTGTTTTAAGTGAACTTACAGCAACCATTTTTGTACTAAAAAAAGAGGCTACTGTATTTAAGCAAAGGCAAAAGATAGCTGCCCTGCCTCCAAATTATAAAGGCAGTTTTGGTGCAGCAGCAATTAGACTTCATCCAACAGGAAAATTTTTATATGCTTCAATTCGTGGCGCTGATACCATAGCAATTTTTAGTGTAGATAAAAAAAATAAAAATTTAACATGCCTCGGTTTCCAAGCAACACTAGGAAATACGCCGCGTGATTTTAATATTCATTCTTCTGGAGATTGGTTAATTGTAGCAAATCAGGATTCAGATACAATAGTTGTTTTTAAAATTAACCAAGAAACAGGCATGTTAGTGCAAAAAAGCGTCAAGTGTGTTAAAACTCCAGTAAATATTACTTGGCTTGATTAACATATGGAGAGGAAAACAAAATAAATAAACTAAAAAAACAAACAATGAAACTAGGATTTGGTCTGTATAAGCACATGCTCAACGAGCAGCATTATAAGTTTGCAAAACAATGTGGTGCTACACATTTGGTAATTCATTTAGTCGACTATTTTGGTCATAATAAAGATAATGCCGATCAACCCATAGGAGGAGAAGATGGCTGGGGAAAGGCAGGTGATAATAAAATATGGAGTTTAGATGAACTTTTAGCTATTAAAAAAGAGATAAATGCCCACGGTCTAGAATTAGAGGCAATTGAGAATTTCGATCCTGCTCATTGGCATGATATTCTGCTAGATGGCCCTAAAAAGATCGCTCAAATGGCAGATTTAAAGCAATTGATACGCAATGTGGGCAAGGCAGGTATACCCACATTTGGCTATAATTTTTCTTTGGCAGGCGTATCGGCAAGAAATCAAGGGGCATATGCTAGGGGCGAAGCCATTTCTGTTGGTATGCATGGAGGTGATGATACGCCAATACCTAATGGCATGGTATGGAACATGGTATACGATGACGATGCTCCAGCAGGTACCTTACCAAAAATTGACCACGATGAACTTTGGCGACGCTTACATTATTTTCTTGATGAAATTTTACCCGTTGCAGAAGAGGCTGGAGTAAAAATGGCTGCCCACCCCGATGATCCTCCATTGCCTTATGTTAGAAACACACCAAGACTAGTATATCAACCAGATATGTACCAAAAATTAATAGACATACATCCCAGCCCGGCAAACAATCTAGAGTTTTGTTTAGGCTCTATTGCAGAAATGACGGAGGGTGATGTATACGAGGCTACAGACCAATACAGTAAGCAAGGGAAAATTAGCTATATACATTTTAGAAATATTGTGGGAAAAGTGCCAAACTATAAAGAAGTTTTTGTTGATGAAGGCGATATAGATATGTTTAAAATACTAAATATTCTAAAGAAAAATAATTTTGATGGTGTTTTAATTCCTGACCATACGCCGCAAATGACCTGTGATGCTCCTTGGTATGCTGGTATGGCTTACGCTATGGGGTATATGAAAGCAGCCTTACAAATGATCTGAACAAATACTTGATACCTCATAGTAAAATCAGAAGCATAATTTGCAGGTAAAAAAACTCAAGATGAGTTCAATAACAGTAATACCTATGAACCAAAATACTACTAAAAATAACTAAATGAGACCAAAATGAAAAGAAGAAAATTCATTAAAACTACTGGTAGCTATAGCCTATTGCTTAGTAGTACAGGAGCATTGACTTCCTTTAAAAACCCTATGTTTTCTGACGAAACCCAAATACAAGAGCAAGCTTTTGCAGCTTTTGATCGATTTAAAGAAGTATGGGATTTTAAAGATTTTTGGAAGCGTGGAAACACTTTTGATGCCTGCCTTACTTTTATGGATGCTGTACAACAACAGTGGCCAGAACACAAAAAAGTTAAAAAAATGCAACGAGAAGTAAAAGAAATGTTAGCCAAAAATCTAACGTTCTTTCACAGTTATAACCCTGGTGAATTATGGGCGGATGATTTTGGATGGTGGGGACTTATGGCACTCAATGCACGAAAGCATTTATTAAAATTAGGCGAAAAGGATCTTGCTGATACCTATTTAAAATTATCTACAGATTTATGTTGGGAATATAAAAAGAAAACGGCTTATGATCATTCAAATGCAGGTATACCTGTTGTACATGGCTGTCGCAATGGTGATGCTAACGGGCAAAGTAGAGGTGTTAAAAATACGGTAACCAATGTATTGTTGTTTTTACTTTCCTCGCGAATTTACCGGTTAACCTTAGCTGAGAATATTTCGGATAATGAAAAATACTTGGATATGGCTTATCGGCAGTGGAAATGGTTTGATGATTGGTTTTCCTCTTATGAGTTTGAATATTTAAAAAATACCTCCCCCTCTGGTGCACTTGTTCAAGAGCGACCTATGGCATTTTTTGAAGGTTCAAATTACCAAGAAAAAATACACCCACCATGGGCGCCAGGTTGGGTTTGGACAGGAGATCAAGGTATGCTAGTAGCAGCCCTTGTTGATATGCTTGCCATAAGAAAGCCCTTGGCCAATTTTATAGCAAAAAAGAATTTGGATCCTAATTTTAAGCCAGCGCAGTTTGAAAATAAAATACGAACCCTTATCAAAATGCTAGGCAATGGTATTCAAACAGCTTTTGTTGCTGAGGTAGATGGTATTGTACGTGAAGCTCCTTGCTTATCTAGTTTTGGACCACAACATGGTAATGATTATATTGCTGGACGTGGTATTCTGTTACGCTATGTAGGTACTGATGAGATTAAAAAGCTGCTGGGCGTAAATCTTACTCCTGCAATTACAAAAACCGTAACAGCACTATGGAATACGCGCAACAAGGCTAATAATCAATTTAGCCCCGAATTTACTTCTGCTGAAAACGATAGCGCCTATGTGAAACAATTTGAAAAGTTATGGGGACTGGCAGATGACGTACACACCTGGGATCTTAAAAAAATGAAAGAACAAAACCGATTAGGGGTTTGCCAAGCCATTGGCTTAGATACTATAGGCGCTGCTATAAGGGCGATTTAAGACAGGTATTGGATAAATCCATCTAGGGTAAACAAACAAAAAACCACAACATGCGTGTGGTTTTTGTTTGTTACTAAGTGGTTGTATTACTTAGCTTGTTTCATACTTTCTTTAACCTTCAAATAAAACTCATCGTATTTTGGATGAATTTTTATGACAACACCCTCTTTTAAATTACCATCTTTGCCCAAAGCTGTAATGCGTTCAGGAGCAATTGACAGTTTTTGAAAGGCGCTACTAATAGCAGCGGCTTGCTGAGCAGGTAACTCCAGATTACCCGTCATACTAAGTCCTTCAATAGTGACCGCCATACCGGGGTTGGCTATTAAAATTTGACCAATTTTTTCCACCCATGGTTCTGCATCTTTTTTTATTGTAGTACCCGTATCACTGCCAAAAAGGGTTTGCAAATCTGAAGAAATAATTACCATACCATTAGAAACGCCAATCTTAGCATCTTCCCCTAAGGTTTGTTTGGCATTGGTTAATACGATAAGCGCTGTAGAGTCATTTTTGGCGAGCAATTCATGAATGCCTTTTAGTTGTTGTTCCTTTTCTTTCAGACTTTCCATGGCTTTGTTCATGTTGTCTGAATTTTTGGCTGAGACCTCAGTAAAGCTCGTTAAACTCTTCATCATAGAAGTGTTAGCATCTTGAAGCTCTGTTACTTGAGCCTTAAAAGATTCAGCTTCTATTTTGGCTACTTTTTCATTCTTTTGAGCTTCAAATAACGCTTCTTTTACCTTCGCTAATTTCTTTTTTAAAATATCTACTTCATAAATTAAGTCACTCTTTTTTTGCGCCTGTAGGGCTGTTGAACAACAAAGAATAAAAAGGAAGGGGAGTATAATTTTTTTCATCTAGTACGTTTAATTTTTTGGTTTTTTTAGTTCGGTGTAATCGCAAAAATATAGTATTTGGTTGATTCAATGAAATGCTTAGCCACCTAAGTACTTACAATCGTATAATTTTTGCATTCCATCAAAATCAACCTTTGTTTTGTTATAGCCATAAGTAGTGCGCAGGTTTCGCGATAAATCGATGTCATCTACATTTACTTGTATGTCATACATGGAAAACTGGCAAGGATGCTCATAGCCTGCAGCATGGGTGATCTCTATAAATTCTTTTCGAAAAGTTTTAAAATACTGCGCCAAACGTTCTGATTTTAGGGGAACATTAATACCACTTTGTCGCCATTTACTTTGCGTTGCTATTCCTGCGGGACATTTATTGGTGTGACAAACCTGTGCTTGTATGCAACCAATACTCATCATAGCTTCACGGGCAACATTAATACAGTCAACACCCATTGCAAATGCCATGGCAGCTTTTGCCGGAAAGCCTAGTTTTCCACTACCTACAAAAACAATACGGTGCGTAAGATTTCGTTTCTGAAACACCTTATATAGGGCAGAAAAACCGTAAACCCATGGTAATGAAACATGGTCTGCAAATGACGGGGGAGCTGCACCAGTACCACCTTCACCACCATCAACAGTAATAAAATCTGGGCCTTTGCCAGTTTCAACCATAATATCTGCCAATTCCTCCCATTGGTTTAATTTTCCTATAGCCCCTTTTAGTCCAACAGGTAAACCAGTAGCTTCTGCAATAGTCTCAATTAATTGCATCAATTCATGAACATTACTAAAGGCTTTGTGTGTCGCTGGCGAGAGTACATCTTTACCTACTTCAACACCTCTAATTTCAGCAATTTCTTGGGTTATTTTTGCCCCTGGCAGCACACCCCCTTTTCCTGGTTTGGCTCCTTGTGATAATTTAATCTCTATAGCCTTTATGCAAGGGTTGTCTTGTACAAGTTGTACCAGTTTTTCTATGGATAAATTACCATCCGCAGAACGTACCCCAAAATACCCTGTGCCAAAATGAAAGATGACATCGCCTCCTTGTTTGTGATAGGAAGACAAACCACCTTCACCGGTATTATGATAGGCATTTGCTTTGGCTACACCTTTATTCATAGCCTCTACAGCGGCTGCTGAAAGCGAACCAAAGCTCATAGCAGAAACGTTAATAACCGATGCCGGACGGTACGGTTTTTTACGTTTATTGTATGCGCCCATTACCTTTGCACATGGAATAAAATCTTTGTGATGATTATTTGGATGCGCTTCAGGAGGTTGAAACGCCATCATTTGGTTTTTTACAAAAATATGCTGATGCGCATAAATATCACGGTCTGTACCAAAACCCTCGTAGTTATTTTCTTTTTTTGCCGAAGCATAAATCCAACCTCTTTCAATACGATTAAAGGGTAGCTCCTCACGGTTATTAGCAACAAAATACTGTCGCATTTCGGGACCTATACTTTCTAGCCAATACCGCAAATGCCCCACAATAGGGTAGTTGTGCGAGATGGTATGTGATTTTTGTATGAAAATATCGCGAATAGCAACAACCAAAAGAATAACCAGTAGCCATACCCACCAGCTTATTTGCGTGAAAAATTCTAATACTTGATTCAAATTAATATTGTTTTAATGTTTGGATAGTATAAACCGCTGATGCTTTCTGTTTAACTCTTGTAATGATTGAAAAACAAATTACGTCTTTGCCAAATTTAAGAAATCTATAGGCATTGGTAAAACTTCTTAGGTTTAATGTAGCCAAATACCTTATGGTCATGGAAGTGTCTATTGGAGCGGAATACACTTTTTTGTAGTTTATGTTGTTCTGTATCAGTACAGTATTCATTAAAGTCCTACATGGGTGTACATTTTCGTTGTTTTGAAAGAGTTATGCCCCCAAGGTAACTGAATAAGGCTCGTCGCATCGCAATCTCCATAGTATCGGCAAAGTTGCTGGTTCAGTTAACACCGCCGTCATGTTTTGGTGTATCGAGCACATGGAGGCTTAGTTGAACTAAACCTAAAGGTAGCTTGATTCTTGTATTTAAGAATTCTTCACGACCTTTAGGATAGAAATAATCTTAAACCCTAAAATTATGAAAAAAAAGTAGTACTCTAATTGAAACAGCCTGTGAATCAGTACCAAATTTT
>CANMFQ010000031.1 GCA_947497145.1 uncultured Flavobacteriaceae bacterium
ATTGACTGTCATACCATCATGCCAAAACGTCGAATTAAAAGGGTTTAAAACGCCTCCATCGTAAACTTCAATACCACCAATAACTGCTGTTACAGTTGTTTTACAAGCTCTTTCATCTACATCTAAAATACCATCGTTATCACTATCTAAATCACAAGCATCACCTACGCCATCGTCATCGGTATCAGTAACAAATGAATAATTATTAGCATCACTACAACATTCGGTATCTAAACTTCCTTTTTGTGAGTCTCCTATAGTTTGTCCTGTTCCTGAAACTGTTGGAATACCATCGCTATTGACAGCCGTTCCTAAGTTTTGCTCTACGCCTGTTGAAGAAATACCATTATAATTAGCACCTGTGTTTCCACTAGGTAAACTTGATGTTACTAAATTTGCATAAGCTATGTCTGTTGCTCCGCCTTCTATGGCATCTGGACAACCATCGCCATCGCTGTCTAAATCTAAGTGGTTTAAAATTCCATCATTATCTGTGTCTGAAATAGCATCACAAAACTCAAAATTAATAAAAGAAACCCCATAAGTTTCTGTAGTTGAAGGGTTAAAACTACCACTTGCGGCACCTTTAATTGCCTCTGTTTTAATTTTAAAATTAGTAATCTCCAATAAAGTATTGGGTGGTCCATCTATAGTATATTCTACTAAAACCCAATTCCCTGCACCAAGTGCTGTTTTATGAGCATTTGTAAATGTAAAAGAACCGGTATATGTAGCTGTAGTTGTATTTAATTCTATTGTAGGGTTAGAATTATAACTTCCCGCAGCTGTTGCGCCTCCGGCTCTAGCGAAATAATAATAACTCATTTTTAATTTTCCACCCTCACCTACAAATATCTTTTTAGGTGTATTATAGGTATAGGTTAAAAAACTATCTCCATTACCAGTATCATATCCATTTACAAAAACATTTGGTGCATCGGGTGAGGGTGAACCCGAAGGAGATTGCATAGCAATATAATTTGTATTAGAAGACAAAGCATTTGTTGCTCCGGTCGTTGAAATGGTTCCTTCCTCCAAATCGACCGTAGTTTTTCCATAGATATAACAAGGGCTTTCAACTTCATCCAATATCCCATCGTTATCACTATCTAAATCACAAGCATCACCTACGCCATCGTCATCGGTATCAGTAACAAATGAATAATTATTAGCATCACTACAACATTCGGTATCTAAACTTCCTTTTTGTGAGTCTCCTATAGTTTGTCCTGTTCCTGAAACTGTTGGAATACCATCACTATTTACCGTAGTTCCTAAGTTTTGCTGTACGCCGGTTGTAACTAATCCATTATAATCTGTTCCTGAGTTTCCGCCAGGTAGTGTTGATGTTGCTAAATTAGAATACGCAATTGACGTTGACCCACCTTCTATAGCATCAGGGCAACCATCCCCGTCGCTGTCAAGGTCATACACATCTAAAAGACCATCGTTATCTGTATCACAAAAGTTACTTCCTAACAAAGAGTACCCAATCCAGTCACCTGAGTTTATCATATTGGTTGTAACTACAAACTCTGTAATTATCATAGTACTTACTCCTTGAATAATTATCTCTTGGTTATCGATAGCTCCGGGTTGTGGATCAATTTTACTTGTTGATGCATCGTAATTCATAGGCGGTCTCCCAGATACATACGTAATACCTGGTACACTTTCAAATAAATTACCTGCAGGCGTGCCTCCATTTATAGTAACGTCAAAAGAACCTCCTGGTGAAGATAAGTAATCAAAATCACGAACATGAAAAGCAATTTCATTGGCAGGGACACCTGGCGTAAAAGTAACCTTATATTCAAATACTCCTGTTTTGGTAACAGCAGGTTCTGCTCCTCTATCTCCTGAATTAATATAATAGCCTACTTGACCATCGGTGAACGTATCAGCAGCAGTATAGGTCGTTGTTGCCGATGGGTGTGAAAATTCTACATCAATAATACTTGATGAAGCACCGATCCAATTACCATCGGTGTTTTGAGATATATAACCACGGCAGTCCTCAGCTAAATCTAAAATACCATCATTATCATCATCTAAATCACATTTATCTCCTATATTATCATTATCAGTATCTATAACATAGGCGTAGTTTATTGCGTCAGTACAACACTCGGTATCTACATTAAAATTTTGTGCATCTCCTACGGTTTGTTGGGAGTCATTTGTTGCGGTATTGCCATCTAAATCTGGTGTACCATTTAAATTTGATGAACTTCCTAAATTTTGTTGTACTTGTACAGCTACACCGCCATAATTGGGGCCACTATTACCTCCAGCTAAAGTAGGTGCTGGTGTTAAATCAGCATAGGCATAAGTTCCTCCTCCTTCAACCGTATCAGGACAACCATCACCATCACTATCTAAATCTAATCTGTTTGGAATACCATCATTATCATCATCGCAATAACTGCTGCCTAATAATGAATATATAATGGTATCTCCTGGTCTTAAGTCTACAGCTTTAATTTTTAATTCGGTAATTAGGGTTGTGCCTACACCAGCAATCATAAGATTTTGGTCTTGAGCGTTACCTACTTGAAGTATTTCACTACTTGAAGCATCATACTTCATTGCCGGACGTGTTGCAGAATAAATTATATCCGATGGAGCTACAAATGTATTCCCTGCGGGGATACCTCCATTAATACTTACTTCAAAATGACCTTTATAGTAAGATGCATTATAATCGTAATCGCGTATGTAAAATGCTATTTCATTTGCTGGAACAGCAGGTGAAAATGTAACTAAATATTCTGTTGGGCCATTAAAAGGAACTGCCAAATCGCCTCCTCTAGAACCAATATAATATCCTGTTTGGCCATTGTTAAAGGTGTAAGATCCATAAGAATTAACATTAGGTCGAGTAACATCAATCGTACTGGTTGATTTCCCTATCCAAGAACCATCTGTATTTTGTGAAATAAAGCCTCTACACTCTTCATTCAAATCTAGTATACCATCATTGTCATCATCTAAATCGCAATCATCACCAATACCGTCATTATCGCTATCAGTTACCGCTGGATAATTATGAGCATCAGGACAACAAATTGAGTTTGCCTTATTTTTTGAGTCTCCAATAGTTTGACCTGATCCTGCACTGAGTGGAATACCCATTTTGCTATTATCATTTTCTTCTACGTTATATCCTAAATTTTCTTGTACTCCCATCGTAGCAGTTCCATCATAATTTGATCCCGAGTTTCCTCCTGGCAAACTGGATGTCACTATAGTTGTATAATTGAAACTACCCCCACCTTCTACGGCATCAGGACAACCGTCTCCATCACTATCAAGATCAAAACGATCAACAATACCGTCGTTATCGGTGTCTATATCAGCACCAAGAATTTTGCCAGTAATTCTGACATCATAGTTAGCTCCATTCGGATTTGAACCAGTATTAGTAACGTTATTTAATAGCCTAAGGGAATTAATACCTTCTGGAAACTTTACAACATAAGAAAAACTACCAGAACTACTACCACCTACAACTGCCAAACCATTTGATGAGCGAAGGTTTGATCCAGAAGTAAAATCAGCAGTATTAAATGTATGTCTTTGATCATTAACCCAAAGCTCAAATTGCTCACCAGAACTCAAAGCCGATCCGTTAATTGTAATTTCAGTAACAGGTTTACTAAAAGCAAAATCTAACCAATCATCTAGATTCCCATTAGGTCCATAAGAAGGGTGGTCAGTAATTACATAACCTTCGGGAGTACCATATCGCTGAATTTGAGGTTTCGTTGATGTTGGATTCGCATTCAGTCTATTCTGATTATCAGAGGTAATTATTGATGTAACAGAGCCACCACCAGATGCCGTAAACGTTTGTGTTACAGGTAATGCTCCTCCATTAGTTGCAGTAAGTCGACCCGCAGTGGCTCCCAATGCCGCTGATACACGACCTTCATCCTCATCTAAAATACCATCATTATCATCATCTAAATCATACGAATTAACTATGCCATCGCAATCATAATCTTTAGAATAAGCCGTTCCAAAATTAGCACATTGCAAACTGTATTTATATTCATGCATACCACGAACTACATAATTTCCAATTTCTAAATTCCAATCACCACTAGCGCCCGTAATATTTGTTGAAGCGTTTACTTGAAGCTCCAGATACTTTTCTAAATATTGTATCGCTTGCTTTCCTTTTTTCCCTTTAGCAAACTCACAACCATAAATATTAATAGCTTTAAACATTGATGTTTGAAGCTGCATTTCTTTTCTTAAAAAAGAAGCTATTTCTTGAGCCTTTAACCATTTACCATTTATAAACAACTCCCCCTCACGACCATGTGAAAATAGATGAAATATAGTTTTTGGTTGATTTGTTTCTATATTCACTAGCAACTCTTCTTTGCTTGATAGCGTACTGTCAATAAAAAAATATTCAGAAATTGAATCGGTTATTGAAGAATTTTGGTTGCTTCCCGTATCAGCATATATAACGCCGTATATAGACATAAAAAAAAATAGCACGATAGCTTTAACCAAAAACAGCTTAGAGACAAATAAATTTGTAAAGGGACAAATAAAGGTTTTCATTTCAGTTTAAGGGGAACTATAACTTTGGTTAAATGGAAATCAAAAACAACGACAAAAATTAGTTTTGGTTAAACTCGCTTCCTTCCACATTGATAAAAATAAAATAGATCACAACAGCATTAAAAAAAATGTTGTCAGCCCTTGCTTGAACCCTGTCAAAGTATATAAACGTGATGTTTGATGCGTATTTGAAGCCTTAATTTACAAGAATTTCGATCCTTTACAGCGCAAAAATGACGTTGTCTAAACCCACTATTATTCTAAAAAAAATCAGTTTTTAAGATCTTATTAAGCGCAGTAATTCAATACAACCTAAGGCAACCCAACAAACTATCGATTTACATAGAAATAACCCGTTTTTGACATAGCCTCTCGTCTTCTTTCATATAATAAATTACATTTAAAATTTGCCCAACTAGTCATATTTTGTAGACGAAGGTATAATAAAGAACAAAAGTAGTTTCCTTGAATGTAGTACCCCTATAAAAAAAAGAAATCAAATCATTATTTACACATGATTTGATTTCCTTATAAGTGATTAATATGCTTAGTTAGCCCTTCAAATTTTGAGATCTCGAAACTAATTAAAGTGATATAAAATACCAGCTTTAACATAAAATTGATTCTCAAAAATTATCGCTCTACATAGAGATAACCAATTTTTGATCTACCCAAACCTTCTTTGTTAACATAGTATATTACGTAATAATATACGCCTGCGGGTAATCTATCTTCTCGCTTAATTACTGCTCTACCAGTAGAAATACCTGAAAAGGCATTGGTTTTATTATCATATCCTTCGGTTTCGTATACCAAAACACCCCATCTATTATATATTCTTACCGTATTCTCAGGATACAACTCAATATAGCGAATATAGAAAACACCTCTTTCTGTGTCTGGAGAAACCAAATCATTAATAATTTCTATATCACACACTACTCCTGATGGTGGTGCACCACCTATAGAACTACAGGCATCTAAAGGATCAGTACCAACAATCACTTCTTCGTAGTCACTAATACCATCTCCATCTGTATCAGCATTGGTAGGATCAGTTCCTATTGTGGTCTCTTCACCGTTTGTCAATCCGTCTCCATCACAATCGGCAGCATTCCATGATTCACTTACTCGCTCAATATCTTGGCTTAATTCAGCATAATCACAACCATCAAGGGGGTCGGTGCCATTTATAATTTCTTCCCCATTGGTTACACCATCACCATCTGTATCCCCATTAACATTACAATGATCTGCTGAACTATCTGGATCACATGAGTCTTTTGGATTTGATATGCTGTTTGGTATTGCATCGGTGCTTGGATCATCAATATTATACATTTCTTCGCCATCGGTAAAGCCATCTCCATCTGTATCAGGGTTCTTAAGATCGGTACCTATTTCTGACTCCTCTCCATTCGATACCCCATCAGAATCACAATCTAAGGCTAGCCATTCAGCACTTGGATTACTATCCTGATGTCCTACTAACCAGTTACATGCATTAATGGGGTTGGTATTATCCATTGCCTCCTGACCATTCAATACTCCATCACCATCGCAATCTAAATTATTCCAATCTTCATCTGGTTGAGAATCTTGATGAGCTAATACAAAATCACATGCATCCAAAGGATCTGTGTTATCCATAGCTTCTTGACCATTACTTACTCCGTCATGATCACAATCTAAGGCTAGCCATTCAGCACTTACATTTGCAATAATTTGACTAGATGGGTCATAGTCACAAGGGTTTCTTAAATTCGTTCCATCTATAATTTCTTGACCATCACTAACTCCATCTCCATCAATATCACAATCTGCGCCTGAATTATCAGGGTCACAAGCATTGGTTGGACTAGAAGTACCGTTCGGTATTAATGTTGTATTTGGATCATCTATATTATTAACTTCTTCTCCATCAGTTAAACCATCGCCATCAGTATCTGGATTTTCAGGATCAGTTCCAATCAATGCTTCTTCAGAATTGGTTAAGCCATCGCCATCAAGATCACATTCCGCTCTTGAATTATCTGGATCACAAGAATTTAATGGATCAGATGTTCCGTTCGGTATTGCAACAGTGTTTGGATCATCTATATTGTTAACCTCTTCACCATCAGTAAATCCATCACCATCAGTATCAGGATTATGCAAATCGGTACCAATAGCAACTTCTTCTGAATTTGTTAAGCCATCACCATCACAATCTGTAGCATTCCAGTCAACACTGGTATTTGCTAATACTTGACTATTTGGATTATAATCACAACCATCTGATGGACTGGTATTATCGATAATTTCTTGACCATTAGAAACACCATCTCCATCATCATCACAATCAGACCTATCTATTATTACTGTTATCGTATCAGTAGCAGTACACCCTGTATTTGGATTTGTTGCTGTTAACGTATAAGTAGTTGTATTAATTGGATTTGCATTTGGATTTGCAATATTAGTTGCACTCAATCCTTGTGCTGGACTCCATGAATATGTGATATTACCCACAGCTATCATTCCTATTTGTTTACCTGTTGGATTATTTAAACACGTTTTGGTGAAACCCTCTCCAGCCTCAACTGTCGGCGCTATTATATCTTGCGTAATCACCACTGTATCCGTTGCTGTACAACCGTTATCATCATCTGTTACTGTTAACGTATAGGTACCAGGAGCACTGATGGTTGGCGTGGCACTGTCTTCATCACTATCAATTGTACCATCAGCTGTTGTCCATAAATATTCTAAGGTGCCTTGTCCTGTGCCTGAACCATTTAACATAAGTGTGGTTGTACTACAAGTCAGTTCGGCCGTTGCTCCTGCTTCTGCTGTTGGGGCAGTAACATCTTGCGTAATCACTACCGTATCCGTTGCTTTACAACCGTTATCATCATCTGTTACAGTAAGAGTATACGTACCCGGAGCACTGATGGTTGGTGTGGCTGTGTTTGCTCCACTATCTATAACACCTCCACCCGTAGCTGCCCATGCATATTCTAAGGTGCCTTGTCCGGTGCCTGAACCATTTAACATAAGCGTGGTTATACTACAAGTCAGTTCGGCTGTTGCTCCTGCTTCTGCCGTTGGGGCAGTAATATCTTGCGTAATCACTACCGTATCCGTTGCTTTACAACCGTTATCATCATCTGTTACGGTTAGGGTATACGTACCCGGAGCACTGATTATTGGTGTGGCACTGTCTGCACCACTGGCTATAACACCTCCATTCGTAGCTACCCATTCATATTCTAAGGTGCCTTGTCCGGTGCCTGAACCATTTAACATAAGCGTGGTTATACTACAAGTCAGTTCGGCTGTTGCTCCTGCTTCTGCCGTTGGGGCAGTAATATCTTGCGTAATCACTACCGTATCCGTTGCTTTACAACCGTTATCATCATCTGTTACGGTTAAGGTATAGGTGCCCGGAGCGCTGATGGTTGGTGTGGCTGTGTTTGCACCACTGGATATAACACCTCCATCCGTAGCTGCCCATGCATAGCTTAGTGTACCCTGCCCTGTGCTGCCTGAACCATTTAACATAAGTGTGGTTGTACTACAAGTCAGTTCGGCTGTTGTACCTGCTTCTGCCGTTGGGGCAGTAATATCTTGCGTAATCACTACCGTATCTGTTGCTGTACAACCGTTATCATCATCTGTTACGGTTAAGGTATAGGTGCCAGGAGCGCTGATGGTTGGCGTGGCACTGTCTTCATCACTATCAATTGTACCATCAGCTGTTGTCCATAAATATTCTAAGGTGCCTTGTCCCGTGCCAGAACCATTTAACATAAGTGTGGTTGTACTACAAGTCAGTTCGGCCGTTGCTCCTGCTTCTGCTGTTGGGGCAGTAACATCTTGCGTAATCACTACCGTATCCGTTGCTTTACAACCGTTATCATCATCTGTTACGGTTAAGGTATAGGTGCCCGGAGCGCTGATGGTTGGTGTGGCTGTATTTGCTCCACTGGCTATAACACCTCCACCCGTAGCTGCCCATGCATAGCTTAGTGTCCCTTGTCCTGTGCCTGAACCATTTAACATAAGTGTGGTTGTACCACAAGTCAGTTCGGCTGTTGCTCCTGCTTCTGCCATTGGGGCAGTAATATCTTGCGTAATCACTACCGTATCTGTTGCTTTACAACCGTTATCATCATCTGTTACGGTTAGGGTATACGTACCCGGAGCACTAATGGTTGGTGTGGCTGTGTTTGCACCACTAGCTATAACACCTCCATCCGTAGATGCCCATGCATAGCTTAGTGTCCCTTGTCCTGTGCCTGAACCATTTAACATAAGTGTGGTTGTACCACAAGTCAGTTCGGCTGTTGCTCCCGCTTCTGCCGTTGGGACAGTAATATCTTGCGTAATCACTACCGTATCTGTTGCTGTACAACCGTTATCATCATCTGTTACGGTTAAGGTATACGTACCCGGAGCGCTGATGGTTGGTGTGGCACTGTTTACACCACTGGCTATAACACCTCCACCCGTAGCTGCCCATGCATAGCTTAGTGTCCCTTGTCCTGTGCCTGAACCATTTAACATAAGTGTGGTTGTACTACAAGTCAGTTCGGCTGTTGTACCTGCTTCTGCCGTTGGGGCAGTAATATCTTGCGTAATCACTACCGTATCTGTTGCTGTACAACCGTTATCATCATCTGTTACTGTTAAGGTATAGGTGCCAGGAGCGCTGATGGTTGGCGTGGCACTGTCTTCATCACTATCAATTGTACCATCAGCTGTTGTCCATAAATATTCTAAGGTGCCTTGTCCCGTGCCAGAACCATTTAACATAAGCGTGGTTGTACTACAAGTCAGTTCGGCCGTTGCTCCTGCTTCTGCTGTTGGGGCAGCAGCATCTTGCGTAATCACTACCGTATCCGTTGCTTTACAACCGTTATCATCATCTGTTACGGTTAGGGTATATGTACCCGGAGCACTGATGGTCGGCGTGGCAGTGTTTGCACCACTGGCTATAACACCTCCATCCGTAGATGCCCATGCATAGCTTAGTGTCCCTTGTCCTGTGCCTGAACCATTTAACATAAGTGTGGTTGTACCACAAGTCAGTTCGGCTGTTGCTCCTGCTTCTGCCGTTGGGGCAGTAATATCTTGCGTAATCACTACCGTATCCGTTGCTTTACAACCGTTATCATCATCTGTTACGGTTAGGGTATATGTACCCGGAGCGCTGATGGTTGGTGTGGCTGTGTTTGCACCACTAGCTATAACACCTCCATCCGTAGGTACCCATGCATAGCTTAGTGTCCCTTGTCCTGTGCCTGAACCATTTAACATAAGTGTGATTGTACCACAAGTCAGTTCGGCTGTTGCTCCCGCTTCTGCCGTTGGGGCAGTAATATCTTGCGTAATCACTACCGTATCCGTTGCTGTACAACCGTTATCATCATCTGTTACGGTTAAGGTATACGTACCTGGAGCACTGATGGTTGGTGTGGCACTATTTACACCACTGGCTATAACACCTCCACCCGTAGCTGCCCATGCATAGCTTAGTGTCCCTTGTCCTGTGCCTGAACCATTTAACATAAGTGTGGTTGTACTACAAGTCAGTTCGGCTGTTGTACCTGCTTCTGCCGTTGGGGCAGTAATATCTTGCGTAATCACTACCGTATCTGTTGCTGTACAACCGTTATCATCATCTGTTACTGTTAATATATAAGTGCCAGGAGCACTGATGGTTGGCGTGGCACTGTCTTCATCACTATCAATTGTACCATCAGCTGTTGTCCATAAATATTCTAAGGTGCCTTGTCCGGTGCCAGAACCATTTAACATAAGCGTGGTTGTACTACAAGTCAGTTCGGCCGTTGCTCCTGCTTCTGCTGTTGGGGCAGTAATATCTTGCGTAATCACTACCGTATCCGTTGCTGTACAACCGTTATCATCATCTGTTACGGTTAAGGTGTAGGTGCCAGGGGCACTGATGGTTGGTGTGGCACTGTCTTCATCTCTATCAATTGTACCATCAGCTGTTGTCCATAAATATTCTAAGGTGCCTTGTCCTGTGCCTGAACCATTTAACGTAAGCGTGGTTGTACCACAAGTCAGTTCGGCTGTTGCTCCTGCTTCTGCCGTTGGAGCAGTAATATCTTGCGTAATCACTACCGTATCCGTTGCTGTACAACCGTTATCATCATCTGTTACGGTTAGGGTATATGTACCCTGAGCACTGATGGTCGGCGTGGCAGTGTTTGCACCACTAGCTATAACACCTCCACCCGTAGCTGCCCATGCATAGCTTAGTGTGCCTTGTCCTGTGCCTGAACCATTTAACATAAGTGTGGTTGTACTACAAGTCAGTTCGGCTGTTGTGCCTGCATCTGCCGTTGGGGCAGTAATATCTTGCGTAATCACTACCGTATCCGTTGCTGTACAACCGTTATCGTCATCCGTTACGGTTAAGGTATAGGTGCCAGGAGCACTGATGGTTGGCGTGGCACTGTCTTCATCTCTATCAATTGTACCATCAGCTGTTGTCCATAAATATTCTAAGGTGCCTTGACCTGTGCTGCCAGAACCATTTAACGTAAGCGTGATTGTACTACAAGTCAATTCGGCTGTTGCTCCTGCTTCTGCCGTTGGGGCAGTAATATCTTGCGTAATCACTACCGTATCCGTTGCTGTACAATCATTATCATCATCTGTTACGGTTAAGGTGTAGGTACCAGGGGCACTGATGGTTGGCGTGGCCGTGTCTGCCCCACTATCTATGGTGCCATCAGCTGTTGTCCAGGCATAATCTAAGGTGCCTTGTCCTGTACTGCCAGAACCATTTAACATAAGCGTGGTTATACTACAAGTCAGTTCGGCCGTTGCTCCTGCTTCTGCTGTTGGGGCAGTAATATCTTGCGTAATCACTACCGTATCCGTTGCTGTACAACCGTTATCATCATCTGTTACGGTTAAGGTGTAGGTGCCAGGGGCACTGATGGTTGGTGTGGCACTGTCTTCATCTCTATCAATTGTACCATCAGCTGTTGTCCATAAATATTCTAAGGTGCCTTGACCTGTGCTGCCAGTACCATTTAACGTAAGCGTGGTTGTACCACAAGTCAGTTCGGCTGTTGCTCCTGCTTCTGCCGTTGGAGCAGTAATATCTTGCGTAATCACTACCGTATCCGTTGCTGTACAACCGTTATCGTCATCCGTTACGGTTAAGGTATAGGTGCCAGGGGCACTGATGGTTGGTGTGGCACTGTCTTCATCACTATCAATTGTACCATCAGCTGTTGTCCATAAATATTCTAAGGTGCCTTGTCCTGTGCCTGAACCATTTAACGTAAGCGTGGTTATACTACAAGTCAATTCGGCCGTTGTGCCTGCTTCTGCAGTTGGAGCAGTAATATCTTGCGTAATCACTACCGTATCCGTTGCTGTACAACCGTTATCATCATCTGTTACGGTTAAGGTATAGGTGCCAGGGGCACTGATGGTTGGTGTGGCACTGTCTTCATCACTATCAATTGTACCATCAGCTGTTGTCCATAAATATTCTAAGGTGCCTTGTCCGGTGCCTGAACCATTTAACATAAGTGTGGTTGTACTACAAGTCAGTTCGGCTGTTGTGCCTGCATCTGCCGTTGGGGCAGTAATATCTTGCGTAATCACTACCGTATCCGTTGCTGTACAACCGTTATCGTCATCCGTTACGGTTAAGGTATAGGTGCCAGGAGCGCTGATGGTTGGCGTGGCACTGTCTTCATCACTATCAATTGTACCATCAGCTGTTGTCCATAAATATTCTAAGGTGCCTTGACCTGTACTGCCAGAACCATTTAACGTAAGCGTGGTTGTACTACAAGTCAGTTCGGCTGTTGCTCCTGCTTCTGCCGTTGGGGCAGTAATATCTTGCGTAATCACTACCGTATCCGTTGCTGTACAACCGTTATCATCATCTGTTACGGTTAAGGTGTAGGTACCAGGGGCACTGATGGTTGGCGTGGCCGTGTCTGCCCCACTATCTATGGTGCCATCAGCTGTTGTCCAGGCATAATCTAAGGTGCCTTGACCTGTACTGCCAGAACCATTTAACGTAAGCGTGGTTATACTACAAGTCAATTCGGCCGTTGCTCCTGCTTCTACCGTTGGGGCAGTAATATCTTGCGTAATCACTACCGTATCAGTTGCTGTACAACCGTTATCGTCATCTGTTACTGTTAAGGTGTAGGTGCCAGGAGCGCTAATTATTGGCGTGACCGTATTTGCCCCACTATCTATGGTACCATCAGCAGTTGTCCATACATAATCTAAAGTACCTTGTCCTGTGCCCGAACCATTTAATGTGAGCGTCATTATACTACAAGTCAGTTCGGCTGTTGCTCCTGCTTCTGCCGTTACAGTATTTACTGTTAATGTAGCTTCTGCCTCTTCACCACAAATATTACCTTCATTTGTAAAAGTCACTTTATAAATGTTGCCATTCATACTACTAGTAACATTTGTCAATTCTAAAGAAACGGTTTCACCACTTGCGGCAACTCCAGATTCTCCCGAAATATTGGTGTATTCTGTGCCTCCAGCAGTTTTAAAAGACCACTGGTAATTCACATTTGTACTGGCTGTTGCCGTAGGAGTATTGCCTGATACAGCGGTTGCAGAAGCTACAGCCTCGAAAGTAACATTTTCTCCTTTACATACTTCTTTATCGGTTGGAACAGTATCTATAGAAACATCCATTCCCTCTTTGAAGGTGTTTAAACCTGATTCCGTTTTTGATGGTATCGTTGTATATGCATCATTTGTTGCATTAACACCAGCTGAAATCACTAAACCATTCGTATTTACTTGAGCATTAGACAATGTAGGGGTGTCTATTCCATAAATACCAGTATCATCGCCATCTGCACTTTTATCGTTATACGCTTCATCTGCATCAGAGCAACCATCACCATCACTATCTAGATCTAAATGATTTGGAATTCCATCTCTGTCAGTATCCTGCTTACTTAAAATTTGCACCTCACCAAGACTTAGAACTCCAAAACCAGATTGTTGTATTCTAATATATCTACCCGATCTATTGACAGCCCGTGTTGTAGGGAAGCCTGCTTGCGAAGTTTCATGTATATCTAATACGCCAGGCTGGTTCTGCGTTGCGGTGACATCTTTAGACGTAAAGGGTACATCTGAAACAAAAATATGATAATCTTTTAGTCTATATTGACAACAACTACTTCTATTGTACACATTGATAGCACTAATATATTCTACACTACCTAAATCTATTCCCCACCATTGATTATCTAAAGCTTCTGTATGAGAGAAATTAGTTAAATCTCCATCAATAGCTTTATAGGCAAGCCAAGGCGTTGTAGATTGAGATGTAGTACCTGATAAGGCAATATTATCGGTACTGGTTTCATTCTCATCTAAAATACCATCATTATCATCATCTAAATCGCAATCGTCTCCAATATTATCTCCATCACTATCAACTATGTATCCATAATTACCAGCATCTGTACAACATTCAGTATCTGTACTTCCAATTGTTGAATTACCTACATCTTGTCCTACTCCTGCACTTATTGGTATTCCATCACTATTTACTGAAACACCAAGATTTTGCTGTACACCTGTTTTTGAAATTCCATTGTAATTTACTCCCGAGTTTCCGCCAGGCAGACTTGATGTACTTAAATCACCATAGGCAATTGCTGTTGACCCACCTTCTATGGCATCGGGGCAACCATCACCATCGCTATCTAAATCTAAATAATCAGGAATACTATCTCCATCAGTATCTATTTCTGGATTACAAATAACAGAAAGTTTTATACTCATTGAATTTACATCGAACTCCTCTAAATTTGAAAATCTAAGTATAGCTGTAGTAACTGCGTGTGTAGATGTTACGGTATAACCTGTTTTTTCGACAGGCAACTCAATATTTCCTGCACCACTATTTGGTGTAAATGTTATTGTTGGCCCTGTGTTTTCTCGTATGTTTATACTATTGTTACCGGGGTTATAAACATCAAAACTACCCGTTGGAACAATCAGCTTAAACACATCGGAAGACCCGTGTGTACCTAATGCTGAAGTTCCAGGATAACTCAATTGTACTTTTACAGGTTTATCAAAAGTATAAATTACTTGAAAGTAATTTGCGGTATTGCCTTCGTTTGTAGTTGTATAGTCAGTGCTCACCACTCCTGAAGCATAGCCATTAAAATTAGATGAAGCAGCTAATTCAGGATGAGATAACGCTATTGTTGGTGTTAATATTTCTCCATTAGAAAGTGTTGTTGTCGCTGGAGTACCGATAACAGCTGAGCCTTGAATATTACTATTATCAAAACTTACTGCAATACAATTATCTTGCTCATCAACATCTAAAATACCATCATTATCATCGTCTAAATCACAATCATCTCCAATATTATCACCATCATTATCATTTATATACGTATAATTTCCTGCATCTTTACAGCATTCGGTATCCGTACTTCCTGTTTGTGAATCACCAACAGTTTGGCCCGTATCTACAATAATTGGAATACCTAATTTAGCAGGGTCTATTTTTTCTACAACATTTCCTAAATTTTGTTGTACACCTATTGTAGCAATTCCATAATAAGTTAAACCTGTGTTTCCTCCTGGCATACTAGAATCGATCAAGCTCGCATAGGCTATTTCAGTGGAGCCAGCTTCTATAGCATCAGGACAACCATCGCCATCACTATCTAAGTCTAAATGGTTTGGTATTCCATCGCCATCAACATCTTGATGTAAAATTGAATATCCACAGAAATGAATATCATCAATACCTGTTGAAGTTGCCGTACCTGAAGTGCTGGTTGCATTATAAAGGTAGAAACGCAATGTATAAATTGTATTCGGCTGTAGTTTTATGGAAGATAAATCTTCATTAACGGTATCAAAAATAGCTGTATTACCTCCTGGTGGCACAACTTTATTTGCTGCTAACACCGTGCTAGTTATAAAATTGTCTTTTGATATTTCTAAAGCATACGTAAATCCTGCCTGCGTTCTTCTAAAGCTAATTTTATCTGTAACAAAGGGATATGTACCAACTGATATTTGAGACTCTATATACTCATTTTGTGATTTAGATTCGCTCAGGTTTGTAGCATTTAAATCATTTACATTTAAAGCGCTATTTATTCCGTGAACTCCTGGATAACTAATTGAAACACCAGTACCTGCTGCTATATCTGAAATAACCTTACCATTGGCACCAGAATCTGCTGCATAAGGATCTGCCGCATCGTTAAAATTCCAAACAATACAATCTAAAGACTCTGCATACCCCTCATCAGTATCTAAAATACCATCATTATCATCGTCTAAATCACAGCCATCACCAATACCATCACTATCGCTATCTGTTAAACCAGTATAGTTAGTAACATCTTTACAACATTCAGTATCAGTACTTCCTTTTTGTGAATCACCCACAGCTTGTCCTGCATCTACACTAATTGGGACACCCAATTTAGTAGGATCTGTTTCTTCAACGGTAGTGCCTAAATTTTGCTGAATCGTAGTTGTTGAAATGCCATTATATCCTGCACCAGTATTTCCTCCTGGCATAGTGGAAGTAATTAAATCACTATAGGCAATTTCAGTTGAACCACCTTCAATAGCATCTGGGCAACCATCGCCATCACTGTCTAAATCTAAATGATTTGGAATACCATCATTGTCTGTATCATAACATACATAGCCATTTAATGTAGCTGCGCTGATATAAAGCCCAGCAACATGCGGATTTGAATCTATTACTATTGTTATGGTATTGCTACCTGCTTGCCATCCTTTAGTAATTGTAATATCTGAAACCGCTGAAAATGATGATGAAAAACTTCCATTTGAGATTCCATTAACCAATACATCAACAATAGTATCATCTGTTGCTAGAGTAAGCGTGACACTCAAATTTTGTTCATTAAAGTTAACTGGAATATTGATAGCACTATTTGAATATTTTAAACGTACATTATCTGATGTAAGGCCGTTTACTACTGTTGATTCATTAATGGTATTATCTAAATCAGCATCCTTGTGATCTCCTAAGGCGTTAGGTGCACCTAAGCTCGTAAAATCAAAGCTAATCCAATCATCTGTAGTAACCCAAAGGCTAGGATATAAATTACCTGATTGAATAGCATTTTGTGAGCCATTAATCATTGGAGTGGCATAATTTGAATAAGGTGTCCATTCTACCATCCAATTGCTATCGTTAGCACCGATAGCATTTCCTCCAGTAGCAACATTATTCAATGGAATATTGGTTTGCGTACATTCGTCAGTATCTAAGATACCATCATTATCATCATCTAAATCACAATAGTCACCAATGCTGTCGCCATCACTATCAACAAACAACGTACTTGCTGCGCTACAAGAATCACATTGCGGTCCTTGTTGTGTATTATCTCTTGATGTTCCGATAGCATACGATGTTCCTGAAGCTATACCATTACTATTTACAGTATGTAGTATCGTATTTATGCTATTATCACTATTAAGATCATCATAGGTGTAAGAGCTTGATGCCGATTCTAATGCATCAGGACAACCATCAGCATCACTGTCTAAATCTAAATAATCTGGCGTTCCATCGCCATCTGTATCTTGATTTAAAATTGTATATCCACAGAATTGTATATCATCAATACCTGTTGAAGTTGACGTACCAGAAGTACTGGTTGCATTGTAAAAATAAACCCGTAATTTATGTATGGTATTGGGTTGTAACGTTATATCTGAAAAATCTTCAGTAACGATATCAAAAATACCTGTGTTACCCCCTGGTGGCACAACTTTATTTGCTACGAGTACGGTGCTTGTTACAAAATTATCATTTGATATTTCAAGAGAATAAGTGTATCCGGCTTGGGTTCTTCTGAAAAGAAGTTTATCTGCAACAAAAGGATTTACACCCACCGATATTTGAGACTCTACATACTCATTTTGTGATTTAGATTCACTTAGGTTGGTAGCATTTACATCAGCTATATTTAAGGCAGCACTTATTCCGTGAACCCCTGGAGAACTAATTGAAACTCCAGCACCTGCTACTATATCAGAAATAGACTTACCGTGTGCACCCGAATTTGCTTCATAAGGATTTGCTGCATTATTAAAGCTCCAAACAATACAATCTGAAGGCTCTGAATACCCTTCATCAGTATCTAAGATACCATCATTGTCATCATCTAAATCTTCATAATCATTTACGCCATCATCATCTGAATCGGTACAATTTGAGACGTTTTTATCTTGCGATGTGTTAATAGCTTGCCCTCCATTGGCAATAATAGGTACTCCATCATCGTCAACTGTAGTTCCTAAATTTCTAATTACAGGATTAACTCCTGAAATTCCAGAAAAACTAAGACCTGTATTACCTCCCGGCATACTAGAGGTTACCAATTTATTAGCTGGAATACCCAGCCCTCCTTCTAAGGCATCTGGACATCCATCGCCGTCGCTGTCTAAATCAAAATGATTTGGAATACCGTCACTATCAATATCGTAAACATCTGGAACGCCATCTGAATTATCGTCTGTATAATCAGTAGGAGAACCATCGGTTCCTGTTCCGTTATCAGTTGTATCTAAATAATTAAGCATTTCATCCCCATCTTCGTCCCCAAAAGGATTATAACTAGGATATTCATCAGTATCTAAAATACCATCATTGTCATCATCATTATCACAATTATCACCAACACCATCATTATCAGTATCTACAACATAGTCATAGTTTGCAACATCTTTACAACACTCGGTATCTACAGCAAAATTTTGGGAATCTTCAATCCCTTGCTGCGAATCACTTGATGCCGTATCACCATCTAAATTTGGTGTGCCATCTATATTTGACGAAACGCCAAGATTTTGTTGAACATTGGTACTTCCTCCTTCAAAATTCTCGTTTATTACTAAATCTGCGTATTGATAGTCACCAGCACCTTCTACTGCATCAGGGCAGCCATCTCCATCACTATCTAAATCTAAATAGTTTGAAATACCATCAGAATCGGTATCACAATAAAAGTTTCTGACAGCCCTAATTGAAATCGTTTCATTCGTGTTAAGATTGCTAACCATCGTAAACTTCATTTCTCCTAAAAGAGCATTAGCTGATGATTTTATGGTAAATGCAGTAACCCCGCCTGATATTTTGTAACGGAGCCCTGTTATAGGATTACTCGATACATATTCTACTATTCCGCCAGATTCAGAAACAATTAATAAGTCATTGTGATCAGTTATTAAATCACCGCTATTTGAAGCATTGATTGTTTCATAAATTTTAACATCAAATTCCCATATATTGCTTGATCCTATATTTGAAAATCTGTAATACGATTCTCCTACAAATTTACCTGTACTAGTTGTTTGCTCTTCTAAATGATTACGAATGTCTATATTACCTAAGGAGCTACCCGCTATTTCTCCATCGGCAAAAAAGATAGCATTAAAACCATCACCTACAGAAGATACATGTCTTATATTTTCGTAAGAGATACTTCCGCTTTGGGCTACTGGGCTTGTTGGGTAAGTTAAGCCAGATGCGCTACCACTTTTTACAGAAAGATCTGTTGATTCACTTATACTACCACCTGTTAAATTTTCAAAGCCACAATCTTTTTCATCGGTATCTAAAATACCGTCGTTATCATTATCTAAATCGTTGTAATCATTAACACCATCGCCATCAGTATCGGTACAATTTGAAATTCCTTTATCTAAAGAGTTGCCTATATTCTGCGAACCATTAACAACGAGAGGTACTCCATTAGCGTCAACGGCCTTACCCAAGTTTTCTATTACAGGAGCGACACCTGAGTTTCCTGTAAAATCGACGCCTGTATTTCCGCCAGGAATGCTAGAGTCTACCAATTGACTTTCTAAAATAGCATCTCCACCTTCCATAGCATCAGGGCAACCATCACCATCACTATCAAGGTCAAGGCTGTTTGCAATACCATCGTTATCGGAATCAAAACGCATACATAATTCTAAATTACCTAACACAAAGCGAGAAGGGTATTCAGGATCTATACCTACTGGATTACCTATACCTGATGATGCCTCTATAACTATTTTCTTTAAAAGCACTCCATCACTACTCGCTGTTAACCAATGACTTTGATCGCTATCAGGAGCGTAAACATCTGCATTAGCATGATAATATCCATTAGCATCTTGCGTAAGCGCTGAACCAGGAGTTAGGGTTAACGGCACTATGTTATCTGTTATATCTAAGCCATATACTTTGACGGCGTCCATAAAACCAGTATGGCGATCTATATCTTTGATAGCGAAACTTTCTAATGCTACTTCTTCTGTAAAATTAAAAGTGAAAAACGCTTTTTCATTAGAATCGTTTGCTAAAAGATCTTCCCATTCAATATTCATAACCAATCCATATGGATTTGCAAAATCTCCATGTAATGAGCCTGCCGAAGAACCACTATTAAACACCGAAGTAAAGGCTACACCTATTCCGGTGTTACTTAAATTAGGCAAAGTGAAATCTGATCCATACGTATCTGAAAAATTCCAAATTACACCTGCACCCGAACCACAAGCACCTTCATCGGTATCTAAAATACCATCATTATCATCATCTAAATCATTATAATCATTTACCCCATCACCATCGGTATCGGTACAATTTGATACTGTTTTATCTATTGACGACCCTACAGACTGCCCGCCATTAACAACCATAGGAACACCATTTGCATCAACCGTAATGCCTAAATTCTCTACTACTGGTGAAACTCCTGGATTACCCGTAAAGCCGGCACCTGTATTTCCGCCAAGAAGATTAGATGTAAATAATTGACTTTCTAATACACTATTACCTCCTTCAATACCATCAGGACAACCATCGCCATCACTGTCTAAATCTAAATAATTAGGAATACCATCGTTGTCTGTATCGCCAGTACCTTCAACAGAATCTAAAATACCATCATTATCATTGTCTAAATCAAAATCATCAACCACTCCATCACCATCAACATCTGAACAAGATGAGTTTGTTACGTTTTGAGAAACACCAATATTTTGCCCTGACCCTGCTGCGATAGGCACTCCGTATGTTGGACTACCAGGGGTTGTATCAACATTATTTCCTAAATTACGTATTACCGCGTCAGTAACAACACCTGAATAAGATGGAGTACTTCCGTCGTTATTATTACCGCCATCAATGGTAGAATTTACCAGTTGCGAATCTACAAAAGGACCATCTCCTTCAATTGCATCTGGACAACCATCACCATCACTATCTAAATCTAAGCTGTTGATAAGACCATCATTATCGGTATCAAGAGGGGTGCATAAGTCTAAGTTTCCAAGAATAAACTTTGAACCAAAAGACGGTGTTGTCCCAACAGGACTGCCGATACCTGCTGAAGCTTCTACAACAATTTTCTTTAAAAGCTTCCCATTACTACTCACTGTCATCCAATGATTTTCATCGCTATCTGTAGAGTTATATTGAATTGCTGAATGATAGAAGCCATAAGTATCTTGGGTAAACACAGAGCCAACAGTGATGCTTAAAGGTATTATATTATCATTTACATCTACGCCATAAACTCTAACAGCATCGATAAAACCTTGTGTCGCAGAAACATCTAAACGATCTATATCTTTTATTGCCAAATTCTGCAAAACAACCTCTTCGCTAAAATCAAAAGTTAATGCCACTATTTCATTAGGATCAGTTGTATAGGTATCTTCCCAATTAATAGCAACAACGTAACCTTCTGCACTATAGGTGCCATTATAGCTAATGGGCGAAGAACCACTATTAAAGGCCGAAGTAAATGACATGTCTATTTCGGTGCCATTTAAATCAGTTAAATTAAAAGTAGTTCCATACGTATCGGAATTATTCCAAATTATATTCGGACTTGTTCCACATTCACCATCCAAAGTGTCTAAAATACCATCATTATCATCATCTAAATCATAATAATCAGCTATTCCATCTCCGTCTGTATCTGTACAACTAGAACTTGTTTTATCAGTAGCAGTGCCTACAGCTTGCCCTCCATTAGCAACCGTCGGTATACCATTAGCATCTACTGTATTTCCTAAATTTGCCTTTACAGGTGAAACACCTGGGTTACCCGTAAAACCAGTACCTGTATTTCCTCCAGGCAAGTAAGAATTATACAATTGATTTTCTCCAATACTAGCCGCTCCTTCAATAGCATCAGGACAGCCGTCACCGTCACTATCTAAGTCTAAATGATTAGGAATACCATCATTATCAGTATCATTTTCTTTACATAAGGTTGAAATCCGCAAGGTGACACCTCCTTCACTCCCTGTTGTTGTAGCTGTAAAACTTACTATAGGCGTCTTAAAAGAAAAGCTTATTGCCCCGCCAGAGCTAGAAGCTCCAACAAATACATTATCATTTGTGCCAGAAACATTAACGTCAGTAGTTGCATGTACCACCGGGTAAACTGGGTTTCCATCAGTATCATACCCTACTATTGTTTGTTCTTCAACATCACTAAGGTCTACTATTTCATACATACTACCTACTTCAGCCTCAATTGGGCTAAATGCCACTGTAGCACTAGTATTTGTTGTGTTTAAAGCAACTTGAATGTAACCAGCTGTTTGAGAAAAAGTATTATTATCGGCTACAGAAGTTACTGTACCAGTAATACCATTTGTAGCGGTAAATGCCTCAGAAGTTGACGTTGTTGGTGGTGTGGCATTGTTCCATGTTGGAACAGTACATGATTTTTCAACTGTATCTAAAATACCGTCGTTATCATCATCTAAATCATCACTATCACTCACGCCATCGCCATCTGCATCTTCACAAGATGAAGTTTCTTTATTTGTTGAAGCACCAACACCTTGCCCAGCTCCTGCAATGGTAGGAACTCCGTATACTGGGCTACCAATAGTGGTGGTTACATTGTTTCCTAAATTACTAATCACCGCATCAGTAACTATTCCTGTATACCCTGGTGCGCTTCCATCGTTATTATTACCGCCATTAATTGTGGTTGCATCTTCTAATTGCGAATCGGTATACGAACCATCACCTTCAATAGCATCAGGACAGCCATCGCCATCACTATCTAAATCTAAGCTATTTATTAAACCGTCATTATCTGTATCAAGTGGCTTACATAAATCTAAGTTTCCTATTATAATTTTTGATCCAAAATCTGGTGTTATTCCTACTGGGCTACCGATACTTGCAGAAGCTTCTACAATAATTTTCTTTAAAAAGATACCATTACTATGTACTGTTATCCAATGATTTTGATCACTATCTAAAGAATTAAACTGTATTGCCGAATGGTAAAAACCATAAACATCTTGCGTAATAGCTGAACCAACTGTTGTATTTAAAGGTATTTTACTACCGTTTATATCTTCTCCATAAATTTTAACAGCATCAATAAACCCTTGTGTAGCGCTTACATCTAAACGATCTATATCTTTTATTGAAAAATTGTTTAAAGCAACCTCTTCGCTAAAATCAAAAGTAAACACCACTGTTTCATTAGGATCTGCCTTGATAATATCTTCCCAGTTAATAGCAAGAACGTACCCTTCAGCACTACCGCTACTATTATAACTAATAGGACTAGAACCACTATTAAAGGCAGTGCTAACTGCTACATCTACTCCCGTATTGTTTAGGTTTGTTAAATTAAAGTTTTCTCCATAAGTGCCTGAATTATTCCAAATTATATTTGGACTTGCACCACAAGCGCCATCATTTGCATCAAGAATACCATCGTTATCATCATCATTATCACAATTATCACCAATACCATCATTATCGGTATCAATAATACTTGGAAAATCTGCAGCATTAGTACAGCATTCTGTTGTATTACTATACTCTTGTGAATCTCCTACATTTTGCGATTCATTGTCTGTATTAGTTCCCACTAAATTTGGCGTACCATCTATATTGGATGAATTTCCAAAGTTTTGCTGCACATTGGTGCTTCCGCCATCTATATTCGTATCTGTAACTAAATTTGCACTCGTATAATTACTATTTCCATCTCCCTCTATTGCATCAGGGCAGCCGTCTCCATCACTATCTAAGTCTAAACTATTTATGATGTTATCATTATCAGTATCAAGTATTTCACAAATAGATAGCAGCTCATAAATGACATCATCTGATGTTCCTATTGTAGTGCTTTCCCATTTTTTTATAGGCGTATTAAATGTAAATGTTACTGTACCCGTATCGGTTGTACCTACAAATTGATTATTATTTACTCCTGATATATTTATATTATTGCTAGTGGTAACAACGGGGTATATCCTGTTGTTATTTTCATCATAACCTACAACCTCTTGCTTTTCGGTTGCACTAATATTAAATATCTTATAACTAGACCCTACAGGTACTATATTTTCATAAACTACTGTAAAAATAGTATTACCATTGCCTCCGCCTAAATTCACACTAATATTAGAAGAAGAGGCTCCATAAGTTGGGCCAGGAGAATCAAAATCTCCGTCTCCAGCAACCAAGTTGATTGTTCCTCTAGCGCCGTTAGTTGTAAAAAATTTGGCTACCAAATTGCCATCTGATGGGGTATCTGAAATCCAAACTGGCACTTCACAACCGCCCAATTCATCAACATCTAAAATACCATCATTATCATCATCTAAATCGCATTTATCTCCTAGATTATCATTATCAGTATCTATAACATAGGCGTAGTTTGTTGCGTCAGTACAACACTCGGTATCTACACCAAAATTTTGTGCATCTCCTACGGTTTGTTGGGAGTCATTTGTTGCGGTATTGCCATCTAAATCTGGTGTTCCATTTAAATTTGATGAACTTCCTAAATTTTGTTGTACTTGTACAGCTACACCGCCATAATTGGGGCCACTATTACCTCCAGCTAAAGTAGGTGCTGGTGTTAAATCAGCATAGGCATAAGTTCCTCCTCCTTCAACGGTATCAGGACAACCATCACCATCACTATCTAAATCTAATCTGTTTGGAATACCATCATTATCATCATCACAATAACTGCTACCTAATAATGAATATATAATGGTATCTCCTGGTCTTAAGTCTACAGCTTTAATTTTTAATTCGGTAATTAGGGTTGTGCCTACACCAGCAATCATAAGATTTTGGTTCTGTACGTTACCTACTTGAAGTATTTTACTACTTGAAGCATCATACTTCATTGCCGGACGTGTTGCAGAATAAATTATATCCGATGGAGCTACAAATGTATTCCCTGCGGGGATACCTCCATTAATACTTACTTCAAAATGACCTTTAGAGTTAGATGCATTATAATCGTAATCACGTACAAAAAATGCTATTTCATTTGCTGGAACAGCAGGTGAAAATGTAACTAAATATTCTGTTGGGCCATTAAAAGGAACAGCCAAATCACCTCCTCTAGAACCAATATAATATCCTGTTTGCCCATCGTTATAGGTGTAAGATCCATAAGAATTAACATTAGGTCGAGTAACATCAATCGTACTCGTTGATTTCCCTATCCAAGAACCATCTGTATTTTGTGAAATAAAGCCTCTACACTCTTCATTTAAATCTAGTATACCATCATTGTCATCATCTAAATCACAACTATCGCCAATACCATCATTATCGCTATCTAAGACACTAGGAAAATCAGCTGCATTTGAACAACATTCGGTATCATTACTACCTGATTGCGAAACACCAATGGCTTGGCCTGTTCCTGCACTAGTTGGAATACCATCAGTATTCACTGTAGCACCTAAGTTTTGTTGTACCCCTACTGCTGAAATTCCAGAATATGTTGCCCCTGAGTTTCCGCCTGGCATGGTAGAAAAACTTAAATTAGCAGCGCTAATGGAAGTAGCACCACCTTCAATAGCATCAGGGCAACCATCGCCATCAGAATCTAAGTCTAAGCTGTTTGTAATACCATCGCCATCGGTATCGCAAATTTGTCTGCCAAAAAGAGAATAAGCGATAGCATCTTTAGGAGTATTTAGGTTTACCCCTACTATTTTAAACTCTGTTATTAATTCTGTACTCATCCCTTCTATGAGTATAGCTTGATCTTCAACAGCTCCTGTACTGGTAATTTCGCCCGTTACATTATTAAAATCTAAGGTTGTAGCATAGCCATAATCTACTTTTTGAAATAACCCTGCAGGAGTATTACCTCCATTCACAGTGATTGTATACAATCCTTCGTCAGATCCAAATTGGCCATCTAAATCATCTATATAAAATGCCATTTCATTAGCAGGAATACCGGGTGAGAATGTAACAATATAGGTCATATCACCATCTGTTCTGTACCGCTGACCTCCTCCAGAATTATTAATATAATAATTGTTTTGATTACTACTTAATGTTTGCACTGCAGTTTGTGGGCCTACATTTAAAGTTCCTATCAAGGTGACATCTATAGTACTATTTGTTTCTCCTATCCAAGAACCATCTGTATTTTGAGCTTTAAAGCTTTTGCATTCTTCATTTATATCTAAAATACCATCATTATCATCGTCTAAATCACACGCATCACCAATACCGTCATTATCCGCATCTATTATCCACGGATAATTAGTTGCATCTTTACAGCACTCGGTATCTCTGCTTCCAATTTGCGCATTCGCTACGGTTTGGCCTGCTCCTGCAATTGTTGGTACGCCATCAGTGTTAACCGTAGTTCCCAAATTTTTCTGTACGCCATTGGGATAAATACCATTGTAATTAGCACCTGAGTTTCCGCCGAGCATACTTGATACACTTAAGTTTGCATAGGCTATTGAAGTTGAACCACCTTCTATAGCATCAGGGCAACCATCTCCATCACTGTCTAAATCTAAGCGATTTGGTATTCCATCACCATCTATATCGGTATCACTAATAATTTCTAACTCTCCAAGGCTTAAAATTCCTGCTTGAGATTGTTGTACACGAACATATCTTCCTGTTCTGTTAACGTTAATAATTGTTGGGAAACCTGCCTGCGTAGTTTCATGAATATCTAACACATCTGGTTGCCCCTGTGTGGTGATAATATTTGTAGAAGTAAAGGGTACATCAGATACAAAAACATGGTAATTTTTTAATCTATTTTGACAACAATTAGCTCTATTATAGATATTGATAATACTAATATCTTGTACACTACCTAAATCTATTTCCCACCATTTATTAGGTGTAGTATCAGCGCCATTTGTGTGTGTTAATGTTTTCAAGTTTCCATCAATAGCTTTATCAGCCGTGTAAAAAGAGGAATAATCTGAAGATTGGGTTGCAGTACCCAATGGAGCAATATTAACAGGACTATATTCGTCCGCATCTAAAATACCGTCATTATCGTCATCTAAATCACAATCATCACCAATGCCATCACCATCACTATCGGTTACAGAAGGATAACTATCAGCATCAGTACAGCAATTGGAGTTTGCGCTAGCGTCTGCTGCGTCTCCAACAGTTTGTCCGGTCCCTGCACTTGTAGGAACTCCTAATTTAGCAACATCGGTTTCTTCAACGGTTGTTCCTAAATTTTGCTGTACGCCAACAGTTGAAGTTCCTTTATAATCTGTACCTGAATTTCCACTAGGCATCGTTGATGGCACTAAATCTGTTGCATCAAAACTACCGCCGCCTTCTACCACATCGGGGCAACCATCGCCATCGCTATCTAAATCTAAATGATCTGAAATACCATCCTTGTCGGTATCCTTATCATAACAAACATATTTGGTATTTTTATCGGTAAGTATGATGTCTTCAATGACTTGACTTGTTGTATAACTAGTAACCACTAATTTATAATTGGATTTCACTGCTTGGTATTGCTTTTTAACAACGCCGTTTATTTTAGCAATTAAATACCCATTTTCGTCAATGTCAATTGTATATACATCCCCTAGAACTTGAGTTTGATAAAAAGACCATATTTCAGCATTAAAATAACCATATACACGCCCAGTAGAGAATGAAAAGAACTTTTCAGCTTTATCATTATAACTGTTTGTCTTTTCTGCATCTGAAGTAGATATCAAGCCAAACATCGTATTTACGTTGTTCTTTTGAAATTTAAACTCTAAGTGTATTGGTAGTTCAAATTCTTCGTTGGAGTATGAACCTTTCCACCCTCCCGTATAATTTGTGGTAATACTATTACTTGTTTTCGCACCAATGGCTGTTCCATTAAATGTTAATTCATTAATATTTTCTTCAAAACCGCACCTTTGTCCTTCATCAGTGTCTAAAATACCATCGTTATCGTCATCTAAATCACAACTATCTCCAATACCATCATTATCACTGTCTTTTACTGCTGGGTAGTTTACAATATCAGTACAACAATTAGAGTTTACGCCAATATTATCTGAATCTGCAACAGTTTGTCCGGTTCCTGCTGTAGTAGGCACACCTAATGTTGCAGGGGCTGTGCTTACACTTGTTCCTAAGTTTTCTTGTACGCCAAGGGTGGAAGTTCCATTGTAATTGATTCCTGTATTTCCTCCTAGCATGCTTGAGGTTACTAAATCTGTTGCAGAAAAACTACCTCCACCTTCTACTACATCAGGACAACCATCGCCATCACTATCTAAGTCTAAATGGTTTGGTATTCCATCGTTATCAGTGTCTTTTGCAAGATAATGGCTCTCAGTATTATAAAACCCTACTAATACCATTACATCATTAGAGGTATTATTACTTCCACTAGGTGCTCTATCACTTATTGAAATAGCCGTAGTAGTGCTTGTTGCCGTAAATGACCCTCCAAAACTTTTCCAATTACCAATTCCTGGTACAAAACCATCATATGGGGTTGGTAAAACTGGGGTAAAAGCTACGCCATCTGCATAGGCTTGAAGATGTGAATGAGTAGTTGTTGAAGCCGCATTAAATGGAGCTGTTGCCCAAAATTCAAGGGTATATGTCTCTCCAGGAACAGTACTCATCATTAAAGTACGCGCATCTCCATAGCTCACATCATTAAGTTCAAAATATTCAAATGTTCCTGGAGCCTCTCCCCTTGGACCTGCAATATTTTGACTCCAAGAATTAACACCTGACTTACAGGCATTTGCACCTCCAACACTTCCGGCTGCCCAATAACCACAGTCATTATATAAGGCTGAAGAAATAGGTGCAGGATCCATTTCATCAACATCTAAAATACCATCATTATCATCATCCAAATCACAACCATCAGCAACACCATCGGCATCACTATCTAATACAGCTGGATAATTTGCTGAATCTGCACAACAATTTGAATTTGCAGTAGCATCTGTTGAATCTCCAATAGTTTGCCCTGCTCCTGCGCTTGTAGGAACCCCTAGTTTAGCAACATCGGTTTCTTCAACGGTTGTTCCCAAATTTTGCTGTACACCAATAGGGGAAGTTCCGGTATAATCTGAGCCTGAGTTTCCACCTGCCATACTTGATGACACCAAATCTGTAGCAGTAAAACTACCTCCACCCTCAACAGCATCTGGGCAACCATCGCCATCACTATCTAAATCTAAATAATCATAAATACCATCATTATCAGTATCAGGCCCATAACAAGCATATATCGATTTTTTAGAGGTAAGCTTAATATCTTCAATTACCTGACTTGCTGTATAACTAGTAACAACCAATTTATAATTGGATTTGACTGCCTGATATTGCTTTTTAACAACACCGTTTATTTTGGCAGTTAAATACCCATTCTCATCAATATCAATTGTATAAACATCACCTAAAACTTGTTGTTGATAGAAAGAATACGTTTGACTGTTAAAATAACCATATAAGCGACCACTAACGTATGAAAAGAACTTTTCAGATTTATCATTGTAATTGTTTGTCACCTCTGCATCTGTTGTAGAAATTAAACCAAACATGGCACTTACTTTCCTCTTTTGAAGTTTAAATTCTAAATGTATAGGCAATTCAAATTCTTCAATAGAATACGAAGAATTATACCCCCCGGTATTAGCTGTAGTAATGCTATTTATTGTTTTGGAGTCAATTGATGCTCCATTAAATGTTAGTTGCTTAATATTTTCCTCTAAACCACATTGTATTCCCTCATCTGTATCTAAAATACCGTCATTATCATCGTCTAAATCACAATCATCACCAATGCCATCATTATCGCTATCCATCACTGATGGAAAATCATCTGCATTAGAACAGCAATCAGAGTTTGCGCTAACGTCTTGTGAGTCTCCTATAGTTTGCCCAGTAGCAGCAGCTGTAGGAATACCCAATGTCGCTGCGGCTGTACTTACGTTTGTTCCTAAGTTTCTTTGTACGCCTGTTGTTGTTATTCCAACATAATTTGCTCCTGAATTTCCACCTGGCATAGTTGAGGCTGCTAAAGCTGCTGCATCAAAACTACCCCCGCCTTCTATAGCATCAGGGCAGCCATCGCCGTCACTATCTAAGTCTAATCTATTTGGTATGCCATCTTTATCTACATCACATAATGGTGAACCAAATATTTCAAAAAATGTCGTATTACTTAATGTTGATTCTGATAAATTTTCAAAAGAAATTGAAACTATTTCTGCATATGGATTAGCATCAAATACTATAACTCCCCCTCCTTGCTTTGATGTATCACTATCTGTATTATCGATTACATGGTATCCATTAGCATCAACTGTAGCAACAACCTGTACAGCGTAATTTTGCCCCGGACTAGTAATACTTGCAAAATAAGCACTTTCTAAATCTGTATGCTCCGATGGGTCTTTAACTGTAAATGGTGCATTGTTAACTATTGTTCCATCAGAATAGACTATGGTAAAGTTTCCATATAACACATTTTGATTACGCAAAGAATAAACCCCAAAAGAGACATTTGTTAATGGTGTGCTAAAATTATACGTATTTCTTTCTCCTTTATTACTTGCATCATTATTTGAAGAGGCTGATGTCAATTGTATGGTTGTAGTACTTGGAAAAGATGTTCCGCAGTATGTTTTTGTACTATTTAGATACCTGTCATAAGCCAATTCATCAGTATCTAAAATTCCATCATTATCATCATCTAAATCACAACCATCTCCAATACCATCATTATCACTATCAATTACAGCTGGATAATTAGCTGCATCTTCACAACATTCGGTATCATCGCTACCCATTTGTGAATCGCCAGCAGTTTGACCCGCACCTGCAATGTTAGGGATACCATCACTATTTACTGCATTTCCTAGGTTTTGCTGTACGCCTGTTAAAGCAATACCGCTATAATCTGCTCCTGAGTTTCCACCCGGAAGACTTGAAGTCACTAAATTTGAGTATGCGATTGACGTTGAACCTCCTTCTATAGCATCTGGGCAACCATCACCATCTGAGTCTAGGTCTAGGCTATTAACAATGCCATCACCATCAATATCTGAACTACAAGTAAATGAACCTGGTTCAGAAGAAGCTGAATCTTCAAAAAGCCTTATTCCATCCAAAGCCATATACTCGTAATTAAAACCAGTGCCGTCATTATGAATCGAAAACATAAGCACTTGTGTAGTCGCTGTGGCGGTAAATGTCATGGTCTCTTCTATCCAAACTTGGTTTCCTTGACCTTTATAGTCCATTGCTTTACTAAAAAAGATTTCTGAACCAAATTGCACCTCCCATTTGGCTTTTTGACTTACACTAACCGGTGTATTACCGTCTACACCCGCATTGGCTTGATAAAATTTTAATTGATAAACGGTTCCTACGGTAAGACCGGTAATGTTAGTTTCAAATGATTCAGAGCTATTAGCATTGTTTACCCAACCCCCAACAAAAACACCTCCATCTGGTGAGGGTGGCATTCCGTCTGCAGCTCCTCCCCAAGTCCCAGAACCCGTTAACGGCATGGGACTTATCCATGAGTCTGGAGACTGCGATGAATTAACCCAACCAGAATTAGCACTTATATTACTATTGTAAACATCATTGGATGCAACCGGTGCTAGGGTTTCAAAAGTACCATCAGCAGCAAAATTAAATGGTACAAATTGCGATCCAACACACTCATCAGTATCTAAAATACCATCATTATCATCATCTAAATCGCATGCATCTGCTATGCCATCATCATCAGTATCTATTAAAGTTACAGCAGGATAATTATCCGCTTCCTGACAACAAGCAAAATTATTACTGAGGTTTTGTGCTCCTCCAACACTTTGTCCTGCACCGGCACTAGTAGGTATACCATCTTCATTTACTGTAGTACCCAAGTTTTGTTGTATTCCAACTGTAGCTGTACCATTATACCCTGCACCAGAGTTTCCACCGGGCATTGTTGATGTGCTTAAGTTTGTATATACTAATGCCGTTGACCCACCTTCTATGGCATCGGGGCAACCATCACCATCGCTGTCTAGATCTAAGTGATCAAAAATACCATCGCCATCGGTATCTTGATTCGTTTCAGAACCAAGAGCTACATGATAAGCGGCTGCATTTCCCGCACTTCCTTGATACACACGACTAAGTAATGAAATACTACTAATTCCATTAGGGTCATATATCGTATAATAACCTCCCGAAGCACTATGAGCAATGGTTCCTCCACCAGTACTATCTTCAATATTCATAGTAGAAGTCATATTTGCAGGATCAAAGACATGGAAGTTTGTACTTCCGTTAAGAATTAAACTAAACCCTTCACTAAAAGTAGCATTAAATTCTCCTAAATGATCATTAAAAACTGCTCTTACACGCAAATATTTTTGTGGTACATCAAAACTATAATCAAAACGTTGTACACCATTAACAGGTTGACCATTGTTAGTTCCTGTGTTGTATAAATACCCATCTATACTAGCAGCTGAATTATAAACTACAGTAGCTGAACCACCAGTATAATTAGCCGTTACATTAACCGTTGCTCCATCTAATAAAGTTGTAGGTGTATTATATGATACACCATTATTTAATGTACTAGGCATATTAAGTTTGGTATAATCGATACCTATATTACCTTCATCTACATCTAAAATACCATCATTATCATCATCTAAATCGCAATCATCGCCTATACCATCACCATCGGTATCAGTTATTGCAGGATAATTTTCTGCATCTTTACAACATTCGGTATCTGTACTTCCTGTTTGTGAAGCACCAGCGGTCTGTCCTGTTCCTGCACTTGTTGGAATACCATCAGCATTGACTGTATTTCCTAAATTTTGCTGAACGCCTGTTGATACGATTCCATTATATCCTGTTCCTGAATTTCCACCAGGTAAACTTGATGTACTTAAATTAGCATACGCTATTGATGTTGAACCACCTTCTATGGCATCAGAGCAACCATCGCCATCGCTATCTAAATCTAAATAGTTTGGTATCCCATCGTTATCTGTATCTAAAACTGGATCGCCACAAGATGTCATTTTTAATGATGGTCCTTCAGCTGCCATATTTTGTGTCCAAGATTGCTTCCAATTAATAACTGTTGCACTTCCGGCAGGTAAGGCTGATTTAGGAGTTAGTTTAATTTGAAAATCTGGCGTTCCACTACCAACAGTGTATGTTGTATTTGGCAATAATTCATCACCGTCATTTAAAGCTGCCACATTATTAGATGGATCAATAATATAAGCAGTATATAATGATGAATCAAAATCTATGATAAAGTCAGTAAAATTAGTTTGATTAGGGAAATATTGTGATCGAGGATCAAAAACCATTTCAAAATAGGCATTATCAGTTCCTGAATTGCTTACCGTAAAATCTAAATCTAAATTTGGTGCTGAAATGACTACTGTATTATAAGCTTCGCTTCCTGTAGTTCTTAAATTACCATCAAAAGTAGTATTTGGACTATTTATGGAGATTCCTACCGCAATCATTTCAGAATTCATTCCTGAAAAATTCACCGTTTTAGTAGTATTATCTGTACTGGTAATACTCATGTCTTCGCAAACTAAATCGGCCATTTCATCGGTATCTAAAATACCATCATTATCATCATCTAAATCACAACCATCTCCTACGCCATCACCATCGCTATCTGTAATTGACGCATAATTACCCGCATCACGACAACATTCAGTATTTGCACTTCCTGTTTGTGAATCACCAACGGTTTGTCCTGTTCCTGCTATCGTTGGAATACCATCACTATCAACAGTAATTCCTAAATTTTGCTGTATGCCTGTTGTTGAAATACCATTATAGTTAGCACCTGAGTTTCCACCTGGTAAACCTGATGTACTTAAATTTGCATACGCTATTGATGTTGAACCACCTTCTATGGCATCAGAGCAACCATCACCATCGCTATCTAAATCTAACTGATTGGGGATGCCGTCCTTATCTATATCACAATCTACAACTACGACAGGGGTAACTATTGCAGCGAAACTACTTGACGCTGAATTATTCTGTAAAACTTGAAAAGAAACCTTTTTTATTCCATTAGTATACAGATTAGGTAAATAAAGAAAATCTATAGTTCCATCTCCTTGTTGCGGATCTTCTGCATTAGACGCAATAGCATGCTTTCCTGCAAACTCTATTTTATCAAGTCTTAAAGGGTCTTTTAATTTGAAATCAACATTATTTAATACTGTTCCATCATTTAAGGTTACAACAAAATTTCCTATTACTGTTTTTGTAATACTACTTGATATCTTAAGACTTTTAAAATCTAACTCTAAGTTTCTTATTTCACTATCAAAAGTAATAGCATAAGAGAATGGTGCTGTTAACGTAGCATCGTTGGCTTCTTCAAAGAAAAATCCTGAGCCATCATTTGTTTTAATAGTTCCTCCTGTTGTTGAAAATGTGGCTGTTCGCAATGTGCTTCCATTTACAACATATGTAGCTTGTGTATCAGATAACTGGGTAAACACTAGCATTTCATTGCATTCAACACTATCTAATATACCATCATTATCATCATCTAAATCGCATACATCATTTATACCGTCACCATCTGAATCTGTAGCTGTAGGATTACCGTCTGTACTTGCATTGTCTGTACAAGGCTCATTACATTTTGTAGTATCTAATTTATCTGTAACTGTTGCTGCATTTGCTTGTCCTGTTATTTCTGTGCCAGATGCTATACCACTTGTTACCATTAACGGAATACCATTGGTATTTGATGCTGTGCCAAAATTCTCTCTTACCGCATCGGTAACTATTCCTGTATAAGTACCTGTTGTACTTCCGTCGTTATTATTACCCCCATCCATTGTAGTGGTTGTTAACTGACTTTTTGAAAATTCACCTGCTGCTTCTATGGCATCGGGGCAACCGTCACCATCGCTGTCTAAGTCTAAATGATTGAAAATACCATCATTATCTTCATCACAGTCAAGAGCATTTTGACCTATCCCTATATTTTTCACATTGGCTCCTAGTGCCGCAACTATAGTATTACTAGCTTCTGGCCAGGCTGTGGTTTGTAATGGCGTTCTTGTGCTATATAATTTATGATTACCTGAACTCTCAGGATCCAATATATCTAATATGTAAAAATTCCCTTCAGAAACTGCAATATCATCGATATCATCTGGTGATATAGATAAATCCCCTTGATAAGTCCAACCAATAGCAGGATCTTTAGTTAAGAAAAGCTGAGCAGTTCCGGCATTATTAAATACATGATAAAAAACACCATTATCAACTGCCAAATTATTTACCCCAACCCCTACACTTGAATTTCCTAAAGAAGTCCAGTTATCTCCAAAATCGGTGCTTTTAAATACCGTTCCATTAGAATGATAATATAAATTTCCTTTGTCAACAGCAATATTTTCAACTGTTGAAGCAATTCCTGTTTCAGCATATACAGGTGCTCCATCTCCATCGACATCAATTATACTGCTTTCAAAACTAGATTTATACAAAAACCTATCTGAGTCATATAAGTGATATACATGTGATATTAAATCTTCACATTCACTTTGGTCTAAAATACCATCATTGTCATCATCTAAATCGCAGGCATCGCCTACGCCATCATCATCAGAATCGGTTACAAAACTATAGTTGTTAGGCTCTTTACAACAGGCTGTAGCTGTGCTTCCTATTTGTGAATCCCCTGCTGTTTGCCCTATACCTGCGGCTGTTGGTATTCCATCAGCATTTACTGCAGTTCCTAAATTTTGCTGTATGCCTGTTGCTACAATACCATTATAACCCCCACCTGAATTACCTCCTGCAAGACTTGAAGTGCTTAAATTTGCATAGGCTATTGACGTTGAACCGCCTTCTATAGCGTCAGGACAACCGTCACCATCACTATCTAAATCTAAATGATTGGGAATACCGTCATTATCTGCGTCATTACATATGTAGCCATTTAAGGTAGCTGCGCCAATATAAAGCCCTGTTGTACCCGACCCTGATTCAATTACTATTGTTACTGTATTATTTCCTATTTGCCACCCATTAGTTAGTATAATATCTGTTTCTACATTAAAGGGAGCGGAAGGATTTCCATTTGAAACTCCATTAACCAATACATCAATAATAGAATCATCTACTGCAACTGCTAAAGTGACGCTCAAATTTTCATCATCAAAAGTAGCTGGTATAGTGATATTGCTATTTGAAAACTTTAAGCGAACTCTATCTGATGTAGGGCCATTTACTGCTGTTTCTTCACCATTTGTATTGTCTAAATCAGCATCATTGTGATTTCCTACACCATTAGGCGGGCCTAAACTAGAAAAATCAAAGCTAATCCAATCATCTGATGCAAACCACAATCCCGGGGCTAGATCTCCTGATTGAATAGCATTTTGTGGGCCAGTAATAAGTGGAGTAGCAAAATTTGAATAATGAACCCATTCTACAGACCAATTTGCATCATTATCACCAATCGTGTTGCCTCCTGTAGTAGTGTTGTTTAAAGAAATACTTGTTGCGGAACATTCTTCGGTATCTAAAATACCATCATTATCATCATCTAAATCGCAGGCATCGCCTACGCCATCGTCATCAGAATCGGTTACAAAACTATAATTATTAGGTTCTTTACAACACTCGGTATCAGCACTTCCTATTTGCGAGCTGCCTACTGCTTGCCCTGCTCCTATAGGTGTTGGTATTCCATCAGCATCTATTGCGGTTCCTAAATTTTGCTGTACACCTGTTGCAACAATACCATTATAGCTCGCGCCTGAATTACCTCCTGCAATACTTGAAGTACTTAAATTTGTATAAGTAATTGACGTTGACCCACCTTCTATGGCATCGGGGCAACCATCGCCATCACTATCTAAATCTATACGGTTTGGAATATCATCACGATCGGTATCCAAATCTTCAAAAATTTCAACCTCAGCAATATGCAATCTATCAATGCCAGATAGTTGTATTCGTACATACCTACCCGATCTATATACGTCAATAACCGAAGGGCTACTCGCTTGAAGTGTTTTATGAATATCTAACACACCTGGTTGAACCTGTACGGTTGCTAAAGTTGTATTGGTAAAAGGCACATCTGATACTAAAACATGATAATCAGATAATTTTTCTTGACAACAATCACTCCTATTATAAACATTGATAAAACTAATATTTACAACACTGCCCAAATCTATCTCCCACCATGCATTGGCATCTGCTCTTGTTTGGGAAAAATTATTGAAATTTCCATCTGTTGCGTTACCTGCAGGGTAAGCATCATTAAAATTTGATGATTCAGTTGCAGTACCCGTAAGTGCAAAATTAACAGCGCTCGCTTCTTCAACCGTATCTAAAATACCGTCATTATCATCGTCTAAATCACAACCATCTGCAATATTATCTCCATCTGTATCTGGTATACCAGCATACGCATTGGGTTCAGGGCAACACTCGGTATCTTTACTTGCTGCTTGTGATTCGCCAATGCCTTGGCCTATGCCTGCACTTGTTGGAACACCATTACTATTTACGGTAGTTCCTAAATTTTGCTGTTCACCAGTTTTAGAAAGACCATTATAATATGTCCCAGTATTACCTCCAGATATACTAGATACTGTTAAGCTTGAAGCCGTTAAATTTGCACCACCCTCAATAGCATCTGGGCAACCATCACCATCACTGTCTAAATCATGTTGATTTTCTAGTCCGTCACCATCAATATCACAATCCACTTGGAATCGTGGAATTACTTGCTCACTAGTACTAGATGACCCATTTAGACTGTAAACAGTATACCCCATTGACTTAATCCGTTGGGTTCTGTCAACACCCAATAGCGTAAGATCACCTTCACTACTGGCAGAGCAAGCCACAGAATAAATACCATCTGCCTCGGTTATTTTTGTTAATCCTGTATTATTGGTAATAGAAATATCTAAGTTTGATATTCTTTTCCCATTTTCATAGGTAATATAAAAATTGCCAAACTTTGCATTTGCATCATTCTCCCTTAAATACCAATCTATATTGTCATTTGCTGGCCATACAGGATGATCAAAATCTATATTAATTTCTTTTCCTATAGCATCGGCATCTCCTAGATGCCAAAAAAGTCTATAATTTGTATATTTATTTCGTAATTGTGCTTTGGTTTTTACCACTCTAGTACCATTCACTGCATTTATAGTAGCGGTATGCCATGGTATCACTGCGGTGGTAATAATAGGTGATTTACAAATTTCATCGACATCTAAAATACCATCGTTATCATCATCTAAATCGCAATCGTCGCCAATAGTATCACCATCAAAATTTACGAATAAGGTACTATTTGAGTTGCAAGAATCACATTCAATAGCCTGTGTAGCATTATTTGTAGAGGTCCCAGCTCCATTGGTTGTTCCTCCTGGTGATCCGTTAGAATTTATGGGATAGGATGCTATATTTATGCGACCTTGTTTGTCTAAATCATAAAATGTATACGTACTTGAATTTGCTTCTAAAGCATCAGGACAGCCATCGTTATCACTGTCTGTATCTAAATAATTAGGTGTTCCATCATTATCAGTATCTTGAGGATTGCTTGGATCTGACCCAACTTCTACACTATCTAAAATACCGTCGTTGTCTGAATCTAAATCGTATTGATTTATCATACCATCACCATCTGAATCTATTTTTGAAATGGTATAGCTATTTAAAAAACTTGGATATATAGACCAATAATTTGCAGGTACCGAACCACTTACCGGAGGCGTATCTATTACATTAAACACATAATAAGATGCCGTTTTTTGAAAATTATCAAAAGTAAAATATGGAGAATGATGTTGCCAATCTCCAGCCATATTAACATATACATTAGATATACTAGTATCTACACCTTCAGAAATAGGCGTAAAATGAGACGCATTGCCTATTGAATTTCCTCCATCAGGATCATTTACTAAAATAGAACCTACACCCGATGGCGAAGATGGATTTGCACTAATTATGGCTGCTTCATCATGAGTTGGATTATTAGTAAAATTAGACCAAGATCCTGGTTCACTCCAAGCCAAGCCATCTCTAGGGCCACTTGATCCGTTAGAAACGGATGAATATAGAAAAAATCTGAATTCTTTTAATTCAAAAGGCCTATTAGAATTCGTAGTGGTAAAAACCACTTCTGACATCGTATTGTTTTCTGTTTCGCCTTCAATATATGGATACCCAGAATTAGTCGTAAAATTAGTAGCTGCAACTGCTGTTGTATTACTTCCTGCATAAATATCAACATTAAAAACACCAGCTGGATAAAAATATCCACTTGGGGAGGTAAATTCAGCATTACTCATTCGCATACCATTTACTCCATCCGGAACAGTACCACCGTTAGAGACTCGAGCACTTGCAGGAATCACTGTTTGATCAATTAAATTCACATAAATAATTTCTCTTTCTTCATTGACATCTAAAATGCCATCGTTATCATCATCTGAATCTAAATCATTACAAATTCCATCGCTATCAAAATCATCTTTTGGTAATGTTCCTCCTGCTATTCCAGCGCATGTTTGTAAATTATAAGGGTAATTTAAAACTTCAATTTTAGGTTTTACATTACCGACTTCTAAGACCCAGTCACCATCTTTACCTGTAATGTTTGTTGAAGCGTTAACTGCTAGTCCTAATGCATTTTCAATATAGTTAACCGCTTCTTTTCCTTTTTTGCCTTTAGCGAATTCACAACCATATATATTGAGGTACAAAAATGTTGTATGTTGAATACGCAATGTTGAATTTAAAAACGTAACAATCTGTGCTGCATCTAACCATTTGCCGTTTATTAACAATTCACCTGAACGACCGTGAGAGAATAAATGGTAGGTATTCTTTTGATTGGTATTTTGTATACGCTTGGCTAATACCGTCTTTTTGTGAAGTGATGCGTCGATATAATAGTCTGAACCATTATCATTATTAGAATTTGAATTATGCGCATGTAGGTCTATTACCAATAGGTATAGCACTACGCAGAGTAAAGCGCTTAATTTTTTTAAAATAAAAAGATTTTTTTTCATGCCTTTTAATACATTCTATAGAAAGACTGTATATGTATTTTTTACCAGATACTATTTCCATCACCATACATATTTGTACATCAAATTTTGAAAAACAAAGACGAAATGAATGTAACAGTAATACCTATAGATGAAGTACACCAAAAGAATCCTATTAGTGCATTTCAACGACTATTTCTATATTTTTAGCGAAATTAAGTAATATATGTAGTAATTAACCTACAATTGATGTAAATATTGCCTTCTTTGTGGTTAATTAAGAAAAAGGTGTTGTATTAGCCTAAATACCTGATGTTGAAGTAGTAGAAGTACATTAACTAACAATTATTAAAAAATACCCTAATATATAATGGGATTTATCTACGCTATAAACCTATTGACACTGCTAGTCACATATCATATAGTGACAGTATGATAATACTAAAAATGTAGGTTTTCACATGGCATGAGAATAAATATCGTTATCCTTTAATAATGATTAAGTTACATTTTTTATTTCTGTTTAATGATACTGATTTCTTAAGGTTACTCTGTTAAACCAGTTACTAGTTAGTAGCAATAAGGTTAGCGTAAAAGTGTCAATAAATACGATATAAAATCTCGTCCATATGCGGAGATACAGCATACAGTTACGTATCAGAATAACAAAAGCTCCTATAATTAGTCAAACCAAAAGGGGTAAGGCCCAAAAGAAAAGTTGTCTCTCAAAAATTTATCGATCTACGTAGAGATAACCAATTTTTGATCTACCCAAACCTTCTTTGTTAACATAATGTATTACATAATAATATACGCCTGCGGGTAATCTATCTTCTTGCTTAATTACTGTTCTACCAGTAGAAATACCTGAAAAGGCATTGGTTTTATTATCATATCCTTCGGTTTCGTATACCACAACACCCCATCTATTATATATTCTTACCGTATTCTCAGGATACAACTCAATATAGCGAATATAGAAAATACCTCTTTCTGTGTCTGGAGAAACCAAATCATTAATAATTTCTATATCACACGCTACTCCTGATGGTGGTGCACCACCTATAGAACTACAGGCATCTAAAGGATCAGTACCAACAATCATTTCCTGGTAGTCACTAATACCATCTCCATCTGTATCAGCATTGGTAGGATCAGTTCCTATTGCGGTCTCTTCACCGTTTGTCAATCCGTCTCCATCACAATCGGCAGCATTCCATGATTCGCTTACTCGCTCAATATCTTGGCTTAATTCAGCATAATCACAACCATCAAGGGGGTCGGTGCCATTTATAATTTCTTCCCCATTGGTTACACCATCACCATCTGTATCGCCATTAACATTACAATGATCTGCTGAACTATCTGGATCACATGAGTCTTTTGGATTTGATATGCTGTTTGGTATTGCATTGGTGCTTGGATCATCAATATTATACATTTCTTCACCATCGGTTAAGCCATCTCCATCCGTATCAGGGCTCTTAAGATCGGTACCTCTTTCTGACTCCTCTCCATTAGACACCCCATCAGAATCACAATCTAAGGCTAGCCATTCAGCACTTGGATTACTATCCTGATGTCCTACTAACCAGTTACACGCATTAATGGGGTTGGTATTATCCATTGCCTCCTGACCATTCAATACTCCATCACCATCGCAATCTAAATTATTCCAATCTTCATCTGGTTGAGAATCTTGATGAGCTAATACAAAATCACATGCATCCAAAGGATCTGTGTTATCCATAGCTTCTTGACCATTACTTACTCCGTCATGATCACAATCTAAGGCTAGCCATTCAGCACTTACATTTGCAATAATTTGACTAGATGGGTCATAGTCACAAGGGTTTCTTAAATTCGTTCCATCTATAATTTCTTGACCATCACTAACTCCATCTCCATCAATATCACAATCTGCGCCTGAATTATCAGGGTCACAAGCATTGGTTGGACTAGAAGTACCGTTCGGTATTAATGTTGTATTTGGATCATCTATAGTATTAACTTCTTCTCCATCAGTTAAACCATCGCCATCAGTATCTGGATTTTCAGGATCAGTTCCAATCGATGCTTCTTCAGAATTTATTAAGCCATCACCATCGGAATCGCAGTCTGCACCTGAATTATCTGGATCACAAGCATCAATTGGATTAGATATGCCATTTGGTTTTTTTTCTGTGGAAGGATCGTCTATATTATGAATTTCTTCTCCATCGGTTAAGCCATCACTGTCGGAATCCGCATTGTTTGGATTCGTTCCGTTTGCTGTTTCTTCGGCATTCGTTAAACCATCTCCATCGGAATCACAGTCTAAACCTGAACTGTCAGGATCACAAGCATCCGTTGGGTTGGATGTGTTAGTTGGTATTAATGTTGTATTAGGATCATCAACATTATTCACTTCTTCGCCATCGGTTAAGCCATCACTGTCGGAATCCGCATTGTTTGGATTTGTTCCGTTTGCTGTTTCTTCGGCATTCGTTAAACCGTCTCCATCGGAATCGCAGTCTGCTCCTGAACTGTCAGGATCACAAGCATCCGTTGGGTTGGATGTGTTAGTTGGTATTAATGCTGTATTAGGATCATCAACATTATTTACTTCTTCGCCATCAGTTAAGCCATCACTATCGGAATCCGCATTGTTTGGATTCGTTCCGTTTGCTATTTCTTCGGCATTCGTTAAACCATCTCCATCGGAATCACAGTCTGCTCCTGAACTGTCAGGATCACAAGCATCCGTTGGGTTGGATGTGTTAGTTGGTATTAATGTTGTATTGGGATCATCAAC
>CANMFQ010000032.1 GCA_947497145.1 uncultured Flavobacteriaceae bacterium
TATGGGCAGGGTTGACACCTTGAACCATTAGTAAGCTGCAAGCTTGCTAACCGTGAGGTTAGGACTGAAGATTATTTACGATTGCATAATGAGCAAATACCGACTACAAAATTCGGTACTGACGAACACTTTTTTGCGCTGTTTTATGCAATAGAACACAAAAACAAAGCAATCCCCATAGTATCGGCAAAGCAGCTGGTTCAGTCAACAGCGCCATCATGTTGGGTCGTGGCGACCACACGAAGGCTTAGTTATTTTGCCAGTAGTTTTTATTACAATTTGATTAAGTAAATTAATTTATAATATGGGGGAATATTTTCACTCTCATTAATTGTCAATGAATGTTTATGGTCGTTCTCTGCAACACTATTTCCTCCGCCACCTCTTCTAATATTATGGTTAGAATGACCCATAACAGAACTATGACTATGTTTTGTTTTGCCTCCTTCTGTACCAACCTCTTCGAGATTAGCTGTTCCCATTATAAATTTATCTGTCAAATTGGGTGTATCAAAAGTACCATCACAAACAGCCCAACCGTCGGGAATTATTGAATTCAGGTCTGTATCTCTGTTGATTGCAGAATTTGGTGACCACGCTATAATTGTACCTTTTGGAATACCAAAGGGTGACTCAATTTTATATCCTGAAAATGGTGATAATAGCGCTCTCGTTTTCGGATAATCAATTAGCGTATGCCAATATGATTTGACTTTGGCAGTAATTGGTGTAACACCAACAGTTATAGAACCATCACGCATTCCATTTATGAATTCAGCTACTTGGCCGTATGTATTCATTACTGTTTGATATTCATTTGGTGTAATTTTTCCAGCAGTTACTTCGCTTACAATTTCCACTTTTCCTGAAGTTAAAATTTTTGAACTTGACGTACTAACAGAACCTCCAACAGAACCAGAACCAAACGATGCTTTCATTTCAGCTCTAAATGATATTACGTCTGTTTCTTTTTTAGAATTTAGTTTAGCGTGTATTACAATTCTTGCACCATAATTTAGACTTTGAATGTAATGAGACCCATAGTCATTCAGAAATTGAGATAATCTTTTATCATCAGTAAGAATTTGAGGGCTTTCTGAAAGAGGTTCTCTATTCCAAACAAAATTTCCGATTGATATTGAAGGTCCATATTCAACTTTTTCGATAACTACGAATATTGATTTTGAGCTTGCATCTAAGGTTTTTGCCCTATTATAGGCAGCAGACATGTTAGCTAAGCCATAACTACCTTTAAAATATAGGTTTAACATTTCAGCAAGTTGTTTTGTTGTTTGTGTTTCAATTATCCGGCTTTTAATGTTGCTGTATTCTACATTTGTTGATTTAATTTTATCTTCTTCAATTGAGACATTAGAGAGTGAAGAGGAACTAAATGCTTTCAATGACGTTCCTTCAGGGTTATATCGGTCAGCCATATTAATTCCATCTCCGAGTTTTAGATTTGAGCCAATAGTCTCGTTTATGACTATGTCATAGGATGGTTGTGTTATATTAAATTTTCCAACAGAATTGTTAAATGATTGAGAGAAGGCTGTAACGCTAAATGTCGTAAGTAATATTAAAGGAATAGATTTCATAATACATGGATTTATGGTTGGTTCTTATCGCAAAATATTCAGTTCAATCCAGTAATACAATACCCATTAGAGGGTATATTCCGAAATAAGGCGAAATTACTGGTAACGGGAGTCTGCGCAGCAACTCCTTTTATGTTAAAAATAGTGATTCAATAGTAATTTTAAGCTACTATTAGCGAAGATTGGTGTGTTTTTGTTAATTGATAGTTGTTCTTATTAAGAAAAAGAAAGTCTTTTAAAACGTTTAACACAGCACTAAATAGGGCTAAAATTTCAACAGCAAGTGCTTTTAACCTATTTTTTAGCACTTTTGAATTAATTATGGAGTTTAGTCTTTTAAGATTATAACAAATCATCATTAGATTAACCTCGCTCAGTACATGCTGTTTTCCTTTCATCAGGGTATAGGTAAATCCCCAATGTCTTTTTAATGTTGCACAACAATTATATATCCATACTCAAGTACATATATTTCTTTTTTACGATTACTAAGCTAAGGGATTTTTAATAGATTTAAAAGTAGTTGCTGCCACATGGGTGTACATTTCTGTTGTTATGGAAGCGTTATGACTCAAAAGTACTTGAATAGTGAATACATGTACACCACCCTTTAGTAAATGACTAGCATAACTGTGGCGTGCTATATGCGATGCCATGCGCACACTTATTTTCATCTTAGGCTAACACGCCTTGCAAATTTATTAGCTGTACTAGCGCAAAAACCTTCAAATAAACAAAGTGAAATAGTACGTTATGCAGTATTTTACGTTTTTTTGTTACCTTCTAAGGTATAAATTAAGGTTAAAGAGAATTTGTTTTTAAAGGGTTTAATTATCTTTGACAAAATTGCTTACATGAATAATATTTTGGTTGCGAATGAAGTTACCAAACGATTTGGCCAACACACTGCACTTAAAAACGTTTCCCTAGAAATTCCAAAACATAGTATTTACGGTTTATTGGGGCCCAATGGAGCGGGTAAAACCACGCTAATTAGGATTATAAATCAAATCATTTTTCCTGACCAAGGAACGGTGTTTTTTGATGGCAAACAGCTAAAGCCGCATCATATTGCTATGATTGGGTATTTACCTGAAGAACGCGGTTTGTACAAGAGTATGAAAGTTGGTGAACAAGCCTTATACCTAGCGCAGCTAAAGGGCTTAAGCAAGAAGGAGGCTAAAGAACGCCTTAAATATTGGTTTGATAGGTTAGATATTGGCGACTGGTGGAACAAGAAAATTCAAGAACTATCTAAGGGAATGGCACAGAAAATACAGTTTATTGTTACCGTATTGCACCAGCCTAAACTTTTAATTTTTGATGAACCTTTTAGTGGTTTTGACCCCATAAATGCCAATGTAATAAAAGATGAAATTTTGGAATTGCGAAATGCAGGGGCTTCTATTATTTTTTCTACCCACCGAATGGAGTCTGTTGAAGAGCTTTGCGAGCATATCGCACTTATTCATGAATCAGAAAAGCTGCTAGATGGTAAGTTATCTGATATAAAAAAAGCCTATAAAAACAATGTTTTTGAAGTAGGCTTAGAAGTGGCTGAAGGCGATGCCTTGTTAATGGAGCTTCGAGACAAGTTTCAAATTAAAACGGCCAATTTTGATGCTCTTGAAAAACAATTAGATTTTAAAGTGCAATTGCCCTCTAATGATTCACGTGGTGTATTGGCTTATTTGTCAGAAAGAGCAAATGTGAATCAGTTTGTAGAAACGATACCCTCGGCAAACGAAATTTTTATACGAACCGTACAAGAGAAAGATGCAAATAAATAAATTACTATTAATCATTAAGCGTGAGTATTTGGCAAAAGTGAGAAATAAGTCTTTTGTTGTAATGACTTTTTTAAGCCCTATATTAATGGTGGCTATGGTGGTACTTATTGCCTATCTTACTAAATTGAATGACAATGAAAAACGCATCATTGCTGTTTTAAATGAGAGTGATTATTTTTCGCAAGATTTTTTATCTACAGAAAGTACAGGCTATGTACATTTTCGTGATATAGACCTTACAACAGCAAAAGATTCAACCGATAATTTGGGGTATTATGGTTTGTTGCACATTCCTGATGCCAGTGGTTTAGAACAAGTGGCAGAAAATTCGGTTTTTTACTCAAAAGAATCCGCAAGCACCTCGGTATTAGATAATATTGAATATGTTTTTCAAGAGCGATTGCGACAACGGCAATTGCAAAATTTTGGGCTCTCATCAGAAGAATTTGCTCAAATGGATGATCGTTTTGAAATTAATACATCAACCTACGCAGGTGAACACAATTTAAAAGGTATTAATGAACTCAAAGCGGCTATTGGAGGTGCTTTTGGATATTTAATAATGATGTTTATTATTATCTATGGAGGGTTTGTAATGCGTAGCGTTATCGAAGAAAAAACAAGCAGAATTATAGAAGTAATTATTTCGTCGGTAAAACCTTTTCAATTGATGTTGGGAAAAATAATAGGTACAGCTTTGGCCGGGGTTACCCAATTTGGTATATGGATTGTTTCGGCAGGAATTTTAATGCTCGTTGCGCTCACTATTTTTGATATCGATCCGGCTGTTTTAGGAACTAAGGCTGATTTAACCGCAGGTATGGTGGGCAATATGCCGCAAATTCCTCAGGGGCAAGAAACATTAGAACTCTATATTAAAGAATTTTTAAACCTACCCATTGTTACCTTATTGGTGTTTTTTCTCATTTATTTTATTTTAGGATATTTAATTTACAGTTCTATTTATGCTGCAATTGGCGCCGCTGTAGATAATGAAACAGATACCCAGCAGTTTATATTTCCTATAATTTTGCCTTTAATGCTGGCTATTTATGTTGGCTTCTTTTCAGTTTTTAGTAATCCGCATGGCCCTATAGCTGTTGGTTTTTCCCTTTTTCCATTAACATCACCCATTGTTATGTTAATGCGGCTACCAAACGGTATTGGAGAAGGCGGGGTACCTATTTGGCAATTGGTGACATCAATAGTGCTGTTAATTATTACGTTTATAGGAATTGTATGGCTGGCAGCAAAAATTTATCGTATTGGTATTTTAATGTATGGTAAAAAACCTAGCTATAAAGAATTATTTAAATGGTTAAAATATTAAGATGACAAAAATCGAAACCTTAGTAGGAAGTATAAGAAAAATTCTATTATACCCTATTTACGATGGTGATACTGTACACCTAACCATTGGTACTTTTTTAACAATAATTGTTGCGCTTATCGGGGTAACGTATTTGTTAAAATTGATACATAAAATAGTTGCGGTTAAACTACCTGAGGAGGATAAAAATAAGTTTGAGAGTATCTTTCAGTTCTTTAAATACCTTTTTTATATATTGGTTACAGTAGTTATTTTGCACACTTCGGGTGTTAATTTAACGGTTATTTTAACCGCCTCTGCAGCCTTATTTGTAGGCCTTGGTTTTGCATTGCAATACTTGTTTCAAGATATTATTTCGGGTATTCTTATACTTTTGGATCAATCTTTGCATGTAGGGGATATTATTGAACTTGAAAACAAGGTAGGTCGTGTATTTGAAATTAGATTGCGAACAACAAGGGCACTCACTAGAGATGATAAGGTTATTGTAATACCCAATCATAAGTTTTTAACTGATGCAATATATAACTATACTCAGAACCATAAAACAACCAGAGAGTCTATAAAAATTGGAGTAGCCTATGGTAGTGATGTTAATTTGGTTACGCAATTGCTAAAAGAAGTTGCTGATGAACAAAAAGGGGTATTGCGAAGTCCAAAACCTTTTGTTCTCTTTGATGATTTTGGAGATTCGGCTTTGATGTTTTCGCTTAATTATTTTATTAATGATAGTTTCAGTGACCCAAGTACAAAAAGTAGTATGCGATATAAAATAGATGCTAAATTTAGAGAACACAATGTTGTCATTCCTTTTCCACAAAGAGATGTTCATGTGTATCAAAGCGGTAAGTCAGTATAAATTAAGCTAAAAATAGGTGCACTTGATGAAATTATATTGCCTTTGTGGTTGCCTCTTTTTTATGGCATTTTTTGGCTTTTCTCAGACGCCAGATATTTTTAGAGTTGAGTATACGCTTATTCCTGAAAATAGTGCTGAGGTGCAGTTGTCTATTGCCAAATTGGTGACAAATATTCCAATTCGCCTAAAAGATAGTAGCAATATTGTGATAGGAGGGGAGTATAATCGTATTGCTTATGAAATAAATCGTAATGTAGATTTTGATAATACAGGACTCAATCTTTTTCATGTAGTAGATTTAAATATGGCTTATGTGCTCAAATACAATAAAGAATGGCGTTTTATAGGCGTTGTAACACCAAGATTAGCCTCTACTTTTGATAATCCTTTAGAGAATGGCGATTTTAGTGTAAACACAACGATAGGTGTTTTTCGTGATCGCCCAAAACGTGATAAGCCTAATCGATTGGTATTAGGATTAACCTATAACTCATCGGTAGCGTTTAGAATACCGCTACCTATTGTGTATTTTGAAAAACGATTTCACCCAAATTGGTCTTATGTGTTAGGTGTGCCAAAAACAGGGGTAAAGTATCATGCAGGTAAAAGGCATACGTTTAAGGGAGAGTTTGTTTTAGACGGTTATTTTGTTAATTTACAAAACAACGTTTTGGTTTCAGAAACTAGTTTGGCGTCTTCCATTTCTTCGTCAGCTGCTTTAATCACGCTTGGGTACCAATTTAATATTTCTAAGTTAGTGGGACTTTATTTATATGCAGGGCATACGTTGTTAAATAGTGGTGTCTTGCGTGATGAAGAAAGAAATGATATTTTCACACTCAATGATGAATCTAGCTTTTATTTTAGAACAGGTTTTAGAATAGGGCTATAATATATATACTATGTCAAAAATATTAGTAATTGAAGATGAAGCGGCAATACGCAGGGTATTGGTAAAAATTCTGTCAGAAGAAAACGATACGTACAAATTGGAGGAGGCAGAAGATGGTTTAAAAGGGATAGAAGCTATTAAAAGCAACGACTATGATTTGGTGCTTTGTGATATAAAAATGCCCAAAATGGATGGGGTGGAAGTATTAGAGGCTGCCAGAAAGATAAAACCTGAAATTCCCTTTATCATGATTTCAGGGCATGGTGATTTAGACACTGCCGTAAATACGATGCGCGCAGGTGCTTTTGATTATATTTCAAAACCGCCAGATTTAAATCGGCTTTTAACTACCGTGCGCAATGCTTTAGATCGTAAAGAACTGGTGGTTGAGAATAAGATTCTAAAGAAAAAAGTAAGTAAAAATTACGAAATGGTTGGTGAGAGTACTGAAATTGCTGTCATCAAAGATATGATTGAAAAAGTAGCTCCTACTGATGCCAGAGTACTTATTACGGGCTCTAATGGTACCGGAAAAGAACTAGTAGCCCATTGGTTACACGAAAAAAGCACCCGAAGTTCAGCACCTTTTATAGAAGTGAATTGTGCTGCAATTCCTTCTGAACTTATTGAAAGTGAGTTGTTTGGTCATGTAAAGGGAGCCTTTACTTCGGCAGTAAAAGATAGGGCCGGAAAATTTGAAGCAGCCAATAAGGGCACAATCTTTTTAGATGAAATTGGTGATATGAGCTTGTCGGCTCAGGCAAAAGTACTGCGGGCATTGCAAGAGAGTAAAATATCGCGAGTAGGAACAGATAAAGATATCAAAGTTGATGTTCGCGTTATAGCGGCGACCAATAAAAATTTGAAAGAGGAAATAGCAGCAGGTAAATTTCGTGAAGATTTGTACCACAGGCTTGCGGTTATTTTAATAAAGGTACCTTCACTCAATGATCGTAGAGAAGATATACCGCTATTGATAAATTATTTTGCCAATAAAATAACTGGTGAGCAGGGAATTGCCAAAAAAGCATTTTCTGATAAAGCTATAAAATTGCTACAATCATACGATTGGACAGGGAATATTCGTGAGTTAAGAAATGTTGTTGAGCGTTTGATTATTCTTGGCGGCAATGAAGTTACTGAAGAGGATGTAAAATTATTTGCTAGTAAATAAACGTATTGAAGAGCAAAAAGAAGCAGATGTACTTTTTGTGTATGGCTAATCAGGTACGATTTAGCTCAGTTGTTTAAAAAAGAAAACCGCCTTGTACATAAAGTGCAAGGCGGTTTTCTTTTTATAAACACGTTACTTATGACTGTCGGTTTTAATCTACCTTTATGTTTACACAATTACCCAGTTTTCCTAAGGCTTTTGCTGTAATTTCTTTGGTTTTAAGATTGTAATATTTTTTAACTTCTGAGAGATTGTTTTTTAGCAGTTCTTGCTCGCAACGTAAAAATATTTTATTAGCAAATTCTTTGGCTTCAGTACAGTCTACCGAATCGACAATATTATCTAGTGAATCTTTGTAATTTAAAAGTGAATTATCAATACTTTGCTTTTGCTTTTTATCGGTTACTTCTTTCGATATATTTTCGGCTTCGGTAGCAGCATCTATTGGAGTGTCGTTTGATACTGGCGCAACATTATGTGTTCTGTGGCGTTCAAGTGCGTTTATGGCATCATTGGTATGCCTTAAGGCGATATCTAAAAGACGTTTTGTTTCTCTTAAAGTGGTTGCATGAACTGCATCCTTTAAGTGCATGACACTTTCATTAATACTTGTATCGGCATTTTTACAGCCACAGTCATTAAACGTCTTTGTTGAAGTTTGAATAGCTTTTATGGCTTTGTAGGTATGAAATCTAGCCTTGTTGATGTCACTTTCATCAAGCGCTTTCCGCGTTTGTGTTTTAACAAAATTAATATTGGAACCTGCGTAGCTACAGGCTTCGCTAGATGTAAAAGAAGAGAATAAGCAAAATGCTATACACCCTATACATAGGTAAAGTAGTTTCATAATGTAGGTTTTAATGGCAAATAGGTTTGGGACTAATTGCGGTGTAAAATTACATATTACTCAACTTATGAAGGCGTATTATTCGATGGATGACAAGGCGTAGTATACAAATTGGATGAAATGGTTTTTATATAAGTTGAATGGGCATTTTTTTTAACATTTTGAACCTTTCATCGATAAAAAATTTTATCTTTTCCCCATGAATTCGATAGATAAAAACCAGTTTATTGTTGCTGACACTATAAAATTGTCAAATTTTTCAACAAATGAAAATTTGAATGCAACAGATAAGGCATTAAAGAAAAATTTAAGACAGCTTCGTAAGGCATTGGGTGAATTTCAAAATACCCTTTACGCTCACGGTAAATATAGCGTGCTTATTTGCCTTCAAGGGATGGATACTGCTGGTAAAGACAGTTTAATTCGTGAAGTTTTTAAAGATTTTAATGTGCGTGGTGTTGAGGTGCATAGTTTTAAAGTGCCTACATCACTAGAGTTAAAGCATGACTACCTATGGCGTCACTACCTTGCACTTCCTGCTAAGGGTAAATTTGGAGTTTTTAATCGTACGCATTATGAAAACGTTTTGGTAACCCGTGTGCATCCCGAATATATTTTAGGAGAACATATACCCGGTATTCATAAGGTAGCAGATATTAATCAAGAGTTTTGGGACAAACGTTTTGAGCAAATCAATAATTTTGAAAAGCATTTAGCAGAAAATGGCACTATAATTTTTAAATTCTTCTTGCATCTTTCAAAAGAAGAGCAAAAGCTTCGTTTGCTACGCAGGCTTGAACTGAAGGAGAAAAATTGGAAATTTTCTCCTGGTGATCTTAAAGAGCGTAAACTTTGGGATACCTATCAACATTGTTATGAAGAGGCTATTAATAATACCTCAAAACCACATGCTCCATGGTATGTAATTCCGGCAGATAATAAAAAGGCGGCAAGGGTACTTGTTGCTTCCATACTGCTCGAAGCGTTAAAAAAATACAAAGATGTAACAGAACCTGAGTTGGCTGATAAAATAAAGGCTAATTTAGAGGCCTATAAAACTCAGTTAGAAAACGAAACAGAATGAAAAAACTAGCTATTCTTTTAATCTTGGTAATGATATTTGGTCAAAACTTTGGGCAAACAGAAGATGAGAAGCAACTACGATTAATTTATGACGCTGCCTTAAAAGAAGGAAAGGCGTATGATTGGCTCAACTATTTATCTAATCAAATAGGGGGGCGATTGTCTGGTTCGGTACAAGCACAACAAGCCGTTGATTTTGCCAAAGCAAAGATGGATGAATTAGGCCTAGATAGGGTATGGTTGCAACCAGTGATGGTGCCAAAATGGGTTAGAGGTACGCCAGAATTTGCTTATATAGAAACAGCACCGGGTATTACCAGTAATGTGCCTATATGTGCATTGGGTGGTTCTGTAGCTACTTATGGTAGAGGCATAAAGGCAAATGTGATAGAGGTACACAGTATAGAAGAACTTAAAACCTTGGGAAAGGAAAAAATATCAGGTAAGATTGTTTTTTTTAATAGACCTATGAATCCTACGTTGATAAATACGTTTGAAGCCTATTCAGAGGCTGTTGATCAACGGAGTAGGGGTGCAGCGGAGGCAGGCAAGTATGAAGCATTGGGGGTAATAGTACGTTCTATGAACTTACGAAATGATGATTTTCCGCATACGGGCGGTATGAGTTATGGTGATACGCCTGAGGCAGAACGTATTCCCGCAGCAGCAATTAGTACCAATGGTGCCGATTTGTTAAGTACAACACTACGCTTAAACCCCGATACTAATTTTTTCTTTAAACTCAATTGTAGGCAGTTACAAGATGTAGAATCGTATAATGTTATAGGTGAAATTAAAGGCAGTACACACCCTGATGAGATTATGGTTGTTGGAGGGCATTTAGATTCTTGGGATTTGGGTGATGGTTCTCATGATGATGGCGCTGGCTGTGTGCAAAGTATGGAGGTACTTCGCATATTTAAAAAAATAGGCTACAAACCTAAAAGAACGATCAGAGCAGTGCTTTTTATGAACGAGGAAAATGGTTTGCGCGGCGGCACTAAATATGCCGAAATAGCCAAAAAGAAGAACGAAAACCACGTTTTTGCCTTAGAAAGTGATTCGGGTGGCTTTACGCCAAGAGGGTTTAATTTTGATGCTTCAACTGCAAATATCGAACAAGCGCAATCATGGGCAAAGTTATTTGAACCGTACAACCTACACTTTTTGAATAAAGGGTATGCAGGTGCTGATATCGGTCCACTAAAACATGACAGCATGGTATTGGCCGGTTTACGTCCAGATTCACAGCGGTATTTTGATTATCACCATGCAGAGAATGATACTTTTGAGCATGTAAATAAACGTGAGCTTGAACTAGGAGCAGCAGCCATGACCAGTCTTATCTACTTGTTTGATACCTACGGTATTCGATAAAATGTAGGGCAATATTTGGATGTTTTGGTATGCTTTAGCACACTATCTTGCTAACAGTTGAATTTTAGTTTTTTCTCAATAGCTAAAATCATTTCGTTGGCAATATCTTTTCCTGTAGCATTTTCTATGCCTTCCAATCCCGGAGATGAGTTTACTTCCAGTAAAAGAGGGCCTTTATTGGAACGTATAATGTCTACCCCAGCAACAGCAAGGTTTAAAATTTTTGCAGCTTTTAGGGCAAGTTTTTTTTCTTGAGGCGTTATTTTTATCGTGGAAGCTTGCCCTCCTTGGTGGATGTTGGCTCTAAACTCTCCTTTTTTTGCTTGGCGCTGCATGGCTGCTACCACTTTTCCATTGGCAACAAAGCAACGAATATCTTGCCCGTTTGCTTCTTTTATAAATTCTTGTACTAAGATATTGGTGTTTACACTTTTGAAAGCATTAATGACACTTTCCGCCGCCTTATTCGTTTCTGCCAAAACAACCCCTTTACCTTGGGTGCTTTCAAGTAGTTTTATAATTAAGGGTGCACCATTCACCATTTTGATTAAGTCTTTGGTATCGGCTGGTGATTTCGCAAAACCAGTAATGGGTATGTGCAAATCATTTTTTGAAAATAGTTGTGAAGCAAAAAGCTTGTCTCTTGATTGTGCTATAGCTTCGGCAGAATTTTGGCAGTAAACGCCCAAATTATCGAACTGACGGATAAGAGCACAACCATAAAAGGTTACAGCGGGCTTTATTCTTGGAATAACGGCATCAAACTTATTCAAAATGTTGCCACCCCGATACCGTATTTCTGGTGAGTGGGCATCGAGCTTCATATATGCCAGTTCAACATTTAGAAAAACAATTTCATGACCTCTTGCCGCTGCTGCTTCCATCAATCTTTTGTTGCTGTATAGATTTGGATTGCTTGCCAAAAGGGCAATTTTAAGCCCTGTCTTTTCTTTGAAGTAAGCAGCATATTTTTTATTTATTTCAGCTTCTGAAAAATCTTGAATGTTATTGTTTAAAGCAGGATTTACAATGTATCTGTTGGTAATTGCTTCTCGCCCCAGTAGCATGCGAAACTCCATAGTGTCCCTATTTGCTAGGGTCAATTCAATATCAAAAACAGCACCGCCCAAACTTACAGGGGTTTTTATAACCAATCGTTCTTCGGAAATTCCCGATGAACTTTTTACCATTCGCCTGTCAACTAAAGGTGCTTCGCACTCAATAGTAATACTTCTATTTTCTTGCAACGGATTTACCTCAAATTTTGCCCACTCTTGGGTACCTTTGGTATATATTGTTATGTTTGTTGCTTGAATTGAAGATGTTTTTGCGCCTGAATCTACTCTGGCCTTTATGGCTGGAATGCCCAAATCTTCAAAAACACACCATTCTTCGCTCCCTATTATTTGTAAATTTCCCAAAAAAATATTTTTAAAAATTAATCTTCCGCTATTTCATCATCAGGCCTTGTATCTACAACTGCATCTGGGTCGTCTGGTGCAAAATCACTGTAGTCTTCTGCTTCATAATTTTCCATCGTATAGGCTAATTTTGAGCTTATTTTAATCAGGTATTTAGTGTCTTCAGTTAAAACTTCAACGGCCTCTATTCTTTCATTATGAGCATTTTTAAAACTTATAATGTTGCGGTCGTCATATCCATCGGGGTAGCGTTCAACCAAAAGTTGTAGTAACTCTGGTGTTAGTTTTTTGAAATCTACAATAACTTTTTTTAAATGTGCATGTTTGTCCATAATTACATATTTAGCAGGTAAGCAAAAATTAAAGGAGCAACGATGGTTGCGTCACTTTCAATAATGAATTTAGGGGTGTCAATGGCTAGTTTCCCCCAGGTAATCTTTTCATTGGGAACCGCACCAGAGTACGAGCCATAGCTGGTTGTGGAATCACTTATTTGACAAAAATAGCTCCAAAAAGGGGTGTTAGTACGTTCCATGTCTTGATATAGCATGGGTACTACGCAAATGGGAAAATCACCTGCTATACCTCCGCCAATTTGGAAGAATCCGATGCCATTTTCCGAATTATCGGTGTACCAATCGGCTAAAAATGTCATGTACTCTATACCCGATTTCATGGTGCTTGCTTTTAATTCTCCTTTGAGCACATAAGAAGCAAAAATATTACCCATAGTACTGTCTTCCCAACCTGGGCAAATAATGGGTAGGTTTTTTTCTGCGGCAGCGTACATCCAAGAGTCTTTTAAATCAATTTCGTAATAGGTTTCTAAAACTCCTGACAGCAACAATTTGTACATAAATTCATGTGGTAAATACCGTTCGCCAGCTGTATCGGCATCTTTCCAAATTTTGAAAATATGTTCTTGTAATCTACGAAAAGCCTCCTCTTCAGGAATACAGGTGTCTGTTACTCTATTTAGGCCTTTTTCTAATAAATTCCATTCATCTTCGGGGGTTAAATCTCTATAATTCGGTACGCGTTTGTACTGTGAATGCGCTACCAAATTCATAATGTCTTCTTCTAAATTTGCTCCGGTACATGAAACGATATGCACCTTATCTTGACGAATAACTTCTGCGAAAATCTTTCCTAATTCAGCAGTCGACATTGCGCCAGCCATTGAAACCAACATTTTTGAACCTTGATTTAATTGTGCCTCATACCCTTTGGCAGCATCAACTAAGGCAGCTGCGTTGAAATGCAAGTAGTATTTTTCAATAAAATGGCTTATGGGGCCTTTAGTTGTCGTCATCTTGAAATTTGGTATTTGTTGTTTTGTAATTTATGTCGTAAGTGTTGTCATAATTTTCATCAACTTCTTGACCCATAAACTTATAGCTTAACATTTTGTAGTACAGTTTAGCGGCTAAAAAATCTGAAGATTTGTCAATCTCATTTGGGCATAGTTCAACCATATCAAAACCAACAACATTTTTCTCTCTAAATACTTGTTTTAAAAAATCTAAAGTTTCGTAGTAAAAGAGTCCTCCTGGTTCGGGAGTTCCTGTAGATGGCATAATAGATGGATCTAACGCATCTAAATCAAAAGTGATAAAAACAGTATCTGTCATAAGGTCAATAACTTTATCTGTCCAGTATTCATCAGTAACCATATCATGGGCAAAAAACACTTTTTCTTCATTCATAAAGGTCTTTTCTATGGCATCCATAGAACGAATGCCTACCTGAATAAGATTGGTAGTTTCGCTGGCTTCATGTACGGCACAAGCATGGTTGTATGCAGACCCATTATAGCTTTTACGTAAATCTGCATGGGCATCAATATGCAGTACCGTCAAATTATCAAAACATTGACTAAAGGCTCTAATACTACCGATAGAAATAGAATGTTCACCACCAAAAAGGGTAACGAATTTGTTTCTTTTAATATACCCTTTAGTGATTTTATGTACTGCATTCACCAATTGCTCTGGTGATTCATTTTCGGTGATGGCATCAGCCAAATAGATACCTTGTTTGTATACTTCAGAGTCGGTTTCAATATCATACAATTCCATGTTTTCAGAGGCCTCTAAAAAAGCTTCCGGCCCTTTGTCAGCTCCTTTGCCCCAAGTGCTCGTTCCGTCATAGGGAACAGGAATGAGTATAACTTTTGCCGTCTCTAATTGAGCGAATTCGTTGGAAATGCCAGCGTAATTCTTTGTTGTTTTCATGATGCGTTTTTTCGTGGTTTAATTCCTATTCAACAGCTGATATGGCAGCTTGTTTGTGATTTGATACTGCGTTTTTATTAATTTGCTCATTTTCTCCATAGCCAAGTATCGCTAAGAGGTCTTCTACTTTTTGCTTAGCGTTAAAAACCGCATAGGTTAAATTTCCTTCGTTATCCTTATCAATTAAAATATGCTGCGGTTGTGGTATTAAACAGTGTTGTAAACCTCCGTACCCGCCAATAGTTTCTTGGTAAGCACCCGTGTTAAAAAAACCTATGTAAAGGGGTTTTTCCTTTTTGTATTTGGGTAGGTAAATAGCATTCATGTTTTGCTCACTGTTGTAGTAGTCATCACTATCACAGGTGAGACCACCCAATAAAACACGCTCGTATTCGTCATGCCATCGGTTAATAGGAAGCATGATAAAGCGTTTGTTGATAGCCCAAGTGTCAGGTAAGGTGGTGATAAAAGAAGAATCAATCATGTTCCATTTCTCACGATCATTCTGTTGTTTTTGATAAAGAATTTCATAAATGGCACCACCACTTTCGCCTACTGTAAAGCTTCCAAATTCTGTAAAAATATGCGGTACTGGTACTTCAGCTTCAGCACAGTTTATTGTAATTTGATTTAAAATCTCATCAATCATATATTGATAATCATATTCAAAAGCTAAGGAGCTTTTTATAGGAAACCCACCACCAATATTTAAACTATCTAATGAAGGACATATTTTTTTTAATTGGGTATACACTTTTAAGCATTTAACCAGTTCATTCCAGTAATATGCATTGTCACGAATACCTGTATTGATGAAAAAATGTAGCATTTTTAGGGCCACCTTTGGGTTGTTTTTTATCTGATTCTCGTAAAAAGGTACTATATTTTTATAACCAATGCCTAATCTTGAGGTATAAAATTCAAATTTGGGTTCTTCCTCAGAAGCAATTCGAATACCAATATTATAGGGGTCTTTTATTTCGTTAGACAGTAAATTTATTTCTTCATAATTATCAATAATAGGAATACAGTTCTGATGCCCGTTGTTTATTAACCGAGCAATGTTTTCAATGTATTTGTCTCGTTTAAAACCGTTGCAGATTACATAAGCATCATTTTTTAGAATGCCTTCTAGTTTTAATTCTTCAATAATATTGATGTCAAAAGCAGAAGATGTTTCAATATGAATATCGTTTTTGAGCGCTTCATGTAAAATGTGTTTAAAATGCGAACTCTTGGTACAATAGCAGTAGTGGTACTGTCCTTGGTAATTCGTTTTTTGTATTGCGTTTGCAAACCAATTTTTGGATTTTTTTATATTTTCTGAAATCTTTGGCAGGTACGTGAATTTTAACGGGCTACCATAGGTTTCAACCAGCTGTTGTAGTGGTATATCATGAAATTTTAAATGGGTACCGTCAAGCGTAAATTCGTCCTGCGGAAAAAAATAGGTTTGGTCTATTAAATCAATGTATTTTGTGTTCATTGGAACAGGTATGTAAAATGAATGCTAATTTTAGAATGGAGGTAAAACCTCAAAAAACAAAAACTAACAACATTTAAATACGAAACTGTTCACGCGTAGTAGCAACAAAAAAGGGGTTGTGCTGATGTAGCACAATAGTAGCGGTCTTATCGGAAGTTAGCTTTAAAATTCGGCGACCTATCTGATAGGCAGTTATGGGTTTTGACTTCCTAATCTCCCACAACCCGAACATAGAAACACTTTTCATAATGTTCAGCTAAAAGTTTACACTTTATGGCAAGGTTGTTTGATACAACAACATGACAAATGAAAACAAAAAAAAATAAAAAACATGATTTTTAAACGAAAATATTATCGTTAATTGAGAAAAACTATGCTGTTTAGTTGTGCTTGAGATCTAAATAGTATGGTAATAAAGTCTTGTTTTTAGCCACAGTAAAATGACTTTGTACCACTTTCTTTTTTGCAGCTAACAGTCAGTTTAACATTGTATTTGCATACGCAATAGAGACTTTATCACTACTAATAAGGTATGCGTTTATCAATCATTTAGCCTTGGTTACAGCTTCTTTCTACTAACTATTTTATGTATCTTTGCAGCTCATTAAAAAAGTACAAAATGCAAGACGGAATTTACGCAAAATTCAATACTTCAAAAGGAGAAATCCTTGTTAAATTAACTTATGACAAAACCCCAGGCACGGTAGGTAACTTTGTTGCCTTAGCTGAGGGAAAACAAAAAAACACGGCTAAAGCTGCTGGAGAACCGTATTACAACGGTTTAAAATTTCATAGAGTAATTCCTGATTTTATGATACAGGGTGGCTGTCCATTAGGTACAGGAACTGGTGATGCAGGGTACAAATTTGATGATGAATTTCATGCAGATTTAACGCATAGTGGTCCTGGAGTTCTTTCTATGGCTAATGCTGGTCCAGGTACAAACGGAAGTCAATTTTTCATTACGCATGTTGCTACCCCTTGGTTAGATAATAAGCATACTGTTTTTGGTCATGTTGCTTCAGGTCAAGATGTGGTAGATGCTGTTGCACAGGGTGATGTAATTGAAAGCCTTGAAATTGTAAGAGTAGGTGATGCTGCTAAAAAATGGGATGCCGTAGAGGCTTTTGAAACATTCAAAGCATCTGGAGCTGCTCGTTTGGCAGCAGAAAAAGAAAAACAAGCTGCTGAATTAGATAAGGTTGCAGCTGGTTTTGATGAAACAGAAAGCGGATTACGTTATAAAATCATTCAAAAGGGTAGTGGAGAAAAGGCAGAAGCTGGAAAAAAAGTATCTGTACACTATGAAGGTTCCTTATTAAATGGTCAAGTTTTTGATTCTTCATACAAGCGCAACCAACCTATCGATTTTCAATTGGGTGTTGGCCAGGTTATACAAGGATGGGATGAAGGTATTTCTTTATTGCAAGTTGGTGACAAGGCTAGGTTTGTAATACCATCAGATTTAGGCTATGGTAGTGCTGGTGCCGGAGGGGTTATTCCTGGTGATGCGACACTTATTTTTGATGTTGAATTGATGGCAGTAAGCTAGTAGTACGATTAGTAAAACTACAGGTATATGATACAAAAAACTCCTTTCACCAATGGTGAAAGGAGTTTTTTATTTATCGAAAGATAAAGCAACTCGCAACTTTTTATTTATTAAGTTGTAAAAAATGAGTTTAAGCATTATTCTACTGTATAAAGCCACGCTTTACCCAATATATTTTTAGCACATCATACGGGTTTACATACCGTAATATACACTATGATTTAAGCTGTTTATGGTTTTTTAGTACTCACTAAAAAAAGAATGACGTTGAAAATTATTAAAAGCGATATAATAGCAAAAAAAGTCAACATGTCTTATAGTATTTAAAAAACGAACTTATTTTTACTTTAAGAACAACACTTTATGTAAAAACCCTACCTCAATAAATATATTTTTTAACTTTTTTTTTGAAATAGTGGTTTGCTATGTAAAAGAGGACGGTTTTATGCCTTAAATAATAGAATCTCTACTGTGCAAAGTTGGTTTAATGGTATAAAAAAAGCCCTTACAAAAATGTAAGGGCTCTATATAAAAAAGTTTAATAGCTACCTAGTCAATTACCTTCACATTAACGGCGTTCAATCCTTTTTTACCTTGTTGTAGTTCAAATTCTACAACATCACCCTCACGAACCTCGTCGATTAAGCCAGAAATGTGTACAAAATGATCTTCGTTTGAACCTTCTTCAGTGATGAAACCATATCCTTTGGAATCGTTGAAGAATTTTACTGTTCCTTTACTCATAATACTAAAAATTAAAAATTATTAAAGTACAAAGATACTACTTAATTGTTAAAACCTTGAATTTTTGAATGTTATATTTTTATTAGCTTAATGTAAAGGAAATAAGCTGCTTACATTTTTTAATGGAAGCAACAGAAACGTATTTTATGTTGACATCTATAATAAGGTCAAACCCTCAGCGCATCGTAAATACGGCGTACACTTTGGCACTATAAAATGTGGGTCATAGTAGGAAGCTTGTTTTTTACTTTTTCACCAATCTTCGCATGGCTACCCATTGTTTAAGCATGTCTTTAGAGTTTTGGGCAGGATACCCAAGCACGGTTTTACCAGCTTCTACATCGTTCATAACGCCAGAACCTGCAGCTACGGTGGCTCCTGAATGAATGGTAACATGGTCTTTTATGGAGGCACTACCACCTATAATTACGCCATCACCTAAAGTTACCGAGCCTGCAAGACCACTATGACCTGCCATAATACACGAACGCCCCATGATGCAGTTGTGCGCAATTTGTACAAGATTGTCTATCTTACAATTATCACCAATAATAGTGGCGCTAAATTTACCTCTATCAACACACGAATTAGCACCTATTTCAACATCATTGCCAATAATTACAGTTCCTATTTGCGGAATTTTTACAAGTCCTCTCCCTTCATCGCATGGTCTGTAGCCAAAACCATCGGCGCCAATACTCACATTATTGTGAAAAATACAATAATCACCTATCTCACATCTTTCTCTAATTGTTGTTCCGGACCATACAACGGTACCTTTGCCTATACGTGTTTCATCCAATACTGTTGAATTGGGGTAGAGAATTACACCCGCCCCCAGCGTAACATCTTTGCCAACATAACAGTTTGCACCAATTTTACAGCCTTTACCAATAACTGCTGTTTGGTGTACCACGGCAGTGGAATGAATATCGGTGTCAAAGGTAGGCGGCTCAGGTTCAAATGCTCTGAGAATTTTTGCCATCGCCAAATCAGCATTTTTTACTTTTATAAAGGCTCTGTTTTCATCGGGACTCAATGCTATGTTGTCATTTATAATAGCAGCACAGGCCTTAGAGTTCTTCCAAAGCGCTACATATTTGCTGCTTCCTATAAAGGTAATGTGGTTTATTTCTGCCTTTTGTAATTCTTCTGGTCCAGTTATTAGCTGGCTGGTGTTGCCCACTAATTCACCTGCTAATAGGTCGTTAATTTCAGTAATGGTTAGTGATTTCATGGTTTTTTTTAGGTTTTTTAGTTTTTATAACGAAGAAAGGTAACGGTTAAATAGCTAAAAATTGTTGATTGTACTGTTTTTTCTAGCTTTTTATGCGAATTTCTGATTAATTTAAACCCGAATGATACAATACAGCTTCGTGATGAGGCATAAAGGCACGATAAAATAGCGTGTTTTCTTAATTCTAATTTCTCAATAGCTATTAGGCCTACTGTGGTTATCTTAAAAAACACAGCAGCACGTTTTATTTTGAAGTGGTTTTAAGATGTAATAAAATTTTTATAGGATGATGCAGATGAAATCCACTTTATGCTATAACGGAACCAGCATAGCATAAAAAAAGCTCCTTGTAAACAAGAAGCTTTTTTTAATATGTGAAATCAGTTTAAACTGTAGGGTCTGGTGTCATTCGTAAATACGGTTTTATTTCCTTTACACCTTTTGAAAACATGTTTTTGGCATCTTCGGTTGCAATAGCCGGACTTACAACAACATCTTCGCCATTTTTCCAATTAGCAGGCGTAGCTACTTTGTGGTTAGCAGTAAGTTGTAATGAATCAATTACCCGAAGCAATTCGTAAAAATTACGCCCCGTTGAAGCAGGGTAGGTAAGGGTTAATTTTACCGTTTTGTCTGGTGCGATTATAAATACAGAACGCACGGTAAGCGTGCTATCTGCATTGGGGTGAATCATGTCATACAGGTCAGAAACCTTTTTGTCCTCATCAGCGATAATAGGAAAATTAACAGTCGTATTTTGAACTTCATTGATGTCTTTAATCCACTCTTTATGCGAATCTACACCATCAACACTGAGTGCTAACATTTTTACATTGCGCTTGTCAAATTCATCTTTAAATTTTGCAGCAGTACCAAGCTCTGTAGTACATACCGGAGTGAAATCTGCAGGGTGTGAAAATAGAATTCCCCAACTATCGCCTAAATAATCATATAAATCAATAGTACCTATAGAGCTATTTGCGGTGAAATTTGGAGCGGTATCTCCCAAGCGTATTTTTGCCATCTTATTTTGTTTTAAATTAGCGTATTATTTTGTCCCATAAAATTACTAGATTATTAGGATATCGTGGTTTTTTAAAGTTAAAAATCTATTAAAGTTTGGTACTTTTAATTGAGAGCGATTTTCAGCGTAGTTGAAAACAAAATAGCCGTGGTACATTTTAAAAATAATATAGCATAAACGAGATATATGAATATTCCCATAGCACAATTACAATACCCTATAGGGCAGTTTGTTTGTCCAAAAGAGATTACCAAAGAACAGCTGAGCGAATGGATAACGGTGTTGGAAGCTTTTCCGCAGCGCTTAGAAAATTTGGTAAAAAAATTATCAGAAACACAATTAGATACACCTTACAGACCTGATGGTTGGACGGTACGGCAACTGATACACCATATTGCTGATAGTCATCATCATAGCTATACGCGTTTTAAATGGGCACTTACTGAAAACGCTACTTTGATAAAGGCATACGAAGAAAAAGATTGGGCTAATTTGTTTGACGCTCAGCATGCGCCCATTCAACTTTCGCTCAATTACATTACGGCGCTACATGCCAAAATGGTTTATCTTTTAAAAGGACTTTCTTCAGATGCTTTACAAAAGGTCTACGTACATCCCGATGGAAATATAGCGGTTAGTGTTGCAGAAAATATAGGTAAATACGCATGGCATAGCCAGCACCATTATGCCCATATTGCAGGTTTATTACAGCGAGAGGGGTGGTGACAAAAAAGTAGTTTAAAGTGATGTGTGAATTTGTTTTGTCATTATCCACATTAAACGTTCTTCTTCAATAACCGTGGGGAGGGTGATTTGCGTTTTATCGTGAATTTCGAATCCGTTTTTGAGGTAAAAATTTACGGCGGGTCCTTTTTGCATAGTATCGAGCCATAGTACTTTTTTATGCATTTCTTGAGCGCGTAATGTAATAAACTGCAACACTTTTTTGCCGATTCCTTTTCCCGAATATTCGTTTAATAGATAAATCTTGTCAACGTATAAGGCGTCTTTTGCGGTGTATGAGTCTAAAGCTTTGTTTAGGGTGATTTTAAAAATACCCACCGCGATACCTGTACTATAAATAAGATAAAGCTGGGTGTTTTTATCTTGCGCTTCTTTTTTCAACACCTCATTTGTAAAGCTACTCGCTATGTACGGCTGTGCATTTTTTTGCGGCCATAGGTGCAGATAATGTTGTGAATACGCTTTTGTGCCTATCGCTATATATTTTGAAAAGAGGGCATGCGATAGGGGTTTAAAATGAACGGGGTTTTTCATTGCGTTTTCAACTATTTTTCGCCTCCTTCTGGTCCGTAAAAAAGTACCCATGTAGCAAAATCGTCAGTAAAATTTTCAAAACGATGTACTACACCAGCAGGAACAAAAAGAAAATCACCGGGCATGAAATTGGTGCGCACACCATCGTTTAAGAATTCTCCAGTACCTGCAATAACAATATATACTTCGTCACGTATATGTGGTTCTTGTAAGTCAACTTTTTTTGGTTTATAGACTTCTACGGCTAGTGTGCCGTGTTCGAAAACGGTGGCGAATAGCTCTTTTCCTTTGGCTAGTTGTTTTAAGGCATTTTGCGGGTTGACTTTCATGGGGTTTTCCATTTAATATTACAACCAATACTTGGTTTTTGAATAGGGTTTATGGCCTCTTTGTTAAGTAAGGCATCTATGGCGTTTCGTAAATCAATACCCGACAAGGGGATATCGTTTCCCGGTCTCGAATCATCAAGCTGCCCGCGGTATACCAATTTTAAATGTTCATCAAAAAGATAAAAATCGGGCGTACAAGCGGCATCATACGCTTTGGCTACTTCTTGAGTTTCATCATACAAGTACGGGAACGTATAATCGGCTTCTTTTGCTTTTAATTTCATTAATTCAGGAGCATCATCGGGGTAGTTTATAATATCATTGCTTGAAATGGCAATAAAACCAATACCTTTAGATTGATATGCTTTGGCTAGCCTTGAAATTTCGGGGTTTACATGCACCACAAACGGACAATGATTACAGATGAACATAATTACTGTACCCTTATCGCCCTTCATAGCGTCAAGACTTAGTTTTTTTTGACTTACCGCATCTATTAAACTAAATGCGGGGGCTACTGTGCCCAAGGGTAACATATTACTTGGTGTTAATGACATTTTATCTTTTTGTAAATTTAAAAAAGTTAAGCTACGTTTTAATTACATACACCTACAAAATTACAACAAACCACGTTATCTGTTTTGGAGTGACTGCAGCTATTTTTTTAAGAAACCAAAGTAAAGTATGGGGGGAATACTTTGTTATGAAAATTAATATAATTATTTTCATCGCAAGATAAAAATGAGGGTATATTGGGCAGTAGAAAGGCGTATATAAGGAAGTTGTAGAATTATGGAAGAAAAATTAGCATGGTCAGATTTTACTAAGGTTGATATGAGAGTAGGCACTATACTTGAGGTGAATGATTTTCCTGAAGCACGTAACCCTGCGTATCAAATTCATATCGATTTTGGCGCACAAATAGGTATTAAAAAGACATCGGCGCAGTTGACATTACGCTATGAAAAACAGGAATTAGTAGGACGACAGGTGATAGCGGTGGTAAATTTTGAGAAGAAACAAATAGCCAACTTTATGAGTGAATGTCTAATCTTAGGTGCTGTTGACGGTAAAGATGTAATTTTAGTACAGCCCGAAGCCAAGGTGTCTAACGGACTTAAAATCTCCTAATTTTTGACCGATTCTGTTCTTGATACCGTTCGCATAAATTTTGACACCCATACGCTTTGGGTGCTCAATTTGGCTTTAGCCTTTGTGATGTTTGGTGTTGCTTTAGAAATATCCATGCATGATTTTAAAAGACTGTGGAAATCTCCCAAACCTATTTTAGTAGGTGTTTGTAGCCAGTTTGTACTGCTGCCAGCAATTACCTTTTTACTTGCGCTACTCTTACAGCCTCAACCCAGTATAGCTTTGGGAATGTTTATGGTAGCTGCCTGCCCTGGGGGTAATGTGTCTAATTTTGTTGCTCATTTGAGCAAAGGAAATACGGCGCTGTCCGTTAGCCTTACCGCTATTGCTACCTTACTAGCGGTTGTGATGACGCCCTTAAATTTACAGTTCTGGGGCTCGTTATACACACCTACGGCATCACTTTTAAATGAAGTAGCCATATCTGTTGGCGAAATGGTGCGTGTTGTTGCACTGCTATTGGGTGTGCCTTTACTATTGGGGATGTTGGTGAACTATGCATATCCGCAGCTAGCTAAGCGCATGGGGAAACTATTAAAAATAGCCTCTTTGTTGTTTTTTGTTGTTCTTGTTTTTTTAGCACTGTACAAAAACCGAACGATCTTTTTTGAATATATTTTTTACGTTTTTTGGATTGTACTTATCCATAATTTAATCGCTTTTTTTACGGGATTTTCATTGGCGAAAATATGTGGGCTATCACCAGCAAATGTGAGAAGTATTACCATTGAAACAGGAATTCAAAACTCTGGCTTAGGTTTGTTGTTAATTTTTACATTTTTTGATGGACTAGGAGGTATGGCGTTGCTTGCTGCTTTTTGGGGCATTTGGCATTTGGTTTCGGGACTGTTACTTGCTGGTTTTTGGAGCAGAAATACGAGTTTTGAAAATGAATATCCGTTAGTCTCTGGTGAAGAGGAACATTAGGGGGATTGAAAAGAACGATTGGAATAGCGAAAAATAGAGAAGAAATGTTAGGGAACAAGAGTTAAGAAATTAAGACGAAAAGAAAATAGAGAAGAGAAAATAGCGCGTTAGCGCATAGAAACAAGACCTTATGTATGAAAAATGTAGGTTGAATAAAGTGGGTTAACGAATGAATTAATTAAAAAAGAATAGTCATTTGAGGAATTTAGGATACAATTTGGTAAAAATCTGGATAAAAGCCAGTTTACATCTATATTTTGGAAAAATAAAAATGGTTGGTTTAGAAAATGTCCCCAAAGACACCCCAGTATTGTTTTTACCCAACCACCAAAGTGCGCTTATTGATGTATTACTCATTGCGGTTGATTGCAATAGAAAGCCATGGTTTCTTACCCGCTCTGATGTTTTCAAAAAGAATTTGCTGATTAAAATTTTTAATTATTTTCAAATGATACCCATCTATCGCATACGAGATGGGCGGGAAGCCCTCAAGAATAACCAAGCTGTTTTTGACCGTTGCTCACAGCTTTTATGCGACAAGGAAGCGCTTTTAATGTTTCCTGAGGCCAACCACAATCTTAAGCGAAGGGTACGCCCTTTGAGTAAGGGGTTTACAAGAATTTTGTTTAATACGCTCAATCAGGCACCAGATACAGATATTCATATTGTACCTGTAGGTCTTAATTATAAGGATGCTGTTACTTTTCCTGATAAGGTTGCCTTGTTTTTTGGTGAAGCAATTGCCGTAAAAGAACTGTATGATGCTACAGATTTGAAAGAATCGACCAATAGGGTAAAAGAAAAGGTTGCCAGTGAGCTAAAAACGCTTACTACCCATATTGAAGATGAAGCAGTCTATGAACAAACAGTAGCTCGTTTAGATGCGTTAGGAGTAGATTATTTAAACCCTAAAGCGGTAAATGCTACGCTTCAAAATTTGACGACTACGACCGTAAAAGAAACCACAAAAAAGGGTGGATTTATTGCAAAATTGATGGCTGCCATATTTTTTGTACTAAATATGCCCGTTCTACTACTTTGGCGAAACTATTTTAAGGCAAAAGTGTGGGAAGCCGAATTTATGGGGTCACTGCGGTTTGCCTATGCGGTACTGATTTATCCGCTTTATTATGGGTCGTTGTTTTTGGTATTTTCTTGGGCAATAAACCCTACCATTGGTTTCGTTGCTATTTTGGGGTTGTTTTTGTTCAACTGGGGCTATGTGAAGTCACGGTAAAAACACCTTTTAGCGTAGTTTAACCTTCACTAACGATACAAGCATAAAATGCTTAAAAATAGGCCTGTTTCTTAGTGCTTTTTCTTGGCGTTCTTCTTTTTAGTCTAACTGCTTATGGGTGTACCAAGTAAAATAACAAGAGCGTGCTATAATGCATAACTCGCTCTTGTCTACAACTACTTTTTTATCGAATTACCAACCAAGTATATGACTTTGAAGGAATATTAACAGGCACTTCAATTTCATAATTTCTATTTAATGTATAGTTCTTTTGCTGTTGGTCTTTTTCTGAAACCATGGCTGTTTCTGTTAAGCCAGTATAATATAAGGGGAGCTTAATTTTTTCAGTAATTGTACGCCCTGTAGGGTTAAACAATAGCACATATCCTTTGGTATTTAAACTGGGGTCTATATGCATAAATCCGTCCCATGTTTGTCCGTTTGGCCTGCGTAAATGAATAATATCGGCATTGAGAATAGCGCGATACTTGTTGTAATGAGCTATTTGTTCAATGACCAATTTTTTAGTGCTTTCGGCATCGTATAAACGAGGCCCTCTGTAGCAAGCTTGCACGCCAGAGCCATAATTCTGTACCATGTGCGCTTCGTATGATGACAGGTGGTCTTTTAGCGGTTCTAAGGTGGCTATTTCACCTCCTCCGTGGTATTCCGTTAGCGGAACAAAGGTCCAAGCCATAGCTGGGGCTTTTTCCCAAGTACCATCATAAATATTTTGGCGTCCTAAAATAATTTGCTGGTCTCTCGGTAAAGACCAGTTTACCTCTCTGTAGCCAATGCCACATTTGCTAGAGCCTTGTAAAAAGTAAAAATCAGGCGCATTTAGGTAGATGTCTTTTTCGCGTAAGGTGTTGTAAAAATCCTTGCTCATTTCCCATTGCTTCCATTGCGAGTCTTCATAACCTTCATGATATTTATGGGTGGTAGACGCACAATAATCACCAGGGTAGGGGCCATCATGCTCTAAAAGGTCAAAACCCGTTTGCTCTAAAAAGTAGGTGATATTTTTTAAATACGTAGCACCCCATTCAGAGGCTAAACAAGGAGCGTTTCCAAATTTTGCTCCCCCAGGTTTGCCAGTTTCTTTATCAATTACATCTACATCATCACTAATTTTACGACTAGAGAATAGCGAATAACCTCCTAATTCAATACCTTTTTTATGGGCATAGTCAGCCAATTTTTTAAACTTACGAATATTTTTTTCGCTCGTATCTTCCATATTTAACCCACTGCCAAAACTTAAAATCACCATTTCATAGCCTGTTGCTTCACATTGGTCTATGGCAGTTTTTACAGCATCATCATCGGTGGTAGTCAGGTGCATAAAAATGGGGTTTTCGGTTGCCCACGGTGCCAGCGTACGGTACATTTTTCGTACTGCCAAGGCATTTCGCTCACGATTTGTACCGTCAAAAAATAACTCGTAGGTATGAAAACTCTCAAAAGTACCTCCTTTAGCTATAGCTGCATTGGGGCCAACGAGTAGTTTGCTTTCTAAAAGGCATGGCGTTTCCATTTTCCAATTCACCTGCGAGGTGTAGGTGCTATCTTTTTCCCAAAAGGTAGTTACATTTGATTCCCCCGAAGTAAATCCTCCAAAGGCATAATCACTTTCAACATGAAGGTTTGGGCGCTTCCATTCTCGTGGTGTTTCTACAGGGTTTTCTACCTCAGGAAATGCCAATAGTTCACTTTTAAAATTGGTAAGTCTTATTTTTTTATCCGAAGTATTTTTTACCCGTATCCATTTTGAAATTAAAGGAAGACCATCATAAATTTCATAATGCACATCAACCGTAATACCCTTGAGGTTAGGTGCTGAATGCTTGAACGTGAGTATCAATTCTTTTCCCGTAGCACTTGTCTTTTTTGCTGTGTGAAATCGTTTTTTACCTTTCCAATTTATTTTTGGGGTTATTGCTTTAGTTTGATGTGCTACATACATAAAAGCATCAGGATTTGCTTTTAAATCTGCCAACCATTCTGCTAAAATATACCCATGTTCTTTTAGGCCTTCTAAGCCACCAACGGCATATGGTTTGCCATCAATAGTAACAGTAGCCTCTGGCGTTATGCTTCTACACATGCTCTCGCCCGTTTTTAGGTTGCTATAGGCTACCGTTGCAGCATTAGGGGCTATCTTAATTTTACGACTTACCAAGCCATTCTTTAGCTCAATATAGTTTGCATCTTCGGTAATAGTAGCCGTATACTTTGCGTTTTCAATAAGCCAATCATCGGTTACTATTTTCTCTTGTGCATAGCTCAGTGTAAAAGAGAGTAATAGAATTAATACAGTACTAAATGTTGTTTTCATGGTATGGTTTAAAATAGTTCAATAGGATATTTTACTTGTTCGCCAGTAGCTTTATGACTGGGCATTTGCGCATCTACAGCCTTTAAATGATTGGTGAGGGTAGTGGCAAGTTCTTTGGCTTTTTCGGGCTGTTCTTCTATTAAATTTTTGGTTTCGCCAATGTCCTCTTTTATGTTAAATAATTCCATGCGACCATCAACATGATAGTAAATAAATTTCCAATCCCCTTTACGAACCGTACTCGCTGCGCCAATACCAGGTCCTGAAGGACCCCATTCATTTGGGTAATGCCAAAATAACGGTCTAACCCCGTTAAAAACCTCACCTTTTAGCACCGGAACAAAGCTCTCTCCATCTACTTTTTGCACGGTTTGTAAGCTATCAATACCCGCCATTTCTAAAATAGTAGGGTAAAAATCTTCAATAATTACCTGATGTGCTGATACCGATGCTGGCTTAGTGACCTCAGGCCATTTTACCAACATGGGTTCACGAATACCACCTTCATGCATCGACCCTTTTCCGCTTGATAAAGGTTTGTTGTGGGTGTGTGGGGTTCCGCCTCTGGCATGCGCACTAAGCCCTCCGTTGTCTGACATAAAAAGAATAATGGTATTGTCTTCAATTTTCTTTCGTTCTATATAATTCATGATATCGCCAAGACTTTTGTCCATACCCTCAATCATCGAAGCGTATTTGGCCTCTGTAGAATCAATACCCTTGTCGAGGTATTTTTGCAAATAGCGGTCATCACCCATAATTGGTGTATGAATAGCGTAATGCGCCATGTATAAAAAGAAAGGTTGTTTGCCTGTTACGGCTGAATCCATGGCTACTAGCGCTTCTTTGGTAATAGCTTCTGTGAGAAAAATAGGCTTTCCGTGGTATTTTTCTAGTCCCGGTACGGCCCATTGTTCTTTTCCTTCAACACCGTTTCCAAAGTTTTCTGTTCCTAAATAACTAGCAGGAGCTCCTGCTGCGTGTCCGCCAATATTGATGTCGAACCCTAAGTTTAAGGGGTTTTCTCCTGGGGTGCCTATGGCGCCTAGATGCGCTTTTCCCGAATGAATAGTAAAGTAACCAGCATCTTGTAATGCCTGTGATAAGGGTTTGGCAAAAACAGCTTTTGGGTCACCAGAAACGGGACTTAAGCCATTCACATTCCAAGCCGGAAAAGTAAGACTGGGATGGTCTCTTTCCATGGGTTGAATAGAATCTTTTATTAAAGTCCAATTGGTAACACGGTGTCGGGCAGCATTCATTCCTGTAAGTAAACTTACCCGTGTGGGGGAGCATACAGGAGTGGCATAAGCTTGGGTGAATTTCATACCTTCCTTTGCTAGGCGCTCCATATTGGGGGTGTGATACCGCTCATTAAAAAGTGTTTTTTGCTCCCAAAACGGAACAGAAGTGTCTTGCCAGCCCATATCATCTACAAAGAAAAGGACAATGTTTGGGGGCATGACTTCCAATTCTTCAGATTCACAAGCCGAAAAAAGTAAGACAAAACCAAGACAAAATAATTTGAGATTTCTCATGTTGTTTTATTACGATGTTTACTGCGATACAATAGGATTAATTTGCTGCCATTCGCTACCATCTAAGTGCAAAGGTGCATTCTTTTGCTTGCTTCCAGGGGTGCTTCTGCCATTTTCTATATACGATGCCATAAGCGCGGTAAGTTCCGTTACTATTTCAGGATGCGCATCATAAATATTATTTTTTTCAGCGGGGTCGGCTTTTAAATTATATAACTGAAACTTAGGAAGGCCAGTCATATCATCTTTTCCCGGTTTTGGATAACTCCACCCGCCAGAACCTGGGCAAAATATTAATTTATAATCGCCTTTGCGAATAGCAAAACTACCGTTTATAGAATGGTGTACCGTAGCCTCACGTTGGTAGGTAGTTGCACTATTTTTGTTGAACAACGGCAGTAACGAAAAACTATCAACCCCTTCATTACTAGCCAGTGGAACACCAATGATATCAGCACAGGTAGCCATAAAATCTGTTTGGCAAATGGTTTGATGTGAAACACTATTGGGTGCAATATGGCCGGGCCATTTCATAATATAGGGCACACGATGACCAGCCTCATAAATATCAGCCTTATGACCTCTGTACATGCCGCTAGGGTTATGCCCTTTTTCACCCAATACCGTAAAATCAGCCTCAGGCGAACAACCATTATCACTGGTGAAAACAATGAGCGTATTCTCGGTCAAACCTGCCGCATCAACAGCTTTTACCAATTGCCCCACGTAGTCATCAACCATCATGACAAAATCAGCATAGGGGTTGAGCTTACTTTTACCCTGCCATTCTTTGGTCGGTAAAATAGGGGTGTGTGGTGACGGCAATGCCAAATACATAAAGAAGGGCTTTTTTGCTTGTGCTCTTTCGTTAACATACGACATGGCTTTTTTAAAGAAATGAGGTGTTACCTCTTCATGAACAAAGTCGGCAGCGGTGTATCCTTTTCGCCACCAACTATACTTTTCTTTATTTTCGGTAATATGGTCCACTTTGGCGGTAATTTTTCCGTTTTCAACATATACGTAGGGCGCCATATCTAAAGAGCCAGCATGGCCGTAGGCATAATCAAAACCCAAATCGTTGGGCGAATGGGTAACATTTTTTTCAAAATCGAGATTGTCAAAATCTTCGGCATTCCAGCCTTCGCCACCAAAATTAGTACTGTCTTTTTGTGCCCAGTTCCAACCCAAATGCCATTTGCCAATAAAAGCGGTATGATAGCCCCCTTTCTGTAACAAAGAAGCCACTGTAGTTCTATTTTTTGATATTAAGGCTTTTGATTTACCGGTAAGCACCCCGCTTTTCATAGGGCTTCGCCAACTATACCGCCCTGTAATAATGCCATAGCGGGTGGGGGAGCATACGGCTGATGGACTGTGGGCATCGGTAAATTTCATGCCCTCGCTAGCGAGTTGGTCTATATGTGGTGTTTTTATCTTTCCTTGGGTGTTGAAGGCGGCAATATCACCGTAACCCAAATCATCCGTTAAAATATAGATGATGTTAGGTTGTTGTTTAGTTACTACTGGGGCGTTTTTTGTTGTTTTCTTTTCGGTGCACCCTACCCATATGAAGCTGCATGCTAGGAGCATCCCTATTCGCATTAATTTTGTATTCATGAGCTGTTTGGTTGTTACGTATTGCTTATTTAGGTTTTAAAAGTAGAGAAGTTAGTAAGAAGAGGCAAGTTCTTTGTTGAAATTAAACTTGATTTTTTTATCAATTTAGTATATTGGTTTTTTGAAGCTTCTTTGGTATGGAAGCTAAGGGTGCTACTCTAATAAGATTGATGGGTAATAGTGTACCACAAATACGCCCACTTTTTGAGTTATGATTTGGTTGAAATAATTGAAATTCAGTGCTATGTAGTGGTGAACACTTTTAAATTGATTAAAAATGCCCTAGATTAGTAATCGTAAAAGAGAAATATAGGTGCTTGAGTGCTTATATACGATTGTTAGCATATATTATAAAATACCAACCAGAAATGAAATTTATCACTAAAATTTTACCCTTTGCATTTATTGGAATTTTTAGCTGTTCGGATGGACAACTAAAAACGGACTTACAAATCGCAAAAGCTGAACTTGAAAAAACCAAGCAAGAATTGACTAATTGCTCGTCACAACTAGCGGACGTTCTAAATACTCCAGACCAAAGAATTTTGACAGCAAACAAACTATTTGTAGATGGAAATTTTTCAGGAGCTAGAAAAGAGTATGAAGAAATTAAATCAAAATTTACCGATACAGAATATGCGAAAACGGCTATAAAGCAAATTGTTGCAATGGACAAAAAAATCGAAAAACGAAGAGTCGAGGCTGAGAAACAAAGAGCAGAAGAACTAAGAAAAAAAGCACTTGGATTTAAAGTATTAAAACCATCGAGTACAGTAAAATTTGGAGACCTTACTGTAAAATTTGAAAAAGTATGGACTGGCAAAAGATGGTCGTTTGACGACTATGGTAGTAGGTATAAATTAAGGGACGCTACCCGAGGAAATAAACACGTTCTTGCAAGAATCAGAATTTCTTCCGAATCAAAAAACCCAAAACTTCCTCCAGTTCTGGCATATCAATTTTTCGACGGTAAATTAATCTTGTTAGGAACGCTCGGTTATGAATTTAGACGGTGGAAAGACTATGGTTCGTTTTTAGGGAACTATGCGGATTATGGTAATGATTTTGCTCATTCTAAAACTATTCCTTTCAACTTAGGTTACGAAACAAGTGAGGACAATTTAAAAACTGGTCGAGTATATGTAGTTATGAAAAAAACAGGCTGTTTTAATAGAGAAAATAAAGATTTTGGAAATCCCGAAGTTCAATATACTATGGGGATTTGTACTCCGAAAAGTTCATTAGAAGTTTCGGACTTTGATAATGACTATGTTCTAATCAAAACCCTGTAAATAACATATGCTAATAACTGAACCTTCGCATGGCCAGCACCACCCAACATGATGGCGCTGTTGACTAAACTGGCGGCTTTGCTGACACTATGGGGATTGCTTTGGATTTGCCATTTATAGGATAATTGAACTAAACGGTATAAGGGCTACAAAACCAGCATAAGAAAAGGGTATAAATGCCTCGCAGCTATAAGGAAACAGTTCCCATATTTGTTTTAGCACTGGCAGCTGGGTTATAAGTTCATTAGAACTTAAATCAAAAGACTGTTTAACAAGAGCCGTATGATGGGAGACTATCACGTACGGTTCTGTGAGCCATTTAGGGGTGAAATTCCGCTTTACCTACTCGACTAGTATTAGTTTTTATTCCGAAATAATTTCTAATATTTCCGCTTCTCCAATTTTTCTTTTCCCTCGTGAATCCACCAAACTCTTCCTTTTTCAATCATTTCCTTTATATTTTGATGTTTTAAAAATCTAACTTTTACAATTTCCGTTTCGTTCAGTAAAATCCATTCTTTTTCAAAGTCAATTTGTCCAATATAAGTTGTTACAAATTCAGATGAATTTTCTCGATATTCAAAAACGTGATTTGGTCGATATCCAGTTTTAATTCCAGTTTTTCTTCCTCCGTTTTCAGTTGGATAAAGAGTGAGTTTTGCTTTTATTTCTATAACGTCTGAAATCATATTTTCAATTCTATTTTTTCTAAATCAGAATACTCCATTTCTTTTAGGGAAGGCTATAAAATATTCAACCAAATCATCTATTGATTCAAAATCTTTTTTAGGGAAGGCTACAATTTAGCAAATAAAACCCGAATATGAAATCCGATAGGATTTTATAAAGTAGGCTAGAAGCAAGCAATTAACTATAGCATACCTTGTTGTGGTGTAGTTATTTATTTTCCAAATAGTCTTTTTAACAATCCTTTTTTAGGTTTCTCTTCAAGTTCAGGATCGACTAATAAACTACCTGAAAGCCAAAATTGTCCGTGAACAACTCCACCGACTTTGGGTACGGTATTTTCAAAGAATCTAAGGTCAGCTAGTACATCAATCTCACCACCAAGAGTGTCAACGAGCATCCAATAGAATTCCTGATCAGTAAATTCATTATTCCTTTTTTTGGTTTGCTTGATAATGCCAGCAAATAGCCCCAAAGCTTCTGGTGAGTTTGGGTCATCTCCTTCTCCCGGATTAAATAATCCACTTGGGACGAATGATTGAGACGCCCATTTTGGTTCTCCTTCCTGTCCATTAGCAAAAGCATCTTCAGATTCGTAATAGTCAAATTCTTGAGCAAATGCAGAAAGCTGAATTTCGATTACTTGGGGTGTTTTTATTCCTAAGTACATTTTGTGATTTGGAACATCAAAAACAAAGGGGTAAGCTCCACTTTCAGGATTCTCAAGCTCCATTGGGTCCGCCCAAGCATGAAAGGCTCCATCTAAAACGCTCTCAGGCCTGTCAATGGTTGCTGTTATAGAAACCTTCCGCTTACTTTCACCTTTGAAGTGCGGATTTGCTCCAATTAATTCATTCTTTTTATTCATTTGAATCCAAAGTTCCGCTCCTGATTTATCAGAAAATTGAAAGTATGTTCCCTTATTTGTTTTCAATGGAATTGACTTTTCGTAAGCTCTTTCGACTAATGAATAAAAGTCTTCCTCACTTTGAATATCAAAACCTATGTCTGATAGATTACCCATATTGTTTTTTTAGTGTCTTGTCCTGAAATATGGTTTCAGGTTCAAATTGATTTACGCTGATAATTTATATACCATATTTGGTGTTTTATAGTCTAAAGATAAATGTAATCTAATTTGGTTATATAAATTAATTGCATTTTTTGTTGCTCTTTTTGCGTGTTGCAGACTATCAAAGGTCTGGTCGAGATAGAACTCACCTTTTGATATTCCGTTTATTCGTTCAGCCATTGCATTTTCGTAGTAATGATTATCTTCTGTCATACTAATGGTGATGTTGTTCCGCTTTAAAATTTGAGTGTAAACATTGCTACAATATTGTATTCCTCTGTCCGAATGATGTATAATATCTTTAGCTAGATATAGCGCTTTATTTAAGGCTCTTTCACAGCCTTTAAGTTCTAGGCTTTTACTGATGTCATACCCAACTATTTTACGGCTGTACATATCTGTAATGAGTGCTAGGTAACAAAATCCTTTTATAGTTCTGATGTAAGTGATGTCGCTTACCCAGACTTGATTGGGTTGTAGCCTTCCCTAAAAATGAACAGTTGATTTATACACTACTCAAGTGCTTTTGAACCATTATTTTTTTCAAAACAACTGAAATGTATACCCATGTAGCAACAACTACTTTTAAATCCCTTAGATTAGTAATGGTAAAAAAGAAATATATACTTGATTTGTAGTATATAATAAAGAGCATATGAAATTGAATAAAACGTTATTACTTATTGCTATAGGTTTTTTAATAATCAATCTATTCTTTTTTAAAAACTCTGAAACACTGAATGGAGGAAGAGCAATGATTTACATAATCATTTTTCCTTTATTCTGGGTTACGACGCTAATTATTGTTGGAATATTAGCATATAGAAATCGTAAAGAATGGTTCAATAAAGAAATGAAAATTTCGACTATCGTTTTTTTGATTTTATGTACACCTTTATCTATTTGGGGATTTTCTGCTTTAACAAGACCTGAAATACAATTAAGTGGAACTGGTTATAATCCGAGAAATGGAATTACGATAAAAACCGAAACGTGGAATTATAGCTCTGGACAAACAGCAGTTACAAAGTTTTGGAAACTTGACACTGAAAACTGGACGAGTTCTGATGAGAATCAATTTAAAAAAGATTCTATTTGGGTTTATTATGACAAAACAGGAGACACTTTAAAAATTGAGAAATATAAGAATGATCAATTTGTTGAAAAAATAGAAATGAAGAAATAACGTGCGACAATAACTACCCCTCCATGCGGTCAGTACGACCCAACATGATGGCGCTGTTGACTAAACCGGCTGCTTTGCCCATACTATGGAGATTGCTTTGGGTTTGTAGTGCTTTTAGAGGGATTAAATAGGGAGTAGGTATTGTTCTTGAATAGATTTTATGCACTATTAAAGTGCTTTTGAACCATTGCTTTTTCAATACAACTGAAATGTATACTCATGTTGCAACAAGTACTTTTAAATCGTTTAAAAATTCTTTAAATTAGTAATGGTAAAAAAGAAATATACGTACTTGAGTACGTATATACAGTTGTTGGCAACAAGCTTGAAAAAAACTATGAACTTCGATTTAGAAGATAAACTTAACGAATATGTAAAACGCAATGATTTGGATTCTGCAATACAAATTGCGGAATCGGAATTGAGCAAGATTCCTCATACGGAATTTCATCAGCTGATTGGAATGAATCTTCTGCATATGGAATCGGAGTTAAGTGATTTTATTTCAAAATTCTATTCAAGCGTAAAACTGAAATACACTTTTAGTTTTACAAAAAAGCTGAAAGCCTTTTACTGCGAAATGAACGGATTCACTATAAACTATGACAGATGGTTTATAGACTTGTTTTCGTTTAACGAAATCGGAAAAGAAGATTATCAATGGTTAGCGGATTTTCAGTATCATACGAATAAGAACTTGACCATAACCGGATTTGAAAACCTTCAAAGAGTTTACGAAGACGTTTATAAAAACCAAAAACACAACATTCCCGAAATTGAACAAGCTTATGACGTAGCGGAATTATTAATCATTTTACGTTTGCAAGAACTTTTTAGGAAAACGTACAAAAACGCTAAAGAAAGTGGGAAAAAATGGAGTGATTATCCAATGTTTGTAACAGCACACGATTATGAAATGATTTATAGAATAAATTGAATTGAACAAAAGCCAGCAGCTAACAACGTATCCTATAAAAAATAGCAGTTTTGGTAATTAAACGAAAATGAATTTTATAAATTTAGAGTCATTTATAATATGAAAAGTTAGTGCTAAAAATCTGATACGTTTTATATACAATACTGTTGGCAATAAGCTTGAAAAAAGACAATGAAGTATTTTAATCTTTTCGAGAAAACCAAAGGACAGAGCTCAAATCCAGAATCTGAAAAATCGGAATTTGAGAAAATCAAGGTTTTTAAAAGCTTACCAAAAGAGCAATGGAAACCAGCTTATAACGAACTGAATAAAATAATAGGTGCAAACCTCAAAGAATACGGGTTTAAAAAGAAAGGCAGAAAACATTACCGACTGACAAATGACTTGTTAGAAATTATAGACATTGATAATCGTGGGAGCTGGTCGGGAGCGAAAGACGATATAGAAGTCCGAATTGGATTAGTTCCATACTGTTGGGAGGGACTTACGAATGAATACTATTTGATTGGTTCAAAAAAAATCGAGGAAATAGATAAGACAATCAGAAAGCACTTTAGAATTTCAGAAGAGTATTTAATATTAGCCGATTATCTTTCAGAAAGATTAATTGCAAATGCTTTGCCATTTTTTGAAAAATACAATTCGACCAAAAAGATAACGAGTAAGCCATATATTTTTCCATTTTCTTCCAAGTGTGGAGGAAGTGACATTTACAAATCTCAATTTCTAATTTTATTTTCAGAACTCAAGCAGCATAAAGTGAATAAAGCTATCGAGATTTTGGAAAACGAAATAGAGTTTCACGAACGATTCGAAAATTTAGAAATAGTAAATAAATGGAAAGAACTGAGAGAATTAATTGAAAGAAAAGAATGGACTGAAATTGACAAAATTTTAGCCGCAAACGAACAGAGAGAATTAAACAAACTGAAAATAAAGCCAGTTGCCAATAACTAAGCTTCCATGCGGTCGGTTCGACCCAACATGATGGCTGTGTTGACTGAATCGGCTGCTTTGCCGATACTATGGAAATTGCGATGCGTTTATGGTGTTTTAGAGGGATTATAGCGGGTAGATATTGTTGCTAAATAGTTGATTAATGCACTATTAAAGTGCTTTTGAACCATTACTTTTTCAGTACAACTGAAATATACACCCATGTATCAACAAATACTTTTAAATCCCTTAGATTAGTAATCCTAAAAAAGAAATATACGTACTTGAGTACGTATATACAGTTGTTGGCAAACATTAAAAAAACACAATTTTAACATGAAAAGAATCGCATTACTACTTTTGTTATTAATCACTTTTAATAACTATGCACAAGATGTTTCAATCAAAAAAAGTGAAATTTTTAAAGATTCTAAAAAGAATAGTTCCTTAGAGTATTCTTTGGAAGATGAAAATGGAGGTCTTATCACAATTAGAGCTTTCTATGGAGGAATGCTACAAAAACTTAAAGGGTATTATATTCAACATTTTGATTCTAATTTAAAGCTATTAAAAGAGGTCGAATACAAGGTTGATAAAAACGAGCTAAAAAATGCTTTTATTAAAGACAATAAACTACATTTAATTGAATATAATATAGATAAAAAAGTAAATAAAATTTCATTCAATGCAGTATCTGCAAACTTAAAAGACCTAAACTTTAGTTCTAAAGAAATATTATCGCTTTCTGAAGACGAGCAACAAAGATATTTTGGCGTCATGATATTTCCGATGCTAATTAGTAATTTTTATCAATATGACAACAGCCATGCAGGAGAAGTTGTAATGTCTAGAAATAACAGTTATTTTGTTATAAATTTTGACATTAATAATAAAGATAAGGAAACTCATAAAATTTTTGTTTTTAACAATAATTTTGAAAAAGTTTATGAAAAATTAATTCAAAAAAATATAAAAGACAAATATTTTGATTACCAAAATATTGATATCGATGATAATGATGGTACTGTTTACTTCTTAGGTAAATCTTTTGAAAATGAGTCTAGAAAATCAAGGATAAAAGGAGAAGTTAATTATCACTTCGAATTATATAAAGTTAATGCGAATGGTCAAACAAATATTAGTTTCAAAAATACTGATAAATTTATTTCTTCATTACAATTGATTAAATCTGATAACCAAGTAGTATGTGTTGGATTTTACGGAAAAAGAGATGAAAATAAAATAAATGGAGTAAGCTTTTTTAATTTAAATCCAGAAACTTTAAAAATGGAATCAGAAAAATTTACACCTTTTTCAGAACAGTTTTTAACTGACAAATACGGAAACAATGAAAACATAAAAAAAAGAAAACAGAAAAAAGGAATAAAAAATATTGATTTTAAAAGTGTTTTCATGCTGGATAATGGTGATGTAATTGTTAATGCAGAAGAATTTTACATTTCTACTCACACAACTAACTCAGCTACTGGAGGTATGAGAACCAGCACCATTTATCACTTTGACGATATTATGAGTTTAAAATTGGATAAAGAAGGAAATATAAAATGGGCTAGAAATATTAATAAAAGACAAACAGGATTCGCAAATAGTTCTTATACTTCGTTACCAATTGGCGGAGATTCTTATTTCTTTATAAATTGTTCTGATAGAATCAAAAAATTAAGTGCGGACAGAATTTCCTTTAACCAAACTAAAGCAAAAAAATCAAACCTCTACTTGATTAAAATAAATAAAAATGGTGAGTTTGACTTTAAAAAAATAATTGATGACAAAGAGTCTAAAGTATATTATAAAGTAAATAATGGAAATGTAAATCTTGATAATCAAACTGTTATTCTAATAGGAAAGAGAAAGGAAAAATCAAGAGTTTTAAAGATGAAAATTTAAAAAAACGATTTACCAATTACTACCCCTCCATGCGGTCGGTACTACCCAACATGATGGCGCTGTTGACTGAACCGGCTGCTTTGCCGATACTATGGAGATTGCTTTGCGTTTATGGTCTTTTTAGAGGGATTAAATAGGGGGTAGGTATTGTTCTTTAATAGGTTGTATGCACTACTCAAGTGCTTTTGAACCATTATTTTTTTCAAAACAACTGAAATGTATACCCATGTAGCAACAAATACTTTTAAATCCATTAGATTAGAAATTGTAAAAGAGAAATACACGTACTTGAGTATGTATATACAATTGTTAAGTGCAATTAAAACTGAAATAAAATGAAACTAAAAAATTATTTTAAAATTCTTATCCTTTCTCTAATAACAATAATTTATTCTTGTGAGAACGACAATGACGCTATAGAGTTAAGTTCTGAGAATAGAATTCTATCATTTGAATTATCTAAAAACTCTTATTCTAAAGCGTTCAATATATCTGAAAATTCAGTGGATGGAACAGTTGATAGCAATATTGAATTGACAGGTATTAACTTAAATATAGCAATATCAGAAAAAGCATCCATAACTCCTAGCCCTAGTTCTATTACAGCAATAACGGGTCCTTTTACCTTTACAGTTATTGCTGAAAATGGAGATGAGAGAATTTATAATGTTTCAATAAATAGAGAACTAAGTGCTGAGAACTCAATATTAGATTTTCGTATTAACGATAATAACTTTTCAACTTTTGCTACTATAAATAATGACAATAATACAATTACGCAAAGATTACCCCAAACAGTTAGTTTATCTAATTTGGATGTATCTATAACCTTTTCAGAGAGAGCAACAATAACTCCTTCTATAGATAACCTTATAGACTTTTCTGAACCAGTTTCGTTAACAGTAACATCAGAATCTGGAATTGAAAGAACGTATATTGTTAACATAGCCCATATGGATGAAATTTTTAGTAAAACTTGTAGTGAAATGAATGCTTGGAAATGGTTTGGTGGGGATAATAGAACAACTGCACCAGATATTGACCCTTATGACAGGAATATGGGGACTGGACAAACTATAATTTTAGATAATGATCTAAATCCTTCTAATTTCAGTATTCATCTCAGAGAAGGTTTTAGATTTGATGAAGACGACAGTCCTTATAATCAGGATGTTGAATTGAAATTAAATATAAGGAACTCGGAAGGAAATATTATAGCAGATACTACGACAACTGTATTTGGTAATTTTAATGGGGGATTTATCACTTTTGATTTGGCAAATAAAAATTTGTTTTTAGAAAGCAATACTGTATATATTTTTCAATGGTATTTAGTGAATGGTGCAACCTTAGGTATAACGGCAGGAAGTTCAGGAAATACAGATGAGGAATCAACCGGATTTTGCTTTAATGGAGGTTATAATGGACAATCCAATTTAAGAGATAATACTAATCTAGAAGATATTAACGTTTGGGGGCAACATCCTTGGAATTTTAATATAGTGCTAGAAGGTAATGAATAAAAACACATAACACGGTATAAACTTAATAAGGGCTAAAATATAAACCAAAACTGATTTTGTACTTACAAAAGTAGTTATTAAACCGAAATTTATTGCTTACAAATCCCTTGTTAAGTTTATCGCAACCATTGTAGCACATTTAATAAAATCTTATCAAGCGGCCCTTTTTTGGTCCATCGCAGGTGGTGGAGTATTTAGGTAGGTATACCCACAAGATAGCTATCAGCAATCATCGCCTTAAAGATGTATCTGATGGGCATGTTACCTTTAGCGCCAAAGACTATCGCAAGGGTGGTAAAAAACAGACCTTAGGTTTAACTCATAAGGAGTTCATTCGTAGGTTTGCCCTTCATATTTTGCCTAAAGGGTTTGTTCGCATACGCCACTATGGTATTTTAAGTAGTTGTAAAAAAAAGGTGCTTGTTCCCTTATTGCATAAAGAACTAGGCAAGCCTATTGTAAAAGAACCCCCGCCATTAAAGCACCGTAAGTGCCCGTATTGTAAGCTTGGGAGTATGGTTACCGTTACTATATTTGATAGTCGTGGTCCGCCCAAAATATGGTTAAAACGATTAAAAAACAATGCCCCAAACACAACGCCTTAAAAAGCGTACAGGCATACCTATGCTCAAAAATTAAAAAAAGGACAAAAAAGAGCTGCTTAACGAAACAAATTGCCACAATGGCGACCTAAAATAAGAAGAAACCCTAAGCTAGTAGGGATTATTTAGCCCGAAAAGAAGCTGCTACACTAGCACTCTCTGTAATAAAACACCATAAACCCAAAGCAATCTCCATAGTATCGGCAAAGCAGCCGGTTCAGTCAACAGCGCCATCATGTTGGGTCGTACCGACCACACGAAGGCTTAGTTATTATTGCCAGTAGTTTTTTTGTTTATATAAATTCCGTTCAAATTACTCAATTCAGATATTTTTATTATGTCTGTTGGATGAAAATAAGTAGTTACTCTTCTTATTCTTGGTAAATTGATTTCTGTACTATCCTCTGAATGCTTGTATGTTCCATTCATTGAAAGTGCTAAATCCTCAAAAATAAATTTAGTAATTGTGTCATTTTTGTTTTCAATTTGTAAATCTCCCAAATTCACAGTCATTGCAGTTTTGTAGGGTTTATGCTTTTTTACTTGAATGTTCGTGAAAATCATTTTTTCGTTCTCTATTTTCAATCCGTCAAAATATAGTTCTCTTAAATTTCCGCCAGAATTTCCATTATAGTTCAGAACTTTCAAAGTCAAATCGTATGCTTTCTCATAAGTTATTCTTGCGATTGTATCTTTTGGTCTGTGTCCTAATTCCAATCTTGTAACTTCGAGTGTGTCTTTTGATAACCATTTGATTAAATGACCATTAATTCTAATTCCACGATTTTCTTTAAATTCTGTTCCTGCTTTTTGAATTTGTAATCCACAAATATCACTACTAAATGCCATCATTCCTGTCCGACAATATTTATAGATTTCGTATTTACCATCTAATGACTTTTGCGATATAAATTCATAATACTCATAGTCAGTTTGTTTCGTGTCCGAAAGACAAGAGTTTAAAATAATGGCTAAAAAAATGACTAAAGTTTGTTTCATTTCAAATTACTGGCAACGTATGTATAATGAACATATGTTCATTATATACTATATGTTTATTACAAATCTAAAGGATTTTTAATAGAACTA
>CANMFQ010000033.1 GCA_947497145.1 uncultured Flavobacteriaceae bacterium
GCTTACTTGCGACAGTCCTTGCGGACTTTCTTGGTCGGTAATTATTTACTAAATTAGGTGGTTGAAAAACGCAAAAACCATATACATAAACGTTGTGTGTAACCCCATAGATCTCAGAAACTTCAGTACGTAGGCTAACATGAAATTGAGTAACTTGTGGTAAGAAATTTGAATGAAAAATGAGAAATTAGACTATTTTTAAAATGCTAATTTTTAGCAACTTAATTATACGTTAGTCAGAATGCAAAAAACGTTATTTAACAGATGCAAAAAATAGAATTTGATTTAATTGATTTCCCTTTTGAAGATGATGAAAATATGACAGCGTTTTATAATGGGAAAGAGTTTACTGGAATAATCTTCGAGAGACATCGTGGGAATTATTTTGAATATGAATATAAGAATGGATTAGAAAACGGAAAAACATATGGGGTTAACGAATCAACTCAAAAAATTATTGAAGACGGAAATTATATAAAGGGACGTAAAGAAGGAAAGTATTACAGGTTTTTAAGTGACAAACAAATAGATATTGAAGAACATTTCCTAGATGATTTACTACTAGAACAAAAACTATTTGATTCTCAAAAAAGATTAATTAAATATTATTCACGTAAAGAAAATTTAGATAGAGAGTTTTATAACGATGGAACATTGTTTTTTGAAAGAATCTCACCTGCTGAGGATAATACGGAAAATGGAAATCTTTTTTACTTTTTAGAAGGCGAATTACTTTGTAAAAGATTTGAATATATTGACAAAAAAGGTAAATATAGGTTTGAATTTAATAAATCAAACTTTCTTAATCACACAAATAAATTAAAAGCTATTTTTCATTGGTATCCAGTAAGCTGGTTTATTGAAGATTTGTTAGAAAATAATAAACCACTAGCGTTTGAATTTTTAATAAAGCTATTAAATCAAGAAGATTCTTATTTTGTAGGTGAATCGGCATTTTATTTAAGGAGAACTTGGAAATAAGGACGCTATTCCTTTTTTGCAAAGAATAATTTCAAATCAAAACGTAGGATATGTATACCCAAGGTTTTATGATGTCAAATTTGGTGCTCTATCAATTACTTGTTCACACGCTAATACAAACGGACAAAGGGCAAAGGATGCAATAAACAAGATTAAGAAAAAAAAATCGTTTTTTAACAGAATATTGAAAATAGCACAGTAGCTAAATAACTACCCCTTCATGTAGTCACCACGCCCTAACCTGAAGGCAATATAGCGAGCACCAGCTGCTTTGCGGATACTACAGCGTGCTTGGCGCTTACCGACTGTGCTAGTGTCAGCTACCATTTAAGCTAGCATCTTCGCAGCAATTTCTTTCATAATTTTTGCTGCAACCATAGCGGTTACGCCATTAATATCTCGGGTAGGGTTATATTCAACAATATCAGCGCCTATTATTGGGGCTTGTATGTTTTGAATGATGTGTAAAAGTTGCCTTGTACTTAAGCCACCAGGCTCGTGATGTGATACGCCGGGAGCAAATGCAGGGTCTAAGGCGTCAATATCTACCGAAAGATATATGGGGGTTTCAAATTTAGGCAGTGGAGTAGTGTCAAAATCGTTCATTGCAATAATGTCAACATTGTATTTATCTGCCTGTTCTTTTTGGTGTGTTGATAGTGTGCGTATACCTATTTGTACTAATCTGTTCGCTAGTTTGTTTTCCATTATACGTGCAAACGGACAGGCATGTGAATGAATGTCTCCTTCAAAATCAGCATATAAATCGGCATGTGCATCAATATGAAGTATAGCTACAGCGCCGTATGTACTGTTAATCGCTTTGAGTATAGGGTAGGTGATGGAGTGGTCACCACCAAGGGTAATAAGCGGGCGTTTTGTGCTTATATTTTTGGCGGTAATGGTTTCAATATCAAAATAATCATTAATCTCAAAATCGCCAGCGTCATGCCAGTGTTCAGGTAAAATTTCTAAACCGTTTTCTGCAAAATAATTAGCAGAGGCATTGTGATAAGCCTTCCGAATTAAAGGAGGCGCCAAGGCTGGCCCCCTTAAAAACGAAGATTTTTCGTCAAAAAGGATGCCTTGTATCGTTAGTTTTTTGATGATAAAAGCGTTTTAAGTAACAATAGTTACAGTTAGTTTTTATGCGTTCCGTCACAATAGGGCGGGTTACTGGTCAATTTACAAGTGCATAGGTGTGCTCGTTTATCTTCATCTACCTGAAAACCTAATGAAGGTGTAGCCTTGTGTGCTCTATGTGAGCCATCGCAGAAGGGCTGGTTTGTACTATGGCTGCAAGTGCACCAAGCATATCGTTTGTCTTTTTCTAAATCTACTGCAATTGGCGTATATTTTTTATCGCTCATGGGGTACTATTTTTTAGTGAGACTATAAAAGTACCTGAAACTTATAGAATATTTTTAGTGTCGACTCAATTTTTAACCAGTCCAAATAACTTGAGCACCAAATACCGTACTTTACCTAAAGCAATTTTTACGAGTGGCTCTATTGTCGACCATGTATGTTTAAAAGCTTGAGCACATTGTGTTTTGATAACTATTTTGTGCTTTTCGTAAACCAAAGCAGTATACGAGCAAACGACCATAAATAGTAGCGCTCCAATTATGGTAACTGTTGGAGACAATGAATGGTTAAAAAACTGATACAAGCCTAAGCCCGTAAAGCTACCATACAACAAAATAAAATGGACGATATAAATCGTCAATGTGTTCTGGCCTATTTTAAGAAGGGTACTATTGGTTAACCATTTTCTAATTAGCATAAATATGGCAAAGGCTATAAAAACATCACCCAAGCGTATAAAAAGGTAATTGTTGTAAAAAATATTGGCAAACATTTGTAATCCGGTGTACGCTGATAGGGCTAAAAAGAAGTCTGAAGAATAAAAAATCAATAATAAGCCTAAGCTAATAGCGCTAGTAATAGCAACCGTATAAAGGTGTTTGGCATGCTGGTATTTTGTAAACAAAACAGCCATAAATCCTCCAAAAGAGGTATAGCCAAACCAAGGGATTATAGTGAATACAGAGCCGTTTGATTTGGTAAAATAATTGGCCAAGGCTTCCGGTAAAAAAGAATAGGACCATTGCTCGTATTGGGGTTCAAACATAAATAATACTAGTGTTATGGCTAGTAGTACCCCCATAAAAAGTGTTTTTCCGTTCTTGTAAAACAACAAGTAAAGACCAATTATAAACAAGATAGAAAGCCCTATACAATGTAAAACATCAACCAAATAAAAAGAATCGTATAATTTTCCGTAAAGCAGTCCAAGTAAATTGGTTCGTAGTAAGTACCCAATGAGTAAAAGTTCTATTCCGCGTTTTATTCCCTTTTTTATGCGTGGGTTGGCAAAGCCTTTTTTTGCAGATCGTATGAGTAAAAATGTAAAAATAAACCCTGATACCGTAAAGAAAATAGGGGCTGTCATACCTCTAAAATATTTCCAGATGCTATACACAGTATCAGCATTATCACGAAAGGTATTAGCTAAAAGGCCGTCTACAAAATGTCCTTGTAGCATCATGAGAATAGCCCAGGCACGCATGGCGTCAATAAAATATAATCGTGTGGTTTTCTTTTCCAAAATTGTTATTGAAAATATAATTTGCGTCCGCAATACTACTTTCGGACTACATTTTTTAGTTTAGGCATACGGTTAATAAAGACAAATTATCATAAAATACATAAACAACTGTCTAACAGTGTTTTTGTATAAATTATGTTGCGAAATTAGCTAAAATACTCGCATCTCAAAGGTATTTGCGGTATTTTCGTTCTACGAATCATTAATTTAGAACATATGAGCAAAATATTGGCATTGTCAGGGAGCAATTCTACTACCTCCATCAATTTAAAACTGGTAAAACATACTGCGGCTTTGGTTACAAACCATACGGTACAAGTATTAAATATGGCTAATCTTCCTTTTCCTATGTATAGTGAAGATTATGAAAAGGAAAATGGATTTTCAAATTCTTTGATCGAGATAAAGCGTGATATTAAAAGTGCAACTGCGCTTATTATTTCGGTGAATGAGCATAACAGTAATCCGTCTGCGTATTTTAAGAATTTTCTCGATTGGCTATCGCGATTAGATAAGAATTTTTTAGACGGGAAAAAGATTTTGTTGATGTCTACTTCGCCCGGAGGTAGAGGCGGTATTGGGGCACATGAAGTAATCAAAAACCTATTGCCTAGGTTTGGTGCCGCTGCTATCACCAGTTTTTCATTACCCTCATTTTATGATAATTTTGATGAAGAAAAGGGAATAACGGATACAGTATTGGCTGAAGCACATAAGAAAGCATTGACCGATTTTTTAGCTGAAATATAATTCTTTGCGAAAACGAGTTTCATACGAAATACCCAATAGTGCGTTATTCAAAGAGGCACTTACAGCATGGTCACAGCAGTTTAATGAAGTGGTTTGGTTAGATAGTAATAACCATACTGATGCCTACAGTTGTTTTGATGCTGTTTTGGCGGTTGATGCGTTGACCATTAAAATCACCGACGCAAAAAATGCCTTTGCTGATTTGCAAGAATATTACGAGCAAACAAAAGATTGGCTTTTTGGCTATTTGTCATATGATTTAAAAAATGACGTAGAGCGACTTGATTCTACAAATTTTGACGGGCTTCGTTTTCCTGATTTGTATTTTTTTCAGCCAAAAAAAATTATCACCATCAAAGGAACAACAGCTACTTTTACGTATCTCAACGTGGTTGCTGATGAGATAGTAGCCGATTTTGAATGGCTTTCTGCGTTTAAAAATGAGCAATGTATAGTCAAAAAGAAACTTAACCCTATAAAAATAAAGATGCGCATTTTTAAAGATGAGTATTTTAAGCGGGTTAAAGATATGTTGACGCATATTCATAGGGGTGATATTTATGAGGCAAATTTTTGTCAAGAGTTTTATGCTGAAAATACAGAAATACAACCGTATAATACCTACAAAAAATTAAATGCCATTTCAAAAGCGCCTTTTGCCAGTTTTTTACGGTTAGATGATAAGTATTTGCTTTCGGCTACTCCTGAAAGGTATTTACAAAAGAAGGGCTCACAAATTATCTCTCAACCTATCAAGGGCACCGCAAAGCGGGCTATGAATAAGGCTGTTGATGACAAGCTAAAACAAACCTTAGCTACTGATGAGAAGGAACGTGCAGAGAATATTATGATTGTTGACCTCGTACGTAATGATCTTTCAAAAAGTGCCCTAAAAGGCAGTGTTTTGGTGACAGAGCTATGTAAAGTGTATACTTTTGAGCAGGTACATCAAATGATTTCAACCGTAACTGCACAGGTAGCGCATGACAAAAACCCTGTTGAAATCATCAAAGAAACTTTTCCCATGGGTAGTATGACGGGAGCGCCAAAGATTTCGGCTATGAATATTATTGAAGAATTAGAATCTTTTAAACGGGGCTTATATAGTGGTGCAGTAGGTTATTTTACGCCTCAAGGAGATTTTGATTTTAATGTCGTTATCCGTAGTATTTTATATAATGCCTCAGAAAAATATGTGTCCTTTGCTGTGGGGAGTGCTATTACCGCAAAAGCAATTCCTGAAAAGGAGTACGAAGAATGTCTTTTGAAAGCGAAGGCAATGCGAGATGTTTTGGAAAGCGAATACAGGTTTAACAAGAAATGAAGTAAATGGGAATGCAATGTCATGAATTTAGATTGAATACTGCCGGTTGTGCTATTTTTGGGTTTTACACGCAACCCAAAACGATAAACGGAGTCATTGTGTTAGTTCATGGTTTTGGCGAACATGCTGGTAGGTATATAGATACTGTTATTCCTGCGCTTGTAAAAGCAAATTTTGCTGTGGTTACCTATGATAATGTAGGGCACGGTAAATCTGGGGGAAAACGTGGGCATTGCCCCAGTTATAAAGCGTTGTTAGATATTTTGGGTGCCGTTATTGAAAAGGCAAATTCACTTTTCGCCAAGCAACCCCTTTTTTTGTATGGCCATAGTATGGGAGGTAATTTGGTTTTGAATTATGTTTTGAGAAGAAAGCCAAACATTAAGGCACTTGTTGCAACTAGCCCTTATTTACGATTGGCTTTTCAACCACCAAAATGGAAAATGATTTTGGGGAAAATAATGTTAAGAATAATGCCATCAATTACCTTGTCTACAGGATTAGATTCTAATGATATTTCAAGAATGCCCGAAGAAACCACGGCGTATGAAACAGACCCTTTAGTGCATGACAAAGTGAGTCCGATGTTTTCTTTTCCGGTTATGGAAGCAGGGGAGTGGGCTATTCAAAATGCCGGTACATTGCAAGTACCAACATTATTATTACACGGTACCGCCGATGCTATTATAGATTGTAAGGGTTCAGAAGACTTTTATAAAAACGCTGCAGAAATGACTACTTTTAAACGCTTTGAGGGAGCGTATCATGAATTGCATAACGATGTTTGTAAGGATGAAATGCTAGCACTGGTTACCAATTGGTTACAACAACATTTTGTTTGATACCTTTGTAGGGTGAAGACGGAGTTTAAAATACATATCAACACACACTTTTCTAATTTGAAGGAAAGTAAATTTATACTCGCCATTAGTGGTGGTGTAGATAGTGTTGTATTGGCGCATCTGTGCTATGATGCGGGTTTAGATTTTGACCTTGCGCATTGTAATTTTAAATTGCGCGGAGCTGACAGTGATGCCGATGAAGAATTTGTAGTGAATTTCGCAAAAGCTATCGATAAAAAATTACATGTAATAAGTTTCAATACAATAGATTATGCTGTTTCTAATAAAGTAAATATTCAAATAGCTGCAAGAGAACTTCGCTACACTTGGTTTACCAAATTGATGCAAGAAAATGATATAGCAACCTTGGTTACTGCACACCATGCCGATGATAATTTAGAAACCTTTTTGATCAACCTTTCAAGAGGTACGGGTATTGATGGTTTAACAGGAATTCCTGCTAAAACAGCCACTATTTCACGTCCTTTATTGCCTTTTTCAAGAGCTCAAATTGTTATGTATGCAAAGGCGAATACCTTGCAATGGGTAGAAGATAGTAGTAATAGTGAAACAAAATACCTGCGTAATAAAATAAGACATGAAATAGTGCCTTTGTTGAAAGAATTACATCCTACGTTTTTAGAAAATTTCAAAATGACCCGAGGTCATCTAGAGGATACAGCTAAAATAGCAGCGCAGCATATAGCATCACTAAAATTGCGCTATTTTGAACCCTATAATGGAGGTTTTCGTGTGGCTATTACTAATTTAACGCTATTAAATCCGCAGAAAGCATATCTTCATGGCTTCTTGAAAGAATATGGATTCACCGCATGGACTGATATACAAAAACTGTTAAAAGGGCTCAGTGGTAAAGAAATACAATCAAAAACCCATCGCATAATTAAAGACCGCGATTATTTGCTGTTGGAGGCGTTGCAAACAGCAGAAGAAATTAGTTATTCAATTTTTGAAGGGCAAACCGAGGTTAAAACGCCATTTGATATGGCTATAAAAGTGGTTGATGCTCTCGAAGAAAGGAATAAAAACATACTTTATGTAGATAAAGATGCGTTAACATACCCCTTAACCGTTAGGAAATGGAAAAAAGGCGACTATTTTTATCCCTTTGGAATGTTGGGAAAGAAAAAGCTTTCTAAATATTTTAAAGATGAAAAAATGGCTGTTTTTTCTAAGGAAAAGCAATGGCTATTATGTTCAGGAAATGATATTGTTTGGGTAATAGGAAGACGTATGGATAGGCGTTTTTCGGTCACAGAAACAACAAATAAAATTGTAAAATTCAGTATACATAAATGAGACAGATAGTATTAAGTATCGCACTGTTATTTAGTAGTTTAATAATTTTTGCTCAAAATGATGATGAGCCGGTAAAATGGTCAAGAGAATGGCGTAAAATTTCTGATTTAGAATATGAGCTGATTATGAAGGCTGATATTTTTGATGGCTGGCATGTATATTCTCAATATACTGCCGAAGGAGGCTCGTTTCCAAGTGAATTTACGTACTTGAAAGAAGGTGTTGACTTTGAGTTAATTGGTAAAACTGAAGAAAGTGAAACCTACACGGCCTACAGCGATATTTTTGAAATAAATGAAACTTTTTTTAAAGACAAAGCGGTATTTACACAACGCTTAAAGCTTTTAAATCCGTCAGTAAGGCAAATTGACGTGAACCTAATTTATCAGGTCTGTAAAGAAGTATGCATCCCTGTAGATATGAATTTTACATTCATTTTAGATGGAGGTGATGAGGTGAAACAAGAGGTTAAGGTTGATGAGCGTAGCTTATTGATGACTAAGGATTTAAAAAAAGATTTAAAAAACAAAGAGCTACTGAATAAAGGAGAAGATTCACAAGAAAGTGGTACTGGTATTTGGGGTATTTTAGGGCTTGGTTTTTTAGGAGGTTTAATAGCCCTTTTAACACCCTGCGTGTTTCCTATGATTCCTTTAACCGTTTCATTTTTTACCAAGCAATCGCAGTCCAAATCAAAAGGTATTGCAAACGCTATGTTGTATGGCTTTTTTATCGTTTTAATCTATTTTTTACTGAGTTTACCATTCCATTTATTTGATTCGGTAGATTCGCAAATACTAAACACCATTGCAACCAATATATGGCTCAACCTAGCTTTCTTTGTTGTTTTTATATTTTTTGCATTTTCATTTTTTGGCTATTATGAGCTTACCTTACCCAATTCATGGGCAAATAAAATGGATGCAGCTTCCACAAAAGCAGGCGGTATCATTGGTATCTTTTTTATGGCGGTAACCCTGGCTATTGTCTCGTTTTCGTGTACGGGGCCTATTTTGGGTGGTTTACTAGGAGGAACTGCATTGGCAGAAGGCGATTTGGCGACCAACCTTTCTGCGGGGATGACAGGTTTTGGCGCTGCTTTAGCCTTGCCATTTGCCTTATTTGCACTATTTCCGGCCTGGTTAAATTCACTTCCAAAATCTGGCGGTTGGATGACTACTGTAAAAGTGGTTTTAGGCTTTTTAGAATTGGCGTTGGCACTAAAATTCCTTTCAAATGCCGATTTAGTAGGGCATTGGGGCATTTTTAAGAGAGAAATATTTATTGGTATTTGGATTATATTATTCATTTTGCTCAGCCTTTATCTTTTTGGCGCATTTCGTTTTCCACACGATGGTCCAAAACAAAAATTGTCAAACGGAAGAAAAGGTATGGGGCTACTAAGTATCGCTTTTTCGGTATACTTAATCTTAGGTCTGGCAAATACGGTCGATTTAAAGCTATTGAGCGGCATACTACCTCCTGAATTTTATAGTGTTGTGGCAAAGGAGAATGACTGCCCCTTAGGCTTAAATTGTTTTAAAGATTTTGATGAAGGTGTGGCGTATGCAAAATCGGTAAACAAACCTATTTTAGTCGATTTTACAGGTTGGGCATGCTCTAATTGCCGTAGAATGGAAGAAAAAGTATGGAGCCAACCTGATATTTATCCTATTTTAAAAGAAGATTACATATTGATATCACTGTATGTTGATGATAGAAAAGCACTTGATGCTGACCAGCAATTCGATTTTCAATATGACTCGGGTCGTGTAAAACACATACAAACGGTAGGGCAGAAGTGGGGTACTTTTCAAACCCTAAATTTTAATGCCGCCTCTCAGCCTTATTATGTACTGCTTTCAGCAGAATTGGATGTTTTGGGACCGGCTGTACAGTATACCGATAGGGATTCTTACAAAAAATGGTTACTTTCAGGACTTGAAAACTGGCGAGAGCTTTCAAAATAACGCGTATTAAAAACCGATATGAAAATGAAAAAACTATATGTTCTGTTTTTGGCATTTGCTGTTTTAGCCTGCGGCAATGCTCAAGATGCCAAAAGTTTGTATACCAAACAAGAAGTAATGATTACCATGCGAGATGGTATTAAATTACACACCACTATTTACAGCCCTAAAGATACCTCAAAAAAGTATCCTATCCTTATGTCTAGAACTCCCTACAGTTGTAGTCCGTATGGGCCAGATAAGTTTAAAGAAAAAATAGGCCCCAATTTTACCATGATGCAAGAAGGCAATATTGTGGTGTACCAAGATGTTCGTGGACGATGGAATAGTGAAGGTGTTTACGATAATATGCGCCCTTTTAATCCAAAAAAGAAAAGAAAGGATATTGATGAGGCGTCAGATACGTATGATACTATAGATTGGCTGGTAAAACATGTAGACAATAACAATGGTAAGGTTGGTGTATGGGGTATTTCGTATCCTGGTTTTTATTCAACCTATTCCTTATTAAGTGGTCATAAGGCTTTAAAAGCTGTCTCACCACAGGCGCCTATTGGTGACTTCTATTTTGATGACTTTCACCATAACGGAGCGTATTTGTTGAGTTATTGGAGGGCTACAGCCGTTTTTGGCTATGAAAAAAACAAACCCACAAAAGAATCATGGTATAGCTTTCCTGAATTGGGAAGTGAAGACCAATATCAGTTTTTTTTAGATGCAGGGCCACTTTCTAATCTAGATAAATATTATGAAAATAATGTGTTTTGGGAGCAGTTAAAAACCCATCCAGATTATGATGAGTTTTGGCAAAAAAGAGGCATTATTCAACACTTAGAAAACGTGAAACCTGCCGTAATGGTTGTAGGGGGCTGGTTTGATGCCGAAGATTTATACGGCCCTTTAAATACCTATGCTAATCTTGAAAAGCGCAGTGAAAACTACAATACCATTGTGATGGGGCCCTGGAGTCATGGTGACTGGTCGCGTAACAAAAAACGGCAAGCCATAGGTAATGTATATTTTGGCGATGATATTTCTAAATTCTTTCAAGAGGAAATTGAAACGAAGTTTTTTAATCATTTTTTAAAGGGAGATAGCAAAGACAAACCAGCCCTACCCGAAGCTTATATGTTTGATACGGGTGTAAAAAAATGGGAAACTTTTGATACTTGGCCTCCACAAAATACGACAAAAGAAACCTATTCGTTACAGCGTAATGAGCGCTTAGGGCAGCTGGCAACACGTGAATATTCCTATCAAGAGTTTGTTAGTGACCCCAAAAAACCAGTACCGTATTCTGAAGATATAAAAATGGTGTTTACACCAAGGAAGTACATGACAGATGACCAGCGTTTTGCTGCTCGTAGACCAGATGTATTGGTTTTTGAAACCGAAGCCTTAGAAAATCCCATTACACTGGCAGGGGATATTATGGCAAAATTAAAAGTGTCGACCACAGGAACAGCTGCCGATTGGATTGTGAAGGTTATTGATGTGTACCCAGCAGACCATCCTGATTATGAGGAAACACAAGCCTATTTAAAAATGGGTAATTACCACCAAATGGTACGTAGCGAGGTAATGAGAGGCCGTTACCGCAATGATTTTTCTAAACCAGAGCCTTTTGTGCCAAATGAAGTAACTAGCGTTAATATACCGTTGCAAGACGTTTTTCATACCTTTAAAAAGGGACATAAAATACAGATTCAAGTGCAAAGCACCTGGTTTCCGTACATCGATTTAAACCCGCAAACCTTTGTTGATAATATATTTGAAGCAAAACCTGAAGATTTTCAAAAGCAAACACATCGCGTATATAACACCTCGCAAATAGAGTTTACGGTATTGAAATAAGGGTAAAAAATGGTGTTTGGTGTTTTTTTATTATTTTTGCCCCTGCTATTAACTGATTTTGACCTTACTGGAAATTAGTTTGGTAGTAAATAAACGTCTCAAACCTATTAAATAGACCTAAATTAATCCAGATGAAAAAAGCCAAATTATTCCTTTTAGGATGTATGAGTATTTTTGTGTTTAGTTGTAGTACAGATAAAGATGTGCAATTATCACAACAAGAAGAAACAATCTCTGCTGATGAGATAGATAGAGTATTAGACACCGATAGCTATACAAGTTCTGTAGATATGGTTATTGCTGACCTTGTTAAGAATAGATCTGCTAAAACTTCAAGATTAAATTGTTTTGAAACAAGTTATTCAGAAACGGGCTATGTTGTTAATTTTAATGACTGTAGTATAGAAGGAAGTGAAAGAATTTCAGGAACCCTTAGTGTAACCTATATGGTAGGCAATGAAGAAAGAGCCTATACAGCTACCTATACTGATTTAACAGTTGGTGATGTAATCATAAATGGTACCAGAGCTTTTGATCTCAGTGGCAGCGAAGGAAGTAATATAACTTTTGCTATTGAAAGTAATATGACCATTACCCTTGATGATGGTTCAATAGTTGAAGAAAGAGGTGCTAAAAACATCAGTTTTGATTTTGATGAAGATAGCTACCAAAATAGTTTGTTAACACTAAGTGGTAATTGGACGCTTAAAGTGGATGATAATAACTATGTTGTTAATATTACCTCACCTTTAGAAACTAAGTTTTTAAATTGTAGGTATATTGGTAAAGGTATTATGAATTTCAATAAAAATGGTTTGTCTGTCACGGTTGACTTTGGTGATGGAACCTGTGATGATGTTGCGGCAGTAACTTTCCCAGATGGCACCGTTAGCGAAATAAGGATAAAAGGAAATTAATAGTATTCGTATACTGACAAAGAGCCCTAGCATAAACATGTTAGGGCTTTTTTTTACAAAAAAATGGCAATAAAATAGCGTACTTATCGCATTGTCAATTGGCTAAAGATAACCCCTTCTGTGGTATTAGAATTATGTGATGAGTCCTCTACGAGCGGTAAAACGGTTTAATATCACTCTGGGGTAAATGATAAAATGCAACACAGCTTTAAACATCATGATGGTTACGGTAAAGCAATCAAAATCAAATATTTTCTTCTCTTTACGCTGTTTCTTATTTTTTTGATTCCCATCTTAGTTCTCTTTATCTTGGTTACTATTTTTGAAACTATATAGTTAAGTTTTCCTAAAATATAATGGGTTCACATTGAAAAATCTTATTTTTAGCCTATGGCTATGATTACAAGAACAGGATTCCGATTTTCAACCTATACTGCACCAGAGCAAACACCATTTGAAAAACTTTTTGATATTTTTCAGGAACTTATTACGCATACTTCGGGTGATTTTGATGAAGCTATAGATTGGCTACGCGAATTAGATAAGGAGTATGAATTAACTACTGAAGCCTATACCATTGATGATTTTATCGAAGAGTTAAAAGAAAAAGGGTACATACGAGAAGAGTTTGATAATGATGATTCTGAAAATGGCGAAGATGGCGATGGCGATGATGGTAACGGAACCGTTTCAATTACGGCAAAAATGGAACGCATTATAAGGCAGCGGGCTTTAGACCAAATTTTTGGAAAACTTAAACGCAGTGGTTCAGGTAATCATAAAACGGGAAAATCAGGGCGTGGTGATGAACATACGGGCGATATGCGCGAATATCGTTATGGTGATGGGTTAGAAAACATTTCAATGACCGAAAGTTTAAAAAATGCCCAAATAAATCACGGTATTGGTAGTTTTAACCTCAGTGAGGATGATTTAGTAGTTGAAGACACCCAGTATAAGGCTCAAATGAGTACGGTGTTGATGATTGATATTAGTCATAGTATGATTTTATATGGTGAAGACCGTATAACACCTGCTAAAAAAGTAGCTATGGCTCTGGCTGAACTGATTACGACACGCTACCCAAAAGATACACTTGATATTTTAGTTTTTGGCAATGATGCCTGGCCAATACCTATTAAAGATTTACCCTATTTAAAAGTAGGTCCTTACCATACCAATACCGTTGCAGGTTTACAATTGGCAATGGATATACTACGAAGAAAACGCAATACCAATAAGCAGATTTTTATGATCACCGATGGTAAACCTAGTTGTTTACGTCTTGCAGATGGTACGTATTACAAAAATAGTGTGGGCTTAGACGATCATATTGTAGAGAAATGTTACAATATGGCACGTCAAGCGCGAAAGTTACATATTCCTATCACCACCTTTATGATTGCGCAAGATCCTTACTTAATGCAATTTATTAGGCATTTTACAGAAGCCAACAAGGGGAAAGCATTTTTTACAGGACTAAAAGGTCTTGGCGAAATGATTTTTGAAGATTACGAATCAAATAGAAGAAAAAGACTAAAATAGCACTGGCTAGTCATTATCAAGAAAAACAGAATAGCATGTGTGATGATAAAAACAGCTTCATCACCAATAACAAAAAATAATTTATGAAATTGAACTATAAAGAAATTTCCAACTTAGGAGCGCTCAAAAAGGCAGGGTATCAAACCAAAGGCATAAAAGACGAGCTACGTGATAATTTACGAGAACGAATACAAAATGGTGAAGCATCATTTGAAGGGGTGTGGGGGTATGAAAACAGTGTGATTCCTGAGTTAGAACGTGCTATTTTATCACGGCATAATATCAATTTATTAGGCTTGCGCGGGCAGGCAAAAACACGATTAGCTCGTTTGATGATACATTTGCTTGATGAGTGGATTCCTGTAGTTGAAGGCTCTGAAATTAATGATGACCCACTGAAGCCTATGTCACGCTACGCCGTAGAACTTATTAAAGAAAAAGGTGAACAAACACCTATTTCATGGTTGCACAGATCTGATCGTTTTTATGAAAAATTAGCCACTCCCGATGTTACTGTTGCTGATTTAATTGGAGATGTAGACCCTATAAAAGCAGCAAATTTAAAATTGTCTTATGCCGATGATAGGGTGATCCATTTTGGTATGATTCCCAGAGCTAATCGCTGTATTTTTGTTATTAATGAATTACCCGATTTACAAGCGCGCATTCAGGTGTCTTTATTTAATATTTTAGAAGAAGGTGATATTCAAATTAGGGGGTTTAAATTACGCCTGCCGCTAGACTTACAGTTCGTTTTTACTGCTAATCCTGAAGATTATACCAATAGAGGCAGTATAGTAACTCCTTTAAAAGACAGAATAGGCTCGCAGATATTAACCCATTATCCTGATGATATTGCAACTGCACGTAAAATTACCGCACAAGAATCGCAGTTAGATGAGCGACAAACAAATGCTATTTATGTGCCTGATGCTGCCAAAGATTTATTGGAACAAATTAGTTTTGAAGCCCGAAACAGCGAATATGTAGATGCAAAAAGTGGGGTTAGTGCCCGAACTAGTATAACCGCTTTTGAAAATCTATTAAGTACCGCAGAGCGAAGAGTGCTCATGAGTGGTGCAGATAAAACAACCGTGCGTTTAAGTGATTTTATGGGGGTTGTTCCTGCAATTACGGGTAAAATTGAGTTGGTGTATGAAGGCGAGCAAGAGGGCGCTGATGGCGTTGCAGCACATTTGATTGAAGATGCTGTAAAGACCTTGTTTAATCTTTATTTCCCACAAATCAATAAACTAACACGTAAAGATGAAGCTACCCCTTATGATGATTTGCTACATTGGTTTTTTCAAGGTGATGGTTTGGAACTTGAAGATGACTTTACCGATGCCGAATACAAACGCACTTTAGACAATATACCAGAATTAGATCAGCTACTGAAAACATACCAGCCAGAGGTAACCAAAGAAGATAGCTGTTTTATTAAAGAAATAGTACTTTGGGGCTTAGTCGCAAATCAAAAATTAAGTAAACACCGGTTTAACGAAGGTTATCAGTTTAAGGATTTATACGGCGGCTATATCAGCGGTTTGCAATAAAATAGGAGAGAAGCAGGTGTTTTTATACTGGGGTTCTCGTGCTGCTTTTTTTAGTAGTAGCACTAATAATTCCCCCTTCGAAGGGGGAATTCCCACGGTTGCTATTCCCCCTTGGGGGGTTAGGGGGAAAATCCTCTTTGCAGGGGAGTAAGGGGGATGTGCTCTCCGTGATTTCAATGTTATTTTTCTTATGTTACGTGTTTACTCATGCGGACATCCCCCGCCTGCGGCACCCCCTTCGAAGGGGAATTTTCACGGTTGCTGCCCCCCGTTTGGGGGTTAGGGGGAAAATCCTCTTTGCAGGGGAGTAAAGGGGATGTGCTCTCCGTGATTTCAATGTTATTTTTCTTATGTTACGTGTTTACTCATGCGGACATCCCCCGCCTGCGGCACCCCTTTGAAGGTGGAATTTTCACGGTTGCTATTCCCCCTTTGGGGGTTAGGGGGGAAATCCTCTTTGCAGGGGAGTAAGGGGGATGTGCTCCTTGTTATTTCAATGTTATTTTTCTTATGTTATGTGCTTACTCATGCGGACATCTCCCGCCTGCGGCACCCCCTTCGAAGGGGGAATTCTCACGGTTGCTATTCCCCCTTTGGGGGTTAGGGGGAATAAGGGGGATGTGCTCCCCCTCATTCTTATTTTCTGCAGTTATTCTCTTTTTTGATAGCTGTATAATGCCGCAAGCTAAAGCTAGTAAAATAAAAAAACTCAAGATTGCATTTATTCTTGAGTTTTTTTATTCAATTTAAGCACTTGTTTTTAAAAGTTCACGAATGCGATAATGTTGAGTTGATCGCGATTTGCGTTTTCAAAAAACTGGTTCATATAGCCTGCCTCTAAGCGTACATTTTTGCTAAGGTGATAGCCAATACCACCGTAAAGTCTGTTTCTATCAAATACAGACGATTTTGTATTTAAAAATATTTCATTGTAAGCAGATAGGTAATAGTTGTTGGCTTCTTTTTTTGTTAACGGAATTTTTATTCCTAAGAAATATCTAAACCGCATTTTAAAGTCGGCTTCAACAAATCGCTGTTCAAAACGATAGCGATGATTGATGCCAATACTTCCAATACTTTGTTTTGAGGTGAATTGTTGAAAAATGCGGTGTTCGTTTACGGCACTTTTTTGGTCTGTATCGCCACTATAGTTTTCTGACAAAATGTAGCCGTACCCCAATAATACGTTATTCTTATTGTCATTAAAAGTGTAGCCTAGGCCTGTTCGTAATAAAAGCTGTTCAAGGTCGCCAATGGCGTTATAATTTCGGTATTGAACTTCGTTATGAATATTCCATTTGGCGTTTATTTTTTTACTGCCAATATAAATAAGCCAATTACCAAAATTACTGTTCTGCGCTTTAACCAAATTGGGTAGCAAGAATATTGCTATTAATGCTACCCAAATGTTATTGTTTTTTACAAAGAAGTTACTATTATTCATAGAATAAAACTTTACCAGTTGCAATATCATACATGCCCCCAACAATTTTAATTTCTCCTTTGTCTTCCATTTCTTTTAAAATTTCGCTTCTTTCTCGAATATTATCAATAGTCATTTCAACATTTTTTGTAGCTACAGTATTGACAAAATCAAGGTTTTTAGAATTTCTTAATGCCTCATCAGCAGGCGTTGCTACAGCTGCTACTGCAGGTTCTATTTTATTTATTAGTGCTGTAAGATTACCTAGTCTTGCATGGTCGCAAGCACCTTTTATTGCGCCACAAGAGGTGTGTCCTAAAACAACCAGTACTTTTGTGCCAGCTAGTTTACAGGCAAATTCCATACTTCCTAAAATATCTTCATTTACAAAATTACCTGCGATACGAATACTAAAAATATCACCCAAACCTTGATCAAAAACTAACTCGGCCGATACCCTTGAATCGATACAACTTAAAATGGTTGCAAAGGGAAATTGACCTTCGCTAGTATCGTTGGCTTGTTCTAGCAAGTTTCTGTTAGCTTTTAGGTTGTTTTGAAATCTAATATTGCCTTCTTTTAAATATTGCAATGACTTTTCAGGCGTCATTGATGCTTGTGTCTCTCTTGTGTGTGCTTTCATTTTTTACTTTTTTTAAGGTTACTATTTTATACGGTTTGCGGTCGTAGTTTAAAAAATTCAATAAAACTTGGTGGATTTTCTACAGTCCCACGTTCTGAAATTATTTTTATAGCAATGTTTCTTTCTTTTGCTTTAAAGGCAAAATCTTCTAATATTTCGATAATATCATGATCTAAATATCTTGTTTTGGTCACATCTAATTCTAAATAAGAATTTTCAGGTAATTTATCGAGTTCTTTTAATATGGCGCCTTTGTTAAAGAAGGTAACTTCTTCGGCAAGGGTCATTTTTATTTTCCCATCATTGGCCTCACCTTCTTTGTGTAAGAAATGAGAGTTTTGGAAGCTTTTAATTAAAATTACAATAATACCAACCAGAAGACCAAGACCTATACCGTATAGTAAATCGATAAAAACAATACCTAAAACGGTTACGGTAAAGGGAATGAATTGTTTCCACCCCAAATCGTACATTTTTTTGAAAAGGGCAGGTTTAGCCAGTTTGTATCCTACAATTAAAAGTATGGCAGCCAAAACCGAAAGTGGAATTTTATTGAGGAGTGTTGGAATTAAAATCACTGAAATCAATAACAGAAAACCATGAATTATCGCCGACATTTTACTACGTCCACCAGATTGAATATTTGCAGAACTTCTTACAATTACTTGCGTTACGGGGAGGCCTCCTATCATACCTGAAACAATGTTGCCCGCTCCTTGTGCTAATAACTCTCGGTTGGTAGGGGTTACGTTTTTATGCGGGTCTAATTTGTCGGTAGCTTCAACACATAAAAGCGTTTCTAAACTGGCTACAAGTGCAATGGTAAAGGCTACAATCCAAACATCAGGATTGGTGATTTCAGCAAAATTAGGGAAACTAAACTGGCCTATAAAGGAATCAAAATTATCAGGAACAGGTACGCTAACCATGTGTGATGTATCAATACCAAATGTTTCATTAGAAGCGGTTACAATATAATACACAATTCCTGCTATGACAGCAACCAATGGTCCTTGTACTAATTGAAAAAACTTACCTTTTTTTGACAATATATTACTCCATAGCAATAAAATTGCCAAACCAATAAACCCTATAATGGTGGCGCCTAAACTAATATTATTAAAGGATTTGAAAATTTCAGAAAAGGTATTTTCTCCGTCTATTTGAAAAAAGGCAAAATCGCCTTCAGGATCGGCATCATAACCAAAAAAGTGCGGAATTTGTTTTAAGATTATGATAATTCCTATACCGGTTAGCATACCTTTAATTACAGAAGAGGGAAAGTAATACCCAATAATTCCAGCTTTCAATAAACCGAATATTAATTGTATAATTCCGCCTAGTACAACAGCAACTAAGAAATTTTCATATCCACCTAAAGAACCTATAGCAGTTAAAACAATAGCGGCTAAACCTGCTGCTGGTCCACTTACGCCAATTTTTGATCCACTGAGTGCGCCTACTAAGATACCACCCACGATACCGGCAATTAATCCTGAGAAAAGGGGGGCGCCACTTGCTAATGCAATACCAAGACAGAGTGGTAATGCAACGAAAAATACGACTATACTTGCTGGTAAGTCATTTTTAATATATTTAAACATCTTATATAATTTTAATTGTGATTATTGATAACCAAAATTTGTGTTGAATTTTAAAACGCCATTTTAGATGGCAAAAAACGAGACTATATAAAATGTGTATCGGGTGGGGGAGAGATAATATTAAGGTAGGGTTTGGGATATTTTTTGTAAAAATAGGTCAAGCCATCACCTAGAGGAATAATAACCAAACTCGATTGCAGTTCTTTTGTAGCAGTAAATAAGAATTCAATAACTAATTTTTCTTCAGTGCCTTGTTCTTCTTCTTCATCTCCTGAATTCGTCAAAACTACCGAAATATCAATTGTATCATCAACTGCTACAATTACTGTTGGAGCAATTATTAGTGATAAAAACAAGCATAAGAATAAACTAGTTATTGTAGTTCGCGACATTTTGTTGTTATGAATTAAAGCACAAATATAATAATACTTTTTAAAATAATAGTATTACTATCATAAATAAATGTAAATCTTTTATATATTTGGCTAAAAATCGTTGCTTATGAGTATAGAAATTAAAATTTCATTAAACGAAGGCCTTTTTATAAAGGAACCGCAAGACTCAAAACTAGGGCGTAACATCATTAAACATAGTATTTTAATGATTGATGAATTTGGTTTTGAAAGGTTTACTTTTAAGAAATTAGCTGTGGAGATTGGTTCTACAGAAGCATCGATATATCGATATTTTGAAAACAAACACCTACTATTATTATTTTTAGTGAATTGGTATTGGGAGTGGGTAAACTATCTTATAAAAACCAATACCATGAATATTGATGACCCAAAGAAAAAGCTACAAATCATTATTCATTCATTTGTTTCGGCTTCAAAAGATAATCCTGGTGTGGCCTACGTAAATGAAAGTAAGTTGCATAGTATTGTTAGTGCTGAAGGTATGAAAGCTTATCATACAAAGGAGGTTGACAAAGAAAATTCTAAAGGTTTTTTTAAAAGTTATAAAAATCTTGCTGAGACTGTATCTAAAGTAATAACCGAAATTAATCCTACGTTTAGATATCCTTTTTCGCTAGCTACAAATTTGTTTGAAATGTCGAACAATCAAATTTATTTTGCGCACCATCTACCCAAATTAACCGATATTTCTAAAGATGAAAATGAAATTGACGAAGTAGAAGCGATGCTAAATTACTTTGTTGAAAAATTGTTGGTAGCATAAATAGGGTTACTAGGTCTACAGGCATCAACTGGCAGGGCCAGGCTGTGAAGTTATACACTTTGCAAAGCGGTTAAATGAAACATATGCCTTCACCCATGACAGATTTTTTTTAATATGCATGTACAGGGTAGAAGTTATAAATGTAAACCGCAGTTCGTTTACCTAAATACGGTAATCGTATGATAAACGCGTAGGCGCTTGAGGCCAACTAAATCAAGGTTGAACTAAAATAATAACAAAATCACAAAATATATCTGTTATTTGGCGTAAGTAGGTAATTTAAAGATAAAAGAACTACCTTCTTTAGGTCTGCTTAATACGGTAATAGTAGTATCATGAAGCTCCATAATCTTTTTCACAATAGCTAAGCCTAGTCCTGAGCCTTGTTTTTTAGCACTTTCATTTACTTGCTTGTAGCGGTCAAAGATATAAGGTTGTTCGCTTTCAGGAATTCCTGCACCAGTATCAGAAATTTTGATTTCTACGCTTTTTCCTTTTTTATTCAGAGAAAGGGTTACTTTACCGTTGGGTTCTGTATATTTTAATGCATTTTCGATTAAATTTTGTAGCGCCCTTTCTACCAAACTCACATCAGCAAAAACCATACAATTTTCTTCAGGGTTTACAATTTGCAAATCAATCTGTTTTTGTATCGCTAATACGTTGAATTTTGCAATTAAATCATGCGACAATTCGGTAATTGAAAAAGGTTCTTTTATGGGTGTAACTTGTTCTGCTTCAAGTTTTGAGTATTCAAATAACTGTTGTATTAGCTTTGATAGTTTATCGATGTTATCATGAGTTATTTGCAGGTATTCTTCTTTGTGTTTTTCTGAAAGCGTATCGCGTTTTATTTGAAGGGTTTCAATATATCCTTTCATGATAGCTAGGGGCGTTCGTAAATCATGTGATACATTGGCTATTAATTCTCTTCGTAGTAGATCAACCGACTGCATTTTGTCAATATTATTTACAATGGTATCAGCCATATCATTAAATGAGTTGGCAAAAATTGAAATATCAGAACGCTCGGGGTTTTCGATTCGGGCAGTTAAATCACCTTCTCTAAACCGTACAACCGTACTGGTAATTAAGCGTAAATTTTTAGTTAAAAACCAAATAGCCAATAAACCAATAAGTGCAGAAAAAATCATGGTTAAAATAGTAGCACCTAAGCCTAATTTTAAAAAATACTGACTAGATAGTGTATCACTTACTATTTGAAATTTCTCTCCTGTAAGTACGATATAAATAAACCCTTGATGACCATTTACGGAATAGGGAGCAGCCGAGAAAATTTTCTTAGCTCCTATATTTCTGGGGTCATCACCAAGAATAAATTTTTCGCCTTTATTTTTAATGAAAGTGTGTATAGGAGCCAAAGAAACACTTTTAGCGGCATCTTTATCATTGGGGTCTAAAACAACGGAGTATAAAATACTACCTTGATTGTCAAGCAAATAAACTTCAATTCCCTGATTTACCGCCATCATATCGTGCATTAAATCTCCAAATAGTGACTTATTTACACTGCCGTCTTCTAAAAAGGGAGAAGCATTTCCAAATTTTTCTGCAATTACGTGATTTGCAATTTCAGCATTTAGGCGCTGCGCCGTTTCTTGATAATGCAATTTGGCAAAATAGCTAGTAATTGTGATGTACGAAACACCCATTAATAAAACCAAAAGGATAAAGGCTATCCATAGTTTTATTATCAATTTTGGGGTTAAAGTTTTACTTGTGGTTAGTTTCATGTTCCAATGTCTTCGTTAAATTTATAGCCTACACCCCATGAAGTAAGTATATAGGTAGGGTTGGCCATATCTGATTCTATTTTTGCTCTTAATCGATTAATATGTGAATTAACAGTATGTTCGTAGCCTTCAAAATTATATCCCCATATAATATTCAATAACTCGGTACGGCTATAATTTCTGCCCGGATTTGAAGCCATTAAAACAAGGAGTTCAAATTCTTTAGGCGAAAGTTCAATACGTTGATTATTTAATATAACCTTACGTTTATTAATATCGATCAGTAGACCTTCAAAAGAAAGCGTTTCAGAGTTTTGTTTTTCAACCTTAGAAACCGCCGTACGCCGCATTACAGCTTTAACTCTGGCTAATAATTCACGAATACTAAAGGGTTTGGTAATATAATCATCGGCACCAATCTCTAAACCTAAAACGCGATCAATTTCTTCAGATTTGGCTGTTAACATTATTACAGGGGTGTTCTTTTTCTCTCTTATTTTTTTGCAGATGGTAAAACCATCCATAGTAGGTAATGTTAGATCTAACAAAATTAAATCATAATCATTTTTCAAGGCCATTTCAAGCCCCACTTCACCATCCATTGCTTTTTCAGTGCTATAAATAAGATCAGTAAGATGTATTTCCAGTAATTTTATAATTTCTGGATCGTCTTCTATAATAAGTATTTTTTTCATAATTACTAGTTCACGAAAGAAGTTAAAAAATATCACATGAATATCACGGATAAATTTAAATATTTAATGGTTTTGTTGTTTTGATGTATACCTAATGATATATAAGTGTTTTTTTGTGCTGCCTTTAAGTACCGTAAAATAAGACTTTTTGTAGCATCTGTATGGGCATTGTTACCATAATCATTATAAAGATAGCTAAGTGTGCTATTTTGTAGCAATTTAAGAGCAAAATAGATTTTTGAATGCATTTTTTGAGTTAAAACGCTCTAATTTACATGATTTCAATTAAAGAAAAACTATGAAGACGTTTAAGTTTTACTTCTTTTTAATTTTAAAAAAGCTTTAGAAGAGTTGCAGCCAACCTTTTACCAAGAATCTATATGATTTCTATTCTCAAACCTATAATCTCCCACATGTACTTTTCGATGAAAAAATAATATGAATGTTAAAAAAACGAGTATTAAATGCAAGCTAAAAATCAATATTCCAAGTGGCAGAAAAGCACCTGGCAATTCATAAACTTCATAATCATAGTACGACAGCAATAGTGCGAAGCTTTTAATGGTTTTGTATATATAAAACAAGAGTACACCGTACAAGAGGTATTCTAAATTACGCATTTTAGGATCAGTGAGTTCATCTTCTTTTATTTTGAACCAGAGTACATATAGATAAATAAAATGCACCACTGTCAGTATTGGAAAGATATAGTTTGCTATTTTAAAGAAATAGAAAGAATTGGTGTAAAGGCCGTAAAAACTAAAAACTATTAATACGGGTAAAATTCCAATGGTTAATATAAAGCTACGCTTAAGAGTGAAAATACTTAAAATAGATTTCATAGGTACTGTTGTAGCTTTGGGGGCTCTTTTTTGTTCATAGATAACGAAAAATTTTCGGTTTTATTGAAAATTATCGGTGATGTACGATATGGCTAAATTCTTGTTATTAAATATAGCGTGCTAACGTAATCATTTTTTTTCTTTGTTATGGCATAAGAAATAAAAAAAGAATGCAAAATCATTTTTTTGTTATGAGCGATAACCCCTACAGGCGCTATCTATAATGAAGGAGCCGTAGTCTCCAGCTTTACCAATTATGATACCCAAGGAAACGGCGAACTGCAAATAGCCCTAAACGGTAGCGGTATTAGCTTGTATAACTACAAGGGTATTACCACCCAGTGGACAGGCGCTGGAGAAGCCGAAATACGCACTTGGCAGTTTGATGCCGATTGGTTACCTTTACAAAGTGCACTACAACAAACGGCCATAGGGGCCAATGTAGGCAAAGGTTCTTTGATATATACGGGTAATGAAGTTTTCTATACCCAGCGTACCCACAACCAAGCAGCGAATGGTAAAAATACCCAAATAAAACAACTTACAGCAGGGCAAACCCTTAGGGAAGAATGGGGCGATTTGCGAGCCAATAAAAACGGAAATTTCTACTACTATGCCGCTCAAAAAAATACAGGGCAGGTGTATAATTTGGCAGGAGCAAATGCCATGACTTTGGGTACTATCCCCATGGCAAGTGAGGGTAGTACAGGCTACCAGCCGTACCAGCCCTACAGTATTACAGGGCAAACCCCAGCACCCACTAGTGGTTTGGTATACCGTAGGGTAGGTAAAAAATACTACGAGCTTAAAGACCATTTGGGCAACGTACGGGTAGTGGTCACAGACCGCAAAAACCTTAATACTACCACCAATAGTTTGACAGCCAATGTGGTGAGTTATAATAACTATTATCCGTTTGGGATGCCGCAACCTAACAGGAACTTCGACTCCCAGGAGTACAGGTATGGCTTTCAGGGGCAGGAGAAGGATAGCGAACTGAAAGGTGAAGGTCTGAGTGTCAATTACAAGTACCGGATGCACGACCCGAGGGTGGGCAGGTTCTTTGCAGTGGATCCGCTTACTGCTAAATATCCCCATTATACCCCATATTCTTTTAGTGGGAATAAAGTTATTTTGCATTTGGAACTTGAGGGGTTAGAAGAAGCAGGTTCTAAAATCCAAAATTCTATTTATGTAAAAGAACTTTACAATCCTAAATTAGATATGGATATGTCTAATGTAGGTAGTAGTGCTACATCAATTAATGGAAACTTTACACAAGCAACAACATATACAGCTGGTGGGGGGAATAGGAATTATATCGCTTATTGGAATTATCAATTGGAAGTGAATCCAGAGATGTTTGATGCGGCGAATAAAGCGAAAATACGGAATGGAACTACGCCAATAGTTAATGATAAATGGATAGAGTATAATCCAAAACATGCAGAATACAAGGGCGATAAATTAATTCATCACCATAAATATCAAGGGAAAGTTGCAACTGCTATTCCTAAATCGGTACATCAAAAATATTCTGGTGCTATTCATCGATATCATAAAGTAAAATCAAGTCTTTCGAGAAGATTATCTGGGGGCGGGGCGAAGAGCGGTTTAAGCAAATTAGGGCAATTTTTATCATTTGCTACCATAGCGATGGATTTCATTACTGACAGACCTGATTCATGGTTTAATATATCATTTGGTAATGGCCTTAACGTAGGTCAATTATATCATCAATTGGATCCTGAAACACTTACTCCATTAAGTGGAGCTTACTATATGGTAAATTATAGAAAATCAATTTATAATGAGGATGGCGAACAAATAGGGATTGAATCGAATATTTCATATTATTATTTAATAGAAAATGAGGAGACAGGCAATGTTGAATTACAGGAAAGAGGAAACGATGATTATATTAAATATAATGGACAAAAAACAGGAACAATAATTAAATATGATTAAATTACAAAAGATGGAGTTTATAGATAAAATGAATGAAATCAAATCACAAATCCCTGTTGTCAAAGATTTTGTCAACAAAGGTTTTGATGATGACTATGCTAACGCAATTTTAAATGAATATCAATTTGAGTTGTGTAACGATGTAAAAGGTCAAAATCAAAGTTCATTCTTGAGTCAATTAATTAATAATGTTAAATTCAATAATTTCACCTTTTTTGGATTGTCGTTATCTGAATTCAAGGAATATGAGGATTATGTGTTAATAGGGTTCAGAGATGTTGAAAATTTAATTATCTTAAAGGAAACTGGGGAAGTAGCTTTAGTTGATGAGCTATTTTCGGATATACTATATCTTATTTCTCCAAATATTGAAACTTTTATAGATATTATTCCAGTTTTGATTAAATATGATTTAATGGGTTATTTTGGAGAGAAGTATACCGTGGAGAAAAAAATGAAAACCTATGCAGAATTAGAAACTTTAATATCAGACGATAAATATTTGTTTTTTTATAAATATAGTTTAGGGCTATCTCCCGCTGGTTCTAGTATGGCTAGGTATAGTTGAGTGCTAGTGCTAGCTTGTAGCTAGTACCGGTAATGAGTAAAAAAGAATTACGGATTTAATGGTCAGGAAAAAGATGATGAAGTGAAAGGGAATGGTAATAGCTACGATTTTGGTGAGAGAATGTATGACCCGCTCTGCGAAGTGTGCTGTGCGAAGTTTGTAACTTCGTACCGTCAACAGTAAGCCATGCGCCCCGCTCTGCGAAGTGTGCTGTGCGAAGTTTGTAACTTCGTACCGTCAACAGTAAGCCATGTAAGTAAGAAACAATAGTGAATTACAAAAGCTACAGTAGTATTTGTTGTGGTTATGTGTTGTTGTCAATGTGTTGTTGTCAATGTGTGTGGCTGCGAAGTGTGCTGTGCGAAGTTTGCAACTCCCGCTCTGCGAAGTGTGCTGTGCGAAGTTTGTAACTTCGTACCGTCAACAGTAAGCCATGCGAGTAAGAAACAATAGTGTATTACAAAAGCTACAGCAGTATTTGTTGTGGCTCCCGCTCTGCGAAGTGTGCTGTGCGAAGTTTGTAACTTCGTACCGTCAACAGTAAGCCATGCGAGTAAGAAACAATAGTGAATAACAAAAGCTATAGTAGTATTTGTTGTGGTTTTGTGTTGTTGTCAATGTGTGTGGCTGCGAAGTGTGCTGTGCGAAGTTTGTAACTTCGTACCGTCAACAGTAAGCCATGTGAGTAAGAAACAATAGTGTATTACAAAAGCTACAGCAGTATTTGTTGTGACTTTGTGTTGCAGCCAATGTGTATGACTGCGAAGTTGCAAACTTCGCAGAGCAGTTACAGTTATGAAGCATTAAAGTTGTACAATTAGCAGTTTTACCAATGAAATCACAAAAAGATAAAAATATGTATGCGTGATTTCTTATATTTATGTTATGTCAGAAGGCGAAGGCTACAAAATAAGAGATCAAACAAAACCACACTTTTTAACCTTTACTGTTGTTGATTGGGTAGATGTATTTACCAGACAACGGTATAAGGATATTTTGATTGAGAGTTTAAATTATTGTATTTCAAATAAAGGTTTGGTAGTATATGGTTATGTAATTATGAGCAATCATGTACATAGTATAATGCACAGTGATGAAGGGCTACTTTCAGATATAATACGAGATTTTAAAAAGCACACCTCAAAAAGAATAATTCAATCAATACAAGAAGAGCCAGAAAGCAGGCGAGAATGGATGCTTGAGCGCTTCTCAAGAGCCACAACTACACATTCAAGAAACAAAAGCTATCAATTTTGGAAATACGGAAACCATCCTGTAGCGCTATATTCTGAAAAATTTATGTGGACAAAATTAGACTATATTCATTTAAATCCAGTTAGGGCAGGTTTGGTAAAAAAAGCCTCAGATTATGGATATTCTAGTGCTGTGAATTATGTAAAAAATGACGGTATAGTTACAGTTACACTTTTAGATAATCCAGTAGTGGACACTTTAAAGCCAGATAGTTTTTGGAAAAGTATCACATGGTAAGTAGTTTGTATTAGTTGCAAAAAAGAGTGTGCTGTACAAATGCCTGTGCGTGAATACTGTGTAAATGTCTGCAACTTCGTACCGTCAACGGTAAGCCATGTGAGTAAGAAACAATAGTGTATTACAAAAGCTACAGTAGTATTTGTTGTGGCTTTGTGTTGCAGCCCCGCTCTGCGAAGTGTGCTGTTCCTACCATATATTGGGAAATCTTTTAATGTCTTAACTAGATATACAAGGACTTTTGCTTCAAATTCGCAGCTTAAAAGAATTGTGAGTGGTGTTTCTGATTCAAAAGTACTGCGTGCAGTTGAGCAAAGAATGATAAATTATGTAAGGACTAAAATGCCAAAGGGCATTAGTGGTAATGAAAGAAATGCTATGAATTTAAAAGATTATAAAAAATATGAAGCGCAAGTCGAAAAATTATTAAAAGACACGGGTTGGCAAAAATATATAGATGATTTCTTTAAATTTGATTAAAAAGATGGAGATAGGTAAAAAATACGTCTACAAGTACCCAAATATTAAATTTAAAGATTCTGATGATAATGTTACTGAGTATATCGTCATTGTGACGGCTCTAATACCAGATGATTATGAGAATTTTGAATTTGGAGAAGCCCCCTATATTTTAAGTATTCAATTTGGCGGTGATGAAAAGATTTTCTATTTAAAATATTATGACAAGCCAAAACTTCGCGGAAAAGGAAAATGGATATTGGACTCAATAGAAGATGCCAACATTTCCATTGATGATTTACCTTCTGCAATAAGTAGTAGCTTGAATACTTTTGAACATCCATCAAAAAGAAACTGGTTTATTCATGAAAATTTTGGCCTGAAATCTACGGACTATAAAAAAACAAGTTGGAAGAAATGGCGAGACTACGATTTATTAATAGAATATAATGATATAACACTGCTTTATAAAATTGTCAGTTCTCTTATTAAGAAATTGTATCCGTCGACTGATGATTATGAATTTTTAAAAGATATGATGAATGAACAGTTTTTGTTGAATTATCCTTACAAGATGTCCAAGTCTACATTGGAAACCTTTCATCCAAATTACTTGAGAGACCTTCTCAATCTTTGGAGTGAGGAATACCCCCCAGCTGGCGCTAGTGTGTCAGAGTAAAATGATCTAGTGCTCGTTTGCAACGAGTACCGTACAGAGTAAGCCAGCAATAGTAAGCAATAAAAAAGCAAAGAAACCACACTCTATTGATAATGCAGGTGTTTGGGATGGCTCATTAGAAACAGGTTCGTTATTGCAAATATGGAATTCGACTTCAGCAGATATGGAAGACTTAATGCGCTCAGGAGGGCATTCAGTAATATTTAGAAATTATTTGTTTGATACTAACGGAAATATAACAGACTTTGAATATACTGATTACCATGGAGGTGTAAGAAGTTTTAATAATGACTATTATTATTCCCGTAATCAAACAACAATATTAGGAGTTAACCTTGAAGATAATTAATTATGTTAAAATCACTTGTATTGTCATTTGTATTTATTGTGCTAAATTTCAAATGTCTCAACTCTAAACAGCTTAATCAAGATAATGCAAAAAATGATTTGCTAGGTGTATGGATTTATGGTTATTCGATTTACGGGGATAATAACACTTCAATAATGTCAATAGATAGACATTGTCCAACTTATAAAATGATTTTTAGTGCTTGTGATGATAGTATTGAGTTAAAAAAAATGCCGAACTATGTTAAGGAATTGAGAAAATCAAACATTCTGAAAAATATAAAATGTCAAACATTTATTGATAGTTTAACAAAAATTGACACATACTTTCCTGTTATTACTGAAAAAGAGATTGGTTTTGGAGTTGGAAATTTTGGAAAAAAATACAAATCTTCTTATAACATTAAGAAACTAACTCTAGACACTTTGATAATTTATGATGGAAAACGACACAAGATAAAGGATAAGAATTATTATTCAATAAATCATGTTTATCTTAAAATAAGATAACCTAGAAGCCCCGCTGATGGTGCTAGTATGTCGCAAGAGTAAACGCTAGTGCTAGCTAGGGCTGTGCGAAGTTTGTAACCATCCTTATGGGAACCCAGAAAACTGGATAATAGAAAATACATAATAGAATGAAGTTATCTTATAAAATTAAAATATTTGTTATTCACTTATGGTTTGTGGGCTCAGCTTATTCGATGTTATTCGATGAAAAACGAGAATACATTGGTAAAGTTGAGACTGATGAAATACATGCGAATATTGTAATATTTTACACTTCACTAATCATATTGGTAATTTTTTATATGACTCAAATTTCAATTTACATACAGAATCAAAAGAAAAAATAAGGTCTGTTTTCCGCTCTTAGGCAACCAGTTTAGCCGTTCATCCCGCTCTGCGAAGTGTGCTGTGCGAAGTTTGTAATCTCGCTCGACAACATATGCTTTAGGTAACACCCAGATGAAGTTATTAAATTCATAAACAGGTTCTGTTAAACTATTTTGGGATGATTATAATTGGGACTATCATAACTACCCTCAATCTCGCAGAAATAGTGGGAAATTACCAGAAAGCAAAAGAGATAAGATGATATATTATGAAAGAAAACGTACTGGAATAAATGATTCACACGGCTTTAGAGTATTCATTTATGGGACTGGAAAAATTAAAACAGATTAATCGTAATGAAAAATTTATCGTTGACACTTTTTGTAATGCTTTTGATACAGTCCTGCATAGGTGTCAGGCAAGATGATAGCATAGATTTAGGTAATAATTACAGATTTATCCAAGACACACCTCAAACCATAATATATCATAGTGGCGACAAATATAAGGGTACAGGAGAAGAAGTTATCTCCAATACTTTAAACTTTCACGCATCGGGGAACAATGAAGGTTTTTTCTTTGGTGCCAGTCCAAATATTGATGTTAAATTAGGAGCGAGATTTACTAAAAAATCTGATAATATTTTTAACGTTTCAGGTTCAATTATTGGAGGTAGATTTCCAGCAAACGAATCTTATTTAGTTGATGATTTAGGTCATAAGGTGTTTTTAGGAGTAGCGGGAGTAGATATCAATATTGGAGCTATATCGCCTACATTTGGTCCTGGTGTATTGTTTGAACGAGACAACAAAATTATGTACACATTCTCATTTAATATAAAATTTCAAGAAATTGACGGAAATACAGTATTCCAGAGTGTTATATTAAATGATGGTACAGAGTATAATCTTGATGAGTGGAATAAAATATTCAAATCATTAGACCCTAAAAGTATTAAGACAGGAACAGATGTAAGAGACAATGAAATTAGAACTAACACAGATAAAGACGATGGAGAAGGTTAAAAATAAATTATTTATAATAATCTTACTATTTTTATGTAGTTGTCAGTTTGCAGAGCCAACGGATTTTGTACTTAACAGCAAAGAAGAAGGTAGGTATGCTATTGTATATGATTGTGAAAACGGTATTGCTGAAAATTATGTAGATGGACGATTACAACATATTTTTCCTGAAAATAATATACTAGTGGTATCCTATCCTAAAACTTCAGGGATTGTAGATTATCGCTTTTATTATTATGAGAATGGAAAGAAAATAGAGTTTTTTATGCCAACACATAAAAAATCTGATAACAGCTTTTTAGCATTTGGGCCTACAAGAACTTCTACGATTACCTATGACAAGGATATGTTCTATTTTGGAAAGGACTATGAGGATAAAAACAATAAAGATTTTTTTGATTTTGCACGTTATGTGGATAACTATATAAAAGAGCAAGGTCTTAAATGTGGTAAGAACCGTTAAAGAATATCGCCTATTGCAATTAGAATGGCTATCCAAACTGGGTAGCTTTTTTTATGAGTATGCTTTTTTAGTTTTATGGTAAGAAATCGCCATATCAATAAGTTCGTAAACTTTTATTATTTCTTCACTACCGAACACTTTTTAGGAAAATATATTGTAAATATGCAAGTTCTCGAAGATGGCGAAACTGTTTTATTCACAGTAACAGACAATAAAACATATGAATCAGGTAGCGCTCATTTACAAACCAGAGAAAATTATGGAGATAAAGCTATAGGAGCGTTAGGTTCAAATCGTTACGGAACTACTTATCAAAGATATATTTGGACAGAAAAATTAGATTCAAAAAATTATGGGAAAACTAAAAAGGCTGAGTAATAAAATGATTATTGGCTTTGTTCTAATAACTTTAAGTTGTAACAGAACACATATAGTAAGTGATTTGTATTTGAAGAATACTGAATTATTTGATGGGAAATATATTTGCAAATATTTAGATGATGAAAATTGTCTTATTTTAATTCATGATGTTATAGAATATTATCATGATGATTCTATTTTGATTGTTAAAACCGTAGATTCGATTTATTATAAATTATATATTAACCAAGTAAATTACAAGGAAGATATGTTAATTATAGATATTGAAGATTATTCGGAACTTAAGCGCCAGCTGGACGGCTGGTAATCGAAGTACTAGAAAGCGAGTTAAACATGTAAACGAAACCCCGCTCTGCGAAGTGTGCTGTGCGAAGTTTGTAACTTCGTACCGTCAACAGTAAGCCATGCGAGTAAGAAACAATAGTGAATAACAAAAGCTATAGTAGTATTTGTTGTGGCTTTGTGTTGCAGCCAATGTGTGTGTGACTGCGAAGTTGCAAACTTCGCAGAGCAGGTGCATGAAGCCGGTCATAATATGGCAAAAAGTCATATTCATGGTACGGGGGATTTCGAATATACACAAATCGGATTATCTAGTAATGAAGATGGTAAAGTACATCCAACATCTAAGAATACTAAAGAGATTATTAAAGATGAAACAAACCGACAAACTCTTAAAAAGTAGGGTTTTAACGACATTTACAATTCTACTTTTTTTTTTAGGTTCTTGCAAATCAATAAAAAAAACTGAAAAGATTGATTTTGCATTAAACTGTTCGCAAAACGAAAAGGAAAATATTGACTATGAAATTTTAAATAAAGAATTCTTTGTGCTAAGAGAAAAATGTGATAATATAATTTCTTTTTGCGATGATGGATTTGAGCAACCATATAGAATAGATCCACTGTTAGTAAAGTACAAAAACACAGATAATCTTTCTGATTTATATTCGGGTAATGAAGTTTTTACCACAGACCTTTTATTAATCAATAGAGATTTTAAAAATACGCATAGTATTGAAGAAAATATACATTCTGAAATACTAAATGATGCATTATCAAGAATGGAAACTATTAAGAAGGTTGAATTTTATAGCAGGCATCTGAAAAAATCTTATAACAGAAGTGGACTTGTTGAAAATTTTAACGGTATTTTCTCCTTTGACTTAATTAAGCTAAAGTTTGATTGCATTTATTTGAAAAAAAAATGCATTGTAATCCCCGAGTTTGATAAAAATATAGAGAATAAAAACAGAAAAGTTAAATCAGTATTGGTTGATTATTACGCTATTATTAAAGTATACCCCCCGCTCTCCGAAGAATTCCAAAGTATATATTAAGACAATGGAAGCTTTGGAGATTTCGCTATACATATCAATACAAGGTGAATTACCTCCTGGGAATAAAGGAATAAAATAAAAAATATGAGAACAGAAGTAGTTACGCGATTATGTATGAAATCTTATAAATGGTCAGATGTTTTAAAAAATGAAATCCCAGAAAGATTAAAGTCCTGGTCAGAATTAGATGTATTATTATTAGGAATTGAGTTAAAAGAATATGTATCCGAAAATATAAAAGAACCTCAAATATTTAAAAACTCAGCGCAAAATAAACAAGGTCATATAAGCATATTACTTCCTTGGGAGTTTAATAATTTTAAAAAAGAGAGATTTTTGTCTGAGTTACAAAATATTTTGGAAAATTTATTGGGTAATATTTCAGACAAACAAATATATGCTTTTGAAAATAAAATATTAAATGATGAAAGTTTTTGGAAATTATTTGAAAATGGTAACCAGACTGATTTAGTAAAAAGTTTAACTGGAAAATTGCATGGAAAGGGCTATCAGTTTTTAATTTCATTCGAAATTACATTGCGTCATAAAATAGAAAAAATTGGCTCCAATTATTTGATAAATTTATTATCGAATGAATTATTTGTCACCGATGATTTATTTCTATATTTAAGGCTATATATTGTTCTTAATGGTAAAAAACTATACGATTTAGTATGTAATGAAGAACAGATTGAGGTACTTGAAATAATTGAAAATTATAGTGTTGGAGAAATGCTACTTTATTTAACGGATGAAGTTTTTGAAAGTAATTTTGCTAATACTCATCATTTGTCACCAAGAGAAATTGCAAACAGTATTGTTGATATTAATTCAATATAATTAGTCGTTCTGCGACCACTTTCTATTTAACCGCTCCCGCTCTGCGAAGTGTGCTGTGCGAAGTTTGCAACTTCGTACCGTCAACAGTAAGCCATGCGAGTAAGAAACAATATTGAATTACAAAAGCTACAGCAGTATTTGTTGTGGCTTTGTGTTGTAGCCAATGTGTGTGACTGCGAAGTTGCAAACTTCGCAGAGTGTAGGTGCTAAAACGTATAAAATAAGAAAGTACCTGATACAGAATCTGGTAATTAATTTAAATAATAAAATAGATGAATGAACCTAATTATACGAAAGATGGGTTTACTTTTTTCAAAGCAAATAGTGATTTTGCAACGGAATTAGGTGATCCAATAGTTTTAAATGATGTTAATAGACTTTCAGTCTTAATAGCTTATATTAAAAAAAAAGGAGTTAAATGGATTCAAATAAGAGATGAATTTGTTAATGATTTGGAATTTTTTAATGAGATTCCCCATATAGAAGGAATCACAATATTAACAAACGATGTAGATTTAAGTGGTCTTAAATATTTAAAAAAGCTAAAAATATTATCATTTAACAAATCTACATCTATCTTAGATTTGTCAATGTTTGATGATTTGCTCTTTTTGAATTATTCCGATAACAGAAAAATCAAAAACCTAGAAACATGTAAAACGTTAAAAGTACTTAATATTGAAGGTTATAAAAAAAGTGACTTGCAGGAATTTAGAAATTTGGAATTGTTACAAAGTGTATCTTTATCGTATTCTCGAAACTTAACTACCCTAAATGGCTTAGAGAATCTCAAAAATATAAAAAGTATACATATTCATTCGGCAAGCAATTTAACCGATTTGAATGGTTTAAATGAAAAGAATATTTGTTTAGAAACACTCGATATATATTCAACCAAAAAATTAATTGATTATTCTAGTATTTCTAAATTAAAAAATCTAAAAAATCTTTATATCAGAAAATCTGGAGATATTATAAACTTGTCTATTTTATTAAATTCAAAAAATATCGAAAAGGTAGCGATTGGAGTTAAAGTTTTAGATGGTGACATGAGTCTTTTAAAGAAAGTTCCATTGGTTTCATTTATTAATTACCCTCATTATACACATAAACATAAGGGTATTGGTTTTTTTAAGCTAGAATAATTGCGCTCCCCCCGCTCTCCGAAGAGTATTGAGTAGGGCTGTGCGAAGTTTGTAACTTCGTACCGTCACCAGTAAGCCATGCGAGTAAGAAACAATATTGAATTACAAAAGCTACAGCAGTATTTGTTGTTACTTTGTGTTGCACTACATCATTGGCTTTGGAGACGAAATGGTCAAATTAGAGGAACGGGCGTCTTTTGGTACGCTAAAAATCAAATGTGGAATCTTATGCCTATGAAAAGTCAGGCACTTCATACCTCTATACACGGATGGGGAAAAAATTCTTTTGGTCCTTTTGGTAAATTTTGGTACGGTACGCCACAGTGGTTTAAATCAGGTCTTTATTCTACTGGTGGCAGAATAGACCTTAAACTGAGTGAATAATACAGGTTTTAAATCAAATTTATATGAAAGACTAAAAAGCGATGGTACAACTGAGTATGCTTATGTTACCGCAGGAACAGACGATGCTTTTGATGTAATTGATGATTTATTGCAACCTCGCGCAACAGGGCGAGAAGGGATGGTTCTATTTAATCGATTTGTTAATGGAACTGGGTTACGTGGTGTAATAACCACGTTTGAGAATGGTTCTAGATTGGCAGGATTATTAAGGAATGATTCAGAATTTTTAAGGATATCTAGAAACTTTGAAAGTGAAGCTCTTAGCTTTTTTAATAATAATGGTAATCTAGACGGTTTTATGGGTTCAATATTTCTTGAGACACCTTTTATTAAAGATACTTGGTTGATGCATACTGTTATGGTAGGCACCCAGCAATTTGACGCAAAAATTAGAGCTATTTCTTCTAAAGAAATTGCAGTTCAATATATAATTTGGGATCATTTTGGAGCTGGTACAAATGATGCTATAAGTAATCTACCAGGATTACCTTCAATGTATTGGTTACAGCATAATTCAGAATCAAGTGAAAGTTATATTCCGTACATTTAGAATATTACAATAGAATAGATAAATGGATAAAGTAAAAATAATTATATTTTGTAGTCTTGCTATTGGTTTAAGTTGTCAGTCTAAGAAAGAATCAAATATTGTTTTTGATATCAAAAAGTTGACACAAGAAAATATAGGTTGTTATAACAAATTAAGAAATGAAATTTCTATAGATTTTAAGTATTTATATGATGAAGCAAAAAAAAATGATTATTCAATTAATCCGAATTATTTATTAACTAGTACAGTTCATCTTTATAAGTTAAACAAAGAAAAATATGAACCAATAATTACAAAATTAAAGAATGCAGATATTTATGAAAATAGTGTTCATTTAGGGCTAAATGAAACTTATATATTTACTTTACAAAATGAAACTTTAAATGATACCCTACATTCTCACATATTAATTTATAATCCACCACAAGACTTTTTTCCGCCCTTTTCTGGTCAAATTGAAGTTATTAATGATTCACTTATAAATCAAAATTGGAAATATTTATATTTTAAAGTGAGGATTGGTCACTAGTATTCATCCAACCGGAGATTGTGATACCGTTTCAAGTCCAGGTGGAAGAAAAATCCGCTCCAACCTTGGTTTAATGAGTATAATGAATTTGTAAAAAATGCAATGGACCAAATTAAAGCAGCAGAAGGACTAAAAATAGAATGGCATTTTTCTCAAGAGAATGTCGCAAATTCGGTTAGAGAATTATTGAAGAACTCAGAAGTAGAAGGAATTGAAGTAATCCATACACCAAAAAATTAAAATGAATTATTATACACAATTTAAATCAGTTAGCGCCATTTGGGGTAGTGAATCGAAGTCCGTTTCCGAATGTGCAACACGTGTTTTGGATTTTATATTGCTTTTACAAAAGCAAAATCCGTCTTTGTTTGGCACATGGTATGAAACGGCTAATTCTCTAGAAAATGCATTGAAACGAAAAGTCGTTATAGACCATGAATATTTTTCGAAATTGGTAGAAAAAAAATGGGACAAAAAATTTCCTCAGTTAGGAGCAGGAATATCGCTTTGGAATGGCAACGTAACCGATGGAAATGCATCTGCAATTACTTTTAGTATTGGAAGTAGCTCTACTAACCCTAACATTCATAATAGCTGTGTTGTTAGTTTACCCATAGAAGGAGAAGGTGCCGATTACTATAAAGTTCCAGAGAATCAGAAAAAATTAATAGAGTTAATGAATGATTTTTGGAAGCCAAATTTTTTATTGGTTAATGGTGAAGAAATACCTAATCTCCTCCGCTCTCCGAAGAGTATTGATTAGGGCTGTGGCTTCCAGGGTATGGTCCTGAAAAAGGGGTGATTGAAGTAAGTAGTAGAAGAAAATCCGCTAAGGAATTTTTGCAATGGGGTAAAGATGGAGATGGAGTAGAATTTGTTTTTGACTCTGAAAAGGAAATTTTTGCTTTTGGAAAAAGAATGGATGGAAATAAAAATAAGTTTTTAAGGCCTCATCAAAACCTTGTTGATGTAATTGGATTGGATATAAATATATAAATAGTGAGAAAGTTGTTGGAGGTTCAGTATATAAAGAAAATGGTGAAATTAAGTTTACCGAGAATAGTGGGACTTTCGGTGAAAATTGGACTCCTGAAATAAGGGAAAAATTTAAGAAATTCATGAAAGAACATACAGATATTGATGTTGGAAGCTTTGGTTATGATCCAAGTTTGGAGTAATATATAGGAACGATGAATGAACAGTATTTTTTTAGTGGAATGAGATTGTTTATTGATAAAGAAAATACTCTTTTTCTTGAAGGAGGTAGTGGAAAGATATATAATGTTGAGAAATATGATTATAGTATGTTTTTACTACCCTTATTGGAAGTTCCCTATGACGATTTTTTTTCTCAAAAGAACATGAAGATATCAGAAAGACTAAGGATTATAGACTTGTTAAAATTTTCGATAGAGAATAAGATGGAATACTGGGCTGAGCTTGCTTTAGACTGGATAGAGACGGGAGGGTTGTATCCTGTTTTGACCGAATGGGGTAAGACAATAGAAACAAAATGGATGTCCCAAAAACTAAAACATCGTTTTTGGAAAACTCTCAGGATAAGGAGCTATCCCTAGACGAACTATTACAACGGTTGATGACTTAGCAATTGCTTTAAGAAATGGCGTGGTAAAACCTTCGCTCTCCGAAGAGTATTGAGTAGGGCTGTGCGAAGTTTGCAAGTTCGTACCGTCAACAGTAAGCCATGCGAGTAAGAAACAATAGTGAATAACAAAAGCTATGGTAGTATTTGTTGTGGCTTTGTGTTGCAGCCAATGTGTGTGTGACTGCGAAGTTGCAAACTTCGCAGAGCAGGAAAGTAGATTTATATTTCCTTGAAGATTTACCACAGGTTTTGAAGACTGAAATTGTAAAAAAATATTTACTCTGAGACTGATAGGTGATGATGCAGCCAATAGATGGTTGGGGAGATATGATTTTTATGGGACTGAATCGCATGGTTTCGATCATGTAATTCGACCAGCTGGACTTGGTGATGAGTTTTACTCTAATAAAAGTATTTTTGAAAAAATAAAATTTGATTAAAATAATGGATAAATTTTCAAGTCATTTGTATCGAATAAGAAAATCTACATGGGGTATAATTATTAATTTAAATATTCACGTATCACGTTTTTCCAAAGAAAAAAAGTACGTTGAGCTACTTCAGGTAAATGATAAACTTTTTATAGACTTTGGGAATCTACATATTATGCCAAAGACTTCAAAAAAATATTTTGAACATGGAGTTCGGTGGATTCGGAATCACTTAAATGTTAATGAACCTATTGTACTTACAATAATAAGTATTGACATAAATCCATCAGACTTTCAAGAGGAAGGGATTTTTTTTGCTATGGCATCATGGTGTAGTGAGTACTTTGATTTTGAAATGCCGAATTATGAATATTCTTTTAATAAAGTAGACAATAAATATGAGTTTATACCAGATCCAAAAAAACTATCTAGCTAGTCCCCTGATGGCCGCTAAAATGATTTTAAATATTTTATATGAAAGGTTTAGTTTCAAAGATGATGTTATTCTCATTATTTATTATTTTTATTATTGTTGTTTTATTTGAAAATCAATATGTAGGGATGCAATTTTTGATTTATTATTGTTATTTTCTATTTTTTTTGGGTTTAATAGGTTTAGCACTTTTCGTCTACTCCATTGTATTAAGAGAGGTTAGTTATTATGTTTTATTTTATAGTTTAATACATATAATATTTTCAGTTGCTTATCCATTTAATGTGTTATCAGGTTTACATTGAAATATTCTTTAGCTGGCCCCAGCTCGTCCTAGTATGTCAGTGCAAGAATGTGAGCTACCGCTAAGTTGTACTTAGTGGCGTTCTGAGTAAAAACACAAAACTAAACACAAGAGTAAATCCGCTCTCCGAAGAGTATTGAGTAGGGCTGTGTGAAGTTTGTAACTTCGTACCGTCAACAGTAAGCCATGCGAGTAAGAAACAATAGTGAATAACAAAAGCTATAGTAGTATTTGTTGTGACTTTGTGTTGCAGCCAATGTGTGTGTGTGACTGCGAAGTTGCAAACTTCGCAGAGCAAGAATGTGGGTAGATCTGAATTGAGAAATATCAGTTATAAGGTTATATTTGAAGAATATACACTTACTAGGCCAATGCAAGTACTAAAATCAAAAGTAAATTTAGGAAATGGTCAGGTTGGAGCTAATCAGGTTTTATCAACAGAAATAGAAGGTGCTTCTAAAGTACAGCAATTACCATTGAATGTTAATCTTAGACAATAATGAAACATGTAGATAAGTATTGGTTTTTTGTTAATAGCGCGATTAGTGAACCTATTAAAAAACCCAATTTTGTATATTTCGTTGATAATTTAAACAAATTATTGATTAGAAGAGAAACAATTAATTTTAGTAAAAAACATGAAAATTGGATAGAATTACCAAAACTAACCACTGTTGCGAAGAAAGAGTTTTTAATTTCATTTGCTAATGAACAAAAAGAGGATTCTTCACAATCATTGATTATGGAAATTATTGCTAAATTTAATGATACTTCTTCTTTTGAGATACATAATGAATTAAGGAATTATGATAGAAATTTAGCATTGAACTTTTATTTTCAGAGTGGCACTTTTTTAAATTCGGCAATCAATAGATTATACTCAGAATTTGATTTAAGTGACAAAATGCGAATTGATCTTGAAGGAGAGTTTAGCGAACCGTGAAGACCCCAGATTTCTATGATAAAACCAAGTATTAAAAGTTAAATTTTTAAGCAGCCATTTTCACATAAAATTGTTGCTTTTTAATTACAGCACATACTCCGCTCTCCGAAGAGTATTGAGTAGGGCTGTCCTTTACGACCCATCTTCGCAGAGGCTAATTGTATCTCAATCAGCTGACCCAAATATTGGAGGTCATACTCGATTGCATAACGCTCTTGGTATAGAGCAAGAAGCAGCCTTAGGAGGAAGAATTTTAATTAAGGAAGATGCGACAATAAGCACTTGAAAATGGAGTGGTCATACTGAGGAGAATTGGGATATAATTAAAAATGCTAGAGTTGATTTTAAAAATTTTGTAAAAAAGTATTTAGGATCCGACACAAAACATATTCATAAAGAAGGAAATGTTCAACCAGAACAGTAAAATATGATATTTGATAAATTCGAAATAATTAAAAAAAACAATAATTATGTGATAATTTCTAGTAAATCATCACAAGAAATACCTTTTGAATACTATACTAAGATTGAATCAATTTTTTGGTATCCGATAATAGAAAGGGATATTTTAGAATTTAAAAAAAGCCTAACACAAAACAAATTTAATGATTTTCCAATAAAATTTATGATTAAAAATGTCATTATGAATGGGACTTATTATTGGGTAGATAAAGCTTTAAACTGGTATAGAGAAATTGATTTTTATGATTTATTAATTCAAGAAAAATTAATAAACATCTTAAAACTAGAGCAGAATAATTTTTCTCAAAAATTTAGACAGAAAATCAAGAATATAATTGTCTATAAAAATCGTTTTATGGCAAATGAATTATATAGAGAAAATAAAAATTCTATTAATAGCTTTATCCTAGAATTAGAAAAAACAAACATTCCTTACAAGTTATTAAGTCATAATAATTCTATATTAATAGTTAATGGTTGTAAATTCATTTTTCCCAGCTAGGCTAGAAGCTCATCCGCTCTCCAAAGAGTATTGAGTAGGGCTGTGCGAAGTTGGCAACTTCGTACCGCCAACAGTAAGCCATGCGAGTAAGAAACAATAGTGAATTACAAAAGCTACAGCAGTATTTGTTGTGACTTTGTGTTGC
>CANMFQ010000034.1 GCA_947497145.1 uncultured Flavobacteriaceae bacterium
ATAAGTTATAATTTTGAAAATACAAAACTAAACTCCTATGCCGTTTAAGTCAAGATGGAGTTGCTCGGAGGGATACCAATAAAACACCATAAACCCAAAACAATCCCCATAGTATCGGCAAAGTAGTCAGTTCAGTCAACACTGCCATTATGTTGGTTCGTACCGACCACACGAAGAGGTCGTTATTGTAACACGTTTTTTTGCACAACTATTGAGGTATAAGGTAAGTCCTTTAAACATTATAGGCGGTGGCTAATTCATAACCAGAATCTGTGCATATTTCAGTATTTTCAAAATAACGACAAGCAGCGATGTCCAAATAGTTGGTATTACGAGTGTGCCGACTACCTAAAGGGGTAGTTATTAGCTATAGTTATTTGTATAGAATACTCAAAATTCCTTTTTTCATTTCTATATTAAATTCTTCACCAACATTATATTTATCAACTGTTGTGTGATTTGAGTCAAGCACATATTTTTTGCCATTTTGATCAATAGTCAATTCATATTCTCCGATATATTTTCCGCTGCCTTCGCTGTCAATTTTGTTAACTATTATTCCGTTAATTTTTACAGTATCATTATCTCCTAAAGCACAATTGATGAAAATTAATACACAAGAAAAGAACCTTCTCATTATTAAAAAATAAAAAAGAGCAGAAAGGCTCGTTCCTTTTAAAAAGTCAATACTATATTGCTTCCAATTTTTATCTTCTTTTTTTATATTTCGATAAATATCATATATGACTAAAATGCCATAGAAAGGAATAAATATGAAGTCCGTTAATTTTTTTGCTTTTAAATCTTCATAAAAATCAAATTGTAATGGATAGAATATTATAAAAAATATCAGAATGACTATTAAAATTAATACAGAAATAAATTTCCAGTTCATTGTGTTTAATTACAGCTAATAATTGCATCTAAGCACTTAAAGTACACATATTTCTTATTTAAGAATACTAATCTAAAGGAATTTTAGTGTTTTTAAAAGTGGTTATCGTCAGATGGTCATATTTCGGTTGTTTAGACAAGCCATGGTGAAATAGGGGTAACCTATAGGGTATTAACGAAAAACCATTTTCTGCATAATGGGAACGCTAAAAAAGCCATAAACGCAAAGTAATCTCCATAGTATGGGCAAAGCCGGTTCAATCAACACCGCCATCATGTTGGGTCGTGCCGACCACACGAAGGCTTAGTTATTGTAGTGCGTTTTTATACTTTTTCTAACACCCAACTTGGCGCGATTTTCATTATCCAAGCAATTAATCTCCATCTTTTTGTTATATAAACTTTCTTTTTCTGTCTTAAAATTGCTGAATATATTTGATTAGAGGCTTTTTTTACAGAAGCAACCCAGAATAAGCCATCTCCTTTTGCCATTGGTGTGTCAACAAAACCAGGCTGTATATCAGTAATTTTTATGTCCAATTTTTCATTTTTTGCAATACATCTCAAGGCTTCAAGATAATTTGCTTGAAATGCTTTTGATGCACTGTAAGAAGGACTAAACCTATTCCCTCTTAATGATGCAATTGATGAGATTCCAACAAGATGTCCAAAACCTTGCTCTTTAAATTTTGAAAACACAAATTCATATACCTTTGCTATTCCATTTACATTAGTTTCAATTACTTTATTTTCAATTTTCCAATCCAATTTTTGATTTAGTTCAGAAACTCCAGAAGAAACTATAACTAAATCAACTTCTTTTAGTCGGCTAAAAAGTGATTCCATTTTTTCGTCAGAACTTTTAATTTCTGTTATATCGTGTTCTTGGATTAAGACACGATTTTTAGAATTTTCTTTTATTTCATTTAGTAGTTCTGTTCTACGACCAGTTATTCCTACCGTCCAATTATTTTCAAATAGTATTTCGGTTAAACCTCTTCCAATTCCAGAAGTCCCCCCGATAATAATGGCTTTTTTCATTATATTTTCAAATCTGAATCGGTTCTTTGTAAATGCACTACAATGGTCTAGTATAAGAAATCGTAGGGCAAGTGATATGCACTATCATTTCGGTTTATTACTTAGCCAAATTTACAATTTTATCGTTATCTTTTTATAACCGTTAAATTTTAAATTTGGCGGACTTTGTTAGCATGTACTGTCTGTCGGTCTAGCACTTAACCCTTATTATTTTTATACCGTGTGTGTGCCCAGCATGGGCATCTTTTAAACTACCTAAAAGTAGTTTATTAATCTAGAGGGTGCAAGTCCCTTATGGGCAGGGGTAACGCCTTGAACCATTAGTAAGCTGCAAGGTTGCTAACTGTGAGGTTAGGACTGAAGATTATTTGCGATTGCATAATGGGCAAACACCGACTACAAAACTCGGTACTGATGAACACTTTTTTGCGCTGTTTTACGCAATACAATACAAAAACAAAGCAATATCCATAGTATCGGCAAAGCCGCCGGTTCAGTCAACACCGCCATCATGTTGGGTAGTGACAACTGCATGGAGGGGGTAGTTATTGCACCTATTTTTTACATTTCTAATCGCTTCAGTTCTTTGTAATTGCGGTTTAGTCTTTTTAAGAGAAAACCATATATTAATTGGTAAAACACCCAAATAAAACCTAGTGTTACTGCCAATGCCAATACGGTAAATAGTGCCACAACCAACCAAATTTTAAGTTCAGAACCGTCTTCACTTAGTTTATTCAGTAATGTGGTCATTCGTTCATCTTTTGTAAAAGCAATGAAAATAGTATATACAGTGACTAAAAACATGACTACTAGATTATAAATCACATAATATTTTACAATCTTTCTGGTTTTTAAGATGCTTTCCATTAGTGTTTTAACGTTGTCTGCCACAGATATTCCTTTGTATGCTTTGTACAATAAATATATAAATACCAGTATCACGCTGTAGGTGATTATTGAACTTACAATTAGAAAAACATTTGAGTACCCAATATCAAGTTCATTGAGTTTAGTTTGATACTCATCGAGATAAAAGGGAGTTAGATTTACAAAAATCCAAAAGGCAAGCTCAATAATACTGATATAAAAAATCCATTTTACGATTGAAGAAGATTTCTTCCAAATCATGGTGTAGATATCGTTGTATGACAGTTTAGGAAGGTGTTCTTCTTTCTTCTGCCAATCTTTTTTTAGTAACTCTAGTTCGTCCATCATAATCCTAAGGATTTAATATGGTTCTTAATTTATTTTTGATACGGTTCATCTTTACACGAGCATTTACTTCTGATATCCCCAAGGTTTCAGATATTTCGCTATAATCTTTATCCTCTAAATACAAAAAAACCAATGCTTTATCAATGTCACCTAGCTGCTTTACCGCTTTGTACATTAATTTAAGCTGTTGCTCTTGGGTTTCATCGTATTCTTCGGCTTTGATTTTGAAAATCACCGATTCATAATCTTGCGTTTTAACCCTTCTTTTTGATTTTCGATACAAGGTGATAGCTGTATTTAAAGCAACACGGTACATCCAAGTACTGAATTTACTGTCACCCCTAAATTTTGGATACGCTTTCCATAATTGTATCGTAATTTCTTGAAACAAATCGTTGTGTGAATCTCTATCATTGGTATACAATGTACAAACCTTATGCACAATATTTTGATTGCGCTCTAGTTCTGTTACAAATTGATGTTCCAGTTCTTTATTCACGTATTTAGGTTGTTGGTTTAATCATTAGTAGTGTCTTTTTCTGTTTTGTTACAGTGTGAAGCAAAAAAATATAAAAGCCGCTGTACAGCGACTTTTATAACGGCTATGAGTTTTACTTTTTTTGTGTTGTAGGAGCGTATATGATGTTGATAAATTATGCCTTATACCAAAACAAGAAATAAACCTAGGGTTGCTATACGGCAAATGCTAAATTGCTTTAGTTACGATAGTCTAAAGCGGGGGCTCTATCTCCTAAAAGTGGAATATATTTAAAATCAGGGCCACGGCGCTCTAGCCATTCTTCTTTAGCTTTGGTTACCAAATCTTTGTTTTTAAACAAGTCTATTGCTGTAAGTGTGAGTGTTTTTGCTGCGACCATCATCCCTTTTTTTCCTATTGACGTTCCACCAGCGGCAACGGCTTGCCAGCTATGAGCAGGGGTGCCGGGTACCCATGTGGCAGCGCCCATACCTACAGTAGGTACGGCAAAACTAACATCGCCTACATCTGTAGAACCAAAGGCTTTGGCTTCTGTTTTATACGGTTGTACGTTTTTGGCCGTATTTAAATCGGCTTTTTTATAGCCTAAAGAAACGGCAATTTTATCAGCAAATGCTTTTTCTTCAGCGGTGTACTCAATGCCTCCTATTTTTGATAAATTGTCATGCATTACCTTTTGTAGGGTTAAATTGGGAAGTAATTCATGGGTGCCGCCAATCATCTCATAATCCATGGTAGTCCCTGTGCCTAAGGCAGCACCTTCAGCAGCTTTCACCATACGGTCAAAAAGGTCAATAACTACGTCTCTTGTATTATGACGAGCATAGTAATAGACTTCGGCAAAATCTGGCACCACATTGGGTGCTTTTCCACCATCAGTAATTACATAATGAATTCTAGCTTTTTCGGGCATGTGTTCGCGCATCATATTAATCATCACATTCATAGCTTCCACACCATCTAAGGCCGACCTTCCTTTTTCGGGTGATGCTGCTGCATGTGCTGAAACACCATAAAAGCGAAATTTAGCAGATTTATTAGCCAAAGCTGCCCCAGCACTGGCTGCGTTTTGTGATGATGGGTGCCAATGCAAGGCAACATCAACATCATTAAAAAGCCCTGCACGAACCATATATACTTTTCCTGAGCCACCTTCTTCTGCTGGTGTACCATAAAAACGAATAGTACCTTTGGTATTATTGGCAGTCATCCAGTCTTTTACAGCAATGGCTGCTGCTGTTGATGCGGTGCCAAATAAATGGTGTCCGCAAGCATGACCAGCAGCTTTTCCGGCAGATTTTTTCTCAGCCACCGCTTGTTGCGAAAGTCCCGGTAAGGCGTCATACTCACCCATAATAGCAATAATAGGTGTGCCCGAACCAAACTCTGCAATAAAAGCAGTGGGGATACCAGCAACTCCTTTTTTAATGCTAAAACCTGCATCTCCTAATGTTTTTTGTAATAATGCGGAGCTTTTTTCTTCTTGGTAGCCCATTTCAGCTAAATTCCAAATTTCTTGCGCAATAGCACTATAAGTCTCTGTTTGGCTGTCTAGTTTTTTAAGTACGTCTGCCGTCTTTTTTTGGGCATTCGCAATAAAAAGCGAACACAATGTAAGGCTTAAAAAGGCAATCTGTTTTTTCATGGTCAATGGTTTTATCGAGGTTCGTATACTGTAATGTTGTTTTTATGTGAATTGCTGTACCACAGAAAAAAATAAGGATAAGAAACAAACCAATTTAGTTATTAACCAAAACGATGTGTACACCAATTTTCTTCAAAACGCAATACAGTTTTTAAATATAGAAAAATTACACGGTATACTATGTTTCCTGCTACATCAATTTATAAATACAAGCTTGGTAGGGCTTTAGTTCAAAAATGTTGTCAGTTTTAATACTTGGTGCATCGTCATTTGAAATAATCAATTTGGCTTTTTCAAACGACTGTTCGGTAAGTGTAAAGCTGGTATTTTTAGTAGAAAAACTCAATAATACTAAAAAAACGGTATCATCAAGCGTTCTTGTGTATGCATATACTGCTTCATTGTCTTTTTGCAGCAAAGTATAGGTACCATAAATAAGTGCCAGATTGTTTTTACGAACCTGAACCATATTTCTAAAATAGTTTAAAACAGAATCTTTATTGGAGTCTTGTTCAGCTACATTAACCCCGTGCTTGAAATTGGCGTTTACTTTAAGCCACGGTTGTGCCGTTGTAAAACCTGCATTTTTGGAGTTATCCCATTGCATTGGTGTACGGGCATTATCTCTACTAGCATCTTTTTCGTTTTCAAGAAACGCTTTTAAATCTCCACCATTTGCTTCAATAGTTTTGTAGCGGTTTATGGTATTAATGTCACGATAATCACTAATAGTGTCAAATTTGATATTGGTCATCCCAATTTCTTCACCGTAGTAAAAATAAGGGGTACCGCGCATCGATAACAAGAAAGTTTGTAACATGGTAGCCGAACTATACCAATGTGTTCGTGAATCATTTCCCCATCTACTTACGCTTCTAGGGAAATCATGATTGTTTAAGTACATGCTACCCCATCCTTTTTCTGCAAAAACGGCATCCCAATCAGAGTGTATTTTTTTAAATTCAGAAAGTTTCCATTTCTCTTTTGCCATTAAGAATGTTTCTCCTTCTTCTCTGTCAAGCGCCATTAAATCAAAATGAAAAAACATGTCAAGTTCTTTGCGGTCGGCATCAACAAAATTTAAAGCCTGGTCTATAGTGACACCGGGAGCTTCACCAACGGTCATCACATCATAGTTTTGTAGTACCGATTCGTTCATTTCTTGCAAATAATCATGCAATTTTGGACCATTGGCATAAAAGGGAATAAATTCACCATTGTAGGAGGCAGGTAACTCAGGAAAATTGGTGTCTTTTGAAATAAAAGAAATAACATCCATTCTAAAACCATCAACACCTTTTTCAAACCAGAATTTCATCAAATCATAAACTTCTTGTCGTACTTTTTTGTTCTCCCATTTTAGGTCAGGTTGCTTTACTGAAAAACAATGTAGGTAGTAAGCATCAGTTTGTTCATCGTATTTCCAAGCATTGCTTTCTACATCAAAAAAGCTCCATCGTTTAGGGGGCGTGCCTTTTTCTGCTGGCCACCAATGGTAATAATCACGGTAGGGGTTGTCTCTTGATTTTCGCGATTCTTTAAACCACTCATGCTCATCACTACTGTGATTTACTACTAAGTCCATCACTAATTTTAACCCTCTTTCCTTCATTTTTTGCAAGAGCTCATCAAAATCGGCCATAGAGCCAAACTCAGCCATAATATTGCGGTAATCACTAATATCATAACCATTATCGTCATTGGGCGATTCATAAATAGGGTTTAGCCAAATAATATCAACACCCAAATTTTTAATATAATCTAGGCGCTTTATAATACCTTGTATATCGCCAATACCATTGCCCGTAGTATCTTGAAAACTTCGGGGATATATTTGATAAACAATGCCTTCTTTCCACCATTGTCGGTTAAGTTCGTTTTTCATAGTATCGTTTTGGTTTTTTTTTATGTGTTGAAGGTTTTTTTGCACAATTAGGCGTACGTTATTTTAGCCATTAGCACCAATTTAGGTGTTATTCATTACGCTACCTAAATACAATTATCACCCTCTTGTTTTTTTTGAGACCTGATACAGTATCAGCCACTAAATATAGCCCATAATTTGATAAAATTTATTGATAGGGTATTTAAAAAAATATACGCTAACGATTGCGTTTGATAAGTTTTTGCCTATTGCTATGATACAGTGGTGTTTGTCGATTTTTATTTAAAAAAAATGTAGCTAGCTTTCATTGCTGATAGATAACATAGTTGTTTTTGTTTTGTGATTAGTGCAATGTAACCAGCGATAGTAGTTATTTACGAGGATGAAAATCATTTATAATTTTTGTTAAGTGCGAACGGTCGAGATGCACATACACCTCGGTAGTGGTAATGCTTTCATGCCCAAGCATTTGTTGAATAGCACGAAGGTCGGCACCATTTTCTAGTAAATGAGTGGCAAAAGAATGACGAAAGGTATGTGGACTAATGGTTTTGTTAAGGCCTATTTTTTCGGACAATTGTCTTACAATAGTAAAAACCATCGCTCGTGTTAACTGCCTTCCTCGTCGATTTAAAAACAAAATATCATCAAATCCTTTTTGAATGTTTTGATGCACTCTAATTTCGTTTCTGTAAATATTAATGTACTTTTTATTGATGTGACTAATGGGAACAAAACGCTGTTTGTCACCTTTACCAGTAACTTTTATGAAATCTTCTTCAAAGTAAAGGTCTGATATTTTTAGCCCAATAAGCTCAGAAACTCGTAGGCCACAACCATAAAGTGTTTCGAGCATAGCGCGATTGCGTTCCCCTTCGTTTTTTGATAAATCAATAGCTTGTATAAGGGCATTAATTTCATCTTCTGACAGAGTATCAGGCAGCTTACGACCAATTTTTGGTGATTCTATCAAATCCATGGGGTTGTCTTGGCGGTAATCTTCAAAAACAAGGTAGTTGAAAAAACTTTTGAGACCTGAAATAATACGTGCCTGCGACCTCGGATTTACCACTTTTGCCAATTCATAAATAAACTGTTGTACGGTTTCTTTGTGAATTTGTATGGGGCTTTGCGTTACTGCGTTTGTATGTAAGAAAAGGATTAATTTTTCAACATCTCTGGTATAATTTTCGACCGAATTTTCAGCTAAACCTCGTTCTATTTTAAGGTAATGTTGATACTCTTTTTGCGCTTGTCTCCAATTCATTTTTCAAACCCGTCTTAAACATTTAAGCTATGTGTTACTCTACAATTGTCTTCTATCTAGTGATGAAATACCAGTGTGTTGAAAGCATCAGGACTTTTGTACGCCCTTGATTGAAAAAAACAGCACAATCTTCAGTAGTAACCCGTGATACACTATCGCCACAATTTGTGGTAAGCTATATTTTACCGCAAAAAAATGGCCATTAATTGAGGTTAAAGATACATAATACTGTAAAGGCGAAAAAATGTATGAGTTAGCGTTAACATCATTTACAGCATGTATTTGTAATAGTGCTGTAAACAACAATGATCAATTACGAAGGATGATTTTGAAGTTTAAAGATACAGCAACTTTGTGTTTAACTACGCTTAAAGTTTTTTATCTTTGAACTAGAATTCAACCAAAAATAACTCAATATGAAAAACAAATGGCTAGGTATTATTTTTGTTTTAGCTTTTGTTCCGTTTTTAAGCGCTCAGGTTTTACAAGGTACGAGTAATGTTTCGTCAAGAGGCGGGGATGATGTACGATTGGGTGTTAAAGCTGGTTTGAGTTTGTCTACTTTTTCAGGTAATGATTTTCTTTCTGTTGATCCTAAGCTTGGTTTTTATGTTGGGGGAGTAGTAGAAATACCTGCTTTTTTGGATGAATTTTATTTTCAACCTGAGGTGCTATTGCAATTGCAAGGTTCGGGTATTGAGTCAGACGAGCTTAATTTATTATATCTGCATTTGCCGCTAATGGGAAAGTATTATATTACTGATCATATAGCTTTAGAGCTAGGGCCGCAGTTAGGTTTTTTGCTAGCTGAAAACTGGGATGAAGATTTTACCGCCGTTGATACAAAGAGCCTACACCTAGGACTGAATATAGGAGGGGGGTATAGCTTAAACAAAAATATATATCTTCATGCAAGATTTTCAAGAGGTTTGACTACAGTTTTAAAAGGATTCCACACTAAAAATGTAGCTTTTCAGCTAGGTGCGAGTTATTTTTTTTAAAAATTGCTATCACCTTAGTTCAAGGTAATTTCACGCCAACATAATCTCATTTCATATAAGCATTTTGAACTTTAGCCGTTTTTTGATTGTTTGACTATAGCCAAGGGCTTAATTCCTCATGGCTTGTCTGTAAATGATTTTAAAAGTATACCGCATACCCTTGTGTTGAGGTGGTTGATAGGTGTATTATGGTCATTACACAACAATCTTAATGCGGTAGAACAACATAATTATTCTTTTGAAGTTAGTTATCTACCTATTTGCTAAAAAGAATGTAGCCCTAACTAAAGTACCATGAAAAAAATAGTTTTGATATTAGTTTGTACCCTAGTGATACATATGATAAGTGCACAAGAAGGTTTTAAATTGGGTATACAAGGCGGCCTTCCATTTAATGATTTTAATGATGAGGTAGGGGTGGTTGTTGGTGCGGATGCAGGTTATATGTTTGCACTAAATGAGATGGTAGACTTAGGGGTTAGCGCGGGTTATATTCATGGTTTTTCTGAAAAATTTAAAACAGGCACCGCACAGCTTAACTTACCCAGTGTTCAATTTTTACCGCTTACAGCCTCAGTTCGTATATGGACATCAAATTCCTTTTCGCTAGGAGGAAAAATAGGCTATGCTTTGGGTATTAGTGAGGCGTATACAGGAGGCTTGTATTACCGGCCTTTAATAGGATATTTAATGAGTGCAAAAACTGAGGTGAATATTTCGTATACCGGCATACAACTTGAAAATAAAACATGGTCCACGGTTACCTTAGGTGTACAATATACCTTTGATTCTGGTAGGAGTATAGGCAGATAGTTTTTTTGCATTTTTATCTTTAACTTCTACTTTTTTTATGCCCTGTATTTGACTATTTTTATGCCATGCAAATTTTAATACTTAACGGCCCTAATTTAAACCTTCTTGGTAAGCGTGAACCAGAAGTGTATGGGAGTACTACTTTTGAAGACTATTTTAAAGCGCTACAAGCAAAATTCCCCACGGTTGAGCTTAGCTATTTTCAGTCTAATATTGAGGGTGAAATTATAGGCAAAATTCAAGAAGTAGGGTTTACGTATGATGGTATTGTACTCAATGCTGCGGCGTATACACATACTTCAGTAGGTATAGGCGATGCAGTCAAAGCAGTGGAAACACCCGTAGTTGAAGTACACATTTCGAACACCCACAAGCGTGAAGACTTTAGGCATGTTTCTTATATTTCGTCAGGTGCTAAAGGAGTGATTTTAGGCTTTGGGCTACAGAGCTATGATTTGGCAATACAGAGTTTTTTGTAATACGGCAGGAAAATAATCATGCTTTTTTCTTAGCAGCATAGTATTGTTAGATAATTTGGTTTACTGGAAATATAGGAGTGCCAAATTTTTAAAAAACGAACTCTCAATGCAAAGCAATCTCCATAGTAGTAACAAAGCAGGTGGTTTTAGCAACAGCTTCATGTTGTGTAGTACCGACAGCGTGGAGGGGTAGTTATTTTAGCTGTAGTTATTAATTAGTTTTTAACTTTCCCACGTTATGTGGTCTAATGTTCCATCTTTGTTTATATTCACCACTAAAAGCTGGTTGCAAGGTTCTCCATCAATGTCAATTGAATAATCAAAAGTTCCGAAATAAGAATACTGTGGATAAATTCTAACTCTGATTAAGTTCAATTTTTCCATTAAAAGAATTTTTTTCGATTTTTTTCGATTTTTTAGGTTGATTATTTGAGCTAATTCACTTTCGTAAAGTTCATCAAGATAGAAATTCAAATAGTTAGTTACTTCACTTGCATCTTTTTCAAAATCTAACATGATATAATTTTGATTTTGAATATCAAAATCTGGTATTTTGTTTACAAATTCTATTATTTGATTTAATTCAGATTGATTTGTTGATTCAGTCTCAAAATTTATATCTAACGTCATTTTACGTTCTCCATAATTCAATTTCCAATTATAGTACTCCTTTAATTTTTCAATATCAATCTCTTTAAAATCTGGTTTTTCTAAAATTCGGATTTCTACTTCATTATTTTCAGGTTCTCTTTTATTTTTTTTTAAAAAGTCAAATATTCCCATTTTTTGTTTTCAGGATTGAGTGAGTTAATTACAGCCAACAATTGTCTATCCTACTCAAATACGTATATTTCTTTTTTAGGATTACTAATTTAAGGTTTTTTAAGTACTTGTAGCTGTGCGAAATATATGACAGCCAGTTAGTCTAGTTTTATGCATTGCAAACGCATAGCCATCTCCCTAGTATCGGCAAAGTAGCTGGTTCAGTAAACACCGTTCTCATGTTGGGTCGTGCCGACCATGCGAAGGCTTAGTTATTAGCAGTTGGTTTTTCCGTATCAGTAGTCCCGTTTTCTAAATCAATTATGACATCAAACTCCTTTATCCATGGATTGTCCGTGTATATGTTTTTCAAATTACTGTATATGGCATAAACATAAGTCCATTCATTCCTTTTGGATTCCAATTCAGAGAACGTTTTAACTTTTCGATTGTCAATTCTTCTTCTTAAACGTCTAACCTCTTTATTTGATTTTAGTGCTTTTTCCGCTTTTACTATTTGTCTAATTTCAATACCGATTTCTTCTTGAAACCTTTTTTTAGAATCTAATTTTAAAGTCTTGTCCAGCTCAGTCCATAGTTTTGTGTTTTCAGCACTTACGCTATCCGCTAAATTCTTTTCTACAGAAATTCCAGCAACCCGTAACACTTCAATATTCCATTTATCCGCAACGAATTTTTGCGCTTTATGGTAGATGTAATGTTCAGAACCCATTATCAAAAGTCGATTTGATTTTAAAACATCTGAATCTTGACCAAAAGAGTTGGTAATTGAAAAAAGGGTTAATATGAATAGTAGCTTTTTCAAACTTTATGCTAACAATTGTACACCCGTACTCAAGTACGCATATTTCTTTTTTAGAATTACTAATTTAAGGTTTTTTAAGCACTTGTAGCTGTGCGAAATATATGACAGCCAGTTGGTCTAGTTTTATGTATTTGCAAATGCATGTGAAATGCATTGCAAACGCATAGCCATCTCCCTAGTATCGGCAAAGTAGCCGGTTCAGTAAACACCGTTCTCATGTTGGGTCGTGCCGACCGCGTGGAGGGGTAGTTATTGGCAACTGTTTTTTATTCAGATGTTCATTTCTTTCAATTCCTTTTCAAGTTCGTTTTTTTTCTTTAGATAAGTTTTTAAGTCAACTAAACCACCTACTTTGTCATTTTTAAGTCTTATTAACTCCTGCTTAATTTCTATTTTTCGTAATTCTTTTTCGTTTAGTTTAATTTCTGGGTAAAGTTTATTAAGTTCATCTTCGATGTTCGTTTTTTTTGCTAAAACTTCGTCTAAAGTAGCACCAATAATAACTGAACTTTCATAATCCAAGTCGCCTGAACCAACAGCAACAATTTTAATTTCTTTTAAATCTCTAAAGTCATATGCATAAAATTTTCCACCACCATTAAATGCAATTGGCAAAAAGTTTGGTGCCCATTTGGGAAAACCATAGGCGAAATAATAATATCGAATGTCTTGCAGAGAGAAATATCCAAATTCTCTATCTCCATTTATAATTCCGCCGCCATTTGAATATTCCAAAAGTTCTTGAAGTTCAGTTGTTAAGGTCAGTCCAGTTGGAATGCTTAATTTTCTATTCTCTAAAAATTCAGGATAAAGTTTTTTGATGTCAGGAAACAATTGAATTTCTTCTTCTGTTAATAGTCGAGAAAAATAATGGCTATTAGGAATTTCTTTAAGTCCATCTTGTTTATCAAAAAAAGTATGTTTTTTATACCACATTTTGTTGTGTGTAGTTCGTTTGTTAAGTTGTTGCTAACATTTGAATACGCGCACTCAAGCACGTATATTCCTTCTTTAGAAGTGCTAATCTAAGGTATTTCTACTCCTTTTAAAATGTTTGTTGTTATATGGGTATATCTTACTGTTTTAATCATGCATGCTATTATTATAGTATATCTTAAATCAAGTAAAAAAGCATAGTTTTTATATGAATGATTTGATTTACCTTTTTAGTGTAAAATGCCCTTTTATGGGGTCTTGTCCTTCAAGGGTTACCATATACCAATAGTCTGATGTTGGCAGTTGCACGCCATTTAAACTACCATTCCAATTGCTTTTATTAAAATTTGCTGTAAAATAGACTAGTTTGCCATAGCGGTCGTAAATGTGGAGTGTACCCACAGTATTACAGTCATTTTGTATGGTGGTAAAACGATCGTTTATGCCATCGCCATTTGGGGTTATGAATGTAGGAAATATAGCGTTGCATTGGTTTTGAGCATCCATACATTCGGTAGGGTCAATAGTAACTGAAAAACTATGATTGGCGGTACACCGTTCATTGGCTGACTCGGCATAAATATATATTGTACGGCTTGTAGTAATTGTATCTCCTGCAAAAAGGGATTGCCCTTCGCCATTAGCATCACTAAAGTAGTTACCATGGGTTAAAACGGGTAATACGTAGTTTTTACAAGAAGAAACATCATTAGGTTGGTCAATATTAACGGTATCTGAAATAGTTATCTCAAAAGAACTCTCATCATAACAATTGCCGTTTTCAGCATAGATATAAAGGGTTTGCGAATATGTAATTTCATCACCTGCATGCAGTAGTTCTCCACCTGCCATGGTCTCCGTATAATAGTTGTTGTTGCCACTGAGTTGAGGTAGGGTATAGCTATTACAAGTGGAAACATCCGCTAGTTCATCTACTTGTACGTTAACAATAGTAATATCAAAAAAACTTTCATCATGACAATTGCCATTTTCAGCGTAGATATAAAGGGTACTATCCGCTGTAATTTCATCACCTGCATGCAGTAGTTCTCCACCTGCCATTGTCTCTGTATAGTAATTGTTATTGCTACTCAGTTGGGGTAGGGTATAGCTATTACAAGCGGAAACGTCCGCTAGTTGATCTACTTGTACGTTAACAATGGTAATGTCAAAAGAACTTTGGTCATGGCAATTACCATTTTCGGTATAGATATAAAGGGTACTATCGGCTGTAATTTCATCACCTGCATGCAGTAGTTCTCCACCTGCCATGGTCTCTGTATAATAGTTATTGTCGCTACTGAGTTGGGGTAGGGTATAGCTATTACAAGTGGAAACATCCGCTAGTTCATCTGCAGTTACGGTATTGAGAATAGCAACTTCAAAAGAGCTTTCATAAAGGCAAGATCCGTTACCTGTGTAAATGTAAATGGTTTTAGAACTGGTAATTTCATCACCTGCCTGTAGTATTTCTCCACCGGCCATGGTCTGGGTGTAATACGTACTATCAGCACTCAATGGAGGTAAAGTGTAGCTTGTACAACTTGTTACATCGTTTTGTTCTTGTGCATGGGTAAAATCTATTTTACCATCATCTTGAATTGTCCAGTTGTAATTATTTATGAGTTTATTTCTAGCTGCTTCTCCCTTGTTATATTGGGTGTTTTCGGCACTAAATGGAACATGTTGAACAAGTAGTTTGTCAACCCAACCTAGTAATAAGCTATCATAATTACAGGTAGATAAGGAGGTTTGATTAAACATATCTGTTGCATCAGTGAGCGATTGAATGTTCCATGTTCCTAAATTTTGATCGAAATAAAATGCTCGATTAAACATTCTTTTCATCGATGTAACTTTGCTCACATCCCAATTGCTTAGGTCTTGATTGAACTCATATGCATGATCAAACATACTTTTCATGTTTGTAACATTGGCTACGTTCCAACTGTTGATATTTTGATTAAAAGATGTGGCGGCTAAAAATGTGCCTTCCATATCCTCTACGTTCCCAACATCCCAACTACTGATGTCTTGATTGAAGGGGTGAGCCTCATAAAATAGTAATTTCATAGTTTTTACATTACTTACATCCCACCTGTCTAACGGTTGATTAAAATTTTGCGCATAAGCAAAGACTGCGTCTAGATGTATTATTTTTCGAATATCCCAATTATTAATATTTTGATTGAACCTGCCTGCGCCATTGAACATACTCTCTATTTCTGTAAGATTACTAACGTTCCAATTTCCTATGTCTTGGTTGAAACTACTTGCACTACCGAACATTCCTCTCATATCGGTAACATGACTTACATTCCAATTGCCTATGTTTTGATTGAACTTACGGGCTTTTGTAAACATTTTTTTCATAGTGGTGACATTGCTTACATTCCATCTCCCTATGTCTGCATTAAAATATTCTGCGTAGTTAAACATACTCTCCATGTTGGTAACGTTGCTTACATTCCAATCACCAATGTCTGCCGTAAAATTTCTAGCAGATAAGAACATTTCTTTCGTATTGGTAACGTTGCTAAGATTCCAATTATTAAAGCTTGAATTACCTACTAATTTTCGACATCTTTTAAACATTCCACTCATATCTTCAACCCCAGTTAAATTTGGAGTGTCTGTGGCAGTTACGGTTAAATTTTGACAAGAAGCAAAGGCATTTTTAAAGGAGCGCCATTCCACATCTCCCCATTGGTTTACGGAGATGATTCTATTATGATTAGCGTTTTGTGGTGACCGAAATTGGATAGCAGGAAAATCTCCCGTGATAGCAACTTGATAAGTAGTACCAATGTTGGTATATGTATGCGTAATGTCTCCCGTTATATTAGTACTATTGGTGCCATCTCCCCAGTCAACCGAATAATTATAGGTTAAATTGGGGTTCGTGGGAATTGTAATTTGAGTACTTGGGGATGGCCCTCGGTTATCGGTTTTCCAAGTTGTAATAAATGGACGTGAACTTTGTGCCGTAGACAAAAACGGAGCTAACATACAAAATGCTAACAAGGTGAAAATGAGACTTTTCATGATGGTTGAATATAGGTTAAGTGTTAAGCTAACTTACACCTTCTTTAATTTTCAACCATAAAAAATATGTATAAGCTTACCTTTTTAAGGTGAAATGCCCTTTTATGGATTCTCGTCCTTCAAGGTTTATGCGAAACCAGTAATCAGAAGCAGGTAGTGGGCGGCCATTTAAAGTGCCATTCCATCCCTTGTTTTTCGCTTGCATTTGATGCACTAGCTTTCCATAGCGATCAAAAATTTCAATACTGTTTTTTGGCAAGTTTTCGGAAGCTCCTATAAGTTGCCATAGGTCGTTAATACCATCATTATTTGGTGTGAAAAATTTGGGATACCCCAAAATGGCAATCTCCTCTGTAGCAATACCGCAGCCGTTTTTATCACGGGCATAGAGTGTGTACAAGCCTGGGGGTATATTTTCAAAAAAGGGCATTTCTTGGTAGGTTACTCCATCTATTGAAAACTCATAATCTCCATCGCCAGCCACAACTGCTGTTATCGTGTTTTCTTCTGAAAAATCAGAGGTATTTATATCGGTAAAGATGGCTTTATTAGACGTTGATACATTAAAATCTACACTTGAAGTGCAACTCAGGTTTTGATTATTGCTCTGATAATTGTTGCCAACTGTTAAGCTATACAAGCCACTTTGGGTAATGGTAATTTGTGCGGTGTTACCTATTTCAACAATAGACTGATCAGCTATTTTCTGCCAACTGTAGGTGTCAAAACCATTAGGGGCATCAATGGTAAGTGGTTCTCCATCGGTACAGGTGTAATAACTGTTTTCTAATTGAATACTAGGCAAGGGGTGTATAAGGAGCTCAATTTTATCTACACCTGCACATTGATTGTTGTCTTCTAAGCGAACATAAATGGTGGTTGCTGTTGTTCTAAAATCGCCATGTAACGCATTTTGCTCTAGTGCAGCATCATCTCTATTTGCGTAAAAGCTAGCGTCGATATTCGGATAGGCCTCTTGCTTAATTTGCTCAATAGAAAAGCTAGCACGCAGGGTTGTGTCTAATGGGTCGTCATCACAAGCTATTCTAGGACTTATTGCATTTGTGTCAATATTTGTGGGGTTGACCGTAATGGCAATTTCTCCTGTGCTTTCACAAATATTAGATACTGCTCTGTAATATACAGTATCATTAAAAGGGACTGTATTGGTATAACTAGTAGGGTTTGTAATTGGGTTGTTGGTATTTCTATCGGCTATGGTTTTGTAATATGTAATAGTAACTCCCGAAATGCCAATAAATGCTTGTTCGAGATTTAGCTGTGTTATACCGTCAGTAGAGTTAATTTCGTCAATGTCGCACTGCACCAAATTGATTGTTTCAGGATATGGGCTTTCAATAATGTTTAGTGCTACAGGGTGGGTAATAGCGCAATCAGGAATAAGGTTAGCACTAATACGCGCATATATCGTTGTTGAACCAGAAACAAAAGTAGTGCCAGGAAGTGGACTTATACCTGGGGTAGTATTTGGGTCTTCTTCATATAATGTAATAGCAAAGTTGTCACTATTGGCCATACTAATTTCAATGTCTTCAATAATTTGAGAGAGCGAGAATGTTTCGACCATATTACGGTCATCGTCGCATAAGATATAATTCAGGATGGGTAGGGTATCAAAAACTATGGGCTTAATCTTAAAGTCTGCAATTTCAAAACAGCCATTTGTATTCGTTACTCGCGTAAAAATACTAGTTGTCGTACCTTCAAAAAGGAATTTTGTGGGGTCTGTAATTTGGTTTTCATCATCAAAAGCATCTTTATAACTTGTATAGTGGGCTATGGTAACATCTGTAGCAGTAGTTATTTGTTGTTCTTGTTGAGTAAGGTCTATTTCTTGTTGCGTTGGTTCTGGGCAAACTTCAATATCATCTGGCTGGTTTATTGTTGGAGGGGAAAGAAGTCTTGCTGTTCCCGTCCACTCTAGGGTAAAACCACCATCGCCAAGAGGCCTATCAACCAAAATATAATATTGTTCTCCTGTATCAACTGGTAGTGTTGCTACAAAGCTATTGCCAAGACGTCCTGGTCCCTCATTTTGTTCAGTTTCAGAATCGCGTAAGCCTGTATGATTGTTGCTGAGACCTGCATTACGAGGGTTGGTAGTTGAACAGCGAATAGGGTCGTTAAAATTACCACAACTATTGGTGGGACCGAAAACGAAAAAATCATAATCTACATTTATGTCCGTGTTTTCAGGCTTTATTACAAATGATAAATCACCACCTTGTTCTATATTTATACGCAACCACAAACTGTTTGTTTCTTCATAAAGACAAGGGTTTGCTGTGTTGTCTAGCTCTTGAATACCAAAACCATTGGCGTTAGAGGAGACATTAGCATTGCCACAAATGATAATGGCATCTTGACAATCATTTGCCGTTTGAGCCAAAATAGGAAGTGTAGTAAAAAAAAGGACTAAGAGAAAAAGTTTTTTCATTTGTGCGCTACTGTTCGAGGAGCAATATAACACAATTAAGTTTTTTTTGTCTTCTGTATATGAATTTCTACAACCAAATATCGGTCAACTCCGCATTACTATTGTTTAACGGCGGTAAGTTATTTTTAAAATTGTCAATTTATAACGATAACAGACCGCTGAGTTGCAAGATCCAAGGAAAAAGAGACTCATTACTTCTAATTTCTGTAGCATCTATTTACTAGTCAAACTATTTGGGTTTACAGATCACGTTTTTTCAAAAGGGCGTATGAGCCATAGATGAAAATTGCTGTCCAAGCAAGGGCAATTAGTATTTCGTAACTATGTACTGCGTAGTCAAATTTTAAATCTGTTTCTAATTGATCTCCAATATTTTGTACCACTGATAATCTGCTGAAAGGCTGATCTATAAGATTAGCCATCGACTCTAAGGGAAAGAGGCTTTTTATTGTGGTAGCTGTTTCCCAGCTGGTAATTTTCCACCCCAAAACACCAAAAATAATTTGCTCAACGATAGACCACAGGATGAGAAAACCAAGGGCAAATGCAGATCGTTTGACTAAAATTCCTAAAAATAAACACAAGGAGAAAAAAGCAACTAATTTTATAAAATAGGCTAATATAAACTCTAAATCAGAAAAGATAATACCCAATTCATTATACGACGAATAGAGTAAACCTAAAATTAATGAAACTACAAAAATGAAAAGGGTAGAAATGGCTGAAAAAACGAGTACGGTTAAGAATTTTGAGTATATGAACTCCCACTTGCTAAGGCCGTCAATTAAGTTTTGTTTTATGGTTTTATTACTATATTCATTGGCCATCATAGACACAATAACAACGGCAAGAAATAGTTTAAAGAATGCCGCTATATAGGTGTTGAAATGCCATATGTATGGAAAATCGAAAATGCCCATTTCGGCAAAATGAAATTTTAATGGCCCTAAGTCAAATTTTATGGCTGCAATTAATGAAATAAAGGTGAGCAGGGTGAAATAGGCTATGATGAGTACCTTACTGGCTCGGTTGTTCCAAAGTTTTATAAATTCTATTTGTAATAAACGTATCATGTGGTATGGCTTAGTTTGATTGATTGTTGGTAAGTGATAAGAATTGTTCTTCAAGACTTTCTTTCCGCTTGACCAAATGCGAAAGAAAAATACCTTTTTCAAAAAGTGATCTATTTAAAACTTCGGCACTCATTTCTTCCTTTAAAAAGGCAGTGACTAAACTTTTATCTTCTTTTATTTCGGCAAAGCTCGTGTGGTTTTTTAAGTAGGCAACTAGGGCTTCTTTTTGTGTTGTTTTCAATTCAAAAAAACCATGCGTTGCATTCATACTATCTACCCGTCCCGAGTACAATTTTTCACCTTTTCTCAAAATGACCACATGCGAGCACACTTTTTCAACCTCATCTAATAAATGCGATGCCAATAGAATTGTAGTGCCTTGTGATGCTATTTTTTTTATAATCTCACGAATTTGGTGAATCCCTTGCGGGTCTAATCCGTTTGTAGGTTCATCTAAAATTAATATTTCAGGATCGTTTAATAGGGCAGAGGCAATAGCCAAACGTTGCTTCATACCTAAAGAATATGTTCTAAAGGCGCTATTTTTTCGTTCCAAAAGACCAACGAGTTCTAATTTTTCTTCAATTTTAATTTCAGAAACTTCTTTTATTTTACAAACTAGTTTTAAGTTTTGTATCGCCGTCATGTAGGGGTAAAAGTTAGGACGCTCAATAATCGCCCCTACCTTTTTCAATGCATTGTGGGTTGAGGTATTACCATCAAACCATGAAAATTCACCTGTGGTTTTATTTACTACATTAAGAACAATGCCGAGCGTGGTAGATTTTCCGCTACCATTAGGCCCTAAAATGCCGTAGACATTGCCTTTTTCAATTTCAAATGAGAGGTCTTTTACTGCGGTGAGATGACCAAATTTTTTTGTAAGATTGCGTACGCTGAGTATGTTTTGCAAAAGAGATTGGTTTTGATGATTGATGAAAATACTAAAAAAGCATGATATACCATACTAGTATACATGACGCTAAAAGCGTAAATTTGTTACAATGATTTTTTAAAAATCAAAAAAAAAGCGCATATGACAGAAGAAAAGTTGATGTCGAAAAAAAAACCAGCCTTTCCCGTTGGTGAAAAATTAGACAAGTATCTTGATCATTATAACAGAAAAATAGAAATTCCTATTTTTTATGATGATTTACTACGTTTTGCAGGATCTGTTGTTGTTTATGATGCTAATGATGAAGATACTCTTTGGGTGCGCGTATATTATTCTGATGTTGAACGGCAAGAAATTGATTTGTCATTAAAAAAGGTATATTCTATTCTACATTCTGATGGTAGTGATTTTATTATTGATTATTTAAATGTTGATGCTGTAGACTACTGTACCTTTGGTAATTCAAAACCTTTTCGCATCAAAATACGTAATATTTTGAATGATAATTTCACGTATTTTTATGTAAAAAAAACCGATGCTTCTAGAGTTTATGGGTTGGAATTGGAGCATATGCTTTCTCCTTACAACCTCAACTTTTTGGTGTATAAAGACACCTTAATTGAAGAGCATATTACGGGTATTCCGGGTGATTTTTTTATTAAAGAAATGTTGCCTAAGTGTACCGAGTCAGAAAAGGCGCAGTTGGCGAAAGAGTTTGTGAAATTCAATGAGCGTTGTATGATTCGGCTATTGGGTGATATGCGCTCTTATAATTATGTGATTGTACCTACGCATGATTTTGATCATGTAGTGTATAAAATTAGAGCTATAGATTTTGATCAGCAATGTTTTGAAGGAAAACTAAAGGTATACCGTCCACAGTTTTTTAAAGAAAATTTTTTGATGGTAGAATTGGTGCGTGAAAAACTGCAACGAAATTCGGTCGATCAATACAAAGTAGAAGAAAGGTCAATTGTAGCCAAACGTATTATTAGTTCTGAAGATCGTATAGAACAGCTTATTGAAATTTGTAAAACTGATGATATTTCATTTCCTGACCATATTACCCTTTTAAAGGAGCAGATATATGAGCTTACGTTAGATAAAAACTTTAAAGAGTGCACCACTATGGGTGAAATTTTAAAGCTAGCGTTAGACTTTGTAAAACGTAATTACGAGGATGTGAGTATGAAACAGATTATTGAAAATAGGATAGAAATACCGAATAACTCTTAGCTGTTTTTATTTTTTTTCACCCCTTTGGTTTTAAATTGCTTTTTGCAATAGATTATTTATTACATCTTAAAATCACCTCAAAACAAAAAACGCTGCTATGTTTTTTAATTTAAATATAGTGGTCTTGATAGCCATGGTGATACTAAAATAAAGAACACAGATGATTTTATTGTGCTTTTATTTTTCATCACGAAGTTATATTGTGTAAAATGGAATGAAATATTGACTACCCCTTACAAATTTGATGCCCTTTGAAATCAGTTAAAACTAAAGGGAAAACAGCATTTGTAAGGAATAGTTATATATAAATAGTGTTTGACAAGAAACTTTGAAAGATTGCATTTGTTTCGCTGTACCTGCGCTATTGAAAATAATTTAAATTATAAAGAAACGGTTTGTTTCTAATCAGGGCCAATTACTAATTTTTAGCTTTTTTGTTCTTTATTGAAATAAACCAGATAGTAATACATTTGGCGTTCTTCATCCCATCCTTTTTCAACAAATTTCTCTGCCGAATCAGGATTTATAAAATCCATTTTAATCTGTATATTGGTATCTAGGTTGATGACGTTTTTTATCTTCTTTCGCGCATCAGAAACAGCTTTATTGGCAATGTCAAAATTAGACACATCTTCAATGCTGTATTTAGGACCCTTTTCAACCTTGTAGTGTTTAAACTCAGGAATCAATTCAGGATTTTCAATGACATCCGTTAAGAATTCATTCTCTTCAAAAGAGTCGTTTTTTGCAAAATGGTTAACTGCACGGTTCATAAACAAGACTTCTTGCTGCTTATCTTCGGCAGGTAGTACCACATCTTTGGCAAAATTTTGACAGAATTTTAAGTAGTTTTTGGTTTTAAAATTATCATCAGAAAGGGGAGCAGCACCTAAAAAATTCTCAATCCAATATTTGGCATCATAGCGGTTGCTATCTACCGAAAGAACTTTATAGCCTTCTTCTTTTTCAGCATTGAAAATAAGACACCCTTTATCTAATTTATTGATGTTTATTCCTTGCTGAATAACAATATTTAAATTGCTTTCATCTTCTTCAAATTGTAGAAAATCATGTTTTAGCTCGCTTTTGAATATCCCAATAGCATCTACTTTGGTATTATCGAGTAGTAATCCAGTTAAATAGGCAACATATACCTCGCCACTTTTTATGTGTGGGTGGTTTGATTGTTCAAACAAATGCGTGGCTATTTTTTTTGAGTTTAAATGGCAAGACGATGGTTCGTTAAAAATGTCAGCAACAATTTTGTATAATTCATTAAACTCAACATCAATTTCATGTGCTAATTTGAAATAGTTTTCTTCTTTTTCACGAAAAGGCTTAAAAAAATACTCTTTCAAAAGCCCTGTGGTTTCATCGTTTAGGCTAAAAGATTCGGCAGATAAAAACACGCCTTCACCTTTATTTTTGTTACCTACTCGGTGTAATGAGATACTTTCTATTTGGGTTGCGTATAAATTAATCATGGTGTATTTTTAGTTAAGCGTTATAAAGCAATGGTGTTGGTGTAGGGGTGATTTTAATTCCAGTTTTCATCAAAATCAAGATCGTCATAGTTTTCAAGCGTATCATCAAAATCAAAACTAGGGTCTGCTTTAAAATTTTTCTCTGGAGGTAATTCTGGTAGCTCTCCAAAACTGAATAGTACATTGGGGTAAGCAATGCCAGGTTCATTTTCAACGATGTCGGCAAGTTCTACAAAGAAGGTCCACATACTTAGAAAGTCATAAACATAGATAAGTTTAGGGCTTTTTGCAGTGATAACATCTTCTAAAAATGTCTCGTTCATTAAGCGAACATCTGAGCCATTTTCATTCATATCAAACAAAGCTATTTCTTCGTCTTGTACCCAATTTTCATCACAGGTGTAAAATGAAGCCATTTCATTACCCAAAAAGCCAAAAGCTTGTGTAATTGCATTATGAAACTCTTCCATAGAATTGCCTGCATCAATTTCGATATCTCTGAAAATATCTTCTTCTGCATCTAGAATAATTCGTATTTTGTAAATCATGAATGCTTTTTTTTAGGAAGGCAAAGTTACAAAGTTTTGGCGCTTCTTTTTGCTTTTAATGCCTCCAAAATCATATAGAATTGTACCCCTAGTAGTAAACAGGCTAATACCAAGTGCATAGGCTGACTTGCGAACGGAAAATTGAAATAATTCATCGCAATTCCTGTAAAAATTGACGCTGCTAGTAATAGTAATACCCATTTCATTTTTGTGTAGCCCAAGTTTAAATTGTAAATGCGATAAGCGATAAAAGCATTTAAAAGTAGTACTAGAATAGAAAATGACCGATGTACGTAAAATGCTATGCTTGGGTTTTGTAACCAAGCGCTTTTGGCATCATCACCAAATACATCTATTTGTAAGTCGATAAATTGACGTACTTGTATACCTAAAACTATTTGACCAAAAGTAACCAGGGTAGCCACTATTAATAGGCGATGAATAGTGTTGTTAAACTTAAACGGTTGGGCCTTGCCTGCCCTATGAATAAGGTATAATAGCATTGCCATGAGCACTAATGCCAAAACCATATGAGCTGATATCATCAGGGGTTTTAGGTGGGTGTCAACCACTATTTTACCTAAAACGGCCTGTGCCCCTAAAACTATTAGAGAGAGTACGGTGCCTATGGTTATAATTTTATCTTCTTTGTACCACCAAAAAGACATGAGGGTCATGAGAAGCATGGGTATGCCCAAAATTACGGTAACCAACCTGTTAATATATTCAATCCAGGTGTGCCATGGGTTGAAAATAGCGTATTTGTGTTTGGTGTATTCACGCCAATTTTCTTTGTTGAAATCAGCGGCAGTTTTAAAATCTTTTTGTGCTACTTGTAGCGTTTTGTCAACAATAATTACTTGTCCTTCTTTGTAGCTATGGTCAGGTTGCCATTGCAGTTCTGAAATATCAGAAGGGGGAATGTAGTGGCCAAAACACTTAGGCCAATCAGGGCAACCCATACCACTACCGGTCATACGAACCACGGCGCCAGCAATAATAACCAGATATACTAAAACCAGGGAAATTTTTGCCACCCTTTGAAAGTTTTCTTTCATTTTTTTTACCTTTGGTTTTGTTACCGCAAAGTAGGGAATACATACTCCGTGGTTTTATAAAAGCGGACGTAATACCCGCTATTTCTCTGCAAAATTACTGTATTTGATAAGAAATGAGGCTTGTGATAAGAAAGTTTTTTTTGAAATAGTTGGGTATTTGTAGTTGCTATTTTTTTGTATATCTTTTCAAGATTGTAGTTTTAGTGTTTTTTGTCTTTATGGGGTTGTTGCTTTGTAGTAGGGGGGGAAGTAGTTGTTTAGATTAATGCAGTTTAATTTTTTTAACACGATATGGTCTTATTCATTTTTAGAATAACCTCTAAAATAATATGTAAACCGTACACTTATTTTAGTGATTTATACGAACCTCTGTTAGGGTGATACGTAACAAACGCAAAATTCTATTAATCACCTTCTTGGTATTCAATCAATTCTAAATTCGTTTTGCTTCCATCAATATTTACATAATGCAGTCTCACAAATCCGTAAACTGGACTAAAATAAGCAGTAAGTGAGGTTCTACCTATTCTGCTTTTCGCTTCTGATTCAACAACAAAACATTCAACATTTCCTAACTCCGTTAGTATGGTTTTTTTATCAGTTATCTCATAGGTATAAAAATTTTCAATTATACCATTCCAATTCATCCACCGCCCATCACTCCATAGATCACCAATTGAAAGTGACCATTCCCATTTATTTCCAATTTCATAAGGCGCTTTTATGTACGGAAAAGGATTAATTTCTAAAATCTCAAAAAAGCGGTCCCTTGGAGGGTGCATCCATACATTTTTTTTATTTTCAATAACACCTGAAATTGTACTACTCTTCATAACATCTAGTTGATACCTTAAATTTGTTTGAGAGTAGTTGGGTATTCCAATGGCCATAGGATTACCATTCAAAACTTTTATGGTGACATTCTTAACGGTGGAAGAATCAATTTTCGTAGCATCCACAAATTGCCAACTGTCATAAACTAGCCTAAATAAATATTTTTCATTAGCAGGTGACATATACTCATAGCTATACTTGAAAGAACTACCTACTTTAAAAATTATATTATCTAGATTAAATTTATTTTCATCGGTATACAATGAATCAAATTGTTCAACAACTATCCCATCCATAGTTACAAAGCTATTTGCATTCTTGCGTGATACTACGCCCTGACCAACTATTGTACAAGTGAAAAACAACAAAAACCGAAATATTATTTTTTTCATAGTGAAAACTAAATTGTTTACTTAGTAATGTTATATAGATGCTAGTTTCCTAGTAAATAAATAATGCACTTTTTTTATTTTTCAATATACACACTCTTTGGCTGTTAGTTGAATTGTCTAAGTTTGTTTAATATAACTGTTTGATTGGGTGATATTATATTGCTATTGGTCGACAATTAGCATAAATTCACGGTAGCTACAAAGTATTCACAGTATCATTAGGCGTGCCGCCTATGCGAAGATTTGTTTGCTTTTGGTAAATTTCAGTATCAGTTTGTCAAAAAATACTGAACATTAACTATTTTGATATCAACTACCCCTTCATCTATGGGGCTTTCTTGGTCATAAGTCAATGTACAGCTTGCATTAGCTCCAATTTCATAACAAGGTGAGGTGGTTTTATCTGAATAATTTGATTTTGATACCAGTCCTCCAGCGTTAACAGTCAAAAATGGTATTCCTTTAACGGCGTAGTCTTTTGAATTATTCAATTTAATTTCAAACCGCCAACGCGACGTATTGTTTCCAGTATCGGGTATAAACTCATCATAGAGTATGGTATAAGTGAATCCTTCCAATTCAGGGGGTTCTATTTGGGTCAATGGTTCGGGGTCAGGAAAATCACAGGGTAGTTCGATGATTTTATCACTGTAGTGTTGCCTACCATCTAAAAAGTAAGTATTTGTTATAGTTGCGGTTTTTGTACAATTTTCGTCTTTAGAACTACAACTATTAATGAGAAAAAAACAAGAAATATAGATACTATATGCGATTAGTTTTTTCATTGAGAAACATAATTAAGATACTGAACTCACCTTGACTATATATTAACAACAAAAAGGTGAAAACAAATTTTCACTCTTTTTTGACACAAATTTACATTTGAAATTGACCAATAACAAGCCTTAATCATAGATTTGGAAAGAAAAATAAATTCATTCTTAATGAAAAAACCGTTTGTATTCTTACCTGTCTATTTTTTAATTTTCATATTGTTTTTTGCAATTTCTTGTAGTAAACCTTCAGATACTGATAGCATCAAATCTAACAATAAAACTAAAATAGCTAAAATTGATGAAATTATAAAAAAGTATGCTGAAAATGCGGGCTTTAACGGTGCTGTATTAGTGGCGCACCACGGTCAGGTGATTTATAAAAAAGGATTTGGCATGGCAGATATGGAATGGGAAATTGCCAATACACCCACTACAAAATTTAGAATAGCATCGGTTACAAAACCTTTTACTGCAATGTTGATAATGCAGTTGGTGGCAGAAAATAAACTTGATTTACACAAGCCTATTGGTAGCTATTTAAAGGATTTTCCAAAAAGAGCAAGAAATCAAATAACAATACATCACTTACTCACACATACTTCAGGGCTGGTGAGAGATATAGAAAAGGATGGAAAACAATACCATTCTCCTAAAGAACTGGTTGATTTATTGGCAAGTGAATCGTTGCAATACGCAACGGGTGAAAAATTTTACTACAGCAATGCAGGTTATATTTTATTGGGATATATTTTGGAAACAGTAACGCACAAATCGTATCAAGAACTACTGGAAGAAAATATATTTGAACCGCTGCATATGAAAAATTCAGGATACTATCGACATAGATTACTTTTAAAAGGTAGGTCGTCTGGGTATACAAACAATTTTATAGATTACTACAATGTAAATTATATGGATTTTTCGAATCCTTTTTCAGCAGGAGCAATTTATTCAACTGTTGAAGATATGTTTCTTTTTGATCAAGCTATGTATACCGAAAAAATAATACCAAAAAAGTATTTAGAATTAGCCCTAACCAAGCACGCACCTGCCGATTTTGGAGGGCACTATGGCTATGGTTGGGAAATCGTAAAAAAACCGATAGGTAATACAAAAGATATGATTTTAACTATTGGTCATTCAGGTGCGCTGCCAGGATATTGTGCCACCTATACTAGCATTCCATCTAGTCAATCATCTATTATATTTTTGAACAATACGAGGCGGGCTTATCTCAATGCGATGACAACCGCAGTTACTGGAATTTTATATGACAAACCTTATGATCTTCCTAAAAAATCTATCTCAAAATTGCTTTTGGATAAAATTGAAAAGGAAGGAATTGAACGTGGAATTCAATTTTTTAATACGTTTAAAAAGGATGAAAATTATTATGTCAAAGAAGAAGAGTTGAATATTGTGAGTTACAAATTGATGAAATTAGGAAGTTATGAAAGTGCCGCAGAAGTGCTTAAACTTGGTGTCGGTTATTTCCCAAATGCATTTAATTTATATGATAGCTACGGAGAAATTCTTTTAAAGCTCGGAAAAACAGCAGATGCAATTAAAAACTACAAAAAATCTATCAACCTAAATCCTGATAATAAGCATGGAATCATGGTGTTGGAGGAATTGGGGGTAAAAATAAACTAACGTAAACCTAAATCAACGTACAAATCGTTTTAGTCGTCCTTTTTCTATTTGCCCTTTGTTGTTTCCTCTCAAAAATTCACCAGTTTCAATATTCAAGCAAGTCAACCACATGCCACCATGTGCAAAAGTGTCAATACAAATGGTATGTTCAAAATCTGCAATTTGTCCATTCGTTCGGCAGGTATGTCCGCAGATTACGGTTTTTGTTGCATCATAAGCTTCGGGTGTTTCATATGTTTTCCAAAATAGATGGTGCTTGTCTTGTTCTTGCAAAGGTTTACCAGTTTCAAGTCCTGCATGAACGAAAATAAAATTGCCAATAACCAAATAATCTTTGCAAGCGTCTATAAAACCCCAATGCGATTTGCCAATATTTTTTACCCAATTTGGGTCATCACCTATACCATATGAATCTAAGGTGTTTGCTCCTCCATAATACAACCATTCCATAAGTCGCTCGGTAGATGTTTTTGCAGCCCTCATCATTATCTCATGATTACCGAGAATAAATTCGAAATCGAAATTCTTTTGGTTGTTAATACACCAATCAATAACACCCTTACTATCTGGTCCGCGGTCAATATAATCACCAAGAAAAACAACCTTATCTTCAGGTGTAATAATCCCTTGTTTGAAAATTGTTTTCAAAGCTTCAAGGCTTCCATGAATGTCTCCAATTGCGTAAATTGCCATTGTTGTATTTGATTTTACTATTTGCTAATGCAAGGATTTTGTTGTTTTGAAATTTATGTTTTTCTATGAAACTTTTAAGTACTCAAATCAGTTTCATCCCATTTTACACCCTTAGAGAGCATCCAAGTCAAAGCATGTCTGCGTTCGTGAATTACGCCACCATTTCCCATTGAATCAAAACCCTCAGGAACTGTTTTTCCGCCTAATTGCGCACTTCTTACTGCATTATGTAAACAATAAAATAAATCTTCTTTTTCTATTAATTTTTCTACAGAAAGCGTTTCTTTATTTTTAATCCAATCTGCTACATTTTCGTTTATGGGACAACTGTAATCTTTCAAAATAGCTTGCATTTGATCTCCTGACATCATTTGACCGGTGCTATCAGGTTCGCGATATCCAAAATACCAGGCTAAAGGCCAAGCATTTTCAAATTTCCATCCAATATGGTTTCTAGCTTGTTCGTCATTTCTTTGTAGATTTAGAATTTCTTTTTCCTCTTCATCCATAAAATCTTCAAGATTATTTTTGTCGATGAAAGCCAGAATTTTATCACTTGCCAAATTTTCTGGGGAAACCATTATCCAGAGAACTAATGCTTTTATAGCGTTTAATCTTTGTGCAATTTCTATGGATGGTCTTATTTCGCGATTAAGCTCTGTTGGTAATGAACTAGCAGGCTTAAATCCTGAATCAAGACAAATAGCAATGTTTTTGAGTCTTAAATCTGTCATCCAAGGTACTTGCTTAAATGATTCTAAATTATTTGTGCTTTTTGTTTTTGGTTCAGATTTTTTGTTCTCTTTTGATCCAAATATTTTTTTAAAAAAACTCATATTTTTACGCTCTTATTTTTTAGAAATTTCGATATTTTTTCATTCCTAACACATTTATTACCGTTTCCGTTTTTAAAATGGTGATAATTATAAAGTTTATAAACACAATCTTGATATAAATAGTTCATTTCTGAACTATTTAGATTCTCATTCTGTACAAATATCCTTTCCTTTGTTCATTGGTTTCTAAAACGCAGTACAACAACCAAATATAAGTATTTAGGTGCGTATAATGCTTCATTAGGACGACCAATTTAAGGGGTTTTTTTAGTGTTTTTAAAGAGCTTGTAGCTACAGCGTAAAGTTCATAAGTATTGTGGCCAAACGAAGTAAAATAATCCGTTATAATGGGTGACTTCCAAGAACGGTTATATAGTTTTTGTTGTGTGTTTATTGTTTTGTGAGCGTATATTTATCTCCGTTTGATTTGGTAAGAATTAGTGTGTTTCCATTCAAGTTGTAATTCCATTCTTCCTTTAAAATAATGGTCCAATCAAAATCAGCAGTCCAAACACATTCATTTTGAAACTGAATTGAGTCATCTGAAACAGTATAATTTCCGTTACAAATTTCAGGGAATTTTACAGTTTCACTTTCTCCAGAGAAAATTCTCATTTCCTCATTTTTTAAGTTCATCAAAAACAAGCTTTAATTTCTCTCCCTTTTCTGTCAATGTATAAATCACTTTTGCTGGCACTTGAGCAAATAACTCCCTGTGAATTATACCATCATTTTCTAATTCTCTTAATCTAGAAGTCATCATTATTTTGCTACATTCTGATATCATTTTTTGCAGTTGTCCAAACGGTTTACATCTTATGAAATGAGATAAATAATGGCTGTTTCTATTTACCTCTCAATAAGTTCAACGCAACTGTTACACCGCAATTCATATTATTTTGATTGTTGTGTTGTAAATTAAATTGAATCCCTGAATTTTGATTGATCTTTTCGCTTATCGCAAAAATAATTACAGGATGTATTGAATTGATGTTATTGAGCGATGACAAGCCTTGTTAATGAAACGATATACCCCAATAGCAATGAAATAGTATAAACGCAATGTCTTATAGTGATGATTTTAAATGTTTTACACTCTTTGGTGTGCTAAGCTTAGTGGGTAGCAAGAGGCTAATTTTTAAAGCAGTTAAACTTAATTGCACGCTAATGGGAGCGTGGTTTTATTCACGCCGCTTAACCTTAAAATCTATATTCTAGTGGTTTAAGCAATCTTATAATGGCTTAAAACCCATTTTCGCACTTCTTTTATGTATAGTTTCAAGATCAGCAAGGTCATATAATTTCCAGTCTCCGCCTTTTTTATTTACCTGTGTTCCATAATTCTTTTTCCTACTCAACGTATGTAGCTGTCTTTATTTTTTCATAATCATTTTTCTGTGTTCCATTCCCCAATTGGTTAATTCAGTTATTAATGGAACTAATGTGTACCCGTAATCAGCTAATTTATACGATACTTTAACGGGTATAGAATCGTATACTTTTCTTTCTATCAATCCGTTAATTTCTAAATCTTTTAATTCTTTTGATAGCATTCTGGGACTAATTTTGGGTAATCCTTTTTCTAATTCTGAATACCTAAATTCTCCATTACAGAGTATGGCGATGATTTGCATTTTCCATCTTCCCTGTATAATTTCCATTGTATCTTGAATTGCTTGCAGTTCTTTACTGTAATGCTCAATTATTTCTAGGGGAGGTTTGTCAATTCTATAACTTTTAAACGTTTCAATTTTATCCTTTAAAGCTTTATCCATCAGAATCGGTTTTTGCAAAAATACACTATACTTTGGTATAGTACTATATGATGTATAGTTAATGTTGTGTAGCTTTGCATCAAGGTTTAATTTAAGAAAGTAAAATGAAAATAATATTTTGGATGGTTAGTCTTGGTTTAGTATCTTTTGAAATGGTGGCTGGAATTGGAAAACAATTAGGAGGAAAAATGGCTATCGAATGGATGAACAAACTAGGGGTGGCAAAACCTTTTATGAGTGCTTTTGGCGGACTCGAAGTTGGTGCAGCTGGTGTTATTCTGTTTAGTCTTTTTAACGCAGGTGGCTTTAATGATAAACTGGTTCCTTGGGCTTGTTTGCTTCTGATTGTGTTAAAAGTGATAGAACTAATACTACAGTATAAAGCAAGCGAACCATTGGCTGCCAAGGTAGGGCCAATTTTTGTTTTGGTACTTGTTACCACATTCTATTTTATAAGATAATATATATTTAAATGAAAGAAACAGTTTTAGTATTCGGTGCAAATGGCAATGTAGGCAGTCATTTTGTCAATCAGGCTTTAGAAGCAGGTTATAAAATAAAGGCTTTTGTTAGGAGCCCTGAAAAATATAACCTCAAAGAACATGTTAATGTTGAAGTAGTTAAAGGCGATGCAACTAATTTTGAGGATGTAGAAAAAGCCATAGAGGGCGTTGACATTGTCGTAAGTTGTTTAGGAAACCCTTTGAAGGGGAAAATCTATATCATGAATAAATCTTACGAAGCTATAATGTTAGCTGCATCTAAGCAACCCAATCCGCCTCGTTGTCTAATGATTTCAAGCATTGGAGCAAATGGTTCTTCTTGGTTTGTTAGGTTTTTACTTCAATTATTTAATGGCAAAGAGGGATTTACAGATTATGAAAGAGCCGATAAAAGGGTTCTTGATGAAAAAAATGTTCCTTATGTTGTTATTCGACCTGCTGGGCTTACCGATAAAGAGGGTAAGGGGAAATATGCAATCATTAAAAAACCAAGGGTGTTCTTTCCAAAATTTATTACCCGACATGATGTAGCTAAGTTTTTTGTTGATTGCTTAGCCGATACGTCTTTTGACGGCAAAGCAGTGATGATACAAGGGGCGTAGTTTTTTAGATAGTATCACCAATGGCTAGCAAGTACTTGAAATATAAGGTTTGTAATAAATGTGCATGTAGTTGTTAGCCCAACTTATTTTACTGGTTATAGCTATTGCAGTAGCTGATAGCTTTATTACATTCATCTCTTAAATGCTCAATTATTTTTTCTTGATTAGGTTGAAGAGTACCGAAAAGGTTCTTTTTAGAATTCAAGTATTTTCTCTTTTTGCCAATTGAATTTCAAAATGGCGTTTTTATATTTCGCCAGCCTCTTTTTTCAATTTTCCGAACATTTTTTGAGTCTTTAAGAGACTTAAAAAATTGAGAAAGTAGTGTCAGTTCGTCATCTTTCAAATTGCCTTTATAGGGTTGTACGTAAACTGCATTTCCAAAATTGCTTCTTATTTTTTCAGGTGAATCATCGATAATGATAGTCCTCTCAAGTTTAAAACCTTGTTTCTTTATTTTTTTAATCTTTTTTCTCGTATATAGTTATCTGATTCATAATTATGTTTTAAGGTACAGCTACTTCTTGCCCATATAAATTCAAAATCTATTTCAGCTGGTTTAATTAAATTCACAACATCATGCACATATTTGTCGTCAGCAGACGACCAAACCGCAAGTTTAAAGTGTTCGTTCATTTCAATGAGAAACTCAATTAAATTTGGGCGTTTGTAAACGAAATAGTTGGCATACTGAAAATCAAATTCTATAGCTAGCTTTTTTTCAGTTGCGTGAATGGGCGTTTCGTCTAAATCAAGAATTAATAATAATTGTTCGTGTTTTTTCAAATTGTAGTCAATATAAAATAGAAGCACTTCAGTACATACATACCTTTTTTTAGCCCTACTAATTTAAACGATTTCTACTACTATTAAAAGAATTTGTTGCCGCTAGTATAGACGCTACTTTTTGTTAGGGCCTCTTTATAATTCATATATTTCTATGGGTAAATTGTCGGGGTCATTAAAAAAGGTAAACTTCTTATTTGTGAGGTCGTCAATACGAATAGGTTCTGTTTTGATATCATTAAATTTTAGAAATTTAATAGCGTTTTCCATATTTTTAATAGCAAAAGAAATATGTCTTAACCCTGTTGCTTCAGGTCTTGTTTGTCTTTTTGGCGGATTTGGAAATGAAAAAAGTTCAATTAAATAGTTTCCATTAAGAGAAAGATCGAGTTTATAAGAATCTCTATCTTCTCTATAAGTTTCATTATCTATTGTAAACCCTAAAATTTCTGTATAAAATTGTTTAGATTTTTCATAGTTTGAACATATGATGGCAATATGATGTAATCTCTCAATTTCCATTTCTATTATGAGGTTTTTGCTGGGTTGAAGTACAATAACCAAATATAGGTACTTAATTACCTATATCGTTGTTGTGGATGCTTTGTTGTGTGTTTGAAGAACTAAGTTAGTAAGTTGACTGAAAACAAGCAATTAATTTTATACGTTGTAGCAGATGTGTATAGCTTCAAAAAGGGGAAGGTTACACGAATATTTCTCTTTTACCCATACTAATTTAAGTCATTTCCACTGCTTTTAAAAGTATTTGTTGCGACATGGGGATGAATTTTGGGTGGTTTTAGCAGTAAAAGAACTTTATAACGGCTTAACGTATAGCAGCCCCATAGCATCCATAAAGAAGCGGGTTCATTCAATAGTGCTTTCAGTTTGGGTAGTGGCGACTGCACGAAGGCTTAGTTATTGTACTGCGTTATTTTTCTGTTCCTTCTAACGTTTTCTGTAAATCAGAATTAGTTTTTTTATCAATTATATCAGTCAACTTTCCACTTTCAAAATCGTATTTTTTGATTATCGTTGGCTCATTATATTCTTGATATTGCCCATCGTTATTTTTATCAATTCCAAATTCGATGACTAAATCTTTGCTATTATTGATAAATTCATAATTGTAAACATCCATTCCGTCTATTCCGATTTTTTGTGTTTTACTTTTATTGAATGAATAGATATAAAGTGATTTAAAATCCCTTAAGTTTATTACACCATCTTTATAGGTGTCTTTTTCAGCAATTTTAAATAGCAGTATAATTTCATCAGTAAAATATGTTGTATCAATGTTGTTGAAGTTTACTCTTTGGTGAAATAGTTTGTTGATTAAATTATTTTGTTGATTATAAATAATCAAATTATTATATGCTCCATAATACTGTCTAGAATATCTGCTATCGTCTGACTCATAATTTCTTTTAAATGAATCTTTTATACTTAGAAGTCCATTAATATCCTCAGCATCATTGAGGTTTTTATGCGACACAGGAATTATATAAATAGAATTTAGCGTATCAACGAGCTTAGGTGTTTCGTATGAAATTACCTGTTCTCTTTTATTCTCTTTTTGTAGCTTCTCAATTTTTTCATCTGATAAAATTCCAGTTTCTACATCATGATTATTCGACCAACGATAATCTCTAATTATTTCAGCAATCAAAGCAATTAAAGCTACTAGTAAAAGTATCGCTGCAATTGTACCTATAATGGCAAGTAATTTTTGATTGTAGTTTTTTACTTTCTCAATGTTCATTATTTACTTCATTTTTTAATGGCATACCTATGGTATTATACGTAAATTTTATTTTTAGAAATACTAATCAATGGTTTTTTAAGCACTTGTAGCTTGGTGAAATGATTGACTGCCAGCTAACCTGAACCTTGCCATTGCGGATTTTAAAAAAAAAAGCATTTTTTTTGATTTAAAGTCTTCGTTTTTAACTTACAGCCAACAACTGTTGTTAGCGGTTAGGCGTTTTTTGGTTCGTTTAACTTCAACTTTTTGTCTGTTGCTTAGTTTATTGCTTCCCAAAGTTGAACCTTGTTTCCTTCTCCGTCAATGATATGAACAAACTTGCCATAGTCGTAAGTTTCAATTTTGTCCACAATTGTTACGCCTTCTTTTTTCAATTCTTCAACGAGCGTTTCTAGGTTTTCAACTCGGTAACAAATCATAAACCCCTTGTCAAAATATTTTGAGTCTTGGGCAAATGGTGTCCATTGTGTTTGAGCTTTTGTTGTACTATCAGGATCTTGATACCATTCAAAAGTCGCACCATATGGATTGGTGTCGAGTCCAAGGTGTTTTTGATACCATTCTGTTGTTGCTTTTGGGTCTTTGCATTTAAAAAATACGCCTCCAATTCCTGTTACCTTTTTCATATTATTATCGTTGTTGTTTGTTGATATTGATTTAAAAGCGAATCCTAGACAAAAGCTTGTCGCAAGGTCAAAACTATTAAAATTGGTTTCTTCATTATTGTCATTTACATATTGTTGTAGCCTTCCCTAAAAAAAAGGCTTGAAATATTGATTAGAAATTTCAGCCGTAATGAACTATCGCCGTTATTCTGCATAGTTATTTTTTTATTTTAACGAGTCAATTTTTTAGGCATGAGATAAAACTGGAAATCTCCATTTATTATTTTTGAAATAATCAGCCTTATCTTTAATTACAAATAGAGTATCTTCTGTTTTCAACAAACTTCTTTGGTAATCGGTTTCATCTAATGGGGTAAACCCCAATGTTACTTTTTTTATAGTTTCATTCGTTATTAATTGAATTACATCGTTTAGTTTAACTCTTTCTTTTGAAAATACATCATTTAAGTATAGCGTGTCATCTTCAATATCCATAATAATTGCAGTATTGAGTTCTTGGAGGTAATAAATATTATTTTTCTTAAATGAGGAACAATAAAACATAATTAATGATGTATTGTTTTGCATTGACAATTTGGATATTGGACTTGAATCATTTATAATACTTAGAAATAGTTCCTTGTCAAATTTATCATCTATATTGAGTTTTTTTAATGATGACTTTAGAGTTTTACTAATGTTTGGCTGTTTCGAATATTGGTATTCATCTATAATCTCGAAATCAAATTTCGGATAAAAATCAAGAACACTGTCGTTGGCAAATAGATATATAACATCTGACTTTTCTTTCCATTCATTTATTACTCGCTCCAAAATGACCTTGCTAAGGCCTCGATGTCGGTATTCTTTGTCGGTCATAACAGTACCAATTTGAACACCTACTTTTCTCTCATTTTCGATAATAAACGCCATTTTACTAACCGAAACATTTGATATCACTTTATTTTTATGCAATAATGAATAAGGAATATAATTGTCATTCCAGTAACCATTTAAATACCAATTTTCGAAATTGAATTCAAATATGGCCTGAGTCAACTCATTGAAACTCGCTCTAATTTCTTGGTTGTGTTTAAAATCTTTTGCAAAACCATAGTTTGTATTGTTGACTTTTATAAGCTCCATCAATGTTTGTTTTCTAAATTCTGACTAACGTACAATTATGTTGCTAAAAATCAGTATTTTAAAAATAGTCAAATTTCTTATCACAAGTTACTCAATTTTACGTTAGCCTACGTATTGAAGTTTTTGAGGTCTATGGGGGATTATGCATAACGTGTTCGTGTATGATTTCGTTGCGTGTTTAAGCACTAAAGTTAGCAAATAAATTACAGATAGAAAGTCCGCTAGGACTTTCTTAAGTAGGCTATAACTAGCAATGAATTACACACATTTTTAGGCACTGGCTTTTATTCAATTCAGACAATGTAAACCATTATATTCCCAAACATATGAAATATAATAGATGGTCCAATTGATTTAGATTTTAAATATAGAATTCCAGATATTATTCCACCAAATATTGTCAAATAGAATAAATGCCAATCTTGTTTTGATGATTCAAATATCAAATTCATATAAGGAGAGTGAATTGAAGCAAAGAATAGAGAAGCCATTAAAATCGTAACTACTGCACTCGTTTTTTTCTGTAAATTATTCTGAATATATTCCCTAAAAAATAACTCTTCTCCGATAGGTATCATTAGGACAGTAGAAATCATATTTATATTCTTGAATTTTGGTAAGCCATCAAATCTATAAGCAATGTTATATTCAGTTCCGAATAAGAAGTTGTAAATCCATTTTAAAGGCGTTTGCATAAATACAATTGAAATTCCTAACACTAGAGCGAATATATACCATTTTCGATGAGTTTTTTTAATCAGATTTTTGAAAGTCCGCTTTCTTATAAAATAAATAAAAATCAAAACTCCGATTAATTGTAAAGTTCCTTGAATCAATAGATAATATTCATAATAACTTTCAAATCCAATCTTTTCAGCTATTAGAAACCAAGAGCCGATAAGTTCAATTCCAATTAAATAGAGTAGAGTAGCCAAAATGGCTTTTAGAATGCTTATCAATTTGTTATTCAATATCGTTGGTTTTTTCAATGCTAACGTGTTTTGTAGCCTTCCCTTAAGTATGATTTATATTCCACAATAACGATTATTCCAATTATTATTAATTCAAGTATAAAATATATCCATCCCGGTTCAGTAAGTTTTTTAGAATACTTAATTATCAATCCAAGGGAAATTAACGAATAGATAATATTACTAATTATTAATATTCTTAAAAAAGGTTTCCAATTTAACTTAATAAACCTGTTACAACTCATTGAGTAAATAAACAAGCAAAAAGCAATTCCAGATAATAGATATAATGCCTTTTTGGGCATTCCGAAATGTTGTTCCAATTGAGCTAAAATTCCGAATAATGAAATTGCAGTTAGTAAAGCTCCGAAAGCGTCAATCAGAAAAATCCGTTTTGGATTAGTTTTAAGTTCATTCATAAAATTTTGTTTCCAATTTGACATATTCAATATTTGCTATTACGTTCAATTTTTAGCTTGTAGGTAACGTCCCGTGTATGGTGTCGTAGCATCCCGTAGGGTGCTATGCACTATACACGTTGTGTGTGCCCAACATGAGCATCTTTTAAACTACCTAAAGTAGTTTATTAATCTAGAGAGTGCAAGTCCCTTATGGGCAGGGTTGACACCTTGAATCATTAGTAAGCTGCAAGGTTGCTAACCGTGAGGTTAGGACTGAAGATTATTTGCGATTGCCTAATGAGCAAATACCGACTACAAAACTCGGTACTGACGAATACTTTTTAGCGCTGTTTTATGTAATAAAACACCATAAACCCATAGCAATCTCCATAGTATCGGCAAAGCAGCCGGTTCAGTCAACAGCGCCATCATGTTGGGTCGTACCGACCACAGGAAGGCTTAGTTATTATTACCAGTAGTTTATTTTACGAGTATATTTTCGATACAATACATCATCGTTATAAATATCTTTTTTTATCCAATTTTTTTGTTCGTCATACTCATATTTGTATACGGTTTCGTGTCCACCTGACTCATATAGAATTAGGTTTTTATTTTCATCAAATTGATAATTATCAACCGTACTTTCCTTTCCATTAAACTTTTTTGTAAGATTATTTAGAAAATCGTTTTTATAGAAATAATTATATTCAGATGTAGTTTTGGTAGTTGCTTCTGTAGTTATTTTCTCAATAATTCGTTGTTTTTTATCATACTTCCATGTTGTAGAATGATTAAGCCAAGTTTTTGTTGGGTTATCAATCTTCTCATATATTTTATTTCCAAAATCATCAAATTTAATCGATTCTAGAATATGACCATCAGGTGATTCTCTACAATACTTTATCAGTTTATTATCCTCATTATATTCAAGATAACCAATGGTGTTATCAAAAGCGTAATCACCTTTTTGTTCAAATTTAATTTCGATAAGTTTACCTCTGTTGTAAATTTCGTTTACAAATTTTGTGTTTATAAAGGTGGTGTCTCCTTTTGAAAAATTTTCATTTATTATTTCTTCGATGGTATTATCAGAGGACTTTTGTTTTGTAGAAATACAAATATTTTTGTTATTATATTGATTGATTTCTTTTAATTCTAAAGCGCCATTTCTCCAAAAAAGAAGACTGTCTAGAATTGCATCTTTATAATTTGAATAATATGTAGATGTTTTAGTAGTTGTATGTATTTGATAATTGTCATTTTTAAATGTATAACTATTACTCAAACTAACCGTTTGGATGATATTACGTTGATTATCAAAAAAGTAGCTATAAGTTGATTTTAAAAGATTTTGTGGATTGTTGTCTTTTAAATATTGGTCAGTAACAGAATATGAGGTCTGTTCGATTTTTTTAATTTTACCTTTTAAATTATATAATTCACGTTGAATACTAGTTCTAGTTTCTTTTTTAGTTTTATAAAAATGACCAATGTTTAGTGCTAAAGGACGATGATTTTCTATTATATAAGGCTCGTTTGTAAATAGTTTGTAATGTATATCTTGACTAAAGAGTTGTATAGTTAATAATTGAAAAATAAGAAATGTGTAGCAATTATTTTTTGATATTCTCATATTTCTAGTAAACAAATTCATGCAGTTTTATAGGTATTTTGAAATTACTGGACCGGGTAGCGTAAGCCCCCTAAGAACCGTACGTGCGAGTTTCCCAGCATACGGCTCAGGCACTTTTATGGTTTTTCGATAAACGAATCCCCCGGCAGTTGTTAAACGTGTATCTATCCAAATATAGTTATTTGTTTAGATAGGAT
>CANMFQ010000035.1 GCA_947497145.1 uncultured Flavobacteriaceae bacterium
CAAATAGGTGACTATTCAGCAACTGCTGGCGAATTAGCCTTAAGAGAAATTAATTTTGAAGGTACAGGTATAAGCGCATCAGATGCTTACTGTGATTTAGATATAGATGGCGACGGTATACCCAATTACTTGGATTTAGACAGCGACGGGGATGGTTGCCCAGATGCAATAGAAGGTGGTTCAACAACGATTACCGCCAGTGATTTAGAAGATTCTAGTGTGCCCGGTGGTAACTCAGGGGTAAATTATAATGGAATAACCCCAATAGGCGTACAGCAAAACTTAGGCACAACAGTAACTACTGATGGAGTACCAACAATTGCCAGTACGGGGCAAGCAATAGGCGTTTCACAAACAGGAAGCACCGATACTGAGTGTTGTACAGATGCAGACAAATACCCTGCAATAATTGATAGCGATGGTGATGGCATAGGTGATGTTTGCGATTTAGATGATGATAACGATGGTATTTTAGATGTAGACGAAGGGTGTGTTGCACCAAATATGATAACTATAGAAGGCGATGGAACTTTCGAAACGATTCCAACCAATACAGGAGATTTAGCAGCTAACTACAAAGATTTATCGAATTCTCCTGGTGGAGGTTATTCTTTTGTAACAAGTAATAATGGAGCAGGAGAATATGCTGTAGCAAATCATTACGGAGCACAAAATTGGCATACGGCAAATGCTAATTTTTGGTATTTCCCTGGCTATTCAGGGACTGCGGATGATGCATACCTTTTAGTAAATGGCAGTACTAGTGTTGGTACATTTTTACAAAATTATATAAATGTAGATGTTGCTACAGATTATACTTTTGGTTTTGCTCACAGAAATGGACATACAAGTACTAGTGCTAGTAATGGCTATTCGTTAAAGGCAGAGGTAATAGCTGTAGATGCATCTAATAATCCTATATTATCTAACGCAGGAAATCCTATAGTACTAGGTAGTGTTTCAACAGGCATTTCAACAGACAATACCTCTTGGCATGTTGCAGAAGGTACTTTTAATTCAGGGATGTATACTAGAGTAAAATTTGTTTTAGTAAACGAGTCTGTAAATTTCGGAGGTAATGATTTTGCTATTGATACTATTGGATTAAGAAAAACATCAGGATCAGATGAATGCTCATCGCCTGACTTAGATGGTGACGGTATCCCCAACCACTTAGATTTAGACAGCGACGACGATGGCTGTAATGATGTTATCGAAGCAGGTTTTAGTGACAGTAATAATGATGGTATTCTTGGAGGTTTACCAACGGTAGTCGATAGTGATGGTAAAGTAACAGGCACAGGTGTCACCGATGGTTATACTACCCCAGCCGATGGTGACAACAATAGTATTTTCGACTTTTTACAAGTAAGTACCGCCCCTGTTATAAGCGCACAACCAGTAAATAAGACATTGCCAGTAGGTACAAATGCTACATATAGTGTATCAGCAACAGGCACAGGGCTTACGTATCAGTGGGAATTAAGTACCGATGGTGGCGTAAATTTCACACCCATTACCAACAATGCAGTTTATAGCAATGCTACAACCGCAGTATTAGGGATATCGTCAGTGACTACAGCAATGGATACCTACCAATATCGGGTACACATTACCAGTAGTATCTACCAATGTGGTACTACCTCTAGCGCAGGGGTATTACGTGTACCCAATGGACTTAGTTGTAGTGACACCTTGTATCAATATTATAAGGAAGGTAGTGACTATAAAGTAGGCAGTTTAGTGCCTACAACAGGGAGTTATCAAGAAGTGTATAGTATGGGTGCAACGGCAGCAATCAATGGCTTAGGGTATTCCCCTAGTAATGGTATTGTGTACGGTTCGCGAGTTTCAGCAACCTCCAGTGAACGCACGCTTCATTTTATAGACGGCTCTGGTAATTTAGTAGATTTAGGAGTTGCTTTAGGAGTTGATATTTCTGGTGGTGATATCGATAGTACAAACGGTGTTTATTACGGTTTTTCAAGTGCATCTAATAGTATTGTAACGGTTAATTTAACGACCCTATCGGTAAACACATTGTCTGTTACGCTTCCTTCTGTAGGCGATTGGTCTTATGTTGCGGGAGATAATAAGTTTTATGGAGTATTAGATTCTAGTAGCACTTTGGCTATCTATGATCCTAGCTCAAATACGGTAAGTCAATCAACCTTAACGGGAGCCATAACTAGTGCGGGAACGGGCATTTTTGGTGCTACTTGGGTAACATCAGATGAGGTGGTATATGCCTATCATAATAGTAGCGGGAATATATACCAAATAGATAACAACACCTTAAAGACCGGTATAGTAGCCACTAGTACCTCAGGCTTAAGCTTTAATGATGGTTTTTCATGTTCAAGTATGGCTGCTCCCTTTGTCGATTATGGAGATGCCCCAGCCAGTTATGGTAGTTTGTTAGCGAATAATGGAGCACGTCATGGAATAGGATCTTTATTATTAGGCACAAAGGTGGATAATGATGCTGATGCTCATCTCACTAGTTTGGCCGCTGGTGATGATAGTGATGGGGAAGGTGATGATGAAGATGGGGTTACCTTCAACAGCAATGATTTACAAGGTCAGACCTTATTTTTAGGAAAAACGTCAAATTTATCAGTGGCTACTACAGGGGTAGGCAAGCTATCAGTATGGGCAGATTGGAATGGCAATGGCAGTTTTGATACAGGCGAGCAAGCAGTTACTGATTTGACTACGGTAGCAGGGGTTAATACAGTAAATATTGCGGTGCCAGCAAATGCAAAAACAGGTGTCACCTATATGCGTTTTCGTTTAACGACCCAATCGGGTATAGGTGCTGTAGGTGCAGCTAGTGATGGAGAAGTAGAAGATTACCAAGTAAAACTAAAGGTAAAAACCATCATTACCAACCGAAGAATAACACACCGTGTTAAAAAGCAGTAATGAAGTAGACTCATACTTCCTCTCAAATGACGTTGTTTAGCCAATAGTATTGTTGGCTTAGGTTTACTTCTTTTACCTCACAGCTGGCGTATTCTAACGATTAAACCATGGTAAAGAAACTAAAAAAGCAGTGCTCTCTTAGTTTGAGTATTGCATCGTTATGCTTTCGTTTTTAAAAATGCTGCCCGTCGTTTTGTTTTGAAACACTGCTAAAACTTAAACCCATAAGGCAGTTTTATCTCATTGTTGCCTTTGTCATTTTTACTTAACAAAGTGCAAGAATTAGCTCTCCTCAGCGTAGGCTTTCATTGCTATCACCTCTTTTTTAAAGCACGCATCTCCGATTCAAAAGTATGTAACGATACCATTTAACCAGGTAGTTAGATTGAATTGTATATCAAATTTCCTTAAATCCTTTTTCAAGCTTTCACATAGGGTTACCATGGCTAAATTCAAAAAACGGCACTACATTTTATATTCATAGGTGCTGTTTTCAAAAATGCAACAAAATGTACTTTTATTATCGCGCAAAACAGGGTTTTTAATGCTTGATTTATTGTTGCTTATGGTTTAAAAAATTGAAGTACTATTCATACAATACCTAGTGTAAACATCATTTTTAGCTTGTTTGACAGCTATTTTTAGCAATTTGGCAGCATTTACGTTATTTAAATGTAAGTTAATTCGTACATTTATAATATTAAAATCTATTTTAATAAGACAACTTTAGAGTACTACCATTTTTTTCTAAAAAATACCTAGCACTAAGGCCATAAAAATCTCGAGTTATTTCATATAAAAGTACGCTTAATTATGTTTACACACGTATCTGTTTTTTTTCAAATTACTCCCCTGTTAAAGAAAATACATCAAGTAAAATCAATAGGGGTGATTTTATTACTGATGTTTAATGTAACCGTAGGACAATCTTTTGCAACTATTTTTCCGAAAAATACAATAGCAAAGCAAAAAAGTATCCTATTTGTTGATGCTCAAATCACAAATAAAAAAGGCTTACAATCATTTGTAATGGACGATATTCAAACAATTCATTTATTTTCTCATGGTAGATCAGGTGAATTATTGATAGATGGCGAATGGAAAGATGCAAAGGCAATTGTATCATTTCTGAATTCAGAATTTGCAATCCAAAATGATCAATTCAAAACTATTAACATTTATGGGTGTGAATTTGCCAAAGGCGAAAAAGGAAAACAAGCCGTTGCTTACCTAGAAAATAAACTAGGGCTTCAAGTGAATGCCTCTACCAATATTACAGGGAAAGATGGCGATTGGGTGTTAGAAGTCGGAGACAAAGATTATACTTCAGTTTTTTCTTATGAAGGTAATTTACAAACTTGTGCAGGGACATCAGGAGGAACAGGAGAAAATGATGATTATGACAGTGATGGAGTGTGTAATAAAGATGATTTAGATTATGATAATGATGGTATTTTAGATGTACATGAATGCGAAGATTTAATACCATATGTTTATCATTTGTTCGATTCAAGCAATGATCTTTATAAATCTACTTTCGGAGGATTAATAATAGATGCAGGAGAAGATGGAGGTGCAGTTTATGTTGAAACAGGAATTCCTTCAACAGTTGAAAATATTGCTATTGATAAAGGCAATCTGTATTACCTTTCAAATGGAGAGATATTTCAAAGCACAAATTTAGGAGCAAGCTGGACTTCAATGGCAACCACTAGTGTGGGAGCCAGTGTGAATAATTTAGCAGTTGATAATGGTGTTTTTTACCATATTTTTAACAATGCAGGAACTGCAGAACTGTATTCTAGTACAAATTTATCTAATGGATGGACTTTACAAGGTAGTTTGTCTGTATCACCAGACAGTATAGACGATATAGCCGTTTTTGATGGTCAATTTTATATCTTAAACCTACTAGACCCTGAGAGTGAAGGAAATCATGAGATATATACAACTTCAACTCCATTACAAGCGTCGATGTGGCCAAATGCAAACAGTGCAATGGATGTGTTTGGAGCAGATGTTAAAAGCCTAGGCATAGGACAAAATGCGATTGAATGTGATGTAGATAACGACGGTATTCCAAATCACTTAGATCTAGACAGCGATGGCGATGGCTGTCCAGATGCTTTAGAATCAGCTTCAAGTCCATATAAATACAGTGATCTTAATAATGATGCCAGTATTAACACTACAACACATGCGGTAAATGGAGATGGTATACCATCAGGAACATCTTATGTTATTGGTACATCTCAAGATAATGCACAGCAAGCAGATGAGTGTGATCCTTGCAATAGTTCTAGTACATTATTTGTAGATAGTGATGGAGATACTATTGGAGATGTTTGTGATTTTGATGATGATAATGATGGTATCTTAGACACAAACGAGTGTACTGGGCCAGATGTGCCTTTAACTGTAGAGGCTATAGGTACTCCTCTAGCAGCTTCTACTGTAGGAGTGGGACAAAATTTACCTAATCTAACTTATACTATACCAGAAGGATCAAATAGAGTGATGCTTTTTGTTGTCTCAACAGAAAGGGTGATGTGTTCGGGTCAAGCAACTGCTGCTCCTGTAGCACATAGTAATAATTCTGAAGATGGAGTAGAAAATGCTGGAATTGAATTTAATGGCACTAAATTAAAGTTTCAAGATAAAAGTTGGAATCTTGCAGGTAGTGTATCAGTACCTAGTTTTGAACATTATTTTGCAGTATATGCGCTGTGGGAGAGTGATATACAAGCCTTATCATCTACAACTGGAAGTTTTTCTTTTGTTGCTGGTGACGGTTTTACTGCTCATGGATGTGCTCAAGACGAAACAGTAGTAAGTGTGATTACATATCAAAATGTACTTCAAGAAACAGATGAGGTGTTAACACAAGACGTTTGGTCTGGTTGGTTTGAGCTAGGAGGCGCTACGCTTTATCCACCACCAGGTGGGGTAGATTCTTGGGATCCTGCTTCGGCTCCAGAGAATGTACAACCTGCAGGAACAACAGCAGCTAATAACGCCTTATTTATTTATGGGGTAAGTACGGCAGTAAATTCAGTTTCGGTTTCGGCAACAGGAATTACCGAAAATATTAGAACAGTAGTTAACAATACAAGTGCAGATACTAATACTACTGATTCTGCATGGAACGAAAATGATGGGACGTTTTTATCGATTTCAACAATTTCAGGAATTAGTACTACTGAAAGTGTTACAATAAATGGTCCAGCTTCATTTGCAGGAACAGCTAGAGGTTTAGAGTTAGTTTCGGTAGGTACAATACCTTCATGTATCGATTCAGATGGTGATGGGATATTAGATAAGTTGGATTTAGATTCCGATGGCGATGGTTGTCCAGATGCCATTGAGGGTGGTTCAACATCAATAACGGATTCTAATCTAACAACTTCTACTATGCCTGGCGGAAATTCAGGTACAGGTTATAATGGTATTTCATCAACAGCTGTACAACAAAATTTAGGCACCACAGTAAATGGAGATGGTATTCCTATGAGTGCAAATACAGGTCAAACCGTTGGCGATTCACAAACAGGAAGTACAGATACCGAATGTTGTAAAGATGCAGATAAGTTTTTAGGGGTAACTGATTCTGACGGTGATGGTATAGGAGACGGATGTGATCAAGATGATGATAATGATGGGATATTAGATACAGATGAATGTAACGGGGGACTAACAACAGAACTGTTTAATAACGCTCAATTAGATTTAGCAGGAACAACGGCACAAGTCAGTTTTATTCCTAGTGGTTGGACTATGGGGAATCAAACAACAAATAGAGATGATTTTAATGCAAATGTGTTAAATTCCTTAAATACTTGGGGTGTTTTACCATCATCTCAAGGCTGGTCGTCAACAAATACAGCATTATTACATTCTTCTCGTATTGGAGATTATGAAAGTATAACAAATACGTTGACGGGCCTAGTCCCTGGGGCTACTTATAGTTATTCATTTGAAGCTGCTTTAAATATGAATACAAGTCTGTCAGGGTCATCTGCAATTACAGGAGGTGTTCTAGAGGTAAAAGTGGATAATGTTGTGGCAGGAAGTTATGAAGTGCTTTACAATAGTCCAGCAAGACGCTATACGTTTACTTGGACGCAACCCGCTGGAGACACCGATGCTGAGATCGAATTATTCACGGGTAATGCTATAGTTGGGACGGCTGCAAATAATAACCAAAACCCTTCTTTCTTTGTTTTGGGAGGATCTGGTAGTTTTGAGAGAACAGATAATATGTCTTGTATAGATACCGATAACGATGGTATCCCAAATAGTTTAGATTTAGATTCTGATGGCGATGGTTGTCCAGATGCTATAGAAGGTGGTTCAACAACTATAACAGCTTCTAATTTAAGTACATCAACAATTTCTGGTGGAAATTCAGGAGCAGATTACAATGGTATATCAACAACAGGGGTACAACAAAATTTAGGGACAACAGTGGAAGAAACTGACCCCGCCAAATTAGGTGTCCCCATCACCGCAGGAACAGGACAAACTGTAGGTGCTTCACAAACTGGAAGCACAAATACCGAATGTTGTACAGATGCCGAAAATTATGCAGGAATAACAGATACAGATGGAGATGGATATGGAGATGCCTGTGATTTAGACGATGATAATGATGGTATTTTAGATACTACAGAAAATGCTTCTGTTGTTACAACAGTTACTGCTGAATATCATGAGACAGCTTCAGATGCTACATTAAGTAATGGTGATTCTAGGAAATTAACATGGGGTACTAATCATGTTGAGGGTACTGGAAATGATCTACCTAATTATTATGAGTATAATGGTGCTACTCAAGAATTTTCTCCTTCTGGTTCAATCATTCCTGGTATTGATGGAGCCCTTGATTATAGTCTTGCTGGAGGAAATGTACATCTTACAAATGATCCTGTTGTTGAGGTTCAAGATGTATCTATATATTTTGCTGAAATAGATGCTGGTAGTCCAAACGGAAAGGTCACTTTTACTAATGTTTATAATCATTTAGGAATCCAGTTATTAACTCTTGGTCAAATTGAGATATTTGATATTAGAGATAATTACGGAGCAAGTATGGTTGAAAACCCTGCGTTTTTGATGCTTACAAACCCATCTCCAGGAGTTTTTGTTATGAAAAAAAACCCTTCTTTTCCTAATACAGATTTACATTTTAAAATTCGATCAACTACAGGATTTATTCAACGCTCAGATGTAGCTTTAGAAAATTTAAAACAGGATGATTGGATTGGAATTAAAATGTTAAGAAAATTAGCAACTCATTTGGATACAGATAATGACGGCATTATTAATTCACTAGATTTAGATTCCGATGGCGATGGTTGCCCAGATGCTATAGAAGGTGGTTCAACGACAATAGCTTACTCAAATTTAGTGTCATCAACTTTACCTGGCGGAAACTCAGGTGCCGATTATAATGGTATTTCAACAACTGGTGTACAGCAAAATTTAGGAACTGAAGTTAATAGTGATGGTATTCCAAACATAGCAAACACAGGACAAACTGCTGGCGACTCTCAAAATGGAAGTACAAATACAGAATGTTGTTCAGATGCAACAAACTATCCATCAATTACAGATACAGACGATGATGGTATAGGAGATGCTTGCGATTTAGATGATGATAATGATGGAATAAAAGATGTAGATGAAGAGTGTAAAGGATTTATATCTCAAAATACAGATGGTAGTTGGATTGGTGAATCTGAGAGTACAGCAGACGTTACACTTTCTCCTTCAGGTTTTGGTGTTAGACCCAATGGACAAACAATTACTACCGACCAGATTCAATATAATATGAAAAAACGTGGTGGAGACGCTATTGTTGATTATACTGGAAATTCAGAATTTAAAGTTACTTTTTCGCCTGGTGTACCAGCAAACGAAATAGCTTTTTATATATATGATTTTGATGAAGCATCATCGCCAAATGGATATTTTGATGTAACAATTAATGGAGGAAACCCAGCGGGAGTTAATTTTGAAGAAGTAGAGTATGGATATGCATATACCTTAGATTATAATGCTTCCTCTAGCCAAGTTGTTTCTGACGGAGGAGAAGATCAAAGAATTCTTATACGTGGTGTTGGAAATTCACTTATTACAGAATTTAAAGTGACTTCTGTCAATTTAACTACAAGTGAATATATGGCTTATTCTTTATTAGGAAAAAGTTATTGTGATTCCGATGGTGATGGAATAAAAAATACCTTAGACTTAGATAGTGATGCTGATGGTTGTCCAGATGCTGTTGAAGGAGCAGGCTCATTTGATGCCGAAAACTTAGTGACAAGTACCTTAGCAGGAGGCTCAACCAATGTAACCACTAATTTATGTAATTCTTCAACTTGTGTAGATAGCTCAGGTGTACCTATTGTGAATGGTAGCACTGCAGCGCAATCGCAGGGTAATGCCCACCTATATAGTACTAAAACAGAATGTTGTTTAGAACCAGATGAATTCGCTAATATAACAGATAGTGATGGAGACGGAATAGCAGATGGTTGTGATTTAGATGATGATAACGATGGTATTTTAGATGACAATGAAAATAATTATGTGAATTTAGCAGCTTCAGGTACAGCTACCCAGTCTTCCAATTTGTCAGCATCTTATCTGGCAAATAAAGCTATCGATGGCGATATTAACAATTTTTCACATACATCTAATCAAGATCAAAATGCATGGTGGCAAATAGATTTAGGAAGTGTGCAAGATATTAGCTTTATGAATATCTATAATCGAGCAAATTGCTGTCAAATTAGATTAGAAGACTATTATGTTTTTGTGTCTGACGTACCTTTTACAGCTACAGATATTACTACTACCCAAAATCAAACTGGAGTTTTAGATATTCATGAGGCCAAACAGGCTGGTAGGCCAACCGTTATTAATATAAATAGAACAGGTCGTTATATTAGAATTCAATCAACTAAGAATCAAGAATATTTACAAATCGCAGAAATTGAAATTTTCGATAATCCAAATATTGATATAGATAATGATGGTATTCCAAATCATTTAGACTTAGACAGTGACGGCGATGGTTGCCCTGATGCCATAGAAGGTGGTTCAACAACTATAACAGCATCTAATTTAAGTATATCAACACTACCAGGCGGAAATTCAGGAATAGACTACAACGGTATTTCTTCAACAGGCGTGCCACAAAATTTAGGAACTTCTGTTGATAGTGATGGTATTCCAATGAGTGCAAGTACAGGACAAACAGTGGGGGATTCTCAAACAGGAAGTACAGATACCGAATGTTGTACAGATGCCGAAAATTATGCAGGAATCACTGATTCCGATGGAGATGGATATGGAGATGGTTGTGATTTAGATGATGATAATGATGGTATTTTAGATGTAAACGAAGGCAATACAGGTTTTGATTATACCAAACTTAATATGCCTAGTACATTAAATAATGGTGTATCATATAATACACCTACAACTTTATTAGATGGAGCAACTGTTAATGTAACGGCTAAGTATACTGGCGGTTCAGCTACTGTAGTTTATAATTCAGCTGCTAGTGTAGATGGGTATACATATCATAATGGAACTAACAATGATCAACCTATTAATGGCGTACAACGTTTTGAGTATAGTTTTGATATACCACAAAAATATTTGCGTGTAAGAGCTCTTTTTAATGAGCATTTCGGAGAATCTAATGCTACTTCTAGTGAAGGGTTTAGTTTAATTCTTAACGGAAGTAATAACTTTCATGTCTTTGATCCCGCAAATATGTCTTCTACCATGAATATTGACGATAGTATTGGTGGAGGAACCATTGCTTATAGTTCTTCTGGAGGTTATTATACGATATATGATCCTAATGGAATTAGTAGTATTTCATTATTTAGTCGTATTTATCAAGGAAGTGCGGGAAATGCAGCCGCTTATCAAGTAGCTCTTGGTTCAGAAACGAATCAAGATACCGATGGCGATGGTATTTTTGATCACTTAGATCTAGATAGTGATGGTGATGGTTGCCCTGATGCCATAGAAGGTGGTTCAACATCAATAGTATATAGTAATTTGGTTGATTCTAGCATGCCTAGCGGAAACTCAGGGGCAGGTTATGTAGGCGTGTCAACGGGCGTAAAGCAAAACTTAGGAACAAGTGTAAGCAATGCAGCAGCAACTTTAGGAGTTCCAACAATTGCAGGAGCGGGACAAGCAATAGGTTCATCCATAGATATGGCCACGGTGGTTTGTTGTGATGCATCAGAATCTGGTTTCCCAGATGCAGATAATGATGATGTTGCAGACAACTGTGATTTAGATGATGATAATGATGGTATATTAGATACGGTTGAGTATGGCGGAGTTAACCCAGCCACTGATGCAGATAATGATGGTGTTCCATTGTATTTAGATGATGATGATGCAGACAATACAAAAGGTGATGACAACTCGGCAGTAGAAACTGCTTTTGATTCCGACGGTGATGGAAAGGCTAATCATTTAGATGCCGATAGTGATGATGATGGCTGTAGCGATTACAGTGAGACTGATACTAACGAAACCGATGGTAGTGTATTGGTGGTGTCAGGGCCTTATGGTACTAATGGTTTTGCAGATGCCTTAGAGTCGGCAGCAGATAGTGGTACAGCTACCAATACAGTAAATACAGATGGTGGAACAAGCTATGCTGCTGCTACCAATCCTAGCGATGTGTCTTGTGTCCTTTTTAAAATAATTGACGATGACATAAGTGTTACTGAAGATAACGATGCGATAATAAGTATTTTAGGCAATGATGTTAACGTACCTAGTGATGCTACAGTAACTATAACACAACCAAGCAACGGTACAGTAGTTAAAAACAGTGATGGTACTGTAACCTATACTCCAGATACTAATTTTAGTGGTACAGATACCTTTACTTATGAAGTTTGTGACACCAAAATGACACAAAGCTGTTATACGGCAACAGTAACGGTAACGGTTAATGCAGAAAACGATCCTCCTGTAGCAGATGATGATTCAGAAACTGGTTTTGAAGAAGATCCTGTTGTTATTGATGTTTTAGCAGGTGATACCGATGTTGATGATGACATAGATGAAACTAGCGTTGTTTTTGTACATCCGCCAGCGGGAACTACATTGTCTCCAAACATGAAAATGTTAACAGCACCAGGCCAAGGCGTATGGACAATAAACCCGAGTGACGGAAAAGTAACCTTTACTCCAGAAACAAATTTTAATGGTACCGTAACACCAGTGCAGTATACTGTAGATGATATGGCATCAGGTACATCAAACCCGGCAACAATATCAGTTACCATAACGTCGGTTAACGATGTTCCGGTAACTACTGAGGATGCTGCTTCTGGATATGAAGATACGCCAGTAACGATAGCTGTTTTAGAAAATGATAGTGATGTAGATGATCCTATAGACCCAAGCAGTGTGACATTTGTAAATCCTCCATCGGGAGCAACCTTGTCATCAGATGGAAAAACCTTAACGGTACCAAACGAAGGCGTTTGGACAATAAACCCGAGTACAGGGCTTGTTACCTTTACTCCAGATACCGGATATACAGGAGATGTTACCCCTGTAGCATATGCCATTTCTGATGGTAAAGACACTTCCATACCGCAAAGTATAGCAGTTACCATAAAGCCGTGTGAAGAATTACCAACAGGTGATTGTGATGGCGATGGTTTAACAAACGCTCAAGAGCAAGCCTTAGGTACAAATCCATTGAGTAATGATACCGATGGCGATGGTGTAAGCGATAGTCAAGAACAAATTGATGGCACAACAGCAACAGATCCGTGTAGTTTAACAGTAGCTAACAGTGATGTTACCCCTACGAATACATGGAATACTTCTGATTGTGATGGCGATGGTTTAACTAATGCAGCTGAATTAACCAATGGAACGGGTATAAATAATCCCGATACCGATGGTGATGGCGTAAGTGATGGTCAAGAAATTGATGATATGACCAGCCCTACTGATGGGTGTAGTTTAATTTTGGCTAGTCAAACACTCACAGCTAGTTCAGCATGGCAATCAGGTGATTGTGATGGTGATGGAAATAGCAACGGATCTGATCCACATGTATTGGAAGCAACTGCAACCAATGATAATACACACGCAGACGTTGGTGTTGTAAAAGAAATAGCAATACTTTCTAATGATGATTTTAATATAGGTAGTACAATTACTGTTTTAACAACAGGTACAGCGTCAGGTACCATATCTGTAGATCAGTCTACGGGTAAACTTAGCTACACGGCCGTAGCGTCAGAAGATAATGGTACCGCAACTATTGATTATCGTGTTTGTAATGATGCCGTATGCGATACAGCTACAGTAACCATTTCAATTCCTTCTTGTACAGATACCGATGGTGATAATATATGTGATGTTGATGATACCGCACCAAATGATGCCTGTAGCCCCAATGATCATCCAGATTGGGTATCTCCATCAGATTCAGACTGTGATGGTGATGGCTTAACCTATGGTGAAGAAACCACAGGTATCGATGACCCCAGCACGACAGCAGATCCAAATGGAGAGCGCACCGATCCAATGGATAATGATACTGATGGTGATGGCGTAACTGACGCCCAAGAAGCGATAAATGGTACCGATCCAAATGATTCGTGTTCGTATAGCTCGGCAAGCATAACTGAGCCTATAGATTCTGGTGCAGATTGTGATGGCGATGGTTTATTAGATGTGGAAGAAATTACAGGTGTTGACGACCCTAGTACAACTGCAGTACCAACTGGCACAAGTAATGTAACTGATGTTTGTGATCCTCTACAAACCGCCCCAAGTTGTGATACCGATGGCGATGGTGTAACTAATGCAGAAGAAGCTGCTTTAGGTACTAACCCAAATAATGCAGATAGTGATGGTGATGGCGTAAGCGACGGACAAGAAGTTAGCGACGGTACCGATGGTGCTAATCCATGTGATTTTGTATTAGCGAATCAAGATGGCACTCCAAGTGCAGCATGGTTAGCTTCAGATTGTGATAACGACGGTATTACTAATGGCGAAGAAGTAACGAATGGAACAAATCCGCTCAATGGAGATAGTGATGGTGATGGTGTTAGTGACGGTCAAGAACAAACCGATGGAACCGACGCAACCGATTCATGTACCTTCGACCTTAACAATCAAGATGCTTCACCAAGCATAGCATGGCTAGGTTTAGATTGTGACGGCGATGGTTTAACCAATGGGCAAGAGCAAAATTTGGGCACAAATCCATTAAGTAGTGATAGTGACGGTGATGGTGTTAGTGACGGTCAAGAACAAACCGATGGTACAACAGCAACAGATCCGTGTAGTTTAATAGCAGCTAATAGCGATGGTACGCCAACTAATGCATGGTTAGCTTCAGATTGTGATGGTGATGGCTTATCTAATGAGGATGAACTTACAAATGGCACAGGGTTAAATAATCCCGATACCGATGGCGATGGGGTAATTGACAGTCAAGAGGTTGATGATATGACTAGCCCTACTGATGGGTGTAGTTTAATTTTGGCTAGTCAAACACTAACATCCAGTTCAGCATGGCAATCAAACGATTGTGATGGCGATGGAAATAGCAACGGATCTGACCCACATGTATTGGAAGCAACCGCAACCAATGATAATACATACGCAGACGTAGGTGTTGCAAAAGAAATAGAAGTGCTGGGCAATGATGATTTTAATTTAGGTAGTACAATTACTGTTTTAACAACAGGTACAGCAGCAGGGGTAATAACTGTTAATCAATCTTCGGGTAGCATTACGTATACGGCGTTAGCAGCAGAAGATAATAGTAGTGTAACGGTTAATTATCGCGTTTGTAATGATGGGGTATGCGATACAGCAACAGTAACCATTACAATTCCTACTTGTATAGATACCGATGGTGATAATATATGCGATGCTGATGATACGGCACCAAATGATCCTTGTAGTCCGAGTGATCATCCAGATTGGGTTCCAATATCAAATTCAGACTGTGATGGTGATGGTTTAACGTATCAAGAAGAAATAAAAGGGATAGACGATCCTAGCACGGCAGCAAATCCAAATGGAATTAGAACCAACCCCATAGATAATGATAGTGATGGTGATGGCGTAACTGATGGTCAAGAAGCGATAAATGGTACCGATCCAAATGATTCATGTTCTTATATTCCATCGAGTATTACTGAACCAATTGATTCAGGAGCAGATTGCGATGGTGATGGTTTGTTAGATGTAGAAGAAATTATGGGTATAGACGACCCTAGTACAGCTGCTGTGCCTGCAGGAATAGGAAATACGGTAGATATTTGCAATCCCTTACAAACAGCACCAAGTTGTGATGGTGACGGTGACGGTTTAACCAATGCTGAAGAGGCTGCTTTAGGTACTAACCCAAATAATGCAGATAGTGATGGTGATGGCGTAAGCGATGGTCAAGAACAAATCGATGGTACAACAGCGATTGATCCATGTAGTTTAAAGGCTAGTAGTCAAGATATTTTGCCAAGTATATCATGGTTGTCATTAGATTGCGATGGTGATGGTTTAACGAATGGGGAAGAAACCACAGGAGTAGATGATCCGAGTACATCTGGTAGTCCGAATGGAATAATTACTGATCCGACAAAATCAGATACTGATGGTGATGGTGTAAGCGATGAAGAAGAGGCAGCTAATGGTACCGATCCTAATAATCCAGATACCGATGGCGATGGTTTAACTGATGGTGAAGAATTAAATAATATTGACGACCCTAGTACTCCAAGCGTGCCTACAGGGGTGTCTAGTCCAACGGATGCATGTGATCCAGATAGCTCAGGGTCAGATTGTGATCTAGATGGTGATGGTTTAACTAACGCTGAAGAAACTGCAAACGGTACCGACCCTAATAATCCAGATACCGATGGTGATGGTTTAACTGATGGTGAAGAAGTACATAATATTGATGACCCCGCTACTCCCGGCGTACCTTCGGGTGTATCTAGTCCAATAAATCCATGCGATCCTGATAGCTCTGGGGCAGCTTGTGATACTGACGGAGATGGAGTAACCAATGGCGAAGAGGTGTTAAATGGAACAGATCCTCTTGATGCTTGTGATTATAGTGCTTTAAGTCAAGATATTGCCTTAGTAAGTGAATCTTGGAATGCGCTAGACTGTGATGGTGACGGATTATCAAATCAAGAAGAGATCGAGATAGGTACAGACCCTATCAATAGTGATACTGATGGTGATGGTATAAGCGACAATGATGAGTTAACTGCGGGTACTGATCCATTAGACGGTTGTAGTTCTGTTGGCGGCACACCACCATTAGGATCTGATTGTGATATAGAAATCATAAGCGATTTGATTTCGGCAGATGCAGAAGGAGGTGTTTTCACTATTCGTAATATTGAGCATTATCCACAAAATAAAGTAACCATTTATAATAGGTGGGGTGTTATTGTTTATCAAACGGAAGGTTATGATAATAAAGAAAATGCTTTTAAAGGTGTTTCTAAAGGAAGAGAGACAATTAAAAAAGAAGAGGGTTTACCGGTAGGCGTTTATTATTACACCATTTATTATGTTAATAAAGATGGTGTGGCCAGAACAAAAGTTGGTTACCTGTATATAAACCGATAATTGTCCAAGGTAGTATATGCTATTAGTAGCGTAGCATTAAGGTGTATAAGGCGCTAAACAAGTTTTAAAGCCATAATAAATAAAAAATCAAGTCATTGAACATCAATGACTTGATTTTTTTTGTATTCCATCTAACCCCTTACGTGCAAAACTATTAGGTTACAGTTAAAAATGTTGTGCATGTAGGTGAATAAAAAAAACAGTAACATTTTATAGGTATATAGGCTTTGTAAAATGATGTCAATATTATGTATAAGCTATTGATGAATTTTGAATTGATAGGATACAGTGCAGTCTTAAAATATATGATGCTACAAAATATTTACATGTTATTTCTTACTTATTATATAATATTTAGCTTAAACAAAAGTTAATATTGTAAGAAAAAACTTAATAAATGTAAATGAGAAACAATTACTTCTACTTTGAGTTTAGTCATCAGAAAATTTTTAGCGAAAAAGTAATTTTAAATGTTCTGCTTCATTAGGTGTTCTTACTGATGTTTTTTAGCCCTGATTGGTTTGTCAAGGTCTAACCTAAAGATTGTAGGAAACACGCTAAAGAAACTATAATCGCTAAACGATCCTTTTAAATTCTTCAATAAATAGGGGTTAAAAGAGACTATTACAAACAAATTCTGGCCCTATGGGTGTTGCATATCAGGCGAATTCAGTGAAAAGAATCAAACATTTCTTCATGGCTATATAGAAATGTCAAATCCATTGGTCGAAAGCAAAAGGTAGTTTAAAGGGTTTACGAGGTGGTTTAAATGTTTTCAACAAACAAAAAGTAATGGGTTCATTTAATTTGTGGCTCAAATGTTTTTACAAAAACGAATAAAACAAATAATTATGAAACAATACACACCATTAGTAAAGTTAATATCGCTATTAATTTTAATGCTAGTTTGTCAGTTAGATGTATTGGCAAAAAGTGTTGTAGATGCAACGTTCGTCCCTAGTTCTTTTCTTGCCGATTCAGTATCAGCTACTGATTTATTAAAGGCAAAGTATAATAATGATTCTTGTGGGTTTGATTTGTTTTCTCATGACCGTTCACAAGAATTAATGATTCAAGGCGAATGGAAAGATGCAAAAGCCATTGTATCATTCTTGAATTCACAATTTGTAAGCCAAAATGCTCAATTCAAAAGTGTCAATATTTACGGTTGCGAGTTTGCCAAAGGAGAGCAAGGCAAACAAGCTGTTGTGTATTTAGAAAAACATTTGAATGTAAAAGTAAACGCTTCTACGAACATCACAAGAAAAAATGGTGATGGGTTTTTACAATATAGATGCCATCAAGCAAAAGGTATTGCTGTAAACAGATTAATAGCACGAGACTATGGTGAATCACAATTAATAAATAGATGTCGTGATGCAATAAGCTGTACAGACATAGAACAACAAAACAATAGACCTAATGAGTTTATTGCGATTATAAAATAAATGAGATTGTAATTTGATTAAAAACATAAAAGAATTAGAAATGAAAACAACGAATCTTAATAATAAAAAAATGAAGTTCTTTTTAAATTATAAATTGCAATTTAAATTTGTATTGTGTTTATTGTTTTTAGGAGGTGTAACTACTTCATTGCAAGCACAGGTATGCTCTTCGACAGCTAATATACCTGCTTCTGGTACTGTTACTATAAATGGCATAGGAATAACAACAAGTTATTCAGGGTCTGTTTCTAGTTATAATGGTTCGCTGACTGCATGTACAGGCTCTTCTGAAGCAACTACTCATCCAGGGGCACTTTATGTAGGTAATGCAGGGTTTTGGAGAGAAACCTTAACATTTAGTGAGCCTGTCAATAATATGATTATTGTTATTACAGCAGCAGGAACCAATCAAAATGAGAATTTCATTTTTAATGTAGATGGTGCTCCTGCAACGGTTACAGATCTTGGGTCTTGTTTTTCTACAATAAATGGAAACGAAATAGTATCAGGGAATGGAGCTCCTCCAGGTGATGCTGGTGGCGGTGGTGGAAACTTTAAAATTTCAGCAGCAGCTGCTTATACAACATTAACGATTGAAGGTTCAGGGTTTGAAAGCGGCTCTTTACTTGCTATTTGTCAATCAACAATTTGTGGCGTTGGTGATGATGACCCAACTTTAAGTGCATCTACACTAGCGGCATCATGTCCAAATCAAGAGGGTGATTTGACGACAATTACAGCAACTAATACCCCATCTTCTGGCAATATTGAGTTAACATGGCATACTTCTGAATTCGCAAATAATGACAATTTAGTTTCTACGGCTACTAGCGTTAGTAGTGGTACTTACTATGGGGCTTTTCATGATATTACAAACGATTGTTTTGGGCCGACCACAAGTATAGTTGTAACAGAAGCTGACTGTTGTGATGCAACAATTAATACTTCGCTTATAGATAGTGATGACGATGGTTATGCTGATACTTGCGATTTAGACGATGATAACGATGGAATAAAAGATATAGACGAAGAATGTGGGGGGTATATTGCTCAAAATACAGACGGAGTTTGGAAAGGATTTACAGAAAGTGTGGTAGACGTAACTTTGGGTGGTAATAGTTTTGAGACTCTTACTAATGAAAGAACATATACAGATGGTCAAGTGTCTTATTCTATAAATTTACGAGGAGGAGATAAGTGGGTAAGAACACAAGGGGGGACAGTAGAGATTACCGCTACTTTTTCTCCAGGAATTCCAATAGATGAAATAGCATTTCATGTTTTTGATATGGATCATAGCAATTCACCAAATGCATATTTTAACTTTACTATAAATGGAGGGACTCCAGCTGGTAATCTTATTGAAGTAGTAGATTATGGATATGCATCACCATCAACTTATGATGCAACAACAAGTAGATTGGAAGCATCAGGAATTCCCGATCAAAGTACTTTATTAAAAGGAGTTGGTAATACCATAATCACAGAGCTTAAAATTGAATCTTTTAGTGTTGGGACTGGAGATTGGATGGCTTATTCCATATTTGCTAGAAGTGATTGTGATACCGATGGCGATGGAATTAAAAACACCTTAGATTTAGATTCAGACGGCGATGGTTGTCCAGATGCTACAGAAGGCGGTTTAACATCAATTATGGCTTCTAACCTAGTTACATCAGCACTTCCTGGTGGAAACACAGGAACAGATTACAACGGTACAGCAACAACAGGTGTACAACAAAATTTAGGGACTACAGTCAATACTGATGGTATTCCAACGATAGCAGGAACGGGACAAACAGCCGGCGATTCACAAATAGGAAGTACAGATACCGAATGTTGTAAAGAAGCAAACAATTATCCCGCAATAACTGATACCGATGGTGATGGTATAGGCGATGGTTGTGATTTAGATGATGATAATGATGGGATACTGGATTCGTTGGAATGTGATCTTTCAAATTTAAATTATAATTTTATAACATACTGGACCTTTAATGATAATACATATTCAGCTTCAACACCGTCTTCAGTTTTTACTTCAGCATCAGATTTAATATCAGGTTCTGGGGTTACAAAAGATATAGGATTTTATCCTACAAAAGCAATGAGAGTTAATGATGTTAATAATAATTCTTTATCCACTTCCATATCAAATAATGATTATGTAGAAGTTTCGGTTACAACTGATAATGATATTGGTTATACTTATTTTTCTCAATATGGTAATTGGTATGATGGAGGAGCAATAGGACTGGGGTATTATCCATATGATTATAGTATGCAAATTTCAACAGATTCTAATTTTTCTAATTACACAACGTTGATTGATAATTACAATTCTTTACCTCCAAGTACTTCTACCAAAGGATTTAATTATGTTGCGTTACCTAATCCATATAGATTGGAGTCAAACACTACTTATTATATAAGGGTATATTTTTATAATGCTCCAGCCGGGGGTCAGATTGTATTTGATGATTTTATTATTTACACAACAACATTATCTTATCCTTTATGTGATTTCGATGCAGATGGAATTCCAAATGAAACAGACTTAGATAGTGACGGGGATGGTTGCCCAGACGCTATAGAAGGAGGGTCAACATCAATTGCTTATTCTAATTTAAGCACATCTACTATTGCTGGCGGAAATACAGGTGCTAATTATAATGGATTAGTAGCAACAGGTGTACAACAAAATTTAGGGACTACAGTCAATACTGATGGTATTCCAACGATAGCAGGAACAGGACAAACAGCCGGCGATTCACAAATAGGAAGTACAGATACCGAATGTTGTAAAGAAGCAAACAATTATCCCGCAATAACTGATACCGATGGTGATGGTATAGGCGATGCTTGTGATTTAGATGATGATAATGATGGTATTTTAGATACAGCTGAATGTACTTCATACGAATTAATTTCTTTTGATTTTAATGCAGACGGTAGTTTTGAAACCTTAGCTTCTATTGCGAGTAATGATACTTTTAATAGTGATATTACTAGTGGAGGTTCTGGTTGGGTAAACACACAGGGTTCTTTAGATTCATGGGTAAGTCCTATGCCTACGACAGGTTCTGGTACTTGGGCAGGAATGGCAGACGGATTATCAGCATCACCAGATGGAGGTGTTTTTGTAGGAGGATGGATTTCTGATGGATCTTTTGAAGGGTTTAGTACTACTGTTACAGGTCTTACAGTAGGTAAGGAATATACCTTGAAATTTTATCAAGCAAATGCAGGAGTTGAAGGAACTACACCCGTTAATGTAAATCAAAAAGCAAGATGGAAGGTTCAATTTGGTTCGGAGACTCTTTATAGTACGGCTATGGATTTTAAAGGAGAAGGGAATCAAGTTTGGATGGAAGAAACTATGGTTTTTACAGCAACAGCCACTTCTCAAACTTTAGTTTATAGTACAGATAATGATGGAACAGCCTTTAATTTTGAATATATGGCGCTAGATGGTATCCGTCTATTAATAGAAAGTGAAAATTCATCATCATGTTTAACAGATACCGATAATGATGGTATACCCAATCACTTAGACCTAGACAGCGATGGTGATGGATGCCCAGATGCCATAGAAGGTGGTTCAACCGCAATAGCGTATGCAAATTTAAGTACGTCAAGTTTGGCTGGTGGAAATTCAGGAACAGGATATAATGGAATCGTATCGACAGCCGTTCAGCAAAATTTAGGTACTACAGTCAATGCTGATGGTATTCCAACAATAGCAGGAACAGGACAAACCGCTGGTGCTTCACAAACAGGAAGTACAGATACCGAATGTTGTAAAGATGCCGAAAATTATGCAGGAATCACTGATACCGATGGTGATGGCATAGGAGATGGTTGTGATTTAGATGATGATAATGATGGTATTTTAGATGTAAATGAAGGTAATATAGGTATTGATTATACCAAACTTAATATGCCTAGTACATTAAATAATGGTGTGTCATATAATACATCTACAACTTTATTAGATGGAGCAACGGTTAATGTAACGGCTAAGTACACTGGCGGTTCAGCTACTGTAGTTTATAATTCAGCTGCTAGTATAGATGGGTATTTATACAACACAGGAACTAACAATGGTCAACCTGTTAATGGCGTACAACGTTTTGATTATAGTTTTGATGTACCACAAAAATATTTACGTGTAAGAGCTCTTTTTAATGAGCATTTTGGAGAATTTAATGCTACTTCTAGTGAAGGGTTTAGTTTAATTCTTAACGGAAGTAATAACTTTCATGTCTTTGATCCCGCAAATATGTCTTCTACCATGAATATTGACGATAGTATTGGTGGAGGAACTATTGCTTATAGTACCTCTGGAGGTTATTATACGATATATGACCCTAATGGAATTAGTAGTATTTCATTACTTAGTCGTATTTATCAAGGAAGTGAGGCAAATGCAGCCGCTTATCATGTAGCTCTTGGTTCAGAAACGAATCAAGATACCGATGGCGATGGTATTTTTGATCATTTAGATCTAGATAGTGATGGCGATGGTTGCTCTGATGCCATAGAAGGTGGTTCAACATCAATAGTTTATTCAAATTTAGTAATATCAAGTTTACCTGGCGGAAATTCAGGAACAGGATATAATGGAATCGTATCAACAGGCGTTCAGCAAAATTTAGGAAATACAGTCAATGCTGATGGTATTCCAACAATAGCAGGAACAGGACAAACCGCTGGTGCTTCACAAACAGGAAGTACAGATACCGAATGTTGTAAAGATGCAGAAAATTATCCTGCAATAACTGATACCGATGGTGATGGTATAGGCGATGCTTGCGATTTAGATGATGATAATGATGGTATTTTAGATGTAGATGAAGGTAATATAGGTATCGATTATACCAAACTTAATATGCCTAGTACATTAAATAATGGTGTATCATATAATACACCTACAACTTTATTAGATGGAGCAACGGTTAATGTAACGGCTAATTATACTGGCGGTTCAGCTACTGTAGTTTATAATTCAGCTGCTAGTGTAGATGGGTATTTATACAACACAGGAACTAACAATGGTCAACCTGTTAATGGTGTACAACGTTTTGATTATAGTTTTGATGTACCACAAAAATATTTACGTGTAAGAGCCGTTTTTAATGATCATTTAGGAGAATTTAATGCTACTTCTAGTGAGGGCTTTAGTTTAATTCTTAACGGAAGTACAAACTTTCATGTCTTTGATCCTGCAAATATGTCTTCTAGTATGAATATTGACGATAGTATCGGTGGAGGAACTATTGCTTATAGTGCTTCTGGAGGTTATTATACGATATATGACCCTAATGGAATTAGTAGTATTTCATTACTTAGTCGTGTGTATCAAGGAAGTGCGGCAAATGCAGCCGCTTATCATGTAGCTCTTGGTTCAGAAACGAATCAAGATACCGATGGCGATGGTATTTTTGATCACTTAGATCTAGATAGTGATGGCGATGGTTGCTCTGATGCCATAGAAGGTGGTTCAACATCAATAGCGTATGCAAATTTAAGTACATCAAGTTTACCAGGCGGAAACTCAGGTGCTAATTATAATGGTACAGCTACAACTGGAATACAACAGAACTTAGGAACTACAGTCAATGCTGATGGTATTCCAACGATAGCAGGAACAGGACAAACCGTTGGTGATTCACAAACAGGAAGTACAGATGCCGAATGTTGTAAAGATGCAGAAAATTATCCTGCAATAACTGATACCGATGGTGATGGTATAGGCGATGCTTGTGATTTAGATGATGATAATGATGGTATTTTAGATGCTGATGAACTTTTGTGTGAAAATATTAAAATAGATCGTTCACCAGATTCATCTAGTTATGATACTACCCAAGTTAATGCCTTCCCTTCGGGTAGAGAATTGTCAAAAACACATGACGGAAGTTTATCAACTTATGGAGGAACACAACCAGCTAGCTCGCCCGATGCTATTACGGGTACAGTGACATATATGTATACAAATCCTTTAGATTTTGTTAAAGAGCTTAAAATATATAACAATGCAGGATCTATTCTTACTGATGGAGGTAGTGTCGGAACGATAGAAAATCTAAAATTATATGATGCTCAAGGTACTGTTCTATACTCGCAAAATAATATCGTAGTGCCAGAAGGTCCTGCAGGGAATCCTTTTGTTGTTTCATTTCCCACATTAAGAAATGTCAAATCTTTTTCTTTAACTAATTTGACTGGTACTTCCGGTGGTGGTCAAGAGACAATTTGGAGAGAAATATACTTAGTAAATGTAACCTGTACTACTGAAGATTTTGATAAAGATGGTATACCAAACAGATTAGATTTAGATAGTGACGGTGACGGTTGTCCTGATGCTATAGAGGGTGGTTCAACGTCAATTGCTTATTCTAATTTAGCAACGTCAACACTACCTGGCGGAAATTCTGGTGCCGATTATAACGGTATTTCAACAACAGGGGTACAGCAAAATCTGGGAACTACAGTGAATGCTGATGGTATTCCAACGATAGCAGGAACAGGACAAACCGTTGGTGATTCACAAACAGCAAGCGCAAATACTGAATGTTGTGGTGATGCGGGTAATTATGCGTCAATTACAGATACCGATGGTGATGGCATAGGAGATGCTTGTGATTTAGACGATGATAATGATGGAATATTAGATACTGTTGAAGATTCTAATTCTGATGGCGATAATAATCCATTAACAAACCCTGATGATATCGATAATGATTTTATCCCCAACCATTTAGATGCCGACAGTGATAACGATGGCTGTAGCGATTTAAGCGAGGCCGATACAAGCGTAACCGATGGTGAGGTATTAACGGTAGCGGGGCCTTATGGCACCAATGGTTTTGCTGATAGTTTAGAGTCTTCAGCAGATAGTGGTACAGCTAACAACACCGTAAACACTGATGGCGGCACATTATATGCAGCAGCAACTGATGCCAATGTTAAGTCATGTTCAATCTTTGAAGTAGAAGACGATACAGCAAGTGTTGATGAAGATGGTTCGGCAACAATAGATATATTAGGAAACGATATGGATGTGCCAAGTGATGCAACAGTTACGCTTACACAACCTGCTAACGGAACGGTAGTTCAAAACCCCGACGGCACAGTAACATATACTCCTAATGCAAATTATAATGGAACTGATACATTTACGTATGAAGTTTGTGATACAGAAACTCCACAAACCTGTCATACGGCAACCGTAACAGTAACAGTGAACCCAGTTAACGATCCGCCGGCAGCGGCTGATGATACTGCAACTGTTACTGAAGATTCACCAATAGTAGTAAATGTATTAGCTGATGATACCGATGTTGATGATGCAATAGACCCAACCAGTGTTGCATTTGTAACCCCACCAACGGGATCAACCTTGTCTCCTGATGGTAATACCTTGACGGTACCAGGGGAAGGGGTTTGGACAATAGATGCTGCAACAGGCGAAATTACGTTTACACCGGAAGCTAACTATAATGGTACAGCTACACCAATACAATATACCGTTGATGATGAAGGAGGTAATACTTCCAACCCAGGAACGATAGCGGTTACAGTATCTCCAGTGAACGATGCGCCAGCAGTAGCAGGAGATACGGTTACAGGTACTGAAGATGCACCAGTATCTATTGATGTACTTGATAATGATACTGATGTAGATGGTACATTAGATCCAACTACTGTAATTTTTGTTAATTCTCCAGCAGGTGCAACATTATCAACTGATGGAAAGACTTTAACGGTACCAGGAGAAGGAGTGTGGACTATTAACCCAACAACTGGGGAGATGACTTTTACACCAGAGGCTAATTTTAATGGTGCGGCTACTCCAGTTGAATATACTGTAGAAGATGACAGTGGGCAGGTTTCACAGCCTTCAGTAGTGAATGTAAGTTTAAGTCCTGTTAATGATGTGCCGGTGGCGGCAGATGAAGCCTTATCTTCACCTGAAGATACGCCAGTTAGTATAGCTGTTTTAGCGAATGATAATGACCCTGAAAACAGTTTAAATCCAGCAAGTGTTAGTTTTGTATCTACTCCAACAGGGGCAACATTGTCGCCTGATGGCAAAACTTTAACCGTACCAGGAGAGGGTGTTTGGGAAATAAACCCTACTTCAGGCGAAATAACATTTACCCCTGAAAGTAATTTTAATGGTGCTCTTACTCCAGTGGGTTATACTGTAGCAGATACCGATGGTCTGGTGTCTAATGAAGCAATGATTAATTTAACAATTACCAGTATAGACGATCCTATTCATGTAGAAAATGATATGGGTACAACATCAGAAGATACCCCATTAGAAATTGATGTATTGGCAAACGATAGTGATGTAGATAATGATTTAGATCCCACTAGTGTTACTTTGGTAAACCCACCAGCAGGTGCAACATTGGCTGCTGATGGAAAAACGTTAACGGTGCCAGGAGAGGGCGTTTGGACGGTAAACCCAACAACAGGAGCTGTAATCTTTACTCCTGAAGATGATTTTAATGGCGATGTAAGTCCAGTTGGCTACACTGTAATGAATGATAATAATGAGGTGTCTCCAGTAGCATCGGTTATCAATATTACGGTAACACCAGTAAATGATGCACCAAGAATGGCAGATGATATGGTTACAGGGTTGGAAGATACACCTGTAACGGTAGATGTTTTAATCAATGATAGTGATGTAGATGGATCCATTGATGCAACAAGTGTGGCTTTTTATATGCCACCAGCAGGAGCTACATTGTCTGCTGACGGTAAATCCTTAACCGTACCAGGTGAAGGCGTATGGACTATAGATCCTGTTACGGGTGCGATGACTTTTACACCAGAGGATGATTTTAATGGTACAGCAACGCCAATTCAATATACGGTGGCTGATAATGACGGTTTGGTGTCAGATCCAGCAACATTAAGTGTTACTTTGTCGCCAGTAAATGATGCTCCAGTTATAGAAGATGATATGGTTACGGGAACAGAAGATATGCCAGTAGAGATTGATGTACTAGCAAATGATAAAGATGCCGAAAACCAATTAGACCCAACGAGTGTTACTTTTGTAAATCCTCCAGTAGGGGCAACATTATCGGCCGATGGAAAAATGGTAGTAGTACCAGGAGAAGGCATATGGACAATAGATGCAGTAACAGGTAAAATGACCTTTACTCCTGAAGATGATTTTAATGGTGTGGCAACCACAATAGAGTATACTGTTGCAGATACAGATGGATTAGTCTCGCAACCAGGAACAGTGGAGGTAACCATAGCAGCTGTTAATGATCAGCCAGTACTTACTAGTCAAACTATTACAGGAACAGAAGACACAAATTTAGAAATTGATGTAATAGGAAGCGCTACAGATGTTGACGGTAGCATAGATCCTACGAGTGTGGCTTTCGTAAATCCACCAGCAGGAGCTACATTGTCTGCCGACGGTAAATCCTTAACCGTACCAGGAGAAGGTGTATGGACTATAGATCCTCTTACAGGTGCGATGACTTTTACACCAGAGGGTGATTTTAATGGAGTTGTAACACCAATTCAATATACGGTGGCTGATAATGACGGTTTGGTGTCAGAACCAGCTACTATAAACGCAATGATAGATGCTGTTAATGATGTGCCACTAGCACAAAATGATACGGCGATTGGTTATCAAGATATGCCAGTATCAGTGGCTGTTTTAGCTAATGATAGCGATGTTGATGGAACATTAGATACAACGAGCGTGACTTTCGTAAATCCACCAGCAGGAGCTGTATTGTCTACTGACGGTAAAACCTTAACTGTACCAGGGGAAGGGTTGTGGACTATAGATGGAACTACAGGTGAAGTTACATTTATGCCTGAGGCAGGGTTTGTGGGTAGTACGACTCCAGTGGCTTATACCGTATCTGATAATGAGGGTAGAGCATCAATGCAAGGGATGATTACTATTGATATTGGGTTGTGTTCAACATTACCAACAGCTGATTGTGATGGAGATGGTTTAACAAATGGAGAAGAAGAAGCACTAGGAACAGACCCATTAAGTGCAGATAGCGATGGTGATGGTGTGAGTGATGGCCAAGAGGTAATGGATAATACCAGTGCAATCGATTCATGTGATTTACTAGTTGCCAATCAAAATGAAACGCCAACTACCGATTGGTTGGCATTAGATTGTGATGGTGACGGATTAACCAATGCTCAAGAAATTGATAATGGTACTGATCTAAACAATGCTGATACAGACGGTGATGGTTTAACTGATGCTGAAGAGGTGAATAATATTGACGATCCAAATACGGCAGCAATTCCAGACGGTACATCTAGTCCTACTGATTCTTGTGCTCCAAATAATTCAGGGGCAGATTGTAACCTTGATGCTGATGATGATGCTGATGGTGATGGCGTAACCAATGCAGATGAAATATTAAACGGTACTGATCCTTTTAATGGTTGTGATTATAATTATGCAATTCAAAACATTCAGGCTGTAAGTGAATCATGGAAATCTTCAGACTGTGACAATGACGGATTAACAAATAAACAGGAAGCTGAAATCGGTTCTGATCCTGTTAATGTTGATACAGATGGTGATGGCATATCAGATAAAGAAGAAATTTCTGCTGGTACTGATGCACTAGATGGTTGCAGTTCTATTGGAGGTACACCGCCAACAGGTTCAAGCTGTGATATAGAAATAATGAGTGATTTAGTGTCGGCAAATGTAGAAGGAAGTGCTTTTAAAATTCGTAATATCGAGCATTATACAGATAATTTGGTAACCCTTTACAACAGATGGGGAGTTATCGTATTTCAACAGCAAGGCTATGATAATAATGAAAATGTCTTTAGAGGTATTTCTAATGGTCGAGAAGTGATTGCAAAGGAAGCTAGTTTACCTCCAGGCATTTATTATTACATAATTAAATATGTGAATAAAGAAGGAGTTAATAAGTCAAAAGTTGGCTACCTATACTTAAATATTTAATTTGTTCGTGACAAAATTCAATACACATTGTTTGTGCGCGATGAGGTTTTGAAGTCTGAAAAATAGATTAATTGGTTGTTTATTGAGAAGAGGTCAAGTTGCTTTAATGAGCATCTTGACCTTTTTTAATGCGCCAAAAAGAGCTGATTTTTATTAGCTTTATATATTCTAATTACAATACAAAACGAGCTTAGCCCTTCCCTCAATGATTCAATAAAAGGAAATTGTAATGCGAGCAACGCTAGAGTTTTTAATTCAGCTAAACAAAAAATCATCATTATAAAGAATAATAAATATGGTTAGCGCCTTAAGAGCTGATAAAACTGCACCTTTTTACTAGTGCTCGGCATATGTTGGTTTAAACTCATTTTAAAACCTAATAACGACTATACTAATTAGAAAACAGGGTTTAATATAATAGAGTTTTTCATGTAGATATTTAGTTAAAATAGTTTGCAAAGGCAGCCTGTTTTGGTCGTTGTCTAACGGTTTGTAGTGTTTTTTTTACTCTTGTATGTAGCTCATTAAAGGGTATTTATAGCTATTCGCCCCAAAAAATGATGTTTTTACTGACTATATATAATAATTAGTCATATTTATAGTTGTTGTATGTAAGAAAAAACTTATTTTGTAAAAAATAAAACACTACAGACCTCTTTATTATGAAATTATATTCAGAGATAAACAATAAGCTATACATATATAATGTTTAGGTAGGGTTAACTTTTGTTATAATCTCATAATTCCAAAGAGTTTGTTATAAAAATCAATCAAATATATCTCAATGAACTGAATTTTTTCATTTCAGAAATATAATTAAAAATACACTGAAAAAAATAGGCTGAATTATGGTAACATTTAGGCTATGTTATCAGCGGCAATGAAATAAAAATAAGTGAAATTAAATATACAATTAATAAAGCTAATACCTGCATTATTATTAATAGCGGTATGCCATTTTAATATAATGGCAAAAAATGGAACGCATGAAAAGTTACCAACTAACTTTTTTATTGATGTTGCAGTAGTAGATAGTGACGTGTTGGAGGCTAATTTAAATAAAGATGCTCAACTATTTCATTTGTTTAGTCATGGTCGTTCAGGGGAGTTGCTTATCAATGGTAGTTGGTTAAATGCTGATGCTATAGCATCATTTTTCACTAATGAATTGAAGCTTGAAAAAGCAACGGTTAAGCACATCAATATTTATGGTTGTGAATTTGGAAAGGGCAAAAAAGGAAGGCTAGCTGTAGCGTATTTGGAGAAAAGTTTAGGGGTAAAAGTAAATGCTTCTACGAATATTACGGGGAGTGATGGCGATTGGCTTTTAGAGGTTGGTGGTTATTGTTTTGATGAATTAATAGGATACAGCTATAATTTGCAATCAAGTATTGGAGGTGTAGTGAATACCTATGCCCCAGTTTCAAACATAAACGTATCGTCAAAAAATGTTACCATTGGGTCAACAACGGGGGCATCAACACCTTTTGCGGTAGGAGATAAGGCCTTGTTAATTCAAATGCAGGGAGCAGAAATGATAACTACTGAAAATGCTACCTATGGTACTATCACTGATATGAATGGTGTTGGTTCACAACAATTACTAACCATTACCGCAGTAAGTGGAAGTACAATCACCTTTAATGAGAATATTATCGTTGATTTAGACCCTGTAAATGGCAAGGTACAGTTGGTGCGTATGCCAGATTATACAGGAGAAACGACTACTACCGTTAGCAGTAAGTTGGAAGCAATGCCTTGGAATGGAGCTACAGGAGGTATTGTAGGCGTGTTAGCAAACAATTTAGTGTTAAATGCAGATATTGATGTTTCAACACAAGGTTTTCGAGGAGGAAATAGAGGATCTTCTGGTAATTCTAGAGATTACGGTAAGTCTTCAGCGGGCACTTATTCAGGAACTGGCGGATTGTTAAAAGGAGAAGGAATTGTAATTACACAGGGTACAGCCCATGCTTCAGGTAGAGGACATGCCGGTAATGGAGGAGGAGCTGGAATGGGCGTGAATAATGGCGGTGGCGGAGGTTCGAACGCAGGTAGTGCAGGTAACGGAGGTGATTATGGTAGCGATCAAAATAATTTGAGTCAAGGGGGTACGAGTGATTTTGGCTGTTTCAATTACGGTCAACCTATAATTCTTGGCGGAGCCGGTGGTGGTGGAGAACAAAATAATGGGTCTTCGTCTGATGGTGCCAATGGAGGAGGAATAGTATTTATACAAGCCAATGCTATCACTGCCAATGGAAATGACATTATATCCAATGGAGAAACCATTTCTCCAGCATCTCAAAATGGAGATGGTGGCGGTGGTGGTGGCGCTGGAGGTACCATTATTTTAGATATCACTACCTATAATGATGCGTTAGCTGTTACAGCCAATGGGTCTAGAGGTCAAAGTGCTGGAGTACATGGATCTGGTGGTGGTGGCTCTGGGGGTAAAATTTTGGCAACAAGCACTTTGCCAGCTGTGGTAACAACAAGCGTTTTAGGGGCAACAGCAGTTGGCGATGCTTCAGCAGGAAGCAATGGTGTTGTGGAAGCATTTGTACCTAATTTTATTGCTCCATCTTTTGTGCCAAACCAAACATTTGCTTTAAGTCTTCCCTTTCAAGCATCAGACGCTATTGTAGGAGTTTCTGACCCCGGAAATGCTATTGTAGATGCACAAGGAGGTACTATTTCTGATTTTGCTATAGTGAGCTCAAGACCTTCTTTGGGTAGTGCTTTGACAATTAATGCAACTACAGGAGAATTGACAGTTAATAATTTAGCTGCATTAAACGTACTCCCAGATGTAGATTATGAAATAACATTATCTGGTAATGCTGCGGGTACAAGTACAGCAGTATGTGAAGAAAAAATAATCGTATCCATTATTAAGGATACTGATGGCGATGGCATAACTGATTCAAAGGATTTAGACGATGATAATGATGGTATTTTAGATACGATTGAATCACCTTGTGCAGGTGAGGCATTTGATATGTCTCAGGCTACAGCGCGTCAAATAAGTGATTTTTCTACTACTTATGTGGCAAGTAGGGCTATAGATGGCAATACATCAACAACTTCTATTACTTCAGGATCAACCACTACAGATTGGTGGGAAGTTGATTTAGGAGAACATGTAAATGTAGACGATATTACTATAAGACCGAGGCTTGCAGGCTCGTTGGATAACGCGTATATGTTATTTTCTAATACGGCATTTTCAGGGAATGATTTGACTACAGCTCAGACTAATGCAACACATTCTCATCAATTAGGAGGAAGTTTACCTACTACACCTTTAACAATAAACGTAGATCAAGGAAATATTAGATACATAAGAGTGCAGAACTCGGGAAATAATGGATCTCGAAATTTTTTGGAAATTATAGAATTTAGTTTAAATATAATCCCTGTTTGCACTGTTGATACAGATAACGATGGTATTCAAAATCATTTAGACTTAGATTCTGACGGCGACGGTATCCCAGATAATATTGAGGCACAAACCACCGGTGGGTATATCGTACCAAATACAGATACAGCTGCAACCTACCAAACAAACGATGGTTTAAATTCTGCCTATACAGCTACTTCAGGAATAACACCAATAGATACAGACGAAGATGGAATTCCAGATTATTTAGATACAGAATCCGATGGTGATGGTATTACTGATACTGTTGAAGCAGGAATTACTTTAGCCAATAACGATGCAGATTCAGATGGTTTAGATGATGCTGTAGATACAAATGATTCAGACTTTGGGCCAGCAAATGCGGGAATTACAAATGTGTTAGCAGCATACCCAGACAATACATTTAATGCGTTCTGGCGTTTAAAATGTCATAATGGAGAAATTAATAATATTCAATACGTAGCATCAGCAGTAGGTAATGGTAATGCAAGTTGGGGGTCTACAGGAGGTGTTGTTGGTGAGGCAGATATCGTTAATGCAGCTACAGATGTAATTGCAAATAGAGTTAGTATCTATAATACGACATCAACTGCTTTAGAATATGAAAACACATTTTCAGGAGGTACGGACATTGAAATTAAAGCACGTCGTTGGTCAAATGCAACGTATACAAGAGGTTTTTCTATTTCGGTATCTGAAGACGGAACAACCTATACTACACCTTCATCAGAATTTATACCTTCAGCTTATGCGGGAGGAGATTATGAAACAATCAACTATACAGTGCCTACAAGTTTAACGGGAGATTATAAATATATAAAATTAACTCCAGCTGGAGGAACATCTTCTTTATTAGTAATAGATGCAGTAAAAGTAACAGAAGAAAAATGTGGTATGTACCAAGCTTCAATTTTTAATGATGCAGGTATTGGTGGTGGTACTTTTTCAAATGGCATAAAAGACGGAACAGAAAGTGAAGCAGGTTTGCCAACAGGTTTGTACGCAAATGTGGTAGATGCTTCTAATACCGTATTGTTTTCTGCTCCAGTAAAAGCAGATGGTAGCTACGCTATACCTATCTTAGATAATGGCACCTATACTATTGTTTTAGCTAATGATAAAACGGCAACAACAAGTGTTTTACCTAATTTATGGGAAAATGCCAATAGTGGTTCAGGAACCTATGCAATAACAGTGGCTTCAAATGAAGTGACAACCCCAGATCCAATTCCTACTTTAGGAATCAATTCTTGTGAATTCGGAGTTGTAGAAAACACACAATATGTTATAGCTAGTACAGGAGGTTATACAAATAATGCATCAAACAATCCAATAGGTGCGCCAAATGGAAATGGAGCATCTGTTTATACAGCAAGTACAGCTACCAACAGAGCTACTATACTAGAATATGCAGATAGTTTTAGTGGAGGAGTTGAAGTGGTAATCACCGCAAAATATAATGATACTCGTAGTGATGGTATTTATTTACAATATAGTGAAGATGGTACAACTTGGACAACTTCAGACCCTACCTTAATTAATGGGTTCAATCGATCAGCTTATAGCGATGTAAGTTATACCGTGCCAGCTACTCGAACAGGAATGTATAAATATATTCGTCTTGTTGGTAATAGTGGTAACACATATTTGAATGTAGACGCTGTTCAAATAATAGATCAAGAATGTGCAATGTACAATGCTTCAATTTTTAATGATGCAGGTATTGGTGGCGGTACTTTTTCAAATGGCATAAAAGACGGAACAGAAAGTGAAGCAGGTTTGCCAACAGGTTTGTACGCAAATGTGGTAGATGCTTCTAATGCCGTATTGTTTTCTGCTCCTGTAGAAACCAATGGTAGCTATGCTATTCCTACCTTAGATAATGGCACCTATACTATTGTTTTAGCTGATGATAAAACGGCAACAACAAGTGTTTTACCTAATTTATGGGAAAATGCCAATAGTGGTTCAGGAACCTATGCAATAACAGTGGCTTCAAATGAAGTGACAACGCCCGATCCAATTCCTACTTTAGGAATAAATTCTTGTGAGTTTGGTATTGTAGGAAGTAATCAATATGCAACAACAAGTACAGGAGGTTATACAAATAATGCATCAAACAATCCAATAGGTGCGCCAAATGGAAATGGAGCGTCAGTTTATACCACGAGTACAGCTACCAACAGAGCTACTATCATAGGATATGCTAATGTTTTTAGTGGAGGAGCAGAAATTACCATCACCGCAAAATATAATGATACTCGTAGTGATGGTATTTATTTACAATATAGTGAAGATGGTACAACTTGGACAACTTCAGACCCTACCTTAATTAATGGGTTCAATCGATCGGCTTATAGCGATGTAAGTTATACCATACCAGCTACTCGTACAGGAATGTATAAATATATTCGTCTTGTAGGAAATAGTGGTAATACGTATTTAAATGTAGATGCTGTTCTAATAAACAGTGAAAGATGTTATACTTGCCCAGCAGGTTTAAATCCTCCAAACTTATCGGCAACTACAGCAACAAACACCTGTCCAACCACTACAGCAGATTTAACAACCATTACTGCCAACAATGGTTTGGCAAATACAACCGTTACTTGGCATACTGGCACCCCGGCAACAACAGCTAATAAAGTAGCAGACGCAACAAAGGTATCGGGTGGCACCTATTATGCAGCCTTTTATAATGCAGCAAATGATTGTTATAGCGGCGTTGACGGGGCAGCAACTACTGAGGTAGTAGTTACTACAGATTCAGATTGTGATGGTGTGTCTGATGCAGATGATTTAGACGATGATAATGATGGGATATTGGATGTAGATGAAATGAACCCTGTACCCGATCCAACAGTTTTATTCAATGATTGTAGTGATTGGACTGCTGGAAGTGTTGGAGGAGTAAACAACGCATGTAAATCGGGTGCTAATTCTTGGAGTCAAAATATTACGGGACCTTATGGAGAAGCTGCTGGAAGTTTTCAATATTTTGAACTAAATGATGTGAGCTATGGAGATGCTCGAACATTAGCGATGACCACAGTTCCGGGGAAAACATATACCCTTCAATTTTGGGCAACACCTCCATTTAATGGCCCTGCTAGTAATAGTCATTCACACCTTCAAGCCTATGCAGATGGCGTAGCCTTTACACCAGTTTTACCCACTCCATATAATGGTTTTATAGCAGGGGCAGGGAACTGGAATAGTTTTGAGGGTTCGTTTACAGCTACAAGCACCTCTACGACGATTTCAATAAGGGATAGAGCACCCGGAAACAATACGTCTAATGATGTTATGGTGTTAGTAGGATTTTATAATATAGAAAATCTTACTGCTCCAAAAGACACTGATAATGATGGTATTTATGATCATTTAGACTTAGATAGTGATGGCGATGGTTGCCCTGATGCTGTAGAAGGTGGTGGTAGTTTTACGTCAACAAATTTAGTTTTGTCAGCAATGCCAGGAGGGAACTCAGGTACAGATTATAATGGAACGGCAACATTAGGTGTACAGCAAAATTTAGGAACAGTTGTAAGTACAGCAGCGGCAACATTAGGTGTGCCTACTATAGCAGGAACAGGGCAAGCTATTGGTGAATCAGCAGATGTTAATGCAAATTCAGATTGTTGTTCAGATGCTAATAATTATCCTGCGCTAATTGATACTGATGGTGATGGTTATGGGGATAGTTGTGATCTAGATGACGATAATGATGGTATTTTAGATAGTGATGAAGGATATGTTTGTGTAGACTCTCCTGTAGCATTAGATTTATCACAAATTACAAGTGATGCTACAGCAAATAATTTAAACTATACATTTCCATATCGATTAGAAAGAGATCGGTCTATTCCTGTAACGGTAACAGGAAGTTTAAATAATGTATCTTCTGGTGACATAGCAAAAGGATTTAGTAACGGACATTTAGCGATTGCAGGAGAAACTGGCGCTCCAGATTATACTACTGGTGATAGCTATACATTTAGTTTTAATACCGCTGTATTTATGCAGATTAATCCGCAAATTATTGGTGTTGGCTCAGGAACTTTTGATGGAGAATTCAATGGTGGAGATGAAATTTACTTAGAAGCAACAGGAGGTTTTACATTATCAGATCCAAATAATGAATTATTAGTACAAAGCCAAACAGGAAATTCTATAGAATTCCGTCCAATCGTGGGAAGAAATTTTAATGTTGATCAAGGAACATGGAGCATCGTTACAAATCAGCCAGTTTCTAGTTTGAAATATCAAGTAGATGGAAATCCTGCGGCAGCAGTTAGATTTCTTGTTGCAGAAAAAATGTGTGCTTATGTAGATACCGATGGCGATG
>CANMFQ010000036.1 GCA_947497145.1 uncultured Flavobacteriaceae bacterium
TTTTTTTTAACCCCTTTTTTAATCCCTTTACTTTTAGGTTTTTATACCATAACTATCCACGAAAAAAGGGGAATAAAGTCTTATTACGAGAAGAAGTTCCACACCAATCCAAATCGAATTACGAAATCGCGATAGGGGTAATTTGGTGCTGCGTAATAATCATACTTACTAAAGAGTGAATTAAAATGTTCTGCTTTTAAAAATATCCTAGTTTGCCTAACCTTTGCATTAATAAAAAAGTCGAGTAATGGATAACCGCCCAACTTCTCTTCATTTTGCACATAGAACTCTCCTAAGACTGGGTTGTAAGCATCCATAGTATAGGCTGTGAAATATTTAAGCGTTACTCCTGTTTGCACGTACATGGCTTTTTTAAAAGTGTCTGCTGAGAAATAAAGCGTATTTCTTGTTACCAATTGGGGCACATTGAGCACGTTATTCGTTTGGCTTACGTTTTGATACATCACCGTGTTATTCAACGCAAATCCTTTTAACTTAAACTCTTTACTATACTTCACCTTTAAGTGCTGTAAACTATTTGTCTCTTGAAAGGGTCGAATAAAAGCATTCTCGGCTCCTTCCTCAACTGTTTGACTGGGATCAAAAGCAAAATAGGCGTAGTTATCTACAGTAGCATAGTTCGCCGTTAGATTTCCGAAGGTTTTTGAATCAAAATTGAAAGTCAAACTACTTACTCGTTCTTTTTTAAAATTAGAAGAATTTTGCCAATTATAATTTTGGTAATCGCTTTGGTAAAGCAAGAAATTAAAATTTGGCAATCTGGCTGAAGAATGAAAAGCTACACCTACCCTATTCTTTTTATTTAAATGATAACTAGCAGCGGCATCAATTATATTACCTGTCAATACACCCATTAAATTGTATTTTACTTTTCCTTTGACAAAGAAGCCTCCTATTTGTTTTTGGTAATTTGCTCCAAGTGCAACCTCCTCACCTTTTAAATTACTTTCAATAGTTTCATTCTCTTTTATCAAAATACTATTAAAAAAGTACTTGTAACTATAATGACTTATGTTTGCTTGAAGACTTCCCAAGGTAGCATTATAAAAGTCAGCACTAACTTGATTATAGAATGTCTTTAAATTTGCTTTATCATCAATATTACTAAGAAAACTATCACCAAAATAGGCATCGGCTGTCGATTGAATAAATTGTGTGTATTTCGTTTCGTAGTTAAATTGATGTCCGATTGCTAAAGATGTTTTTTCGAGCCTGCTTGAGTCTTTTTGTTTTTTAATCAATTTATACTTGTGATCAAGAAAGTACCGTTTCCCCAACACCCTATTACTAGCTCTAGCTGTATTAAACCTAACATCAACCTTTACACGATCTTTAAACGTAGCTAAACCAGACTCAAATTGTTCCTCTTTATCAGTCAAACCACCGTTCTCTTCATTTTCAGCATTTTGTGCAGCGATGTGCGCACGTAAGCTATACCTGCCATTTCGTGTCACATAGTTGGTAGTTGCCATAAAATTACCTGACTCACCCTGATCAAACTGGTATTTACCTAAAGAACGAAGACCCTTGTACGAAATACTAAAATTCAACCTTTTGGAAGTATTAAAAGTTAAAAGCGCATCTAACAACTGCCCCTGTTCAAAAGTTGTTTTAAAAAGAATATCGGTCATGGGGGTAGGAACGTTATAATAATTTACCTCCTCCATTTCTAAATAATTGTAATGTCTTGCCCTTGCCCCAATAGAAGGATATAGCTTTTGTCGTTCAAAAGAAACACCCAACTTATTATAAGACTGCCCAATATTGGAAAAGGGCATTAATTCAAAATCGTCTTTTCGCAAATAATTGTATTTATACTCCTTATATATGGTAAGCGTAGTATCAAGGTGCGTTGTGTCTCTCTCAAAAGAAATTATCTTATAATCTTTAATCGATACTTCATCCTCTTGAGAAGCATTGTTCTTTTTAGATTTTGGTTTCAAATCCTTTTTAAAGCCACTACCTTGTTCAGTAGGTATGGGACGACCTTGGGCCATTAAGAAGTTAACATTCAAAATAAAGAAAAATAGCAGGAGATATTTCATTGTCTAAGATTACGACGCAAAGTTAATTTTTTTTGTTCGTAATAAAATGTGAAAGTTTTGGAGTTTTAAACCAAATAAGAATAGGAAGACAGTGATTAATTCCTTACACATCCTCTGGCACCCCAGTGCGTGCCGTTCGGCAAACATCGATTCTTTAATTCATGTCATTATTTCCATCTTAAATAGACCTTATACAAAATATCCTAAAGAACGACAAGATAATCCTTTTGAGACTCAACTTACATCTTGTCTATTCCTGAGCGCCCTTTGTTACTCCCTACTCTTTTTATAGTTTCGGTTCAGAATAATAAAACTTAAGATACACCTTAACAATCCATTCTCAGCATAGACAGCATTTGTGATATTATTTTCAGTTACCAACAAAAACCTGCCCTTTCATATAGTCTTTAGGGTGCCGCCCTATTCCTTTGCGAACAGGTATCTTCCGATATTTTCCGTTTCTATCCTTCAAGTGGTAACATTCATCGATTATTACTTATTAAAGTTATGCCCTTTTTCAATGCCGTCAAGTATTGAATACCATGCTTTGGCTGACTTCTCACAGCAACTACTATCCACGCCTCATATAGGGTTTCGCCATGTCCGCAAGACTTCCTGTGACAAGGCTAATAACTTTCATTCTCTGTACCCGCACAATGCACACCACAATGTCCATGCAACTTTAAGATTTTGCAATGTTTGGCAGACTCATCAACTTTGCATATACCTAATTATATTCGCGTTCCTCGGCTAGGAAATTTGCCACTGGCTTCCTTCAGATTCCAGCTCACGGTGAACACCCTTTCCCCTTTAGCTAATACTAAGTAACTACAACCCCCATAACCAACGTGCACCGCCCAGATCATTTACCATGTATGGCACACCAAAAAAAAAAGCCCCCGCATTAGCGAGAGCCTAAAATATTTAAAAACACTAAAAAAATTAGTGAAAAGGCAGAACTTCAGGAGAAGTTTTATTAGCCACTAAAATTTTATTTACATCAACAACAGTAGTAGCAACACCAGTAGCGGCATCATAAGTAATCGCATCCAAATCAGAAGCAACAGCTGAAATAAAAGATGGAATTAAAGGTACAGCACCCAAATCCGTTTCTGAAATATTCTCATTTTGCAAAGTTTCATTCTCATCAATTATGAGTTTAAGACCCATATCAACAAATCGTAAACCTTCTGCGATAAAAACCTCCTGCCTTGTTCTATACAACAACTCAAGCCCATCATCATCAGCGGTCAAACTTTCTATATCTTCCGCCGTCAAGGACGTACCTGATACTGAAGGTATCTCAACATCACCTGAATGCCTATTTAAAACCAAACCTTCTCTTCCATTAACAACAACTATTGTGGAATCTGGCCTAGAGCGTGGCATACCCTCAGTCCGCCCCTCAATACTATCATCAATACTTCGCACTTCACGAGTAGCAATTAACTCCAGCAAGTCTGTTAAGTTATCCTGAGCAGCAGCAACATTACCATCAGACAAATTAGCTTCAGCCAAAATCAATAGCGCTTCTTCTGCTTTCAAATAATGGACAGGAGCATCTTCACCATCAGATAAGAAAGAATATTTAGGATCTAGAAAATCCAAAGTTGGCAACGGCTGCAAATCATCAAAAGTAGCTCTTTGATACAACGCACTCTCCATAACATTAGCTGGATTGGTACCATCAGGCGTACCCGTAGGAGCATCAGCATCAAACCTTACTATATTATCAAACGAATCATCAATTGCTAAAGCCGCAGTGGCCGCAGCAACTGCGGCAGTTTTATCACCTAAATAATAATTAACTCTTGCTTTAGCTAAAAGATACCTAGTTTGCCCAGGGTTTAAAGCTATAGCCTTATCAAAAGCCACAAGCGCATCTTGGTAATTTTGGCTTGCTGAAATAGCAGCTCCACCCGGCTCTTGTGGCAGGGCAGGGAAATACATTCCAGCATACATATAGGACAAACCTAAATAAAAATTAAAATCTGCTTCTTGTTCTGATGAATACTCAGAATCTCCTGGCCCTACAAATTCTAAGCCAAATTTTGCCATCTCTCTAAGTCTTGCCACTTCTCTAGTTGCATCACGTAAATCAGGGTCAGCAGACAACAGTGTTAAATTGTCTAAAAACTGATTGTAAAACGTCTGCGTGTTAACATAATTATCAGAACCTAACTCGGCCAGCACCAATAACTCATTGTAAACAAAAGCCATATTCTGTTTAATACCATCTAACCATATTACTGAAGAATTTGGCTGACCTACGACAGAGGCTTCAGACAAGGTTGGGTTCTCCACTTTTGTAAAATCAACTACACTACTAAAGTTGTCAGTACAGCTTATCAATAATAAAACCATACATATTGTTGAAACTATTTTTTTCATATCTGTTTTTTATTATAATTAAAACTGAAATTTTAAAGAACTCATATAAATTCTTGGAGAAGACTCTGTACCATAAGCAAAACCACCACTAGCAAAACCACCTTGAGCAGCAATACCTGAACCTGTAGCCTCTGGGTCAAAATTACCCGCTGTAAAGTTAAACGGATTTGTTACCGACAAGCCAAGCTTAACGTTAGAAAAAGGCTTAAGCGCATCACCAAAGTCATAAGACAAGCCAATATTTCTAATTTTAAAATAATCATTATCAAAGACAAAGAAGTTTGTATAATTAAAAGGTGATGTTGTACCTAACAATTCCTCAGGGACTGTACTGTCATCAACACCACGCAAATGCCTCAACAACAAACTCAAATCTGTAATTTTTCCACCAAATTGATAATCTCCAGTAACAAAAATACTAATCTTATTATTCCAGGAATAGTCTAAACTCACACTCCCAAAGTTTGGAGCAAATGTATCTCCTAAAAATGAATTCGTCACAAATTCATAAGAACCATCATCTTGTAATACCGCAGCTGTTCCACGCAAATAACCAAGACTTTGTCCTTCTGCCACAACTGATCCCAAAACATTAAAACCACCTACAACAAATGGAGCCCCCCCACCAGTACTAACCACCAAATTTTCATTGGTATTATATGATACATTTAAATTCATTTGATGTTTTTCTGATTGCAGAACAGCCGCTCTCATCTCAAATTCCCAACCTTCATTTTGCACCTCGCCAATATTTTGAATTTGATTTTGAGCACCTTCAGAAGGTTTAGCTACTGGTGTAAACAATGCATCAACCGTATTTCCTTTATACCTTGTGCCACTTAAATTTAATCGGTTTCTAAAAAAGCCTAATTCTAAACCATATTCTGTCGTTTTAACAGTTTCCGAAACCAAAAGTGGGTTTCCTGGATTAGCAAATGAAAAAGCTGGCCTATCCAAGAAAGAAGCTAGTTCAAAGGTTTTATCTTGCTCAAAAGGTTCTGCAAAATTTGTTGCCTCACCATAGTTTGCCCGCAATCTAATAGTTGACAAGAAATTAGAGAAATTACTGTTTTGGTAAAAATCATGATCCGACACATTATAGGTAATTCCGACTTTAGGAAGCAATAAAGGACTAGTCCCTTCTCCTGATACCGTACTTTTATCTAAACGACCACCAAATTCAAGAAACGCTACATTATAAATTCCTATATTTTCGAGAAAATAAAGACCATAATTCGCATTTTCTAAAACAAAATCGGCGGCACTTTGAGTAGGAAAAAAATCAATTTTACGCGTACCATCTACACCTCCTGAACCGCTTAATTGGTTTTGTCTATCAGCAGTTCTAAAAAACTGACCACCCAATATTGTTGTAAATCCAAAATTCTCAGTATTTGCCTTGTGCGTGAAGTTTAAATCCCCCGTAACGATAAAATTTGCCCGTAACGCTCTTGTTAATGAAGCTTTATCTGTAGTGCCCTGAGGTCTACTACCTAAAGCTACCAACAAAGCATTAGATTGAAGTTCTTCTTGAACCGTTGTTCTATAATCAATACCAACCACCGCATTCGCTTGAAAATTATCAGTGAAGTCATAAACAAATTTATTAGACCCCGTAAAACGACTCGTTCTAGAAGTAATATCTACCAACTCTCCAATTTCCCTTGCATTATCTCTTAACGGTATCCATTCCTCCTCAGTTAACTCATCTAAATTCACACCTCCAGCTGCTCCTTCAAATGCAGAAAAACGCGAAAAACTGGTATTTGCATTATAATCTAAATTAGAATCAAAGCTGACATATGAAAATGAACCTTGGTATTTAAATTTATCCGTCACCTGAGCACTGTAACCAAAAGTGAAGGTTCTTCGTACTTGTTCATTTAAATCATTAAACCCATCATCTTTATACAAACTACCTCCAAAATTATAGGTGAATTTTTCAGAACCACCACTCAATCCTACTCTATATTCTTGTGAAATTCCAGGTTGAAAAATGGCTTCACCTGTCCTTTTATACTTCAAGTAATCGTCTGTTGCTTTAATAACACCTAATTTACTTTCAAAAAACACAGTACCTTTTCCCGCCTTTCCTTTTTTTGTGATAATTTGAATAATACCGTTTGCAGCATCTGCTCCATACAATGTTGTTGCAGCACCTCCTTTTATATATTCAATCCTTTCAATGGACTCAACAGGTATATCTGCTAAGGCAGAAACATTTGCTCCTCCTGTAGCAATCCCTAATCGGGCATTTGAATTCAGGTTATCAACGCGAATACCATCCACAATTATTACTGGAGTAGATGAACTGGCAGCAGATATTGCTCCCCTAGTTCTAATAATTGATGCTGTACCTGGTTGACCAGAACTTAATCGAATCTGAGCACTTGGAGCTGTAGCTTGTAACATTTGGTCAATTTGATTTGCAGGAAGTCTATCAATTTTTTCTTCCGTCAAAACATCAACAGTTGTAGACAACTTTCTTCTTTGAATACCAGAACCTTGCCCTGTCACAATAACCTCTTCCAACGCCTGAGCATCTTCTTCAAGCTGCACATTAATTGTACTTTCATTGCCTACAGTACGTTCTGTAGTTTTTTGACCGATATAACTAAAACGTAACACCTGGCCTTCATTTACACCTATCGTGTAATTTCCGTCAAAATCAGTCTGTGTACCATTGGTAGTATCTACCACTAAAACTGACACCCCCGGCAACGGAACCCCATCTTGATCCGTAACATTACCTGAAATTGTTTTCTCCTGCGCATAGGAAAAACTCATAAAAAGAACCAATAAAGGCCCCCATAACCATAGTTTTTTGTTTTTCATTTAAGTATATTTAAATTAGTCTTAACGTAAAAGTCTCAAAAAACTATAGTATTTACAAGCAAATGACGCACACAATAACGTGAAATGTTAAAATTACAGGCATAATTATCAGCACTTTACAAATCACCATATCACATTACGTAATTTATAAAAATTTAACTATTTTATCACACACTCTTCTTTTTCTAGCTTAGTTCATTTATATTTCCTAACAATTCTTAACATCTACCATGCTAAAAACGCAACTATACAACACCAATGAAGCCGGCACTGACGAAGCTGGAAGAGGCTGCCTAGCAGGGCCTGTAACAGCTGCTGCTATTATATTACCTGCTAATTTTAAGAATGAGATATTGAATGATTCCAAATTATTAACCGAAAAGAAACGATTGCTACTAAAGCCTATTTTAGAGACAAAGGCCATCACATACGGTGTGGCTCACATACAACCAAAAGAAATTGATGAAATCAATATTTTAAATGCTTCTATATTGGCCATGCACAAAGCTATTGATCAGTTACAACATGCCCCAGAATTCATCATTGTTGATGGAAACCGCTTTAAACCGTACAAAAAAATTCCGCATGAATGTATTATAAAAGGCGACCAAAAATACATGAGTATTGCCGCTGCCTCGGTACTTGCAAAAACCTACAGAGATTTTTACATGGAAGAACTGCATAAAGAATACCCTATGTATAACTGGAAAAAGAACAAAGGATACCCTACCAAAGAACATCGCGAAGCCATTAGAAAATACGGTATTACAAAATACCATCGAAAAAGTTTCAAACAATTGCCTGAGCAGCTAAGCTTAAAGCTTTAAAAAATTATAACTTTGAGTAAAATTTGCCTTAATGAAATTTAGAATTCTCGCTATCCTACCCTTGTTTTTCTTTATCAATTGTGTGAAAAATAACACTCAAGCGCCATCTCTTCTATCGTATGTTCCAAAAAACTCAGCAGTGGTCATACAAATTAAAGCACATGATGCATTTCTAAGCAACCTTACAAACAATACCCTTTTACAAGAAGTCAATACATTTGAAGCATATCAAAGTATGCTAAAAAAGCTATCGGTTCTTACTTATGTGCAACCAAAAACTGAAAGTATTTTGGCAATTACCGAAACTGTTGAAAATAACTATGAATTTACCTATATCACCGATATCACCCCAAATTTATTTGCTGTAGATAGTGTTAAAAACAAAGTCATTGAAACCATTACTACTGATAGTTTTATTTATGACAAATATACCGTAGACGATCAGGAATTTTACAGCTTCGCCACCAACAATAAAATTATCACTAGCTCTTCGTTATCGCTGTTAAAAAGCGCTAACGAAACTGCAAATATTGCCCCTACGCCTTTACTACAAAAACTATATGCAACCACTAGCAAGACCACGCCTGCATCGTTACTCGTCAACTTAAACAAAAGCACAAGCCTATTAGAGCCCTTTTTTAATAAAAACGATAGCGTGATACCTAGTCGCTTTTCTGATTGGGTTTCCTTTGACTTAAAAGCAAATTCAGACAACCTACACGTAACAGGTATTGGTATTGCAAATGATTCACTACCAAAAACTATAAATTTATTTCTCAACACTTTACCTGTAACAAATAGCACACCCTTATTTGCACCAGAAGAAAGTAATGCCATTGCCTCATATTCTTTTAACAACTACCAAAACTTTGCTAAAAACCAAAAGTTCTTAACCAATACTACAGTTCCTGAAAACCCTGCTCTTGATGCTATTGAGGAAATTGGAATTATTTATATGAATGGCAAAAAAAACATTCTCTTAAATACTTTGGGAGGTGAAGCGATTTCAGATTATTTGAAAAACGACAAAAAATCATCTATTGAATTTCAAGGCAACGAAATAATAGCGCTCCAAAATCCAGATTTTTTAAACGAACGATTTAACCCACTAGTTACAGCATTCAATGCCAACTTTTTCACCATTATCAATAATGCTTTTATTTTCTCTGGAGATCAAGAGGATTTAAAAACAATCATCAGCAACTATAAAATTGGCAATACTTTCAATAAAACACCTATTTACACAACCCTGAAAGAAACGCTTGCCCAAGAATCAAATGTACTTTTTGTTGCTAGGGCGAATAAGCTAAATACTATTTTCAAAACCAAATTTTCAACAGACTTTTCAAAGATGTTAAAAAAAGCTAGTACAGCCAATCATGCTTTTGCCGCTCAAATTATTGCCGAGAAAAAATTCTACCATACCAATATTACATTTAAGAAAAATGAACAAAAAGCAAGTAAACCCATAATCACATCACTTTTTTCGTTAGAACTACCTAATACCATTGTTACAAGACCGCAATTTGTAACTAATCATGTAAACAAGCAAAAAGACATTATTGTTCAAGATGAAAACAATATTCTCTACCTGATATCTAAAACTGGTAAAATACGTTGGAAAAAACAACTCAGCAGCCTAGTACAAGGAAAGATTCATCAGGTTGACATCTTCAAAAATGGACGTCTTCAATTTGCTTTTACCACCAACAACCAATTTATCGTACTCGACAGAAATGGAAAAGAGCTCAAGAAATTTACCAAAACTTTTGATGGGGGCAACCTAAACCCACTAGCCGTTTTTGATTACGAAAAGAAAAAGGACTATCGCTTTGTTATTACCCAAAACAATAAGGTTTTCATGTACAACAGCAAAGCAACCACTGTAAAAGGTTTTAAATACAAAAAAGCCAAAAAATCGATAATTGCAGCTCCAAAACATTTTACTATTGCAAAAAAAGATTACCTAGTTTTTAAGTTAAAAGACGGTACGCTAAAAATTCTTAACCGAACAGGAAAAGACAGGGTTAAAGTGAAAGAGAAAATAGCATTTTCTGATAACGAAGTATTTCTCTACAAAAACAAATTCACGCTTACTGATAAAAAAGGCATTCTCTATCGCATAGACACCAAAGGAAAAATCACAAAAACAAATTTCAACTTGTCTAGCGACCATGGTATGTATGCTACCGCCAAGACATTGGCTCTTATGAATGATAATGTCCTCACCATAAAAGGAAAAAAAGCAACCCTTGAATTGGGCGTTTATACACACCCGAAAATATTTTACATAAACAACAAAATATATGTATCTGTAACAGATTTGCAGACCGGCAAAGTATATTTATTTAACAGCCAAGCCAAACCTATTGTTGATACACCAATATTTGGTAGCACACCCATTGACCTTGCTAATATTACTGGAAATAAGCAACCTGAAATACTGACCACACTAAATGATAAAAATATTATTGTTTACAAATTAAATTAGCACAATATTCATTAAAACAACTAACAATGTGTGCATTGCAAAAAATGTTGACTAAATTTTATACACAAGAAGAAAGATATTTCTAGAAAGATAAAACCAACATTAGACTTTGGTTTCACCTGCTACCATACGTGCCTCAAAAAGCACTTCAAAATGCTGTAGTAACTTTTGTTTAACTTCAGCTATATTCACCTCTTTTTGCCCAAGTTCTACATTTAAAGATGTTACCGCCTTATCCTTTATTCCACAAGGAATCATCAAATCAAAATACCCTAAATCTGTATTTACGTTTAAAGCAAAGCCGTGCATAGTTACCCAACGTGAAGCGCGAACCCCCATAGCGCATATTTTTCTAGCAAAGGGCGTGCCTACATCCAACCAAACTCCCGTTTCACCTTCTGAACGCTCAGCTTTAAGGCCATATTCTAATAAGGTTAAAATCACCATCTCTTCAAGCAAACGTAGGTATTTATGAATATCAGTAAAAAAATTATCGAGGTCTAAAATAGGGTAGCCTACAATTTGCCCAGGACCATGGTAAGTAATATCGCCACCTCTATTTATTTTATAAAACTGAGCGCCCTTTGCCGCAAGCTGCTGCTCATCTACCAATAGATTTGACAAATCTCCACTTTTACCCAAAGTAAACACATGCGGATGTTCTACAAACAACAAATAGTTGTTCGTTTCGAAGCTAGTTTCTTCTCTTCTATTTTTAATTTTTAAATTTACGGTATCTTGAAAAAGTTCTTCTTGGTAATCCCAAGTTTCTTTGTAATCTTTTTTACCTAAATCTTGTAAAAGCACCTTTTTATTCATCGATACAAAGATAAGAAATTGACAAACCTCCCACCCATCTCTGCTATTTTTTACCTCCTATTTAAAAACCGCTAAAAATGTCTTCTCAGAAACAGCTGCTAATTAGGATTATTCAAAATAATTAGCGCAGCAATCACGCCAGGCACCCATCCGCAGAAGGTTAAAAGAAGTACGATAAAAAAAGACCCACAACCCTTACCAATTACAGCTAGGGGTGGAAAAATAATAGCAAGCAATACTCGCAAAAAACTCATTTGATTTCGATTTTAATTGATGATGTACCAAATAGGTCGCAAATTGGCAGTCCTTGTTACAAAAAATCATATTTTTTTAATCTCAAGATTGTTAATTAGTAACTGGTTAGAAACCGACACGAATTAGTCAAAGCAAAAAAACAGCTACCTTAAATCAAATTAATACTATAATTTTATTGGCATGAAACAATGGCTCCAAATTATACTGCTTTTACTTTCAGGTATTTCTGCATATTCGCAATATAGCTTTGAAGGTCAAATTGCAGAAAACAGTGATGCAAAAACCGTGTATCTGTCTATTATTGAAGATTACCGAAAGCTTTCGCGCCCCTATTGGGAGCAAATTATAAAGAAAACTACTGTTGACTCTTTAGGCTTTTTTAAGTTTCATGGAGATGACCTATCCGCAAGTAACCGTATTTATCGCATTCATATTGACGCATGTTCAGATGGCGTTTTAGATGCCAATCATTTTTTTGAACAATGCGCCAATAGCAGTAGTATCCTTTTTATAGCCAGCAATACCGATACCATACAATTTCCAACCAGCCTTGCTGATGAAGTTTTATGTGAAATTAGCACTTCTAATACTAAATCTTCACTATTTTTAGAAATCAACGCCTTGAAAGAAGAAATGGCTTTTGATTTTTATGACGTTAAAAATGAAGCTAGTCGTAAATTAAATTCTAAAAAGTGGTTCACTAAATGGCATAGTTATGGAACAGCACTTAATGAGCCCCTTGCCGAACTGTATATTTTTGATTTTCTATCAGACAAAAGCAACGAAACCTATGCTTACTATTTAAAAGATGTTGTTAACAGCTCATACTACACTGAATTAGCGCAACGCTTAGAAAAAAAATACCCAAATGCCCCATTCACCAATTTATTTAAAAAGGAAATTACCGTCGATAAACAAATGATGGGGCAACATAACAGTTCTAATTCTACATTGAAATGGATTTTAGCCGCATTACTTACCCTTTCAGTACTATTAAATATATATCTGTTTACCAGACAGAAAATACAACGAAAAGAACATCACAATGCAGCCTTAAACACCCTTACAGCGCAAGAAAGAAAAATAGTTAATGAAATTTTAAAAGATAAAACCAACAAAGAAATTGCTACTGATTTGTTCATTAGTGTAAGTACCGTTAAAACCCACATCAACAATCTGTACAAAAAACTGCACATAGCTTCTCGCGAAGATATTAAACGCCTTTTTAGATAATGCTTAGGCAACACCCCATATCTTCTTCTTATTGAGCGACTAGTCATAACTACCCAAAAAGTAAATTTATTTCTTTTGAGACTTTTTATTTAAAACCTCGTTTTCAATCACTTATAAAAATCCACCTAGGGTCTAGTTCCTATTTCCATCCTGTAAAAACAGATTTAAACTTGGTTTTTTTTCAATTTTCGACTCTAATCTAAAATTGAAAAAACATGAAACGTATTCTAAAACTAGCCTTCTTCATCTGTATTCTAAACACGATAACTGCTCAGCAAATCAATCAAGAAATCAAAATAGCTGATGACCCAGCCTTTTTAGTAGGCCAAATTACTATTGATGGGCTTACCTCAAATTCATACAATGATTGGTATGCCAACAATCATGACTCCTACAAGGTAGACACAGAAACCATAGCAACCATCAAGACAACTTTACAATCATATCATATCTTAATTTTTATGGGTACTTGGTGTGGTGACAGTAAAAGAGAAGTGCCCCGTTTTATAAAAATTCTTGAAACGGCTGATTTTCCTATGGAGCATTTAAAAATAGTAGCACTAGACCGAAGAGAAGACCATTATAAAATGAGTCCCAACGGTGAAGAATGGGGTTTAGCCATTAAACGTGTACCTACATTTATTTTTTATAAAAATGGCAGCGAAGTAAATCGTATTATTGAAAGCCCTATTGTCACTTTGGAGGCAGATATTAAAGCAATTGTCAACAATTTACAATACACGCCAAATTATCCACAATCATTGCATTTCGATTAATCTTGTTTGAGCTTGTATAAGTTAACTGCAAAAGTGTAATTTTGCACTTTAATTTTTTTATATGCAATTGTCAGAACAAGAAATCGTACGAAGAGAGAAATTAGCAAAATTACGCGAAATGGGTATTGACCCGTATCCTGCAGCCTTATACCCTGTAGACGCTACTGCAACAAGCATAAAGAACAATTACGAAGAAGGAAAAAAGGTCGTAGTTTCTGGTAGGCTTATGTCGAGAAGAATTCAAGGTAAGGCCTCCTTTGCAGAATTGCAAGATAGCTCTGGGCGTATTCAAGTATATTTTAATCGTGATGAAATATGTACAGGAGAAGACAAGACCTTATATAATGATGTATATAAAAAATTACTAGATATTGGTGATATCATAGGAATTGAAGGCGAATTATTTACCACACAAGTAGGTGAAAAAACCATTATGGTTAAAAATTTCACCGTCTTATGTAAAACACTACGCCCTTTACCATTACCAAAAAAGGATGCCGATGGTAATATCTATGATGAGTTTAATGACCCAGAAATGCGCTATCGTCAACGTTATGTTGATTTGGTGGTAAACCCATCAGTAAAAGAAACCTTTATAAAACGAACGAAAATCACCAATAGCATTCGCCAGTTTTATAACGAACGTGGATATTTAGAAGTAGAAACACCAATTCTTCAGCCAATTCCGGGTGGCGCGGCAGCACGTCCGTTTTTAACGCACCACAATGCTTTAAATATTCCGTTGTATCTACGAATTGCCAATGAATTATATCTTAAAAGATTGATTGTAGGTGGGTTTGATGGTGTTTATGAATTTTCAAAAGATTTCAGAAATGAAGGCATGGACCGCACCCACAACCCAGAATTTACAGTTATGGAACTGTATGTTGCCTACAAAGATTACAATTGGATGATGGACACTACCGAAGCCCTTTTAGAAAAAGTGGCTATTGATGCAAACGGCACTTCAAAGGTAACGGTAGGTGACAATGAAATAGAGTTTAAAGCGCCATATGCTCGTGTACCTATTTTAGAAGCTATCAAAATTCATACAGGTGTTGATGTTGCCGGAATGGACGAAGTAGAACTTAGGGAAACCGCAAAAAAATTAGGATTAGAAGTTGATGAAACAATGGGCATTGGTAAGCTTATTGACGAAATCTTTGGTGAAAAATGTGAGCACTTTTACATACAGCCTACCTTTATTACAGACTACCCTAAAGAAATGAGTCCTTTAACCAAGGCACATAGAGACAACCCTGCTTTAACCGAGCGTTTTGAGCTAATGGTAAATGGCAAAGAACTGGCTAACTGCTATTCTGAGTTGAATGACCCTATTGACCAACGAGAGCGCTTTGAAGAGCAACTACGTCTTTCAGAAAAAGGAGATGATGAAGCAATGTTTATAGATCAAGACTTTTTGAGAGCTTTAGAATATGGTATGCCTCCTACATCAGGTATTGGTATTGGTATTGATCGTTTGGTGATGCTACTCACCAATAACGCTTCTATTCAAGAGGTATTATTCTTTCCGCAGATGCGACCCGAGAAAAAAGCTGTTGAATTATCAGAAGAAGAAAAAGGCATCATTGCCATTTTAAAACCTGTTGGCAATATGGAATTGAGTACCCTGAAAGCTCAGGCAGCGCTTAGCGGAAAAAAATGGGATAAGGCGATGAAATCACTATCTAATCATAAATTGGTAAAAGTAAACAAAACGGATGATGGGCTTTTTGCATCATTAATTTCATAAAAAAAGAAAGCGTAATAGCAGTTTTTTATTTCAAACAACAAACATTAATTCAAAAATCAAGGACGAGCTAGCTTGCTCATAGTTAGAATTATTACTATTTTTCAAATTGAAACAATCCTAACTATGAAAAACCTGTTCGCCCTACTAGCCTTCGTACTTATTTCAAATGCCGTTTGCAGCCAAAAACTCCCTGAATTAATTGCCTCACCTCATGATTTACATTTTAACAATCTTGCCAACACTTGGGATGAAGCAATCCCCTTAGGCAATGGTATGGTTGGTGCCTTAGTTTGGAAAAAGGAAGAAAAACTCCGCCTCTCACTAGATCGCGCAGACATTTGGGATTTACGTCCTATGGAAAACCTAAAAACTCCGCAATGGAAATATAGCTGGGTATACGAACAATGGAAAAAAGACACCTATACTAACGTTCAAAAGAGATTTGACGAACCTTATGATAAAATACCCGCCCCGTCAAAAATACCCGGTGCAGCCCTAGAATTTGATATTGCTGGTTTGGGAGAAATCGCCTCAGTACATTTATACATCAATCAAGCTATTTGCGAAGTAAAATGGAAGAATGGTGTTCGCTTATTAACCTTTGTTCATGCTACCGATCCTATAGGCTGGTATCATTTTGAAGGACTCGCCAAGCCTTTATCTTATGAGATAATTCCACCAGCATATAACATTCCTGGAACAAACAAAGAAGAAAGTCCCGTAAAGGGTCAAGATTTACGTAGGCTAGAATACCCTCAAGGTACGGTAACAAAAAACAAAAATTCAGCCACATACACCCAAGAAGGATGGGGCGGATTTAAGTATGAAGCGCATACCAGTCATAAAACACTACCTAATGCAATGACAGGTAGCTGGAGTTTAAGTTCTGAATTTCCTTCGTGGGAAAAATCACCTAGCGCTACCACAATAATAAAAAAACAAATGCAAGAAGGTATGACCAAAGCATTTGACACGCATGCTACTTGGTGGCGTGACTTTTGGTCTCAATCTGCTATTAGTATCCCTGATGCTACAATAGAAAAACAATGGCATTTAGAACAATACAAATTTGGTTCCGTTGCACGTTCATCAGGACCTCCTATTTCGTTGCAAGCAGTTTGGACAGCCGACAATGGTAAATTACCACCATGGAAAGGTGATTTTCACCACGACCTTAACACTCAACTCAGTTACTGGCCTGCCTATAGTGCAAACCACCTTAATGAAGAAATAGGGTTTGTAAACTGGTTATGGAAATACAGAAACACCTTTAAAAAATATACAGATGAATACTACGAAGCAGAAGGCTTAAACGTGCCTGGCGTAACCACCCTCACAGGTGAACCTATGGGTGGTTGGATACAATATTCATTCGGCCCCTCAGTTTCTGCTTGGCTCGGACATCATTTTTACTTGCACTGGAAGTACTCTATGGACAGCACTTTTTTAGCCGAACGTGCGTACCCATGGATAAAAGATGTGGCTACTTACCTCAATGCAATCACTCAAAAAGATGCCAATGGAAAACGCAAACTCCCCATCAGTTCAAGTCCAGAAATACATGATAATAGCAAACAAGCGTGGTTTCCGAACACCACTAATTTTGACTTAGGCTTGATAAAATGGACGTATGAAAAGGCTGCAGAACTCGCCGATGAATTAGGCAAAAAAGAAGAAGCCAATACATGGAAAAAAATAGCTTCTGAATGGCCGCAACTTGCCAGTAGCGAACAAACAGGACTCATGATTGCACCAGGAGCTCCTTATGCACAATCGCATCGCCATTTTTCACATCAAATTGCTTATCATCCGCTAGGTATTGTAGACTTTTCTAGAGGAGAACAAGACCAGAAAATCATAAAAAATACCATAAGCACCCTAGATAGCATAGGGTCTTCATTATATGTAGGCTATTCTTTTAGCTGGTTGGCTAATTTAAAAGCCCGTGCTTTTGATGGTGAAGGAGCCGCAAAAGCTTTGAAAATTTTCGCAACTAGCTTTTGCCTCCCCAATAGCTTTCATGTTAACGGTGATCAATCTGACAACAACTATTCAAGATATAAATATCGTCCGTTTACCTTAGAAGGAAACTTTGCTTTTGCCGCAGGTTTACAAGAAATGCTTATTCAAAGTCATACTGGCATTCTTCATATTTTTCCCGCTGTACCAAAAAGCTGGTCTACACCAAGTTTTGACCAACTGCGTGCACAAGGGGCTTTTCTTGTTTCGGCAAGTATGAAAAATGGCGCCACTGAAAAAGTTAGCATTACATCACTAAAAGGAAGTGTATTAAAACTTAAAAACCCATTTAACACCTCCAATTTTCAGTGTAATATGCCGTATGAATTAAGTGTCGATAATATTATAACAATTAACACCAAAATGAATGACCAGATTGAACTTTCGTTAAAAAACTAACATAACAATCTGCAATTTCGTTGTGCATTTAACAAATTAATTTTGAGTTTGCTTTATATTTTGGATACATTTTAATTTTCTTATATTTATAAATTGAACTCATATTGACTTTTTGTTTGTAACCGATAATTATAGCTTTTGTGCCGTAATGAAGTTATTTTTGATACATAGCCATAACTACAGTCCTCAAAAATGACATAATTAGGGTGCCAAATGTATACTTTACAGCTAAAGAAAAAGTCAAGATGAGTTCATTATACCTAATTTTATATGTTAGTTATATCATGAAAAAGAAATTTAAAAAAATAATTCCTTTTTTAGGACTACTATTGTTACTTACAATAATCACTAGTTGCTCCTCATCTTCTGAAAAAATAGATTTCAGCACCCAAATCAAACCCATTCTTAACAACAAATGTATCACCTGCCATGGTGGTGTTAAAAAAAATGGTGGGTTTAGTGTCTTGTTTAAAGAAGAGGCTTTAGCGAATACAAAATCTGGCAAACCTGCAATAATTCCTGGTAATGCTTCTGAAAGCGAGTTCATTAAAAGGCTACATGAAGAAGACCCCGAACTTCGCATGCCCTATGAAAAACCAAAATTATCAGACGAAGAAATTGATTTATTGACTCGTTGGATAGACCAAGGAGCAGAATGGGGTAACCATTGGGCTTATTCTTTACCCGAAAAGGTTGATGTTCCCGCTTTTACGCAAGAAGCTGGTTTTGATATCAATACTGCTACTCCCTTTATTCAAAACAATATTGATAATTTTATTGCAGCACGCTTAAAAAGTGAGAAACTTACTCCAAATTCACCTGCCGAAAATAACATCATATCTCGCAGAGTGGCTTTAGACCTTACTGGCTTACCTCCTGATCAAAAACTACATCAAGCCTTTTTATCGGGAGAAATATCCTATGAAAATTTGGTAGATAGCCTCTTGTCAAAAAAAGAATATGGCGAAAAATGGGCTAGTTGGTGGCTAGATATGGCGCGATATTCTGACAGTAAAGGCTATGAAAAAGATCAAGGTAGAAGTATCTATCAATATCGAGATTGGGTCATTAAAGCACTAAATAAAGACATGCCGTTTGATGAGTTCACTATCACCCAACTCGCTGGCGATTTACTTCCAGACCCCTCCATAGATCAGCTTATTGCTACCGCCTTTCATCGTAATACCATGAATAATGATGAAGGTGGTACAGATGATGAAGAATATAGAATTGCTGCAGTCATTGATAGAGTGAACACCACTTTTGAAGTATGGCAAAGCACCGCTATCGGTTGTGTGCAATGTCATGGTCACCCCTATGATCCCTTTAAACATGAAGAATACTATAAATTAATGGCTTTCTTTAATAATACTAGGGATGAAGATATGCCAAGCGAAGCCCCAGTGCTCAAATTTTATTCACCAGAAGAAGAACAAAAAATAACGCAGATAAATGATTGGATTCATAAATATGGTGATCAAACCGTTGCAGAACAATACAAAAAGTTCATTCGTTATGCAGAACCAGTTCATAATGCCCATCACCTAAAAAACATTCAAAATGGTGCTTATGATGATCATGCTTCAACAGTTCTTTGGGATAAAGGCTCTTGTAAATTTGAAAATATCGCTGCCGAAGGGGCAACTACCCTGCTCTTAAAACATCGATCCGCTATTGACGGCACTACCATCACCTTTAAAAAGAATAATGCTGAAGGCGAAGTTTTAGCTCAAACTACGATAAACAAAACAAGGGGAAGTTATATTCTAAAAATACCTTTTAAACCTGTTGATGGTCGTTTTGATCTGTACATTGAAACCAATAACAACAGCGTTGCCAAAGAGGTAAATGTAATTAATTTGTATTGGGTAGCGCTATTACAAGATTTGCCAGGAAAAGATCAAAACGGTTATGCAGCTATCAACAAAACATTGACAAACATCTTAAACACCAATACGCCAACGGTACCCATTATGGTTGAGAACCCAGCGTTTATGAAGCGCACTACACAAGTGTTTGAACGTGGTAACTGGCTCACAAAAACAGACACCGTACAACCAGAAACGCCAAAAACACTGAACCCATGGGAAGCTGAATGGCCAAAAAACAGATTGGGACTTTCAAAATGGTTGGTGAGCAAAAAAAATCCGTTAACGGCAAGAACCATGGTTAACCGTGTATGGCACCAAATTTTTGGTCGTGGTTTTGTGGCTTCTATTGAAGATATTGGTTCGCAATCTGATGCTCCATCACACCCAGCCTTGCTAGATTGGCTGGCTCTTCGGTTTATGAATGAGCATAACTGGAGTATTAAAGCTTTGGTAAAAGAAATTGTTATGTCGGGCACCTACCGTCAAAGTTCTGAAAGCAATGCAGAACTGTACCAAAAAGACCCACATAATGATCTTTATGTCCGAGGTCCGCGGATACGCTTGAGTGCAGAACAAATAAGAGATCAAGCTTTAGCAGTTGCCGATTTATTAAGTCCAAAAATGTACGGCCCCGGGGTAATGCCTCCGCAACCAGAAGGTGTTTGGCAAACCGTTTATAGTGGTGAAAAATGGATTGAAAGCAAGGGTGAAGACCGCTATAGAAGAGCCGTTTACACCTATATGAAACGCACCAGCCCCTACCCTTCTTTTATTACTTTTGATGGTGGTAGTAGAGAAGTATGTTTAATACGTAGAACGGTTACCAATACGCCTTTACAAGCTTTAGTTACTCTCAATGACCCTGTATTTTTAGAAGCTGCACTTGCACTGGCAAAAAACCAACAGCTTGCTACAAACGTTGATCAAAGTATTGCCAACATATATGAGAAAGCTACCTATACCAAAATAACTCCAGCGAAACTAGCGGCTTTAAAAAACCTCTATAACAATGCGTATGATGAATTTAAAAATGATGAAGAAACCACAGCAAAACCCTTTTTTCATCTCAAAAAGAAGCCATCAACAGAACTGGCAGCGTTAACTATTGTAGCCAATGCGATTATGAACCTAGATGAATTTTTAAGCAAAGCGTAATTATGGACAATCTAGAAACACTTATACAAGAATATTTACAACGAGAAGCACAGGCCAAAACGCGAAGGCATTTTATTAAAAATTGCGCTAGTGGCTTGGGTGGACTGGCTTTAAGTTCCATATTTATGGGCTGTGACCCATTGTCAACGCAAAAGAAAAAAGCCAAAATCACTTTTTCTGAACGAGATTTAAACCCCCTTGCTACTTTAGCACCTCCATTGAGCCCCAAAGTAAAATCGGTGATTTATTTGCATATGGCTGGGGCACCTTCGCAACTAGAAATGTTTGACTACAAGCCTGTTTTACAAAAACTACATGGCAAGGATTGTCCGCAGTCACTTTTAGAAGGTAGAAAATTTGCGTTCATTAAGGGAACACCAAAACTTCTTGGACCGCAAGCGGAATTCAAACAAGAAGGAGAATCAGGCAATTGGGTTTCAAATTTCTTACCTCATTTTAAAAAGGTGGTAGATGAAGTGGCTTTTGTTAAAGCAGTTCATACAGACCAATTTAATCATGGGCCAGCTCAGTTATTCATGCATACGGGTAGCGCCCGTTTAGGCAGGCCTAGTATTGGTGCTTGGGCTACCTATGGTCTAGGATCAGAAAATCAAAACCTACCCGGATTTGTAGTTTTAACCTCTGGAGGGAACACCCCCGATGCTGGAAAAAGTGTTTGGGGCAGTGGTTTTTTACCGTCGGTATATCAAGGTGTTCAATGCCGCTCTAAAGGAGATCCCGTTTTATATATTGAAGACCCCGATGGTATTTCAAGAAATTTAAAAAAGAGCACTATTGATGCGATTAACAAAATAAATAAAGAAGAATATGCCAAATATGCAGATCCTGAAATTTTAGCCCGTATCAATCAATATGAAATGGCGTATCGTATGCAAATTGCTGTTCCTGAAGTTATGAACATCAATAATGAACCCGAAAATATAAAACAAATGTATGGGGTAGAACCCGGTAAAGAATCCTTTGCCAATAACTGCCTTTTAGCCCGCAAACTGGTAGAAGACGGCGTTCGCTTTGTACAGCTTTTTGATTGGGGATGGGATACACACGGTAATATTCGTGAAGGATCTATTGATTTGGGACTCCGAAACAAATGTCGTGAGATTGACCGTCCAATTACGGCCTTAATTCTCGACTTAAAACAACGCGGATTATTAGACGAGACCCTTATCGTTTGGGGAGGTGAATTTGGGCGTACGCCAATGCAAGAAAATAGAGGAAATAAAAAAATGGCTTACCTAGGACGCGATCACCATGGCGATGCTTTTACCATGTGGATGGCAGGCGGAGGCATCAAAAAAGGGGCCTCACACGGGCAAACTGATGAGATTGGTTTCTCTGGTGTTGAAGGTCAAGTTTCTGTTCATGACATACATGCTACCATTTTACATCTGCTAGGCTTTAACCATGAAGAATTTACATTCGATTTTCAAGGAAGACCATTCAGGTTGACCGATGTGGAAGGGGAAATTATTAAAGATATTTTAGCTTAAAATACCGCTTAGGATATCAAAAAAAACAATGCGACACAGTACAAATGCTTTATAAAACCAAACCTACAAATGACCAGATTACTCATTGTCCTATTTTTCACTTCCCTATATAGTTTTTCGCAAGAGAACAACTTACAATTCTTCAATACCGACTGGGGTAGAACCGTATCTTGGGATGCTTTCTGCGAACGTACGAAGGCGGCTGGTTATGATGGTATAGAAATTTGGTTTCCCTCAGATGTTGAAAGTCAAAAACAACTAAAAGTAGCTCTTGACAAATACAATTTAAAAGTTGGTTTTTTAAACGGCACCAATAAATCGCTACCTTTTAATGAGAGTTTGAAAGCGTATACTGAACATTTCAAAACCCTTTTGTCTTGGAATCCTGCGTATATAAATTGCCACACAGGGAGTGATTTTTTCACTACTACACAAAATAAAGCGTTTATAGAAGCGGCTAACAAAATAGCTAAAGAAAGTGGCACCCCCATTTATCATGAAACCCACCGTGGTCGGTTTAGTTTTAATTTGCCCGATACAAAAACTTACTTGGCTGCTATTCCTGATTTAAAACTCAATCTAGACATTAGTCATTGGATGGTAGTTCATGAATCGCTCTTAGAAAATCAAGATAAAGAACTAGAAGAAATCATCAATAGATCATACCACATTCATGCTCGCGTTGGTCATGCAGAAGGGCCACAGGTGAATGACCCTGAAGCTCCAGAATGGCGAAAAGCCGTAGACAGGCATCTTGATATTTGGGAAAAAATCATTCGAACCAAATGGGCACAAAGCCAAACTCCTTTTACTATTACAGCCGAGTTTGGCCCACCTGATTACATGCCTACACTACCCTACACCAAAGTTCCCGTTGCGGATCAATGGAAGGCAAATGTTTTTATCATGGAAGCGATTAAAAAAAGAATGAAGATTAAAAATTAACGGTTTTATATGGATGTTCTAAAACAACTCTTGGGTAGGTTACACCCCCTATTTGTTCACCTTCCCATTGGCTTTATCATTCTTGGCTTGCTCATTAAATGGTATGACCGTAAAAAAAATGCCCATACAGACTTACTCCCCCTAATTTTTCTTTGGGCAGGATACAGCGCGGTGCTAGCATGCATAACAGGATATGCCCAGTACATTGGTGAAGGTTATGCCTTTGAAACGGTAAAAATCCATTTATGGGTAGGTATTGCGACAGCAGTTTTTTCCTTTATAATGTATGCCAAATTAAAAGAATTAAAAGCCGTTGCTTTTCTTTCTAAAGTTTCTATTACTGTATTATCTGTGGTGTCTTTTATATTAATTTCATTCACAGGACATGAAGGCGGTACTATTACCCACGGCGAAGATTATTTGATTGAACCGCTTCCAAATTCTGTAAAATCGGCGCTAGGCTTTGAAACCTATGAGGAGAAAGACATTGTGCTTACTGATGAAAATTGGCAAGAAGCCCAATTGTATGAAGATGTAATAAAACCCATTTTGAACAATAAGTGTATCAGTTGCCATAACCCCAAAAAATCAAAAGGAGGTTTACTATTACACTCAGAAGAAGCTATTTTGAAAGGTGGTGAAAACGGGCCTGTAATCACCGCTAATAAGGCTTCTGAAAGCGAACTATTCACCCGTATGAAACTACCCAAAGAAGATGATAACCATATGCCTCCCGAAGGCAAGTCGCAACCTTCAAAAGAAGAGATTACCCTCATAGGTGCTTGGATAGATGCTGGGCATCCATTTGACAAATCAATTGGTGAGCTGAATCTTAAAAAAAACCTTTTCCTTCCTTTTATACCTAAAAAGGCAGCTAATAATTATCCTGATATTGAAATTACAGCAGCATCAGCCGACAGTATAAAAGCTATTGAAAAAACAGGAGTTCACGTAGATTTGATCAGTAAATCTTCTAATTTCTTAACTGTTTCGTGTATTAACAAGCCTGCTTTTACAAATGCTGATTTCGATGCTTTACTTCCTATAAAATCTCAAATTGCTGTTCTTGATTTGGGGGGTACAAAAATCACTGATGCTATTGTAGAAAAACTACCCATGCTAACTAATTTAACCGTTCTAAAACTAGACAACACCCAAATAACGGGCGAAAACATAGAAAAACTAGATGGCTTAGCACATTTAAAAAGTCTCAATGTAACGTACACCAACTTTGCAAAAGAGCACCTGACCAAACTTGCTAATTTTAAAAAGCTAGAAAAAGTGTATGTTTACAACACCCCCATAAACGCAACAGATAGTACTTTTTTAAAAGGAAGTGACATTCATATCGATTACGGTAATTATCAATTGCCACAAATAGCGGCAGATACTATTGTGTATTAATTTTAATAGCAACGAAAAATAACATAGCTTAGAGCTTCTAATTAAAACTATGCATTACAGTAGCAAATTGGGTTTGTTTTTAGGCCCTATCTTATTTCTTATTCTTATAAACCTTCCGCTTGAAATTGTTTCAGAACAGGGAGATGCCGTAATAGCCGTTGCCCTATGGATGGTTATTTGGTGGATTACCGATGCTGTTTCTATATCTGTAACGGCATTGCTTCCATTAATTCTCTTTCCTTTACTAAAAATAATGCCCATAGCCGAGGTTGGTTCCAATTATGGTAGTCCTATAATATTCTTATTTTTTGGCGGCTTTGTAATGGCATTAGCATTGGAAAAAGTGAGTCTCCATAAACGCATTGCCTTAAACATCATTAAAATTACAGGTACTACCCCAAACAAGGTGGTCTTAGGCTTTATGATTGCTACCGCTTCTCTAAGCATGTGGATCAGTAATACGGCGAGTACCGTAGTTATGCTCCCCATTGCCATGTCGGTAATTAGCTTATTAATTGATGACAAAGACGGCTTTACCAAAAGTGACCAGAATTTTGCCTTGTGTGTGATGTTGGGTATTGCCTTCTCTGCCAACGCTGGTGGAATTGCAACCGTTATAGGAACACCGCCAAATTCAGTGATGATAGGTTTGCTGGAAAATGAATATAATATTCAAATTTCTTTTTTAAAATGGATGGTTATAGGCGTTCCTTTTTCAGCCATTATGATTGTACTAAGTTATTTGGTTTTAGTGAAATTGATGTTTCCCAATAAACAACATGCCTTTACAGCCAGTAAAAACGTTATTAGTGATGAATTAAAAAAACTGGGGCCAATGAGTGGTAAAGAAAAGATGGTTTTACGCATTTTTGCAATTACCGTTTTCTTATGGATTTTCAGAACATTAATCAACAGCCTATTCCCCAATTTAGGGCTCTCTGATACCATCATAAGTATCTTTGCAGCTATTTCATTGTTTGCAATTCCTTACAATTTAAAAAAAGGAGATTTTATTCTCATTTGGGAAGACACCTCAAAACTAGCATGGGGTATCTTAATTCTATTCGGTGGAGGGCTAGCTCTTGCAAAAGGCATGTCAGTAAGTGGGATTGTTGATGTGGTAACAAATGCCATTGCTGCCAGTGATATTAGTGTCTTATTTACCGCATCACTACTTATTATTTTAATGCTATTTATGACAGAATTAATGAGCAATGTAGCACTAATTGCCGTATTAGCACCGGTAGTTGCTGGTATTGCTATTGGTTTAAAAATACCAATACTGTATTTATTAATACCCGTTACCATGGCTAGCAGTTGCGCCTTTATGCTGCCTATGGCTACGCCACCTAATGCCATTGTATTTGCCAGCGGCTATATAAAAGTACATCAAATGGTACGTGCGGGCATATTATTAAATCTCATTGCTGTTGCCCTTCTTATTGTATTATTTCAATTTATCATCCCATTATTATTTTAAGTCGCTTTAGGCACAAAAAAAGCCCTTGTTAAAACAAAGGCCTTTAAACGTTGTGGTTCTAATAGAACATCTTTATTTCTGAAATGCATTAAAACCTTCGGGCAAATACTTTTTAGTATCAAACCCTACATCAAAAGTGTCATTATCATCAATATAATTGATGCTTTGTACATCTGTTGGGTATGCATACGCATCAAAACCTTCAGGCAAATGTTTTGACAAATCAAGCATCGGTAGCTCATCATCTTCTATATATGTTATTGCATTTAAGTCAACATATATTTTATAGGGATCAAAACCCTCTGGTAAATAATCAGCAGCATCGAAACCAAGATCAATCTCAACCTCTTCCTCAATATATTCTATAGTATTAATATCAAAAAATTCTTTGTCTTTATTTGATGTACTTGCAAAAGCTCCGTTTACCAAAGCTATACCCATTGCTATACTTAATTTTAAATTTTTATTTCGCATTATTTGTATCATTAAAATATGAGATAGTATAACGCAATAAGCTTCTATTATTGTGACGATTGTATTTCATCGACCAACGCAAAACCATCTAAAATAACATATCTTCAATGTACAATCTAAGAAATTACCAACTACGCAAAACTACCCCTCAAATATTGAACTCTTAACAGGTCTCGTTGTAAATTTTTATTATAAAAAAAACACTATTTCTTAAACTTTTATCGATTAACCTCGTACAAAACAATAGTTTATCTAAACCTTAGTCACGCAAGTACTCCTACATAGGGGGGTAAAATATTATATCAAATTTTAAAATCAGCACAAGTTGACAATCAACTAAGCACAAAAAAAGCCGCTACCAATGGTAAGCGGCTTAACAGCTGACTAATTCGAAAATTGAAAAATGAAATCTTCTACTTATAAGACTACAGATTTTACAAAATGTTACAGTTAAAATCAATTTTACATGAAAAATGTATAAGCGCATACCACCTATCATCTTGTTGTCAGCTAAACGTCTCAATCGCCAAAAAACTATAAAACTTAAACCCGCTATATATTCAAAAATATCAGCACTTTCTTAGGCTTCTCAAACGCTGTTTTTAATTAACAAACACCTTATAAGTATATTAAAACAAGAACCTTTGATTTTATTATATCATATCATAAAAGGTACTCTTTTGGGCCTTGTTTACTTTTTGCCAAAAACTGTACTTATCGACAAACGGAAAATAAACCAGATAAACAAAAACGGCAATCAACAACAAAACTAAATTTGACATCAAAAAAAGCACTATTCACAACAAACCGCATTTTCGCCCTACTTTTTACTATAGATTAGCCCCAGAATCAAAAATTAATTATCATGTCTCAAAAAACAAAAAGTGCTCTTTATTTTATAGCTTTCGTTGTAACCTTGATAACTTACTACCAAATGGATAATGTAAAAACCATTCAAAAAAATGAAATAGCTAACAATACTATAAAACAAGTTTCTGAACAAGGAACATTGAATTAAAAATATATGAACAGCTCTTTGGTTTCCCAAAAAACAAAGAAATGTTCACCTAGAATTTTTACCTACTTACTCTAAAAAGGCTTGGGCAAAGCTCAAGCCTTTTCATTTCAGCCGTACTTTTATCCTGTTCATCTAATAGATCAAATAAAAGATCTTCGCAAATCGTTCATGAGAAAACACCAACCCTTTCATGAAATATTTTTGTCTTAATTTCATTGTTTATGCTTTTATTTTCTGCTGCGCAAATTTTGCTACAGGACAACAACTCCCTACCGAATCAGTATTAATCGCTGAAAGCACCAAGGAATTTATAGAAGATTTTGATCGAAAAAAATCTGGCAAAAATACTGGTATCACCATTACATTAACTGAATCAAAAAGTATTCAACTTCATTTAAACGTAAAAAAACAACAAAATAGAAGTTTAACCTATATCGGTTCTGTAGATGATAAAGAGAGTGCTTCTTTTACTTTCTCATATGCTAATGGTAAAATTGAAGGGCATATTATTGAACGGAAAGAAAAGAACGCCTATCGTATTTATACTAATGGTAAAAATGAACTTTTTGCACAAAAAATAGATATCAACACCCTTTTGTGTGTTGGTTTTGATCAAATACCAGAATTAACTCTTTCCAAAAAGCGTAAAAGTAGCACACGTAAAGACGCACTGTTAAACCTACAAAGTAGACCTAGCGCTACAGCAGTAATTTATCTTGATTTTGATGGGGAAACTGTGAGTGGTACAAGTTGGAATAATGGAAATACCATAAATGCCGCACCGGTCAACCTATCTGATGACGAAATACGAATTGCTTGGGAGGTTGTCGCAGAAGATTTTAGTCCGTTTAATGTAAACGTTACTACCAACAGGTCGGTCTTTGACGCAACGCCGAAATACAAAAGAATGATGTGTATTTTTACACCAACAGATACTGCAGCACCTGGAGCTGGAGGTGTAGCACTACTTAATTCATTTTCTTGGAACAACGACGACCCTTGTTGGGCATATAATATACAAACAGGTAAACACGCTGGTGATACAGCTTCGCATGAAATAGGTCATACTTTAGGGCTAAATCACGACGGGCAAGGAGCCACCCAATATTACTCGGGACATGGCAACTGGGGGCCGATAATGGGTTTTAGCTTACAGAGACCTGTTGCCCAATGGAGTATAGGGGAATATACAAATGCCTCCAATACTGAAAATGATTTACAAATAATAACACGTCCACAGAATAATTTCAGTTTTGTACCTGATGACCATGGCAATACCATAAATACAGCAACAACACTTAAGATTACAACATTCGGAAACCTAATTGAATCTGAAAACACCGGTATCATAAGTAGAAATAGTGATATTGATGTATTCCAATTTTTTGCAAAACAAGGTGGAGCTTCCTTTAATATTAATGCACATGATGTGCATCCAAATCTTGATATTCAAGCGCGATTATTAGATGCTAGTGGCAATGAGCTTGTTCGCAGTAACCCTGCCGGATTAAACGCTTCAATAAGTACCACCTTAACCACTGAAGGACTTTATTATTTAGAGATTCAAGGCGTTGGCGCAGGAACAGTGAATAACGGATATTCTGATTATGCCTCATTGGGTAAATTCACTATTACGGGTAGCTATGTTGCTCAAATACCTGATGATGACATTAAATTACTTGCTATTACTCCTGAGGAAGGCAGCCTCATTTGCGGGCAAATCACTCCTACTGCCGTTGTGAAAAATAAAGGCACTAATACGATATCAGATTTTGACATCGTATATAGCATCAATAACCAAACACAACAGACAATAGCATTTACAAATACCATAGCCCCCGAAGAAACGCTAACGGTTAACTTACCGCCCATACCCCCAAACACATCAGGTGTAATGCTTATTAAAATTATTGCTAAAATTGACAATGATGATATTCCTAACAATAACACCTTAGAACAATATTTTTTCACAAATCATTCAGGAGTCGCTAATCAAACCAATTCATTTGAAACTGCTAACGATGCACTACTTCATTATAACAATGCGGGTAATACCTCCGTTTGGGAAAGGGGTTCACCTTCAGGCACAGTGCTCAACAGCTCAAAAACGGGTCAAAATGCCTATGCCACTAATTTAGATGGCAACTACCCTGATGAGCAACTAAGCTATTTACTAACCAATTGCTATGATTTCACCAACATGAATCTGCCTGTTTTAAAATTTGAAATGGCGTATGATTTAGAAGTTAATTTTGATATTATCTATGTTGAATATTCCCTAGACAGCGGTATTAACTGGAATCTTCTAGGTTCAAAAAATAGCCTTCCAAACTGGTATTCTAGTAATCGTACCAATGCTAGTTCTGGTGAAGCTAATGATTGTCATAATTGCCCTGGCGGCCAGTGGACAGGGAGCAATACGCAATTTAACACCTATTCTTATGATTTTACAGCAAACGCCACAACAGAAACTAATTTAACCCAAGCTGATAATATCATCTTTCGCTTTGTATTTCAATCTGATCAATTAATACACCAAGAAGGTGTGGTCATTGACGATTTTGTAATTGAAGAAACCCCAATTGATACGGACAATGATGGTGTTGCAGATAGGCTTGACAACTGTCCTACCATAAGCAATGCGAATCAACTAAATACCGATGGTGACGCCATGGGCAATGCATGTGACGACGATGACGATAATGATGGCATACCAGATGTCATTGATAATTGCCCCCTAACTAACAATCCAGATCAGGCTGATAGTGATAACGACGGTATTGGTGATGTTTGTGAAGACCCTAATGATGATGATGGCGACGGTATTTTAGATACTGATGACAACTGCTCAACGGTTGCCAATCCAAACCAAGAAGACAGCGATAACGATGGTATTGGAGATGCCTGCGATGACGATGACGACAATGACGGTGTTTCAAACAATATAGATAATTGTGTCACCATGTATAACCCTAATCAAGAAGATATAGACAATGATGGTATTGGTGATGTTTGTGATAGCGATGATGACGGGGATGGCATTTTAGATGTTAATGACAACTGTTCTATGATAGCCAATACCAATCAAGAAGACAGTGATGAAAATGGTATTGGAGATGCTTGTGACAGTACTGCTGGTGATATCGATGGTGATGGCATAACTGATGATATAGACAATTGCCCTATGGCTGCAAACCCAGATCAGGTAGATACCGACAATGATGGGATAGGTGATACCTGTGATACTGATGATGACAATGACACTATTCTTGATATTTTTGATAACTGCCCTATGATAGCCAATCCCAATCAAGAAGATGCTGATGAAGATAGTATTGGCGATGCTTGTGATAACCTGGCCAATGATTTAGACGGTGACGGTATAACTGACAATCTTGATAATTGCCCTATGGTAGCAAATCCAGATCAGGCAGACGCTGATAATGACGGTATAGGTGACATTTGCGATACCGATGATGACAATGATACTATTCTTGATATTATTGATAATTGCCCCTTTAATAGTAACCCAGACCAAACGGACACTAATAATAATGGTATCGGAGATGTTTGTGACAGTAGCCTTTCAATACCAAATTCTAACTATCAGCTAACTTCTTTTATAGCTTGTGATACGCAAAAAGGAAGCATTACTATTAGGGTACAAGAGGCAAATAATTACCGTGTTACGCTTACCAGCGATAAAAGTAGTATTGCAAAAAACTTTATTACATCAACAACATTCAACAATTTAGATTTAGGTAAATATACCGCTTGCTTCACCATTGCTGGCGAAGATGATTACAGGGCATGTTTTGAAATAGCTGTTGAGGCACTTTCTGTAACCACTCATGTGCTTCTAAATAGTAAAACAGTGACATTAGCACTAACAGGAGCCAGTCCGTATACCGTTACCTTAAATGGTAACACCCAAATATATAACCAAAAGAACATAAGTTTACCCTTAACGCAATTACGAAACTCCTTAAAAGTAACCTCTAGCAATACTTGTGAAACAGCCTATGAGCAAGAGGTTTTCTTACCCTCAAAAGTATATATCTATCCTAACCCGGTATATGGCGACGAACTTACTATTCTTCTACACAAAGAATATGAAAAAGAAATTGAAGTATCACTTTTTAATATGGACGGGAAACGCACCTCTTCAAAAGACTATACTATTGAAAACAATAAAATAAAGATTGATGTACGTGGTTTAGTTCAGGGAGTATACCTACTCAAACTGGTTACTCCCAATGAAACCACTAGTTATAAAATTATAAGAAAATAATGATTTAATGAATAGAAATGGAATTTCCTTAGTAAAAAGAATATCCATTAAACCCGCATTATACATTTGAAAATCTATGCTGCTTTTTTGGTTTGAAAAAGCAAACAAACACCACATAGAATTTTTACCTACTTACGCTAAAAAGCTTGGATCGAATCCAAGCTTTTTACATTTCAACCCATATTTAACCTGTTCATCCAAAAGGTTAAATATTACAGAAACCACTCCCGTTCATAAGAAAAAACTTACCCACTCATGAAGTATTACCGCATAAGTCTAATTGTTCGAACTCTTCTATTCTTCGGTTTCAATTTTGCACTAGGGCAGCAACAGCATGAAGCACCTACGCTTCTATCAGATAGCACGAAAGACTTCATACAAAACTTTGATCTTAAAAAATCGGGTAAAAATACTGCCATGACCGTAAAGCTTAACGCTACAAAAAACGTTCAGCTCTATTTAAACACAAAAAAACAACAAAGCAGAACTACAACGTATATTGGCTCGGTTGATAAAAAACAAACTGCTTCTTTTAGTTTTTCATATGCCAATGGCAAAATTCAAGGACATATTATTGAACGAAAAGAAAACAATGCATATCGCATTTATACAAATGATAAAAATCAACTCTT
>CANMFQ010000037.1 GCA_947497145.1 uncultured Flavobacteriaceae bacterium
TATATCACATGAAGAAAAAAGCGTCATAATAAACTAAGTAGTACCTTTAAGCTGTCCTGAAGATTGGGAGTATTGTAATGACCTTTTAGAAGATAGATTGAAATTTGGCAATGTATCAGAAGTAAGAATAACAAAATTTTAAAATGAATAGTTTCCATATAGCATTAATTGACAATTTTGAGTTTTCTGATTTCATAAATATTATGGAAAAAGCTGTGTCCGATTTAAAGCCGATTGATTTCGTTTATGAATATTGTATAGATACTATAAAAGGTAGCTACAGAGAGAAGAATTTCAAAACCTTCAAAGACTTTATGAAGTTTTTCAAAGAAAATGATTATCGTTTTGATAGTCTTAAAATGAAATTTTCAGATCAAACTTATATTGATTTTGGGAAGTCAAGAGAAAGGTATGGTGTTTATGGGAGAATTGATTCTATAATACACTTTGACAAAGTTTTCGGATTAATTAAAGAGAAGGTTTTATATGCTAACATACATAATCAATTAGATAATTTACTTAGTCGCACAAATAAATATCGTTCTTGGGAAAGAAAATTAGGTACTGTTCCTGAGTATGTTAAGCTCTATGAGAATCCAAGATTTGCAGGAGGAGAAAGGGATAGATATTTAATTGACCTAGAGAGTATTCCAACACACCATCATTTTATTATGACAGGGGATAAATTGTGGTTTGGAGCTTGTGCGATAATGTATTTCTCTGAATTATATTATAAATATATTCCAAAAAAAATATGGGAAGAGTTTACCGAATGTGAAGAAAATATAATCTTAGAAAATGGTCTAAGAAAAATAGTATTATATAACAACTTGTCCGACTTTGAAAATCCTATTAATAGAAGTAAACAATGGGCTTTTAGAAAACAATTAGGTATTGATGAAGTTGCCCATAAACTCATCCAAGATGGTTCTAGCCCAACTGCTGTTTAAGATTAGATTTAAGCAAGAAACAAATGAGTAGAAAATAAGTAAAAAGAAAGTAATGCTAAGTAAAAACTGGGGATATACAGAATTTAATGCAGATGTTGAGCAAGTGTTCAGTAGTATTTTTGCTGCACATAATTTTGTTATTACCAGTACCACAGATCAAGTATCTTATGTAAGTTATAAAAATAACAAGGTTATGCTTTATATCGCCTTTGACGATTCTAAAGTAGTTGAATCTATTTTTAAAACACCAACAGGAGAAACTTACAATATACATGATTGTTGTTTAATTAAAGGTATAACATACACACAACCAATATGTGAGTTTAGAGATCGCAATTGCATACAAAAAGGGCTAACATATATAGCCGGTATCATAAAAACTCATTTTCAACAAGAGTTACAAGGACATTTTAGTTACCAAGAAGAAATTAGATTATTTAAAGAAGAACAGTATTTTTTAAATAAAAAACTAGCATTTCTCCCCTTAACAGATACAATAAAACAAAAATATATAAACAGCCATTTACCCAATGCAGGTATAGCAGAAATGAGAGAACGATTAATAAAAAAAAACCTATATCCCGAAAAGTTTAGAGGCTTATATAATCGGTATTTTAAAAATAAAAATGAGGCGTAGCACATCCCCCTAGCCCCCTTCAAAGGGGGAACAGCAACGTTGAGAATTCCCCCTTTGAAGGGGCGACAGAGCGAAAGCTATGGGCGAGATGTAGCGATGGTGGCGGGGGATGTCCGCAAGAGTAAGCACACAAAATGAGAAAAATAACATATTGAGATAACGGGGAGCACATCCCCTAGCCCCCTTCAAAGGGGGAATTATGAGTGCTGATAAGTAACATTGGTACAAATGAATAAAAACTAAAAACGCATAAAAAAAGATGATAAATACGCTATGCATTACCCCTAGCCCCCTTCAAAGGGAAAAAATTCCCCCTTTGAAGGGGGTGCCGCAGGCGGGGGATGTTCGCAAGAGTAAGCACACAAAATGAGAAAAACAACATATTGAGATAACGGGTAGCACATCCCCCTTAGTCCCCCTTCAAAGAGCCAATTGTGAGTACTGCTAAGCAATAGTAGTACAAATGAATAAAAACTAAAAACGTAATTCCCCTTAAACAGCCCTACCCCCCGAAGGGAAAAAACAAGAACAGTAGGAGTCCCCCCTTCGGGGGTTAGGGGGAATGAGTCACTACACCTTTCGAGTCATCAAATTTTCTCCAAATTGTCGTAACAAGGCTTTTTTATCATCGGTAATAGCAAGCTTGTCAAGAACTTCAAACGCTCTTATAGTATAATTTTCAATTTCTTTTTGGGTGTACTCAGCTGCTCCTGAATCTGTAAAAATTTCTTTTATAGCTTCAATTTTATTTGAAGGATCTTGGGGCTGAATAGAAAATAAATCTAGCAATGCTCTTTTTTGACTTTCATCACCCAACTCCAAGGCTTTTAAATACAAAAAGGTTTTTTTATTTTCAATAATATCACCACCTACTTGTTTTCCAAAGGTTTTAGGGTCTCCAAAAGCATCTAGGTAATCATCTTGTAATTGAAAGGCAATACCCAAATTTCTTCCAAAGGCGTACATGCTGTCTTGCTCTTGCACAGAAGCCCCTGCAACTATACAGCCCATTTTTAAGGCAGCTGCTACCAATACCGCTGTTTTATACTCAATCATTTTTAGATATTCTGCTTTGGTAACATCATCACGGGTTTCAAAATCTACATCGTATTGCTGACCTTCACACACTTCAAGGGCTGTTTTACTAAAAAGCTTTGCCAAAGCTCTAAACGTTTCGCCATCATAATTTTCAAACAGCTGATAGGCACTAATAAGCATTGCGTCACCTGAAAGAATACCCGTATTTATATCCCATTTTTCATGCACGGTAGCCTTACCTCTTCGCAGGGGGGCATCATCCATAATATCATCATGTACTAAAGAAAAATTATGGAAAATTTCAATTGCCAAAGCTGCATCAAAAGCTTTTTTGTAATCTGTTCCAAAAATATCAGTAGCCATGAGCACCAACACCGGACGCAAACGCTTGCCGCCCAAACCCAAAATATAGGTAATGGGCTCATACAAATTAACAGGCTCTTTAGTTTTAGTTGCTGACTCTAAATACGAGATAAACTCATTGCGATAGTACGCTATAGCATGCATAGGTGTTTTTTTTTCAAAAATACACCAATTCAAAACAATGACATACTGCATAATGAAATGTTAAAAACGAAAAAACCTAGGAAACTTTTTGTGTTTTTAAAGTTTCCTGCTGTATATTTGCCCCCGATGAAAGCAAAGATTTTAGAAAAGGCAACGGACATGTTCTTAAACTACGGGTTTAAGAGTGTTACAATGGATGATATTGCACATGAAATGGGCATTTCTAAAAAAACAATTTATACGCATTACGATAATAAAACTAAATTGGTAGCGGAGAGTACCATGCACCTCTTTATTATTATTACTGAAGGGATTAATGAAATTAGAGCCCTTAACAAAAACCCTATTGAAGAACTCTACGAGATTAAGAAATTTGTTATGGAGCATTTAAAAGACGAAAAGTCTTCGCCCCAATACCAACTTCAAAAATACTATCCAAAAATTTACAAAGAACTAAAAGAAAAAGAATATGATATTATGCTAGACTGTGTTGTAAACAACATAAAAAGGGGACTTGAACTGGGTATTTACAGAGATAATATTAATGTCGATTTTATTTCAAGAATCTACTACTCTGGTGTATTTGCCATAAAAGACAACACCTTGTTTCCAAATACCGAATTTAAAATGACCACCCTAGAGGGTTATTTTTTAGAATACCACCTACGGGGTATTGTTACCCCAAAAGGACGACAAATATTAAATAAAATCATCAATTCAAATCAAGAATAACATGCGAAAATTTCTGCTATTGGTTTTAACCTTGTCTGTTGCTCATATTGGGCTTTCACAAGAACAAACAACAACCAATAATTTTACTTTACAAGAAGCTATTGCCTATGCATTGGCCAATAATTACAGTGCTATTAATGCCGACAGAGACCTCATCGATGCCAAGAAACAAAAATGGGAAACCATTGCTACAGGTCTTCCTCAAATATCAGCTGGGGTAAATTATCAAAATCAACTAAAACAACCTGTACAGTTAATTCCTGCAGAAATTTTTGGTGGCGAACCAGGTACTTTTGCCGAAGTTATTTTTGGTCAGCCGCAGTCTGCTACAGCCACAGCTACCTTGCGTCAACAAATATTTGATGGTTCATACATTGTGGGGGTACAGGCAACCAAAGCTTTTTTAGATTATAGCAAGAATAACAAAGAGAAAACGCAATTAGAAATTATTAAAGCGGTAACTGAAGCTTATGGCAATGTACTACTTGCCCGTGAGAGCTATGCTATCTTAGAAAAAAACAAAGCGAATTTAGAAAAGAATCTATACGAAACCACAAAACTGTATGAAAATGGTTTGGGTGACGAAGAAAGTGTAGAGCAACTTCAAATTACCCTTTCGTCGGTTAATAATCAATTAAAAAATGCCGGTAGACTACAAGATATCACCTTACAAATGCTCAATTTAGTGCTAGGTATCGCTATTGATGCTCCCACAACATTAGAACAAAATCTAGATGATTTAGCCCAACAACAAATTAATTTTGGACTTTTAGAAAGCGATTTTAATATTGAAAACAATGTTGATTACAAACTAGCTTCAAACCTTAATGAACAACGTTATTTTGAATTAAAACTTGCCAAAAGCAAGGCGTTACCTACCTTAAATTCATTTGTTAATTATGGCACTTCAGCCTTTTCTGATAGTTTTGATTTTTTTGGTAGTGACCAAAAATGGTTCAACTCATCGGTACTTGGTTTTGATTTAACTATTCCCATATTTAGCTCAGGAAGACGCAGCGCAACTACTGCACGAGCAAAAATAGCTTTAGAAAAAGCGAAAACGCAACTTAGCGAAGCAGAAGAGCAAATTAGATTGCAACTGCAAAGTGCAAAAAGCAGCTATACCTTAGCTATTGATGAGTATGAAACCGCAAAAGACAACCTGCATTTGGCAGAACGTATTGCCCATAAAAACGAAGTTAAATATGCTGAAGGATTGTCTAGTAGCTTTGAACTACGCCAAGCGCAATTACAGTTATACGATGCCCAACAAAATTACCTACAAAGTATGGTTGAGGTCATCAACAAGAAAACAGCATTAGAAATTATAATTAACAATAAATCATAAAAAACGAACAGCAACTTGCCTGTCATGAAACAGGTATAAATACGACTCCTATGAAAAAAATAATATACCTCTGTATCGCCACCATTGCCATTTCTTCTTGCGGAGACGGCAAAATAATGTCTGTTGACGACCTTATAGCGGAAGGAAATTTGGAAGCATTACGTACCAAAAAAAGTGAATTATCAAAAGAACAAAAAGCTTTAAATACCCAATTGCATAAGTTAGATTCTGTAATTGCAACATTTAAGGGTAATGAAAAATTACCATTGGTAACCACTATCGTTGCTAAAGCCGATACCTTTGAGCACTACCTAGAACTTCAAGGCGATGTAAAAACAAAGCAAAACGTATTGATATATCCTGAAATGGCAGGTACCTTAAAACAGGTATATGTAAAAAAAGGCGCCAAGGTAAACAAAGGGCAACTTTTAGCAACCATTGATGATGGTGGTATGACCAGCCAATTGGCGCAATTAAAAACGCAGGCGGCTTTAGCAAAAACAACCTTTGAACGTCAACAAAAGTTATGGGAACAAAAAATAGGTTCAGAAATTCAATACCTTCAAGCAAAAAGCAACTATGAAGCTAGTGAAAGTGCTGTAAAACAAGCGCAAAGTCAATTAGGCAAAGCAACCTTACGAGCACCTTTCTCAGGTATTATTGATGATGTTATCAAAGACCAAGGCACGGTAGTTTCTCCAGGGCCTGGTTCTGAGGTTTTCCGTATTGTTAACTTATCAAACATGTACATTGAGGTTGATGTTCCTGAGAGTTATTTAGGAAACGTAAAAAAAGGAAAAGAAGCTATCGTGTATTTCCCTATTTTGGGTGACTCTATAGTTTCTAAAATTCGTCAAACGGGAAATTTTATCAATCCTGGCAACAGAGCCTTTTCTGCTGAAATTCCTGTACCCAATAACAAAGGTAATATCAAGCCCAACCTTACTGCCAAGGTGAGTCTTAATGATTATACCAATGAAAAAGCAATCACTATTCCACAAAGCATAATTTCTGAAAATGCCGAGGGGGAACAGTATGTATACATCGCTACGCCATCAGAAAAAGAAAACGAAGCTTTAATTAAACGACAAATCATCACAACAGGCAGAACCCAAGGCAGTATGGTAGAAGTTCTTTCGGGTATCGCTAACGGCGACCAACTAATTAAAGAAGGAGCTAGAAGTGTTAAAGATGGTCAAAATGTGCAGATTTTAAATTCAAGCAGTAATGAGTAAGCAAAAGAAAAACGCCAATAAAGAGTTTAAAATATCCTCATGGGCTATAGATAACCCTTCGGTTATCTATGTAATGATTGCTATTTTCCTATGGTTGGGGTTTCAATCATATGAAGCAATGCCACGAGAAGATTTTCCTGAAATCATTCAAAACAATATTTATGTGAGTACTCCTTATCCGGGGAATACTGCTGAAGATGTGGAGCGACTCATTACTGACCCTTTAGAAGATCGCCTAAAGAATATTAGTAATGTGGTGAAAATAACCTCTACATCACAAGAAGACTACTCTATCATCACCATAGAATTTGATGAAGATTTAACGGTAGACCAAGCCAAACAAAAGGTAAAAGACGAGGTAGATAGCGAAAAAGCTAGTGAAGACTGGCCTACCTTCAATAATGCCAAATTAGAACCAAAAGTTTTCGATTTAAACCTTTCAGAATCTTTTCCCATCATGAATGTGAATTTTACAGGTGACTACCCTGTAGAAAAACTGAAGGAATTTGCAGAATACATGCAAGATGAAATTGAAGACCTACAAGAAATAAAAGAAGTAGGTATTAGAGGGGCGCAAGATAAAGAAGTAGAAGTTGCTGTTGATGTTTACAAAATGATGGCGGCAAAAGTTAGTTTTCAAGATGTTATTGGCGCTATCGCCAATGGCAATATAACCATGTCTGCCGGAAACCTTAAAGCTGGCGATCAGCGCAGAACAATCCGTATTTTAGGTGAGGTTAAAAACCCTAAAGAATTAGAAAATTTTGTTGTAAAAGCAGACAATGGGGCGATATACCTTAAAGATATTGCCAAAATTTCTTTTGATGAAAAAGAGAAAACAACCTTTGCCCGTGAATACGGCAAAAGTGTTGTAATGCTTGACATTAAAAAACGATCAGGCAGTAATATGATTGAGGCTACTACCAAAATTCGTAAGCTAGTAAAAGAAGCCCAAGCCAATTACTTTCCAAAAGATTTAAATATTACTATTGCCAATGATTCATCGGGTAGAACTTTAAATCAAGTAGATGATTTAGTAAATAATATCATCTTTGGTATTATACTAGTAGTCGCGGTACTAATGTTCTTCTTAGGCTTTAGAAACGCCTTGTTTGTAGGTTTTGCCATACCCATGTCAATGTTTATGTCATTCATGGTATTGTCACTTTTGGGCTACACACTAAACACCATGATTCTTTTTGGAATGATCATGGGGCTAGGTATGCTGGTAGATAACGGTATTGTAGTGGTTGAAAATGTGTATCGCTTAATGAGCGAAGGCATGTCTAGAACCGAGGCTGCAAAAAAAGGAATTGGCGAAATAGCCATACCTATCATCATTTCAACCTTAACTACGGTAGCAGCATTTGTACCACTAGCCTTTTGGCCGGGTATTTTTGGGCAATTTATGAAGTATTTCCCTATCACCTTATCAGTAGTATTAGGATCGTCACTCTTTGTTGCCATTTTTATGAACTCTATGTTGGTATCACAGTTTATGAGTATTGATGAAAAGGAACTTACCAAAAAACAACTGTTACGTATTACGGCTGTTTTAGGTGGCTTTGGGGTATTCATACTTTTCTTTGGAGGTGCTATGAGAGGTTTGGGTACGGTTATGATTGTGACAGCAATTTTCTTTTGGATATACAAATATGCCATTAAAAAATGGGCTACAAACTTTCAAAACAAAGCTATGGTTCGTTTTGAAAATTGGTATGAAAGACGCATCAAGCATGCATTAAAAGGCAATAATGTATATTGGTACTTTGGCACCACTTTTCTTTTATTGATTGCCGTTTTTATGCTTTTTGGCATGTCATTGGGTAGCGGAAGAACCAAAGTAGAATTCTTTCCTGATAATAAACCTAATGAAATATACACGTATATCGAATACCCACAGGGTACGTCTATAGAAAAAACCAATGCACTTACCAAAGAAATTGAAAAGCGTGTTTATGCGGTTGCCAACAGCCCCAAGTATACCGATGGTGATCATAACTATTTGGTAGAGTCCGCTGTATCACAGGTTGGCGAAGGCGCTGGTAATCCACAAACAGATGGAGGCTCATCGGCAGAAATGCCACATCGTGGTAAGGTGACCGTTTCTATGAAAGAATACAAATATCGTAATGGCAGAGATACCGAAGAGCTTCGTGGTGAAATTCAAGAAGCTTTAACGGGCATTTATCCTGGTGTAGGTATCTCTGTTGAAAAAGAAGCCAATGGTCCGCCAGCAGGATACCCTATAAATATAGAATTGCAAGGTAAAGATTATACCGAACTTATTAGTACTGCTGAAGATATTAGAAACTTTATCAATACTAAAAATATTGCAGGTATTGAAGAGCTTAAAATTGATGTCAATAAAGGTAAACCAGCCATGCAAGTTGTGGTAGACCGTAAAAAAGCAGGTGAATTGGGGGTTTCTGTTGCGCAAGTTGGTCAACAATTGCGACGTTCTTTATTTGGCGAAAAAGCAGGTATCTATAAGGTAGATGGTGAAGATTATGATATCAACGTTCGATTTGATGAAGACATTCGATATAACAAAAGTGCCCTCTTCAATCAAAATATTATTTTTAGAGATCAGTCAACAGGACAAATAAAAGAAATACCTGTTTCTGCAGTTGCCAAAAAACGAAATTCCTCAGGTTTTAGTGCGATTAAACACAAAGATAAAAAGAGAGTTGTAACGGTTTATTCGCAACTAAAACCTGGCTTTAGTGATGCTGGCGCTATTGTAGCCGAAATTCAAAAAGAAATGGAAGACTATAAGGGACTTCCAAAAGATGTAAAGCTAGATTTTACAGGTCAAATTGAAGAGCAAAACAAGCAAATGCTATTTCTTGTAGGCGCCTTCTTTGGTGGTCTAGCGTTAATTATGCTTATTCTTATTTTTCAATTTGGCGGTATCTCAAAACCAATGATTATCATGATCGCTATTTTCTTGAGCTTTATTGGTGTTTTTGGTGGCTTAATGATTACAGGATGGTCTTTTGTGATAATGATGACCATGATGGGTATTATTTCACTCGCAGGAATTGTAGTAAACAACGGGGTGGTTTTATTAGACTACACCCAAATTCTCATAGACCGTAAAAAGGTGAAATTAGACTTGGAAGATAAAGACTTGCTTTCTATGAATCAGGTTACCAAAATCATTGTAGCAAGTGGTAAAGCTAGATTGCGACCCGTTATTCTTACAGCCATTACTACCGTACTAGGGTTAATTCCATTAGCCATCGGATTAAACATTGATTTCTTTTCGTTGTTTACCGAGTTTGACCCTAAAATTTATATTGGTGGTGATAATGTAATTTTCTGGGGACCTTTGGCATGGACCGTAATCTTTGGTTTAATTGTTGCCACTTTCTTAACCTTAATAATCGTTCCGGTATTATTCAACATTATTTACCGCATAAAAATAGCGCTAAGAGGTAGTAAAAAAGCTGACATCACCAGAACTGAAGATATACAACTAGAAAATGTAGCATTTGACGCTTTGCCAAATACGCAACGAGGAGAATGAGGTGGTTATTTTAGAAAAAAATAAACTCGCTTTATAAAAAAAGAGGCTGCCAAAAAAGGTAGCCTCTTTTTTTATACTACACCCTCCTGAAAGAAGTTCAAAAGGTTGTCAAAAGTAGCTATACACTTCCAATTATATGCAAGTACAGCGACATTATAACAACTAGCAAGAATTAAAGAACAATCCTCGATTGTATTTTTTAGATGATACCAGCATAACTTCTTACCTTTGCTGCTTTAAATTTTAATACACATGTACAGAAGCCATAATTGCGGAGAATTACAGGAATCTCATATCAGTAAAAAAGTAACCCTTTCGGGATGGGTACATAAAACCAGAGACAAAGGTTTTGTTGTTTGGGTTGACCTGCGTGACCGTTACGGTATCACGCAACTTGTTTTTGATGAAGATAGAACTTCTTCCAAATTATTGGAGCAAGCCCGAAGTTTAGGTCGAGAGTTTGTAGTGCAAGTTAGTGGAGAAGTTATAGAAAGAGCGTCTAAAAACCCAAATATCCCAACAGGTAATATCGAAGTACTGGTTGAAGATGTTGTGATTTTAAACACCTCAAAAACGCCTCCTTTTACTATTGAAAATGACACTGATGGTGGTGAAGATATTCGTATGAAATATCGGTATTTAGATATTAGAAGAAACCCTGTAAAAGATAGTCTTATCTTTAGAAGCAAGGTGTCTATGGAGGTAAGAAAATACTTGTCTGACCAAGGTTTTATAGAAGTTGAAACCCCTTATTTAATAAAATCTACGCCTGAAGGTGCACGTGATTTTGTGGTACCTAGCCGTATGAATGAAGGTCAATTTTACGCCCTTCCGCAGTCACCACAAACCTTTAAGCAATTATTAATGGTTGGTGGGCTAGACAAATATTTTCAGATTGTAAAGTGTTTTAGAGATGAAGATTTACGTGCCGACAGGCAGCCAGAATTTACCCAAATAGACTGCGAAATGGCTTTTGTTGAGCAGGAAGATATTTTAAATGCTTTTGAAGGTTTAACGAAGCATCTTCTTAAAGAAATTAAACAGGTAGAAATAACTGATTTTCCGAGGATAACTTATGACGAAGCCATGAAAAAGTATGGCAACGACAAACCTGATATTCGTTTTGGAATGGAGTTTGGCGAATTAAACGCCGTAGCACAGCACAAGGACTTTAATGTCTTTAACAACGCAGAATTGGTTGTTGGAATCGCCGTACCGGGAGGGAATAGTTACACTAGAAAAGAAATAGATGCGCTTACCAATTGGGTAAAAAGACCCCAAGTAGGTGCCCTAGGCATGGTGTATTGTCGCTGCAATGATGATGGTAGCTACAAGTCATCGGTTGACAAATTCTACACCCAAGAAGATTTAGCGCAATGGGCAGCAGTTACCGGGGCAAAACCTGGTGATTTAATTTGTGTACTTTCTGGTGATGCCAACAAAGTTCGTGCACAACTAAGTGCATTGCGTATGGAATTAGCAGAACGCTTAGGCCTTAGAAATCCTGAAGAATTTGCTCCTTTATGGGTTGTTGATTTTCCGTTATTAGAATTGGATGAAGAAACAGGGCACTACCATGCCATGCACCACCCTTTCACCTCGCCAAAACCTGGGCAACTAGCATTACTTGATACAGACCCTGGAGCAGTGAGAGCAAACGCCTATGATTTGGTACTCAACGGTAACGAAATTGGTGGTGGTTCTATTCGTATTCACGACGCAGCAACGCAAAGTACCATGTTTAAACATTTGGGCTTTACCCCTGAAGAGGCTAAAGCACAATTTGGTTTCTTAATGGATGCTTTTCAATATGGCGCACCCCCTCACGGTGGTATTGCCTTTGGCCTAGACCGTTTGGTAGCTATTTTAGGAGGACAAGAAACCATTCGTGATTTTATCGCTTTTCCGAAAAACAATAGTGGTCGTGATGTGATGATTGATGCCCCAGCACCAATAGATGAAGCGCAGTTGAAGGAATTAAATTTGAAGTTGGATTTGTAGCAAATAACAACAATTGGAGCATAAAAAAGGCGCAAACACCTTTTTTATGCTCTTATCCGTTAACTGGTGTTCCTTTTTTATCGAAACAAGTAAAAAAAGAAGGTTAAAAGAATCTTGGCACAAAGCTTCAAGATTTTAACTACTTTTATTGTAGCAAATAATTTTAATGCCAACCCAGACGCAAAGAGCCTTTACAAAAATTCTTAAATGGCGGTATAAAAATATCTCCAACAAAACCTTTACCCATATTTTGGCGGTAGCTGTGGGTCTGTTGGCAGGTTTGGCATCTGTCACCCTTAAAAACCTTACGTATTTTATAGAATCGGCTTTAGAGGAGGGTATTGTTTTCTCTAGCAACCAATTGTATTTCATTTTGCCTATTATTGGGCTTGCCTTGGTATTTGTTTATGTAAAATTTGTTCATAAAGAGCGCTTAGAACATGCTATTTCGTCTATACTATTTGCGTTAAGTAAAAAGAAAGGAGTCATCAATTATAGAAAAATATATACGCCACTCATTACTGCACCATTAACGGTTGGTTTTGGGGGTTCGGTAGGGCTATTAGGGCCAGCAGTAGCATCAGGTTCTGCTATTAGCTCCAATTTAGGAAGAATACTACACCTCAATACAAAAACACGGTCGCTACTCATTGCCTGTGCCTCAGCCGGTGCAGTAGCTTCTATTTTTCAATCGCCCATTGCTGCCATAATTTTTGCTGTAGAAATTTTTAGTATTGATTTCACCATGCTATCAATGCTTCCGCTGTTATTAGCATCCATTTCAGGAGTACTCACATCTTATTTTTTTCTGGGAAATGAGGTACTTTTTAATTTTTCACTTTCCGATAATTTTGAAATAAAAGACACCCTTTTTTATGTGCTTTTGGGTGTGGGCACCGCATTTGCATCTATCTATTTTACAAAAATGTATTTTGGCATTCTACAGTTATTTGAACCTTTGAAGAGTCCGAAATATCGTTTGCTGGTTGGGGGGCTTGCTATTGGTATTATGCTGTATTTTATTCCTCCCTTATACGGTGAAGGTTTTGGTTTTATCAATAACCTTTTAGATGGCAATCACCTTTCTGCCTTGGGCGCAACACCTTTTGATGCTTATTTAAGTAATATATGGGTTGTTATTGCACTCTTATTTGGACTTACCGTTTTCAAAGCCATTGCCATGACCACCACTTTTGCTGCTGGGGGTGCTGGGGGTATTTTTATCCCTACCATGGTTATGGGCAGTGCTTTAGGCAATGTATTTGCCAAAGTGGTTAATAACCTCGGTTTAGATTTTGCTGTTTCAGAGAGTAACTTCACCCTCATAGGTATGGCTGGTCTTATTGCAGGGGTGCTACATGCCCCATTAACAGCTATTTTCTTGATTGCTGAAATAACCGGAGGATATGAGCTTTTTGTTCCACTGATGATTACCGCTTCGATATCGTATTTGATTACCAAAAGCACTTTAGACCACACTATTTACACCCGAGAATTAGCCGAGCAAGGGGCTTTATTAACGCATGATAAAGATGAAAATGTGTTAACCCTCATGCGCTTAGATGATGTTATTGAGAAAAATTTTAAAGCCGTGTATCCTACCATGTCTTTGGGAGAAATGCTACATGAATCTGTTTCTAAATCTACCCGAAATATCTTTCCTGTTATTGATGAAAATAATGCCTTAGTAGGCATTGTATTATTAGATGACATTCGTGAGGTGATGTTTGAAACCGCCCTATACAAAACCACTACGGTTGCTACGTTTATGCATGCCGCCCCAGAGTATATTTTTTACGAAAAAGACAGCATGCAACAGGTAATGAAAAAGTTTAAAGAAACTGGTGCTTGGAACCTCCCTGTAATCAAGAACGGCAAGTACTACGGTTTTGTGTCAAAATCAAAACTACTCACCGCCTATCGCCGTGAATTAATTAATTTCACACAGTAAACTTATCTTTTACCTGCGAAAACTGTAATGCTCAGTTTCAAACAAAAAAAACCATGATCAGTTCAGTAAGAGACAAACAACCCTTGGATTAAACTTATCCTTTTTGAGCTGCTTTTGCCTCTTCGTTACGTTCTATTTTATGTCCCGGTCTGCTCCATTTTGGTTTTTCACCTAAAGGATGTAGTTCAGAATCTGCCGCTTCTACAGTTTTTGGTTGTGATACTTTTGTAAATGGCTTTTGAGGATTTAAGCCTAATAGTTTAAACATCGCCATATCTTCATTCACATCAGGGTTGGGGGTGGTCAGCAATTTATCTCCAGCAAAAATAGAATTGGCGCCTGCAAAGAAACACATTGCCTGTCCTTCTCTACTCATTTGTGTTCTCCCTGCCGATAATCGCACCTGTGTTTCGGGCATTACAATTCTTGTAGTGGCTACCATTCTAATCATATCCCAAATGGCAATAGGCTCCATGTCTTCCATGGGAGTACCTTCTACGGCAACCAACGCATTTATGGGCACCGATTCTGGTTGTGGGTTTAACGAAGTTAATGCTACGAGCATTCCTGCTCTATCTTCTAAAGCCTCTCCCATGCCAATAATACCACCACTACAAACCGTTACGTTGCTCTTACGCACATTGTCAATAGTTTCTAAACGGTCTTCAAAAGCGCGTGTTGAGATGACATCTTTATAGTAATCTTCTGAAGTATCTAAATTATGATTGTATGCATACAAACCAGCTTCAGCAAGTCGCTTCGCCTGATTTTCGGTAAGCATACCCAGTGTGCAACACACTTCCATATCTAACTTATTAATGGTACGTACCATTTCAAGTACTTGGTCAAATTCTGGCCCATCTTTTACATTACGCCATGCTGCTCCCATACAAACACGTGAACTCCCTGATGATTTGGCACGCAAAGCTTGTGCTTTCACATGTGAAACCGTCATCAAATCATTTCCTTCAATATCAGTATGATACCGCGCTGCTTGTGGGCAATACCCACAATCTTCGGGGCATCCTCCTGTTTTTATAGACAAGAGTGTAGAAACCTGAACCGTATTAGGGTCGTGATATTTTCTATGAACGGTAGCTGCTTCATACAACAGCTCCATCAAAGGTTTGTTATAAATATCAAGTATCTCTTGTTTGGTCCAATCGTGTTTTATTATGCTCATAAGATGTATCTAATCGTGGTCAAAAATAATTCAATTAAAGACGAAATCCCAATAAAGCTATTTTCAAATGCAAAAAGACCTGCATTATCGTAATTTTTGACAGTGCAGGTCTCTCTATTTTGCAATAAAAAGCTATTATTCTTCGCTTTTATTTTTAGGTTTTGCTTTTGTTTTTTCTTCTTTGATGTCATCACTAGGGACATCTTTTCCTTTTAAATATTCTGGCAATTGCATTCCTGCCATATTAAACATTTCTTGTAATGGAGGCACTGATTTGTACATTCCTGAAATAAAATTGGCTGTAGACCCTTTTCCATCTGCTGATTTAGCACCAGAATCCCAAACCGTAACCTTATCAATTTTAATGTTTTTAATAGCTTCAGCCTGTGTTTTAACCAATTCAGGTAACTTATCAGCTACTAGTAATAAAACAGCATCTTTCGGATCGTCACCAGCAGCCTTCACTATTTGGTCAAGACCCTGTGCTTGTTTAGTAAGAATTTCAAAAAGCCCTTGTGCTTCGGCCTGCGCTTTAAATAAAATTGCATCGGCCTCTCCTTTTGCTTTACGGCGAATCATTTCTGCTTCTGCTTCTGCATCAATCTCTACCTTTTTCTTATCAATTTCGGCAGGTACAACAATATCAGCCATTTGTGAACTACGCACTCGCTCAGCTCTAGCAATTTCAGCATCTTTTTCTGCTGCATACGATTCTTCTAATGCCTTTGCTGCCTGTACTTTTTCAGAAGCAATTGCCACTCTTTCTGCCTCTGCTTCGCGTTGTCGTCGTAAAGAATCAGAATTAGCGACATTAATTTTGGCTATGTTTTCACCCTCTACAGCTTGCGCATTTGCTGCTGCTACCTGCGTTCGCTCATCTTGCAAAGCATTTGCCTCACCAATAGAACCATCTCTATTTTTTTCAGCAACCGATTTACGAGCCGCGTTAATAGCATGTGCTGCTGCTTCCTTACCCAAAGCTTCGATATAACCAGATTCATCAACAATATCAGTGATGTTTACGTTGATTAATTTCAAGCCTACTTTCTTACATTCAGACTCTACACTTTGTGATATATTGGTTAAAAATTTATCTCTATCAGAGTTAATTTCTTCAATATCCATAGAAGCAACTACCAAACGTAGCTGTCCAAAAATAATTTCCTGTGCCAATTCTTGAATTTCATTCTGCCCTAAGCCCAAAAGTCGCTCAGCAGCATTTTGCATAATACCCGGTTCTGTTGACACACCAATGGTAAACCTTGAGGGTACATTTACTCTAATATTTTGTTTACTCAAAGCGTTTACCAAATTTACTTCAATGGAAATGGGTGTTAAATCTAAGAATTGATAATCTTGAATAACTGGCCAGATAAAGGCCGCACCCCCATGCACACATCGGGCAGAATTTCCGCCGCCTACTTTACCATACACCACTAAAATACGGTCTGATGGACAACGCTTATACCTTCGTATAAAAGAAATTATAATGATAAAAAAGAATAGTATGGCAAAGCCAATAGCAAGTAAAGAGGCGCTACCCTGTAGTTGTAAAGGTATTATTAGCATATAGTTATGTATTTAAAAGTTCAACAATTAATATTCCGTTTTCAGTTACTTCTTTCACTTTCACCACATCACCCTGTTTTAAATCTGTAGGCTCTTCGGTAAGGGCTTCAAGTTCGCGTAAGGTGCCTTGTACCGTAATGCTGACCTTGCCTATTTTTGAACGATTGGCACCTATGGTTAAATATACTTCACCTATTTGATGCAAGGCATTTTTTAGCTTTAACGTTCCGCTGCTTTGTAATTTTGCTAAATAATAGAATAACGAAGCCATAGCAAACATCATCACTAATCCACAAAAAATAGATATGGCTATGGTAGCAAACTTAGATAAGCCCTCATCTAAACAAGCAATACCAGACCAACCAAAAATGGTTAAAAAGCCCATTAAATTTTTAAAAGACAAGAATTGAAATTCTACGCCCATATCGCCTTCTATTTCGGTATCAATGTCAGTATCCACACCATCAGCATCACCGCCTAATAAGGTCATTATCAATAAAATAATAAGTATTACAGATGAAATACCCGCTACTACCCAATATACTTTTTCAAAAAGTGTAAGTGCCATAAACCATTCTTCCATACCTTATGTGTTTTTAAACAAATGTTATGCATTAAAAATACTACCTATTAAAATCACGTCAAAAATAAAATCTTGTGTTTCACTTTTAAACCTCACCATAAGCTTTTAATGCTTAACCTAAGTTTGAATTAATACTGAAATATAGTGTTTTTTGAAATCTTGTTCTAAAATTTCTTCTTATTTAGAAAGTAATACAGAAACAGCATTGCCACCAAAACCAACAGCATTTACCAATACTTTTTTAATGGTATTGGGCTTAGCATGTTGCTCAAATGGTGTTGCTACCGCTGTAGTATGCTGTAGCATTAATAGCGCCAATTCAACACTTAACATACCTGATGCTCCAAATGTGTGCCCTACTTTCCATTTATTGGTAGTTAAAAAAGGTGTTTTGTTACAAAAAACTTTCTGAATGGCTTTATATTCTGAAGAATCACCTTTTATAGTACCCGGAGAATGCATCACAATGGCATCAATAGTATTGGGGTCTGTTGTTGCTAAAGCCATTTTCATAGCATCTTGAAAACACAAGGCATCTGAAGAAATTGAAATATTATGTTTTAGAGCTTCGGTTGCATATCCTATTCCTTCAATACGAGCTAGAGCAGTTTGCTTTATCCCTTTTTCCAAACATATAACAGCGGCTCCTTCTCCCAAAACCATGGTGTTTTGTGTTTTGTTTAAATTCAGTGCTTGGCAGGGGTAATTTGTGGTAGTATCGCCTGCTTCTTTTTCATCTGCTTGCTGCTCACAAGGGGCGTAAATTTTTAAGGCTTTCATTTGAGCCAGCGTAAAAGCGGTTAGCGGCGCCTCACTACCTCCCACCAAAAACTTATCAGCCATACCACTACTGAGCCAAGCTACGCCATTTAGCAATGCATGCAAGGCTGTAGAACAGGTGATAGAGTGAGAAATACTAGGCCCTTTAGTCTGCAAATCATGCCCTACCCACGAAGATATATTTCCTAAGGTGGTGGTAGGTGATGATAAAGGACTCATTTTTTCATTACGAATAAATGCCTCGTGATATTTTTCAAAGAGCGAAGTGGCACCTCTTGATGAACCAATATTAATACCAAAATCATCACCTGCTCTCCAGCCTGCATTCGCCATTGCCTGCCGTGAAGCATATAACGCAAACAGTACAGCATCGTCTAATTTTTTATACTTTGCATCTTCGTATTGAATTTCTTTTATCTTTTGTTTCCCTACTTCAGACAAGGGTGCCACCCATTCTTCACGACCTTCAAAAAGCTGTTTTTTAAAGCAATGATTAGATTGGAGATAGTTTGCCCAAACTTCTTCTGTCGAAGAACCCAGAGCAGATATAGAACCTATGGCAGTAATGGAAATAGGATGCATCACAAAAAAATTATTTTTGGCAAAAGTAAAAGTTCTTATCTTCATCAGATACATTCTTAAGCAAAAACAATGAACAACGAATTAATCACTCAGCCAAGTTGGTGGAAACGTAATTGGAAATGGGTTGTACCCCTAGGCGGTTGCCTTGGCATGTTATTACTTTTTGCTACCCTAATTGGCTCTTTAGTTTATGGTGTTTTTTCAGTACTTGAAAAAGCTACGCCCTATGAATATGCCTTAGAAAAAATTAACCAAGACGAACAAATGATTGCTGTTTTAGGTACTCCAATTGAAAAAGATGGTATGATTCAAGGCAGTGTAAACTACCTAAACGGTGATGGTAAGGCCAATTTAAAAATACCCATCTCAGGCCCCAAAGGCAATGGAACACTTTTTGTAATAGCCTCCAGTATTGGTGACGAGTGGACCTACCATGAAATTAGGGTTGAAATAAAAGACAACGAAGATATTGACCTACTAGACCGCGAGCTAAACGATTTCTAATACCGCTTTTATACTCGCATATATCTTTTCTAATTGGACCTTAGTAATCGTATAGGGCGCCAAAATATAAATGGTATTGCCTAAGGGTCTTAAAAACACGCCATCATCCATAAAATGTTTAAAAAGTCGATCGCGGAGGTTACCATAACGCTCCATTTTTACATCTAAATCCAATGCATAAATAACACCACATTGCCGTGTTGTTGCCACTTTAGGATGGTCTTTTATTGCTGCATCAAAGGTTTTATGCGATGCAATCACCTCAGCAATGTTTTCTTGAATTTCTGTAGACTGCAACAGCTGCAAAGCGGCTAAAGCTGCAGTACACGCCAATGGATTCGCCGTATAGGTATGCCCATGAAAAAGCCCCTTTGCAATATCATCACTATAAAAAGCATCATACACTTTTTGCGTACAAGTGGTAATAGCCATAGGCAACAAACCGGCTGTTAGTGCTTTTGACAAGCAAATAACATCGGGTTTATTTTCTAAATAGTCTGATGCAAAAAAACGTCCTGTTTTGCCAAAACCAGTCATTACCTCATCAGCAATAGTAATCACATCATGCTGTTGTAAGAGTGCCAGAATGCGATCAAGCCCTTGAGCATCATGCATTTTCATTGCGGCAGCGCCTTGTACCAAGGGCTCATAAATAAAACCGGCAATATCATTTTGCTTTAAACGGTTATTTAAGGTAGTAAGTATCGTTTCAATATTGTCTTTGGTTGGCACCGGAATACGCTCAACGGCAATAAAAAAATCTTCAAAAGGCCCATTGTATACAGAGAGCCCAGAAACAGACATAGCCCCAAAAGTATCGCCATGAAAACCATCTTCAAAAGCCAGCATTACCTTTCGGTCATGTTCTTTGTTAAAATGATACTGCAAGGCCATTTTTATGCCAATTTCAGTAGCGGTAGAACCGTTGTCTGAGAAAAAAAGTTTCTGCTGATTTGAAGGCAGTATTTTTATCAGTTCTTCAGACAGGCTAATGGCAGGCTCATGTGTAAATCCGCTAAAAACCACCTGGTCGAGCTGCTGCATTTGAGCATAAACACGCTCTAAAATAACCTCATTACAATGGCCGTACATTGCGGTATACCACGATGCAATGCCATCAATATATTCATGCCCTGCTTCATCATACAAAACAGCCCCTTTGGCTTTTACAATAGCGAGCATCTCAGCATGCAATTTATGTTGCGTTAACGGATGCCATAGATGCTTTTTATCTCTTTCAGAAAGATGCTTCAAAACGAATAAATTTTAAGGTATAATTTTTTGAGTACTAAAATAGGTTTAAAGGGATTTTAACGTTGTCCTAAATTTATCAGCGTAGCTTTTAATCACCTTTTTATCAAAAACAGGCTCTTCATTTATACGACCTAAGCATGACACCCCTGTTTTAAGTAGAATAATTTCTTCGGTAGATGGATGCGCATCCCCACTAAATATGATCGATACGTCGTAGCCTTTTTGCTTCAGCCAATTTACGGTAAGCAAACTGTGGTTAATACTTCCTAAATAATGCCTAGCCACAACAATTACTTTATAGTTTGGCATAATGATATCTAAGATGGTGTCATCGTCATTTAACGGCACCAATATGCCCCCGGCGCCTTCTATCACCAAATGATTTTCAGTTTCAGGAAGTTTTATTTGTTGCAAATCGATATGCACTCCATCTATTGCAGCAGCTGCATGCGGACTCATTGCGGTTTGCAATTCATAACTACTCTTATGAATGGTTGTTTTTGTATTTGAAATTAACTCAGCTACTTTAGCACTATCAGAATTATCTAAATCACCCGCTTGTATCGGTTTCCAATAATCAGCTTCTAGAGCTTCTGTGATAATGGCGGAAGCGATTGTTTTACCTACTTCTGTTGATATTCCTGTTACAAAAATCTGCTGCATCTTATACTGGTTTGGTTATTATTCCACAATGTAAGCATTTATACTTCCTTTTTTCAAAAAAAGGAAAAAGACTATAAAACAAGCCTTTACGTGTGTAATAGGCTTCAGATTTCTTAGCCTTGCAATTGGGGCACACAATAGCATTACCATTACTATCTACAGCATAGGCGCGAATTTCATTGTAGATGGCCAAAGCTCTTTCTTTGTCTTTGGTATACACCAATAATTTAACGCCACCAATGGCATTGCTTATTATAGGGTCAGAATTCAAGGTGTTTTCATCACGAAGAAATACAGGCACACCCTCTGCTTCTAACCTGCTTTTAATAATTTGAACGTCTGCTACGTATTCAAAAGCGTCTATTTTAAAAAATTTCTCTTCCATTATTTTCAAAGATAAGATTTCAAACGCTGTAATAAGAATACAATTTCTTCAGTGTTGTTATGGCTATGTAAACATATACGTAAACGCTCTTGCCCTTCAGAAACGGTAGGTGATAAAATTGCTTTTACATCAAGTCCGTCATCAAAAAGTTTATTTGCCAACTCTTTCACCACACTATTTCCTGGCACAATGCAAACCTGTATCGCCGAATCGCTCTCTAAAAAGTGTTTTTCTAAATGGAGTGCTTGTACCTTACTTTTAAAAAGCGCTATGGTTGTTTGTAACAATGCAAGCTGTTTTAGCCCATCTTCCATACCCAAATAGTTGTAGGCAGCAATTATGGATGCAACAGCATGTGGTGGCAGCCCCGTGGTGTAAATAAAGCTACGGGCAAAATTCAACAAAAAACGTTTTAGATTATCGCTTCCTAAAACGGCTGCACCATGGCATCCTACAGCCTTGCCGAAGGTCACAATCCGTGCAAATACCTGCTTTTCAATGGCTAACTCCTGTACTAAGCCGCAACCATTTTCTCCAAAAACCCCTACAGCATGAGCTTCATCAACAATTAAATGAAACCCTTCAGTAGCACAAAATTTGGCCATAGCTTTTAAATTGGGTGCATCGCCATCCATAGAAAAGATAGACTCTGTAACCACATAAATATCAACTTCTTCAGCATTTTGGCTACGCTGTGCCAAGCATTTCGCTTTTAAATCTTCAATATCATTATGGGCAAACTTATAACTTTTTGCGAGTCCCATTTTTATGCCATCTCTTATACTAGCATGAATATGAGCATCGTAAAATACAATATCGCCCCGCTGCGGCACGGTACTAAAAAAACCCATATTAGCATCATAACCCGAATTAAAAACTAACGCGCTTTCTGCCTTATGAAATTCTGCTAAATACCTTTCTAGGGTGCCGTACAAATTGTGATTTCCTGTCAATAAACGCGAACCCGAAGCCCCATTGTGAGCGATTCCCTCATTTAATAGTAACTGAAAAGTATGTGCATAAATGGTTTCATTCTTAGCAAAACCAAGATAATCATTGCTAGAAAAATCGATAGCATTATGCGCTATTGGTAAGCTACGAAGTGCATCATTTTCTGCTCTAATCGCTAATTTTTGTGCTAGTTTTTTTGGAAATTTGGACATGGGCTAAAGGTACTATTTCCGTGAAAAAAATGATATACTTCTGCCGTTTTAACATATAGGATTTTTTTACAGAATTTATTTTTTCCTTTAGCTAAACAAAAAATCTTTGTGCCCCCTTGGCTACCAAACATTTTTTTTAAACCTATTTTAGAAAGAAAAAAGAAAACGCAGATTTTAACGCTATACCAGCATAAAAATTAACTATGTTGTTGTATTTATTCACATTGCGAATAGTGCAAAAAAAGGAAATGTACTTTTTTCACATTGCATATAAGTTTAAGAAACAAGTACATCAGAAGCCTTTAAAGTATGTATTTTTTCAGTTAAATTAGTGACAGAAAATGGCTTTGATACAATAGCGTTTATGCCTGAATCAGAAATGGATTGATGATTGCTTTCAAAGTCAACTGCGGTTAGTGCGATAATAGGAATGTCTTTATTGAAAACGCGTATTCTTCTTGATGCTTCCATACCATCTATACCGGGCATATGAATATCCATTAAAACGACATCAAAATTGCCTTCTTTCACCAAATCTATAGCATCATAACCATTGTTGGTCACCTTACACAATCCATTGGCATTTTCAATATATTTTTTGGTAATCATGAGGTTGATTTTGTTATCATCAACCACAAGAATTTTAAATCCAGCTAAAGAAAGTTTTTCCGCTGACTCTTTCTCCTTTATTTTCTTGTATTTTTTCAGCTTAAGTACAAAACTAAACTCAGTACCTTTACCTTCTTCTGAATATACCTTTATTTCTGAATTGTACAGCTCCACAATATTCTTCACCACAAAAAGCCCTAAACCAGTACCTTCATCATATTCTATACGACTATTACTTTTTGTAAAAGCATTAAAAACACTCGCTATTTTATCTTTTGGAATACCTCTACCTTCATCTCTAACAGCAAATCGTATCGTATTGGTATCCTCATCTTGAGTGACATTTTTTACCGTAATCCATATTTTTCCATTTTCTGAAAATTTAATAGCATTTCGAATAAGATTGATAAAAATTTGACTAATCTTGATACGGTCAAAAATGAGATAATCACATACATCTTCATCAACCTCCAGAAAAACATGATTATGTACAGTATAAGGCTCTATAAATTCTTGTAAAAAAGTTCTAAGTTCTAGTTTATCGCCTTCTAGTTTTGTTTCACCCAAATTAAATTTAGCGTATTGTAAAATATTATCTACAAACAAAGAAAGGTGGTTAGAAAGGGTGGCAAGAGAATTAATATGCGAACAAATTTTTTCATCTTTAATGCGTACTTCTTCACAAATTAATTCTACCAGCCCCTTAACGCTATAAATAGGTGTTCTTAGTTCATGTGCAACAATAGAAAAAAAGTGATTTCTATCTTTGTCTATAGAGAGTAACTCGCTGTTTTTACGTTCAAGTACTACCTGAATATGCTTGCGATAAACATTATTACGGTAAATAATCACAATAAGTATAAGGGTGACGAAAAATGCACTAACCGCCAAAACAGCAATCCAGTTATATTGCCCAGCTATAGCCTTATTTTTTTCATTTTGCAATGACAAAAGTTCTGACTTTCTTTTCTCATCTTCTAGTTTGGTTAGACTTTCTTTGTATTCAATTTTAAAATTCCGGTAGGCTAGGGTGTTCTTTTCATGAAATTTATTAAGAAAAAAATTCAAGGAATCTTTATGCTTTTTGTATTCCATAAAATACTTAGCTCTGTAAAAATAGTAGTCTGATAATTGTTTATTTACTTGATAATCAAGCTTTTTGCGAACAAATCCTTTTTCTGCTTGTAGTAGAAATTTATAACCTTCATCAAATTCCTGATTTTCAATAAGTGCATAGCCCTTATTGGCTAATACAAAGGGCTTTAAATTCAGTTTAATGTTACGCTTGTATTCAGTTGCTAACTTAGAGAAATTAAAATTCTCATATTCCAACAACCACTCATTGGTTGCTTGGTAAAGTCCATTCATATCGCCAAATTCAAAAAGCGATTGTATGTATTCACTCTGTAAAAAGAAGTACACATAGTTATGATCTCGCTTCATTTGCAAGGCTAGCTTATGCATTTTAGCAATACTATCTCTACTAGCATATTTTTTTTTGGTTAATATGGCTAGATTTGATTTTACTGTTTGCGTTTTCTGCTTATCCTTCAGCTGTTCAAATAGTACTAATGATTTTCGTAACGATTGCTCTGAACTATCTAGTTTTTGTGTTGCTCCAAATACAATACCTCGTAAATTATAGGCATTTGCCAGTGCGTAGGTGTCTTTTTGTTTACGTCCAACTTTTAATAAAGTATTGGTATTTCGAGTAGCTCCCAAAAAATCATCAGCTCGTATTGCTGCATAAATTTTAGAAATTAATGAATCTACATACACCACTCCTTTCTTATTTTGATCTTCTTGAGCCGTCGCATTCAACAACGAAAAAAAGATGAAAAAGCCTCCAACATGTACTTTAATTCTTGATAAAAACATTCCTAAAAATTTCATGCAATCTAAAAAACATTATAAATGTAGGATATTTCTTCCAATTTACCTTCTTAAAAGTAAGAAAATATTGCGTTTAGATGCTTTGAAGCCTTTACACAAACAGTTGAAATACACAATTTAACACAACGTATAGCGTGATAAAACAGCACCTAATAAACAAAAATAATACTAGATTAAACCAATGAAATCAAGCAACTAGCGCAAAAAAGTACATGATAAACATGCCTATTTTCGTAGCTAATTGCTTTTTCGATAAAATACAAGTTGTAATTCATCGAAAATGTGCTAATTTTCAACCCTTTTAACTTATCTTTAAGACATTCAACTGAACCCATTGATAAAATTATACCCTCTTTTTATGATGTTTTGCGCTATTGGCTTTTCTCAAAGTATAAACTTTGACCAACTGGGCAAAGAAAAGTGGCTACGCTATAATGGTGGCATCGCTGCTAATGGCGTGTATTATGATGGCAGCGCAAATAGGCAAGCTCTTACCTATTACCTTACAGGAAACCTTAACTTTAATATTGGGGGCTTGTACAATATACCTTTATCATTCACCTATTCTAATCAAAATTTTAATTTCCCTAATCCTTTTAATTTTAATCGACTAAGCCTGCATCCCTCTTACAAATGGGCTACCGCGCATATTGGTGATGTTAGTATGACCTTTTCGCCCTACACCCTCTCTGGGCATCAATTTACAGGAGGCGGTTTTGACTTAAATCCTGAGGGGAAATTTCAAATCAGCGCCATGTACGGAAGGCTTCTAAAGGCTACCGAATACAATGCTGATGAACCGCAGGCAATAACGGCTTACCAACGCCGAGGTTATGGCATAAAAACTGCCTATGATTTTGATTTTATGAAATTGGGGGTTATTCTGTTTAAGGCTACCGACGCTACCAACTCCATAGAAAATCCTTTTCCTATAGAACTAGGCTTGTCTCCTAAAGATAATGCTGTAGTTTCTTTTGAATCGGAGTTTAAACTTTTTGAAAAGGCACAATTTCGTGCAGAATACGCCATTTCAGGTATTACCGAAGATACCCAACTTACAGACAAACGCTCGCAAAATGGTATTTTGTCCTTTTTGCTAGATGAGAATATTAGCACCAATTATTACAATGCCCTAAACCTTTCTTTTAATTACCCTGCTGGCAATGGCACCCTTGGCGCAGGTTACGAGCGCATTGACCCCGATTATAAAACCTTAGGCGCCTATTACTTTAATAACGACTTGGAAAACATCACCGTTAATGCAAGTCAAAATATATTTGACAACAGCCTAAACCTCAGTGTAAATGCTGGTTTACAACGTGATAATTTAAACAAAGCAAAATCATCAGATCAGCAACGTATTGTAAGTGCTGTTAATGCCAATTATACCGCTTCTGAGCGTTTGGGTATTACGGCATCGTATTCTAATTTTCAGTCATTTACCAATATTAGAGATCAGTTTGATTACATCAACCAAGTAGGCGAATTTGATAATATAGATACCTTAAATTACCGCCAAATATCACAAAGTGCCAATTTGGGTATCAATTATGCGGTAAAGAAAACAGCAACCACCCAGCAGCACACCAACCTTAATTTGGTATACCAAAACTCTGCCAACCAGCAAGATGGCGAAACTGTTGAAGGTGGTGGTAATCAGTTTTATAATGGCACCGCCGCCTACACCTTGGGCTACCCAAAAAAAGCCCTGACCATTTCTTTGGCAGCCAACAGCTCTTACAACACCACAGGAGAAGACAAAAACCTTACTTTGGGCCCCACATTAGCCATAGGCAAGCAGTTTTTTAACAAACAGCTGCGCACCAATTTTTCTAGTTCATACAACACCTCCCTTGCCAATGGCGAAAAACAAAATGATGTCTTAAATTTTAGACTGGGCAGTTCATATGTATGGTTAGAAAAACACAATTTCAATATGAATTTTCTGCTGCTATTTCGCAATGCAGCAAACAATAGCGGTAAAGATCTTACCATAACCTTTGGGTACAGCTATGCATTTGATAATTTTAAATTGAACCTGCCTAAGGGGCAAAAATCAACACGAGAGAAACATGAAAAAAAGCGTGTACCTAGCGTAAACTTCAGACACCGAAACATCACGTATAACGGTACTATTGGCGAGGTAAATGAGCAATTGACTACGGTTTTTGCGAGTGAACAGTTTGCCACCATACCCCCCTATAAAAAAGAAGAGTTAAACCTGCTTTTGGCTGCAGTCAAAAAACAAAAAAGAGAACCCGCCTATAAAGAAAATGCGCTGCTATTTTTAGACGAACTATATAAGTTTGATGATTTTCAAAAAACCTATAACGAAGCGCTATACGCAGCAATTACGCAGATAAAAAAAGACATAGCAAGAATAGACCTCATCTTAGAAAATGGTTTTGTTCAAAGTAAAGCTAAACTCGACAAACACCCCTTGCACAAAAACCCCAACGAGGTTCAAAAACGAAGCAAAACCCTAAAGTTAACCTACAAAAAACTAACAAAAGAACACCAAGAACGCCAACTAAAATTAATTGGTCACCGATGGATGGAAGCGCAATTTGAACCAATTAATGACCTAGAAAACATCACTAATGCGCAAGGGTATTTGCGTGATTTTAAAAAGCAACAGGCAATAAAAGCTTTTAAACTATTTGAAGAAACCAACAATTTTAATGCAGTAGAGCGCTATTTGGAAGAAAAAATTATCGATTTTTATTATAAAAAATCGCTTGAAGTAGCTGATCCTGATACTTTTGAATTACGCTACATCAACAAGAATTAATAGAAAAATGAGAAAAATAACATATGAGATAACAGGGTGAACATCCCCCCTAGGCATCCCCCTAACCCCCGAAGGGGGAACAGCAACCGTGGGAACTCGCCGTTCAAAAGGAAGAAAAATTCCCCCTTTGAAGGGGGGCAGGGGGGATGTCCGCATGAGTAAGTACATAATATGAGAAAAACAACCTATTGAGATAACAGGGTGAACATCCCCCTAGCCCCCTTCAAAGGGGGAATGGTGAGTGCTGATATTTAACATTGGTACAAATGAATAAAACTAAAACCTAATTTCCCATAACCCCCCGAAGGGGAAACAGCAACCGTGGGAATTCCCCCTTCGGGGGCTAGGGGGAACACAAAATAAATGCAGGTACTAAAAAACATAAAAAATAACATCCTACTAGGCATACTCCTACTAGCACTTTTCCCCCTTTGGGGGCAAGGGGGAGCTTACCCTGTGCAAGTAGTTACCCAAGCCATACCGCCAGCGCCCATCTATATCACTAACTATGCTGATGCGAGTACCATTAGTAGTCCGCTACGGGTACAGATAATATTAAATGATTTTGAAATTGCCAACCGTGAAATACGCCTAAAAACCTATTTTGAAGGCAGCGGACTTTCCTTTGAAAGTAATCCTATTGTTGTTGGGGCTAGCTCCCTATTTTTAGAAGGTGGCGTTCCCCTTACCCTCACCAATGTAGAGCTTGCGCCTTACTTTCAATTTGAAAACATTACTGGGGTAAATGCCAACCAATATGGTAGTGCCATACCCGAGGGAGCCTATCAGTTTTGTGTTGAAGTGTATGATGTGTT
>CANMFQ010000038.1 GCA_947497145.1 uncultured Flavobacteriaceae bacterium
AGGTGTCAAAAATGTAGAGTTCTTCCTTTTTAGATTAACTAGAATTTTTGCTTAAACACAACTTTTGAGATTGATCCAATTAAAGCCTTTAGAGCTCAGTTTAGAGGTGTCAAAAATGTAGAGTTCTTCCTTTTTAGATTAACTAGAATTTTTGCTTAAACACAACTTTTGAGATTGATCCGTTTAGAGGTGTCAAAAATGTAGAGTTCTTCCTTTTTAGATTAACTAGAATTTTTGCTTAAACACAACAATTTGTCTTGATCCCTTTTACCACCCTACAGCAGTAACTACTGTTAATTATTTCGAGATTAAAAAACAGCAAATTCAAAGGGCTTATTTTATACGAATAACCTCGGTTAGTTAAAGTAACTACCAATTATATAACCAATGCTATTGTATAGTTTTTTAAATGCAACTCGAAAATTAAAAGTTGCAACCCTAATTGTATGCCTTTTTTTATGGCATTGTACGGTTAGTAAATTATGAGAGAATTGATGAACCCTTGATTTTAAGGCATAAAAAAAGAGAAGCTATTTCTAGCTTCTCTTTTAGCGGTCTGGACGGGACTCGAACCCGCGACCCCCTGCGTGACAGGCAGGTATTCTAACCAACTGAACTACCAGACCGTGGCGTTTAGCGACTGCAAATATACACCCCTTATTCAATTGCGCAAACATTTTTTTAAAAAAAAATACGATTTATAAAAATTTTTGCCGCTCGACCATATAGGTGTTTAAAACCTTTGAAAAATCTGCACGTACATCTACCGATACATATTTAATTTTATACTGTGCACATCGCATTCTAAGATCTTCAAAATAAGCACTTAAACGAGATTCGTAATGCTCTTTAACATTTTCTGCATATAAATCTATATGCTCACCTGTCTCAACATCAACAAATCGCTTGGGTGTGTTTTCAAAATTAAAATGCAACTCTTTTTCTTTATCAAGTAGGTGAAATAAGATTACTTCATGCTTATTATGTTTCAAATGACGCAAAGCATCAAAGAGTTTTTCATCTTCTGTTGCCGTTTGAAACATATCGGTGAACAGAAAAATTAAACTTCGTCGTTTTATTTTTTCTGCGATCAAATGCAAATACGTGTATGTTTCTGTTTTTTTTGCTGGTTTTTCATGTAAACTTATCTCACTAAGTTTTGCTAAAAGCATTTGATGATGTCGCTCACTGCCTTTCTCTGGGGCGTAAAAATCATAATTATCTGAGTACACACTCAAACCTACTGCGTCTCGCTGTCTTTTTAAAATGTTCATTAGGGCAGCTATGGCAAGCACCCCAAACCCAACCTTATTTAGGTCATTAATACTTACATTTTTCACTTCAGGATAATACATCGATGCCGAACTGTCTAAAATCATATGACATCTTAGATTAGTCTCTTCGTCATATTTTTTGGTGTACAGTTTATCTGTTTTAGCAAACAGCTTCCAATCGATATGTTTGGTGCTTTCGCCCACATTATAGATTTTATGTTCGGCAAATTCTGCCGAAAAACCATGAAACGGGCTTTTATGTATACCACTAATAAAACCTTCTACTACCTGATTGGCTAATAACTCTAAATTTTGAAAAAGAGCCGCCTTATGTAATTCTGATTGCAAATTCATACAGCTAAGATAAGAAAGTCATTGCTACCGTGCTTAGAACGCCTTATGTAAACTCGTATTACACATTAAAAAATGTATTACACCATAAATTATTACACCATAAAACGCTTTAGTTTTATTATGCTTTTAAGCCGCATAAGAACGTTTTAACACATATACTCAAGATTCTTTTGAAATTTAACCTCCATACTTATTTACAACAAAATAAGGGTAAACATCTTATCTCAATTAACCCACTGGCATAAAACTATTGAAAGATGTAGGCTCAAGTCACATTACGAAGTTCTAGCATAGAATCTTGATAAAATCAAAAAGGCCCGACAAATGCCGAGCCTTTTTGTACAAATTATATTTTTTGTCTATAACACTGCGTCTATAGCATCTGTATACACTTTCTTAGGTGACACACCTACTTGTCTACTTACAATTTCACCATCTTTAAATACCAATACTGTTGGTATATTACGAACACCGTATTTGGCTGCAAATTCTTGATTACTATCAACATCTACTTTACCAACAACAGCTTTACCGTCGTATTCTGTACTTACTTCATCAATTATTGGACCTACCATTCTACATGGTCCACACCATGCTGCCCAAAAATCAACTACTACTGGTTTATCACTTTTTAATACAACTTCATCAAAAGTTGCATCGGTTATTTCTAATGCCATCTTGCTTTTATTTTAATATTACACAAAGTTAGTCAAATATTCTTCTCGTTTCTTACCAATCTTTTATTCGTTTTCACTATACCGTCATCAATGGAATTTATAGGGAAATTAATTCAATTTGTAATGTACCTGCTGTTCTTCTAATTGATGCAACAATTCACTTGAGATTTGTACTTTTTGTCTTCTGGCAGATAAATCTACTTTTATCTCCTGCTCCATTTCATAGACCACAAAATTCAACGGGTGATTCCCTGCATGCGAAATCAATGTATCTTTCAACTGATAAACATCGTCTTCTTTTAACTCATCAATATTTAGTTTAATGGTTAATTTTTTAGCATAAACTTCCATTACCTCTTGCAATAACATAAAGCTATTGAATTGTATGCGGGGGTCTCCTTTTTTTCCTGTTTCTCTGTTCACCCATCCATCACGCACAAATAATTTCACATACGCAAAGGAGTTAATCATTAAGAAATGGCGAAACTTTAAATACTCCTCTCCAAAAATGCGAAACTCAAAAGAATCGCTATAATCTTCCATCGTAAAAGCGGCCCAACCTTTGCCATTTTTCGATACGCGGTGTTGCACATCGGTAATAACACCAGCTATAGAAAGCTCTCTATTCACATAGCTTGGCAAATCATTCAAACAGCCGACATGTGCATTACAAAAAGCATTTATTTCGGTTTTAAAATCATCCAAGGGGTGTCCTGAGATATAAATTCCTACCACTTCCTTCTCTCTTCGAAGTTTTTCCATAGTACCCCACTCCTCACAAGGCGGCACTTCGGGTTCTGGAATTTGGGCTTCACTAATACCGCCAAACATATCCATCTGACTAGAATTCTTGTTCTCTTGATATTTCGCTGCAGATTTTATCACCTTTTCTAAAAAGGTAACACCATCTCCTTCAGAATGAAAATATTGGGCACGGTGTGTTGTTCCAAAAGAATCGAAGCCTCCGGCCACAGCCAAATTTTCGAAGGCCTTTTTATTTGCTGCACGCAAATCTATACGTTTTGCCAAATCAAAAACAGATTTATAAGCCCCCTCTTTTTTACGATGTTCTACAATGGTTTCAACTGCCCCACGGCCAACACCCTTTATAGCGCCCATTCCAAAACGAACAGCTCCTTGTTTGTTTACCGCAAATTTATAGTATGATTCGTTAACATCAGGCCCCAAAACTTCAAGCCCCATACGCTTACACTCTTCCATAAAAAAAGTGACTTGCTTGATATCATTCATATTATTACTCAATACCGCTGCCATATATTCTGCAGGATAGTGTGCTTTTAAGTACGCAGTTTGATACGCTATGTAGGCGTAGCAGGTAGAGTGACTTTTATTAAAAGCATAGGCTGCAAAGGCTTCCCAATCTTTCCACACTTTTTCCAATACTTCCCTTGGGTGTCCATTTTTCTCCCCACCATCTAAAAACTGTGGTTTTAGCTTCTCTAGTAGGGCAAAAATCTTTTTCCCCATAGCTTTTCGTAACACATCGGCTTCACCCTTTGAAAAACCAGCTAATTTTTGAGACAGTAGCATCACCTGCTCTTGATATACGGTAATTCCGTAGGTCTCTTTCAGATACTCTTCCATCCCTGGAAGGTCATATTTGATTTCGGCGTCACCATGTTTACGCGCAATAAAATCAGGAATATATTCCATTGGCCCAGGACGGTAAAGGGCATTCATGGCAATAAGGTCATCAAAAACAGAAGGTTTTAAGTCTTTCAAGTGTTTTTGCATCCCTGGTGATTCATATTGAAACACCCCTACGGTATCTCCCCTTTGAAACAGCTCGTAGGTCTTTTCATCATCTAGTGGAAAATCATCAGGCACCAAGTCAATACCATGCTTTGCTTTTACAATTTTTACGGTATCTTTAATAAGAGTCAGGGTTTTTAATCCCAAGAAATCCATTTTTAATAAGCCGGCATTTTCTACTACCGAGTTATCAAATTGGGTTACATATAAATCAGAATCTTTGGCTGTTGCTACGGGTACAAAATTGGTAATATCATCAGGCGTAATGATAACACCACACGCGTGAATACCTGTATTTCTTACTGACCCTTCTAGGGTTCGCGCCATGGTTAATGTCTGCCCCTCTAAATTATCACCTTCAGCAATATTCAATAATTCATTAACCTTTTCTAGGTCTTCTGAGCGAAACTTCTTTTTCAATTCAGCATCAGACTTACCAAATATCTTTCCTAACTTAGACATGGTAGGAATTAGCTTCGCTATGCGGTCTGCATCCCCCAAAGGTAAATCGAGTACTCGGGCTGTATCGCGAATTGAAGATTTGGCAGCCATAGTACCGTAGGTGATAATTTGCGCTACCTGATTGGCACCGTACTTTTTTATCACATAGTCCATTACACGCCCACGCCCTTCATCATCAAAATCAATATCAATATCAGGCATTGAAACCCTATCAGGATTCAAAAAACGCTCAAAAAGCAAATCGTACTTCAATGGGTCTATATTGGTAATGGTTAAGCAATAGGCTACTACTGAGCCCGCTGCCGATCCCCTACCCGGCCCCACCGAAACATCCATATTTCGAGCTTCACGAATAAAATCTTCTACAATTAAAAAATACCCCGGATAACCAGAATTTTCAATAGTTTTTAATTCAAAGTCTATGCGTTCTGTAATTTCAGGTGTGATTTCTCCGTAACGCATTTTTGCGCCCTTGTACGTGATATGACGCAGATAGGCATTTTCTCCACGTTTTCCTCCATCAACAGCATCTTCAGCTACCTTAAATTCATCAGGAATATCAAATATGGGTAACAAAACGTCGCGTGCCAGCTCGTAAGGTTCTACCTTATCAATGACCTCTTGCACATTTAAAACAGCACTAGGCAGATCTTTAAACAAGGCTTTCATCTCATCTTGAGACTTAAAATAATATTCTTGGTTTGGCAAACCATACCTATAGCCACGGCCCCTACCTATAGGCGTAGCCTGCTTTTCACCATCTTTTACACACAGTAAAACATCGTGCGCATCAGCATCCTCTTTTGCCACATAGTACGTATTATTAGTAGCTACCATTTTCACTTGGTGCTTTTTTGCAAAAGCTACCAAAACCTTGTTTACCCGGTCTTCATCCTCCTGACCATGCCTCATAATTTCGATATAGAGGTCATCGCCAAATTTTTCTTTCCACCACAATAAAGCCTCTTCAGCTTGGTTTTCACCTACATTCAATACTTTTCCAGGCACCTCACCATAAAGGTTACCCGTAAGCACAATAATATCTTCTTTGTACTGCTCTATGATTTTGCGGTCTATACGCGGTACATAATAAAATCCATCAGTATAGGCAATAGAAGACATTTTTGCGAGATTGTGATAACCATTTTTATTCTTCGCCAAAAGCACAATCTGATAGCCGTAATCTTTTACATTTTTATTGGTGTGGTCGTCACAAACAAAGAACTCACAACCTATAATAGGTTTAATTTCAGTTTCGGTAGGCAATTCACCCTTTTCAATAGCTTCGGCATTACGTTTTTTCACGCCGCTATTATGGCCTTTTATTTCTTTTACAAAATGGAAAGCCCCCATCATATTTGCATGGTCAGTAATTGCTACAGCAGGCATTTTTGTTGCCGCCGCAGCCTGTACCAAATCACTGACCGAGATGGTAGATTGTAAAACCGAAAACTGTGAATGATTGTGTAAATGGGCAAATTGAGCAGCTTCAAGCGACTCTAAATTCTCTTCTATTTCTGCCGCCGAAGCGCCACCTGTATCTTTTTCCCATAAAGCATCGGCTATTTTTTTTGATGCCTTTTTTAGATTGATGTGCTTGAGTCCAATAAGCTGAATTTCTTGCGGATTGGCCTCAGAAAAACGCTCAAAATAATCGGATGGTACGTCTAACTTTTCTTGTGAATAGTGCTTTCTTCTGATGAGCTCTAAAAAACAGCGTGTAGTAGCTTCTACATCCGCAGTTGCATTGTGCGCCTCCCCAAAAGGTTCGCCAAACAAATATTGATGCAGCTCAGTTAAGGTAGGTAGTTTAAATTTTCCTCCTCGTCCACCAGGAATTTGACATAAGGTAGCCGTAGCCTCTGTACAGGTATCTAAAACGGGTAACTCCTGCAACGGATTTTCAACCCCCAAACGATGAAACTCTGCCCCCATAATATTGAGGTCGAAGCCTACATTTTGACCAACAATAAATTTGGTCTTTGCCATGGCAGCATTAAACTTTTCTAAAACCTGCGCTAATGGAACACCCTTTTGCGCCGCCAGCTCTGTTGAAATGCCGTGAATTTGCTCAGCATCATAAGGGATATTAAAGCCTTCAGGCTGTATTAAATAATCTTGATGTTCTACCACTTGCCCTAGCTCATCATGCAACTGCCAAGCTATTTGTATACAGCGTGGCCAGTTGTCTGTATCAGTAAAAGGGGCATTCCAATTCTTAGGAAGACCAGTAGTTTCAGTATCAAAAATCAGGTACATAGCGGCGTGTTTAGCAGTCAAAAAAAGTATGTGTAAAAATACAGAAAAGTAAGGCGCTCAAAAAGGAGAGTTGTAAAGAGTTATTAACGTGATGCATTTTATTTAGGGGGTAGCTTGGAGCGGCAATTGGGGCTGTAAAACCGTAATTGAGGGCGTACATTATGATGCCTTTAGGGCAATGGCTCACCTTAGGCAACTGAAATTTATATCCTTATAACAACGAATACTTTTAAAAATAGTAGAAATGGCTTAGATTAGTGTGCCTGAAAAGGAAATATAGGTGCTTGAGTGCTTATATTTAGTGTCTGGTCGGAAATAGAAGAATTTTTATAATTTGAATTATTTTTGATGGAAAAGGCGAAAAAAGAAACAAATTTACTTTTTGGTTATTTCCAACCAGACACTATTTAATTGTTGTGTGTAAGATAAAAGAATAGACAGTATGGAACATACTTTTTGCATAATAAAATTCGGCAAAAAAAAGCATCTAGAATCTCTTTTAAAAAAAGGAGAATTATACTTCAATTCAACTGAAAACCTTAATAAAGCCGAAATTATAAATAAAGAGCAAGGAGATGAAAATGAAGGTGCGGAATGGATTAAAAATCTCCAATTTTCTGAAATAAAAGTAAATCATCCAACTCTTGGGGAATATAATTTTAAACCTGCATCAAATAGACTTGGAAAAATAACTCAGTTTAATCACAATTATTTAACCTGTAGTTTCTTTATTCTCACCACAAAGGACTTTGAAAAAACTGATATTTTAAAAGTGGATGAGAGAATGTTAAGATTTGGAAAATATGCTCTTATTATCAAAGAGCCTAAAACATTTATAGATAATGTTGTAGACGCTCTAGAGTTTGAAAATCTAGATTATTCTGCACGAAAAGTAAAATACAAAAACTTAAAATATGAAGAACATATAGAAATGAACCCTTTCATAAAAAAAATTGAGCACCAGCATCAAAAAGAGTTTAGAGTAATATTAAAGAATCAAATAAAACCCAAACTGATTCGAATAAAAGACGTTAACAAAATTGGAGAAATAGTAGCTTCTAAATTTATTGTGGAATCGCAATGGAAAGCGATTAGAAAATAACGATTAGACACTGTCGAGTGTTCCAAAACCACATTTGAGCAAGTAAATCTTACCACCTTTAGGGTAATTGCTCACCTTAGGCAACTGAAATTTATATCCCGCTACAAAGTTTGCAAGCTTGTAGCCACAACCGTTGAATAAAACACGAAGAGATAACAGATACTAGTTTGCTTTAGTTATTCTCTTTTATTTCTTACTCGTGTCGCATACTATTGACGGTACAGAGCCATAGACATTCACACAGCAACGATAATATGCTAAGGTATATAATTACTTAAAAAAGGGAGCATCAGCAATGAAAATATAAAAACTTAATACGAATAAAATTGTCTAAATTTGGTAGCGCACGCAACCTTAAACTAAAAAAAGCATCTCTAAAATATAACGTGGGCTACTACTATTAAAAAATGACCCAATGGCTACTAGAATTTTAATTCATATTTCAATATTTTTAATATTCATACCTGTGGTTTCCGCACAAGATGTTCCTAAAAAAATGCTGAGTATTGGTGTAGCTGCAAGTTTTGAACAAAATATCAGTTCAGAAACCGTAGCCTTTACTGAATACACAGGTTTCATTGCAGATTATAATAAGTTAAATTATAGATTAGGACTTCATTTGGCATATTTTGTCAAAGCGAATGTAACTATTAACGGCTTTTTAAATTATACTAATAAAGACTTTACAGGAACGTATTTTTGTCACGTTTGTGACTTTGAATTTCCTCCAACTCCCGAAGATGTAACATTTAGGTTTATTGAAGCACCTGTTACTTTTAAATACTATTTTCTCCCCAATAAAATCCGTTTGTTTGGCGAGGTTGGAATTAACAATCTATTCCCGCTCAATAACCTCAACTATGAGGGAGCAACAAATTCTTATGTTTTTGGATACAAACTTGGAGGAGGAATGGAATATAACTTAAGTAATTCCATAGCTTTACAACTATCAGTAGACTACAATAACAGTGTTTCTAAGCTATTTAAAGATGCGCATTTTAAACTAAAAACAGTAAACGTGGGTATCGTCCTATTGAAAAACATATAAGGCGTAGGTAACGGTTGCTCATCATACAACGCTTGTTGCAATAGCTTTATATTGTGCATTTCTACTCACTGCCTATAGCAACCATACAATAAACGATAAAACTCGAATTTTAAAATGGCAGCCGTATGAAAAAAACTACGCTACAGAAATTAAAAACAAAAACTAAGTTCTGTTTTTTTGGTGGTTTTTCTTGGCACTCATCTTGAGTCTATTTTCTAGTTAGCGGTTCATAGGTTGCAATAAAAAACATAGCTAAATTTAAGTACGATTTACTTTTGACAATTGAGACAATCAATAGACTTCACAGCCCTTTGACAGAACGCTATGATTAATAGGTATACGTTTATTTAGTGCTTTTGAAACTCAGACAGCAAAAATGGATAATACAATTTTAGCACATCGGTCTCTTTAGCAAGACATGATTTTAAAAACGTGTTTAAATCATCAAATTTCATACTTACAAAGACGGTTTCGGCAAAATCATTTACCATCATCGCATCATACGATTCATCTTCTGCCAGTACCTTCATATTAACAAGTTTTTGCTCATAGTCGATAGCAACATCTGTTGCTTTGTATGCCATTCTAACAAGCATTCTATGAAACCTCTCAAATACCTCTGGCCGTTTAAAGCCTTGGCAGCTAATATCTACTAATAAATCCAAATCTTTTACGATATCACTTTCCATTTCTTTCATTGGTATATAAAGTTTAGTTAGTGCATAATTATGATTTAACCCGCTTGATACATTTTAAAATCGATTTCGCTCCAAAATAAACTGTTATGATCCATTTTAAAGAGCTCATATCGAAATTCAGATAGTCAAAGTGAGATTAATAAACAAAACTACGTAGTGAAAGTAATAAATATGTAGGTTAAATCCTACTGAAAATTGCATAATATTTTGACATACAAGCCTTAAGCTATATTTTTAATGCTAAAAATCGTACAAGTCAACCTACTAAAATGGGTATAAAGTGTAGTAAAAACAGCCTATACAAAACTAAAGTGGTGATGATGGGCTTACGAAAAATTAACGACTAACACCCCCAATAAATGTTTGTACAGCCTTAATATTTGGAATTTCTATAGCAGGAATTGTCATGATATCTTTGTCGTAAATGGTAAAATCGGCAAACTTACCTACCTCAATACTTCCCTTTTCATGTTCTTCAAAATTGGAATAGGCTGCCCAAATGGTCATTCCTTTCAAGGCTTCTTCGCGCGTTAATGCCTCGTTCATTTGAAATCCACCGTCAGGAAATCCTGTTACATCTTTTCGAGCTACAGCAGCATAAAAGGTCAAAAACGGACTTACTTGTTCTACCGGAAAATCAGTTCCCAAAGCTACCATGCCAGCCTTATTTAATAAGGTTTTAAAAGCGTATGCACCTTTTATTCGCTTTTTACCCAACCGCTCTTCAGCCCAATACATATCACTAGTAGCATGCGTAGGTTGTACTGAGGGAATAATGCCATTTTCAAAATAATCAAAATCTGCTGTGGTAATTACCTGAGCGTGCTCTACTTTCCAACGCCTATCCTTTTTATTTTGCAACACCCTTTTGTAGGTACGAAGTACAAAGGCATTTGCCGAATCACCAATGGCATGTGTATTCATTTGATATGCTGATGCAGCAATACGTTTTGCTAAGTCTGCTATCTCATTTATAGGTGTCACCATAGCCCCATAATGGTCAGGAGCATCGGTATAAGGCTCTTTTAAAACAGCCCCTCTAGAGCCCAAAGCCCCATCGGCATATACCTTTACCGACCCCACATTTAACCGCTCTGTTTTTAAGGGTTTTTGAGGTAAGTAATATTTTAAATTTTCGGGTGAATTACTAATCATAGCATACACCCGTATCATCAATTCACCATTTTGCTGTAAGCTATCTATCAGTTCAATGGTTGCTCTATTAAGCCCTGCATCATTTACAGTTGTAAGTCCGTAGCTAAGACACAAACGTTCTGCATCTTTTAAAGCTTTCACCTGCACATCTTTACTGGGCGCCGGAATAACAGCGTCAATCAACTGCATCGGGTTATCGACAAGCACACCCGTAATACCCTGTGCATTCTTTACAATTTCGCCACCGCTCACCTTTGTATCCGTATCAATACCTGCTTTATCTAAGGCTGCCTGGTTTACCAAATACGCATGACCATCAATACGCTCTAACGCTACTGGCGTATTAGGAAAAATAACATCAAGTTCCTTTTTGGTAGGGAATTCTTTAATCGCCCAATCATTTTGATCCCATCCACGACCAATAATAAAATCTTTTTTCTTTTGGTTTTGAAATGCTTGTACCCTTTCAAGTACTTCTTCAAAACTTTCAGTACCCGATAAATCGACCACTTGTTGATTTAATCCCAAGCCATAAAAATGGCAATGTGCGTCTATCAAACCGGGCGTAACCGTTTGTTCATGTGCATCAAGTATCTCAGTGGCCGTATATTTTTTGGTGATTTCTTCGGTAGTACCAACGGCTACAAATTTTCCGTCTTGTACCGCAAAAGCTTCTGCTTTAGCAAAATTATTTGCTACCGTATATATATTTGCATTGATTACTATGAGATCTACCTCTTGCCTAACAGTTTGGCAGCTACTTAAAATTACGACTAAAAGGAACACTATTTTTTTCATGGGATATCAATTGATACTCCCAAAAATAGGGAAAATAAAACTTGGTATTTCAGTTAGGCCTTGTTTGTAGCATTGACCACTTAAAAATGAGGAATTAAAATTTATTCATGGCGAAGTACAAAACAGAATGCCATTCAAAAGCCGTAACTTCTGAATGGCATTACTATATACGTTTTTTAAACATCAACAACTGTACAATATCTCATGGAAATACCCAAATATTACATTTGTCGGTTTTCGACCAAGTACTGCTTAAATACAGTAACTTCACCCATATTTATTGTGGTGAAATACTTTTTACTCCTGTAATTTTAAGTTCGCCATTTGATGGTGATGTACTTGTACCTGTTAGCTTATTGCCTTTCGCTTCTAACATAACCGATACTGTTTCTCCTTCTACATTTATTGTAAAGGTCACTTTGTTCCCTTTTAAAACTACATTTTCGCCATTAAAAGGTGAAGCAGCAATCTGTACTTGTACCTTATATTCCCCATCTTGATCAACAATCATTATCAATCCGTTTTCATAACCTGCAGGTGCATTAGCCACGTTATACTCCCATACGCCTACTAAATCTGTTTTAGCAAAAAGCGCCTCTATTTCATCACTTGAGGTTATACTACTCATTGCTGCTGTTGACGTATACACCATTGTAATTGTCAAAATTGCAAAACTGAATATCGTTTGTTTTAAATTTTTCATCTGTTTATTTTTAGTATTTAATTAAGGTTCTTTTTTTGATCAAACAGTACCGCATAAACTATTAGCAATGAATTAAATAGTGCAAATAACACTAAAACAGCACCCATGTATAACGTAAATGTAAAAAAATATTTTGGTTGCAGCTAATGCTTTATTTCGTGTTTTCCTTTTGGTTGTCAATCCACCTATCTATTTTTTCTTCTAGCAAGACTAGTGCCAAACTACCCGAGTTTAAAACCTGATTATGAAATTCTTTAATAGTAAAATTATCACCAAGTGCTTTTTCAGCCTTTGTACGTAAGGCTCTAATTTTGAGTTGGCCTATTTTATAAGATAATGCTTGGCCTGGGGTAGCTATATAACGTTCTATTTCGGCAATTATACCAGCTTCAGATTCCGCTTCATGATCTAACGAATATTGAATTGCCTGCTCTCTTGTCCATCCTTTTGCATGTAATCCTGTATCAACTACTAAGCGTATTGCACGATGCATTTCCATACTCAACATTCCAAAATATTGAATGGGATCTTCATACAAGCCCAATTCTTTACCCAATGATTCTGCATAAAGCGCCCAGCCCTCAACAAAAACACCCATACTTTCTGGATGTAAAAATTCGGGCAATTTTGTATTCTCTTGCTGTAATGACAGTTGAAAATGGTGCCCCGGTATGGCCTCATGTAAAAAAAGAGCTTCGTCTGCAAATTTGTTATACGATTTCACATCTGGAATGGGGACGTAAAAAATACCCGATCGACTAGCATCTTTTGAACCTGGGACATACTCAGCACTAGCTGAGGCTTCTCTAAAAGCTTCGGTTCGTCGTACTTCAAAACCAGCTTTAGGTTTCAAATCAAAAAGAGCGTTTAGTTTTGTCTCCATCCTAGTTTGAATATTTTGAAAATTAGCAATAACCTCCTCGGGTTTTGAAAAAGGCATTTGATCTTTACGCGACCTAATATGATCAAAAAATGCCTTAAGATCTCCTTTAAAATGCATTTCATTTTTTACAACCTCCATTTCGCCCAAGATGCGTTTAACCTCGCTTTTACCTAGCTCATGAATTTCATCAGCTGTCATATTGGTAGTTGTATGTAATTTAATAAGGTAATTATAGGTTTCACGTCCATTAGGCAAGGTGCTTAAACCAACATTTTCAGTACAATTTGGCAGGTATTCGTCTTGTAAAAAAGTAGCCAGTTTTTTGTATTTAGGCACTAGTTTTTGAGTAATAAACTGATAATAGGCTTTAGTTAATCTTTCTTTGTCTGCTGCGCTAAAATCATTAGGTAAATTTTTAATAGGCGTTGCAAAAAGATGCGCTGCTACAGGTGTATTAATAAACGGTTGTAACTGCGGTATCATTTTACGTACAATTACTTTTGGCAGTACCACTTTTGCCGTAATACCCTCTTCCATTTTTTCAATGCAAGTATCTAAAAAGGTCATATAATCTTCTAAACGAGACAACCAATTATCATAATCTTTTGTTGTTTTAAAAGGTTGTACACTTGCCCCACTTGCCAATTGAGCCACATACAAGTGTAAAGATTGTATTTGTAACAATGGCATCAATTCAAAACTTGGTAAATCATATATAGGAGAAGCCATAGTCACCATTTTATTTTCAAGTCCTTCTAATTTCACACTACAATCCCAGTGCATTACCCGCAGACTCAACCATTGCTCCTTACTCATCATCGTTTCATCATACCTGTTTAGCTGGGCTATAAAACGGCGATATTCCTTTTTTAAAAAATCTTGATACTCATCAGAAATATAATTCGCTATGGTATCATTATAGCTATTAAAACCTGCTTTTGTTGCTTCAATTGGATTAGCACTTTTCTTAAAATCATAATACTCCTTAAAAACGGTATCAATAGGTACTATTTGCATCACAGGAGTGGCTGGCTTATGCTCTTTACAACCTATAAAGAGCCCAATAAAAAAGATGATATAAACAAAAAATTTCATGTGTAGTGTTTTTTCAAAAATAGGCATTAAACCGCCATTCGAAACTATTTTTTTTTGGCGACCTAAACACGCTAACTAAAAACTAGCCTACAGCAAAGACCACCAAGAGACAAGTATCAAGAAACAGCACAAATTCACATTCAACATGGTTCTTTTAACTCAGCAGCCTTTAAACTCCGTTCATTTTAAAACCTAATGTTCAAATTGTGCTTCATTGTGGTAATCACCTACAAGCTACCATAAAATTGCTTCTTCATTTAGATTAAACCTACTTTGCGGTTTACAAATTTATTCTATACCATATCTCAGACGGTAAAATGTTTCTTAGCTTTATAGCCTAAAGACTGTAAAATGAGTACAAAACAAGACTATACCTTAATTGGAGCAGGTATTATGAGCGCTACGCTAGGCGTACTGCTAAAACAACTTATGCCTGACGCCAAAATTGCTATCTACGAGCGTTTGGATAAGGTAGCTGCAGAAAGCTCTGACGCGTGGAACAACGCAGGTACTGGTCATTCTGCATTTTGTGAATTGAACTATACGCCAGAAGATGAAAACGGCAATATTAATATTTCTAAAGCCCTAAAAATCAGTAATCAATTTGAGGTATCGAAGCAATTTTGGACCTATTTAGTGCAAAACGAATTGGTAGCTACTACGGTGCCTTTTATTAATGATATTGATCATATGAGTTTTGTTTTTGGGGATGCTAATACCACTTTTTTAAAGCAACGGCATCAGGCACTTACCCAATACCCCATGTTTATGGACATGGAATATTCTGAAGATTTTGCTGAGATTTCTTCATGGGTACCCCTTATGATGCGTGGAAGAACTAAAGACCAAAAAATTGCTGCTACTAGAATGCCTATTGGTACTGATGTTAATTTTGGTGCCATTACCCGAAGTATGATAAACTACCTAAAAAGCTGTGATGGCGTTGAAATACACTTAGGCCACCAAGTAGAAGATATCGACAAGAAAAACGATGGTAGTTGGGAAGTTTCTCTTACCGACCTTCATACTGATACAGAAAAAACCATTGAGAGTGGTTTTGTTTTTATTGGCGCTGGTGGAGGAGCTTTAAAACTATTGGAGAAATCAGGTATTCCGGAAGGAGAAGGCTATGGTGGTTTTCCCGTGAGTGGACAGTTTTTAAAATGTACAAACGAAGACGTTATTTTACAACATGAAGCAAAGGTCTACGGGAAGGCTGATGAAGGCGCACCCCCCATGTCTGTTCCGCATTTAGATACCCGTATGCTCAATGGTAAACGCTCGTTATTATTTGGTCCTTACGCTGGTTTTTCGACCAAATTTCTTAAAAATGGTTCGTATTTAGACCTGCCTTTGTCCTTAGATGCACACAATATTTTCCCCATGCTTTCTGCCGGAATTCACAATATTTCATTGACAAAATACCTTATCGAACAAGTAATGCAATCTCCCGAAGAGCGTTTTGAAGCTTTGGCTAAATATTACCCAGAAGCCCGTTTTGAAGATTGGGAACTCATTACAGCAGGACAACGGGTACAAATCATCAAAAAAGATGAAGAAAAAGGCGGTGTTTTAAAATTTGGTACTGAAATTATTTCAAGTAAAGACAACACCCTAGCGGCACTTTTAGGGGCATCTCCAGGAGCCTCAACTGCCGTTTCAATAATGCTCGACGTGTTAAAAACATGTTTTTCAGAACAAATGGCATCTGCCGCATGGCAAAAGAAACTTACCCAAATGATTCCTAGTTATGAAAAATCGTTGATTACTGATGGTGATTTATGTCAAAAAATTAGAGCAAAAACTACTGCGGTATTGAAGCTAGAAGATGATAGCATGTAAACGCTACTTTCTTGACCGTGTATTTTTCTTTTCTTTCATTTTTACATAAATAAGTTTGTTGCGCCCTTTGGCATCATCGCGGCGGTCTACCTCAATAGTACTAATTGAGCTTATAAGTGGTGTTAACTTTTGATAGCCATAGTTTCGAGCATCAAAATTGGGTTGCTTTTTTTGTAACAGGTTACCTACATCGCCCAGAAACGCCCAACCATCATCATCGGCAACATCATTTATTGTTGTTGCAATTAGGTGTAATTCTTTGGCTGTGATTTTATCAAAGGTTCGTTTACTTTCACTAGTATCAGCAGCAGCATCTGGGTTATCATCTTCAGTTTGCCGTTTCAATATTTCAATATAAATAAACTTATCACAAGCGACAATAAATGGATTTGGTGTTTTCTTCTCTCCTATTCCAAAAACCTGCATTCCTGCTTCTCTGAGTCTAGTTGCTAATCGTGTAAAATCACTATCACTACTCACCAAACAAAACCCAGTAACCTTACCTGAATACAGAATATCCATAGCATCAATAATCATGGCAGAATCGGTAGCATTTTTGCCCTGCGTATACCCATATTGTTGTATGGGCGTGATGGCGTTTTCAAGCAGCACCGTTTTCCATTTATTAAGACGTGGGTTGGTCCAATCTCCATAAATACGCTTAATGGTAGGATTGCCATACTTTGCAATCTCTTGCATCATTTCTTTCACATAAGCGGAAGGAATATTATCACCATCAATAAGTACTGCTAGATTAAGATCCATACGTTTTGTTTATTTTTCTTGCAAGTTACAAGATTATTCTATGGATTATACACCTGCCATATTAAAATTTATAGGTTTTACAATGCCAGATGTAGACGTAGAAGCAACATTTTCTTATAAAAAATTGGTTTAAAAAATTACTGCGGATTATGAGCCTTAACAGACCCCAACACCAAAAACAATAAAAACGCCAATCCCAGCCATCCTAATAATTGATACGATCCAAAGGTAGAAAAACACAAACTAAAAATACTAGGTGCCAAGGCGCTAGCCAGAATTAAAAACGACATTACCTTGCCTGTAATAGCTCCCAAATGATTACGCCCATAAAACCGAGGCCAAACAATAGTATTTAATACAGCAAAGAAACCACTCATCATGCCAAAACCAACTACTAAAAGGGGAATACCAGCTGCTGTAGACAAACACAAAAAGCCAACCGAAGCAACAATACCTCCTAAAATCATCAAATAGAGATACAGGCGTAGTTGCAGATAATCACTGAGAAAATTTGCTATTGTTGAAATACTAACAGCTACTACAGAGGCGGGTAAAAATATGGCAATTGCATCTGATTTGGGAAAACCTTCACTGGCAAAAATTGACACAATATGAAAGGTAAGTCCCGTAATAAAAAAACTATTGAATGCTAAAATGAGGCCATACATCCAAAAGGCTCGGGTAGTTTTGGCTTCTTTCAAGGTAAATTGTTTACGTTCTGGAACTTTTTCTACGGTAACTTCACTAGATGCTTTGACACCATCGGGTAAGAGTCCGTATTTTTCAGGTTTATCTTTGTAGAAAATAAAAATAAAAACGCTCATTACTGCTAATCCATAACCCAAATACTGCCAAGCGCCTTGCCAACCACCATTTTCAATAAGGGCATCAACCCAAAGTGGTGATGACGAAAAACCAAAAGAAAGTGCCACACTGCTAAAAGCATTGACCTTACCCCTATGCTTGTCAAACCATATCATAATCACATTTCGTGATGCCATAGTCAACACGCCTTGTCCGGCAAAACGCAGGATAAAAAACAACACCGTCATAATACCAAAAGGAACTAACCAAGTATCTATATGCAGTACTTCTTTTATAAAATTGCTCATGTGAGCCGACCATGAGCATAAAAAGAGCGCTACAGCCAAAACTAGCGCTGCAAAAAAAGCAACATAACGTGCGCCATACTTATCAAACCATACTCCTGCCCTACCGATAACTAAAGAACTAACAATAGTACCTATCATATAGGCATTACTAAATTGATTACGCGAAAGTCCTAACGCATCTTTTACAGGATCTGTAAATACAGAAACACCTATTGTTTGCCCCGGTATGCTACAATACACCCCTATAGTGCCTATAAATAGTACGATATAACCATAAAAAAAAGGTGTTTTAGCTGGGTTAATACCCATAAAATGTTTGGTGTTCGCCATCTACGAAATATAAGGAATAAAAATAGGGTTTTGTTTTAAACCTTGGCTATATAAATCTACCATTTGAGCATCAGTTTTGTTACTATAGTCATACTATGCTTCACTTTCATTCCCTAAGAAAAACATATACCTGCTTCAGTACGATGGTACGCTGCTAAAAAAATTGAACAAAAAAAGCCCCGACCGTTTGGTCGAGGCTTTAGTCTTAAAAAACTAAGAAGTATATATTAAATTACTTTAACGTTTACTGCGTTTAATCCTTTATTACCTTCTTGGAGATCGAATTCAACTTCATCGCCTTCACGAATTTCATCTACCAATCCTGATACGTGTACAAAATGATCTTTGTCGACACCTTCTTCTGTTATAAAACCAAATCCTTTGGTGTCATTGAAGAACTTTACTGTTCCTTTGTTCATTACTTAAAATTTAAATTAATTATCTAATATTAAACAAAGATAGTGCCAAAATTTTAATTTACACCATAATACCGATTTAATACGCTTTTAGTGAAATAGTTAGTATACTAAAAAGCATCCTAAACCCACCATGGTTTACGATGATTGGCAGGTGATTACATCTTTTACTCGCTAATGAAAACAACATATATTTTCTTAATCAGCTGTTTTGTTACGTTTTTTAATTACTAGGCTATTTTACCTAAATGGCATTTTAAGTACATAAATTTTGAAGTAACAGCATCGTAATCAACAAAAAAAATAACTGAGTATTGTTGTTATTAGGGTCTAAACTCTAATTTCCATCATCAAATAAACTAGATGCGTAATTCGCCTCTTTATTTTTAGAAATAATAAATTCGACTCTTCGGTTTTTATCGCGTCCTGTTTCTGTATCATTCTTAGCCACAGGGTTTTCATAGCCAAAGCCCTTCCATACAATACGCTCTGGAGACAAACCGTGTGCCACTAAATATTTACTAACTGCTTTTGCACGTTTCTTTGACAAATTTAAATTATACGTTGGAGAGCCCAAACTATCTGTATGACCATAAATTGAAATATTCAATAATGGATTTGCCTTCAAATAACTAAGTAAAGATTTTAATTGCTTTCTATCTTTAAACATTATACTATGATCATCAAAGTCGAATAGAAGATTTTTAAACACATAAATTTTTTCCAATTTAAACGGTTTATCTATTTCTTCTAAAGACACCATATCCACATAATAATAAGCCACTTTCCTTAAATCATTTTGAATTGTAATTTTATTTGTATCAACATTGTTTTTAAAATTTCCAAAAACAAGATACTTCTCCGTTCCTTTGGCGGTAAATACTCCTGTAGCTTCAATCCAATTTTCCTCGTCATTATAATAGCTTTCATGCTTTAGACTAATAAAATTAAACGATTTTCTTTCGGTTCTTTCCAATATTGGAATATTAGATTTTATAGACAGTTGCAGTGGTTTGTGGGTAAAAAGAGCACCAAACTGAGCAACAGCATAGGCAGACATATCACTGAGGCTAAGTCTTACAGAAAAAACATACGTTTTACCTTTAACAAGCTTTGTTTTTAACTGCCCTGTGATATACTCTCTGTAATCTTTAGGTGCGTAGGCATAAAAACCAACATAGGCATCTCCATCAAAAGGCTCTTGAAAACCAATGAAATTTTTACTAGCTGGCATCTTAGTGCTGCAGTTGTGAAAATAATCGGTACTTCCCAGTGTGGGTTGCCTCCAGAACAATACATCATCTTCTAGTGAACCAAAGGTTTGAGGACAATGATCAAAATCTTCAAAACTGGGGTTTTTAACCAAATTCTGCGCAAAAACATGTCCAGTGAACAAGGTGAAAAACACCACACTCTGTATGCCTATATGAAATAACTTATTTTTCATAAAAGAAGGAAAAAAACTACAAAACATACTAAAAAACGAATCAATTCGTAAAAAAGTATACGCACATCCTTTTAGCCATCATGTAAAATAAGATTGCTTTTAAGATGTCAATTTACGGCACGCGTTTATCAATATCTTTTTCATTTCTCCTCAAGACAACGAAGTGCACGTGTCTTTAAAGATAAATAATTTTTTCAACCTATAAAGAATCAATATAATCAGAAAGCAATTGCACCCCTTCTTCATGGATAACTGTAATCCCTATTTGAGGCATAGAAACAGAAAAAGAAGGCGGTCTTGTGACTCTAAATTTTATATCATCTTTAACCGTAAATATTTTGCTGTCCGTGAAGTTTGTTTCAAATCTAAAATCTGGTCTATTGGTGTCTTCTGTAGTATCATGTAATCCCCCTGGTTGATGACAATGTGCGCAATTTACATCCATATAAGCTCTTGCCCTTTCTGAAAGCGAAAATGAAGTATCTGACCAAACTGGTAATTCCTCAATTGCCGAGATGCTTGGTGCTCCGTCTATCCAACCCTTATCTATAAAATTTTGCAATGAATTACTACCATTTTTGAAAAAATTCAAATTTCGAGCTTTCGGACCAATAGGCTGTGCTATCCCATTGTTGTTATGACATTGCGCACACTGGTTCGCAAAAGGAACTTTATAATTTACAGATCGATTTTCGCCCATTGTATCGATCCAATTTATGGCCACTTGAGGTCCATCAGTGCTTAAAACGGCCTCGTTTTGGGCATCATTCCATAAATAATTTCCTAATTCCCAACTACCGTTTTTCTTAATCAACAATCTTGTTTCTATTATTTTTCTTCCAGCTGATGGATTGCGCTCATCATTTAAATAATAAAAGGTTTTGGTAATTATGGTTCCGTTAGGAAAACTCAATAAGCCCCCTCCATTATATGTCATCTTTGTATCTTCAGGAATGGCAATGGACCTTAATTTATACGAATAATCAGTATATAAAGGTGTAGCAAGCTCGTATGCTACAACGGTACTATTAAATTCTAAATTAGCCAAATCGCCTTTAAACAATTTCAAATCAGACAGATTAGGCAAAAACTCAGCTACTGGATAAACAAGGTTTGTTTTATAGGGATCAGTACCATTTGTCACCTCATCTCCATTTAAAATTTGATCGTCATCACAGTTTGCCATTGCCCACAACGTATTTGTAGCGTCATAACCCGTATAACCCTCTTCTTGCATTGGGTCACAAGGATTATCTTTATCTGTACCAGCTGCTATTTCAGCGGTATCAGCAATACCATCACCATCCGTATCGGTGACTTGATCTTCATAGGGGTCAGTTTCTGCTGTAACTTCTGCTCCGTTATTGATACCATCGCTATCACAATCAGCATTTGCCCATAAAGTACTTGCAGGGTTATACCCTGTGTAACCGGGCTCATGCGCTGGGTCACAAGGATTATCTTTATCAGTACCAGCTGCTATTTCTGCACTATCTACAACACCATCACCATCGGTATCAGTAACTTGATTCACATAGGGGTCTGTTGAGGCAGCAAGCTCATCGCCATTGTTTATACCATCTTGATCACAATCGGAAGCTAGCCAAACACTATTGGTAGCATCATAGCCTGTATACCCAGAATTTTGCACAGGATCACACGCATTATTTTTATTGGTGCCATTCTCAATTTCTTCCGTATCAACAATACCATCACCATCAGAATCTATAGACATCTGTGGCATTTCTGTTGGCTCTTCTGATTTTTTACATGTTATAAGAAAGGTGATGCAAAAAATAGTCAGTAGAAAATATTTAAAAATAGACTTTACCATGGTTGAATACTTTATTTCTTTCTCCTGTTGCGTTTGGATAATATATCACAAAGAGCAACATACCTTATGTTAATCGGCTTACTGCAACGTTTTGAATTACAAAAGTACGGAACATGAGTAGAAATGGCATAAAAAATAGCTAAGAAGCGCTATTAAACATACGTGGTGCATATCAATAACCTCAACGCGATGGGTACATATGCTTTAAAAGAATAGTTTTCATTTTGAGGTTAACCTCACAGTAACTAAACCCTAAACTATCACGCTATGATTAAAAATTCACCATGAGGCTTTGATGTGCTATAAAGTTCTCTGTTTTTATTAATTTAAGCATCCTGATAGCTATAAATTAGCTAACACACCGCAGCTATTACTTTTGAAGTAATCGTTTTTTAAAATGCTATTTTGTGCTTACAAACAATAGTTTTCTTAGCGTACTCATCTTAGTTTTTTCTTTCGCCTACCTATGATACATTTTGAACGCTAATTTTGTCATTTTTGAATTCCGTAGCTATGTAACCAAAAAAAGACTCCACTGTGGTACAACAACTAAAATTTTCAGTACCAAATAAAAAGTCAAGACAAGCTCAAAGTTAAATGAGCAACTATACCAAATCATAAAAATACCACGCACTTTTAGTATTTATCGGATTAGTTTATAAACTGCTTTTAATTTATTAATTAAGGCATAAATCTCATTTTCATTGAAACTTGCAAATCCTATTCTAATGGCGTTATGACCAGTGTTTGCCCTATCATAGCGTTTCCAATTTCCTATACTAAGTTTTTGAGATGCTGCTAGTGTAGCAACCACATCCCAACTGTATTTTTCAGTAAGCTTTACCCAAACAGCCATGCCCCCTTTAGGAATGTCAAACTCAAAAAAACCAGACAACTCGGTTTTTAGCAAATCACAAAACAAATCCCGGCGTGTTCTATATACTTTTAGTACTTTTTTAATGTGCCTATCCAAATCGCCCTGTTCAATAAATTCAGCAAAGGTTAATTCTAATAAGGCATCTCCTTGCCTATCTACAATGCGTCTTACATCAGCACAGGAAGAAACAAATGCTTTAGGTGCTACTAAATAGCCTACTCTAAAAACAGGAGCTACCGTTTTACAAACCGAACCTATATAAATGACATGGCCATTAGAATCATGGCTGGCTAGTGGTAAAATTGGCGAATGGTTATAATTAAAATCGTAATCATAATCATCTTCTAAAATTGCAAAACTATGTGTTTTGGCTAAGTTGAGTAAATGTAACCTACGTTCAGCCGACAAGGTTACCGTTGTTGGATGATGGTGATGCGAAGTGACATAAACTGCTTTAATAGCCCGGGTTTTGCAAATTGCAGCAATGGCTTGCGTGTCTATTCCCTGACTATCTACTGGAACACGAAGCAATGTGGCCTCTTGATGTTTAAAAGTTACATCGGCAGCACTATAATTTGTTTCGCCAACAATAATACAATCCGTAGCTTTTAGCAATAATTGAGCCGCTAAAAAAAGTCCCATCTGGCTGCCTCTGGTAATTACTATTTGCTCTTTTGAAATGGACAAACCTCTGGTCTGATTTAAATAGCGCACCAAAACGCTACGTAATTTATCATTGCCATAAGTAGATCCATAAGACAACTGGTCACTTATGTATCTTCTAGCCGAAATTCGCCTATAAATTCTAGACAACTCATTGATTGGCGTCAATCTAACATCCGAAATACCATCATTTAAAGCCATCCAATTTTCATTACTTACAGTGTGTGGCATACTATCTAAGTGCTCATGCCTATAAAAACTAAACCCTAGACAGTCATTTTCAGGTTCATTTTCAGGTTCCCTAAAATGCTGAACATTTAAAACTGGTAGATTACGATGTACATAAGTTCCTTTTTTGGGTATACTCTCTACCCAACCCTGTAATTGCAATTCATCGTAACAAGCTACTATGGTTTTTCTGTGGACACCCAATAACTCTGAAAGCGAACGACTACTAGGCAATTTAGTATTTGGGGTTAGGCGATTTTCTTTAATTAGTTGAATACACTGATTCGCTAATTGCAGATACAAAGGCTGCTTACTGGTTCTGTTTAATTTTAAAGTGGTTCTATACGGAAACATCTGGACTATTTATAATGTTAATTCTGGACGACATAACCAGTCCATGAATCTAGTATTTTTGAAATCAATTCAAAAAAGAAAATGCGTTTTTTATGAAAAAATCTGAATTACAACCTGAAGAGTCTGCCATTTATTTTCATCGGTATTTAAATAAAATTAATGACGAAACAGCACTTATTGAAGGCTTTGAAACCAGTAAAAAAGAGGTAGTTCGTTTTTTTGCTTCCATTCCTGCTTCAAAATTAGATTATAGATATCAAGCTGAAAAATGGTCTGTAAAAGAAGTTTTGCAACACCTCATTGATACTGAACGTGTGTTTCTATACCGTTGCTTTAGATTGGGAAGGCAAGATGACACAAACTTAGCCTCTTTTAATCAGGATGATTTTATAGTGCCATCTGGTGCTGCTCATAAATCGATAGAAAAGCTATTGGAGGAATATGTGAGTACTAGGAATCATTTCATTTCGCTTTTAAAAAGTTTTACAAAAGAAAATCTCTGCTTTATTGGAAATTGCAGTACACATCCTTTATCAGCCAGAGCTGCTGCATTTATAGTACTTGGGCATGAGCTTTGGCATATAGACATTATTAAAGAACGTTACTTATAAAACATAACAGCATGAAAGAATATTCTAAATCAGACTTAAACAGGGTAAAACGAGGTGCCAACCGAGCCCTTTACGATGTAGAAAAAATAAATAACATACTAGATGCAGGATGTATTGGTTATGTAAGCTATGTTTATAAAGCACGTGCCATAACACTACCAATGGCTTACGGAAGAGCCGAAGACACTATGTATTTACACGGATCTACGGGAAACAGAATGCTTAATGCCTTATTAGAAGCCAAAGAAGCTAGCATGACAATCATGCATCTTGATGCGCTAGTTTTAGGCCGCTCTGGGCTACACCACTCAGTGAATTACCGTTCGGCAACATTATTTGGCACCGTAGAATTAGTAAAAGACGCTGCTGAAAAAGAAGCCGGTTTAAAGTGCTTTATGGAGCATATGATGCCCGGGCGTTGGGATGGCATTCGCCCCATGCACAAAAAAGAATTAGACCGTACTTTAGTTGTGAAATTTACTATTGAAACCGCCTCAGCAAAAATTAGAGCAGTTGGTGTACAAGACGAACCTGAGGACTATGATACCTCATATTGGGCTGGAATTGTTCCCATTAAACAAATTGCTGAACTGCCCATTGCTGATGAGAAACTTTCAAAAGACATAGAAACTCCTGAACATGTATTGGCGTATTACGAGCACAATAAGATTTAACCAGCTTTATGCAATGAATAAGCTATTGCATCTAAAAATATTGAAAGGCAACAAAACGCCAAAATTCTTATTCTTATATTCCTTTGGCATTCCTCGGTCATCAGTTGGTCATTTGGTTTTATAAATGTATTTGCTTGAATCAAATATTTTTTCAACAATTACAAATTTGACAACCACAATTGCTCTACTACCGCCAGTTTGCTACTGGTGACCGTTGGCTTTCGCTCATCTCTTTCACCCATACTTGACTCCTTTACAAAGCCTTTTCCTTTCTCGCTTCAGACTACACTATTGCTAATGTAGCATCAGAAAGGTAGTTTGATACCTGCTCCTGCAAGCCGATACTGGTAGACCTACGACCATCTTATTCGCAGTTACGTAAGGCTTTAAGCCTTACTCACGGCACACCTTCCCAGAGCTGGTTTGATAAACTTTGTTGAACTAAACCTAAAGGTAGCTTCATTCTTGTATTTAAGAATTCTTCACGACCTTTAGGATAGTAATAATCTTAAACCCTAAAATTATGAAAAAAAAGTAGTACTCTAATTGAAACAGCCTGTGAATCAGTACCAAATTTTGCGATTCTGTATCAAAAGCTCAAGCGTTCTGTAGAACTCTCTGGTAAAAGTCAAAGTACATTAACCAATTATGCTCGTTGTCTTGCCCATATAGCGCTTCATTTTAAATGCAATCTACTTGATATAGACCAAGAGCAAGTTTTAGATTACTTGCATCATTTAAAGAATCAGCATAAGACCCCGTCAGATAGTTTTTTCAAACATACGGTCTATGGGCTTCGTTACCTTTATAAAATTCACGGATTACCTACACTTCATGCAAAACTTCCTGCTATAGAAAGACCCAAAAAATTGCCTGTTGTTTTAAGCAAAAACGAGGTAAAGTTACTGCTTATCACACCCAAACTTCACAAACACCGTTTGATGTTAGCTTTGCTATATGGCTGCGGGCTTCGGTGTTTTGAACTTCGCAATCTTCACGTAAAGGATGTTGATTTAGACCGCCAGCAATTACATATTCGCCAAGGTAAGGGACGCAAAGACCGCTATGTTCCCTTGTGTCCTATGTTGGTTCGAGGGATAGAGCGGTATTTAGCAGCTGAAAGACCTGTGCAATGGCTCTTTTGTGGCAACGATAAGGAAGGAAAAGTCGTAGGTTTGTCATCTCGTGGGGTGCAATGGGTGGTGAAACAAGCACGTCAAAAAAGTGGTATTCGCAAGCAAGTTACCACACATGTACTACGGCATACCTATGCTACACATTTA
>CANMFQ010000039.1 GCA_947497145.1 uncultured Flavobacteriaceae bacterium
AGTAGGATGTTATTTTTTATGTTTTTTAGTACCTGCATTTATTTTGTGTTCCCCCTAGCCCCCGAAGGGGGAATTCCGACGGTTGCTGTTTCCCCTTCGGGGTTAGGGGGAATGCATTGGGTATTTTATTATCCTTTTTTCATGCGTTTTAGTTCTTATTCATTTGCACCAATGTTAAATATCAGCACTCATAATTCCCCCTTTGAAGGGGGCTAGGGGGATGTTCACCCCGTTATCTCAATAGGTTATTTTTTCTCATATTATGTGCTCACTCATGCGGACATCCCCCGCCGCCATCGCTGCATCTCGCCCATAGCTTTCGCTCTGTCGTCCCTTTGAAGGGGGAATTCCCATGGTTGCTGTTACTCCTCATTTTTCTCTTCTAGAACAAGCGTTACGATCATGCCTGTACAGTTTTATGTTGTTTATTGCCGTGTTTAGTATTAAGCTAGTTATGATGCTGTTTGCTATTTATCCTCAGTTACTGTGTTAGGGATAGAGGCGGTATCCTTTTTTTTGCTTTTTGCAAAAAAAAGATATAGCCGAAAGCCCGACTTTGGTTTTTGCCAAAGTAACACCCCAATACATACAGCACGTTTGATACATAATTCGTTTTTATTTGATAACTATTTTTCTTAATGAGCTACCAAAGGGAGTTTCAAGTAATACGGCATATACGCCAGAGGGCATGCCTGAAATATCAAAGGGGATATTGTAGGTGGTATTGCCTCTTTCTTTTTTTGAGGTTATCATACTATTGTTTGCAAAGCTGAAAACTTTTACACTCACTTCACCACGCTCGGTTAAATTGATATTTGCAGTAAATTTGCCGCTTGTAGGGTTTGGAAAAACGACAAACTCTTCCACTAGTTTTTGACCATTTTTAGAATCTTCTTCTGTGATTAAACCATTTTTGGCTACAACGATTATCTTTTTGGTTTTTTGAGCGATACATTCTCCTCTGGTTGTGATGGCAGTAATTTCATATTCACCTGCTTCGGCAAACGAAAATTCAACAGCATCTTCATCTTGTGTTTTTATTTCGGCACCTACTGGCAAAATCCATTCAATACCATCGGGTAAAGGGTAGCTTATGTCTACCGCAATTATAGTTTCGCCTGTAAAAACTTGACTCGATACGGCAAACTGGGCATCAATTTCTTCAGTGCTGACATCTACAAATATGCTGCCTTGCGCTGTACAGCCTGTTTGTGATTCTACGGTAACGGTATAATTGCCGGTTTGGCTGAGTTCTACCTTTGGTTCTGAACTGGTGAAGCCATTGTCAGCAGTCCAAGAATAGGTGGCTGTTTCGTCATCAACGGTTGCATCTAATGCTAATACTTGGTCTACACAAAGCACTCTGTCTAGTCCTAAATTTACTTCAAGGGGTGGCGGATTTTCTAATAGATACGTACGTGTTACTGGCCCGGTTTCAAATCCTGAGACGGTTACGGTATAGCTTCCTGCAGCGAGGTTGTTGATGCTATTATCTGTAGCGCCTGTATTCCAAGCATAGGTGAAAGTGCCATTTCCTTTGTTTACCAAAATAGAAATACTCCCGTTAGAATCTCCGGTACATGTGGGTTGAATAATTGTTTCTTCAAGAATATCGGGTTGGGTAACGGTATAGGTTTCTGTAACGGTACATCCATTGACGTCAAATACAGTGACCATATATGAATCGGCCGCTAAATTTGTAATCGTTGCTTGGTTGCCAACAATTGCATTAGTAGAAACTTGTGTCCATTGATAACTATATGGCGTTGCTCCTCCAGAAATAGCTAAAGAAATTCTTCCGTCAACTGCCTGATATGCGGATGCATTGGTTATGGCTGCATCGGTTATTTGTACGGCATCATTGGGCTCAGTTATGGTTACCTTCGTTTGAGCAATACACCCATTGCCATCTTCTACTTCTAGGGTGTACTCCCCTGCATTTAGACCACTTATACTGGGAACAGTTGCCGCATTGCTCCAAAAATATTGGTAAGGTAGTGTGCCTCCGCTTACTGTAATAGTTGCAGCCCCTGTTGGCTGTCCTTTACAAATGATATTGGTAATATTATCTACGGTTATTTCTAGTGGAGCTGGAGCGGTTATCGTAATTGTCCTTGTGCTAACGGAGATTAAATTTGCATCTGTTACTTTAAGAAAGTAGCTACCTGCTGAAAGATTGGCAATAATATCGGTATCCTCAGAAAGTGCCGTATTATTTCCATTAGTAACTTGAAACCATTCATAAGTATACGGCGTTACTCCGCCCTGTACGTTAGCTGTTATTTCAGCAAAGTCATCACCCGAACATTCTAAAAGTACCGATTGATTAATTGTGGCGATCAAGACACCCGGTTCAACTATGGTAATTGGTGTGGAGACCAGTCTACAACCATTGTCATTACTTATTCCAAAATTAGCATCGGTAATAGTTACGGTATAGTCGCCAGCACCGAGATTTAAAATATCTTCTTCGGTTGCTGAAAAACCATTTGGCCCTGTCCATTGATAGGTGTAGTTTCCTGAGCCACCTTCAGCAGTGATAAAAATAGCACCATCGGTTGCATTGGCAGCTGTGGTGGGTCTTTGCTCGTTAATGATTAGGTTTAATGCTGCTGGTTCGGTAATGAGAACAGGCGCTGGCTGTGTATACTCACAGCCATTAGCATCTCGTACACTAAGGCTGTAACTATTGGCTATAAGGTTAGTAATAGGTGAGGGCTGAAATGCCCCGCCATTTACGGAATAGGTATATGGACCAGAACCTCCTGCTGCTTCAATACGTAAACTGCCATCGTTTGCACCAAAACAGGATGCATTTGTGGGGGTAATAGCGGTAATGGTAACCGCTGTTGCGGGTTCACTAATAGTTATTGCTGCTGAGCTTACCGTAGTATTGTCATCTGTAACAGTAAGTACATAATCACCAGCTAAAATACCCGTTAAATTTGCTGTGTTAACACCATTACTTACTGGGACAGGGTTGCCGTTTGCTAGTTTCCATTGATAGGTTATTGTACCTTCTCCAGTAACTGTAGTGGTGATACTACCATTAGCTTCGTCTTTACAAATGGCGTTGGTGGTAGTGATATTTGAAATTGTTAAGGGGCCTACTTCGGTCACTTCAAAGCTATTTGTAATAGAACAGCTGGCGGCATCTGTAATGGTAAGGGTGTATATTCCTGCCGCTAGTCCTGCTATGTTTTGTGTGGTTGCATTATTGGCATTTGCACTCCACTGGAAGCTTAATGGCGCTGTTCCGCCAGTAAATGCTGGTGCTATTGCTCCGTTTTGCGCCCCAGGACCACTTGCTCTTGTAATTTGTGTATTGGGTTCGTCCCAAAAAAGAGCGGGTGAGTTTGTAATGGTAATTCCAGGAAGCACAAAATCGCAAAGGTCACTTTCCGCAGTGCGCATACGAGCGGTATAGCTGCCAAGGGCTAAATTTTCAAATACAGGACTGGTTTGAAAGGTAGCGCCATCATCGATGCTATACGAATAGGTGTTTGAAGGACTACCAACAGGATTAGAAAATCTAATAATTCCCTTGTTGGTGCCACTACATGTGGGTACTGGCATTACAACAGCTGTTACTTCTGCTAGTTCCATAATTTCAAAAAGATCACTTTGTGCCTTTTTATTATCGGCAGCTACAATTTCTAAATAGTAGTTGCCAGGGGGAAGACCTTGGGTGCTTAGTGTTCTTAAATTAGTGGTTTCGGTGGTGACAATGGTGCCGTCTGCTAATGTCCAGTTGAAGGTAACTGGGCCTGTAGCTATAATGGTTGCGGTAAGGCTACCATTAGATTGGTTGAAACAGCTTGGTGTTCCTGAAAAGGACTGGATGGAGAAGGGGGCTTGTACGCCTACGGTAAAACTTCTTGTTAGCGTACAGTTGCCAGGTGCAGTAACTATGACTTGGTAGGTGCCAGCGCCTAACAAATCAAGATTTTTTGTGGTACGACCCGTAACTCCAGGCCCTGTCCAAGAATAGCTATAATCAGTAGCATCTGTTTCAAATTCAAGAATGATCGCCCCGTCTAAACTAGTATCTGAGCTTGCATTATTTACTTGGGTGCTTTGTTCGTCAATTTTTGGAGCTCCTGATTGTACCACTTCTACTGATGTACTGTATTCACAACCAAGGTTGTCTCTTATGGTAACAACATATGTTCTTGGCGCCAAACCTGTAAAGGTATTTCCAGACTGGAATCCAAAACCGTCATCAAGAGCATACTCAAAACCTGAATTTGACCCACCCGAAGTTCCAGTTATTGTAATACTTCCGCTATTGGCCTCATTACAGTTCAAATTTGTTGGTGTAACGGTTGCGGTAATTGGTGTTAGTTCGTTTATCGTATAATAATCATTTACTGGAGTAGTAACCGTATTATTGTTGGCTACTTCCGTAATGCGCAACCCATAGGTGCCAGCGGCTAAATTGGTTGCGTTCACTGTTCTCTCTGTTGTTGTGGTGGTATATACAACCCTTTCCGTAGGTCCTTGTAATAGGAAATCAAACTTAATATTGCCCGTTCCTTGAATAGTGGCTGTTAGTGTTCCTGAGTTTAAACCGCTGCAGGTATCGCTTCCCGTTAGAGATTCGATGGATAAGGGACCGGGTTCGGTGATTCTGATAGCTTGCGATAAAGTTGCGGTACAACTATTGGCATCAGTAACAACAACTTGATATGTACCTGAAAACAGATTGTTTATATTCTGAGTTGTATTGCTGTAAGTAGAGCCATCACGATCTAAGGTGCCCGACCATTGAAAGGTATAGGGAAGATTTGGTGAATCACTAGGAGTGCCACCAGAAACCTCAATAGCGATAGCGCCATTATTACCGCCATTGCTGGTGACATCTTGGTGATTTGCTGTGATTTCTGAAACAGTTAATACTGTGGGCTCTGCTACTACAAATGCTGAATTGTATACCTGAGATTGGCAACTTGGATTGTCTTTTTTTCTTAAAATAATTGAATAGCTATTGGCGGCTAAACCTGTAATGGTTTTGTTTGCGGGGAGGTCTTTCCAGTCTCCTGCGGCAGGTAGTCTTGTTAAGGCATATTGATAATTATTTCCAGAAACATTTAGCACTATGCTACCATCAGCTGCACCATTACAGCTAGTGTTTGTTATGGTACTGGTAGTAAAATCTATTTCGATTGGAGCAACTTCATCAATTGTTATTGTTTTAGTAACAACAGTATCTGCATTATTAAAATCACCATAATCAGTACTAATCACCGCGAGGGTGTAATTACCCGACGGTATATTGACAATACTAATTTGATGTGAAGTGTTTGGGTCGCTATCAATAGCAATATTGCCAGTTTTCACTTCGGTATTTTGGTCGTTAATTAACTTATAACGAATAGTGGTTGCCTCGTCATTATTGTTGCCAAAGCTTACAGGTATACTAAAAGCACCGTCACTTGCAGTAGCACAGCTAACTGCTGTGTAGGTAGGAGTGCCTAAACTAGGTTTTGGTGCCGTAGTAACTTTAATTATACCAGAGGTTAATTCGCAATCATTTTGATCAACAACCTTGATGGTGTAGTTGCCTATACCCAGCCTTTCATAGGTTATCTTTTTTCCATTGTTTGTTATAATAGGTACAGCATTTGTAACTGTAGTGTTGTTTTTGGTAAGTACATAGCTGTAGTTGGGGGTGCCGCCCGTAAATTCAATACTTATTTGTCCATCTTTGGCTGTGGCGGTAGATGCAAGACCAGCTTTTGGATTACTAAATTGGATTGCAGTAGGGCTAGTAATGAGAATTCTAGATGCGTATTTTACTTTACATTCGGTATTCGTTTTATGTCTTGCATGGATGGTATATATACCTTCGTCTAAACCTGAAAAAGAGCCAGTATCTTCCCATTTAATAGTCGTCTCTCCACTTTTTAGTAAGCCGTATTGTAAGGTAGCGTTGGTATTATCGTAGCCACCCCCTGAGGCCGAAAAGGTTATTTGGCCTTTATCGGATGCACATTTAGGTTGGGTGGTGGTTACAGAGTTGGGATCTATTAGTATTGGTGAGGGTTCTCTAACATAAAAAACTTCTGTGACTACACCTCCAGTAACTGTTGCATTTTCACCATCACCTGCATCTTTGTAAGTTTGATATACAATTTTATATCCTTCGTCATTATCTCCTGGGATGTTAGATAATTTACCTTGGAAATTTCCACTACCATCATTTAAGGGGGCAAGTTCAGAAAGACTAATTTGGTTAACCGAACTGCTAGGTGGTTCTTCTGTTTCTGGATTATAACCTATATTAGCACTTTCTTTATAAAGGTAAATTCGTAAATGGTAACCATCTGGTAAATCAGAATCAACTGTGATATTGGCTTCGCCATCACCATTGACACATTTGGCATTCGTAGCCTTTAAATCTACAAAATCTGGGGGGCAATCCAACCAGTTATAACGCTTTGGTGCTGAGTAGTACTTATTTATCGGATTGTAAACACGAAAAGTTATTGCTTTTTTTTCCTTTATTATACTCTCGTATTTATCAGGGTATAAATCAATTAAACTGACATTTATTTTATTAGTGTTACCAACATTAGGTACTTGCACTTCGCCAGTACCATCATTCATAAACCATTTGTATTCCGGATGTTCAGACTCTACTTTTATTTCAATTTTTTCTTTATAACACACACTATTAATACTGGGGATAGTAATTGCCATTTTTTCACTTAGTTGAATGCCACCATAGAATGATGCTGCATTGAAACCAGAAGAGTCATCAAAAAAAAGAGAAAACCCTCTTGATGAATTAAGATTTACTACTATTGGATTGCTATAATCTGATCCATTTGCTGAACCATTACTACCTGCAAAAAAAGCAGTATAAGTGATTTGAGATGATGAAGTTTTATCGCCAATTATAACGTCATCTTTGAAGGCATCATAAGAACTAGTATTGTAATTTTTACGATAAGAAAAACCTCCGTTTATTTCGACTGTTATATTAATTGGATCCTTCCTTGTACTAAATGTGTAGGTTAAATAGATGTCATTTTCTTGAGACCAAGAAAAACTAACTATGCTTAAACATAAATAAAACATTATCTTTCTCATAACTAGTATTTTAAATTAATTTTTTTTATCCCAGAAGTTATACCTTCGTTCAAAATCAATTGTAAGCCATAGGTATATTGAGAATTAATTTTTAAACCCACGTCGTTATACCCATGCGTATTGCCATCAAAAGTTTTGTATAATTTTAAACCATTACTATCTATTCCGCGATACAAGCGATATTCTAAAACAGTTATATCTTTTACTTTCCAAGTAAGATTAATAAAACGTAGTTCACGGTTTACAGTGCCTGAGAATTTGATGTCGTTTTGTGCTACTTTGTTAGCTTTCCATATAAGGGTGACGGGATTTGATGGCGCACTCTCTAAACCTACAGAATCTGTTGCAATTACAGTGTAACTATAGGTGTTTGCTATTAAGTTTTTGGTGTCAACGAAGGTGGTGTCTTGTTCAGATTTACTCTCAAAAATTTGCTCCCAAGCATGTTCTTTTTGATTCGAATCTTTACGAAAAACGCTGTGAGATACAATATCTGTACTACTGCTAGGAATCCACTGAATACGAATACCCTCTGGCGTAACTTCATAGTTCTTTATTACGGGTGGAGATGGTGCCACAAGGTCTGGTATAGTAACTACTGATATTTTAGAATCTTTAGAGCGGTTATACCGTAAGTCTTCCGCTTGAATCTTGTAATATAGTTTTTTGTTTAAACCGCCAATTTTTACGGTATCAATATAGTGTTCTCCTTTGAACGTCTCCTTGGTGATTTCGCTAAATTCTACACTGGGATTATTTGCTCTAAAAATGCGATAGCCATTAATGTCTTCTTCTGTATTTTTAGCCCAGCGAAGTTGTACAATACCTGTAGTATCCATCACGCCTGTTATTTCTACTGGTGGCGCGGGCGGAATAGAATCTACGGGCTGCACTATTGTTGAAAACGATTCGCTTTTTATATCATTATTGCCAACGGCTACTATGGTAAAATAATTAATTCTTTGGAGGTTACTAACTGTTATTTTTCTATCGGTAGGGGGAATATTGTCCACGACCATTTCAAAAGGACCATCCGCTTTGTTTGAGCGATGGAGTTGAAATTTAGAAATCAGCGCATTCCCCTCTTCTTTAAATTTCCAATATAAAATTGCCTGATTATCAGTGGGAATTTCTTTTTTGTAGATTCTGGGTACAAACCCTAAAGTTTCTATGGCCTTACCTGAAATAGCGGCTGAAGGAGGTCCAATTTCACCAAAAGCCGTAAGGCCTTTTACTCGGTAGGAGTAGGTTATGTTATTAGGAATTGAATCAGAATAGAAAAGAGTCGCTTCTTTGTTTTTTGCTGTTTGGGAAGCATTAAAAATGGGTGTACCATTCAGCCTTTTAAAAGCACCATTACCTTCGGCTTTTTCTACAAAGTAACTAGTGTAATGCCTACTTAAGAGATTAAAATTCCAACTAAGCTGGGCGTTTCCATCACCAAAAATAGCCGTAAAGCCAATAGGTTTTGGTAGTTCTTCATAGAAATCAGGACTAGCATACACGCTGCCTTCTTTAATTTGAAAACTACTTTCTATGGGCAGGGCTACAGAAACCTTATATACATAATGTTCGCCAGCAACTACGGTATTGTCCACTATACCCCAACCAGCTAACAGCGAACCTTCAAAATTTTGCTCTGCGGCTAAAAGCGCAAAGGTAAAGCGCTGCTCTAGGGCATCGTTTACAGCACTAATCTTTCCCAGGGTACTGGAATTTGGGGCGGTTGTCTCAAATGATTTTCCATATAGAGCCTGCGCCAAAACGGCAACATTTTGATCTTGGTTGGCAAGTGAAGCCCACTCTTCTAGCGGCTTGGGTTTTAAAGGGTATGACGTTAGCATTTGCCGTGTTATGGGTACTACTGCTTCTCCATTTTTAGAAATAGTAGCGCGTTCTACCAAAAAGCCGTATACATTGGCTTTTTTCCATGCTACAGGTTCATCTACAGCCCACCGAAGCATTACCTTGTTAGGTAATGAACGTGCAATAAGCTGTACCGCAGGTTCTGATTCTTGCGACCAACTAAAATTGCTTATCAAGATGAGTAGTATAAATGTATATCGCACTGTTTTTTCTTTAGTTATTTGTATATTTTATTTTATATCCTTTCGAATATAGAGCTCCTGGAGTTCTATAAATTAACTGTGTTTTATAATCTCCTAGGGGTAACGGAGGAAATGAAGAGTCGATTAAATATCTAAAAGAATCATATTTTGCTTTATCACCTCCTGTGCTATTATACGTATTTGCAATTCTATCTCTTAAATAGATAAAATCTAGTTTATATTGATATGGTAAATTATAAACAAAAGGAATTCTGTTTTTCACCCAATGAGAATTAGGATTATTTTTTAGGTTTGCTGTGTATTCACTAGCTATATAAAATGAACGAATAGGGGGTACGCCTAAAATGGCTTCATCTCTATTCACCCTAATTGTTCCATCAAGCGGATAATTTTTATAAAGTAAGGGATAGATTTTGTTTTTATAATACCGATCGTCTAAAATTGCCTGTGCATATACCAAAGGTTGCTCCCCTGTATATATACCTCCAGAAACTTCAATTTCTTCTAAATATTCATAATTAGCTACTTTTAAAGATAAGGAATGGACATCTGCGTAGAGAAAGTTAGACAGTGTATTAGTTACCACCAAATCATTTATTTTATCCTCAAATGATGCATGCTCACTAGTTTTAAAATCATAATCGAATATTGATTTTGGGGCACCATTTGAAACGGTGACATCAGCTGCTTTTTTATTTGCTACTACTGCACTAGCAGAGGTGTTTTTGGTTTCTTGCGTACCTGACACTGGGTCAAACCAGTTTGTGCTGCCTGTTTCTGCTCCTTCTAACACATCGGTTGTAACGGTAACAATTTCTGTAGGGATATCAGCTCCTGGCGGAAATACGATAAGATTTAAGGTATAGGGTGTATTTAATACCATTTCTGGAATGTCATAGAAAACTGTGCCTTTAGAGCGATCATATGACAGGTTGGTGTGTATGGTTTGTCCGTTTGCTTCTGAGGTAAACGCTGCACGCATTTCAAAACCTTTGTCAAAAAGGTAATTTTGGGGGGAAATCATTTTTACATAACCTTTGTTATATTCTTCGGGGTAAAAACTATTTTGGTCTGGCACAGGGTAGGTATAGGCTACATTTTCCCATTCAATATGATCGGGTGCTATGTCGGTAATAAACGTTGTTTCTTGTCTTTCTACAACGGGCTTACCATTCTCTATCATGGTTTGGTATGACCCTCCAATTTTTTCATCAAAGCTTACTTCAACCACCACTTTTACTTCTTTTTCTGAGGGTAAGGTTTCTGCAGGTTTAAAAGTTACCGCATCATTGGTGTCATTCCATTCTAGGGAGCCTTCTATGGGGCTTCCTTCTGAGGTTACAATGAAGTTTTTGAGCTGTAATTTAAAGGTACGTACTCCTTCGCCAAGGTCAACTTTAAAATCAGAATTTGCACTGTAGTTAAATACCGCCTGTGGTGCAGCAAATACCGATACATCATCACTTTTATCACGAGGGGTTAAATCAGATATCATGGGTACGCCAACGGCATTTGATATGTTTTCTAATTCACATTCTTCGCCCAGTTCAACTTTCATGCGCATTCTACCCGATACTAATCCCCCTAAAATATTATAATACATGCCTACATAACCCTGAATATAAACAGGATTAGGAAACTGGCCTCGTAAGGCGGCAGCAACGCCAGCTTCGGCAATTTTAAAATTACCTTTAATGAAAGCTAAATCTACTTTCACCCCAAATTCACCATGTAAATAGGCATATACTTGCCCCATGGAATACCACCCATTGTTGCCAACTGGGCCGGGCCTATCTTTACATTTTGCATTTGGGTAATGAGCATGCATCACATCAAAGCCAGCACCAAGCTCTACAGCGGCATAAAAAAGAGCTTTATCCCACCTATAGCCATAACCGAAATTCATTCCGAAAGCAAAACCTTTGCCAGAGGTTAGTTGGTTATTTTTACGTTCGCCTCTAAATATATCATCGCCCAAAATTTTTGTAACCATAGGATGTGGACTAATATCATCGGGAGGTGGTAATTTAGTGCCCGTCATAAAATAGCCACCTACTCTTACCGCTACTCCTGAGTTAAATAGTAAATCTATGCGTTGTTTTGGTGTGCCAATATAGATATACCAATCATTTGGATCGGTGTGAATTTTCGCATATCCTGCTAGATTATTTGCACCCGCACCTTTAACAGTACTCAAATCCATATAAAGTTCAAACTCTCCATCAAAGGTGTTGTTGACAAAATCTCTTTCAATACCAACGTACACCCCTACTTTACCTGATGCGGCAACGTCATGAAGCGGAATTGATTCTTGAGCTACACTTAGATAATTGCCATAATTTTTATTAGCTGCTACGAGGCTATTTTCTTCGATGCCTTTTTCTACTTTAGCTGCCGCTTCCCCCGTTTCTGCCAAACTTCCTCCATCTCCATCACCCATAACAGCTCCTTCTCCCATAAAACCAATACGATTTAGACCGCCATATCTATTGTATTCCATTTCGAGGTAGGCCTTGCAAGAAAATGAATCTGCATTTTTTGTTTGTATTTTAACCCCGGCTCTAATACCCAGACCTGTATTGGCATCAGGTTGATATACCGCGGTACCTGGTTCAAAGCCTGAGGCGTTACCACCTACTTTTCGCATTCTATTTGATATACCCCCAACAAAAGCCTTAATGGGTAATTTTGATGCTCCATTACCTTCTACATTGTCTGTCCAAACATCTACCGACCAGTATCTGAATGCTGTTTTGCCGAATATAGCACGACCTCCCACCTTAAAATTAGGATTTTTGAAAGTAGCTGTCAATGCTCCATCAAATCCATCTCCGTATATTGGGTCATTTTCCATAACCTTTAGTTTACCTTCTAAAGTGAAATTGCTTTTGGTATACTTAATGGCAATTCCATCAACCTGAACCTTTTCAAATTTCCATTCTTGTATTTTAGCGCCATCTTCCAGTTTTCCTAAAATGTCTAAACTTGTGGTAGCATGCGAACCGCTATCGTCAAGATTGATTTTCAAATCAAAAGATAGCCCTACTTTATTGTTGGGTGTAATCAATTTTAAATCGCTAATAGAAGCAGGGAAGTTCATCAATTTCATTTCTCCTGTATAGCCAAATGATTTTGCCTGAATGGGTGTTTTTCCTGGTTCTGTTTGCAACTCCAATTCTTGAAAACTGATACCGTTAAAAGTGAAGCCATTTTTATCTTCAGCATCAGGTTCTGCTCCTTCGTTTTCTGCTCCTTCGTTTTCCTCTCCTTCGTTTTCTGCTCCTTCTTTCTGATTAATCTTACCTGCAATGGCAAGTTTTCCAGAGAGATTGGCATAAGGATACACATTCCCATCCTTAACATTAATGGCTATGCTAGAGTTTCGCTCTAGTTGCATTTCGCCCAAAAACACAGGGGTTTTGTAGTCTTTTTGCAAACCTACTTCTAGGCCATAGCTATTGGGGGCTATATACCCCTTGTAGTCCATGGGGTCTTTAAAAATGGGTACGGCAATATCACCGCCTATAGAACCACCTGTTAGCGAATTTTTAGATAGTGAAATACTCACATCTTCAATCGTAAAAGCCCATTTGCCTGCTGCGCCATCACCTTTTTGCAGCACATTGTCGGCAAAGAATGTGCCGGAAACTCCTTGACTATCAAGGATTAAATTTTTTGCGCCAAATTCTACACGTTTGTTGCTTGTTTTTGTGTTTTCAATGCCTTTGGGCAGCATAACACTTACTTCTTCGGCATAAAAACCACGCCATAATTTTTTATCATCACCTGGATATAAGGTGTTGTATTCACTAGGTAGTACAAGATTGGGTGCATTGCGCGTGTCACTCAAATCTAATCGCACATTTTTGATATTAAAACCCCAACCTTTTAGCCCTTGTACTTCAAAGCGAGGTAGGTTTACAGTAAATAGCATATCATTCCATCCTTCGGCTTTTACACTAAAGGACGAGCCTACATAGCATTTGTTATCGATTACCTTGTCTTTGTCTTTTACAAATTGGGTGTCTTCGCTAGCTCCGCAAATGTATGCTCCTTTGTCGTCTATGGGGAGTAGCACATTACGAGATACGCGTACATCACCTTCAAGGCTTATTCCTTTTAAATCAGAGCAGTTAAATTCTATAAAAGAGGTATTATTAAATGCACCAGTTTTGAGATTTATTCCCCCTTTGAGGGTAATAAGCCAATTATCACCGTTTATAGGAATGGGCACATTGCCTAAAAGCGCCAGTTTCATATCGCCAGAAAGACCTCCTTTATGAGAGAGTTTTACATCTTCTGCACCAAAAAAGAGTTCGCGTTCAATGCCACGGTCTTTCTCATTTTCAAACTCGCCTTTTTCAGGAATAGTTAATCGGGCCCATATTTTTAGTAGGGCATACTCTGATGTAAATTTTACTTCTGTAATGGCAAGTTCTACGGTATTACCCGATGTTTGATCTTGCTTTTTTAGGCCTACAGGTAATTCTAACAGCTCATTTCCTGTAATAATATCAACAAAGTTGCCAAGTTCAGCCACGGCATTTAAGGCGCCTTTGGCATTCTTTATTAGTTTATCAACGGCGGGGTTTTGCTGAAAATTGGTTGCAATATATGCCGCATTAAATTCGGGTTCTCGGTGGGCAAAAGAGACATTAAAATCTTGGTTTTGTGTTATGGTATTATCCAGTGAAGGAAAAGAACGGAAAGTTTTAGCAACGCCAGCATCCGTTGGTGAAACAGCCTCTTTTTTTGGTAGTGGTTTGTCGCTTTTTATACCGCTGAGGAGTGCGCTATTTTGCCGTAAACTTGCCAGTTGCTGCAAATGAGCTAAATGGTCTTTCGTTATTTTTTTGGTCTTTGTAGTATCCTTTTCTTTGCTAGTAAGACTGTCTGTGCCAATAGCATTTGGTGTTTTTACAATCGTAATTTTATGGTCAAAAATGGCCATAGTAGGACTTGCCCAGAGTAGGCATAACCAAAAGGTTACAATGATAGGTATATATTTTTTGCTCATAATGTGATGTTATGATTGTTAGGTTCCCTCTAGCCCCCGAAGGGGTATTTCCACGCTTGCAGCTCCCCGTCTGAGGGTTAGGGGGAATGAATTACGTATTTTATTATCCTGTTTTCATATGTTTTAGTTCTTATTCATTTGTACCAATGTTAAATATTAGCACTCACAATTCCCCCTTTGAAGGGGGTTAGGGGGATGTTCTCCCTGTTATCTCAATATGTTTTTTTTCTCATTTTGTGTGCTTACTCATGCGGACATCCCCCGCCTGCGGCACCCCCCTTCAAAGGGGGAATTCCTAGTGTTGCTATTCCCCCTTTGGGGTTAGGGGGAATGCATTACGTATTTTATTATCCTGTTTTCATATGTTTTAGTTCTTATTTATTTGTACCAATGTTAATTACCAGCACTCACAATTCCCCCTTTGGGGGTTAGGGGGATAACTAGGGGGATGTTCTCCCTGTTATCTCAATATGTTATTTTTCTCATTTTGTGTACTTACTCATGCGGACATCCCCCCCGCCATCGCTACATCTCGCCCATAGCTTTCGCTCTGTCGCCCCTTCAAAGGGGGAGTTCCCACGGTTGCTGTTCCCCCTTCGGGGGTTAGGGGGATAACTAGAGGGATGTTCTCCACGCTACTACAATTCTTTCATTTCTGCTATTTTATCTTCTAGTGCTAATAATACACTAAAAAGTTCTTTTTTTACTTCTATGTCGGTGAAGCGTATAAAATGTACGCCTAGATTTTCTAGTATGTTTTGTCGTTTACAATCGTAATCGTATTTGTTGTCATGACTGTTGCCGTCTATTTCAATGGCTAGTTGTAGCTCGTGACAATAAAAATCGACAATAAACTCATGCAATGGCACTTGCCTATGAAACTCCACACCATACGCTTTGCCTTTTATGCGCTGCCATAAGAGTACTTCAGACAGGGTGCTATTGTTGCGTAGCTGCCTAGCGTACTCTTTTAGTTTTGGATTGTATGGTATTATTTGGTTTTTCATGTTATTTGCTTACTCATGCTGACATCCCTTTGTTGCGTACTCCTTATGTGCTTACTCATGCGGACATCCCCCCTGCCCCCCTTCAAAGGGGGAATTTTTTCCCTTTGAAAGGGGAGTTCCCACGGTTGTTATACCCCCTTTGGGGGTTAGGGGGAATGCATTACGTATTTTATTATCCTGTTTTCATATTTTTTAGTTCTCATTCATTTGTACCAATGTTAAATATCAGTAGTAACAATTCCCCCTTTGAAGGGGGCTAGGGGGATGTGCTCTATGTTATCTCAATATGTTTTTTCTCATTTTGTGTGCTTACTCATGCGGACATCCCCCGCCTGCGGCACCCCCTTCAAAGGGGGAATTTTCTTCCCTTTGAAGGGGAGTTTCCACGGTTGTTATACCCCCTTTGGGGGTTAGGGGGAGTGCATTACGTATTTTATTATCCTGTTTTCATATGTTTTAGTTCTTATTCATTTGCACCAATGTTAAATATTAGCACTCACAATTCCCCCTTTGAAGGGGGCTAGGGGGATGTTCACCCTGTTATCTCAAATATGTTATTTTTCTCATTTTGTGTACTTACTCATGCGGACATTCCCCGCCTGCGCACTCCTTATGTGCTTACTCATGCGGACATCCCCCCTGCCCCCCTTCAAAGGGGGAATTTTTCGCCTCTTCAAAGGGGAGTTCCCACGGTTGTTATTCCCCCTTTGGGGGTTAGGCGGAATGCATTACGTATTTTTTTATCCTGTTTTCATATGTTTTAGTTCTTATTCATTTGTACCAATGTTAAATATCAGTAGTAACAATTCCCCCTTTGAAGGGGGTTAGGGGGATGTGCTACGCCTCATTTTTATTTTTAAAATACCGATTATATAAGCCTCTAAACTTTTCGGGATATAGGTTTTTTTTTATTAATCGTTCTCTCATTTCTGCTATACCTGCATTGGGTAAATGGCTGTTTATATATTTTTGTTTTATTGTATCTCTTAAGGGGAGAAATGCTAGTTTTTTATTTAAAAAATACTGTTCTTCTTTAAATAATCTAATTTCTTCTTGGTAACTAAAATGGCCTTGTAACTCTTGTTGAAAATGAGTTTTTATAATACCTGCTATATATGTTAGCCCTTTTTGTATGCAATTGCGATCTCTAAACTCACATATTGGTGGTGCGTATGTTATACCTTTAATTAAACAACAATCATGTATATTGTAAGTTTCTCCTGTTGGTGTTTTAAAAATAGATTCAACTACTTTAGAATCGTCAAAGGCGATATAAAGCATAACCTTGTTATTTTTATAATTTACGTAAGATACTTGATCTGTGCTACTGGTAATAACAAAATTATGTGCAGCAAAAATACTACTGAACACTTGCTCAACATCTGCATTAAATTCTGTATATCCCCAGTTTTTACTTAGCATTACTTTCTTTTTGCTTATTTTCTACTCATTTCTCTTTATGCTGTAATGATCAATATTAGTTATTACAGTCACGACGTTACTAGCAATGGGCTCATTAGAGCATTTACGCAATAGTATTCTCGTTAATCCAATCGGCTAATAGGTTTATATCCTTTAAGTACCAGTTATTTTTAGCATATAGTTTTTTATATTGTGCAACGATACTAGTATACCTGCTGTCTTTTTCTAAATAGGCGGCTATTATAGCACTTAACACTTCTTCTTTTTGAAAACTATCTTGTACAGTTTCGCTTTGTAATTCTTCTTCGGATAAAGTGAGGACTCTATTATTAAAGTATTCATTTATGCCTTTAACGGTACTTAGTATTTCAAAGTAAACAAATGCCACTTTTTCTAAAAACGCAATATGGTCTTTTATGATGGGCGCTACATTATATATAATTGGAGTACCTTCTAACATGCCAGCATCTTCTTCTTCAAGACATATCCTGTAACCATATGTGCTTATTTTTCCTGATGAGTGGTTAAAAGGCGAATCATCAAAATCATATACGCCAAATTCGTGGGCGAATCTTGTGGATTGGACGCGTAAGGATGTATAGTAAGAAACTTCATCAGGAAATACTTTTTTTAAAATTTTAATAATGCGCTCATTTTCAACTATATATTTAGGTCGAAAGGTTAGCCAGCTTTCAAAGTCCGTTCTTGAACCCCAAAAAACTTCAAACTCATTTTTAGCATATAAAAAAAGCTTTTTACTAAGTACAAAACCTTTTTCATTAAAATAAGGTGTTAAGTGTTTTTGCAATCTATTGTCGATGGTATTTTTCCCTTTTTTATTCATTACTTTATTTTAATTACTTCTTTTATACTTTGTGTGTTTTTATTACTACCTATAATGTGTAGTTCTGTATTCGCAAAGTCAATTATACTCCCATTTTGTAATTTCAAACCTTTCAAATCTTTCATTTTTTCTGCATCTGAAACCCGAACCTCAATGGAGTTTACACTGCCATCTTCAAAAGCTTTAAATACTGGTTTTTGGCTTTTTGTAGAGGCGTTGTACCAATCGGTTAACCAATTTTTTTCTTTTGTGCTAAACTTGGCTTCTCCTAAATAATATATGCCGTCTTTAAACCCTAAATAATCTATACGTATGGTTTTGCCATTTACTATAAGCGTTACTTGGGTTACTATTTGTTCATCTGATAACTTGTGTAAATCTTTAAATCTATCCAAACCAGCCACATCTTCAAATGTTTTTGCGCTAGCTCTTATATCTTTAAACCATTTCCATTGTGCCCATTTTTGTAGGTTAGGGTTACTTGCAAAATCGCCTTGAGTAACTTTGTCCCAAAAGGAGCCAGGGTCTTTTAGTATTTCATCAAAGTCTTTAAATGCACTTGGGTTTGTTATTAAATCTTGTTTTATTTTATAGTCTGTATTCGCAAGTCTTTCTGTGATGTCGTCTAGGTGGCTTGCTGTAGCATCTTCTAAATTTAATCTATCTAATATTTTCCCTAGTTCTACATCATCAGCTTTATCTAAAATATCTCCTAAATGACCATCAATGGCATCAATTAATTTTTGCTTGGGTATTCTGCCACTAGCTATAATGTTATCTATTTTGGCTAAGGCATTTGTTCTAGTCGCTAGTTTTGGAAATAGTGATGCTAAATCGCTCCCAGCATTAGCCAAATTCTTTACAAGCTTGCCAGTACTTAACCCTTCTGCAAAATCATAACCATATTGAGTGGCATTCGTTTCAATATAATCTAATTCTTTTTTGTAAAAACCAGTCCGTAGCTCAAAAGGGTCAGAAGCTATTACAATGTCATCGCCACGTTCCATGGCTTCTCTTAACCAAGGTTCGTTTAGTCGTTCCCAAATTTGTTGTTCGGTAAGGTTTTTACCCGTAAGGTCTATATTTAACAGGTTAAACCTACCATTTGTAGGGGGGGTAGTACCACCTGAAAACATGTTCCAATGGTTTGGTCCAAGCTCGTCAATGAAAGGTGCGGTATCATGACTCCATTTACCAATTATAGTGGTTACTTTATCTGGGTTTGGCGTTAATCTTACGTTTTTATAGGTAGTTCTCCAATTAGGGATGTCTTGATATTTTACGTCCTTAGTTAACGCATATCTAAAGCCAATATCACCAGTATTTGATATTTGAATTAAATGTAAGTTGGCATCTACAGTAGTATTATTGATAACATAGGTAGCTTGGTTGAGATCTGGTATATCTCTTATTTTGCCACCTACCCATTTGTCTATCCATTTAATTTCTGAGAATACACCAGCATCGCTGATTTTGGCTAATACCGTTGACTCAAATTGAAGAGCTAAGTAACTACCAATTACAACTTTTTTAAACTTAGTAGTAAGGTTGTTTAAAAAGTTTTTGGTGTTGGTTGGTAGTTTAGAAATAAAACTTTCTTTAGCTACTTTGATTTCTTTAGTAGCATTAGCAAGTTTATTGATAATATTTTTAGCATTATCAATTACTGTTCTGTCTCCTACGTTAACTCCACTTTTTAAATATCCAATAACTAGAGAAACTGCATTTTCAACATCTTCTGGATGTTTCTGAATAAATAGTTTTAATTCGTCAGCTGTTAGTGCATCAAGCGCATTAATCATGGTTTCAAGCTGCTGTTTTGTAGGTAAATCAGCTATTGCATTAGCCGCTTGTTTAGCAGTATTGAATTTATTTTTTAATGTTTTTTGTGCTCTAATTGAAAGGGCTATATCTCCCATAGAAATAACCCCTGTAATAGCAGATAAGCTATTTAAAACACTCCGCATTTTTTGGTTTTCTTCAGAATCTGCCAAGGTTGTTGACAAAATAGAAAGACCACTACTAGCCATATCTGCAGCGACAAAAGTTTTTCTCAATTTACTCATTGTAGAAAGACCCTTTAGAGCAGTAAGCGACCCACCTGATACTGCTAAAGAAGCTATATCAATAACGGCGTTTAAGCTTTGGTCAATTGTTTCGTTTGATGCTGCTTGTGATGAATACACTAATGCTAGGGCAGGCAACGGAATATCTGTAAACTGTGGAGTGTTTAATAAGCCTTTAACTGATGACAAATTTGAACCATTTACAAAAACAACTAAATCAAACGGTTTTAACTTTACAGCAGGTTGAGATGCTATTTCATACCAACCTACTTGCTCATGTTGTCTAACGTTAATTTCTTTAGAACTGCTTAGCCATTCATAATCAACATCGCTTATTTTTAAATCATCGTTTAATATGCCTTCTAAACTTGGTTGGTCAGTTAAATAATATAAAAAAGATTTCCCTGCTGCCTTATATATGTTATTGTGCTCTAGAATAAAGACACGATCACCAAGTTTTTCATATGCCGTTAAAAGTCTTTCTTGGTAAAAACTTTTAGTGTCTATCATCATTTTGGTAAGGGCACCAATTAACTTTAATCGATTTGGATTGCCTGCTTTAAAGAATACAAAGTTTACTTGGTCGTCTACGGATTCAAATATTTGCTCAAATACAAACTTATCATCATTGTATAAATTTACAGATTCAATACCTGTCATTAAATCTGTGTATGTGTTTGTACTAGCGTTTTCAATAAGCTTAATTATGGCGCCTTCCATATCAAAACCAGGTGAATCAGATTCGGAGGTGATTTTTTCATTTACCAGTTTTGAGATAATTCTGAGAATTGCATTCGCAGTTAAATTTTTGATGTCATTTTCGGAAGCAATATTTATATCATAGGCAATTTGAGTTGCTGTTCTAGATTTAACTTTATCACTACTAATATCATTATAAGCTACTATTGACGATCCTATTTCGTCTGATGTTTTTTGAATGTTCTCGGCTAAATAGGAATAAAATAATTTTTGTAATTCTAACGCAGTGTTTGGTAAATTTTTATCAGAATCATAGGTGTAGGTAGTTACACCATCCCTTTCACGGTAAGCGGATGTGCAATAATTATTTCTTAGGAAAAGTTCATACCTACCTTCCTTAATATCGGAGCAAACGTTAGCTGAGTTCCATTTACCATAGCTCCTTGACAAAACATCTAAAAGTCTTGGAAATAGTGAATGTAATTCTAATACCTTATTTCTATAAAAAAGTGTGCCATCCCCAATATTATAATCCGCATTTTTAAATGCCCAATTTATACCTTCAGGTGTAATTGAATATTGAGTATAACCACTTGCGGATACCTTTAATGCTTTTGTATTTAAAACTTTAGAGTTGTCGAAAGTAAAATTTTCTAAATGTTGAATGACCGCATTATTTTGAAAAGCTACTTGATTTTCTGTTTCTGTTTGCAATACATGATAATCATACTTGTTGTCTGATAAATAGATTGAGTAAAACAATGCATTATTTAAATTGGCGTCTTTTTGAAGAGCCTTAATGGGGGAATAAAAATCGGCACCTGATTTATAACCTGCTATTTTATAAACGCCATTACCCTGTTTAATAATTTTTATGTTATATTCTTTTTCTCCGATTTTAAAAGACTTAATTGTCCCAGGGACAATAGACATAAACTCTTTTAATTTTTCATCATCGGTAGACAAACTTGAACCATAATATCCATAGAATGAGGTAATATCGCTTACGTTGTTGGGTAGTATTAAAACTTGATTAGAGGGGGTTAAAAAGCTAAATGAGCCGTCATCATTTTTTCCAAAATTTAAATTTTTAAAGAGACCTTTAGTTACTAAATGCTCCCCATCCTCCTCATCTTGAAACAGGTAAAACCTAAGTGCAGGGTCGTGTATTTGTGCCCAATGGGTATGGGGTAAAATACTGCCTTGGTCATAGTCTTGTAGCCAGTTGGTGCCGCCAGTTTTGGGCGTGTCATATTGTGTAAAGGGGTGTTGTAGGGCAAAAATACCATGGGCAAGCTCATGGGCTAGGGTTTTGCTAATGCTGCCTTTGCCTTCGTCGCCGGTACCTACGTATTTTTCAAAGACAAAACCAAATTGGCGTTGTAAGGGCATAAAACCTGCTATGCCTTTGGTATTGGTGATGCTATTACCCGAAACGATGACATAATAGGTGTTTGGGTTGTTGGCACCAGCATCTTTTGCTAGTTGTACAAACTGTTTTTGTTCGTCGTTATAGGCGGCTGCCCATGCGCTTTCGCCAACATCTAAGCCATTACTGCCAAAGGTGTTGGCAGCAATAGTTAAGGTTATTGGGGTGCCAAAATTAACGGTGGCTACGCCTTTGTGAAAAATGTTTTGTACTTCGGTTTCAATGTCGGCTACATTGGGGTTGTTTACCAGTACCAACACTACGTCTATAGCTCTGTCTTCGAGGTGCCATAGTGTAAATGCCCCTGCGGTATCTTGTTTTCCGGTATTGGTTTTAGAGGGTACGGTAGCGTAAATGGTTTCGTTCTCAAACGTATAGGTGCCTGTAAGAGTAAGCCTTAGGGTTTCGTCATCAATTTTTGTGGTTGGTATTTTTACCCCTTGTTTGGTTTTAAAAACAATACTGTCTAGCGGGTAGCTGCCATCTTGAGCAATTTTGGCATCAATATAGGCGGTTTTGCCCTTTTCTACGGCTTGATGTACAAGGGTGTAGTCATTGTCATTGGCATCTTTTATGGTGGTGTATTTCTTTTTTAGTTTGTTGGTGGCTACCGCAGGAATAGCATCAAAACCATAATTAACCTGCCCATCAACAGTGGGTACTTCCTTAAAGGTAATGAGAATGTCTTGCGCGGTAAGGGCTTCTAAATCGCCATTGCCAGAAATGCCTGTTACATTGCCTGGGTTTACTCCACCTGAAGCATCTATTTGTCCGCTAGCTTCAATATTTCCTTCGGCATCTATAGTATATACTCTTCCGTCTTTATCTACTATGACCTTATCATCACCCAAGGGTTCTGTTATGGTAACACCATTGTTTGGGTTGGTAATAACCACATTGCCATCTACAATTTTTATGGCATCTTTTGTGGGTATTGCCCAGTCTACCTGTATTTCATCGAGGTCATTATCACCTTCAAAAAGCTCTCCTACTCCATCTATTGCATCTTCAACAGTATCAATAGCATCATCAATATCTAAAATATTC
>CANMFQ010000040.1 GCA_947497145.1 uncultured Flavobacteriaceae bacterium
GTATCGGCAAAGCAGCCGGTTCAGTCAACAGCGCCATCATGTTGGGTCGTACCGACCACACGAAGGCTTAGTTATTACCCAACGTTTTTTTTGCGTTGTATAATTCCGTTTCATTCCTTTCAAATGGTGGATTCGCAATTTCAATCTCCCAATTCTTATCAAGATTTGGAATATTTTCCTTTAATCGCCTATTAAATTCAAACCAACCTTTGCTACTTTCACTTATTTCAAACGACTTGCCTTTTGAGCATCTGACGTAGAGACATATTTCGTCAGTAGTCAAGGCATCAATTTTGTATCCGATTAATTGTAAGATTTCATTCCATTTGATTTTTGTCAACTTGTTTTCAATCAAAAGTTCAAATCCGTTTTCTCGATAGACAAATATGCCATCAGTATTTAAGTTTGCTTTAAATTCCTCTTGTCTTACTTTTTTAGCGATATCACTATTTTTGCTTACAAACTTGTTTTTAGGATTTACAAATTTCCATAAAATTACTAAGGAACCTAATCCTAAAAATGAAGCCATTAAAAAAGCTTTCCAACTTTCTGTACCCTCCATTTGTATGATTAAGAAAATAGATAACCCTAGACTAATTAATCCTCCGATTAAGTCTCCAATTTTGTATCCTACTATTATATTTTTTCCGTCTATTTTCAAAATGTTTTACAACTGATTTGTATAAGAATGGGTGCGGCTTTGTGTTCGAAGATTTTGCGTAGGAAAATCAGACGTAACAAAATTGCAACTACCTTTGTTAAAGCCCTAATTTAACAATTATTTTTATACATTGTCACCAACCTTTATTATTTCATTTTTTTGAATTCATATTATTCAATCGTTACAAAACTCCCTTTTTATCTAAGTCTTATTACGTGTGATGATAGTGTTTGTTCAAACATACGGTCTATGGGCTTCGTTACCTCTATAAAATTCACGAATAACCTAATTTCCGTTATTTTAGATGAGCCAGGGTCTAAAAGCACTTGAATAGTGCATTAATCAACTATTCAGCAACAATACCTACCTCCTATTTAATCGCTCTAAAATACCACAAACCTAAAACACCCCCCATAGTATCGGCAAAGCAGCCGGTTCAGTCAACACCGCCATCATGTTGGGTTGTACCAGCCACAGTAAGGCTTAGTTATGGGCAAACATTTTTATTCGCTAAATTCAATTATTAGATAATGAGGTTTCCAGACGTTTCCTAATTCTTCTTTACTTTCTGCAAATCCAATCTCAGTTATTTCAACATTTTCTAGCTTATTTCTCAATCTTTCTGAAACGTAAATTCCCCAAGAATAATGAGGTATTTTAAATAGTGCGACTATGCCCGAAGCTCGTATTGTTTATAGGTTTTGCTAGGCACAGCTTTTTAATCCATTAGCACCCCGTTTCCATTTATTAACGCTACAAACAAATGATGAAAATAATTATAAAATTCCAAGATACTTTTGTCATGTTCTTTTGGTAAATTTAAGTCCAGATATACATATTTTTTGTCTTCATTATTAAATTTAGAATATCTGTCTTTCGGTTCGATTGTATCTGAAACAATACCTCCAAATAGCATTAGCAAATAATTAATATGAGTGGTTTGCATTAGTCCATTTAGAAAAGTTACATCCAGTAATTTGTCCGTATTTATAGTTTTCTTTTTAAAGAGACTTTTACTTAAAACTATTTCTGTTGGTTTTGCGCTTTCAAAAAACGTTTGTCCATGCTTACGCATTTCACTAATTCTTTGTCCGTTTATATTTTGGTCTTCAATAAAAACTATTATTGTTGAATACGGCAATCCTTTTATATAGGATTCTTCTGCAATAGACGTAAGCCATTTTTCACATTTTTGAGATACTGGATAAGAAACAAATCCAATACAACCAAATGGTTTGTTTTGAGAAACAGGGCAATTACCACACTTTCTCCCTAAAGCTACTAAATGGGAGGTTTTTTCAATTAAATCAGAAACTTTTACATTTATATTTTTAGTTCCTTCTGGGGTTTGCAAAGTTTGTATAAATGAAGTTTCTAATGCTTCCTCTCTTGATTTACCACTTTCAACAATCATATTTAAGACGGCAAAACCTCTATTGCGGTCTTTGATTTGATTTAAAAGTTCGTTTTGAGGGACAACTTCTTTTATTTCACAATCTCTTTGTGTTATTAAATCTAATCCCATTTTTAATTTTATTTAATGTATCAACGGTGAGGCTAAGCTTAGTGCGGTAGTAAGGAAATTTTTCGTTTCCGTCTGCATACGCAGCTAAAGCTTTTGGTTTCGCTTTTTCTTTTTTTGTCTAAAGCTAAATCCCAAAGATTTAGCGACCCTATAAATATATACAGACCTTTCGTTTTTGCCCTAAAGCCGGCATTACGTTTCGGTATTGTTCTAACACGTTTTTAATTTTTCAAAATTTGCTTTATTACCTTTTCAGCTTTTTTAATGTTTAGTCCTGGTTTCATTTTTGGATGATAAAGCATTTTAATAATATCTATATCCATTTTCGAATATTTCACAGTATTAATACTGTCAAGTGCTTTATTTTGATAAAAAATACTATTTGAATATTTTTCAGAATCATTCATTAAACCTATACTTTGGGTTAATTCTTCTAAAATTGTAGATTCTTGATCCTGAAGAGGTTCATTAATATCAATGAATATTTTTGCATGTTTAATTTCATAATTGTCTAAATCATACTCGATAAGAACTAATCCTGCAAATTCCTCTTCGATACCTTCAAAAATTTTAGGAACTAATGACTCAGCTTCATCTTTTTCCATAAGGAAAATAACGGCATTGCTTTTAATATAATTATCTACTAATTCAATTTTAAATTCGCCATCGATAAGGTTATTGATTTTATTAATTGTGCTCTTAATTATTGAAATCTGTCTGTTAAATTCTCCATCTTTCCATATATAAAGACTCATTGGTTCAGTCCATTTAGTTATTCTATGTGAGTTGTCATAAAATTCCGCACTTAAGGCAACTTCACTAAAATAACTGACTAGTTCTCTATCATATTCTGATAATTCATTGTCATTAAAGTCAACTGAATTATAAACAATTATTCCAAGGGTTAGTAATAAAATAATAAAAAGTATGGTTCTCTCTTTCAATGAAGGCTTTGGTTTTCAAAATGTTTTACAACTGATTTGTATAAGAATGGGTGCGGCTTTGTGTTCGAAGATTTTGCGTAGGAAAATCAGACGTAACAAAATTGCAACTACCTTTGTTAAAGCCCTAATTTAACAATTATTTTTATACATTGTCACCAACCTTTATTATTTCATTTTTTTGAATTCATATTATTCAATCGTTACAAAACTCCCTTTTTATCTAAGTCTTATTACGTGTGATGATAGTATTTATTCAAACATACGGTCTATGGGCTTCGTTACCTCTATAAAATTCACGAATAACCTATACTTGATGCAAAACTTACTGCTATAGAAAGACCCAAAAAATCACCTGTTGTTTTAAGCAAAAACGAAGTGAAGTTACTGCTTATCACAACCAAACACAACGCCTTAAAAAGCGTACTCTATGGAAGGTTACATTTTCAATTTTAAACAAAAAAAAGCTGCCTTTTTAGACAGCCTCATTTCTTTTTTAGAATTACCAATCTAAGGGATTTTTAATCGATGTAAAAGTATTTGTTGCAACATGGGTGTACATTTCCGTTATTTTAGATGAGCCAGGGTCTAAAAGCACTTGAATATCCCATTAATCAACTATTCAGCAACAATACCTACCTCCTATTTAATCTTTCTAAAACACCACAAACCTAAAACACCCCCATAGTATTGACAAACCAGCCGGTTCAGTCAACACCGCCATCATGTTGGGTTGTGCTGACCACAGGAAGGGGGTCGCTATTAAAACTTTTTTTAGTTCTTGTTATGGAATGCTTTTGAAACTTCATAGCTATCTTCAAACCAATTCCACAGAATAATTTTACCATCTTTTACTTTGACTCTTAAGGCATATGTAAACTCTTCGGTCTCTTTATTTGAATTGTTTAATAGGCCAATCATTTGTCCAAAATATGCAGCAGTGTTACCATTTGCGAAAGCATCTGTTGGTTCCCATTTTTTTGTTATGAAACCAGCTCCAAATGCAGGAAAGAATTCTTCAAGTATTGCCTTTTTACCATTCCAAGGTCCTATCCATGGTACGTCAGAATCTCCAGCATTTTGCCATACCATATCTTCGTGCATCAAATTTTTCATAGCCTCCATATCACCTTTTCCCATTGCAGCCATGTAAGCATTTGCAATATCCAATGTTTTTTGCGATTCGATTGCTAATTTATCATTTGCACTCATTTCTTTTAATTTTGTTGTTGATTCTTGTACTACTTTTTCTTTTTTTGCCATATCACAGCTTATAAACATTGAAGCAATGGCAAAACATATCATCATTTTTTTCATCTTAAATTTGGTTTTTAATTAATAAATTTTATCGTTACAGTTGTTTTCATACTGTTTGCCAACAATAGCATATAAGTACTCAAATACGTAGTGTTCTTTTACGTCATAACAGCAGTAATTTTCTCTTTGACTAGTGGTACTCTGATTATAAACCCTACTCCCACAATTATAGCATAAACAAGCCAAGTTTTTTCTAAGATGGCTACGTGAACTAAACTTAAAATAATGGCAACATAAACGAAACGCTGCAATTTTTTCCATTTACTTTTTAACCATTTCATAGATTTTCTATTGGAGGTAAAAAACATAGGAATTAGTAGTAAAACAACTATAAAGCCAGCGATGTAGTTAAACTGCTTGAAAGTTTCAAAAAAGCCTTCAGCCCAAATAAATATGACAAAATGCAAGAAACTCCATACTGCGGTTGCGATGCCCATTGCTTGACGTACAAATAGATTTGTAATGTTAAAAACAATAAAAAAAGGTGTACAAGTCAAAACGGCTGTCATCCATCTAATGGCAAACTCACCCGAAATATGATAAAGCATATCTACATTTTCTATACCTCCATTAAAATATAGTTCGCTTAATGGAATGATGGGTAAGCTTGCCAAAATACTAACAATTATCCAACCATAATTCCTTTTTAAAAACTGCATTACTTGTTTGTAATTTGATTTAATTTTTCTTCAAGTACTGCTGCTTTTTCTTTAAATTTCAGCATCGCCTTTTTTAGTTGCGCTATTTTTTTTATCAAATCATCCTCTTGCAAGCTGTGATAAAGAATTTCGCCATTTATTTCACTTATTTTTGCTTTGCTACCACAGGTAGGGCACGTTGCTACTTTGCTCATAATTATCTTGTTTTTATCACAGCTACTTTACCATTAAATTTTAACTCAATTTGATATTTTTCTTTTGATAAAGCTTGCAAAAAGTGTTGACTATCTGCCACATTTGCATTGTCGACATAAATGATTGTATTGCTATTAAAATTTGGCTCAAGCATGTCAAATAAAGGTTTGTATAGATTCATCCAACCGTCTAACAGTAATAAATCAATGGTTTGTGTATGATTTTTTAGTGTTTCTAGTGCATCGCCAATCCTTAATTCAATTAAATTGTCAACACCTGCTTTTCTGAAATTTTCTTTGGCAATTTTTCCTTTAGATTCTAATAATTCAGTAGTAATAATACTTCCATTTGTTTCTAAAACACCTTGTGCTAAAAACAGGGTTGAAATACCAAATGAGGTGCCAAATTCTACAATATTTTTCAACTTATCTTCTTTGATAAGTTGGGCCAAATATTCACCTTGTTCTTTTGAAATAGCAAGATAGGCGTCTTCGAAATTTTCAGGTCTAAAAGACTTAAAAATACTTTTTGCCGCACCCTTCATCATCTTTAATTTATCATGCTTGGCATCCTCATACAGTTCTGCTATAGTGTAATTTATATCTGCTATCATGCTGCTAACTATTTTACTGATTCTTTTTTGTTAACTTAAATACGGTAATAAATGCAAAAACTTCAATGGCTACAATTACGATATGCATTCCAAAATCTACCATGGGCGAAACAGGTGCATTTAACAAAGGATAAAGAGGGTCAATTATTGTTTCAAACCCTTCTCTTAGTATGTTCATTATAAGCACAACTATATACTGCTTTGGGTTTTGAGTAACCATCACATACATAGATATTAATACCATTACTAAGGTTCTTGCCCCCATTTCGTAAATTAGGTTTAAGTTGGGTACTCCTTCTGTGTGCATACCAGCATCGACCATCATTTGATGATTGAAAAAGTACATTACCACTTGTGCGAGCATTATCAGTATTAATACGCTTTGCATAATATTTACCCATAATGGTATTTTACTTTTTTTGAAATTTGTCATGTTTCAGCTCTTTACTTGTTTCAATTTAGGCCTATTGAAAAAGCAACACCTGGCTGCAAATTATAGCCTTCAGTCAGTTCAACAACAATAACTGTATCAGAGTCAACTCTTACGTTAACCCAGCTATTATCGCTCGAGAAACTAGTAATATTATGTGGTTGAGAAAAGGTAAGGTAGTACCTATCTGTTTTTCCTGCGGGAAAAAGTCCAAAAACATTACTCCAAAATGGATCAGAAGCATCTGGTAATACGGTAAAATTAATGCTATTTACTGTAAGGTCAATATCATACAACCCGCTAATTGGAAATGGCGCACCTGTTGATGGACTTTGCGATAAGGCGGTTGCAAACTCTGATGTAGTATTTGACAATGTTGCAAACTCATCCCAAGCATCATCTGCTTGGCCAAACAAACTAGGGTAGCTAACTTCTGCCACTCCTGCATCTTGCAATGTATTTCTCATTGTAATATTCACACCTTCAGTCAGTGGTGGTACAAAAATGCTAAATCTTTCAGCACTAAAGGTGTCTCCATCAATCATTGCAAAATAATCTGCCACTGTTGGGTCGTTTCCAAAGGCAGCAATAGACGCATCAGCATTTGCTAAATTCTCCCAAAATACAATTACCGCATATTTTCCGTTAGCATCTACTCCACTTGTACGTCGAATAAAACCAGGTTGTTGCGAAGCAAAATCTTGCTCAATTTCAGCATCTCTTGTTACAAAAGCATTAGCATCAATGCCATTATTTAGGTTAAATGTTGTCACTTCAATTACATTGTCAGATGCTAAAGAAAAGTCAATATTTGGCACTTCAAAACTGGTAAAACGTTCAGCACTAAAAGTATCGCCATCTATCATTGCAAAATAATCTGCCACTGTTGGGTCGTTTCCAAAGGCAGCAATAGACGCATCAGCATCAGCCAAGGTCTCCCAAAACACCATTACTACGTACTTTCCATCTGCATCAACTCCGCTCATTCTTTTTAAAAATCCTGGTTGTTGTGAAGCGAAATCTTCTTCAATTTCTACATCTCTAGCTTCAAATGCATTTGAATCGGTATCTGCCTTAAGGTCAAATGTTGTTACCTCTACTACAATACTGGCATCGTTGTTTTGAGTTTGATTATTGTCATCATTATCACACGAAGTGAATGTTATGAAGCCCAAAAGGGTAATAATAAATAGTTTACTAAATTTCATATTTTCTATTTTTACAAATTCTTTATTTATCCTTTTAATTGGTTCATTGCCGTACCCCAGTCTTCTAAATGGTATACGGTTGAAATTTTACCGTTTTCTACAGTGTGAATATCAATGGTCATAATTGAAAATGCTTTTGAACCATCAGTTGGTAAGCCCATAAAATCACCATTTGGGTTGCCTGAAGCTATACTTCGAACAACAAATTGATTGTCTTGATTGATAATTTCTTGTATTTCCCATTTTAGGTTGGGAATTAGTTTCCAGAAAAACCCTAACTGACCTTGTAATTGTTCTTTCGTTTTTTCTTCAACAGAACCCTTAGAGCTAAAATTAGCTGCTAAAATTTCATCTAATACAGCTGCCGGATTGTGGTTTTCGTTTACGGTAAGTGCTTTTTCATAAAAAGCGGTTATCACATCTTTATTCATCATTTTATTGTTTAATTAATTATGATGCAAAGATGAGCGAAGTACCGTTTTATAGAAAGATGAAAAACGGCATTAACATGGTTAAAGTTGAACCTTTAAGTGTTTAAAACAGATTTCACAAACATATTTGGGGTTAAACCTGTATGTTTTTTAAAATATTTAGTGAAGTTTGTAGGGTCGTCAAAACCTAATTTATAAGCCAATTCATTACTTTTTATCGTAGAATTGATTAGATTTCGTTTGGCTTGAAGAATTACAAAATCGTCAATGACATTTTTTGCTGTTTTGTTTACAAATTCTTTACAAATACTATTTAAGTGTTTGTAGGTAATTGCTAATTCTTTGGCGTAATATTCGGCACTTCTACTTTTATGCAACTCTTTTTCAATAAGTGAATTGAATTTTTGAAAAAATACTATTTTGCTCGAATCTTTAATGTTATGCGTTTGGTGCTGCTTTATTTGTTCTGCTTTAGAAATAAGAATAATAAAAAGCAATTCAACAATAATTTTCTGATTCAGTAATTTTAAATTTCTTTCTTTTTTCAAGAGGTTGAAATACGTATGAAAATCAGCATCTTTAGGTAGTTGTAATATCGGCGAAAAGAGTTGCGGATTAAACAGCCTAAAGGCAAAATTATTAGAAACGTTTGAAAAGCTTTTTACAAAATATTCTTCGGTAAAAACAATACAATACCCTTTTAAATTTGTAGAAAAATCAAACGCATTTATTTGTTCTTTTGCCAGATATACTAGTGTATTTTCTTTTACAGGATACCATTTAAAATCTATAAAGTGTTTACCTGTACCATGCGTAAAATAAATGAAGTTATAAAACTTAAGTTGATGTGGCAATTCTGAATCGTGATTGTTTTGTTGCTTTTTAAACTGCTTTATTTTTTCAATAGGTACAATTTCAAAACCAAAATTTTCAGTGTCTTTTGGAGAAAACTTTATTTGAGGAATGTCTTTTATCATTGAATGTTGCAACAGTATTTTGTGTACCTAGTGGCTCAAATATACGGTTATTTATCCTCAGTACAGAAAATACTAATTAGCGAAAGGATAGTTATTGTACCAAGTTTTCCATTCTGAACATAGCTCCCTCATATTTTCCAACGCTGAGTCAATAAGCATAAGTTTGAAGTAGTATACAAAAAAGGCCATGCACTACTGCACAGCCCTATACTTCAAAGGTTTCTTAATTCTTTGTAATTAATTTTATCGCGTGTAGATCCGATTAAATTTTTCTACGCTTCTTTTCTATTTTTAATAGATTAAGCTCTCTAGTAGTTTGCCCTGCTACTGAGGTGTTTTCTTCAGCTCGTCGTATCAAATAGGGCATTACATCTCGCACAGGGCCAAAGGGTAAATATTTAGCTACATTAAAACCTTGATCAGCCAAATTAAATGAAATATGATCGCTCATACCAAACAATTGACCAAACCAAACCCGCTCATCATTACTGGCAATTTCATGGTTTTTCATAAGTTCCATTAGGCGATAAGAGCTCGCTTCGTTGTGTGTACCCGCAAATAGCGATATTGTGTCTAAATTTTCGACCATATAAGCTACGGCAGCATCAAAATTTTCATCTGTTGCTTTTTTACTTGCACATATTGGGGTAGGATATCCTTTTTCTTTAGCACGGTCGTTTTCCTTTTCCATATACGCACCACGTACCACTTTCATTCCTATTTTAAAACCTTCTTTTTTAGCTTTTTCGTGCAGATCCTTTAAATAATCTAAACGATCCCAACGGTACATTTGTAGCGTATTAAATACGATTGTTTTTTCGGTATTGTAGGTACGCATTAAATCTTCTATCAAATGATCGGCGGCATCTTGCATCCAACTTTCTTCTCCATCAATTAGTAGGCTAACTCCTAAATCATGAGCCTTTTGGCATACTTTGTCAAATCTATTAATCACCCTTTGCCATTCTTGAGCTTCGCTCTCAGTCAGTTTTTCGCCCGCTCCTACTTTTTCATAGAGTGCAAAACGTCCAAAACCTGTAGGCTTAAAAACAGCAAACGGAATGGCGTCTCTTTCTTTTACAAAATCTAAAATTTTCAATATTTTTTCCAACGCGCTATCAAAGGGATCGTCTCCCTCCTGCCCTTCTACTGAGTAATCTAAAACAGAACAAACGCCTTTTTCATACATACGATCAACAATAGGCAAGCAGTCTTCTTCACTCACACCCCCACAAAAATGATCAAAAACGGTAGCTCTAATGAGGCCTTCAACCGGCAAATGCGCTTTAATGGCAAAATTAGTCATAGCCGTTCCAATTCTCACCAAGGGTTCATTGGCGATCATTTTAAATAAAAAATAGGCGCGTTCAAGTTCAGAATCTGTTTTTAACGCAAATGCCGTTGCTGTATTCTCAAAAATTTGATCCATTTATAACTAATTTTATTGGTGACAAAGATAAAAACACCTTTTGTATTCTTTTCATAAAAATTTAGGTTTATTTTGTGCTTTTGAAAAATAATTTTACCCCACAGGGCTTTGAAAATATCACCTATATGAATTCTATTATAACCGACACATACGCAGTACATTTCAATCAAGTTGCTTACACACATTTAAATGAACATTTAGCCAAAAAGCACTATTCTAAGGTTTTTATTTTAGTAGATGAGAATACACATGAGCATTGTCTTCCTCAATTTATGGCTCAAATTACAGTAGCTTGTGATTTTGAAATTATAGAAATTGAGTCGGGTGAGATTAATAAAAATATTAACACCTGCACCCAGGTTTGGGAAGTATTGTCAGAACTAGATGCCGATCGAAAAAGCCTGATGATAAATTTAGGTGGTGGCGTTGTGACTGATTTGGGTGGTTTTGTGGCTTCTACCTTTAAAAGAGGTATTGCATTTATTAATGTACCCACTACCCTTTTGGCTATGGTGGATGCTTCTGTCGGAGGAAAAACGGGAGTTGACCTTGGTCCTTTAAAAAATCAAATTGGGGTTATCAATCAACCCGAAATGGTATTGGTAATTCCGCCTTTCTTAAAAACATTAGAAGAACGACAGTTACATAGTGGGTATGCTGAAATGCTAAAACATGGTCTTATTCAAGATGCCAATTACTGGAGTACGTTAAAAACTGTTTCTAGTTTTGATGCCTTAGATGCGTTGATATATGATTCAGTAGTAATTAAAAACAAGGTGGTACTACAAGACCCTACCGAACAAAATTTAAGAAAAATACTAAACTTTGGCCATACACTAGGGCACGCCGTAGAATCGTATTTTTTAGAAAGTGAAACCCATGAGACCTTATTACATGGTGAAGCTATTGCTATTGGAATGATTTTAGAAGCTTATTTGTCATACAAATGCACCTCATTACCAAAGGAACAATTAGAGGACATTAAAACAACCTTTCTTGAGCGCTATAAAAGTGTCGCGTTTAATAATTCAGATATTGAAACCATACTATCACTATTAAAATTTGATAAAAAGAATTCGCACGGAAACATCAATTTTGTATTGCTAAATGAAATTGGCAAACCAGTTATTGATATTCAAATTCCCGAAGAATTGTTTCAAGAGGCTTTTGCTTACTACAAAGTTTAAGTGCTTCATATACTAAATTAACATAGTTTACAACTCTTTAAAAAAAGACTCATAAAAATAACATAGCTTAGGTGTATCTATTTAAATAAACACCTAAATTTTACTATGTTACGAAAACTTATTGACTACAAAAAGCTAAACCATGAACTGGCAGCCCTATTAATTGAAACCTATCCTGATGGATACGGCGATGAAGACATTATTGTATTTAGAAATGCTCATGGTGAGTATATTGAAGCCGTAGAAATAAAAACCGACGAGGTGCTTTATTTGGTAAAAATAAGCAAAAGCCTTTCTGATTTTATTTCAAATTTTGATGATAATATGGAAAAAGGTCTCGAATCGACTGATAAAAGAATTTTAGAACAAGTAGACGCCGATAAAGCGGAACAAAAATTCAACACAGACCAAGAGAATACTGATGATTATGATTTGGAATAAATCATAAATATTTTTCTCGTATCACATTGCGGTGATGTTTTTGATGCCCGCAAATTGCAAAACCCACAGTTGCAACACTCCAATTGAGATTACTAGCTACCCCCTTCGCTCCAGTATCTCATTATCAAAATTTTCAAAAAGTAAAATCGTTGATTGACGTACTATTTGGTATTGATTAATCAAACTTTGTTTCGTTCTTTTGCTAGTATTTGCCCCTGACACAAAAAGGTCTTGGTCAAAACCTGACAAAGCGGTAGTATCACCCCTTGAAAAGCGCAAGGCTCTGTATTGGAATACACGTTCGGTATCAATAATATGATGTATTACTTCGGCAACCGTCCATTTTGAGGTTGCATATGCGAAGTTGTATTTTTCATCGGGTATACTAGACAAAAATTGAGGAAAATTTTTAAGCTGATTACGCATGCACTGCATCAAATCAACTTCCCCAAGAACATCAATATAGACCTTGTAAAATGGGGTTTCGCCATTAAATTGTATTTCAGATGATTTCATAGGACAACTATTTTATAGTTTAAAAATATTGGAAGAACTTACATAACATGAAGATAAACAAAAAAATCTCAAACAAAACTGCTTGAGATTTTTTTGTTTATCATAATGCGCTTGTTACAGCTCATTAAAAATAGTATGCATTAAACGTTTTTTATCGTTAATACTTTCTTCTAATGATATCATCGTTTCTGTTCTACTTATACCATCAATATCATCTATCTTAAAAATAATATTTTTGGCATGGTTAGTATCTCTGGCCCGAATCTTACAAAAGATATTAAATTTCCCAGTAGTAATATGGGCAACAGTTACGTAGGGTATTTGTTCTAATCGCTCTAAAACAAATTTTGTTTGATGTGTTTTCTCAAGAAATATACCTACATACGCAATAAAGGCATAGCCTAATTTCACGTAGTCTAAGGTTAATGATGAGCCTTTAATAATACCGCTTTCTTCCATTTTCTTAACACGTACATGCACTGTACCCGCAGAAATTAAAAGTTTTTTTGCAATATCAGTAAAAGGTGTTCTAGTATTGTCAATCAACATATCTAGAATCTGGTGGTCAATTTCGTCTAGTTTTACTTTTCCCATAGCTTTATAGTTAAAGTGCAAAAATAAAAAATTAAGAAATAAAACGCAGCGAAACTTCCATTTTTTTAACAAAAACGTAATAAAAGAATAAATTTAAATGAAAATGCTCAAAATTAAGCGATTATATCCTTCCAAAACGGTTGCGCTTTTAATCGACTTAAATCACTACTAATCATACAATCATAACTTTCATGCCCATAAAAACCTTGTAGGTTTTCTGTTTTTTCTACTTTAACTTCAAAAGCTATTTTGTCATCCTGTAAAACCTCTACAAACATGATTGCTACATCATTTGTATAAGCGCTATTAATAAGGTTGGCATTTTTTATAAGGATATCATAGAACAGTTTTTGATTTTCAGGGATAAAAAAATACGCTTCTTGCGAAAAATTAGCTATTTCATTTCGCACAATACATTCTATACCAGTGAGTAATGCCCAAAAAATATATTCTCGGGTTTTTTCGCGCTGATAATCCTTTTGGTAGTGCCCTGCTTCAAACAAAATAGTAGGCGTATGCAGCATTTGAAAAGTATCGCCTACGCAATTTGCATTAAAACCATCATCATAGCGCCCTACTTGATTGGGAATTAAATTTTGAAGCACCTTGTTCATAGCTACAATTAGTTGCATACTTTTGGCCCGTGTTGTTGAAATACTACGTGCTTCATCAAAGGCTGGCGCTAAAAAAGAAACAGTCGCCGGTTTGGCAACACCACCAGCACTAAAAATAGTACGCTGATCATGCAGGTTAAAGCAAAAATCTGGCTGAAAGTCCTCATAAACAGCACGCAATACCTGGCTCTCGGGCTGGCTTCTGTCTTGTGCGTCACGGTTTAAATCAATATGATTGGCATTCACCCTAGTATAGGCCGCAGCACCATCGGGGTTTAAAATAGGTATAATTCGTAAGGTGCAATTTTTAAGTATTTCAATTGCTTCTGTGCTATCTGAATGCAAAAAATTCAACAAATCAATTACTGCCTTTGTGGTGGTTGACTCGTTACCATGCATTTGAGACCACAGCAATAATTTATGTTTTCCTGTGCCTATAGTGACACTTTGAATAGGTCTGTTTTGTACAGAATACCCCGCTGTATCTACCAAAGCTTTGGTGCACTTGGTTTTTAAAAAATCAATGATTTGTTCATTAACCACATACCTTCCGGTAATGGAATCTTCCTTAAAATGGGGATATACTATTTTTGATTGAATCATAACGAGGTAAATATACCCACAAAATTAAGCCTTGAAAAATAATATACAGCCTTACAGCAAAAAATTATCGAACTACAGTCAATTTTGATAGCCCTAATTTCTGCATAAAAAAACACCTAACCCAAATACTAACATTAACACAAAGCTCAAAACTTATATAAAAAAAGCTGTGGCAAACAGCTGTTAATTTCTTAATTTGTGCAGCGTATGAAAAAGTATAGCTATTTAGTATTCATTCTTTGGGGATGTGTCTCTTGCTACCAACCAGAGCGTAATTGTAAAGACTATAAAACAGGTCAGTTTCTTTTTAATTATGTTGTAAATGGTGAAGAAAAAACGGGTAAATTTAGTAGAGATGACACCTATAGTATTGAGTATCATGACAACAAAGTAGATAGTGCCCTTGTAAAATGGGTAAATGACTGTGAGTTTGTTTTGCAAGATATAAAAACGAAAACGTCAATTCACATGAAAATAATGTCTACCACTGCCAATTCGTACACCTTTGAGTATAGCCTTGTAGGCGAGGCTAAAAAAAAGCAAGGAACTGCCACAAAAATAGAATAAATTATGTTTGAAATTTTTGCTAGTCCAGATGCGTGGATTGCCCTTTTGACGCTAACTTTTTTAGAGATTGTTCTCGGTATAGATAATATTATATTTATTTCTATTGCTGCGGGTAAATTAGAAAAAACACAGCGTAAAAAAGCGACCAATATTGGTCTTATTTTAGCCATGGTAATGCGTATTGTTTTGTTGTTTGGTATTACATGGTTAACTGCTGCAGAAAAGCCTTTTTGGGTTTTTGAAAACGACTGGATTTCGGGCGGTGTAAGTCTTCAAGCACTTATACTCTTTGCTGGAGGTCTCTTTTTGCTCTACAAAAGCACCAAAGAAATACACGAAAAAGTAGAAGACCGAGGACATGATGAGCGCGAGGTTACCAAATCACGTGGTAATACACTAACTAAGGCTATTGTTCAAATTACAATTATCAATATTGTTTTCTCTTTTGATTCTATTCTTACCGCTATTGGTATGACCAATGGCATCTCTCCCAACCCCAATGACGCACTAGTATTAATGATTGTAGCTGTCATCATTTCAGTAGTGATTATGATGCTATTTGCAAACCCTGTGGGAGATTTTGTAAACAAACACCCTTCTATTCAAATTTTGGGACTTTCTTTTTTAATTTTAATAGGATTCATGCTCATTGCTGAAGCTGCTCATATTGGGCATCTGGTGGTTTTGGGCCAAGAAGTAGGCACCATACCCAAGGGATATTTATACTTTGCCATTGCCTTCTCGCTAATGGTAGAATTCTTTGATTTACGAATGTCTAAAAATAGGGCTGCTAAAAGAAATGAGTAGTACTATTTCTTAAACTGCTGATAGCACTTTAGGTGGGGGACTATAGCCCTCTTGTGGTAGCGTATTGGATTTAAGCACTTATGAGCATATTGCAATAAACACTTTTAAAATCAGAAGAAATCCTTTAGCTTAGTATCACTAAAGAAAATGCTGTAAAAGATTTATTAAAAAACACTCACAATGAAAATTTCAGGAAAATCTATCCGGTCGTTTATTGGTTGTAAAAACTATACAATTTCTCGGAATTTCTATAGAGATTTAGGTTTTGAAGAGGTAATCACATCTAAAAACATGTCTTATTTCTATAGCGGAGAATTCGGGTTTTATTTACAAGATGCTTATGTAAAAGATTGGATTAACAACTCAATGATTTTCTTTGAAGTAGATAATTTAGAAAGCACTTTGCAATACATAAATGGTTTAAAATTGACTGAAAGATATGATGATGTCCGCTTATCTAAAATAGCATATAACGAATGGGGAAACGAGTTCTTCCTTCACGACCCTAGTGGAATATTATGGCATTTTGGGGATTTTAAAGCTACAAAATAATAGTACCGTAATCTTATCCAAACAAATACCTATATTTGGATAGATACACGTTTAACAACAGCCAGGGATTCGTTTATCGAAAAATGGCAAAAGTGCCTGAGCCGTATGCTGGGAAACTAGCACTTACGTTTCTGCGAGAGACTTGATGTTAAATTCCCCTTGTCCACTCGATTCGCAGACGTTACCTGCAAACTGAACAAACATCTCGAATGACACAAACTTCATCAAAAATATTAAGTATAATATTTGGATTAATTGCCATTTACTTTACTGTTCAATTAATTCCAGACAAAACCCAACGGACTTTAACCGCCTTTAACAAAGAATATTCATTTACCGAAAAAATAAATGTTTCAGAGAAATTTATAACTGACTTTGAGTCGTCTTATGGAATTCATATGGAATTAATGAATTCAAATCATAACGGAATTGTGGATACAATTCTACCAATAGAAATTGACCTTAAAATTCTCGAAAAGGGAAAACCAATTGAACTATATGGCGATTATGAAAATGGATATTTAATGGTCAATGGAGATGCCCAATTGTCAAATTTTTTGACCAAAGAAAATACTCAATACGAATTAAAACTAAACATAAAGGACAATAATACTGAAAAGAAAAAAATCAGGATAAATATTGAGACAAATGTTCCTGCACCATCCTATGATTTAATGTTTGAACGAGAATTTAAATGGGTATCTTGGACAATAGACGGAATAATAATTGGATTTGCGTTAATTACTGGATATTTTGGCTTCCAAAAAAAAGCCAGCGCATAATAATTTAGCCTTTGTATGGTCGGTACGACCCAACACGATGGCGGCGTTGACTGAACCGGCTGCTTTGCCTATACTATGGGGATTGCTATGCGTTTAACATTTATAGGGCAATTGAACTAAAAGGTATAAGCGCTACAAAACCAGCATAAGAAAAGGGTATAAATGGCTTGCAACTATCAGGAAACAATTTGCCTATTTGTTTTACCATTGGCAATTTTCTCAAATCAATGTTATCGCTTAGATTTGTACAACAAGAGCCGTATGATGGGAGACTATCACGTACGGTTCTGTGAGAGACTTGGGGTGAAATTCCCCTTGTCTACTCGATCACAAACACGTTGCCATTCATTGTCGTGGAAAGCAATATGAATCAATAAAATCGGAATAAAAAATGAAAAAAATTAAATTACTTGGTTTTATAGGCATAATTGGATTTTTGCCTTATTTTATTGAATGCCCACATTATCTAAAATATTTCAAGCTTTTCTTTTTCTTTTTTTGGGTAGATGGAATTTATGAATTCTTTACTAAAAAGAGGAAAACAGAATAAAATAATTAAATTTTGAATTGAAATAGTTTACAGTTAAAATCTGAATTATAAACAAAAAACGGAATAGAATGCGAAATTTAGCAGGTAGCGAAATTAAATATTATATCGCAATTGAAAAATATTACAGATTAAATCACTGACTGAATTTACTCGTACTCTGAAAAGTTGAAAATGGAAAAAAACTGAACTGAAAATCTGAACTATCAAAAAACAACGAAATGGCAGTCGAGTAGACGCCTCCGCCGTACTTAAATAGCGGGGTGCCCCTCTCAAATCGAAGATTCATCAACTCTTTAATTTTAAATAACAAAACGTTGATACACAACCCAGCGCAGGGGTCTCGTACTGGACGGTTCGCCAAATCAGAACTTTTACTGTTCTTGTCTCTTTAAGTTAAGGCTATGGCGTTGACCATTCTACTATGCCTCCATATGCACCAGCCGCTCCGTCGCTTTTATTTGCTCAAAAGGTCTACTAGATCTTTGGCTTTATTACATAAAACAGCGCAAAAAAGTGTCCGTCAGTACCGAGTTTTGTAGTCGGTATTTGCTCATTATGCAATCGCAAATAATCTTCAGTCCTAACCTCACGGTTAGCAACCTTGCAGCTTACTAATGGTTCAAGGTGTAACCCTGCCCATAAGGGACTTGCACCCTTTAGATTAATAAACTACTTTTAGGTAGTTTAAAAGATGCCCATGCTGGGCACACACAATGGCTATAAGTAATTGCTTGCTCTCGCCTACTTCTAAAATCCTATAAGATTTTAAATTTGGTGTGTACTTGCAAAGTTAAGCGCTAAACCACGCAACTACTAATAGCCGAGACAGTTATGTTTAATGCAAAACGAACATTTAGAATAATATGAAAATTTGGATAATAGCACTTTTAAGTCTTTCAATTTCCATTACTTATGGACAAAATGAGCAACCGAAAAAATTAGGAATCGGATTTGCTATTGCTGAAAACCCTTATTTGTATGAAAATATGTCCCATCCGATAGATATCTTCTCGAATAGTGAATTAACGGAAAAAATTCAGACTACTAAAATATTTCCATTTTTCTACAAGCCTGATTATGGGCTTTATCATTTTATTTGTCTTGAAAAAAAGAGTAAATATTTAAAAATACTAATCAATGACTCGGAAATTGGATTTATCCCAAATAATGGAAAGTATATTTTTAAAACTTGGGAAACAATTTTAATGTCAGCTTCTGTTGAACGAATTGACAAACAAAACTTAATTAGAAACAGTCCAAAAGAATCAGATGAAAATACAATTACGAACAATTGTGAATACGAAACTCTGAAAGTTACAGATATGCTTGAACGAAATGGAGAATTTTGGATTGAAATTACATTTGCAACAAATTGCGAGCCTTATCCAAAAGAAAGTGCTGAACAAAAAACAGGATGGATTAAATGGAGAAACTCGAAAAAATTATTAGTCAGAATTCAATTATTATGTTAAAAAGCATTAAAACACAGTCGAGTAGCTAAAGAGGAATTTCACCCCTAAATGGCTCACAGAACCGTACGTGATAGTCTCGTATCATACGGCTCTTGTTAAACAGTCTTTTGATTTAAGTTCTAATGAACTTATAACCGTTTTATCCCTAACTATTCTTATGTAGCCTTCCCTAAAAAAGGGGGAAGGCTACAAGAGCATCTTCTTTCTCTCAATAACTGCCGCATCTACATACTAGCACTTTTAATACTGTTTTGGGCGTTACAATGCTGTGCTTGCTTACCCATGCTATTATGCCTCCATATGCAACAGCCGCTGCGTCGCTTTATTTGCTTAAAGGTCTACTAGACCTTTGGTTTTATTGCATAAAACAGCGCAAAAAAGTGTCCTTCAGTACCGAGTTTTGTAGTCGGTATTTGCTCATTATGCAATCGCAAATAATCTTCAGTCCTAACCTCACAGTTAGCAAGCTTGCAGCTTACTAATGGTTCAAGGTGTAAACCCTAAGGGACGTGCACCCTCTAGATTAATAAACTACTTTTAGGTAGTATAAAAGATACCCATGCTGGGCACACACAATGTATAAAAAACATAGGGCGATTTAGGCTTAACTTGAAAGTCTGTGCTTGTTTATAAAGTCGCCAAATATAAAATTTGACTTAATACCAATCCGAAACGAAAGTGCTTATCACCTTCCCTGCGTTTCTTATACTTACCTTTTTGCCTAATTTAATGCGGCAAGGCAACCTTTTTAATCTTTTTTACGTCTTTATCAATAGACCTAATATTTTAATATGAAAATGAATTCAATCAAAACCTTAAGCATTCTCTTTTTATTTATTCTTAATACTTACAATATTTTTTCTCAAACGAAAAAAAGTAGTCAAGAAAACACAATCGAATATTTTCACAAAAGAAACGAAGCGTTAAGTTTAGTCAAGGATAAAAAGTGGTATAAGGCAATTCCCATTTTAGAGAACTTAACCGAGCTCTATCAAAACGATTCAGATATATTCTACCTATTAGGACTTTCCTATTATCAAGTAGCGCAATATCAAAACGCTATTACAGCACTAAAGAAAACTCTTTCTCTTGGCGGAACTATTTTAAAAGAAATACCGACAGGTTCTGCTCCTTCCAATGATATTATGATAAAAATTGCCAAAGCTTATGCTAAAAATGGAGATAAGAATAATTCATTATTATGGTTACGAAAAGGGTTTACGGCGCGTTACGATGAAAAACCTTTTTTAAAAGGTAGTTCTGCATTTAAAAATTTTAGTGAAAATGACGATTTTAAAAGGCTATTTGGAGAAGATAATACTATAGAAAACATAACAAGAAAAGATGCTTGGTTTAAAGACATTTCATATTTAGAAAAACGAATTAATGAATTGCACTATAGTCCAAATCATACAATTTCTAAAGTAGATTTCTCAAAAGAAATTTTAAAAATAAAAACGAATATAACTTCTTTATCTGATGAACAAATTACAGTAAAACTTATGAAAATTATTGGTAGCTTAGGTAATGGACATAATCTAATTATTCCAACATCTTTAAAGAAAAATCCTTTAAAAAAATTACCTGTTCAGTTTTATCAGTTTAATGATGGAATGTTTATTATTGATTCTGAAGAAGGATTCGAACAATGGATTGGTCATAAAGTAGTCGCCATTGAAAACACACCAATTGATGAAGCTCTTGAAAAAACAAATGCAGTAAATGCTAGGGACAATAATATGCAAACACTTTGGCTAGGGCCATATTATTTGGGGTTACCAGATGTTTTAGAAAGTTTAGAAATTATTAAAAACGTGAGTCAAGTAACAATTACTTTAGGTGATACAAAAGGAAAAACTCAAAAAGTAACAATGAATCCAGTTGCTTGGAATTTTTCTGACTTTCCAAAATTTTCAAAACTAAAAGCCAGAGAACAACCATTATTTCTATCCAAAATGGAAACCCCTTATTGGTATAAAGTATTACCCGAAGATAATAGCATCTATATACAGTTTAATATAGTCACACAAAAGAAAACGCAGTCTCTTAAAGATTTCAATATAGAAGTCCGAAATCAAATTACTCAAAATGGTATACAAAATCTAATTTTAGATATAAGACATAATCACGGTGGGAACGGTTCTATATTACCTCCAATGTTAAAAACCATCATCAATTTTGAAGTAATAAACCCTAAAGGGAAAATTTTTGTACTAATCGGACGAGAAACTTTTTCTGCTGCACAAAATTTATTAACAGACATCACAAAATACACAAATTCAATTATAGTTGGAGAGCCTAGTGGCTCAAAACCAAATCATATTGGAGAGGCTGGCTGGTTTCAATTACCATATTCAGGATTAATGGGACTAATTTCTACACAATTTCATCAAACTTCAAAAGCAGAAGACAATCGTAAATGGATTGCTCCACATATTCCAGTAGATTTATCATCAACCGATTATTTTGATGGGAATGACAAGGCACTGAATATTATAATGGAAGTAATAAAATCTAATAAAAATAACTAATCACAATAACTACCCCTCCATGTGGTCAATACGACCCAACATGATGGCGCTGTTGCCTGACTGAACCAGCTGCTTTGCCGATACTACGGAGATTGCTTTGTTTTTGTGTTCTATTGCATAAAACAGCGCAAAAAAGTGTTCGTCAGTACCGAATTTTGTAGTCGGTA
>CANMFQ010000041.1 GCA_947497145.1 uncultured Flavobacteriaceae bacterium
TGTTCAACGGCAACAGTAACGGCCACGGTAAGCCCAACGGCAGATGCAGAAGATGATACGATTAGTGTTTTTGAAGACGCACCATTGGTCGTTGATGTATTGGATAATGATGGCGATGTGCCTACAACAGGTACGTTGACGGCAACCGATCCAGCAAATGGAACGGTCGTTATTACCGATCCTAACAACACACCTGATGATCCAAGTGATGATGTGGTAACCTATACGCCAGATGCGAATTTCACAGGTACAGATAGTTTTGATTATACCATCTGTGATGCAGCAACGCCAGCGAACTGTTCAACGGCAACAGTAACGGCCACGGTAAGCCCAACGGCAGATGCAGAAGATGATACGATTAGTGTTTTTGAAGATGCACCATTGGTAGTTGATGTATTGGATAATGATGGCGATGTGCCTACAACAGGTACGTTGACGGCAACCGATCCAGCAAACGGTACGGTCGTTATTACCGATCCTAACAACACACCCGATGATCCAAGTGATGATGTGGTAACCTATACGCCGGATGCGAATTTCACAGGTACAGATAGTTTTGATTATACCATCTGTGATGCAGCAACCCCAGCAAATTGTTCAACGGCAACAGTAACGGCCACGGTAAGCCCAACGGCAGATGCAGAAGATGATACGATTAGTGTTTTTGAAGACGCACCATTGGTCGTTGATGTATTGGATAATGATGGCGATGTGCCTACAACAGGTACGTTGACAGCAACCGATCCAGCAAATGGAACGGTAGTTATCACCGACCCCAACAACACACCCAATGATCCAAGTGATGATGTGGTAACCTATACGCCGGATGCGAATTTCACAGGTACAGATAGTTTTGATTATACGATCTGTGATGCAGCAACGCCAGCGAACTGTTCAACGGCAACAGTAACGGCTACGGTAAGCCCAACGGCAGATGCAGAAGATGATACGATTAGTGTTTTTGAAGACGTACCATTGGTCGTTGATGTATTGGATAATGATGGCGATGTGCCTACAACAGGTACGTTGACAGCAACCGATCCAGCAAACGGTACTGTAGTTATCACCGATCCTAACAACACACCCAATGATCCAAGTGATGATGTGGTAACCTATACGCCGGATACGAATTTCACAGGTACGGATAGTTTTGATTATACGATCTGTGATGCAGCAACGCCAGCGAACTGTTCAACGGCAACAGTAACGGCCACGGTAAGCCCAACGGCAGATGCAGAAGATGATACGATTAGTGTTTTTGAAGACGCACCATTGGTCGTTGATGTATTGGATAATGATGGCGATGTGCCTACAACAGGTACGTTGACAGCAACCGATCCAGCAAATGGAACGGTAGTTATCACCGACCCCAACAACACACCCAATGATCCAAGTGATGATGTGGTAACCTATACGCCAGATGCGAATTTCACAGGTACAGATAGTTTTGATTATACGATCTGTGATGCAGCAACGCCAGCGAACTGTTCAACGGCAACAGTAACGGCTACGGTAAGCCCAACGGCAGATGCAGAAGATGATACGATTAGTGTTTTTGAAGACGTACCATTGGTCGTTGATGTATTGGATAATGATGGCGATGTGCCTACAACAGGTACGTTGACGGCAACCGATCCAGCAAATGGAACGGTAGTTATTACCGATCCTAACAATACACCTAATGATCCAAGTGATGATGTGGTAACCTATACGCCAGATGCGAATTTCACAGGTACAGATAGTTTTGATTATACGATCTGTGATGCAGCAACGCCAGCGAACTGTTCAACGGCAACAGTAACGGCCACGGTAAGCCCAACGGCAGATGCAGAAGATGATACGATTAGTGTTTTTGAAGACGCACCATTGGTCGTTGATGTATTGGATAATGATGGCGATGTGCCTACAACAGGTACGTTGACAGCAACCGATCCAGCAAATGGAACGGTAGTTATTACCGATCCTAACAACACACCCGATGATCCAAGTGATGATGTGGTAACCTATACGCCAGATGCGAATTTCACAGGTACAGATAGTTTTGATTATACCATCTGTGATGCAGCAACCCCAGCGAACTGTTCAACGGCAACAGTAACGGCCACGGTAAGCCCGACGGCAGATGCAGAAGATGATACGATTAGTGTTTTTGAAGACGCACCATTGGTAATAGATGTATTGGATAATGATGGCGATGTGCCTACAACAGGTACGTTGACAGCAACCGATCCAGCAAATGGAACGGTAGTTATTACCGATCCTAACAACACACCCGATGATCCAAGTGATGATGTGGTAACCTATACGCCAGATGCGAATTTCACAGGTACAGATAGTTTTGATTATACCATCTGTGATGCAGCAACCCCAGCGAACTGTTCAACGGCAACAGTAACGGCCACGGTAAGCCCGACGGCAGATGCAGAAGATGATACGGTAAGTACAGACGAAGACGAATCGGTAGTTGTAGATGTCTTGGCAAATGATGGTGATGTACCTACAACAGGTACGTTGACGGCAACCGATCCAGCAAATGGAACGGTCGTTATTACCGATCCTAACAACACGCCAAATGATCCAAGTGATGATTTGGTTATGTATACACCCGATGCAGATTTCAGTGGTACGGATAGTTTTGAGTATATCATTTGTGATGGAGAGACCCCAGCAAACTGTTCAGTAGCAACGGTAATTGCGACGGTAAATCCAACAGCTGATGCTGCTCCGGATACGGTAAGTGTTGATGAAGACGAATCAGTAGTAGTTGATATATTGGCAAATGATGGTGATGTACCTACAACAGGAACTTTAGCGGTTAGTGATCTGCCAAATAATGGAACGGTAGTGATCACCGATCCCAATAACACGCCCGATGATCCGAGTGATGATGTGGTAACCTATACGCCAGATGCAGATTTCACAGGCACAGATAGTTTTGAGTATACGATCTGTGATGGGTCAACACCAGCGAACTGTTCGAAAGAGGTGGTAACGATAAGTGTAACAGAAACAGCAGATAGCGTAGATGATATAGAGGAAGTTAATGAAGGAGAAGCGTTGACAGTGCATGTACTTGGAAACGATGAACATGTACCTACCGAGGGTACTTTAACAACGACTGCTCCAAGTTCAGGAACTGTAGTTGTGACTGATCCGAACAATACGCCTAATGATCCGAGTGATGATGTGGTTATTTATACGCCCGATGTAAACTTTAGTGGTACGGATACTTTCACGTATACGATTTGCGATAATGGGATTCCTGCGAATTGTTCTACCGCTACAACAACAGTAATGGTGGTTCCATGTTTAGATGTTCCTGAATCAGATTGTGACAATGATGGCCTTACCAATGAGGAGGAAGCTATATTAGGGACAGATCCTTCTAATGGAGATACCGATGGCGATGGTGTTAATGATGGTCGGGAAGTATTGGACAATACAGATGTAGAAGACCCATGTGCATTTATAGTCGGTAGTCAAGAAGGTTCACCTAGTGAAGCATGGAGTGCTTTGGATTGTGATGGAGATGGGGTGAGTAATGGGCAAGAGTTATCAGAAGGCACAGATCCTTTAGATGGTTGTAATTCAAATGGAGGTACATCACCCGTAGGAATAGGTTGTGCTGAGGATATAGAAACGATGAGTGATTTAGTTTCACCAAAGCTAAATGAAGGTAAATTCAAGATATTAAATATCGAGCGATTCCCTAATAATACGGTAGAGATTTATAACCGTTGGGGAGTAATGGTGTATAATACTAGTGGATATGATAATAATTCAAATGCATTTGATGGTAGGTCTAATGGAAGAACTATCGTAAATGATACTCAAACCCTTCCTTCAGGCGTATACTATTATATTATTAATTATACGAATGATGCAGGAGTATCAAAAACCAAAACAGGTTACCTATATGTGAATTTATAAATTTTATGAGGTAATCATATGATTTAGCCTAGTGCTATTGATCAAAAAAGCAACTCTAAATGGGTTGCTTTTTTGTTTGGTTTACAATTAATAAAAACGATTTGATATCGATTTGCATTTTTCTTTACCTGCACCAGGTTTAAGGTGCTTCCCTAAGTTGTGGTAGGTAATCACTTGGGGCTTGTATTTGCTAAGATGCTTTAAAAACGATGGATTATAGTTTTGCTATCGCAGAAGGCACTAGGTAGTTCGCTGATTATAAAATACGCCTAATGTTATTGGTAAACTATTGATGAATAAAGGGTTGCTTAAATATGATTGGGATTAAAAAAGAAGTCATTTTCTTACGATAAACATAATAATTAACCTTAATTTAAGTTTATATTTGTAAGAAAAAACCTAATTTATATTGTATGGTGAATTATTACTTCTGCTTAGACCTTGTTTTTAAGGAACCTTTTAGAGAAAAATCAATTTTTCATGAACTTCATTAGAGTTGATATTTCTGCAATACTTTATTAGAAAACGGCGCAAAGAATAGGGCAAAAACCGCTGTAATAATGGGGGGTGATATATACGCAAATTTCTTTAACGCACTTTAATTATTCACTAGCAGTTATGGGGCAGTACTACTTTCAAATTAGGAAAAGAGAACACAAATAATGGGGTTGAAAAGGCATTATTTTTCAGATAATCAGGTGATATAAATTATTACGAATATATAAAAGTTACAAATCCATTGGTCGAAGGCAAAAGGCAGTTTAAAGGACTTATGGTGTGTTTGAAATATTTTCAAGAAACAAAAAAGAATGGGTTGATTTACTTTGTGTTTCAACCTTTTTTTATCAGTACCAATGAAACAAATAATTATGAAACATAATATATCATTAGTAAAGTTAATACCTGTATTAATTTTGATGCTAGCCTGTCATTTGCATATAATGGCAACAACTGGCGCAGATGAAACCTTTGGCGATCGTATTTTTCTTGATGATTCAGTATCAGCTACTGATTTTCTGAAGGCAAACTACAATAGTGATTCTCAGGTATTTCATTTGTTTTCTCATGGACGTTCAGGAGAACTATTGATTCAAGGCGAATGGAAAGATGCAAAAGCAATTGTATCATTCTTGAATTCAGAATTTGCAATGCAAAATTCTGAGTTCAAAAGTATCAATATTTACGGTTGCGAATTTGCTAAAGGAGAGAACGGAAAACAAGCTGTTTTGTACTTAGAAAATACGTTAGGACTTCAAATCAATGCGTCAACAAATGTCACAGGAAAAGATGGTGATTGGATTTTAGAAGTAGGAAATCAGAATCTTAAAGGTTTACAAGCTTATGCATATAATTTGCAAACCGGACCTAATGATGATTACGATAATGATGGAGTTATAAATTCCGTTGATTTAGACGATGATAATGATGGAATAAAAGATGTAGATGAAGAGTGTAAAGGATTTATTTCACAAAATACGGACGGAGCTTGGAAAGGGCAAACAGCAAGTGTTGTAGATGTAACTTTGGCAGGTAATAGTTTTGAGGCTATTAATAATGAAATATCACTTTCAGATGGTCAAATGCCTTATTCTATAAATTTACGAGGTGGGGATAAGTGGGTTAGAACAGCAGGAGGAACAGCAGAATATACAGCTACTTTTTCTCCGGGAGTTCCAATAGATGAAATCGCATTTTATGTTTATGATTTAGATCATAGCAATTCACCAAATGCATATTTTAACTTTACTATAAATGGAGGGACTCCAGCTGGTAATCTTATTGAAATAGTAGATTATGGATATGCATCACCGTCAACTTATGATGCAGCAACAAGTAGATTAGAATCATCAGGAGTAGCGGATCAAAGAACCTTATTAAAAGGAGTTGGTAATACAATAATTACAGAGCTTAAAATTGAATCTTTTAATATGGGGAGTGGAGATTGGATAGCTTATTCCTTATATGCTAAAAGTGATTGCGATACCGATGGTGATGGAATAAAAAACACCCTAGATTTAGATTCTGACGGCGATGGCTGTCCTGATGCTATAGAAGGTGGATCAACTTCAATAACTGCGTCTAATTTAAGTGCCTCAACGCTATCTAGAGGAAATTCAGGAACAGATTATAACGGTACAGCAACAACAGGCGTACAACAAAATTTAGGAACTACGGTCAATGCTAATGGTATTCCAACAGCTGCTAGTACAGGGCAAACAGTAGGAGATTCTCAAATAGCTAGCACAGAAACAGAATGTTGTTCAGACGCAACTAATTATCCATCAATTACAGATACCGATGGTGATGGTCTAGGCGATGACTGCGATTTAGATGATGATAATGATGGGATAAAAGATGTAGATGAAGAGTGTAAAGGATTTATATCTCAAAATACAGATGGTAGTTGGATTGGTGGATCTGAGAGTACAGCAGATGTAACACTTTCTCCTTCAGGTTTTGGTGTTAGAGCCAATGGACAAACGCTTTTTACAGACCAGATTCAATATAATATGAAAAAACGTGGTGGAGACGCTATCGTTCAATATACGGGAAATTCAGAGTTTAAAGTTACTTTTTCGCCTGGTGTACCAGCAAACGAAATAGCTTTTTATATATATGATTTTGATGAAGCATCATCGCCAAATGGATATTTTAATGTAACAATTAATGGAGGAAACCCAGCGGGAGTTAATTTTGAAGAAGTAGAGTATGGATATGCGAATACCTTAGATTATAATGTTTCTTCTAGCCAAGTTGTTTCTGGCGGAGGAGCAGATCAAAGAATTCTTATAGGTGGTGTTGGAAATTCACTTATTACAGAATTTAAAGTGACTTCTGTCAATTTAGGTACAAATGAATATATGGCTTATTCTTTATTAGGAAAAAGTTCTTGTGATTCCGATGGCGATGGAATTAAAAACTCCTTAGATTTAGATAGTGATGCCGATGGTTGTCCAGATGCTGTTGAAGGGGGAGGTACTTTTGGAGCTGATAAATTAGTAGACAGTATGCTTTCAGGAGGTTCTACAAGTGTTATTACCAATTTGTGTGCTACACCAGCTTGTGTAGATGCTAATGGAATACCAGTTGTCGATGGAAATTCAGCGGAGCAATCGCAAGGTAATGCACACCAATATAGTACTGAAACAGAATGTTGTTCAGAACCAGATGAATACGATAATATAATTGATAGTGATGGTGATGGTATAGCAGATGGTTGTGATTTAGATGATGATAATGATGGTATTTTAGATGACAATGAAAATAATTATGTGAATTTAGCAGCTTCAGGTACCGCTACGCAGTCTTCCGATTTGTCAGCATCTTATCTAGCAAATAAAGCTATCGATGGCAATATTAATAATTTTTCACATACAACTGATCAAGATCAAAATGCATGGTGGCAAATAGATTTAGGAAGTCTGCAAGATATCAGCTTTATGAATATCTATAATCGAGCAGATTGTTGTCAAATTAGATTAGAAGACTATCATGTTTTTGTGTCGGATGTACCTTTTACATCTACAGATATTACTACTACCCAAAATCAAACAGGGGTTTTAGATATTCATGAGACCAAACAGGCAGGTAGACCAACCGTTACTAATATAAATAGAACAGGTCGTTATATTAGAATTCAATCTACTAAGAGTGAAGAATATTTACAAATCGCAGAAATTGAAATTTTCGATAATCCAAATATTGATATAGATAACGATGGTATTGTAAATAGTTTAGATTTAGATAGCGACGGCGATGGTTGTCCAGATGCCATTGAAGGCGGTTCAACAACAATTGCTTATTCTGATTTAGCAACATCAACACTACCTGGCGGAAATTCTGGTGCCGATTATAACGGTATTTCAACAACAGGTATTCAGCAAAATTTAGGAACTACTGTAAATAGTGATGGTATTCCAACAGTGGCAGGAACAGGACAAACAGCAGGTGATTCACAAACAGGAAGTTTAGATACTGAATGTTGTTCAGACGCAACTAATTATCCATCAATTACAGATACCGATGGTGATGGTTATGGTAATGGTTGTGATTTAGATGATGATAATGATGGGATAAAAGATAGTGATGAACATTGTAGGAGTGCAGCAATAGCATTTAATGGGGCTAATTGGTTAGCTCCAGACGGAGTTGGTACAGGAATAACAGTTAGTAATTCTAGCTCAACCACGTCAAGTACAGTAACCAATAGGACAAAAAACTTTACCTCTAAATTTACAGTTAATACCTCTTTAAATTTTGGTGTTAAAAACGATTTATTAATAACGCCTTCAACAAATACAAATAGCTCTACGGTAACATTTACATTTTCTTCTGCAATAAAAGCAAGTGAAGTAGGTGTGCTGTTAGAGGATGTGCATTCAGCTGGTAGTACAGGGAGTATTTCTGTTGCAGGAGGAACAGCTACAACAGCAGATTTTCAATTAGGAGAGGTATCCAATGCTGGTACTTATGATGCAGTATCTTTTTCAAACCCTTTTAATTATAGTAGTTCAACTGGTGGTTTCTCATTTCCAACTGTACGATCTTCAACTGCCTTGATAGGGAATGGTGATAAAACATTAACAAGTGTAACAGTAACAATCAATAATTTAAATGATAATGATTTAGTTGCACTTTCTTTACTTCCTTTAATTGGTTGTGATAATGATTTAGATAAGGATGGTATACCAAATCACTTAGATCTAGATTCAGACGGCGATGGCTGCCCAGACGCTATAGAAGGTGGTTCAACTGCAATTGCTTATTCTAATTTAGCAACATCAACACTACCAGGAGGAAACTCAGGAACAGATTATAATGGATTAGTTACAATGGGTGTACAACAAAATTTAGGTACTGATGTCAATAGTGATGGTATTCCAATGATTGCAAATACAGGACAAACCTTAGGTGCATCACAAACAGGAAGTATGGACACCGAATGTTGTTCTGAACCAGCAAATTATTCTTTTGTAACCGATTCTGATGACGATGGTGTAGGTGATGGCTGTGATTTAGATAATGATAATGATGGGATATTGGATGTAGATGAACGGACAACGACAAATTGTAATGATCCATTTAGTGAAACAGGTTGGGTAGGTAAAGCTTATGATAACACAGGTGTAACAAGTGACATAGATACTTGGGCCGAAATTACGCAAGGAACCGCAGCAGGAGGAACAACATTCCCTTACAGTGGTAGTGTTTTTGCAGAAGTAGGAACATTCGAGTATAATGAAAAAGCAGGAACTAACGAAGCATATAGTCCAACTTTCGGTCCAATTTGGGATCTTGAAAATGATATGGAGAATTATACAGGTCCTGTTATATCTTCTTTTAATGCTGATTTCTTTTTCAGTTTAGAGAAAGAAGTTTTACAAGGGGAAGCAGGAACATATGTTATAAAATTAATAAATGGAGATGATCATACTTTTGTATATAAAAACGGGGTAGAAATAGCTAGAAAATTTCAGTCTTGGGGCAATCCTAATATTGAAAATTTTGTAACTGTTACTTTGGAAGTTGGAGATAAATTACAATACATAGTCGCAGAAGATTTCTCAGATAATCACGGTCTTAGTGTTTCAGTAACTAAAGTCTCATCAGGAACATGTCTAAGAGATTTAGATAATGATAACGACGGAATATTTAACTATTTAGACCTAGACAGTGATGGCGATGGTTGCCCAGATGCCATAGAAGGAGGCGCAAGTTTTACGTCAACAAACTTAGTTAACTCAGCGTTACCAGGCGGAAACTCTGGTGCCGATTATGACGGTATTTCAACAACAGGTGTACAACAAAATTTAGGAACTGCTGTGAATAGCGATGGTGTTCCAACCATCGCAAACACAGGACAAACAATTGGCGATTCTCAAACAGGAAGTACAGATACCGAATGTTGTAGTAATTCTAATAATTTTCCTGCAATTACAGATTCCGATGGTGATGGTATAGGGGATGCTTGTGATTTAGATGATGATAATGATGGGATTTTAGATGTGAATGAAGAGTGTAAAGGATTTATTTCACAAAATACAGACGGCGCTTGGAAGGGATTAACAGAAAGTGTTGTAGATGTAACTTTGGGAGGTAATAGTTTTGAGGCTCTTAATAATGAAATAACAGTTACAGATGGTCAAGAGTCTTATTCTATAAACTTACGAGGTGGAGATAAGTGGGTTAGAACACAAGGAGGGACAGTTGAAATTACCGCTACTTTTTCTCCAGGAGTTCCAATAAATGAAATAGCCTTTCTTGTTTATGATTGGGACCATAGCAATTCACCAGATGGATATTTTAACTTTACTATAAATGGAGGAACTCCAGCTGGTAATCGTATTGAAATAGTAGATTTTGGATATACATCACCGTCAATTTATGATCCAGCAACAAGTAGATTAGAATCATCAGGAGTAACAGATCAAAGAACCTTATTGAAAGGAGTTGGGAGTACTATAATCACAGAACTTAAAATTGAATCTTTTAGTATGGGGAATGATGATTGGATGGCTTATTCCTTATATGCTAAAAGTGATTGCGATACCGATAGCGATGGAATAAAAAACACCTTAGATTTAGACTCAGACGGCGATGGTTGTCCAGATGCTATAGAAGGCGGAGCAACAACAATAGCCTACGCAAATTTAGTAACATCAACACTACCAGGAGGAAACTCAGGAACAGATTATAATGGTATTTCTTCAACAGGTGTACAGCAAAATTTAGGAACTACAGTCAATAGCGATGGTATTCCAACAGTGGCAGGAACAGGTCAAACAGCAGGCGATTCACAAACAGGAAGTACAGATACCGAATGTTGTAGTGATGCAAATAATTATTCAGGAATTACAGATACCGATGGTGATGGTGTAGGTGATGCTTGTGATTTAGATGATGATAATGATGGGATTTTGGATGCCGATGAATATGCTTATGATAGCTATTTGAATAGCACAAAAACGTATTGTGGAACATCTTTTCCAAGTTCTTCATCCATAGGATTGAAAACTGCCTACTCTAACAACGATGCGGATAATATAGGAAAACGAAACACCTATAATTTTACTACCCCACTTATAAATGTTTCTTTTGGGGTTCTTTCTTTGCGATCAGACAAAGTTTTGTATGGAAACTTTACAGTAGTTTATTCAGATGGTACAATAGTCAACAATGTGCCCTTTACTGTTAAAGATCCATCGGAACACACTGATGTAGAAAATGATTTTCTTACAAGTATTGATAGCCCAGCAGAAAATTATGCTGTACAAGTTGTTGCAGCCACTGATGCTAATGGAAATAATGTAATTGATACTTCAACGAGTAATACTGATCAACAAGGAGGAGGGATTATTGTATTTGATATTAGTCCAGATAAAGAAATAGCTTCAATTTCTTTTGAAAATTTAACAGAAGCAGGAGCATTAAATCCTAATACAACAATTTTTGAACTATTTGGATCGCCTTTGTGTGATGTAGATAAGGACGGAATACCAAATCATTTTGATTTAGATAGTGACGGTGATGGTTGCCCAGATGCTATAGAGGGAGGCTCAACATCAATTGCTTATTCTAATTTAGCAACATCAACACTACCTGGCGGAAACACAGGAACAGATTATAATGGATTAGTTACAACAGGCGTACAGCAAAATTTAGGAACTGATGTGAATAGTGATGGTATTCCAACAATTGCAGGAACAGGTCAATCAGCAGGCGATTCTCAAACAGGAAGCATGGATACCGAATGTTGTTCTGAACCAGCAAATTATTCTTTTGTAACCGATACCGATGGTGATGGGTTAGGAGATGGTTGTGATTTAGATGATGATAATGATGGGATTTTAGATGTAGATGAAGGCTGTGTTCCAACAAACTTGGTAAATGTAGAAGGCGATGGAACTTTTGGAACGATACCAACTAATACAGGGGATTTAGCATCTAACTACAGAGATTTAACGAATTCTCCTGGAGGAGGATATACATTTGCTACACATAATACCGCAGCAGCGCAATATGCTGTTGCTAACCATTATGGCGCTCAAAATTGGCATACAGCAAATCCTAATTTCTGGTATTTCCCAGGTTATACAGGTGCAGCAGATGATGCCTACCTTTTAGTAAATGGAAGTACTAGTGTTGGTACATTTTTACGAAATTACATAAATGTAAATATTGACACAGATTACAATTTTGGTTTTGCTCACAGAAATGGAAGTACAAGTACTAATACTAGTGATGGCTATTCGTTAAAGGCGGATGTAATTGCTGTAGATGCATCTAATAATCCCATATTAGATGGCGCAGGGGATCCTATAGTATTAGGTACTGTTTCAACAGGTGTTTCAACAGACAATACGTCTTGGTATGTTGAACAAGGTACATTTAACTCAGGAATATATAATAGAGTGAAATTTGTTTTAGTAAACGAGTCTGTGAATTTCGGAGGTAATGACTTTGCTATTGATTCTATCCAATTAGCAAATGCATCAGGATCAGATGGATGTTCATCATTATCTTTAGATACAGATAATGATGGAATACCAAATCATTTAGATTTAGATAGTGACGGCGATGGCTGTCCAGATGCCATAGAAGGTGGGTCAACTACAGTAGCGTATTCAAATTTAGTAACATCAAGTTTACCTAGTGGAAACTCAGGAGCAGGATATAACGGTATTTCAACAACAGGCGTACAGCAAAATTTAGGAACTACGGTTAATAGCGATGGTATTCCAACAGTAGCAGGAACAGGGCAAACAGTGAGCGATTCGCAAACAGGAAGTACAGATACCGAATGTTGTAGTGATGCAAATAATTATTCAGGAATTACCGATACCGATGGTGATGGTGTAGGTGATGCTTGTGATTTGGATGATGATAATGATGGGATTTTGGATACAGATGAATTTGTATGTCAAACGACAAGAATAGATCAGTCACCAAATACATCTAGTTATGATGGTACGCAAGCTAATGCATTCCCTTCAGGTAGAAGTTTATCGAATACGCATGATGGAAGTATATCTACTTTTGGAGGAACATCTTCAAATTCTACACCAGAAACTATTACGGGTACAGTGATATACTCCTATTCAAATCCATTAGATTATGTTGTTGAATTAAAAATTTATAATAATGCAGGTTCTATTTTGACTGATGGGGGCAGTATTGGAACCATAGAAAATATTAAATTATATGATGCTCAAGGAGCTATTCTATATTCTCAAAATGACATCATAGTGCCAGAAGGTACTGCTGGAGATCCTTTTGTAATTCCATTACCAATATTAAGTAATGTAAAATCTTTTTCATTAACTAATTTGACTGGAACACCTGGAGGTCTTGCAGAGATGGTTTGGCGAGAAGTATATTTAGCAACTACAGAGTGTACCCCTGAAGATGCTGATAACGATGGTATACCTAATAGGTTAGATTTAGACAGCGACGGCGATGGTTGCCCAGACGCTATAGAAGGTGGGTCAACGTCAATTGCTTATTCTAATTTAAGTACATCAACAATTTCTAGCGGAAACTCAGGAGCTAATTATAACGGACTTTCTTCAACTGGTGTACAGCAAAATTTAGGAACTACGGTTAATAGCGATGGTATTCCAACAGTAGCAGGAACAGGGCAAACAGTGAGCGATTCGCAAACAGGAAGTACAGATACCGAATGTTGTAGTGATGCAAATAATTATTCAGGAATTACCGATACCGATGGTGATGGTGTAGGTGATGCTTGTGATTTGGATGATGATAATGATGGGATTTTGGATGTTGATGAAGGAGAATGTCTCTCATCTAGATTATCATATAATTTTGATACTACTAATGAAGGTTGGACAATTGTAGACTCAATGGGCAATGACCCTGCTAATCATAGCACGAGTGCGGCAGTAGATTGTTTAGACAGTAAAGTGGACGACAGTCCAAACGGTGGAGGGTATATATTAAATTTCGATAGAGGTAATTTCGGTACAGAATATCATTCTCCATCAAACTTAAATCTTAATTTAAGTTCATCTCTAGGTGGTAGTTTTAGCTTTGACTGGATTAATGAAAGACTAGACGGAGGTGGGAGTCAAAGTGTCAACAGCTTAACGTTAACACTCGTTGGGGGAGGAACACAGGTGACAGCAGAAATATCAGTGTCAGGACGAATTAATACAGGATGGAATACGCTTAGTTTACCATTAACAACTGCTTCATGGGGAGCGAATCTATCTACTGTATTGGGAGATTTAGATCAAATTCAAATAGAAGTTGAAACTATAACATCCTCTGTTAGTAATTGTGGTACTTCCGGTGAATATTTTGGATTAGATTCTGTAAGCATAGTTTGTGCTAACAACCCTGATTTAGATGGAGATGGTCTTCCAAATCATTTAGATTTAGACAGCGACGGCGATGGGTGTCCAGATGCCATAGAAGGCGGAGCAACAGACATAGTCTATGCAAATTTAGTAACATCAAGTTTGCCTGGCGGGAATTCTGGAACAGATTATAATGGATTAGTTACAACAGGCGTACAACAAAATTTAGGAACTACAGTCAATAGCGATGGTATTCCAACAGTGGCAGGAACAGGGCAAACAGTTGGTGATTCAGCAACAGGAAGCGTAGATACTGAATGTTGTAAAGATCCTGATAATTATTCTTTTGTAAACGATACCGATGGAGATGGAGTAGGCGATGGTTGCGATTTAGATAGCGATAATGATGGGATTTTAAATACAGTTGAAGATGCTGCGTGTCCTCCAGTAAAAAATACATTTGCTGAGTATGATGGACTTTGGTTAGCTGATAACGGAACAGTGTCAGCACCACAATCAGTTTCTGATACAAATGATGACGGACAATTAACCTTACAAACCAATAGTTGGACAGTAGGTCAAACCCTACCAGAAGCTTTAGAATTACCCATAACAATACGTTGGGATAAGCAAGCAAACAATACGAACTTTTGGTTAAATTTATTTCCATATGCGTCTATAGGAACAATAGATCCTGGGTATCTAAGTGCAGATGTATTAGGAATTCAATCTAATACTAGTTATGGAGCATATACAAGAGGTTTATTTGGAAATAGTGGATGGCATGGAGCATGGAATTACAAGTGGAGAATAGAAATGTTTGATGCTGGAGATGGAACCGCTACGGCTCAACTATGGGGAACACACCCAACCAATGGAACAGACACAAAATACAGAGAAACAACAGGATTGCCATTGCAAGATTGGGCGTTAGCTGTAGGGTATAATGCTGACATCAATTTAGAAATTGAAAGTCCAACTTATAAAGTGGTTTGTGATATAGATGGCGATGGTATAGCTAACAGTTTAGATTTAGATTCTGACGGCGATGGTTGTCCAGATGCTATTGAAGGTGGTTCAACATCAATTGCTTATGCAAATTTAGTAACATCAACACTATCAGGGGGAAACACAGGTGCTAATTATAATGGTATTTCTTCAACAGGCGTACAACAAAATTTAGGAACTACGGTTAATAGCGATGGTATTCCAACAGTAGCAGGAACAGGACAAACAGTGGGCGATTCACAAACAGGAAGTACAAATACCGAATGTTGTAGTGATGCAAATAATTATTCAGGAATTACCGATACCGATGGTGATGGTTATGGAGATGATTGTGATTTAGATGATGATAACGATGGGATATTGGATGTAGATGAAATGAATCCTCCTATTCCTTCTATATCAAAAGGAGCATGTAGTGATTGGACAGCAGGAAGCCTTTCAGGAACAAACCAATGTAAAACTGGAGCAAACTCTTGGAATCAAAATATTACAGGACCTTATGGAGAAGCGGCAGGAAGTTTCCAATATTTCGAATTGAATGACGTGGCTTATGGTGATGCACGTTCATATACGATGACTACGGAACCAGGAGAAACTTATACTTTAGAATTTTGGGCTACATCTCCATTTTCTTCTCAAGGATATCCAGTGTATTCGCATCTTCAAGGATATGCAGATGGAGTTGCATTTACACCAGTACAACCAATATTTTATGATGATTTTGTACCTGGTGCTGGAAATTGGAGAAATTTTGGAGGGACATTTACAGCAACAAGTACAACCACCACTATTTCAATACGAGATAAAGCACCTGATGGAACTAATAATTCTAATGATGTAATGATTCTTACAGGATTTTATGATTTAGGTAATTTTACGGCAGACAGAGATACTGATGGCGATGGTATATTTGATCGTTTAGATTTAGATTCTGACGGCGATGGTTGTCCAGATGCTATAGAGGGTGGTTCGACTACAATTGAATATGCTAATTTAAGCTCATCTACTATTGCTGGTGGAAATTCAGGCACTAATTATAACGGTATTTCAACAACAGGGGTACAGCAAAATCTTGGTAATACAGTCAATGCTGATGGTATTCCAACAATAGCAGGAACAGGACAAACCGTTGGTGATTCACAAACAGGAAGTGCAAATACTGAATGTTGTCGTGATGCGGGTAATTATGCGTCAATTACAGATACCGATGGTGATGGTATAGGCGATGATTGTGATTTAGACGATGATAATGATGGTATTTTAGATGTAGATGAAGGTAATATAGGTATTGATTATACCAAACTTAATATGCCTAGTACATTAAATAATGGTGTATCATATAATACACCTACAACTTTATTAGATGGAGCAACGGTTAATGTAACGGCTAAGTACACTGGCGGTTCAGCTACTGTAGTTTATAATTCAGCTGCTAGTGTAGATGGGTATTTGTACAACACAGGAACTAACAATGGTCAACCTGTTAATGGTGTACAACGTTTTGATTATAGTTTTGATGTACCACAAAAATATTTACGTGTAAGAGCAGTTTTTAATGAGCATTTAGGAGAATTTAATGCTACTTCTAGTGAGGGCTTTAGTTTAATTCTTAACGGAAGTTCAGACTTCCATGTCTTTGATCCTGCAAATATGTCTTCTAGCATGAACATTGATGATAGTATTGGTGGAGGAACTATTGCCTATAGTTCGGGAGGTTATTATACGATATATGACCCTAATGGAATTAGTAGTATTTCATTACTTAGTCGTATTTATCAAGGAAGTGAGGCAAATGCAGCCGCTTATCATGTAGCTCTTGGTTCAGAAACGAATCAAGATACCGATGGCGATGGTATTTTTGATCACTTAGATCTAGACAGTGATGGCGATGGTTGTCCAGATGCCATAGAAGGTGGGTCAACGTCAATTGCTTATTCTAATTTAGCAACGTCAACACTATCTGGCGGAAATTCAGGCACTAATTATAACGGTATTTCAACAACAGGGGTACAGCAAAATCTTGGTAATACAGTCAATGCTGATGGTATTCCAACAATAGCAGGAACAGGACAAGCCGTTGGTGATTCACAAACAGGAAGTGCAAATACTGAATGTTGTCGTGATGCGGGTAATTATGCGTCAATTACAGATACGGATGGTGATGGCATAGGCGATGCTTGTGATTTAGACGATGATAATGATGGAATATTAGATACACAAGAGTGCGAAGATTTAATACCATATGTTTATCATTTGTTCAGTTCAAGCAATGATCTTTATAAATCTACTTTCGAAGGATTAATAGTAGATGCAGGAGAAGATGGAGGTGCAATTTATGTTGAAACAGGAATTCCATCAACAGTTGAAAATATTGCTATTGATAAAGGCAATATGTATTACCTTTCAAATGGTGAGATATTTAAAAGTACAAATTTAGGACAAAGCTGGGCTTCAATAGGAACCTCTAGTGTAGACGCTAATGTGAATAATCTAGCAGTTGATAATGGTGTTTTTTATCATGTTTTTGACAATGCAGGAACTGCAGAACTGTATTCTAGTACAAATCCATCTAATGGATGGACTTTACAAGGTAGTTTGTCTGTATCACCAGACAATATAGACGATATAGCCGTTTTTGATGGTCAATTTTATATCTTAAATATATTAGACCCTGAGAATTCAGGAAATCATGAACTATATACAACTTCAACTCCATTACAAACTTCGATGTGGCCAAATGCAAGCAGTGCAATGGATGTGTTTGGAGCAAATGTTAAAAGCCTAGGGATAGGTCAAAATGCTTTTGAATGTGACACCGATGGTGATGGTATTATCAATTCATTAGACACCGACAGTGATAACGATGGTTGTAGCGATTTAAGCGAGACTGATGCAAGCGTAACCGATGGTGAGGTATTAACGGTAGCGGGGCCTTATGGTACCAATGGCTTTGCTGATAGCTTAGAGTCGTCAGCAGATAGTGGTACAGCGACCAATGCGGTAAATACTGATGACGGTACATTATATGGCACTGCTATTGATGCAGCAGTAAAAGGATGTATGGTTTTTATTACCGAAGACGATACAGCAAGTGTTGACGAAGATGGTTCAGTAGCTATAGCCATATTTGATAACGATACAGATGTACCCACCACAGGCACTTTAGCAGTGACTGATCCAGTAAATGGTACGGTCGTTATTACCGACCCCAACAACACGCCCAATGATCCAAGTGATGATGTGGTTACGTATACACCAGATGCGAACTTTAACGGTACGGATAGTTTTGATTATACAATCTGTGATGCAGAGACGCCAGCAAATTGTTCTACGGCAACAGTAACGGCAACGGTAAGCCCAACGGCAGATGCAGAAGATGATACGGTGAGTGTTTTTGAAGATGCACCATTGGTCGTTGATGTATTGGATAATGATGGCGATGTGCCTACAACAGGTACGTTGACGGCAACCGATCCAGCAAATGGAACGGTCGTTATTACCGATCCTAACAATACGCCCAATGATCCAAGTGATGATGTGGTAACTTATACGCCAGATGCGAATTTCACAGGTACAGATAGTTTTGATTATACGATCTGTGATGCAGCAACGCCAGCGAACTGTTCAACGGCAACAGTAACGGCCACGGTAAGCCCAACGGCAGATGCAGAAGATGATACGATTAGTGTTTTTGAAGACGCACCATTGGCCGTTGATGTGTTGGCAAATGATGGCGATGTGCCTACAACAGGTACGTTGACGGCAACTGATCCAGCAAATGGAACGGTCGTTATTACCGATCCTAACAATACACCAAATGATCCAAGTGATGATGTGGTAACCTATACGCCAGATGCAGATTTCACAGGCACAGATAGTTTTGATTATACCATCTGTGATGCAGAGACCCCAGCGAACTGTTCTACGGCAACAGTAACAACAACGGTAGAGGCAACGGCAGATGCAATGCCAGATGCTGTAGGAGCGTACGAAGACGCACCATTGGTAATAGATGTGTTGGCAAATGATGGCGATGTACCTACAACAGGTACGTTGACGGCTAGTGATCCGCCAAACGGTACGGTTGTTATTACCGACCCCAACAATACACCCAATGATCCAAGTGATGATGTGGTTACGTATACGCCGGATGCAGATTTCACAGGCACAGATAGTTTTGATTATACCATCTGTGATGCAGAGACCCCAGCGAACTGTTCTACGGCAACGATAACAACAACGGTAGAGGCAACGGCAGATGCAATGCCAGATACTGTAGGAGC
>CANMFQ010000042.1 GCA_947497145.1 uncultured Flavobacteriaceae bacterium
ATATTCAAAAACTGGATCAACTGCTACCCAACTCTTTTAAAGAAAATGCCAGCACGTAGTTGCTCGGACGGATACTTAATAAACTAAGACCGCTGCAAAAAGATGCATGATTTTTGACTTGGTTCCTGATTTTGCTATTTTTGAGTTTTTTTTACGTCTTTTTATTGTTTTTATGGTGTGTGAAAATTAGGTGTAATATAGACATGAACATAGGAGATCAAGAGAAAGAGAAAATAAAAATACTTTTCAACAACTTATTGATTTGCAGTTGTATGAAGCCAAATGAAATACTTATTTACTTTCCAATACAAAAATTAGCAAATATATTCCCCAGTAATTCATCGGAAGAAATCTCACCAGTGATGGTGCCAAAATGGTCAAGCGCATCGCGAATATCGATGGCGAGTAAATCTCCTGAAACACCTTCATTCATCGCAAAGTTTACTTTCTCAACCGCATCCAGAGCTTGTAGTAGCGCATTGTAATGCCGCGTATTGGTTACAATAGTTTCATTGTTTCGTAGGGCGCCAGTATTCACAAATTCAAGTAATTTATGCTTTAAATCGTCAACACCAATGCCATTTTTTGCTGATAGTAAAAGGACGTTATCTAGGGTTGTTTCAATATTTTTTGTGTCCGCCGTTTCAAGTTGATCTATTTTATTGGCAACCACTAATAGGGGTGTTTGTGGGTATTTGTTTTTAATTTTTGCGATTTCTAGCTGAAAACGATCACCATCGGTTTTAAATTTTTGCGATTCGATGAGGTAAATAACCAGCTGGGCTTTTTCTATTTTTTCAAAGGTTTTACGTATACCAATACCTTCAACAACATCGTTGGTTTCACGTATACCAGCCGTATCTATAAAGCGAAAACCAAAACCGCCAATAGCAATTTCATCTTCAATAGTATCGCGGGTGGTACCAGCTATTTCAGATACAATAGCACGCTCTTCATTGAGTAGGGCATTGAGCAGTGTAGATTTGCCTACATTGGGTTCGCCTACTATGGTAACAGGAATACCGTTTTTTATCACATTTCCTACTGCAAAAGAATCAATCAGTCGTTTTAATACGTTTTGAATGCGGTTGAGCAAATTTTGAAACTCATCGCGATTAGCAAATTCTACATCCTCTTCTGCAAAATCGAGTTCCAATTCAATAAGGGAGGCAAAATTGAGCAATTCATCACGTAATAGTTTAATTTCATTACTAAACCCGCCACGCATCTGCTGAATGGCTATTTGGTGACTAGCTTCATTATCAGAAGCAATAAGATCGGCAACGGCTTCTGCCTGACTTAAATCGAGCTTTCCGTTTAAAAAGGCACGTAGGGTAAATTCGCCTGCATCGGCCATACGGCAATTGTTGCGAAGAAAAAGTTGTATGATTTGTTGCTGAATATAAGGCGAGCCATGGCATGATATTTCTACCACATCTTCACCAGTATATGAATGTGGGTTTTTAAACACCGATACCAAAACCTGATCATAGGTTTTGTTGCCTTCTACTATATGCCCCAATAAAATGGTATGGCTTTTTTGCTTTTTTAAATCTTTGTTATGTATCGATTTAAAAAAATTGGCAACAATGGTGATAGCATCACTTCCAGAAAGACGAATTACTGCAATAGCCCCAGCTCCTGAAGGTGTTGCCAAGGCAATAATAGTATCATTCGGTATCATACAATAATTTTCAGCAAAAATAAGTAAAAAGAAAGTGTGGTAAAGGCATTACATAAAGAGTCTATGGTATAGCGCCAAGAAAGGTATTGTTTTTAGCCAAAAGAATTATTTGGGACATGAAGGAGTATGTGTTTGAAATTTTTATTACAAAAATATAACCCGAATTATACAGCTGAACATTTCATTGTAGAAACGTTGATGTATAATTCGGGTTGCAGCCAATTTATATGGCGTTTATTTTGCTACCGCTTGGTATTGGGAAGAAAAATTATTTTCCTAAGCTTAAAATAATCCCTCCAGTATAGGTAGTTGAGTTACCTATGTTTCTACCATCTACAGTAGTACCAACACCAGCATTTAAGCCAATAATACTTGTTAAAGGAACATATACATTAGCACCTACACGCGAATAGTTTACTCTAGTTTCTGGGAAATTACCAAAGAAACCAGCACCACCTATATCAACACCTTTGTTACTAGTGCTTTGTGAATCATACCAAGCATCAAAGTATATTTTGCTAGATGCATACCCTAGTTTGAACATGGTATTGGCGCTATTAGGTGCATCAAAATTTGAGCCATCACCTAAATTTAAATTGTTTTTAGCTTCACCTCTAACTGTATACCCTACCGCTATTGTTCCAAAAAAGCCACAATTATTTTTGTAGTGCATGCCTATTTTTCCATCTATACTGTTTGCCCCATTACCTAGTGATAAAATTCCCGTAGGTTCGTAGTCAAAAGCATAAGCTCCTGTTAAGGCGGTAAAATAGGTCATAGAACCATGACTTAATTGTTGCTCATAAAGCGAATACTTTAAAGCAAGGCTAAGGTCTTGTAAACCAGACTGCTCTGTTGTTCCGTTGATAGGGTCAGCAACACCATTACCTTCTGCTGCTATGTATGGTAAGTTAACAATGGCAGTAAGCTTATCTGTAATACCATAATTAACATACAAATTATAAATACTTTGTGTTATCTCATTGTGAGCCGGAACACCATCCACTTTATTTGTTCCTACATAAAAACTATCAAAGGTACTACTTGAATAGGATAATGAAATATTGGCTTCTCCTTTTTTTGCGAAAAAACCATCAACCATACCTTGGGCATTTACCTGAGAAATTACGGCGAATAAAATTGCTGATACTACTAGTTTCATTTTACTTGAATGTTTCATAAATGTTATTGTTTCATGCCTATGTCGGAAGGAATTATAGAAATTACACGAAAACCTCAATTTTTTTTCGCTGGCTACAAAAAAAAAGAAAAAAAATATTCGACAAACCGTCGTTATCTACTATAAACAGGCGCTTTTTTGAAATTTGTATGGATGATAACAGCGACAATAATTTATGTGATATTTTTTATCCTACTGTAAATTATTATTGAAATGGCTTGTTTGTAGCTTTCAATATGACCCTATGAAGCTCAAAAAAGTAGCTTAGTGTATAGCTGCATTTTGTTTTGGTTGTAGCTGCCTGATATGATTACTTTTTTACTATTTTGTATCTTTGATTTCTAACCATTATTAAATAGTATAAAATGTTACAAACACGTATGCGTATTCTTTTAGTTATGTTTTTGGCCGTGCAAATGGGTTTTGCTCAAGAAATGGAGCAGGTTCAAGATTCTGTTGCGATTTTAGCGATGCAAAATAAGGAGGCAGAAGCAATGCAAAAAGAGGCTGCTAAGGCAGAGAAAGAGAAACAAAAGGCAGAAAAGGAGGCTGAAAAACAAGTAGAAAAAGAAAAGAAAGCAGCAGAAAAAGAACAGAAAGCAGTAGAAAAGGCCAAGAAAAAGGAAGAACAGGCGAAAAAAGCGGAAGAGAAAGCAGCAAAAAAGGCCGAAAAGGAAAAGCAAAAAGCTGAAAAGGCCGCTGAAAAATTAAAGAAAATAAAGGCTAAAATTGATAGTCAAGAGGGCGCTATAAGAAAGGGAGAACGCAAAATTGATAAATTAGAAGAAAAATTGCGGCAGGGTAAGAGCAAAGGTAAATTTTCACCCGTTGATATTATGAAATATAATAAGAAGATTGATAAGGCTAAAAAGACACTTTCTAAAGACAAAATGAAGTTGTTAAAGCTGCAACAAAAATTGTAATCGATATTTTTTTGTAACAATTATGCATGTTGTGCGTCATATAAGTACATCAATCAGCTTGTGTAACAGCAAGCCTTAAAATCTCAGATCATGCAAGCAGAAAATAGGTCATTATTAGCAATTACACATTTAAGTCAATTATTAGATTTTGTAACCGGTATCGGCGGTTTTATAGTGCCACTGATAATATGGCTCACACAAAAGGATGCAGTCATTAATATGGATGAAAACGGAAGGGCAATTATCAATTTTAGAATCAGTATGTTTATTTATGTATTGCTTTGTATTCCGCTGATATTACTTTTCGGACTAGGTTTACTGGGCTTTATAGTCTTAGGCATAGGCTATTTTATTTTTCCTATTATAAATGCCATCCGTGCTAGTAACGGAGAGTCGCCATATTATCCGATGACAATGAAGTTTGTGTAGTAAAAAATAGGTTGTACGTACTACGGTTATAACCAAAAAGTGTAACGCCATTTAGCTGAAAAGATAGATGGCGTTTTCTTTTGCAATGCTTTTTGAGATACAAAAAATGGCAGCTATTTTGATAAAAATAACTGCCATTTGGTATATGTATATTGCTCTATTGTTAACTGTTTAACATCACAGGCATAACAAGCATGGTAACATTTTCACCTTCATCAAGACCATCAATAGGAGCTAAAATTCCCGCTCTATTTGGTAAGCTCATCTCTAGCGATACTTCGTCAGAGGTTAAGTTATTAAGCATTTCTGTTAAAAAACGTGAGTTAAAACCTATTTGCATATCATCACCTTGGTATGCACAGGTTAAGCGCTCTTCTGCTTTGTTGCTGTAGTCAATATCTTCAGCTGAAATATTTAATTCTGCTCCAGCAATTTTAAGTCGTATTTGGTGCGTTGTTTTGTTTGAGAAAATAGAAACCCTACGAACAGAACTTAAAAACTGATTTCTAGAAATGGTTAATTTATTAGGATTCTCTTTTGGGATAACTGCTTCGTAGTTCGGGTATTTTCCATCAATTAAACGACAAATTAGCTCGGTGTCTTCAAAACTGAATTTAGCATTACTATCGTTATATTCAATTAGAACTTCTGATTCGCTTCCTGCTAAAATACCTTTCAAAAGATTTAAAGGTTTTTTGGGCATTATAAATTCTGCTACTTCAGATGCTGCAATATCTTCACGTTGATATTTTACCAATTTATGTGCATCAGTAGCAACAAATGTTAAGTTTTCTGGAGAAAATTGGAAGAAAACGCCGCTCATTACAGGTCTTAAATCATCATTTCCGGCGGCGAAAATTGTCTTGTTTATGGCTGTTGCTAAAATATCACCAAGAATAGTTGTAGCACTTGGGTTTGCTAGCTCTACTGCTTTTGGAAACTCAGCCCCATCAGCATAAGCCAAGGCATATTTGCCATGGTTTGAGCTAATTTCAACCGTATTATTATCTTCAACAACGAAGGTAAGTGGTTGCTCAGGAAAAGTTTTTAAGGTTTCTAGTAATAATCTTGCTGGTACCGCAATTACGCCTTCATTATCAGATTCAACAGTTAAAACAGAACTCATTGTAGTTTCTAAATCAGAAGCAGAAACGGTAAGCTTGTTCTGTTTTAAATCGAACAAGAAATTATCCAATATGGGTAAGGTGTTGCTATTGTTAATAACACCGCCCAAAACCTGTAGTTGTTTTAAAAGATAGGTGCTGGATACTATAAATTTCATGTGCTGTATGTTTTAGTTTCTTTTGCTGTATGCCTGATAGATTTAATCACAAATATCAGACGAGCAAAGATATTTTAAAAGTACTTTTTAACGAAACAAACTTATTAACACTAATCTGTGTTTTTAAACCAAAGACAAGATGGTTTAAAATGAATTTCCCTCCGTAAAAAAGCCGTGTTTATAGTGTTTAAGGAAGATGTTTTGTTTTGTGAGCCGTGTATTAGGCAGTAGCTTTTCTTATTTATACGGTGGCAGATGTTTATAAGTATTATAAATTGATTGTTTAAATTAGAAAGGAGTGCTTTAATTCTTGTGAAAGTACACTTCTTTAAAACCATTTTTTTCATTTACTATGAACCCATTGTTATGCTATAGCTTTAAGTGCTGTATACTAGCGATACAAAGCTTAGGGCAAACTGTCTAGCTTGTTTACGCTCCATGCTGCTGGCTTGTCGGCAAAGAGCGGCTTTGTTTTTGCCCAAACCGTTTTAAAAAAGTCTGAATCACGGTAAGCGTTTAAATGTGTTTCATGTTTCCAAAAGCTGTAGGTGAAAAAAACGGTAGCGTCTTTTTTATCTTGGTATAGCTCTAAAAACTGGCATCCTTCAAAATTACGAATACCTACTTTACTTGCTTCAAAAATCTGTTTAAAATCATCAATACACCCACTTTTAAACGTGAGTTTTACAATACGAACAAGCATTATTTAAAGTTTATAGTTATGGTGTCTCTGTAGTCTAAACCGAGAAGTGATGAGGCACCACCTACAGTATTTAAATCACTTTTGTAAATAGCGAGTTCAACATAATCAGAAGAGTTGAATAGCGCTAGTAGATCCCCGGGTCCTTTGCGTTTTTCTTTTTCTAAATCAAAATTAATAATCTCACTGTAGGTATTGTAAATCTGTTTTATTTTGGTTGTTCTGGCGTTTAGCTCAAATTCTCTTCCTTTGCGGTAGGCTTCAAAAAATTTCCGTTGAATATTGGTAACCACATTACCGTAATTGTCAATATAAATGACACTGCCAATAATTTTGTTGCCATTATCAGTGACACTGGGTAAAAACCCTGTCAGATCTTTTAAATTATCAAAAGGTTTACCAACCACCTCTAGTGTGCCTCCACGAGCAATATGACAAGCAACTTGAACAAATACATCCATTACAGGGAAAGAACCGTGTAGCGGATTTGGAATATTTATTTCAACTATTTTTTCAGGATTAATTTCTGAAGTTATTAAACCTATTACGCCGTTATTAGCACTAATAAAATAATGATCGTCTAATAAAACAGCTACATGCTGGTTTTCAATAGTAGGTTCAGAATCTACGCCTACTATATGAATGGTGCCTTTTGGAAAATTTTTATATGCATTTTCTAAGATATAGGCACATTCTTGTATGTTGAATGGGCTAATGCCATGCGAAATATCAACAATTTTGGCATCGGCTAATTCTCTGTATATGCTTCCTTTTAAAGCACCTACAAAGTGATCTTTTAGTCCAAAATCGGTAGTGAGCGTTATAATTGCCATGTAGCAATGTTGATATGTTTTTGATTAAACTCGTCTTGACTTTTGATTTGTAACCGATAATTATGGCGTAAAATGCATAATTTGCAGGTAAAAGAAAAAGTCAAGACGAGTTCATTAAGAAATCTGTTTTTTACCTAAATTTGTTGAACAAAATTACTCAAAAAAATAGCCTAGCGAAATTATATTTTCAGGCTTCACTAAAAGACCCTGTTTTTTGAACGAACTTATATTAGAACTTACGGAGATTAGCCCTAGAGAATTTTTTGGTCAGGGTAATGAAAACATCAATTTATTAAAGAAATATTTTCCAAAGTTAAAAATTGTAGCGCGCGGAAATAAAATAAAAGTATACGGTGATGAGCCCTTGCTTGAAGAGTTTGAAAAACGCTTTGATATGCTTACCCATTACTTTATTAAATATAACAAGATTGATGAAAATGCCATTGAAAGATTATTAATGAGTGATGGAGAAGAGGATACAAAATCATCAAATGCCAGCGGAGAAACATTAGTACACGGGGTAAGTGGAAGGTTAATTAAAGCGCAAACGCCAAACCAACGAAAATTGGTTGATGCAGCCAAAAAGAATGATATGGTATTTGCTATTGGCCCTGCAGGAACTGGTAAAACGTATACAGGAGTTGCTTTAGCCGTTAAGGCGCTGAAAGAGAAGCAGGTAAAACGTATTATTTTAACGAGGCCCGCTGTTGAAGCAGGAGAGAATTTAGGTTTTTTGCCCGGTGATTTAAAAGAAAAATTAGATCCGTATATGCAACCATTGTACGATGCTTTACGAGATATGATTTCAGCTGAAAAACTAACACATTATATTGAAAATGGTACTATTCAAATTGCCCCTATGGCATTTATGAGAGGGCGAACTTTAGACCATGCCTTTGTGATTTTAGATGAGGCACAAAATACCACCCATGCCCAAATGAAAATGTTCTTAACGCGAATGGGTAAAAATGCAAAATTTTTAATTACTGGCGACCCCGGTCAAATAGATTTGCCGAGAAGAGTGATATCTGGTTTAAAAGAGGCTATTTTAGTGCTTCAAAATGTAGACGGTATTGAGGTGATTTATTTAGATGATAAAGATGTTATTCGCCATAAATTAGTAAAAAAGGTAATTGCAGCCTATAAGAGTATAGAACATCAAAACTAGATAGCTTTTACCAAAGATGCATTTTCATTTTTTATAATTGTAAATTTGTGGCATCACAATTCAAAGACAGGTAACACCTGAAATTTCATTGATATTCAATTTATAACAGCATATGAGTACGACCATTATTGATACAGACTTCAACTTTCCAAACCAAAAAAGTGTTTACAAAGGTAAGGTTAGAGAAGTATATACTTTAGAAAATGACCTTTTAGTAATAGTAGCTACTGATAGGCTTTCGGCATTTGATGTGGTTATGCCAAAGGGAATTCCGTACAAAGGCCAGATTCTCAATCAAATTGCAACAAAAATGATGGCTGATACAGCTGATATTGTGCCCAACTGGCTAACAGCAACACCAGATCCAAATGTTGCGGTTGGGGCTGCCTGTGAGCCTTTTAAAATTGAAATGGTTATTCGTGGGTATATGTCTGGGCATGCAGCTAGAGAATATAAAGCGGGAAAACGTGTATTATGCGGCGTTGTCATGCCAGAAGGAATGAAAGAAAATGATAAATTTCCTGAACCTATTATTACACCAGCAACAAAGGCAGAGCACGGAGACCATGATGAAGATATCTCCAAAGAAGCTATTTTAGAAAAAGGTATTGTTTCTTCAGATGATTATGCGGTACTTGAAAAGTATACCAAAGCCTTATTTGCAAGAGGAACGGAGATCGCAGCGAAAAGAGGATTAATTTTGGTAGATACCAAATATGAATTTGGCAAAACTAGGGATGGCAAAATTGTTTTAATCGACGAGATTCATACGCCAGATTCCTCGCGCTATTTTTATGCTGATGGTTACCAAGAACGTCAAGATAGGGGAGAGGCGCAAAAACAACTTTCTAAAGAGTTTGTACGGCAATGGTTAATTCAAAATAATTTTCAAGGCCTTGAAGGGCAAACAGTTCCAGAGATGAGCGATGCGTATATTGAAAGCGTATCAGAACGCTACATAGAACTCTATGAGAATATTACGGGTGAATCTTTTGTGAAAGCCGACATATCAGATATTCAAAACCGTATTGAAAATAATGTGCTCGCCTATTTGAAGGAGGTATAGCGTATCGCATTCGCATTACTATTTATCTGTAATTGAATAGTTTAAATGTAAGACCAATGTTTATTAAAAAAATTAGGCTAACCACCAGTGAATTATTCCTTTAATTTCGTTACGAACTTTGAGTTGAAAAAAATAGCCATCACTGGGTTCGAGGTGGTTTAAGTAAAAGAATCCAGAATATTTGTTATTATTACTGATAGAAAAACAGTACAATTTCCATTTGCAATTTTAAATGTATTATTCCAGCTAACTATGCTAGTTATCTCCTTTGTGTTATCAAAAAAAATGTCTTTGAATACGGGCTTAAAGGAAGTGTTATATCTCTTCATGTTTTAATTGTTTCGTAGTAAATAATTGTGTTTCAAAAATGAAAAAAACAAGGTTGTGCCACTTTTGTACAAGCCTTCTAATTATCGTTAAATAAGCACTTTGTCGATGAACTGCTATGTTTGAACGAAAAATACCCTTTTTTTTTCCATATACCTAGGTGTGAACATAAATTCAGCCCTGCAAAACAACCCAATCTACTCCTACAGTAATTTATATGTTAACAATATTCATGTTTTTTAATGAAAAAACCAAACCATTTACCTGTTCTTCTTTTAAATTATTTTTCATCACTTACGCACCTTAAAAAGCAGTATACATTTTTTTTAATCTTTGTTGTTTTTTTTAGTATCAGTGCACTACAAGCCCAAATTAATTTCACGCAAAGTTCGTTGAATTTTAATGGAAATGGCTCGGTATCAAGCGGGGTTACTTCTTTGATGTATGGCCCTGATGGCAGACTTTATGTTGCGGAATATCCGGGTGCAATTAAAATCTTGACCATTGAACGTAGCAGTGCTACCAATTATGTGGTGACTGCAGTTGAGACTTTAGATGATATTTTAACAATGTCTGATCATAATGATGATGGCAGTCTGCACGATTCAAGGGAAAGAGAAACTATTGGAATAACTGTTGGTGGTACAGCAGCAAACCCCATAATTTATGTGAGTTCCAGTGATTATCGTATTGGTGCTGGTAGTGGTGGTGGTAATGGAGATATTGATTTAGATACGAATTCTGGTGTTATCACGCGGTTTAGCTGGAATGGAACCTCTTGGGATGTTGTTGATTTGGTTCGTGGACTTCCCCGATCAGAAGAAAATCATGCTACAAATGGTTTAGAATTGGTCACTATTAATGGTACGAATTATTTAGTGGTAGCGCAAGGTGGGCATACAAATGGCGGTGGTCCTTCTGAAAATTTTGTTTATACCTGTGAATATGCTTTATCTGGTGCTGTATTATCTGTTGATTTAGATGCAATTAATGCCATGCCGATACTTTCTGATAACGGTCGAAATTATATTTATGATTTACCCACTTTAGATGATCCTACGAGAGCAAACGTAAATGGAATTTTGGATCCAAATGCTCCAGGGTATGATGGTGTTGATGTTAATGATCCTTTTGGAGGTAATGATGGACTTAACCAAGCTATTGTGGTGCCAGGTGGCCCTGTTCAAATATTTGCCCCCGGTTTTCGTAATGCCTATGATTTGGTGGTTACTGAAAGTGGCGCATTGTATGTAACTGATAATGGACCTAATAATGGTTGGGGTGGCTTTCCTGTAAATGAGGGAGGAGGCATGGTTACCAACGAATATGACAATAATGAACCTGGCAGTGCAATACAATCTGGAGGAGAACGAATACATAATCTTGATCATTTAGAATTGGTGACAACTAATCTGCAAACCTATACGCCGGGTAGTTTTTATGGCGGACACCCAAATCCCACAAGAGCAAACCCTATGAGTGCAGGTTTGTTTACCGCACCAGCAGCTCAAGGTACTTCGGGAGCTGTTTTTAGAACACTCACATACGACCCTGATGTATCTACGCCAGGTTCTACGGCAGATGCAAGTATCGCATTGCCTGCTAACTGGCCTCCAATTTCAACGGCGCATCCTGTAGAAGGAGATTGGAGAGATCCTTCAGGGCCAAACCCAGATGGAGATACCGATAATCCAGTTACCGTTTGGGGAACAAATACCAATGGCATTGATGAGTATACGGCGTCCAATTTTGATGGCGCTATGAAAGGAAACCTTTTAGCGGGCCATAATTCAGGGAGAATAAGAAGGGTAGAATTGAATGCAGATGGTAGATTACAAAATTTAAATCAAAACTTTTTACAAGGTATTGGAGGTAATGCTTTAGGGATTACCTGTAATAGTGATACTGATGTTTTTCCTGGAACAATTTGGGCAGGTACCCTAAATGGAAAAATTGTGGTTTTTGAACCTGCAGACGCTGTGATATGTATAGACCCAAGTGATGAGGATTATGATCCTACGGCTGATTATGACAGTGATGGGTATACCAATCAAGATGAGGTAGATAATACTACAGATGCATGTAATGGCGGCTCGCAACCTAATGATTTTGATAAAGTAGCAGCAGGAACTTTAATTTCAGATTTAAATGATACCGATGATGATGCCGATGGTATTTTAGATGCTAATGACCCCTTTCAATTGGGTGACGTAACAACTTCTGGTAGCGATGCTTTTGAATTACCTATACGAAATGATCTTTTTAATGACCAACAAGGTCTTGGAGGTATTTTTGGACTGGGAATGACGGGGCTCATGAATAATGGCAATACAGCTGCCAATTGGTTAGATTGGATTGATAAAAGAGGACAAGGACCAAACCCTGATGACGTGTTAGGAGGAGCACCAGGTTTAATGACCTCACATATGACATCGGGTACTGCCTTAGGTACTACAAATACGCAAGAAAAAGCATATCAATATGGGGTGCAAACTGATATGAATACGGGTGAATTTGAAGTGACTGGAAATTTAGTAAACCTTTCTGGACCTTTGCGTTTGTATGGGAATACTGCTGTAATTGGAGGGGAATTAGGTCATTTTATAGGTGATGGAACGCAAAGCAATTACATAAAAGTAGTATTAACTACCCAAGGTATTACAGTCTTGCAAGAAATTAATGATGTTCCGCAGTCATCAATTAATGTGCCAATAGCAGAAGCAGACCGCCCTAATAATTCAATCAATTTTTATTTTGTTGTAGACCCGGCAAATGGTGAAGTTAAAATAGAATATGCTAAAGATAATGGCGTACGAAATCTTGTTACTACAATAACTGCTCAGGGAAGTATATTAAATGCCATACAACAAGCAAATAAAGATTTGGCAGTTGGGTTTATCGGTACTTCAAATACTGAGGGCGTTGAGTTAGAAGGAACTTGGGATTTCTTAAATGTGATTGCAGAGAAACCTAGCATTATAAATGAACTTGTTGACTATACACAAACAGTAAACGCGCCCAATGAAACTATAGCATTAAACAATTTTTTTGATGATAATGATGGGGTTGAAAATTTGACTTATACCGTTCAATCAAATAGTAATCCGGCTGTTGTCGGGGCGAGCATTAATGGAAATAACCTTATTGTATCACATCTTGGGGACGGAGTTTCTACTATTACAATTGCAGCTACAGATACTAATGGGCTTGCAGCAATGCAATCAGTTACAGTTACAGTTACAGATCAACCCCAAGCACTTTATCGTGTTAATTGTGGAGGCGAAGAGATTACAGCTATAGACAATGGTATTAATTGGAGTGCTGATACGGTTGAAGACAGGTCAAACTATTTATCTGAAGCTGGCGTGAATATGGTTTATCTCTCTACCAATATTCCTGTTGATGACTCCGTTGATCAAAGTACTACACCATTAGGAATATATGCTTCTGAGCGTTTTGATAATGTTGCTGGTGCGCCAAATATGACCTATTCTTTTCCTGTAAATCAGAGCGGGAATTATGAAATACGCTTGTATATGGGCGATAGTTTTTATGGAACTGTTCAACCAGGAAGCCGCATTTTTGATGTTGAAATAGAAGATGTTGTTTTACCCTTGCTCAATAATATTGATTTGTCAGGTACATATGGTCATGAAGTAGGAACGATGATTACCCATACGTTAAGAGTAACTGATGGAACAATAGATATTAAATTTTTACATGCTACGATAGAAAATCCATTAATTAATGCCATTGAAATTTTAAGTGCACCTGATGATCAAACACCGATTTATGTGCATCCCATTGCACAGCAGTTCAATAACCCTGAAGACGAACTGGATGGAAGCTTAGGCGTAAATGCTTATGGAGGTGATGGTAATTTACAATATGCGGCCATTGGTTTGCCCCCAGGGATAACTATTGAACCTACAAATGGACAAATAGGAGGCACTATTGATGCGAATGCTATAGCGAATAGCCCGTATACTGTTACCATTACGGTGAACGATAATGATATTTTTACCTCAGATGCTACTACAATCAGTTTTCAATGGATTGTAGGGTCAAATGTATGGGTTGATAAAGATGAGAATGAAAACTATACGGCACGTCATGAGTGTTCTCTTGTACAAGCAGGAGATAAGTTTTACTTGATGGGTGGACGCGAAAATGCTAAAACAGTTGATGTTTACGATTATACCAATGACTCTTGGATGAATTTGACCAACTCAGCGCCTTTTGATTTTAATCATTTTCAGGCAGTGGAATATAAGGGGCTTATATGGGTGATTGCTGCTTTTAAAACCAATAGCTATCCTAATGAAACTTCATCAGATTTTATATGGATGTTTAATCCAGCGACAAATGAATGGATTAAAGGGCCAGCGATTCCAACGACAAGAAAACGTGGCGCTACTGGGGTATCTGTTTATAATGATAAGTTTTATATCGTAGGCGGAAATACAGACGGTCATGATGGAGGTTATGTTCCTTGGTTTGATGAGTACGACCCAGCTACTGGAGTTTGGACTGCATTAGTAGACGCTCCCCATGCTAGAGACCATTTTAGCAGTGCTGTAATTGGAGGTAATTTATATGTTGCTGGAGGAAGATTATCTGGTGGACAAGGGGGAGTTTTTGCTCCTACTATTTCGGAAGTTGATGTGTTTAATTTTGCATCAGGAACATGGACTACGCTTCCGGCATCTCAAAATATCCCTACACCAAGAGGAGGAGCGGCAACAGCTGCTTTTGAGGGTAAATTAATTGTTATTGGTGGTGAAGTACAAAATCAAATAGTTTACGGGGTAAATACAACAGGGGCTTTGAAAATAACCGAGGCGTATGATCCAGAAACACAAACGTGGTCACGGATCGATGACCTGAATTATCAACGTCATGGTACGCAAGCTATAGTCTCAAATCAAGGAGTCTATATTCTAGGGGGATCACCAACGATAGGTGGCGGTAATCAGAGGAATATGGAATATTTAGGCTATGATTTACCTAATGGTATGCCAAGTACGGCAAGTGGTGTAACGACACCATCTAAAGTTTTGATAGCTGATGGTGCAACTGAAAATTTCGATATCACAACTCAAGAGGGTAATGTTGCTGTTTTTGTTACTTCAATGGAATTGTCAGGACCAAATGCAAGTGATTTTACTATTGTTACTGGCAAACTAACCAATCAGTTGTTGGCTGCTAATTCAACACATACTATTGGTGTTAGTTTAACAGGAATCGGAGCTAATAGAAATGCGATTTTAACGATCACTTATAATAAAGGGGAGACCAAAGTTATTAACTTAACAAATTATGATGATACCTTGAGAATAACAAACCCTGGTAATCAAAATAATAATGAGGGGGATACTATTTCTCTACAGATAGAAGCTAATGGTGCTAGTACTTATAGTGCTACGGGCTTGCCTCCAATTTTGACCATCAATCCAACGACTGGATTAATATCAGGTACAGTATCTGCGGGCGATTCAAGTGACGGCGCTTTTCAAGAGCAAAACGGATTGGTTGTAATAGAAGCAGAATCAGGAACCTTAGAGCCTTCTTGGACGCAAACAACAGATGGAGGAGCAACAGGAATTGTGGCAGGATCTAATCATTTCAGTACGCAGAACGGAGGAACGATACCTTATCAAATAGCGATAAGTACCCCTGGGGTGTATCGGGTTAATTGGAGAAGCTTTTTTAATGGGCCAGATGCTACTGAAGAGAATGATAATTGGTTACGTTTTCCTAATAATAACGATGTGTGGTTCTTTGGATACAAAGGAACCCCTGTAGATGAGGCCAGTATGATAGCTAATATACAGTCCGCTAACCCAGTCAATGTTGTTTTCCCTAAAGGTAGTAATAGAATAACTGCAAATACTACCCCAGAAGGTAATGGTAGTAACGGCTACTTTAAGATATACCGTTCTGGTGGTTCTTCTCAGGTTTATGGTTGGCAGGCAAGAACTAGTGATAATGATCCACATGACATTTATGTTTGGTTTGCTAATGCAGGCACATATACCATGGAAATTTCTGAACGCTCTCTGGGTCACGCAATTGATAAGGTAGCTTTGTATAAGATAGACGGAGTTAATTATTCGGATGCGCAATTAACGGCTGCGTCAGAATCAACAAGAGCTAATAGTACAGGAGCTGCTGATGGTAGTCCATATAATGTGACGGTGACAGTAGCTAACAATGGTATGCCATCCGCGACGGAAAATACACAATTTACATGGAATATAGGTGAAATGAGAGAGGGACCTCATGCTGTAGCAACGGGAACACCTTTAAGCGGCGTAGCTCCATTGAATGTTACTTTTACAGGAAGCAATTCTACCGATGATGTGGGTGTAGTATCGTACGCATGGGATTTTAAAGATGGTAATACATCTTCAGCAATGAACCCTAGTCATACATTTACGACGGCAGGTACGTATAATGTATCACTTACGGTTACTGATGCAGATGGTCTTACAGATACAGCAATGGTTACGATAACTGTTGGAACAGCAAATGAAGCGCCTACTGCCGTAGCCTCAGCCACTCCTTTGAGCGGCACAGCTCCATTGAATGTTACTTTTACAGGAAGCAATTCTACCGATGATGTGGGTGTAGTATCCTACGCATGGGATTTTAAAGATGGTAATACATCTTCAGCAATGAACCCTAGTCATACATTTACGACGACAGGTACGTATAATGTAACACTTACGGTTACTGATGCAGATGGTCTTACGGATACAGCAATGGTTACGATAACTGTTGGAACAGCAAATGAAGCGCCTACTGCAGTAGCCTCAGCCACTCCTTTGAGCGGCACAGCTCCATTGAATGTTACTTTTACAGGAAGCAATTCTACCGATGATGTAGGTGTTGTATCGTACGCATGGGATTTTAAAGATGGTAATACATCTTCAGCAATGAACCCTAGTCATACATTTACGACGGCAGGTACGTATAATGTAACACTTACGGTTACTGATGCAGATGGTCTTACGGATACAGCAATGGTTACGATAACTGTTGGAACAACAAATGAAGCGCCTACTGCAGTAGCCTCAGCCACTCCTTTGAGCGGCGCAGCTCCATTGAATGTTACTTTTACAGGTAGTAATTCTACCGATGATGTGGGTGTAGTATCGTACGCATGGGATTTTAAAGATGGGAATTCCTCTTCGGAAATGAATCCTAGTCATAC
>CANMFQ010000043.1 GCA_947497145.1 uncultured Flavobacteriaceae bacterium
CAAGAGCCGTATGATGGGAGACTATCACGTACGGTTCTGTGAGAGACTTGGGGTGAAATTCCCCTTGTCTACTCGATGCTAAACCGTCGTGATTAATCCCCCATAGATCTCAGAAACTTTAGTACGTAGGCTAACGTAAAATTGAGTAACTTGTGGTTGGAAATTTGAATAAAAACTCAAAAATTTGACTGTTTTTAAAATGCTGATTTTCAAAAACTTAATAGTACGTTAGTCAGAATAGAAAAAGATGAGTAAAAAACCCAATTTTGGAATTTTTAATGATTTTTGGAATGGACATCCTAATCATTTACCACTTATGAATTTACATGATATTCCTAACCCACCTAAAGAATGGAATCTCACCAAAAGTATTGATAGACTTGATTATTTAGTATCTCAAAATTCAAGTAGTGACGTGGTAAATGGAATTAGATTATTATTAAAAAATGAAGATTGGAGAACACATCTGGTAGCTTCGCTAGCAACTCTTAAAATTGACAGAAAATTGCAGTCTGAAATAAAAACTGATTTATGGAATCGTCTAAAGTCAGGTTCTTGGGCTAGTCCTCAGATTCTAGTCATTCTTTCAATCATCGATCATGAATTTAATGTTCGAGCAAAAGAAATATGTGAAAATGGTTTTAAAATTACTTATTCTGAAATGCCAATGCACGAACATCATTTTTCAAGAGGACCAGCTGGTTTAAGTGTTAATAATAAGAAGGTCGTTGCTTCAGCTGAATATCTTCTAAATGGAGTGATTACAGATTCGATGGAAAATGATAATGGTGGCTCATTGGCAAAAAACTGGAAAGAGAATCTATTGGAATTAATAGAAAACAATAAGTTTAAAATAGTAAATAACTACTAAGTTTCAACACGGTGTATAAAACATAGCTAGTAAATGCTAAACCGAAAGGTATATGTCCATTTGTAAAAACCGCCAAATTTTTAATTTGGCTTTAAAATAGAAAAGTTAAAACAAAATATAAAAATTCCGCTCTGTGTTTAATCCGAAATGTAGTATCTTTTTACACACAACGAAATCATACGCAAAACCGTTAGCAAACAGTTAAATGAACTTCGAGCAAATAATATTCTTAGTTGGAGCGCTAATAGGGCTTTTGTTTTTTCGCCAGACCAAACCGGTTATCTTAAAAATAATACTAATCGGGCTAATTTTAAGTGTTGGACTTTCCTTTTTCAAAGAATATATTGACATAAATATTTCGTTTTTTAGTTTCGGACTACTGACGTTGGGGTTTACAATTTGGTGCGCAATCGAAGGTAAATGGACAAGCATGTTAATTGGACTATTTGCATTTACTTCTTTTATTTGGAGCTTTATGAATCTTCAGCATTGGGGCGAATTACAATTCCTAATGATAATTCCATTGAGCCTGTATTTGCTGACTTGGTTTAAGAAAAAGGAATTTAAAAATGAAATATCTGTTTTAACTGCTCTTGCTGGGTTTGAACTATCAGAATTTGTTTTATGTATATCGAGATTGTTCTACTGAATGGAATGAAAACCGTTTGCAACACAACCTATAAACAATACGGGCTTCGAGCATAATCGAAAGGTTTTTGTATTTTTATGATGTCCTCAAAATCTTTGGGATTTTGTTTTAAACAAGGAAAAGAAAAACAAAACAAAAAGATTTCGCTATGTGAGTGGCAGAAAGCAAACGCTAGTTTGCTCCCTTACTATTCATAGCTAAACCATTGTGCTTAAGACGAAAACTAAATGAAAAGTATTTTAATAATATTAGGAACCATTATAGGAATTATAGTTTTATTTGCTATTATTTCAATAAATAAAAGACGACCTAAATTCAACAAAAAAGGGTTTAGTCTTTTAGAAAAAAAACTGCTTTCTGAACTTTACGAAATGTTTGATTACAAAACTCAAATAAAGTTAAAATCCCAAATTGAATATTTTGAGCCAAAAAGAAAATGGAGACAATATTGGGAAAAAAGTATGTCAATGGAACTTTATGAAAATAATGAAAATCCAATTTCCGACAACTTGAAATATAACAGAAAAGATGAAAGTAAACTTGCAACAATTAGGTTTAAAGTAAAAAGCGAGAAATATTACATCGAATTTGACAATTATGACGGACGTATTTGGGGTTGGAAAATAAGGCCAAATCCAAAGTCAATTATGAAAGAAACCTCAATTGATATTACGAGCAAAAAAATAAATAATGATCCAAATAGCTTTGCTCAAACTACTTTAAAAAAAGAGAAAATTAAATCGATTCCAAAATTTAATGGTTTGCTTGGAGAATTAAATACAATTCAATCTATAAATCAAGTTTTTCAACCTATTGGGAAACAATTCTTGGAAAATTACACGAAAAATATTGACTCAAAACTACCTGATGAATATTTGAAAATAATTGAAAAATCAGAAGGAGTTGATTTTGAAGATTTTAGAATACTTGGAGTATCTGAAATATATTCAACTGGACTTGACGATGGAAATTACTACCATTTAGCGGAATTTGATGATGGTGTAATGACTGTAAAAGAAGAAGATAAAAATGGAACAATTTATTACTGTCACTACTCTGGATTTCTGGATAATTTAGGAACTGATTTTAGGAAAGCAATACTAAATCGCATAAAAAGTACGACACCACAACACGGTGTATAAAACATAGCTAATAATTGCTAAACCGAAAGGTTTGTGTATATTTAAAAATTCCGCCAAATTTTTAATTTGGCTTTTAAAAGAGAAAAATTAAAAACAAAATATAAAAATTCGGCTCTGTGTTAATCCGAAAATTAGTGTCTGTTTGCACGCTACGTTTCATACACAAGTCCGTTGTGTGTAATACAAAACAGAAATGAAAATAACAGCATTAACATCTTTTTGTGTTGATTTCTTTCCTGAATTGGATAAAATTTACGTTGGAGGAAATTCATTGAACTTTGCTACTCAATGCAAACTTTTAGGATATGGAGACACTTCAGTAATTGGGGCAATTGGAAAAGATAAATTTGGAAAACTAATAGAAAACCAATTAGATAAATTAAATATAAATCGTTCTAGGCTATACCAGATTAACGAACCGACTGCATCAAATAAAATTTTCATTAATGAAAAAGGAGACAGATATTTTAAAAACGATAGTTGGAATGGAGGCGCATTTGATAAGTTTAGATTATCAGAAAGTGATTGGGATTCATTAGCTGACAGTAAAATTGTTGCAATGCCAGCTGGTGATCCAAATTTGAAAGAACTTTTAAAGAGACGGAATAAAAATCAATTAATAGTAATTGACTTTTTAGACTACATTGGAATTGACTTTATCGAAGAACATATAGACAATATCGACATTGTTTTTCTGAGTGGTAAAGAAGAAATGCTAGATGAACTACAAAAACTTTCTTCCCAAAAGGAAAAACTAATAGTGCCGACTTTAGGAGCAAAAGGTAGTGTAGCTCTTTTTGAAAATAAAAGATATTACCAAAAAGCGATTGAAGTTGATAAAATTGTTGACACAACAGGTTGTGGAGATGCTTTTCAAGCAGCCTTTAGTATTGAATGGCTGAAAACTAAAGATATAGAAAAATCATTAAACGAAGCTTCAATTGCTGCTAGTAACGTTTTGAATTTTGTAGGTGGAGTTGAACGTGAATAGAAAACTACACACAATAACTAAGCCTTCGTGTGGTCGGTACGACCCAACATGATGGCTTAGTTATTGTACAACGTTATTTTATTCAATTGGAATACAAATATCAAGAATACACTTTTTATTCGGATGAGTATTTGAGTTGTTCTGATATACTTCAAAAGCATCCTTTTCTGAAATTTTTAATCCATTTTTATTTATCCATTCAAACATTTCAGTCCACGCATTTTTGAATTCAAAATATGAAATTTCATATCTCCCCACAACACATTTTCCAGCATTAAATTCTACTTTTTTAATTCCACTTGTCGTTTGAAAAGGTCTGTCTGTTATAATACAAGCACTTTGTCGTACATTATTCATTCCGACTTCGTTTGGGTCATCGTGATAAATTGTTAGTGTTTTGTTCGTTTTAGAGTTTGAAAATCCATTTGCACGAGCCCAATTCATTAATTTTCCATAGGCTTTTCCAATTCCTTGAAAACTGCCTTTATATTCAACTTTCGCAAGAGTGATTTCTCTTAATTCTAAAACTCTAATATTTTTTGCTTTTGTCAATTTCTGTATTCGTGGTTAATGTTGTACTACAATTGTATATACGTACTCAAGTACGTATATTTCTTTTTTTTACGATTACTAATCTATGGGATTTTTAATCGATTTAAAAGTATTGGTTGCTACGTGAGTGTATATTTCAGTTGTTTTGAAAAATCAATGCTGTAAAAGCACTTTAATAACGTATAAATCAACTATTCAAGGAACAACAACTACCCCCCTTATTTAATCCTTCCAAAACACCATAAACGCATAACAATCTCCATAGTATCGGCAAAGCAGCCGGTTCAGTCAACACCGCCATCATGTTGCGTCATGCCGACCATACGAAGGCTTAGTTATTGTGCGACGTAATTTTAATTCGGTTATTTCTCTATGAAAAAAGTCGTAAATAAATATCCTGTCAAAATTTGATTTAAACGGTTTGCCTTTAATGTCAGAATCGAAAAATGAATAATCAGATGATTTTTCAGCTCCTCCAACGACTAATAGTAACCAAATTTCATTAAGATTTTCATTTGAGTAACTTTTTAATTTAATTTCTTTTGTCTTTATTTTTTCTTCAACAACTGTTCGTTTCAAGTTTCCAACAATTGTAGTTTCTCCTTTGTAAATGCTAATTTCAGACATTGGTCTTTTCTTTATAGCTTTTACATATTCTTGTTCTATTTGCAGACCTTTAATCAGAGCAATTATTTCTTTTTTGAGAGCTTCTTTATCTTTCTTTTTTAAGGATAGATTTTCATCAATTAATTCTATACGATATAGTCCACAAAGAGATTTCTCCTCACTTTTTAATTCTGTTTTAATTTGCTCAAAAAGTGATTTTAAAATTCCCTCTTTTTCTTTTTCATTCTGACGAATTACTAAATCCTTTAATTCGACACCAATATTTAATTCATTTTGTTTTACTATAAAATCAGGACTTTCACTTAATGCATTTTCGATTTCTATGCTTGAATCAAAATAGTGTATAAAATTCCCAATATCAATAATTTCTTTACGCTTCTGTTTCTTTTCAATTTTTGAATATGAACTCTTTTCTAATATGTCTAACCAAGGATTTATTTTTGAAAGCACAATCTTTCTATCTTCTTGAAGCTTTTTATTTTGTTCAAGAAGTAATTCAATTAGATTCGGATTATCTGCTTGTATTCCCATTGGGTTTGGTTATGTTGCACAACAATTATATATACGTCATCAAGCACGTATATTTCTTTTTTACGATTACTAATCTAAGGGATTTTTAATCGATTTAAAAGTCAGCTTAGCAATCTTGTTTTTCCCTGCGGCATAGGCTATAGAATCATTTAAAAAACGTAGCGTATAAAAAGATTCACTAGAGAGTTGTTTCCATTTTTTACCTTGATTGGCAGAATATGAAATTCCTGTAAAACCAAGTGCTACAATTTCTTTACCTTCTGTATTTGGCACAAACTGAACACAACTTTTATATGAAGGGTGTTCGCCATTGGCTATCAATTGCCAAGTTTTACCGCCATCTTTTGTAATGGCTTTATTAGCGCTATTAGCATCAGGCTTTGTATATTCTCCGCCAAAGACTATGCCCACATTTTCATCCCAAAAATCTATAGAGTAAATGCCTTGTGTTGGTTCATTATGTATTATCGGTGTTTGTATTACTTCCCAAGTTTTTCCCTTATCTCCAGAAAAAAACAGTCTACTACTTGTGGTTACCACCCAAGTTTTATCGCCAAGGGTTTTAATGTTGGTATTACTCGCCGCAAAGGCTCCTTCCCCCTCTATACCTTTAGGTAACTCACTACAAGGTATTTTATGCCATGTATTACCCCCATCACGGGTGATGATAATAGACAAACAACCATTGACACTATCACCTATAGCGATTCCTTCGTTATTGTTCCAAAAGGTCATTGCATCATAAAAAACACCTTCCCCTTCTTCCATATACACCAGTTCCATTCGGCCGTCTTCACCTGTTTTGTACAAAAATGCAGGACTGGCTACTGAAAGCATAAAAAAATCGGTAGCAGTATGTGCTATAGCGCGAAACTCAGGAATGCTAGTATGGTACTTTTCTTGCTTAACACGTATTTTTCCCGTCTCTAAATCAACCGTGCCAAAGGTGCCTTTGTTTGCTGCAAAAGCAAGGCTGTTACCCATTATTTCTATGGCCCGTATACTCAATGAATCTTCATAAATGGTTTTGATTTCTACTGATGTAAAAGGCTTCCTATTTTCTGTATTGCTACAGGATACTAAAACCGCTAAAATGAATAACATAAAAAATTTGCGCATACCCAAAAGTAATGTAAAAAATAAAACTTGTAGTATACTTTGTGAAATCTGCTTTGGTTTGTTTGGTTTTTTATATTCGTGTAATTGAGTTGGATTATACGGTTTTAATTACCTCCTCCTTTATGTTTGGCTAAGTCCTTTTCTAATTCCTGTTTTGATATAAAGCCATCCTTATTCGTATCAACCTCAGTAAATTTTTCTTTTAAAGGGCCTTTAGCCTCTTTTATGCTAATTCTCTTGTCCTTATCCGCATCCATATGGTGCAACAACTCCTTTACAGTGGGGCGTTTGCCTGGCATGCCTCCATTAGCTTGTCGTCTGCCTTGAGGTGGTCCACTACGTTCTTGCGATTCAAATTCGCCCATTAAACACCTACTCACATACGGAAATTCATTGGTAACCAAATACATATACACACCATCAATGGTAATACCATTACACTCATCTAAATCACCCAAGCCATCAACATACTCAAAATCTGAACCATAAGTACCATCATGATGCCCCCCTACGGAGATATCCATACGTTCCATGGGATTTTCATAGGTGCAGTCTTCACCTGTTCTAATGCCATCTATCAATCTAAAACTGGGTTTGTATTTTCCGCTTTTTGAGTAATACATAGGAAAACCATCATGGGCAAAACCTACATGAACCAAATCTTTTCCGTTATCAAATTTATCAATAACCGAAGTTGGCGTACCATGATAATGGTAAGCCCCATTGGGTTGTACGTGCGCATGATTAAAATCTAAACCCAAATTTATTAAATTTTGAAAGGCCTCAACCCTATAGTTTTCGCCTGTTTCACAAATAACGACCTCAGCTGTACCGGGCTCAAATTTCACCCCATTTAGTGCCACACCGGGTTCGCGTATCCATTGCGCTTTTCCGGTATACTTTGGGATTACAGGAAAGGTATACATGCTATTTTGTGCAGCAATTGTATTTGGATTCCCCGCATTTGGAAAACTTCCTGTTTTATGATTGGGTAATGCATTGGTAACCATTGTTCGTTCTTCATCGCCTACGATAACAGTAGTTTTTGTTCCGTAATTTTCATCTTCCACAGTATACGAACCAAAATAGTTGGTTGGTGCATGTGTATGATTATACGCCATATCGCTATGATTATGTGAGTGATTATTTTTACAACTAGTTATTACTATGCCCGTCAAAGCTAGCAGGATGATTGTTTTTTTCATTTTTTGGTCTATATAGTTATTTAGATGCCATTGTTATAAAAAACTTGCGTTTATTAACTATTTTTCTTGTTTTCTTCCTCTTTTTGGCTTAGGAGCTTTTTCCAATTCTTTTTTAGTGATAAACCCATCTTCATCCAAATCAATCTTTTTAAAATCCTTTTTTAGAGGTCCTTTTGCCTCTTTCAAAGCTATTTTACCATCCTCATTGGTATCTAAATCTTTAAATATCTTGGTTATTGATGGAGGTCCATCAGGTCTGTCGCCACGCTTCCCTTCTTGCCCTAAAACCCCTGTTGCTGTACATAGTAAAACTGCGATTGATAAAATTACTTTCTTCATGATATAGTTGTTAATTTGTGTGTATACTTTTAAATGTGCTTTTATAAAAAACTTGTGTTATTACTTTTTGTCTTGACAATGCTCCTAATTAGCTAAAAAAGGATTCGAAAATTTTTCATCAGTACTAAAGCTGTCATCAGTCAGTGTCATTAAAAAATCAACCAAACCTTGCTTTTCTTGTGCTGTAAGGTTCAATCTTCTGACACCATTTCGGTCGCGTAATCTGTTATCTAATTCAGCACTATTTTGCACCCCAGAGTTATAATGCTCTATCACTTCTTCCAATGTAGTAAAACGCCCATCATGCATATATGGGGCGGTTAAGGCTATGTTTCGTAAAGAAGGTACTTTAAATTGTCCTCTATTTACCCCTTCATCTGTTATGGTAGCGTCTAAACCAATATTTCTGGGCTCATCTCCAACAAAAGCATTAGACGTATGACAATCTGAACAGCGGGTTCTGTTACTAAAAAATAAATTTTTACCTAAATTTTCTGAAGCGGTATAATTAGGAAAATTTACATTCGGGTTATTGGTTTGCGCTAAACCAGCATCATACTTAGACTCATAAGAAACCATGGCGCGCACAAATTGAGACAATGCCAAAGAAACGCGTTCTGATGTGATGGTTTCGTCTCCAAAAGCTTGAGAAAACAATACCTCATAATACTCATCATCACTTATTTTTGCAACAAGTTCGTCGAGCGTTAAGCCCATTTCTGTTTCATCTTGTATGGGCATTAAAACTTGTGCCTCTAAAGTCGCTGCCCGCTCATCCCAAAAAAAACGTCCGTTATTATAAAATCTTGCATTCGCTAATCCCATAGAGTTTCTGGCCGTTTGCCCACCATCAAAGCCTATACTTAATCTATTTGGGTCTGAAAATCCGTTTTCTTGCACATGGCATGAAGCACACGATATGGTATTATTTGCTGATAGCTGCGTATCATAAAACAAGACTCTGCCCAAAGTTGCCCCAGCATTTGTTATTGGGTTATCAGTTGGCGTATTGTCTTCTTGAGCGGTTCCATTTGCTAAAAAATGATTAGGTAAACCAACCGTATAGTTAAAAGCGGTTTCTGGCAAATTCAAAACGGTACTAAGAATTGCATTGTCAGTCTCTGTTGTTTGATTTACAGCACCGACTGTTGTATCCATCGGTATAAAATCTTCTTCATCAGCACTACAAGACATAAAAAAAACTACTAGTAAAGTCACAAATACACTGTTATAAAACTTCATAAATAATTAAAATTTAAATTAATAATAAGTAGTTGTTTTATCATAGATATAATTTTAGGTATTTGATAGTTTAGATGTGGATGCTTTTAAAAACTTGTGGTGACCATTGTTAAATAAAACACAAAAAAAAACCTAGCTAAAAAAAGCTAGGCTTGTCGGTATTACGTTACAAAAACTATTTCGGTGGCGGACCATGCCTATCTGGCGGACCACCTCCATGTGAACCTTTACCACCTGAGCGCCCGTGCTGGTGTAATGCTTCTTTTAAGATACTCGCAAAGCGCGCTCGTTGACGCTCGGTACATAGTGCAGCTATCGCTTTAAAAAAACGAACCGTTTCTAAATCCTTAGCTTTCTCCTTATTCCCTATTTGAGTAGTAATGGCATCAATCTCTAAATCATCAACATTTTCATTTAGCGCTTTATCAAACAACATATCTTTTGACATCTTGATATCATGAATAATTGCCCTAATATTCTCTTGATGTTCTTGATTTATTTTTTCGAACTGCTTTAGTTGACTTGAATCAAAATCAAGCTGTTTTGCTATAAAATTGGCAGGACCTCCCCTTTTTCCATCTTTTTTATGAGCGCCTCCAAAATGCTGAAATAGGAAAAAACCATTCATGATAATTAAAAAAACTACTAACAGATATAAAAGTAAATTTTTCTTCATACTCGCTAATTTTGATATAAATAACCCTCTAAATCAGTTTCTGTAAGGCCGTAAACCTCAGCAAAACTATCTACATTTTCACTATAATTATCTGATATAGACGACAGCAGTACTACGGTATTTAAACAAACAAAACATACCAGTGCCGCCGCTTGGTACTTAGGTGTAAACCAATCTAAATAAAAAACTTCATTCGCTTTAGTTGGCTGCTTTTCGTTCATTTTACGCAATACGTTTTCCTTAAAAAACGCTGATGGCTTTACAGGCGCTATATTTGAAACACTCTCTAATGTTTCATCTACCAAATAATCTATTTTTCTTTTTGTATTCATACTATTGGTTCTTGTACGCTTATCATTTAGATGCTTTTAATAAAAAAAACTTGCGCTAGTTTCCTTCATTTTTATAATAGTCATACAATAGTTTCTTTAAGTTCTTTTTTGCTCTAAACAATAAAGACTCTATTGAAGCTATACTTTTTTGCGTAATAGCACTCACTTCTTGATAACTTAAATCATCAATTTTATTCAAGGTATATACAATACGCTGCGCTTCGGGTAGTTTATGTATGGCAGCAAATAATACCGCACTCTTTTCTTTATTCTCTAATTGTATACCCGGATGGTTAAATTCGGTAAAATAAGTACTTCTATCTACATTCATATCATTACCCAAGAGCGATTGCATGAAGCCAAAACGTTTTTTTGTATTTTTCTTTCGTATAAACTCTAAACTTTTATTTACCGAAATACGATATATCCACGTAGCTAATTTTGAATCGCCTTTAAATTTAGCTATCGAATTAAAAACCTCCATAAATACCTCTTGAGCAATATCTTCGGCATCTTCTTTATTGGGCACAAATGAGATACAGGTACCAAAAACCTTTTGCTGATATTCATCTAACAACCGACTATATGCTAAATTGGTACCTTCTTTTAAAAGATTGATGAAATTTTGTTCTTCCAAATGAGAAATTTGTGCTGCAATTTACACAAATTAAACAATTTCAAAACCCTACCTTTGCAGCCATAATTTTTTTTAGAATGAAACTACACAGGAACTTAGTATTTGCCGTTATTGACGGTCTTGATTTAATATTTAATGAAGGAGAATATGCCGATAAGGTGGTACAAAAAGTTCTGAAAATAGACAAGCGTTGGGGCTCTCGAGACCGTGGTTTCATTGCCGAAACCATTTATGAAATGGTACGTTATAAAAGGCTTTACACTGAAATTGCCGATGTTAAAGCCCCCTATCGCAGAAGTGACCTTTTTCGCATGTGGGCTGTTTGGGCCGTATTAAAAGGAATACAATTACCAGATTGGAAACAGATAGAACCCACCCCAGAGCGTCGTATAAAAGGTAAATTTGATGAACTTTCTAAAATACGAAAGTATAGAGAAGCCGTACCTGATTGGATGGATGAAGTTTGTGTAAAAGCTTTGGGTGAAAAATTATGGACAAAAGAATTGGCTGCCTTAAATAAAAAAGCAGAGGTAATTCTTAGAACAAACACCTTAAAAACAACCAAAGAAAACCTACGAAAAGCACTCTTAGAAGAAAACATTGTAGTAGAACCTATAAAAGGGTACGCTGCTGCATTACGACTTCCTGAGCGTGCCAATGTATTTCAAACAGAAGCCTTTAAAAAGGGGTATTTTGAAGTTCAAGATGCTTCTTCGCAACTGGTAGCCGAACTATTAGATGTAAAACCAGGGCAACGTGTAGTAGATACTTGTGCTGGCGCCGGAGGAAAATCGCTACATCTTGCTGCGCTAATGGAAAATAAAGGGCAGTTGATTGCTATGGATATTTATGGTAGTAAGTTGAGAGAATTAAAGCGACGTGCACGAAGAAATGGTGCGCATAATATTGAACCTCGTGAAATAGACTCAACCAAGGTTTTTAAAAAATTGTACGGTAGTGCCGACCGCGTTTTAATTGACGCCCCTTGTACAGGATTAGGAGTATTACGTAGAAATCCTGATACCAAATGGAAAATGCAACCCGAATTTTTAGACAAAATAACCAAAGTACAACATGACATTATTCGCTCATATAGCAAGATTGTAAAACCTGGTGGCAAAATGGTATACGCCACCTGCTCTATTCTTCCCAGAGAAAATAACGACCAAGTGAAATCTTTCCTTTCTTCGGAAGAAGGGGCATCGTTTACTCTTGTAAATGAAAAGAAAATTTATGCTTCACAAAGTGGCTATGATGGTTTTTATATGGCCCTCTTAGAAAAAGCATAACCGCAGTAATTATCGCTATTTATGTTAGGAGTATGCAACAATCTTTGTTCATTTGAAGCGAAGCGGTTGTTATATGCCTGTCATTTTAAAATTATTTTTTTACCCAATAACTCCTAGTTTGCAAAAGGTTAGTTCTATGAAATGCAGGAGAACTTTAAAATGATGGATAAAAGCGCATTTTTGAGTCCAAATTAATTAACAATCACCCTTCATAACTGTTAACTATTATCCGAACAATTTCAATGAAAAAAATGTAAATTTGCCCTTTCTTAAACTTAACAACTCATACGGTACATGATTCACTTTTTCGGGGATATAGCCAATAAAGTTTTTGCAGTGCAAACAAGACAAGAACTTTCACAAGAAGATACAAACAAACTCATATGGTTATTTGGCAACCAACCCAAAATAAATGCGGCGTCACTTGACGCCTTTTTTATTGGGCCAAGAGCTGCCATGATAACACCATGGAGTACCAACGCAACTGAGATTACTCAAAATATGGGTATTTCGGGCATCATTAGAATTGAGGAATTTCATTCTGTTAAAAAAGACTATACGGGTTATGACCCCATGCTTTTTCAAAAGTTTGAGCAATTATCGCAAGCTATTTTCACTGTTGATGTAGCTCCAGAACCCATTTTAGAAATTGATGATATTGCCGCATACAACCAACAAGAAGGCTTAGCATTAAGTGAGGAAGAGGTTAGTTACCTTAATGGTTTATCGAAAAAAATAGGTCGGAAATTAACCGACTCTGAAGTTTTTGGCTTCAGTCAGGTAAATTCTGAGCATTGCCGTCATAAAATTTTCAATGGCACATTTGTTATTGATGGGAAAGAAATGCCCTCATCGCTTTTTAAGTTAATTAAAAAGACATCGCAAGAACATCCTAATGATATTGTTTCGGCATATAAAGATAATGTTGCCTTTGTAAAAGGGCCAAAAGTGGTTCAGTTTGCTCCAAAAACAGCCGATAAGCCCGATTTTTACGAAGAAAAAGAATTTGAATCTGTTATATCTTTAAAAGCAGAAACACATAATTTTCCTACTACGGTTGAACCTTTTAATGGTGCTGCCACAGGTTCAGGAGGAGAAATACGCGATCGATTAGCAGGAGGAAAAGGCTCTTTACCCTTAGCAGGAACAGCCGTATACATGACCGCTTATTCGCGCTTAGAAAAAGACCAGCCCAATAATCGCCCTTGGGAACAAGGCATGGCTGAACGCAAATGGTTATATCAAACCCCAATAGACATTTTAATAAAAGCATCTAATGGTGCTTCTGACTTTGGTAATAAATTTGGTCAACCTTTAATTAATGGTTCTGTTTTAACTTTTGAACATGATGAAAAAGACGCATCAAGCAACAGTAAAGCAAGAAGACTAGGCTATGACAAAGTTATTATGCAAGCTGGTGGTATTGGCTATGGAAAAGCGGAACAAGCCCTAAAAGATACCCCACAGCAGGGAGATAAAATCGTTATTCTCGGTGGAGACAACTACCGTATTGGTATGGGCGGCGCAGCAGTATCAAGTGCAGATACAGGTGCTTTTAGTGCTGCTATTGAATTAAATGCGGTACAACGGTCTAACCCCGAAATGCAAAAAAGAGCTGCAAATGCCATTCGGGGCATGGTAGAAAGTGATGAAAATACCATTGTTTCTATTCATGACCATGGTGCAGGTGGGCACCTCAACTGCCTTTCAGAATTGGTAGAAGACACTGGTGGTAAAATCGACTTAGACCAACTACCCGTGGGTGACCCTACCCTATCAGCAAAAGAAATTATAGGTAACGAGTCACAAGAACGCATGGGACTTGTAATTGGCAAAAATAATATTGATGTGCTACAGCGTATTGCAGAACGTGAGCGCTCACCCATGTATGAAGTTGGCGATGTTACCAATGATGACCGCTTTACTTTTGAGTCTAAAACAACTGGTGAGAAACCAATGGATGTGAACCTTAGTGACATTTTTGGTAGTTCACCAAAAACAGTACTTACAGATACATCTGTTCAAAGAACCTATAAAAATGCAACCTATTCATTAGAATTTTTTCATGATTATTTAGACCAAGTTTTACAGTTAGAAGCGGTTGCGTGTAAAGATTGGCTAACCAATAAAGTAGACCGATGTGTGGGAGGGCGTGTTGCCAAACAGCAATGTGCTGGTCCATTACAGCTACCTTTAAATAATATGGGCGTAATGGCTTTAGATTTTAAAGGGAAAGAAGGTATTGCTACGGCTATAGGGCACTCCCCTATCTCAGCCTTAATAGACCCTGCTGCCGGAAGTAAAAATAGCATCGCCGAATCACTAACCAATATTATTTGGGCACCTTTAAAAGAGGGGTTAAAATCTGTTTCACTTTCTGCCAATTGGATGTGGCCTTGTAAAAACGAAGGCGAAGATGCCAGGTTATATGAGGCTGTTGAAGCAATTTCAAATTTTGCTATCGCATTGGGTATCAACGTACCTACAGGGAAAGATTCACTTTCAATGAAACAAAAGTACCCTAATGGTGATGTAATTAGTCCGGGTACCGTGATTATATCGGCTGCAGCCAACTGTAATGACATTACAAAAGTTGTAGAGCCTGTATTGCAAAAAAACGGAGGCGATATTTACTATATCAACCTTTCTAAAGATGGGTATAAGCTAGGTGGTTCTTCTTTTGGGCAAGTACTCAATGCAATTGGTAACGAAGCACCAACAATAAAAGACGATACGTATTTTAAAACTGCTTTTAATGTTATACAAACCCTCATTAAAGAAGATAAAATTCTTGCAGGTCATGATGTAGCTTCCGGCGGATTGATTACCACGCTTTTAGAACTTTGTTTTGCTGATATTGACTTGGGGGCAGCATTAGACCTATCAACATTAGGCGAAGCTGATACCATTAAACTATTATTTTCTGAAAATGCTGGAATCGTTTTTCAAGCAAAAGATGCCACAGCAGCACAAGCTTTAGCTGCAGCAAATATTGATGCTATAAACATAGGAAAAGTCACTTCTAACGGAGAGTTACTAATCAAAAATAACAGCATGGAAATGGGCTTAAACGTGGCTTCTTTGCGTGATACTTGGTTTAAAACTTCGTACTTACTAGATAACAAGCAAACGGCAAACGGTTTGGCGAAAAATCGTTTTGACAACTATAAAGTTCAACCACTTGAATATACCTTTCCCAAGCATTTTACAGGAAAATTAGCGCATACATCAGAAAACGCAGAACGTCCTAAAGCGGCAATACTACGTGAAAAAGGCAGTAATTCTGAACGTGAAATGGCCAATGCCATGTATTTAGCTGGTTTTGATGTAAAAGATGTGCACATGACCGATTTAATAAGTGGTAGAGAAGACTTAGAAGACATTCAATTTATAGGTGCCGTTGGCGGATTCTCCAACTCCGATGTTTTAGGAAGTGCCAAAGGCTGGGCGGGAGCTTTCAAATACAATGAAAAAGCAAATAAAGCGCTAAAAAACTTCTTTGAAAGACCTGACACACTTTCGATAGGAATTTGTAACGGTTGTCAATTATTTATGGAGTTAGACCTCATCAACCCAGAACATGAGCACCACGGAAAGATGACCTATAACGACTCTCAGAAGCATGAAAGTAATTTTACTTCGGTAAAAATTCAAGAAAACAATGCTGTCATGTTATCTACTTTGGCAGGAACAACACTAGGTGTTTGGATTTCGCATGGCGAAGGTAAATTTAAGCTTCCGCTTGCAGAAGAAAACTATCATATTGTTGCCAAATACGGGTATGAAGGTTATCCTGCAAACCCAAATGGCAGTGATTTTAATACCGCTATGCTTTGTGATAAAACTGGTAGACATTTGGTTACTATGCCGCATATAGAACGTTCAACCTTCCCTTGGAATTGGGCGCACTACCCTACCGATAGAAACGATGAAGTTTCTCCGTGGCTAGAGGCGTTTGAAAATGCCAAAAAATGGATTGTTAATGAGCATAAAAAATAGTAGACTTGAAACATATATAGTGGATTGAGGTGCTATTTTTAAACATCAAGTTACTACAGTCTAAGAAAGTAGTTACTTTATCAGACCTTATAAAAACTGATGAAAGTTTTGTAAAATCATTAGCAAAACGTATCCGTCCGAGCAACTACGTGCTGGCATTTTCTTTAAAAGAGTTGGGTAGCAGTTGATCCAGTTTTTGAAT
>CANMFQ010000044.1 GCA_947497145.1 uncultured Flavobacteriaceae bacterium
ATACATCTCAAATTTACTGCTAATATCAAGTCCTAACATAAGTTCTAATTTTGAAAATACAAAACTAAACTCCTATGACCTTTAAGTCAAGATGGAGTTGCTCGGAGGGATACATACAAACAGCTCATTCTATAATTGTTCGATTTAGAAAGAAATTAAGTCAAAAAAGAAAATTATTAGCATTCTTAGACAAAAATGTTAATTATGAATTTGAGCTTGTTTATAATGATTGGTACCAAAGAAAAAAACACCTGAAAGAAATATATAAACTTACTACGTAAAATAACGTAGCCTAATTGCATAGACAGCTCCACCGTAATTGAATAGCGAAATATGGCTTCCAGCGCACGGGTCTCGTACTGGGCGGTTTGCTAAAATCAATATTCTTTTTAATTCTAAGCAGAATGAACATCAAGCAAAGAAAAGAATACTATAAGACTCAGATGGTTTTTAAAAAGCGTGCTTTCTCTCAGACTTTTAATAGCTCTATAAACTTGTTTGCGAACTGAATTATGATCGATATTAAGAATTCTTGATATTTCAAGATAGCTAAAACCCATTGTAAATCTCAAATAGAGAATCTCTTGTTGCTTGGCTGTCAATTCCATTAAAAGTTTAGCCATTAACTTTTTTCTATCATTATCTATTTCCTTTTTAATAATGATGTTTTCATAATTATATTCGGCATTAAATCGCAAGCTATTTAAATCAAATAAATCAACACTTTTTTGTGCTTTTTTAAGTTTACTAAAAATGGTACGCTTAAGAATTTTAAAAAGGTAGTATCTAATATTATTAGGTTCAGAAAGTTGATTTCTATGTTCAAATAAATCAATAAATATATCTTGAATACTATCTTTTACTACATTCGTATTTGAACACAGCTTAGAACCATATAAAAACAATACATCTACATGTGTCATGTATATATTAGAGAAAGCTTGTTTATCTCCTTTTTGAAATCTAGTCCACAAACCCTGATCCATGTTTATATATTATTAGGCTAGCAAAAGGTAGTTAAAAAAATTAGTACAAGAAAAGTTATTAAAAACTATCTTTTATTTTTAGCTAACCACACATACAGATAATCAATCTTATCTTAAATAATTTTTGATAGTTTAATTTATCTACTCTTTTTACATCACCTAAAGGCTACACTACAAAAATTCAGGCTTCCGAAAAAGGGATCTATAGTTACAACTCGGCATCTAAATTTTAGAAACACTTTAAAACATCGTTCATTGTTGTTATTTATTATTCCGTGAACAACCTAAAATTTTCGTGACACCTTCATTTCAAATTTTATGATACCTTTTCGATAGACCATTTGAATATTTTCAAGAAAGAATCCCCATAACATTTAAAAATAGTTGTAAAACTTGTAATAAAAATAACTTTTAAGCATTCCTTTCAAACGTTTACAAGGCTATTAATACATACTACAACAGCAGTTCTTTAGCTATAAAATCATACCTTTTTCATACCTACAATAGATGGTATTCTTAAACAGTAATCGTCGTATATATACGTATAGTTAAATCATTCTAAAAAAATAAATCCTTTTTAAAACTTATACTTTTAGGAATTTTCTCAACCCCCGTCACGTACTTGTCGTAAAAGTTCTTTTTGTCGCGCTGTTAATCGTTTAGGAAGCTGTACTTCTAATGCTACAAATAAATCGCCATATGTACCCCACTTTCCGTATACGGGCATTCCTTTGCCCTTTAAACGTACTGTTTTTCCGTTTTGAATGCCTTCTGGAATAGTAATATTGACCTTTCCTGAAAAGGTGGTCACTTCTTGCTTACCACCTAATAACGCCTTAAAAAGATCAACAGACACCTTCATATACAAATCGTCTCCTTTTCGTTTGAAAAGCGGATGTTCTTCAACTTGAACGTTTACATAAAGATCTCCTGATTTTCCTCCTATGCCTTTTTGTCCCTTACCTTTGGCGCGCAGTTGCAGACCTGTATAAGCTCCGGGTTTTATTTTGAGCTTTATCTTTTCTCCATCAACATCTAAAATACGTTCAGTACCGTGATAGGCTTCCATTAAACTTATCATCACCTCGCCAGATACATCTGCACCAGGAAAACTGTATGCTTCATTGCCGCCACCGCCACCGCCAAAAAAAGACTCAAAAAAATCTGAAAATCCATGACTGCCATTAAAACCTTCTGCATTACCAGTATATGCATACGACCGTCCTTTGGGTCGCCTATATTGTCGGTATTGGTTTCGTTGTTTTACAAAATCATCATAACTAGCCCCAGACTGCTGAAACTGTTCCCAATCAGAACCCAAAGCGTCATATTGCTTTCGTTTTTCAGTATTACCCAATACTTGGTAAGCTTCTGATATTTCTTTAAACCTGTCTTCTAGCCCCTTATTTCCTTTTGTTTTATCGGGGTGGTATTGCGTAGCAAGTTTACGATAGGCTTTTTTTATTTCCTTTTCGCTTGCATTGCGCTCAACCCCAAGAATTTTATAATAATCTCTAAACTTCATCGCATTGCCAACGTTTTATAGCAATAGTAAAGCGGTTACATCATTACTATTGCACCATTAATATTTAGGTAAGTTAAAAAAAGGGGCTTCCGCCCCTTTTTCTGGTTAGGAATCCATTCCAAAAGCATAATAATATTTACCAGGTTGATCTTCATAAACCCCTTCAATCATCACGCCTCCTTGTTTATTTTCAAGAGCTTCTGCAACATCTTCTATATTTTTCACTTTTTTACCATCAATATGCGTGATAATAAACCCTTCGCGCATTTGTGTTTCTTTTCTAATTTTACCAGGGTATAAACGTATCACTTTAACACCACCTTTGATATCTAGTTTTTCAGCAACATCGGCATCCAGGGTTTCAAAATCTGCCCCTAAAAGATTCAACACTTCTTTTTTCTCCTTTTTTACAATAGCCGTAGTTCCTTTAGCATTCTCAAGAACAACCGTAAAAGTTTTCTCTTTTCCATCTCTTTTTACAGTGACATCTACCCTATCTCCCGGTCTTTTACTAGCAATAATTTCTTGTAACCTTGGTGATGTATTTACTACAACATCATTTACCTTGATTATGATATCACCAGCTTTAATACCTGCTTTATCGGCAGCACTATTTTCATTTACATTTTCCACCCATACACCTTTAAAGAAATCAACATCTTTTTCCTTAGCCAAATTACCATCCATAGTACGAATTGTAACTCCAAGCATACCCCGCTGTACGCTACCGTATTTTAATATGTCTTCTACCACTTTAGAAACAATATTACTGGGCACAGCAAAACCATAGCCATTATACGTACCCGTTCTACTCGCTATGGCCGTATTAATACCAATCAAATTTCCTTCTAAATTCACCAAAGCGCCTCCGCTATTTCCTGGATTGATAGCTGCATCTGTTTGAATAAAACTCTCAACAGCAAATTTTTCTTTGTTGATATTAATATTACGAGCTTTTGCACTTACAATACCTGCTGTAACTGTAGAATTTAATCCCATAGGATTACCAACTGCCAATACCCATTCACCAACTTCTACATCATCAGAATTAACCAAAGATAAACTTCGTAAATCAGCCGCTTTTATCTGCAACAAAGCCAAGTCTGTAGTTGGATCTGTACCAATAACCGAAGCCTTATAGGTTTCGTTATTATACAACGTTACTTCTACTTCATCGGCATTATCAATCACGTGATTATTAGTAATAATATATCCCTTTTCATTAATAATCACACCCGACCCTGTACCATATATGGGTTGTGGCTGTATACCCCCTTCAGGACTTTTTGGTGTTCTTTTAAACATATCTCCAAAAAAATCTCTAAAAGGGTCAGGTAACTGTCGGTATTCAAACTGTCCTTTATTGCTATCACCCCATGTTTGTATAGATTTAATATGCACTACAGCATCTAGCACCTTGCCTGTTGTTTTGGTAAAATCTAAGGGTTTTATATTACCCTCATTATCTGCCGTATACAGTACATGTTTACCCTGAAGCCCACTCACTTTTTCAATAGTCACCGGCTCATCTTCAAACCACTCCCGTGCTTCAAACACGCCAAAACTGACCACAAATGCAATTAAGGCAGTAAAAAGATAGATACGCCATCCTTTTTGTGTATTTCTGTTGTTTTTCATTTTATATTGTATTTTAGATTAAACTTTTTATCCATTATTTGCGTTACGCTACGCCGCTATTTTTTTTGGTACTCGCTTCATCTTTTAGGCTTCTTTTTTGAGTATTTGAAGCATAAATTTTTACTGAAGCATCTTCCCATAACGTTTTTATGGTCAAATAGAAAAATACGATATAGAGTATCGCTAAAATCGATAGACCAAATACTAGTTTTTCCATATCATTAAAATTTAAAATTCGTTAGTATACATTTACTCTTTATAATTTGTGTTTTTATAGCGCTCTATTTCCCATACGGAGTTAAAAAATCATGCTGTTGCTATGTCTATTCAAGCATTTTTATCATAAAAAACTAAACTTCTCAAAGCTCCCGTATTGCAAAATGACAGGATTACGTAAATTTTCACAAAACAACTCTTGTGCCATAAAAGCACTTTAAAATTGCTTTTCATTCACAGAAAAAGTTTTGTTTTTCTATATTTGACTTAAGCCCTTTTTTAACAACACCTCCTTAAAACATGTTTACTTCTTCATAACATACCTACTCTCGAAACTCATACGAATAATTTCTCTTGTTTTTGCTAAATAACCATGTACGCCTTCTACAGAAATACCTTTTATTTTTGCTATCTCAATTGGTGCAAATTTTTGATTTACAGCCAAATCATAAATAGATTTCATAGGAGCAGGAAGACGATGTAACACCATATCTATATGGTCATGCACTTCATTTTTAGACAAATCAGCATGTAACTTTTCTATCCATTTACTTTCTGGATTTTCAATAAAAGCATCTGCTAAGGTATATTCATACTTTGGATAAGATGGATCGTCAAATTCCTCTAAAAGGACTAACTCACCTTCTCCGTCTACGCTATATTCCTCCTGCATTTGTTGCCACTCTGCTGCTGTAAAACGTTCGATATTTTCTATAAAATGTGTATCACGCTCATTTTCTATAATTCGTTCTTCTAATAACTCATCTGCTTTTTTAAAAAGCCAAAAAGGCAGCTCCTTTTCATCTTCAATAGTACCAATATGATCAAAAGCGATAAGGTATAGTTCATTAACAAATTCTTCAACCTTGTATTTTCCTGAAGGAATATCTCCATTACGTACAGCAGCACTAAGGCTACGCGCAATATACTCCTCAACATCGGGCAATATGGTTTGCATTAATTCATTAAACGCCTTTCTATCCTCCTCTTCGCGTAATCGTATGAGTTCTTTAAAAGAGAGTGCAGCAAATCCATGCAATCCTCTATTGTAAGGTTTTGTTATATTCCATTCATATTCCATATTTCAAAGCTTTAACGTAAACATATCTTTACAATCAATCTATTCACTTAAAATCGAAAAATGACTCATAAACAGTCAAAATCAGCTTTTCAAATGCTATTCCAAAAAAATATAGTGCAATTACTTTTCAACAAATAAGCATCAACTTAAACCCCTTTATTTTAGGGTAAATCAAAGATTTAAAACTATAGTATTGATCAGTAATAAGATATGTTTTTATCTTGAAAAAATGTCATTCTCAATGACATTTTGACATCTAAAAGCAGCTATAATTGCGATAAACTGTCATGTTTTTCTTAAAAAATTTTTAATCCATTTTCAGCCGATAACGGCAATTAATTTTGGTATTTTTTTTGTCGATAATGCATTGAATTTATTGTTTAACTTAAATCTTAATGTATTATGAGCACTTTAGTAAATGTTGCGAAAAATGGAGGTTTGACAAGCAGAAATTCTAACAACTATTCAAACCTACTTACTTGGCCATCTTTAATTGATGACTTATTCAATAGAGATTTGCCATCGGTATTTACGTCAAACAACTTTAACACAGGCATGAGCCTTCCTAAAGTAAATATTAAAGAGACAGCCGATGCTTATTTTGTTCAAATGGCTGTACCTGGATTTAAAAAATCTGATTTTCATATAGACATTGATAATCAGGTACTATCAATAGCTACAGACCTAGAAGAAGAAAATGAACAAAAAGAAGACAATTATACACGCCGAGAATTTGGTTATTCTTCTTTTAAACGCAGTTTCACACTACCAGAAACCGTTGACGATAGCAAAATTAAAGCGACTTACAAAGAAGGTATTTTGAGTATTCATCTTCCAAAGAAAGAAGAAGCCAAGCAAAAACCTCCAAGAAATATTAAAATTTCATAAAGTGGGTAAAAAGAACAGGGGTTGCCTTGAGCTCCCCTGTTCATTACACTCTAACCTGTATGTTTCACCCAAATTAGTACAACAATGAAAATATTTGGAAAAGCATTGGGCAAAGCAATTAAATTCCCTCCTTTTATTGACAATTTTGTGGATAAGTTGCTGCCCAAAAGAAAAAATGACAATGAAGAGCTAGTAACCATACCGTCAACAAATATTAGTGATGGTGATGTTGCCTTTGATCTTTCAGTAGCGCTTCCTGGTCTTGACAAGAAAGATATTCATATTGAAGTTGTGGATGATTATTTAACAATAAGCGGCACTATTGATGAGTCTAAAGAGGAACGTAATACAAATTGGGTACGTAAAGAATTTATCCATAATGCCTTTTACCGAGCTTTTGCGTTACCCAAAAATGCAGATCCAGAAAAAGTAGATGCCCGTATGAAAAACGGACTATTGAAACTAAAAATAGGAAAAAAAGAAAGCGTTGGCACATCAAAACACATAAGTGTAAAATAAACCTATTGTTTAACACACCTGATTAGTGTTATCAATATAACCAACACTAAATTCAGGCCAAAAAAAAGAATGCGATGAAAACGATAAAACATGTTTTATTCCTTCTTGCTTTGGTGACTGTATTTGCATGTAATGAAAAAAACGCCAAGCAAGATAAATTAGTAGCAAAACTAGAACTTGCTGATAGCTTGGAAATGGAAAAGCCTAAAAATTACCTAGAAAAAGCACAGCTAAAAGAAAGCATTGATGAGGAGATAAAACGTACTATTCAGTTAGCAAATGACGAGCTAATAGGAGATGCAAGTGAAGTAATACTGGCTACTAAAGCAGCTTTAAAAGCTATAGCAGATAGTAGTTACGTTCAAGCTAAATCTCATATTGAAAAAGCAATTGGGAAGGCTGAATCTATTACTGCCTTAAAACCCGATTTAGCATTTGCTCCAATAGATTTTAATATTCAAATTAATGATTTGGTTAGCAATTTATCTACTGTTAAAAAAATTACTAACGAAGCTGAAGAAGCTCTTGAAGACGGCAAAGTTCAACAAGCAAGAGAATTGCTAGCAGAACTACATAGTGAATTAGCGATTACAGCCTATAAATTACCCATTGCTACCTATCCTAATGCACTTAAAGATGCTTTGGTGCTTGCCAAAGAGGAAAAGTATTCAGAAGCCTCTGTACTACTCAACGCAGCACTAAACACCGTTGTTATTAATAAAAAATCTGTTCCGCTTCCTTTATTAAGAGCTGAACGAATGTTGCTAGAAGTAGATGAATTAGTTCAAAAAAAAGAATTTGACACCGAGGCAGTTCAAACACTACTTGAAAATGCATCTTATGAAATAAAATTTGCTGAAGTATTGGGCTACGGAGAGAGAGATAAAGAGTTTAAAGAATTAGATAATGCCATCAAGGAAATTAAAAAACAAGTGTTGAATACATCAAACACTAATGAAAAAGGTCTGATTAAAAAACTTAGAGATAGACTTAAAACATTCAAGGAACGAATAACCTAATATTAGGTTAACTAAATTCACACTCATACTATTTAAGATCAAAAGGTGGTAAAATAAATTTTACCACCTTATTTGTTTGTGGTTTATTTGTAGGTATTACGGTAGAAAATTTTCATGTATAAACTTTATAACTAGTCTTGAAAAAAGAGACAAATACAATATCATGTCTTTATTTCAAATAGAACCATACACAACATTTATCTTGAAATAAGCACATAATGTAATAAGCTGTAATACCACATTTCATTTTACGTAACTATCAAACCATTGTCAAAAAATACTGCCGTAATTATTTAGCTTATCTAGCCCTTTACCTAATAATATACCATAATTTCTGTATAAATAAGAAAGAACTTTCTTATTTACTGACATATTCGTCATTTTTTAAACTAAATATCACATCTTCATACCAATAAAATAGGATTTATAGTATCTTGTCGCCAGAACATAACACTGACTATGAAAAAGCTTTTTTCACATCACCTTCCTTGTGAGATTGGTTGTTATTCACCTAATCAAACCAAAGAAAATTCCAAGGTCGTTTCAACTGACGAGAATAATCTTTTATCATATCATGTGACTGAGAAACCACTACAATGAAATTTTTTTTATTACTATTCGTTGGTTTTTCTTTTCCATATGTAACCTTGGGACAAGGAGAAACTACAAATTGGTACTTTGGCAACGGGGCTGGAATAAACTTTAATGATGACGGCAGCGTAACGGCCTTGTCTAATGGTAAATTGAATACTTTTGAAGGATGCGCTAGCCTATCTGATAGTTTTGGTAGGCTACTTTTTTATACCGATGGTATCACGGTATACAATAGCGACCATGAAATTATGGAAAACGGGAATGGTCTTTTTGGCGACCCTTCTAGTACACAATCGGCACTTATCGTTCCTAAACCCAATGATGATAATCTTTTTTACGTTTTTACCGTCGACACTAAAACTTCAAAAGAGGACCCAGACCGAGGATTAAACTACTCAATAGTGGATATCTCTTTGAATAACGGTAACGGGGCTGTTATTGATAAGAACATTCCATTACTTTCTGATTGTTCTGAAAAGATTACAGCCGTGGTTAAAGACTGCAATGCTAACACCATTTGGCTAGTTACATTTGCCTCGCGAGAAGGGGTCACAAGTATCTTTAACACCTTTCACGCATTTGAAATCAGCAATACAGGCGTATCACAAACGGCTGTAAAAAGCACTTTTAGCGATTTAAGTATCGAAGACCCTCGTGGGTATTTAAAAATAGCCCCTGACGGAAAAAAATTGGTAAATGCCAATATGTCAAACGGACTATTCATCTATGATTTTGATGCGACTACAGGTGTGGTATCAAATCAACAACGTATCCCTCTTTTAGGAACAAACACCGCCGCATACGGGGTTGAATTTTCATCCAACAATCAGTTTTTATATATTCACGCTTCAAATGATCTTTTTACAGAAATAGGGCATCAATCTTCACTAATTCAATTTGACCTTTTATCTCCAAACATTTCAGCTTCGAAAGAAGTTATTGATAACAGAAACATTTTTCGAGGAGCGCTCCAATTAGCCAGTAATGGAAAAATATATAGAACCATAGCTAAAAGTTACTCTACAGGTGCGCCTTACTTAAGTGTAATACACAACCCCAATAAAAAAGGATCTGCCGCCAACTATGAGCATAATGCTATTTCTTTAAACGGCAAAAATGCCACACAAGGGCTCCCCCCCTTCATACAGTCTTTTTTCAACAAAGTACCCCTAGTACAGAATAACGATAATACCAAGAGTGCTTCTGTTACCATATGTGTTGGTAAAAATTTAAATTTAAAACTAGAACCGGTTGCCAATGGTATTTATTCTTGGAAGAAAAATGGCATCCCACTATCTCACAACTCAAATTCATTAGAAATAACCTCGGCAACAGTTGAAGATGCAGGTAAATATCAACTAACAATTACAACGAATGACGCTAACTTTTGCACGCTTATTGGAGAAGCACTAATCGAAGTAACTCAATTGCCAACAGCTGAAAATATAATGCTAGAACAATGTGACATTGACACAAATATCACAGACGGTATCACATCATTTAATTTAAACCAAATTTCAAAAGACACTATTTTCAACTATACCTTTTATAAAAATTTGCAAGCCCAAAATAGCAATGATACTATTCGTAATCCAGAAAATTACACCAATACAATAGCTTTTAATCAGACTTTAATATACAGAAAAGTCAATAGCTCAGGATGTGAAAATTTTGGAGAATTATTGCTAAAAGTAAATCCAACCACAATCACCGATAATATTGCCAGTCCAATACTGCTATGTGATGATAACCCAAGCGACCAACTAGTAGAAGCTACTTTTGATTTAGATGCAATTCGTGATGCAAACTTCACCAACCGAAATGTTGCTTTTTACAAAACTAGTAGTGATGCTATGCTTGAAGAAAACCCGGTTGATGGTCTTTTTAAAACGAGTACCACCACACTTTTTATTCGCATAGAAAATAATAACAATCAATGCCAAGAAGTCGAGTCTATTGAACTACGGGTGCACCCGCTTCCACAATTAGTACTTGCCAATACTACCTATCAAGTGTGTACAGATGGTGAACCACTCATCATTGATGCTCCTGAGGGTTTTGATGCGTACAATTGGTATAAAACAACAAACAACCAGCTTGATGAAATAGGAAGTACATCTCAAATTCAAATCACCGAAAGTGGAACATATCGCCTTACTGTAGGTACAAACTACCAAAGCAATGGACAAACGCTAACATGTACCACAAGTAATGATTTGACTGTGATTACATCCAACAAAGCCACCTTTCAAGATATTGAAGTAACCGATTTCTCTGAGAATAGCACTATTGCCGTAACCGTATCAGGTGAAGGAGATTATGAATATTCATTAGATGGCATTAATTATCAAAATGAGCCTTTTTTTGATTCTGTTACCCCAAATTTTTATACTCTTTTCGTTCGAGATAAAAAAGGTTGCGGTATATCGGAAACCGATGTCGCCGTAGTCAATTATCCAAAATATTTCACCCCTAATAATGATGGCATTAACGATAGTTGGCAACTGGTTGGTCTTGGCTCAAGTGATAGACAGGGGCGTATTGTTATTTTTGATCGCTATGGTAGACTAGTTCATCAAATGAACATCAGTAGTAAAGGATGGAATGGTACTTTAAATGGTAAACTTCTACCTACAGCCGATTATTGGTTTGAGCTTTTTATCGATCAACAAAAAAACATAAAAGGGCATTTCACCCTAAAAAGATGACCTTTCATACGGAGTTTAGTGCCAAAAGCAACGAAAATCACAAATTAATTTTAATTTAAGCGCAGAATTGAACACTCATGAAAAGTCCCTTTTTCTCTCTATTACTATTTTGCTTTTTTTTGCCCTTTGCAGCAGTAGCCCAGCAGCCATTTGTTTCTACTTGGTCAACTGTAAATTTTGGAATATCTAATGCTAATCAAATTACCATTCCAACCTCCGACAATCCTGCGTACGCATATAATTACACCGTAGATTGGGGTGATGGCACTATTGAAATGAATGTAATCGGAGATATTACACATACCTACGCCAATCCAGGTATTTATACCGTTTCTATTTCTGGTAATTTCCCAGCCATAGATTTCTCAAAGCCCAGCGATAAGCAAAAACTTTCTTTAATTACCCAATGGGGTGATATTGAATGGGCTACTTTTAAAAACGCATTTTCAGAATGTACCCTTCTAGATGTCGTAGCTACTGACGCTCCTAATTTAACAAATGTCTCTGATATGAGTGGTATGTTTAAATTCTGCGGATTTTTAGTCGCCAATACTGCAAATTTTAACGCTTGGGATGTTAGCAATGTGGAGCATATGAATGAGATGTTTTCTGGCGCAGCTTTTTTTAACCAACCCCTAAATGATTGGAATGTGGAGAACGTAACCGATATGAGCAATATGTTCTTTTCCGCCACAAGGTTCAATCAACCTTTAAATGATTGGGATGTTTCAAAAGTAACAAATATGCAAGGTATGTTTGGAGCTACTGAGGCTTTCAATGGTGCTATCGGTGATTGGAATGTGGAAGAAGTTACAAACATGAAGTTTATGTTTTCTGGCGCAAAAGCTTTTAACCAACCCATTGGCAATTGGAATGTAAGCAAGGTGACAAGCATGAATCGAATGTTTGGTGATGCAGAAGCTTTTAATCAAGCTATTGGCGATTGGAATGTTAGTAATGTAGAAAATATGTCTACTATGTTTTCCGCTGCTACGGCTTTCAACCAGCCTATTGGCGATTGGAACGTTAGTAATGTAGAAAATATGATTGGTATGTTTTCTGGTGCAACTAATTTTAACCAACCCATAGGCACTTGGGATGTAGGCAAAACGCAAGATTTAAATGAAATGTTTGACAATGCAACTTCTTTCAATCAAGATATTGGCAATTGGGATGTACACAACGTTCATGATATGGAGGATATGTTTAAAAATGCCAGTTCTTTTGATCAAGACCTCAGCCAATGGGATGTATCAGCAGTTAACAATGCTTTTCGTATGTTTGAAGGGGTTACGCTATCCACTCCCAATTACGACGCTTTATTGATAGAATGGAACAAGAGAACACTACTAAAAAATGTTCGATTTAACGGTGGAAATAGCAAATATTGCCAAGGAGAAGCTGCTAGAAATAATATGATAACCAATGACAATTGGATGATTGTAGATGGAGGTAAAATAACCCTTGATGTAGAAACACTAGATGATGTTACCGGCTGTAAGTATATTTTACCTGCGCATACAAAGCCCGATAATCATTACTATACCGAAACCTTAGCTGGAGGCCAAATGCTCAATCCCGGAGATGAAATTACCAGTTCACAAACCATTTATATCTACACAGGCACAGACGAATGTTTTGAAGAAAGCTCATTTACCGTGACCATAACAACACTTGATGTTGATGAATTACCCAATACTAGGCAGTGCGGCAGCTATACCTTACCTCAATTGAGCCCAAACAATAATTACTATACCGAAACAAGAGCAGGCGGACAAATGCTCAACGCTGGCGATGAAATAACGGAAGACAAAACCATTTACATTGCCAAAGAAATGGGCGATTGCTTTGGCGAAAGTTCTTTTGACGTATTTATCACCGATGCCGTAGTGGTTGACGAACTTAGTGATGTTACCGTCTGTGAAAGCTATGAACTTCCCCCATTAACCAATGGTGATTATTTTTCAAACAACAACGGTAGAGGAACAGCCCTTTTTGCAGGAGATGTTATAAGCACAAACAGAAGAATTTATATTCATGCCAGATCTGAAAACGGAGAATGTTCTGCAAATCATGTGTTTAGCATTACCATTGACCCCACAGGAACCGACTGCGATGCACCCTCAGAAGATGAATGTGCTGTTGTTTTTCCAAAATTTATAACCCCAAATGGTGATGGTGTAAATGATTTCTTTAAAGTCATAACAAACAAATGCAATGTAGATGGTGAAATACGTATTTATGACCGCTATGGCCAACTGGTATTTCAATGGAGTGATCTAAGCCGTGGTTGGGATGGGTATTTAGGCAACATTCAACTACCAACCTCAGATTATTGGTATCAATTTATTCCAGAAGAGCAAGAAACAGTCATTACAGGGCATTTTACACTCAAAAGGTAATGAACTTTGCATATATACCTACATCTTAAAACCCGAGTTTTTATACGGTTATTTTTGCCTTACTGACGTTAAAAATTCTTTCTGTAATAACTACCTCTTCGGGTGTTAGGTACAACACAAGCTGAAGGCAATATTGCCTGAACCAGCTGCTTTGCCATCGCTATAGACATTGCTATCCTTCCCGATACATTTCACATTGATTTGCACATACTGAAAGCTATAACTTCTGTAAATCAAAAATTTAACCTAATCACAAGTGCTAAAAAAATCTTAGCTGAGTAATCATAAAAAAAGACCGTTGCAAAAGGACTCATGATTTTGACTTGGTTTCTGATTTTGCTCTTTTGAGTTCTTTTTTTACGTCTTTT
>CANMFQ010000045.1 GCA_947497145.1 uncultured Flavobacteriaceae bacterium
TACCAACCGAAGAATAACACACCGTGTTAAAAAGCAGTAATGAAGCTGACTTATATCTCTATCAAATGACGTTGTTTTGCCAATAGTATTATTTTACGCCTTATATTCTTTAAGCTAAATAAAGCTCAATTTCAAACCATAAGAGAGTACTTGCCTTAAAATATAGCGCTTTAGCGGATAAAAAAAGCACTATATCTCTAATTTATGAGCCTAATTTTGTCTTCTACTTTGATTGTAGCACTAGGTTTAATTGTCACATATTGAGGAAGCAAATTGTGACATTACTATTTATTTTAAGACCCTAAGTAGGAGTAGATTTCTGGGCTGTTATACATCTAAAGTTGCACTAAGTTTTAAAAATAAGTTAACTATATCGCACTCATGATAAAAAATGAGGGCCGTTTTTTGTATTAAAAAAGCACTTAAATATCGCTCTATAATGGAAGTAGAATTTAATAAAAATGAAAGACGCTTGCTTATTCTCTTATATGTGATTCAATTCTTTTTGATAGTGTGTATTTTTAGTTCGCTATACGAATATTATCAAATTAGTATAGCCTTAGAAAACTTAAGTAAATAGTAGGTGAGCTAAGTTTTGTTTACTAGTATTTTTTAAGATAAAGATGAACATTGTCAGTTTTGCTGTTTTTTCAATTTATTTGGTGTTATGCCAAATCGTTCTTTAAATTTTTTACTAAAATAAGTTCGACTATTAATTCCTACGGCAAACATTACTTCGTTTAGCGTTGGGTGGCTACCTTTTAAAATCAATTCATAAGCTTTTAGTAAGCGAACTTCTAAAATAATAGCCACCAAAGACAAGCCTGTTTTCGACTGTACAATCTTAGATAGCTGTTTTTGACTATAGCCACATTCAGCAGCCAATAATTTTACACTAAACCCAGGATTGTTTAAATTTTCATGAATAACTGCATTCATCTTTTTTGTTAAATCAGAGTAAGAACCTTCAAAATTAATTTCATCGTCATCAATCGCGAGCATTTTTTTTCGATAAATATTCTTTTCTAGCAGTGTTTGTACCCGTGTAATAATTTCGTTTTTAGTAAACGGTTTTACGATGTAGTCATCAAAACCAAGTGTTATTTTTAAATCACTCAGGGCTTCAAATGGGGTAGCGGTAATCATTATAAACGGAACTCCTTTATAAGTTTCAAGGGCATTAATTTTAGATTTAAATTCAATTCCATCCATAATAGGCATCCTAATATCTGCGATAATAATATCATACTTGTTTTTAGTTGCAAATGACATACCTTCTTCCCCATTGCTAGCAAAAGTACAATCTAGACTAAACGAGAAGAGTTCTTCTAAATACGATATCAGTTCTAGGTTGTCATCTACAATGAGAGCTTTAGGGTGATTATTAGTCTCAGGTTCATTTCTTACTGTGTTTTCTGTTAATTGCTCAAAAGTAGTTTTTTGATCCTTTATGTATAAAGAACATTGATGTAGTTGTAGAGGAAGAGTAATATGAAATTCACTACCAACGTTCTCTTCACTTTCTAGTGTAATGCTTCCGTTCATTTTTTTTACTAGCTCAAAAACCAGTGATAAACCAATGCCAAACCCATCTGTAACGGTATGTTTTTTAGACTGATAAAAGCGTTTGAAAATAGCGTCTTGCTCGTTTTTGTCGATCCCTATCCCTTGATCTTTAACCAAAATGTGTAAACTGTCATTTTCAAGTAAATTACTTACGTAAATTTTACTATTCATATTAGAGTATTTGACGGCATTAGAAACTAAGTTATAAACGATCTTTTTTAAAGCTTCATAGTCATATGCAATAAGACTTTTTTCTAGAATATTTGATTTGTAAAATAGGCTAATTTCCTTTAGTTCGCAATTTGCTGTAAATGAAGACACTAGCTCTTTTACGTAGAGGTTTAGGTTTTTAGTACTTACTTTTTGTGTGTGCGTAGGGTTTTTATCCAAACGGAATAAGGTCAAAAAATCATTAAAAGCTTCTAGCATACGTTCTGTGTTTAGTAAAGCTTTATTCGAATAATTTACAATTTTTTGAGGCTCTAAGGTATGTTCTTTAATTAATGATAAATACCCTGTAATAATGGTTATTGGGGTTTTAATTTCGTGAGATATGTTTTCTAGAAAATTGTTTTTAGCTGAAATTATTTCCTTGCTTTTTTGCAGCTCTAGTTCTAGTTTTAGTCTTTTTTTCTTTCGGTTTGAATTCATCCATGCTGTAAAAAAAAGACTCGCTAGTATAACGGTAATAACGATAAAGAAATACATTTGCTTTTCTTTTTCTGCCGCTTCAGCTTTTAATTTATTAATTTCTTTTTGTTTTGCAAGTTTGTTGTCTCTTGTTAGTTTATCCGTAATCATGTCGCTAATAGCTTTTGTTTTAGCAACAGCGATAGAGTCTTTTTTGTCGGTAGCCTTTTTTAAATGGATGTATGCTTTTTGATAATCGTCAATTTTAGTTTGTTCCTTAGTAGGAATTTGCCATGTGTTATGTATAGGGTTTTTAGCTGTTTTTAAATCATTTTTTTTAGTTACTGTATAAGACAGTGAAACTCCTTTTGAGGTTGCTGTATTTAAACTTTGAATTTTAGTTTTGAATAAAGCAAATACTTCTTTCGAGTTAGGAAAATGGTTTGCTGAAATATAAAATCCAGTATTAATAATTAAGGTTACGGTTTTATAACCCATGCTACTAAGGCTTTTTGATAGATGAAAAAAAGTGAGTGCATTGTTGTAATATTTTTTTTCTCCAACATCGCCTAATCGTTGAAAATGAGTCCAGCTCAATAGACTTTTAAAGCTGTTTAATATATAATGGTTGATTGCGTTCAGTTTTATTGCATAAGTGTTGTGAAAAATATCAGAATTATACTGATCTCTAATATTATCAATAGCTTGAGTTAAAAAAAATGGAGTTTTAAAATGTGTATCGCTAATCTGTTTAATTAGCATGCCTTTTTTTTTGTTAATAGTATTCTTCTTAATCGAACTACAGGTGGTCATTTTTGTTTCTTCAAAAGCAACCTCATTTTTAATACCTCGTAATTGGTTTTCTTTTTTTTCAAAAAACGAAATAGTCAGCGTGTCTTTTTCATTCGTTTTTTGAACTAAACAAATTAAAGCAGCAAAAAGGAATAGGAATATGTTTAAATATTTCATCAAGGGAAAAATAAATTGAGGACGATATTAGTGAAAAATCAATTTTAATTTTCACTGAGAGAAATAAAGGACAATAAAGGCTATAATGAAGCGCATAGAGAAAAAATGAGGTCTTTTATGGGAAAATAAAGCGCATGCTGTCTGTTGCTTGAGTTTAATTTTGTACAAACATTTTTTTCTTTTCAAACTCCCTCCACCCTATTTAATCTTAATCAAGTTTTCCATCCATTGAGATGTGATTTTTTGGAAAACACAAAAAAGGAATTTTTAAATTTTTTGTAATAATTAAGAATGATATGGAGGTATTTACTACACCGAGGCAAAGACACAATTTCTTCTTTCTAGTATGTTTCGTTTTTCAAAGCATATATGAAATCAATTTTTGGATTCCTATATACTACTAAATCTCTCTTTTTTTGACCGTCATTTTTTTAAATGAAAGAATGATCAAGTGTACTTACTATAAAAGCAAGAAATAGGTATACATATAAAGCTATTACAGTTCTTTTTTATAAAGAAAGTGTACGGAAATCAAATCTATAAATATAGGTAATTATCAGATTATAAGGTGATTGGTGAAGTGAATTAGAAAGCAGTTAATTTTTATAAACCATATAATAAAAAAGAGCTAATGAATAACAATAGTAAGAAGGTAAATAAAATAAGATGTTTTTTAACAGTGGTGCTGCTCCTTGTAAATGTAGTATGTGTAACAGCACAAGTAAAAGTAGGAGACAATCTTTCAACCATAGATGATGACTCTATGTTAGAACTAGAAAGCACTACCAAGGCTTTTGTGCCTCCAAGGATGACCACGGCTCAAATGATGGCCATACCATCACCTTTAGTAGGAGCGATTATTTATAACATAAATGAACACTGTTTACATCAGTATAAAAGTTTAAATGGCACTTTACAATGGATTTCTCTATGTAGTGGGAATGAAATTATATCTGTGAAATTAGAAACAAGTTATACAGGAACTATTGGAAGTGCTGGTATTACAAAAACCCTAGATGGAATAGAAACAGTAAATACCATTAATGGTGCGAGTTTCAATGATGCAACCAATCATATAACACTTCCTGCCGGAACCTATAATATGGTTTTTTCATATGAGGGATCTGTGAATGCGGGGAGTGGAAGTTCAATATACATAAGTAGTTATTTTTTCGATTTCCCTAAGACAACTGGCATTGCAAGAATTCATAGTAATCAAGCTCATAAGGGTGGAGGTCATAGTAATCATGGGGCTTCAATAAATTATGTAGGCACATTAGCAGTAGCAAAAACCTTTGCTTTTCATATAGGTAGAGGTCAAGCTGGTACTTATTTAGGCAGTTCTGATTTATCTCCAAACGGAACATTTTTTTCAGCTATTCGTATTCTAAAATAGGAAAAAATCATGCATGTACTTGTTGTTAAAAAAGAAGCAAAAACAGGAGTTGATTGCTGTAGATGTTAAAATGGAAGACAGCTGTTTAAAATATATAACCATGGTGAAACCTGGATTTAATAATAAAGAAAAGTGGGTGCTTATCATGTTGATTTTAATTGAAGTTATTTTGATAATACTATTTTTTTATGAAGTACACAATTATCATGAAATTAGTTGATACAGTAAAAATTACACACTGCATTTCACAGCTAAAAATACGTCATTCACTATGTTTTTTAGGGTTCCTATTTAGTTTTTAAGAGCCTATAATATGAAGGTTAAATAGCTGATCTATTACTTAAAATGTATAAAACTTAAGGCTTAATTATGAATAAATTTTCATGACTGTAATTATACAGTACTATCGTTTTATTTCCCTCCCGTCCCTCCTTATTTCTTTATGGATAACTCTGTTATTCAATGTTCTTCATAGTACAACGTGCTTACCAAATATATCCAAAAGGTCTTTAATCATCTGTATTAAAGAGAAAATAGTGCTGTGCTAAAGAAAAGGCACTAAAATAATTAAGGTATGGTATTATGGTAAAATGGGTATTACTTAAAAAAATAACGTTGCTAGTAGTGGCACTATTTTCTTGTATTCTAGGGTTCTCTCAAATAGGAAATCATGTGTTTTCGGGGGTGGAATACGTAAATTTTGGTGCGCAATCACTTTCTACAAGTACTTCATGGAGCACTTTTAGAGGTGCGGCTCCTGGCTATTTTAGTGCTGTAGGCACTGCAAGTTATACTGATGTCGATGATATGCATAATGTAAATGGTTATGTAAAACACTATACCAAAGCAGTAGGTCAAGGTTTTACCTTTCCAGTAGGAACAGGTACAGACTTGCGATCTTTAACTACTAGTGGAAGTATACCTAATGATGCAGAATTTGCGACAGCTTGGATAGTAGGAGACCCAAGTGCTAATCTAGATCCAACTATACCCAATGCCGGCACCCATGATGTCACTTCTTTTGAAACAGGTTTAGCTGCGATAAGTGCAGCAGGACAATGGGATTGGCAAGATATTAGGAATAATGGAAATGGTGTTAATATAACGGTAAGTATTCCTGATGTGAGTTCGTTTTCTCCTGCTTCAAATTTACGTTTGGTTGGATGGAATGGAACACAATGGGTAAACTTATCAGGAACTTCGGGCGCATCAGGAAATACCGAAAATAGTACCTTGTCTGGCACTCTAATTTCAGGAATTACGGCTATTGGCATTGGAACTGATTATGATGTTTGTACAGATGGAGCTGTTGTAGGTACTATAACAGCAAATGATTCTGATGGTGATGGTATTAATGATGCTTGTGATTTAGATGATGACAATGATGGTATTTTAGATACAGTTGAATGTACTTCATACGAATTAATTTCTTTTGATTTTAATGCAGACGGTAGTTTTGAAACCTTAGCCTCTATTGCGAGTAATGATGCTTTTAATAGTGATATTACTAGTGGAGGTTCTGGTTGGGTAAACACACAGGGTTCTTTAGATTCATGGGTTAGTCCTATGCCTACGACAGGTTCTGGTACTTGGGCAGGAATGGCAGACGGATTATCAGCATCACCAGATGGAGGTGTTTTTGTAGGAGGATGGATTTCTGATGGGTCTTTTGAAGGGTTTAGTACTACTGTTACAGGTCTTACAGTAGGTAAGGAATATACCTTGAAATTTTATCAAGCAAATGCAGGAGTTGAAGGAAATACACCCGTTAATGTAAATCAAAAAGCAAGATGGAAGGTTCAATTTGGTTCAGAGACTCTTTATAGTACGGCTATGGATTTTAAAGGAGAAGGGAGTCAAGTTTGGATGGAAGAAACCATGGTTTTTACAGCAACAGCCACTTCTCAAACTTTAGTTTATAGTACAGATAATGACGGAACACCCTTTAATTATGAATATATGGCGCTAGATGGTATCCGTCTATTAACAGAAAGTGAAAATTCATCTTTGTGTTTGACAGATACCGATAATGATGGTATACCCAATCACTTAGACCTAGACAGCGATGGTGATGGATGCCCAGATGCCATAGAAGGTGGTTCAACCACAATAGCGTATACAAATTTAAGTACATCAAGTTTACCAGGTGGAAACTCAGGAGCAGGCTATACCGGTATTTCAACAACAGGGGTACAGCAAAATTTAGGAACTACAGTCAATGCTGATGGTATTCCAACAATAGCAGGAACAGGACAGACCGCTGGTGCTTCACAAACAGGAAGTACAGATACCGAATGTTGTAAAGAAGCAAACAATTATCCCGCAATAACAGATACAGATAATGATGGTATAGGCGATGGTTGTGATTTAGATGATGATAATGATGGTATTTTAGATACAGCTGAATGTACTTCATACGAATTAGTTTCTTTTGATTTTAATGCCGATGGTAGTTTTGAAACCTTAGCCTCTATTGCTAGTAATGATGCATTTAATAGTGATATTACTAGTGGAGGTTCTGGTTGGATAAACACACAGGGTTCTTTAGATTCATGGGTAAGTCCTATGCCTACGACAGGTTCTGGTACTTGGGCAGGAATGGCAGACGGATTATCAGCATCACCAGATGGAGGTGTTTTTGTAGGAGGATGGATTTCTGATGGGTCTTTTGAAGGTTTCAGTACTACTGTTACAGGTCTTACAGTAGGTAAGGAATATACCTTGAAATTTTATCAAGCAAATGCAGGAGTTGAAGGAAATACACCTGTTAATGTAAATCAAAAAGCAAGATGGAAGGTTCAATTTGGTTCAGAGACTCTTTATAGTACGGCTATGGATTTTAAAGGAGAAGGGAATCAAGTTTGGATGGAAGAAACTATGGTTTTTACAGCAACAGCCACTGCTCAAACTTTAATTTATAGTACAGATAATGATGGAACACCCTTTAATTATGAATATATGGCGCTAGATGGTATCCGTCTATTAACAGAAAGTGAAAATTCATCTTTGTGTTTGACAGATACCGATAATGATGGTATACCCAATCACTTAGACCTAGACAGCGATGGTGATGGGTGCCCAGATGCCATAGAAGGTGGTTCAACCACAATAGCGTATGCAAATTTAAGTACATCAAGTTTGCCTGGTGGAAATTCAGGAACAGGCTATAACGGTATTTCGACAACAGGGGTACAGCAAAATTTAGGTACTACAGTCAATGCTGATGGTATTCCAACAATAGCAGGAACAGGACAAACCGCTGGTGCTTCACAAACAGGAAGTACAGATACCGAATGTTGTAAAGATGCAGAGAATTATCCTGCAATAACTGATACCGATGGTGATGGTATAGGCGATGCTTGTGATTTAGACGATGATAATGATGGTATTTTAGATACAGCTGAATGTAATGAAGGGTTAACAACCGAGGCCTTTAATAATTCAGGATTAGATTTAGAAGTTACAACAACAGCATTTGGTTATCAGCCTTCTAATTGGACTTTAGGAAATGGTACAACCAATAGAGATGATTTTAATGAAAAAGTATTAAGTTCTTCAAGTAATTGGGGCATTTTGCCGTCGACTCAAGGTTGGTCATCAACAAATACAGCATTATTGCATTCTGCTCGCCTACCTTCAGGTTATGAAAGTATAAAAAACACTTTGACAGGCTTAGTACCTGGAGCTACATATTCTTATTCATTTGAAGCAGCTTTAAATATGAATACTAATTTGTCTGGTTCAACAACTATTACAGGAGGTGTTTTAGAAGTTAAAGTAGATAATGTTATAGTAGGGAGCTATGAGGTTTTATATAATAGCCCAGCGAATCGATATACATTTACTTGGACACAGGCAGCAGGAAATACATCAGCTGTAATAGAATTGATGACAGGAAATGCTATTTTGGGTACAGCTCCAAGTTCAAGCCAAAACCCTTCATTTTTGATATTAGGCGGATCGGGTAGATTCAAAAGAACTGATAACATGTCTTGTATAGATATTGATAACGATGGTATCATAAATAGTTTAGATTTAGACAGTGACGGAGATGGTTGTCCTGATGCTGTAGAAGGAGGAGGTACTTTTCAAGTAGATGATTTAGTTGTATCTACTATACCAGGAGGCTCCACAAACGTGTCATCAAATTTATGTAACACAAAAAGTTGTGTGAATAGCGATGGAGTACCAACAAATTCAGGTAGTCCGCAAACGGCATCGAATGCGGTTACAAACGGGGTTTTGGTAACAATAGATCCAGCCTTAGAAGACAAAACACTATGTGAAGGGCAAGATTTAATGCTGAATGTTTCTGCTTCGGCATTGAAAATAACAGATTATACTACCAATCCGGTTACTACCTCGGATGTTACGGGTGAATTAACTTATCAATGGCAGAAAAAAGAACCTTCTGCTACCGAATTCTCTAATATATCTGGAGCAAGCACTGCTAGTTATACAGCCTCATCAGCAAGTTTGATTTCAGGAACTGAGTATAATGTTATTGTTAGTCATACAGACAATGGTTGTTTAACTGCTTCATCAATGACGTTGACAATTATATCTAAACCTAACGCAGGCACTAATGGCACACTTACGGTATGTTCGGGTACAACGCCGACAAATGCGGAATTATTTGCAGAACTAGGTGGCAGCCCAGATACAGGTGGTTCATGGACAAATAGTGGAAATGTGTACACATATACAGTCACAGCAACAAGCCCATGTACTACAGATGCTACGGCAACGGTAACGGTAACTGAACAAGCACAACCTAATGCCGGTACAAACGGCACACTTACGGTATGCTCGGGTACAACGCCAACAAATGCGGAATTATTCGCAGAACTAGGTGGCAGCCCAGATACAGGTGGTTTATGGACAAACAGCGGGAATGTGTACACATACACAGTCACAGCAACAAGCCCATGTACTACAGATGCTACGGCAACGGTAACGGTAACTGAACAAGCGCAACCTAATGCCGGTACAAACGGCACACTTACGGTATGTTCTGGTACAACGCCAACAAATGCGGAATTATTCGCAGAACTAGGTGGCAGCCCAGATACAGGTGGTTCGTGGACAAACAGCGGGAATGTGTACACATACACAGTCACAGCAACAAGCCCATGTACTACAGATGCTACGGCAACGGTAACGGTAACTGAACAAGCACAACCTAATGCCGGTACAAACGGCACACTTACGGTATGCTCGGGTACAACGCCAACAAATGCGGAATTATTCGCAGCACTAGGAGGCAGCCCAGATACAGGTGGTTCGTGGACAAACAGCGGAAATGTGTACACATACACAGTCACAGCAACAAGCCCATGTACTACAGATGCTACGGCGACGGTAACGGTAATTGAACAAGCACAACCTAATGCCGGTACAAACGGCACACTTACGGTATGTTCTGGTACAACGCCAACAAATACGGAATTATTCGCAGAACTAGGTGGCAGCCCAGATACAGGTGGTTTATGGACAAACAGCGGAAATGTGTACACATACACAGTCACAGCAACAAGCCCATGTATTACAGATGCTACGGCAACGGTAACGGTAATTGAACAAGCACAACCCAATGCGGGTACAAACGGCACACTTACGGTATGCTCGGGTACAACGCCAACAAATGCGGAGCTATTCGCAGAACTAGGAGACAACCCAGATACAGGCGGCACATGGACAAATAGCGGAAATGTGTACACATACACAGTCACAGCAACAAGCCCATGTACTACAGATGCTACGGCAACGGTAACGGTAACTGAACAAGCGCAACCTAATGCCGGTACAAACGGCACACTTACGGTATGTTCTGGTACAACGCCAACAAATGCGGAATTATTCGCAGCACTAGGAGGCAGCCCATATACAAGTGGTTCATGGACAAACAGCGGAAATGTGTACACGTACACAGTCACAGCAACATCGCCATGTACTACAGACGATACAGCTACAGTCACGGTAATTGAACAAGCACAACCCAATGCTGGTACAAACGGCACACTTACGGTATGTTCTGGTACAACGCCAACAAATGCGGAATTATTCGCACAACTAGGTGGTAGTCCAGATGCAGGTGGTTTATGGACAAACAGCGGAAATGTGTACACATACACAGTCACAGCAACAAGCCCATGTACTACAGATGCTACGGCAACGGTAACGGTAATCGAACAAGCGCAACCCAATGCGGGTACAAACGGCACACTTACGGTATGCTCGGGTACAACGCCAACAAATGCGGAATTATTCGCAGAACTAGGTGGTAGTCCAGATACAGGTGGTTTATGGACAAACAGCGGAAATGTGTACACGTACACAGTCACAGCAACATCGCCATGTACTACAGACGATACAGCTACAGTCACGGTAACTGAACAAGCACAACCTAATGCCGGTACAAACGGCACACTTACAGTATGCTCGGGTACAACGCCAACAAATGCGGAGCTATTCGCAGAACTAGGAGACAACCCAGATACAGGTGGTTCATGGACAAATACAGGAAACCTGTATACCTATACCGTTTCAGCAATCACCCCATGTACTATAAACGCTACGGCGACGGTAACGGTAATTGAACAAGCACAACCTAATGCCGGTACAAACGGCACACTTACGGTATGTTCTGGTACAACGCCAACAAATGCGGAATTATTCGCAGAACTAGGTGGCAGCCCAGATACAGGTGGTTCATGGACAAATAGTGTAAATGTGTACACATACACAGTCACAGCAACAAGCCCATGTACTACAGATGCTACGGCAACGGTAACGGTAACTGAACAAGCACAACCTAATGCCGGTACAAACGGCACACTTACGGTATGTTCTGGTACAACGCCAACAAATGCGGAATTATTCGCAGAACTAGGTGGCAGCCCAGATACAGGCGGCACATGGACAAATAGCGGAAATGTGTATACATACACAGTCACAGCAACAAGCCCATGTACTACGGATGCTACGGCAACGGTAACGGTAACTGAACAAGCACAACCCAATGCTGGTACAAACGGCACACTTACGGTGTGTTCTGGTACAACGCCAACAAATGCGGAATTATTCGCAGAATTAGGAGGCAGCCCAGATGCAGGTGGTTTATGGACAAACAGCGGAAATGTGTACACATACACAGTCACAGCAACAAGCCCATGTACTACAGATGCTACGGCAACGGTAACGGTAATTGAACAAGCGCAACCCAATGCGGGTACAAACGGCACACTTACGGTATGCTCGGGTACAACGCCAACAAATGCGGAATTATTCGCAGAACTAGGTGGCAGCCCAGATACAGGTGGTTCGTGGACAAATAGCGGAAATGTGTACACATACACAGTCACAGCAATAAACCCATGTACTACAGATGCTATGGCAACGGTAACGGTAATTGAACAAGCACAACCTAATGCCGGTACAAACAGCACACTTACGGTATGTTCTGGTACAACGCCAACAAATGCGGAATTATTCGCAGAACTAGGTGGCAGCCCAGATACAGGCGGCACATGGACAAATAGCGGAAATGTGTATACATACACAGTCACAGCAACAAGCCCATGTACTACAGATGCTACGGCAACGGTAACGGTAACTGAACAAGCACAACCCAATGCTGGTACAAACGGCACACTTACGGTGTGTTCTGGTACAACGCCAACAAATGCGGAATTATTCGCAGAATTAGGAGGCAGCCCAGATACAGGTGGTTCATGGACAAATAGTGGAAATGTGTACACATACACAGTCACAGCAACAAATCCATGTACTACAGATGCTATGGCAACGGTAACGGTAATTGAACAAGCACAACCTAATGCCGGTACAAACGGCACACTTACGGTATGCTCAGGTACAACGCCAACAAATGCGGAGCTATTCACAGAATTAGGAGGCAGCCCAGATACAGGTGGTTCATGGACAAACAGCGGAAATGTGTACACATACACAGTCACAGCAACAAGCCCATGTACTACAGATGCTACGGCAACGGTAACGGTAATTGAACAAGCGCAACCCAATGCGGGTACAAACGGCACACTTACGGTATGCTCGGGTACAACGCCAACAAATGCGGAATTATTCGCAGAACTAGGTGGTAGTCCAGATACAGGTGGTTTATGGACAAACAGCGGAAATGTGTACACGTACACAGTCACAGCAACATCGCCATGTACTACAGACGATACAGCTACAGTCACGGTAACTGAACAAGCACAACCTAATGCCGGTACAAACGGCACACTTACAGTATGTTCTGGTACAACACCAACCAATGCGGAATTATTCGCAGAATTAGGAGGCAGCCCAGATACAGGTGGTTCATGGACAAATAGTGGAAATGTGTATACATACACAGTCACAGCAACAAGCCCATGTACTACAGACGATACAGCAACGGTAACGGTAAGTGAACAAGCACAACCTAATGCGGGTACTTTGTCTGGTAATGCATCAATTTGTTTAGACGGTTCAACAATAATATCAAGTGATGGCGATATGGGAGGTAGTTGGAGTAGTTCAGATCCTAGTATAGCGGTAATCGATTCAAATGGAAATGTAACTGCTTTAAATGAAGGTGTAGTTACAATTAGCTATACGGTAACTGCCTTATCACCTTGTTCCGTAAATGATGAGGTTACTTACATTGTATCAGTGTCTGATTCAGGAGGAAATTGTGATCCCGATCATGATGGTTTACCAAATTCAGAAGAAATAGCACTTGGCACTGATCCTAATAATGCTGATACAGA
>CANMFQ010000046.1 GCA_947497145.1 uncultured Flavobacteriaceae bacterium
AGAGCCGTATGATGGGAGACTATCACGTACGGTTCTGTGAGAGACTTGGGGTGAAATTCCCCTTGTCTACTCGATCAGCTACCGTTGTCATTAATTTTGAAAAAAGAAAATTTAGAAGGGTTTTTGAATAGTATGACCGATAGGGAAATTGCTTTTTTCTCTACTTATCGGCAGACTGAATTTATGCCTGAATCTCAAGAAAAAGTTCGAACGGAATTAAAGAAAAGAAACTTAGGTAAGTTACAAGTCACGGACTTAATAAATCAATCAGTAAAAATATCTCTTGATAATTGCCCTCGTTGTCAGTCGTCAGACTTTATGCAAATTAAAGATACAGACTTGAGGAGTTCTGGATATGGCGGCTATGAGGTGGAAATCAACTCTAGAAAATGTCGGATTTGTGGATACAATGCGCAAAAGGACAAATCATTGAACTGGAAAGTCAGACTGAATAAATTTTTGGGTAAGTATAGTTGGACTAAACTGAAATAATTAACAAAGTTTGCGCAAATGGACTTCACTCAGACGCAACTGTTGCGCTGATGGACTAACTAATTTAACGAGAGTACTTACTCGGGCAAAAAAAACTAATGCCAATAACTAAGTCTTCGTGTGGTCGGTACGACCCAACATGATGGCGCTGTTGACTGAACCGGCTGCTTTGCCGATACTATGGGGATTACTTTGTTTTTTTCATGATAGCAGCATATTCCTATCTAAACAAATAACTATATTTTGATAGATACACGCTTAACAACTGTCGGGGGATTCGTTTATCGAAAAAACATAAAAGTGCCTGAGCCGTATGCTGGGAAACTCGCACCTACGGTTCTTAGGGGCTTACGCTACTCGGTGGCATAAGCAGAAAAATACATCGACGGAATTATACAACCGAATTAAAAAGAATGACAATTTTTATCTAAAAATGTAAAGTTTATTTGTCATAATGTAAAAAATATTTGTCTTTAAGGCAAGATTGCTTATTGTTTAATATTAAAAAATAAATTATGAACGTAAAATCATTTATGGAATGCGAAAGAAAAAGTCTCGAAAAAATGAAACGTTATCAGTTACCAAATAGATTTAAAAAAATCGGAATAGGAATAATCATAATTTCTTTAGTAACTTTTTTCGTGAATAAATTTTCAATTGAAAATATTGACCTAAAACTAACAGCCAAATATGGAATATTAGTAGGACTTTTACTCGTTTCTATATCAAAAGAAAAAATAGAAGATGAACTAATGACATCTTTAAGAATGCAATCTTATACGTTTGCTTTTATTGCTGGTGTCATTATTACTTTATTAACGAACCCATTATTTAATTATATAGCAAATATCATTTCACAAAAACAGCAAGAAAATTTTCAAGAAGTTGGAGATTGGGAAATATTATGGATTTTATTGAGTGTTCAGGTTTTTTATTTTGAATTTTTAAAACGAATGAACAAATGAAAAATCGATTAAAGATTGAAAGGGCAATACTTGATTTAACACAAGATGAACTTGCAAATAAAATAGGAGTATCTCGTCAAACTATTAGTTCAATTGAAAAAAACAAATACGTTCCATCAACTGTTCTCGCATTAAGACTCTCTCTACTTTTTGACAAACCTGTAAACGATTTTTTTGAATTAGAAGATAGCGAAATGCCTATGGCTAATAACGTATAAAATTAATTGCTGGTTTTAGCTTATTTACGAAAATCCTTGAGGACTTTCTATTAGTGATTTATTTGCTAACTTTAATTCTTAAAACACGTTATGCACAATTCTGACCTCAAACTATCAAAAAAAGACATCTATAATTACTCAAGGTTTTATGAGAGGTAAAAATTCCCGAAAAAGAATGGTCTTTATTGTCCCAGAAAAGGTTCATTTACTAGATGTAAGCGGACCTGCACATGTTTTCTATGAGGCAAAAAATACTGGAGCACAACTAGAACTATTATTTGTAAGTATTGATGAAAGCGCAAACATTGAAAGCAGTGCAGGTTTGTATTTCGGCAAACTAACACCCCTAAATGACTTAGAGGTATTTTCAGGTGATTTTGTTTTTGTACCAGGTAGTGAAAATATATTCAGTATCACCAAAACCAATAAAACTTTTTTAAACTATATAAGAGAATGGCACAAGAAAGGCGTTAACATTTGCTCTATTTGTGTCGGTGCATTTTGGTTAGCAGAAGCCAGTATATTGAATGGAAAAAAAAGTACAACCCACTGGAGATATTTAGATGAACTTCAAAAACGCTATCCTAAAACCAAGGTACAAAAGGAAAATCTATTTGTAATAGAGGATAATATAATTATGAGTGCCGGTGTTTCTTCTGGAATTGACCTTTCACTTTATATTCTAGAGAAGTTATTTGGATATGAATTAACGCTTAAAATTTCCAATGAAATTGTCTATTTCTTTAGAAGAGCCGCAGGCGACCCCCAATTAAGTCCATTTTTAGAGTATCGCAATCACATTGATTCAAGCATTCATAGGATTCAAGACTATATTATGAATAATTTGAACAGAAAATTCACACTCAATGAAATTGCAGAAGAAGTGAATATGAGCAAAAGAAATATGTCACGAAGGTTTAAACTAAATACGCAAATAACAATAGGAGAATACATTAGAATAATAAAAGTAGAACGTGCAAACTACCTACTCTCTAAAGGATATACACTTGTATCTACAGCCTTAGAGCTAAATTATAAAAGTACGCATCAATTAAAAGTGCTACTCAAAAGGTACTATCCTTCTGCCTACTAGAATTGTCCTTTCATGTTCTTGTTTTGTCCTTTTTAAGAGGCTATTAAAAGATACCTTTGTTAAAATTAATCTAAAACAAAGTTAGTGATGAAACAAATTCTCTTTTTCATGTTAGCATTGATAACGAATTTCTCTTATGACGGAGAACAAAAAGAACCAACAAAAAAAAGCATCGCATTTTATCTTCAAAATGGCGTTGAGATTCTAGATTTCGCTGGCCCAATGGAAGTTTTTGCCTATGCTGGGCACGAAATATTTACGGTGTCTTTAGACAAAAAACTAATAAAATCTCAAGGCATATTAAAAATAGAAGCAGACTATACTATTGATAATGCCCCCAAAGCCGATATTGTTGCTTTTTTTGGAGGAAACTCATCTGCTGCATCAAAAAATAAAAAAGTAATTAATTGGGTAAAAATGCAAAGTCCTGAGTATTATTTCTCAGTTTGTACAGGGGCCTTTGTACTAGCTGAAGCTGGGATTCTTGATGGCAAAACAGCTACCACTTTTCACAATGCAGCTCAATTACTTGAAGAAAAATATTCAAAAATAAACGTATTGAAAGATGTCAGGTACGTAGATAATGGAAACATAATAACCACTGCTGGAGTATCTGCTGGTATAGATGGGGCACTTCATTTGGTAGCAAAACTCCAAGGTTTAGACAAAGCAAAACAAACTGCTCGCTATATGGAATACGACAAATGGATTCCAGGTGAAGGAGTGATTCTATCAGAGGATTCGCCATACGCACAAAGGTCAGACCCTAGTGTGCAGTTGAATCGGGAGATTAATCCTGAAAAAAGTAGTAACTCCAATAATGAAATCACTCCTCCAAAACATATAAAAAAAGGAGCTGGAGAATTTAAAGTTGAAGGAGGCTTTATCAAAACTGATAGCGTGACAATTCATTACTATCGCCCTCATAATTTTAAAAATACATCACCTGTTATCTTTGTTCTGCCCGGGGGCGGACGAAATGGTGATGACTATAGGGATTCTTGGATAAAAAAAGCGGAAGATTATGGTGTCTTAGTGCTATCGCCTGAGTACAATGAAAAAAACTATCCTGAATTTTGGAATTACAACCTAGCAGGAATGTATAAAGATGTCGTTATAAATAAGGAAAGAACAGCCGTCGAAAGTTATAGGATAAGCGACAATCCAGACGAATGGATATTCAATGATTTTGACAGAGTTTTTGAAATGGTAAAAAACGAACTTGATTTAAGGACAGACACTTATGATATGTTTGGACATTCAGCGGGAGGTCAAATACTTCATAGATTTGCCATTTTTCACCCGAACAACAAAGCGAATAGAATTTTAGCGGCTAATTCTGGTTGGTATACCTTGGCAACAGATTCAGAAGATTTTCCTTATGGTCTAAAAAACACCGTTCAAACATCAAAATATGTCAATTTTAACTCTAATTTAATTTTGTTTTTGGGCGAAAAAGATGATGCCAACGAGAAAAGAGGAAGTTTAAGGCGCTCGCCAGAAGCTGACGAACAAGGCTTACATAGATTAGCGAGAGGCAACTATTTTTTCAATACTTCCAGGGAAACGGCAGTCAAGCTAAAAAAATCCTTTAATTGGGAAATTGAAATAATAAATGGTATTGGACACGATTACAGAAAAATGGGAGAAGCTGCGGCTGATTATTTATATGGAAAATAGAATAATAAAAGTTAAACAATGGCTATAAGTAATTGCTTGTTTCTAGTCTACTTACGAATATTCCTGCGGAATATTCTATTCGGTTTTTAGTTGCTTAAACCACGCAACTAACCATACACAAACACATTGGGCACAATAAAAACGAATTCAGAATAAACTTTATGATAAACCATTTACACAAATCACTTTTTATTATTCTTGCTTTTTTAGCAATTGGATGTCAACAGAAAAAGAGTGAATCTACAAAAAAAACAGAAGTCTACAGAACCATTGATTCATTGTTCCAAAGTCAATATAAAAATGGTCAATTAAATGGGAGCATTTTAATTATTAAGAACAACAATACGATTTATGAAAAGTCCTATGGGTACTCTGACAGTACCAAAACTACTCAATTAAATAGTTCTTTTCGGTTTAATATTGGTTCTATTTATAAAGAATTCCCTGCAGTAGCTATCATGCAGCTTAAAGAAAAAGGACATCTAAATTTAGATGATAGAATTCAAAAGTATTTACCTGAATTGCCAAAATGGTCCAATCAAATATTGATTAAACACTTATTACAATACACTAGTGGATTGCCTAGGGTCAACTGGATGAAGCACGAAAATATTAATGGAAATGATGTTTATACTGATTTATTAAACCTTGAAGAACTTAATTCTAATCCAGGAGAACAATATTTATATACCAATAATAGTCCTTATTTACTCATAAAAATAATTGAGAGGATTACAAAGATGAATTTTAATTCATACGTTAAACAGAATGTATTTATCCCTTATAATCTTAAAGACACATCAATCAAAAAAAGCTACCCATACAATGATAGGTCACTAATGGCTATTCCTTTTGACTCTAATTACCAAGAAGATACCTTTCCAATACATATATCATCTATCCTATTTTGTTCTACCCCTAAAGATATGTATAGTTGGTTTGAACAATTAAATACATTTAAAATTATTAGCGAAGAGTCACTATTAATTCTTGCTCAAAAGAGTAATGTTAGTGGAAACAACATACAATCACCTCTAGGATATACAGATATTAAGGATGGCAAAATTTCAGAACATTCTCATCATGGTTCAAGCGGAAATTATGAATCGTTAGTTAGACACTATAATGTTTCTGATTTAACCATAATAATAATGACAAATCAAAAGCACAATAATTTACATTATTTCACCGAGCAAGTTGAAAAAATTATCAATCGGTAATTGTGCTTATCTGTATTTGTATCTCGATTAACTGGCTACAGTCGAGTAGGTAAAGGGGAATTTTACCCCTAAATGGCTCACAGAACCGTACGTGATAGTCTCCTATCATACGGCTCTTGTTAAACAGTCTTTTGATTTAAGCTCTAATGAACTTATAACCCAGCTGCCAGTGATAAAACAAGTTGGGTTCTATTTTGAGTATGCTCCGAAGCCATTTTACTGCTTTATGCTTACTCCCTTTAAATCGCTTATACTTATTTAACACCCATTTGATGATTCGGTGCTATAGCTGATAGCATACTGGCGAAAGACTCCTTATGTTAACTTTACCATAGTAATTTGATCAACCGCTAATTTTAGGATTTAGCAACCTTACTATATCTGCTATTCCGATTTGGCTCTTTCTATGAAATGCTAGTTATCTCAGTGATTGCAGTATTCGTTTCTTGGAACGTTTCTTTTGTGTGTTTCTGATTTTCGTTTTTTTCATTTAATTTCATGGGTTGCTAAAATCACCTACAACAACAATTACCTGCGTTAAAAAACTTCACAATCCTTATCATATTGACAAAGCAGCCAATACTGTCATCAATACCTTTGGGTAGGGGTTTACCGACCATGGGAAGACTTAGTTAGTATGGCGGGTATTTATTTTTTATTGCAGACAAATATTTGTTTGTCAGCATTGTCATTAAACTTTTCTTCTTTAAAACTTCCGAACTTTTCAATAATTGTAAAACCATTCTGTTTCAAGTACGCGTTTAATTCTTGAGGAAAATACAATCTCATGTCTAAATTTTGAATTGAATCGAACTCATCATTTATGTAGTAATGCCACGTGATACGATTAATTTGGTTTTTACTTTCATATTGCATTTTCTGCTTTATTTCAACATTTCTTCCATCTTCGGTAACATACTGGGCAATTTTTGTTTCTTCTTTTTCATGCTGCACAATGTATTGAATGTTTGGATTGAAACAGTCTAGTAAAAACAGTCCATTTTTTTTGATGTGATTTTTTACCGTATTTAAAGCTTGAAACAAATCCCTATTTTGATATAAATGGTGTATTGAATTAAATGGTATAAATATAAAATCGAATTTTTCAGCCAAGTCTAAAGTCCGAATATCCGCTTCAATAAATTCAACCTCTAAACCAGCTTCTGATGCTTTTTTTCTTGCCTTTTCAAGCATTGAGGGAGTTATATCAACTCCGGTAATATGATATCCATCTTTTGCAATGGGAAGTGTAAGTCTGCCAGTGCCACAACAAAGTTCGAGTATTCTCTTGTCCTTGTTCTTGGGTAACCATTTTCTATAAAATTGTAAATCGGTTAGGTCAGTGTTCATTCCGTCATAGACATTTGCATCATAAATCAAATCACCTACATTATATTTATTTTTCACTTTATCCTTTATTTCGTTTATGTTCCTTAATTGACGTAACGGTCGTGTAATGGTTTAACTAAGGAAATATCACCTCAAGTCTCATACTTAACCGTACGTGATAATCACCCTTCATACGGCTCTTGTTGTACAAATCTAAGCGTTAACATTGATTTGATAAAATTGCGAATGGCAAAACAAATATGGAAATAGTTTCCTGATAGTTACGAGGTGTTTATACCCTTTTATTATGCTGGTTTTGTGGTACTTATATCTCCTATTTCAATCATCTATAAATAGCAAGCCCACAGCAATCTCCATAGTATAGGTAAATGCAGCCGGTTCAGTCAACATCGTCATCATGTTGTGGCGTGCCGACCAAAGGAAGAGGTAGTTATTGCGGGGTGGTTTTATTTATTTTCAGAATTCATTGAATTTAAAATCTCTTTTGTTATATCTTTTCCACCTGATAAGTTAGAAAATAATGCTCCAATGGTATAAATTGGCCCCCAAGGTATTCCCCACCAACCAAAAAGGAGAGTTATCAAAGTAAATCCTATACTATGTTTTATTGTTGACTCACCTGCCTTAATAAAATAAATATCACTTCCTCTTTTAAAAGTCATTACAATAATAGAGAAGCAGTATTGGAATACAACAAATTTAGCCCCATTTCTTAGTTCTCGATTAATATCATCAGTAGAAAGCCCTTCAATGTTTTTTATTTGAGCCATTTTATTTTTTATGTTTCCTTTCCTACTCGTATGGCTTTTCGGTTTCGCCCCGTTTATTTAAGTGATTTCTGGTCTCCACTTTCTATTTATTAAAGTCAATTTTGACGAAAATTGGTAGTCCAAATTATCTATCATTCTATGCTATTTTCTTATTACTTGCCCACAACAATTATATACACATACTCAAGTACGTATATTTCTTTTTTAGTATGACTAATCTAAGGGATTTCTAATAGATTTAAAAGTATTGGTTGCCATATGGATGCAAATTCTGGTGTTTTTGAAACCTCATGATTCTTAAGCCCTCTAACACCCCATATATCAACTATTCAAGCAACAACACCTACCCCCTATTTAATCCCTCTAAAACACTACAAAAACAAAGCAATCTCCATAGTATCAGCAAAGCAGCCGATTTAGTCAACAGCTGCAACATGAAAAATATAACAACTACTGCTATAGTTCTCTTTTATTTCTTACTCCCATGGCTTGCTGTTGACGGTACGAAGTTGCAAACTTCGCACAGCATGCTCTACGAAAAGCCGTCTCCAACGCGCAGATGGGAAGCGTTTACATAAATTTTTTATTAACTGTTGATTAAAAGGAAACGTAATCCAGATAACTTTATTATCTCGATGTGTTGCTACAGAAAATGAATATTTAGAAAAAATTAATTGTGTGTTTTGTATATATTATAATGCATAAAATTACTATAGTATATACAAAATAAACATATATAAAAAGTATGATATTACATTAATAATAAGACTTATAACACGCTTACTATAATAGATTTCATTTATTATTAATTATACATATATTTGTGTTGGCAATAATATGAAAAGACTATACAGAATAATAATTGGAATTCTATTCTTGGGAATCTATTGGTTATGTGAATATAATTACAAATTGTTGGAGAATGGATGGATGATTTTGAAGTTGTTTACACCTTTTTACGATTTCCTACATATTGGATAATTGGAATTATTCAAATGGTAATTATAGGTATTAGATTGAGCAGAAAACCAGATGAAGAAAACGAAACTGAAAGAATTGAATAAAATGAATAAACTTCTATTAGTATTCTCAATTCTGTTTATAACAATATCTTGTAAAGATGAGAATTTCAAAAGTAAATCCTTGAATAAAGATTTATTAAACAAAAACACAGAACAGTCTGAAAAATCAATAACTGAAACAAAAGAATTTACAATAAAGGGAACAGAAGTTCATCAAATCAAATCTACAGTTAATAAAAAAGATTACGATTTGTATATAAAACTTCCTAAATCATACTCAAATACAGATAAAAAGTTTCCAATTTTAATACTTACGGATTCTGATTATTCCTTCCCTTTGGTTACAAGTATCAATAGAAGATTACACGTAGAAGAGTATATTCTAATCGGAATTTCCTATTCTAAAGGAGAAAAAAGTACAATCAGTAGAACAAGAGATTATACACCTACATATTCACCAAATGAACCTAGAGGACATTCTAAAGAATCTAGATTAGCTTCAGGTAAAGCGGATGATTTTGTTGCTTTTATTAAAAATGATGTGTTTTTATTTTTGGAGAACAAATATAGAGTCGATATGACAAAAAAAGTCCTTGCTGGTCATTCCTTTGGTGGTTTACTAGCTAGTTATATGTTAGTAACAACACCCAATTTATTTGAATATTATATGGTTGGAAGCCCATCATTATGGTATGATAATCATTGTATAATGAAATTCGAAGATAAATATTCAAAAACGGAATCAGATATGAAAGCCAATATTTTTATGTGTATAGGTGCTGATGAGGAAACAAAAACAGGCTCTAAAATGGTTACTGAGATGCTGGACTTCAAAGAAAGATTACTATCAAGAGATTATAAAGATTTAAGGATTAAGTCCATTATCATACCAGATGAAGACCATCAAACTGTATATCCAAGCTTTATAACGAAAGGAATCATTTGGGCATTTGGAAAAGAATAAAAATCTACAGCTAATAACTAAGCCTTCGTGTGGTCGGTACGACCCAACATGATGGCGCTGTTGACTGAACCGGCTGCTTTGCCGATA
>CANMFQ010000047.1 GCA_947497145.1 uncultured Flavobacteriaceae bacterium
TGTATTGTTGGGGTCGGTAATAACAACTGTACCATTTGCTGGATCAGTTGCTGCCAAAGTACCTGTTGTTGGTACATTTGTATCATTATCAAATACATTAATAGAAACTGAACTATCTTCGTTAACGGTTGAAGTATCGCCTTCAGCTTTAAAATTCACACATGACATAACACTGGCATTAGTTGCCGCTCCATATAGGGTACCACCATCTGTATTTACAGCATTGGTGGCTGTACCACTATCTGCTGCTGATTCTAAACTATTCGCAATACCATTAGTGCCGTAGGGGCCAGCTACAGTGAATATTTGCCCATAACTTTCACTTGCATCCGTCTCACTAAAATCGCTACAACCATCGCCATCACTGTCAGTATCTAAGTGATTTGCAATACCATCACTATCTGTATCTAGGTTAGCATCACAAATTACAGATACTTTGATACTCATAGTATTCCCTCCTCCAGTAATATGACTATTTTTAAATCTAAGAGTAGCGGTGGTAACAGCTTCTGAGGTTGTGACTAAATAGCCTATTTTAGACGTTTGTAATTCTACACTATTAGCTCCACTATTCGGTGAAAACTGAACTGTTGTTTGTGTGTTTTCTGATATATTAATACTATTATCGTTTGGATTTGTAATATCAAAACCTCCAGAAGGTACGATAATTTCAAATATATCAGTTGACCCATGAAATCCTTCTGCTCCTGAACCTGGATAACTTAATTGAAGTTTTACTGGCTGAGCAAACGTATATTTTACTTCGAAATAATCGGTCGAATTTCCTTCATTAGAACCTGTAAATCTAGTAGACACAACTCCTGAAGAGAATCCATCAAACCCTGATGAAGCTTCTAAATTAGGATGAGAAACCTCTATAGTTGGTGTTAAAACATCCCCATTTGAGAGTGTTGTAGCTGCAGTTCCTGAGACTGTTGAATTTTGGATAGTACTATTATTTAAATTAACCGCTACACAATTATCCTGTTCTACTGTATCTAAAATTCCATCATTATCGTCATCTAAATCACAATCATCGCCTATACCATCACCATCGGTATCTGTAATTGATGCATAATTACCCGCATCACCACAACATTCAGTATTTGCACTTCCTGTTTGTGAATCACCAACGGTTTGTCCTGTTCCTGCACTTGTTGGAATACCATCAGCATTGACTGTAGTACCAAGATTTTGCTGTACCCCTGTTGTTGAAATACCGTTATAATCGGCACCAGAATTTCCACCAGGTAGTGTTGACGTTGCTAAATTAGAATAAGCAATTGCTGTTGACCCACCTTCTATAGCATCTGGACAACCATCGCCATCACTATCTAAATCTAGATGATTAAATATACCATCTTCATCTGTATCTAGGTTACCATCACAAATTACAGATACTTTGATACTCATAGTATTCCCTCCTCCAGTAATATGACTATTTTTAAATCTAAGAATAGCGGTGGTAACAGCTTCTGAGGTTGTGACTAAATAGCCTATTTTAGACGTTTGTAATTCTACACTATTAGCTCCACTATTCGGTGAAAACTGAACTGTTGTTTGTGTGTTTTCTGATATATTAATACTATTATCGTTTGGATTTGTAATATCAAAACCTCCAGAAGGTACGATAATTTCAAATATATCAGTTGACCCATGAAATCCTTCTGCTCCTGAACCTGGATAACTTAATTGAAGTTTTACTGGCTGAGCAAACGTATATTTTACTTCGAAATAATCGGTCGAATTTCCTTCATTAGAACCTGTAAATCTAGTAGACACAACTCCTGAAGAGAATCCATCAAACCCTGATGAAGCTTCTAAATTAGGATGAGAAACCTCTATAGTTGGTGTTAAAACATCCCCATTTGAGAGTGTTGTAGCTGCAGTTCCTGAGACTGTTGAATTTTGAATTGGACTATTATTTAAACTAACTGCTTCACAATCAAACTTTTCATCCGTATCTAAAATTCCATCATTATCATCGTCTAAATCTTCAGAGTTAATAACAGAATCCCCATCATAATCATCTCCTGGAGCCGTTTGTAAATTATTGGTATAGCTTTCTAAACCCTTGATTTGGTAATTTCCTACTTCTAAAATCCAATCGCCATCTTTTCCTGTAATATTCGTTGAAGCATTGATTTGAAGTCCTAGCTTATTTTCTAAGTATAAAACAGCTTGTTTTCCTTTCTCTCCTTTAGCAAATTCGCAACCGTAAATATTAACACTTTTAAACTGTGAATATTGGTTTGCAAATTCTGAATCCAGAAATGCTACAATTGCTTTTGCATCTTTCCACTGACCTTGGATAAATAATTCTCCAGATCGACCATGGGAAAACAAATGAAATACCTGAGAATCATTATTGTAATTTGCCTTAAGAAAATTAGTATCTGATACCGAATCGTCAAGAAAAATACTATTACCAAACGTTTCATCAACACCAGTTTTTGCCAGTATATGCAAATGAACAGCTAGCATTAAAATTAATACAGGTATTAATTTTGCTAATGATGTATTTTGTTTCATAATTATTTGTTTTATTAATATTGATGCAAAAGTTTGGTTTACAAAATAAATCAACCTTTTTTCCTTTGTAATTATTAAAGCATTTAACCACAGCCTAAGGTCTTTAAAATGGTTTTTAATTTCGACCAATGGATTTGACAACTCTCTTTGTTAATAAAAAAACTGCTATCTTTTTAGATACCAGTGGTCATATGTCCGCTAAAAAATTTGAATCTAACATTGCCCCACAACCACTATTGAATAATTAAAGTGTGTTAAAAAAATTTGTGTATATGCCTCTTCTCTTTTTAAACAAAGAGGCTTTCATGATAACATTTACGTGGTTTTCTGATAAATGATTGTGAAAAAATCAATCAAGTTCAAGTCCTTCTGAAATTAAATTTTCACTCATAGCCTTCTTGAAAGCTATATCAAAGTAGAAGTAATAATTCTTCATTGAATTTTAATTAAGTTTTTTACCTATATAAAACTTAATTTAAGGTTAAATATTATATAAAAAGTAAGAAAATAACTACATATTTAAATCACACCTATACAAGTTCATATTCAGTATTAGCTTATCAATGAAGCTTGTAGTATTTAAAACCTGTATAAAAGTATTAGATGACTATACTCTTCGTAAAAAAGATCTATTAGGGAAACTGATAAAGGCTATACATTTAACCCATCTAATTGCTTACTAGTTATTTGACAAATAGTTCTAGTAATTTTTAATTCGCCTTATGCATTTGAATTTCATTTCGCTCTTATTGTTTTAACATACCACTAAGCTATCTTTAATGATTGCATAGTAGCGCTCTTTTCAACATATGAAAAGCTCATGACAAAATTCATATGCATAAGACGGGTTTACCATTATAAGTTAACATATAAATAACCAGTTTTTGTGCTCGGTACACCTTTTCTGGTGTAATTAATTATATAATAGTATACTCCAGCAGGTAATTTTTTATGCTGGTTTATAGTCACTCTACCATTAGAAATACCACTAAAAGCATTTGAAGTGTTGTTATAGCCACGTGTACCATAAACCAGTACACCCCAACGATTATAAATATCTACTGTATTATCTGGAAATTCTTCGATGTTACGAATTTTAAACAATCCATCGTTAAGATCTAGTGATATTAAATCACTAACAACCTCTATATCTAAATCACAATCAGCACCTACAGGGGCATTACCTCCATTAGAATCACAAGGATCTAAAGGATCTGTACCCTCTTCAGTTTCTTGACCATTAGTAATACCATCTTCATCACAGTCTAAGTCATTCCAAGCGTCATTTGGTGTAAGATCTTGACTCGCCACAATTAAATTACATGGATCTATAGGATCTGTACTATCCATTACCTCCTTACCATCACTTACTCCATCACCATCTGTGTCTGCTTTTAATGGGTTAGTTCCTAAAGATGTTTCTTCTTCATTGGTAAGACCATCATTATCACAATCAGCATCAGGCAAGTCTAAACATTGACGCACCAAAATTGTGGCTGTGGCGGTAGAACAGTTATCAGGTTCTAATACATCACAAATGGTATAGGTAAATGTATCCGTACCAACATAACTAATATTAGGTGTATAAATAATCACATCATCACTTGGATCATTAGGTGTATTATTAGGATCGGTAATAGTAACAGCACCATTTATTGGATTCGTTACCGTTATTGTTACTCCTTCTGGAATACGATTGTCGTTACTCAAAATATCGACAACAACTGCCACATCTTCATCTGTAGTAGTTATATCATCTTCTGCATCAAATTCTGAACTTACCGTAACGCCAACTCTAGCCGTATTACAATTTGCTGGAATTGCCGAATCACAAATGGTATACTCAAAACTATCCATACCTCTAAAGTTTGCATTAGGTGTATAAGTTACCACATCATCACTCGGATCATCAGGCGTGTTATTGGGATCAGTGATTACCACGGTTCCATTTGCCGGATTACTAGCTGTTAAAGAACCTGAATTAGGCACATCGCCATCATTAGCCAACACGTCAATAACCACAGGCACCTCTTCATTTGTAGTTGCTGTATCATCATTCGAATCTGGTAAAGGACTAACAATTACGCTAGCTGTAGCTGTACAACCTGAAACCGTATCAGTTACTGTGACTTCATATGTTCCATGAGGTACATTTGTCACCGATTGTGTCGTGTATATCCCATTTTGATTTGGATTTGTATCTATTCTATCCCATGAATAAGTATAAGTACTATTTCCTGTAACCGCAACTGTTAATGTACCATCATTAGCATCAACATCAGTTTCACTTGTTGCAGCAGCTTCTATTGTTTGCGGCGTATTATTTACCGTAACTACGACACTATCAGTAGACTCGCAACCTGTTGCTGTTTCACGCACTGTAACTGTATAAGTTGTTGTTGTTGATGGTGTTGCTATCGGGTTAGCAATATTTGTTGCCGACAAACCTTCCGCTGGCATCCATGAATACGTATAACCTGCAGTAGTGGTTGTTCCTAACTGGGTATTTGTATTGACACAATTTATGGTTGTATCAGCTCCCGCAACAGCTATGGGTAAAGGATGTACTGTCACTAGGCATAATCTTGAATCAGATGCACACCCTCTATTTGTTGCTATAACGGTGTACGTATAAACCAAATCAGTTGTTCCTGTATTGGTTAAAATTTGAGAAACATCTCCTGTTCCAGTAATATCGTCGGCAGTATTAGCAGGTGTCCCATTATCATTTACCCAGTTTATTGTTGTGCCTGTCAATGGTGTAACCGTAAAATCTATATTGGCCGTATCACCACTACAAACCTCTAAGGCAGTTGTAGAAGGTGTAACAACTGGATTTGGATTTACATCAAAACTATCCGTAATACTCAAACTGCTCGTCTCACAAGCTGTTGCTGTTGTATTGGTAATCTCATTAACCGTTATCGTTGTTGTTCCTGTATTGCTTAATGAGGCGGCAGGAATCGTAAACGATCCAGCGTTACTTGAGATTGCTGTACTTGCTGATGTCGCTGATGCCGTTGTGTTTGCACCTGATAACGCATACGTAAAGGTATAGTTGCCATCGGCTAAGTTCGGTGCGGTAATATTTACCGTACCATCAGCTGTTAAACAGATATCGGATACACTGATGCTACCGCCTGTCGCATTCGGATTTGGATTTACTTCGAAACTATCCGTAATACTCAAACTACTCGTCTCACAAGCCGTTGCCGTTGTATTGGTAATCTCATTAACCGTTATCGTTGTTGTTCCTGTATTGCTTAATGAAGCGGCAGGAATCGTAAACGATCCAGCGTTACTTGAGATTGCTGTACTCGCTGATGTCGCTGATGCCGTTGTGTTCGCACCTGATAAGGCATAGGTAAAGGTATAGTTACCATCGGCTAAGTTTGGTGCGGTAATATTTACCGTACCATCCGCTGTTAAACAGATATCGGATACACTGATGCTACCACCTGTCGCATTCGGATTTGGATTTACATCGAAACTATCCGTAATACTCAAACTGCTCGTCTCACAAGCCGTTGCTGTTGTATTGGTGATTTCATTAACCGTTATCGTTGTTGTTCCTGTATTGCTTAATGAAGCGGCAGGAATCGTAAACGATCCAGCGTTACTTGATATTGCTGTACTTGCTGATGTCGCTGATGCCGTTGTGTTTGCACCTGATAAGGCATACGTAAAGGTATAGTTGCCATCGGCTAGGTTTGGTGCGGTAATACTTACCGAACCATCAGCTGTTAAACAGATATCGGATACACTGATACTACCGCCTGTGGCATTCGGATTTGGATTTACTTCGAAACTATCCGTAATACTCAAACTACTCGTCTCACAAGCCGTTGCCGTTGTATTGGTAATCTCATTAACCGTTATCGTTGTTGTTCCTGTATTGCTTAATGAAGCGGCAGGAATCGTAAACGATCCAGCGTTACTTGAGATTGCTGTACTCGCTGATGTCGCTGATGCCGTTGTGTTCGCACCTGATAAGGCATAGGTAAAGGTATAGTTACCATCGGCTAAGTTTGGTGCGGTAATATTTACCGTACCATCCGCTGTTAAACAGATATCGGATACACTGATGCTACCACCTGTCGCATTCGGATTTGGATTTACATCGAAACTATCCGTAATACTCAAACTGCTCGTCTCACAAGCCGTTGCCGTTGTATTGGTGATTTCATTAACCGTTATCGTTGTTGTTCCTGTATTGCTTAATGAAGCGGCAGGAATCGTAAACGAACCAGCGTTACTTGATATTGCTGTACTTGCTGATGTCGCTGATGCCGTTGTGTTTGCACCTGATAAGGCATACGTAAAGGTATAGTTGCCATCGGCTAGGTTTGGTGCGGTAATACTTACCGAACCATCAGCTGTTAAACAGATATCGGATACACTGATACTACCGCCTGTGGCATTCGGATTTGGATTTACTTCGAAACTATCCGTAATACTCAAACTACTCGTCTCACAAGCCGTTGCCGTTGTATTGGTAATCTCATTAACCGTTATCGTCGTTGTTCCTGTATTGCTTAATGAAGCGGCAGGAATCGTAAACGAACCAGCGTTACTTGATATTGCTGTACTTGCTGATGTCGCTGATGCCGTTGTGTTTGCTCCTGATAAGGCATACGTAAAGGTATAGTTACCATCGGCTAAGTTCGGTGCGGTAATACTTACCGTACCATCAGCTGTTAAACAGATATCGGATACACTGATGCTACCGCCTGTCGCATTCGGATTTGGATTTACATCAAAACTATCCGTAATACTCAAACTACTCGTCTCACAAGCTGTTGCTGTTGTATTCGTAATTTCATTAACCGTTATCGTTGTTGTTCCTGTATTGCTTAATGAAGCGGCAGGAATCGTAAATGAACCAGCGTTACTTGAGATTGCCGTAATTGCTGATGTCGCTGATGCCGTTGTGTTTGCACCTGATAAGGCATACGTAAAGGTATAGTTGCCATCGGCTAGGTTTGGTGCGGTAATACTTACCGAACCATCAGCTGTTAAACAGATATCGGATACACTGATACTACCGCCTGTGGCATTCGGATTTGGATTCACTTCAAAACTATCCGTAATACTCAAACTACTCGTCTCACAAGCCGTTGCTGTTGTATTGGTGATTTCATTAACCGTTATCGTTGTTGTTCCTGTATTACTTAATGAGGCGGCAGGAATCGTAAACGAACCAGCGTTACTTGATATTGCTGTACTTGCTGATGTCGCTGATGCCGTTGTATTCGCACCTGATAAGGCATAGGTAAAGGTATAGTTACCATCGGCTAAGTTTGGTGCCGTAATACTTACCGTACCATCAGCTGTTAAACAGATATCGGATACACTGATGCTACCGCCTGTGGCATTCGGATTTGGATTTACTTCGAAACTATCCGTAATACTCAAACTACTCGTCTCACAAGCCGTTGCCGTTGTATTGGTAATCTCATTAACCGTTATCGTCGTCGAACCTGTATTGCTTAATGAGGCGGCAGGAATCGTAAACGAACCAGCGTTACTTGATATTGCTGTACTTGCTGATGTCGCTGATGCCGTTGTGTTCGCACCTGATAAGGCATAGGTAAAGGTATAGTTACCATCGGCTAAGTTTGGTGCGGTAATACTTACTGTACCATCAGCTGTTAAACAGATATCGGATACACTGATACTACCGCCTGTCGCATTTGGATTTGGATTCACTTCAAAACTATCCGTAATACTCAAACTACTCGTCTCACAAGCCGTTGCTGTTGTATTGGTGATTTCATTAACCCTTATCGTTGTTGTTCCTGTATTACTTAATGAGGCGGCAGGAATCGTAAACGAACCAGCGTTACTTGATATTGCTGTACTTGCTGATGTCGCTGATGCCGTTGTATTCGCACCTGATAAGGCATACGTAAAGGTATAGTTACCATCGGCTAAGTTTGGTGCCGTAATACTTACCGTACCATCAGCTGTTAAACAGATATCGGATACAGTGATGCTACCGCCTGTCGCATTCGGATTTGGATTTACATCAAAACTATCCGTGATACTCAAACTACTCGTTTCACAAGCCGTTGCTGTTGTATTGGTAATCTCATTAACCGTTATCGTTGTTGTTCCTGTATTGCTTAATGAGGCTGCAGGAATCGTAAACGAACCAGCGTTACTTGAGATTGCCGTACTTGCTGATGTCGCTGATGCCGTTGTGTTCGCACCTGATAAGGCATAGGTAAAGGTATAGTTACCATCGGCTAAGTTCGGTGCGGTAATACTTACCGTACCATCCGCTGTTAAACAGATATCGGATACACTGATGCTACCACCTGTCGCATTCGGATTTGGATTTACTTCGAAACTATCCGTAATACTCAAACTACTCGTTTCACAAGCCGTTGCTGTTGTATTGGTGATTTCATTAACCGTTATCGTAGTCGAACCTGTATTAGTCAAGGCTGAAGCAGGAATCGTAAACGAACCAGCGTTACTTGAGATTGCTGTACTCGCTGATGTCGCAGATGCTGTTGTATTCGCTCCAGATAAGGCATAGGTAAAGGTATAGTTACCATCGGCTAAGTTTGGTGCGGTAATACTTACCGTACCATCCGCTGTTAAGCAGATATCGGATACACTGATGCTACCACCTGTCGCATTCGGATTTGGATTTACATCAAAACTATCCGTGATACTCAAACTGCTCGTCTCACAAGCTGTTGCCGTTGTATTGGTAATCTCATTAACCGTTATCGTTGTTGTTCCTGTATTGCTTAGTGAAGCGGCAGGAATCGTAAACGAACCAGCGTTACTTGAGATTGCTGTACTTGCTGATGTCGCTGATGCCGTTGTATTCGCACCTGATAACGCATACGTAAAGGTATAGTTGCCATCGGCTAAGTTTGGTGCGGTAATACTTACCGTACCATCCGCTGTTAAACAGATATCGGATACACTGATGCTACCGCCTGTCGCATTTGGATTTGGATTTACTTCGAAACTATCCGTAATACTCAAACTACTCGTCTCACAAGCCGTCGCTGTTGTATTGGTGATTTCATTAACCGTTATCGTCGTTGTTCCTGTATTGCTTAATGAAGCGGCAGGAATCGTAAACGAACCAGCGTTACTTGA
>CANMFQ010000048.1 GCA_947497145.1 uncultured Flavobacteriaceae bacterium
ACCGTTATCGTCGTTGTTCCTGTATTGCTTAATGAAGCGGCAGGAATCGTAAACGAACCAGCGTTACTTGAGATTGCCGTACTTGCTGATGTCGCTGATGCCGTTGTGTTCGCGCCTGATAAGGCATAGGTAAAGGTATAGTTACCATCGGCTAAGTTTGGTGCGGTAATACTTACCGTACCATCAGCTGTTAAACAGATATCGGATACACTGATGCTACCACCTGTCGCATTTGGATTTGGATTTACATCGAAACTATCCGTGATACTCAAACTGCTCGTCTCACAAGCCGTTGCTGTTGTATTCGTGATTTCATTAACCGTTATCGTTGTTGTTCCTGTATTGCTTAATGAGGCGGCAGGAATCGTAAACGATCCAGCGTTACTTGATATTGCTGTACTTGCTGATGTCGCTGATGCCGTTGTGTTCGCGCCTGATAAGGCATACGTAAAGGTATAGTTACCATCGGCTAAGTTTGGTGCGGTAATATTTACCGTACCATCAGCTGTTAAACAGATATCGGATACACTGATGCTACCACCTGTCGCATTTGGATTTGGATTTACATCGAAACTATCCGTGATACTCAAACTACTCGTCTCACAAGCCGTTGCCGTTGTATTGGTAATCTCATTAACCGTTATCGTTGTTGTTCCTGTATTAGTCAAGGCTGAAGCAGGAATCGTAAACGAACCAGCGTTACTTGATATTGCTGTACTTGCTGATGTCGCTGATGCCGTTGTGTTCGCTCCAGATAAGGCATAGGTAAAGGTATAGTTACCATCGGCTAAGTTCGGTGCGGTAATACTTACCGTACCATCAGCTGTTAAACAGATATCGGATACACTGATGCTACCACCTGTCGCATTCGGATTTGGATTTACATCGAAACTATCACTTAAATTTAATCCTGTAATTAGACACGATGTGCTCGTATTGGTTATTCCATTAATAGATACAGTAGTAGCACCTGTATTGGTCAATGCACTAGATGGAATAGTAAATGATCCGGCATTACCCGATATCGTTGTGCTAGCTGATGTTGTTGAAGTAGCTGTGTTTGTTCCTGACATGGCATACGTAAATGTATACGTACCATCTGGCAAGTTTGGCGCAGCTATAGTTACTGTTGCATCAGCTGATAAACAAATGTCAGCCACTGTGATGCTTGCGCTTGTCGCGTTAGGCCTTGGATTGACATTAAAACTATCATTTATATTTAAACCTGTAGTAGCACATGAATTACTAGTATTGGTTATTCCATTAATAGAAACTGTGGTTGCTCCTGTACCAGATAAGGCACTAGCTGGAATTACAAACGAACCTGTACCACTCGACATCACTGTACTTGCTGATGTTGCAGAAGCGGTGGTATTTGCACCAGTCATTGAATATGTAAACGTATACGTACCATCGGCTAAGTTGGCTGCCGTAATACTTACTGTTGTACTCTCTGTTTCGCAAATATCAGCTACAGAGATACTAGCTCCTGTAGTATTAAGACCTGGTCTTACGGTAACTTGACACTGTCTTGGATCGGAAACACAACCATCATTTGTTCCCGTAACTGTGTAAGTATAAACTAAATTAGCTGTTCCGGTATTGGTTAAAACTTGAGCAATATCTCCTGTTCCACTTGTATCATCAGTAGTATTTGAAGGTGTTCCATTATCATTAACCCAATTTATTATTGTTCCTGTAGACGGTGTTGCTGTAAAATCGATACTAGCCGTATCACCACTACAAATTTCTACAGCACATATCGTTGGTGTAACTACTGGTTTTGGTTTTACTGTAACCGTATAAGATTCTGTAGCCGAACCACACCCATTAGGTGATGTTGCTACTACCGTAAATATATAATTAACGTTACTTGTTGTTTCGTTTTCTAAACTTTGCGTAGGAATATTGCCAGTTCCGGTAACATCATCAGTTGTATCACCAGGAGTACCGTTATTGTTTGTCCAAGCAAATGTTGTTCCTGTTGGGGTTGAACTATCAAAACTCGCTGTAAAATCTGTTCCTGCACAGGTATTTGCTGACGATGTTGTTTCGTTAATTGTAATCGTTTGATTTTCTAAAACTGTAACCGTAGTGGTCGCTGTCGCTGTACAACCTCCTGCACTTGTAAACGAATGTGTTATGGTGTAATCGCCAGCTGCTAAGCCGTCTGGATCAAAAGTAGTTCCTGTTACTCCTGTTCCACTAAATGTTCCTCCCGTAGCAGGAGTACCTGTTAGTGTAATCGCATCCGCATTTTCACATATATCTGCAATAGCATCTATCGTAACATTAGGAGATTGATTTATAGTTAACGTTGCTTGACCTTCTAAGGGACAACTATTATTCGGCGTAGTAAAGATAACTTTATAAATATTATCGTGATAAGCAGCTGAAACATCGGCTAAATTTAAACTTACTTGGGTACCAGAAGTTGTTGTTCCCGATGTAGCCCCTGAAGCACCTGGGATGGTTGTTTCAAATGAAGTTCCACCATCTGTACTTACTTGCCATTGATAATTAATAGTTGCCGTAGTTGGATTTGAAGTTGGTGTAGCCGTAAATGCTGCAGTAGCTGGTAAATCATCAGAACAAATTTCTACATTTTGAGGAGCTGTTGTAAGTGTTAAAATAGCTCCTGCGGTTTGAGATACATCAATACTTTGCCCTGTAGTTGCGTTAACTACTAAAGGAATACCATCTCCATTAACACAAATTGAAGAAAAACATAAATTACCAGTAACTCCAGTAGAGCCACCTGCCATAGTTGTTGTCACCAAGTCAGCTGCTTCAAAACTGCCTCCACCTTCAATAGCATCAGCACAACCATCGCCGTCTGAATCTAAATCTAAGTGATTTGATATACCATCATTATCTAAATCATCATCACAACCAATTAAAGGAAGTAAAGAAAGTGCAACTAAATCATTATCATTTAAATTATTGATTGTTACTGTTATACTTGTTAATGTTCTATCACTTCTCCCGATTAAGGCATTTGAAGACCGCACAGTTGGGAATGAGAAATTACCAGTTGAACTATTATAATTAAAAGGATTTGAAAAAGATACTAAATCGAAAGCATTTGTATTCGTTACCTCTCCTAATTGGAAATCTGCTGTTGTAGCTGTTCCTCCAGCAACAGAAATACTTCCTGTACTACCAGCTGAACTAACATCCTCTAACAACACACCTACTTCACTTGCTTTTATTGCAGAGGAAAATGTAAATGTTACCGTCGTACTATTTGTATTTGTTGAAGGCGTTATTAATAAGTCGTTTGAAACACTAAAATTTTGAGACATATTCACTCTAAATCTAGAGGTGAATTCTTTTGTCCTATTGGTTACTGTGCTTGAAGTGGTTGTGCTAGAATTACTAACAGTTATCCCTGTACCAACTCCATCTGGAGCTAACCAATTAGACCCATCAAATGCAATTGCTGCACTCGTACAATTTTCATCACTATCTAAAATGCCATCATTATCATCATCTAAATCACAACCATCTCCAATACCATCACTATCTGTATCAGTAACAAATGAATAATTATTCGGCTCTTTACAACATTCAGTGTCTAAGCTTCCTCTTTGTGAATCGCCTATAGTTTGCCCTGTTCCTGCTAATGTTGGAATACCATCAGTATTTACAGTAGTGCCTAGGTTTTGTTGCACGCCTGTTGCTACTATTCCGTTATAAGCTGTTCCCGAGTTTCCACCTGGTAGTGTTGATGTGCTCAAATTCGTATACGCTATGGAGGTTGAACCACCTTCAATAGCATCAGGACAACCATCGCCGTCACTGTCAAGGTCATACACATCTAAAACACCATCGTTATCTGTATCACAAAAGTTACTTCCTAACAAAGAGTATCCAAGCCAGTCACCTGCATTTATCATATTGGTAGTAACTACAAGCTCTGTAATTAAAGTTGTACCTATTCCTTGAATAATTATCTCTTGGTTATCGACAGGCCCTGGTTGTGGGTCAATTTTACTCCTTGATGCATCGTAATTCATAGGTGGTCTGCCAGCCACATACGTAATACCTGGTACACTTTGAAATAAATTACCTGCAGGTGTTCCTCCATTTATAGTAACGTCAAAAGAACCTCCTGGTGAAGATAGATAATCAAAATCACGAACATGAAAAGCAATTTCTCTTGCGGGAACGCCTGGAGTAAAAGTGACCTTATATTCAAACACCCCTGTTTTGGTTACAGCCCGTTCTGCTCCTCTATTTCCTGAATTAATATAATAGCCTACCTGACCGTCGGTGAACGTATCAGCAGAAGCGTACGTAGATGTTTCTGTTGGGTGTGAAAATTCAATATCAATAACACTTGATGTAGCACCAATCCAATTACCATCTGTATTTTGAGATATATAACCACGACAGTCCTCAACTAAATCTAAAATACCATCATTATCATCATCTAAATCACAACCATCTGCTATTCCATCGCCATCAGTATCAACTATACCTGCATAATTAGTTGCATCACTACAACATTCGGTATTCGTACTTCCTGTTTGTGAATCGCCAGCTGTTTGCCCTGTTCCAACACTGGTTGGAATACCATTAGTATTCACTGTGGTTCCTAAATTTTGCTGTACTCCTATTGATGAAATACCGTTATATCCCGCACCTGAGTTTCCACCCGGTAGTGTTGATGTTACTAAATTTGAGTTAGCAATTGCAGTTGAACCACCTTCAATAGCATCAGGGCAACCATCACCGTCACTGTCTAAATCTAAGTGATTTTTTATACCGTCATTATCTAAATCACATACTGGCGATCCAAATAATTCAAAAAATGTAGCATTAGGAGATAATGCTCCTGCTCCTGATAAGTTTTCAAAAGAAATTGAAGCTATTTCTTTATCAGGGCTAATATCAAATACGATAATTCCTCCTGCTTGGTTGACAGTATCACTATCTGTATTATCGATGACATTGTTGCCGCTAGCATCAGTAGCCGCAACAATTTGTACAGCATAATTTAAGGATGGATTATCAATATTTGTAAGGAAACTATTTTCCTCAGCGGTGTGTTCCGATGGGTTTTTAACAGTAAATGGCACATTATTCATTGTTGTTCCATCTGAAAAAACTATGGTAAAATTTCCATATAACACTTCTACATTACGCAAAGAATTAATTCCAAAAGATACATTGATTAACGGTGTATCAAAATTATATGTATTTCTTTCTCCTCTATTTTGTGTATCTTGGTTAGAATTGGCTCCTGTCAATTCTATGGTTGTACTACTTGGAAAAGATGCTCCACAATACGTTTTTTGATTTTTTAAATACTGATCATAAGGATATTCTTCTAAATCTAAAATACCATCATTATCATCATCTAAATCTTCGGCATTACAAACTCCATCTCTGTCATAATCATCATCAGAATCAGTTCCTCCAGGTGTTCCTGCACAAGTCTGTAAATTACCCTCATAAGTTATTTGAGATGTATAATCTTTTGCTCCCAACTCTAATACCCAGTCGCCGTCTTTTCCTGTAATATTAGTAGAGGCAGCAACTTTAAGTCCTGTTGCCTTTTCAATAAATGCAACCGCTTGTTTTCCCTTTTTACCCTTTGCAAATTCACAACCATAAATATCTAAGTATAAAACTGACGAAGAAAGATTTTTATCCTTTACAAAATTTGCAATCTCATTAGCATTTAACCATTTTCCATCAATTAATAATGCCCCAGGTCGCCCATGAGTGAACAGATGAAAGGTGGTATCATCTTCAAATTGACTATCTAATGTGCTACTGATAGTAACACCATCTGTAACAGCGGCATCTACAAAATAATGCGATCTGTTTGGTTTTTCTTCTATTGAAGCGTAGCTCGACACCACATTCAATAGCAATAGAAGTAAAACAAACTTGATTCTTATAAACATTCCTTTGTTATTAGCTTTGGTAGTATTTTTTTTCATAACACTTGCGTTATTACGTATTCTGGTATTGAAAAAACTATAAACAGTCATCATCATCTTATTAATTTATAGTTATTGGTAATGTATTTATTTCACTAGTACACCCATCCTTAGTACCCGTATACCTCAACGTATATGACCCTGATGATAAGCCTGTTTCACTAATGTTTACTGTATCTGTTGCTGAACCATTGGCAACTGCCTGATTGGCACTATTCAATAATGTCCAGTTTATTGTTGTTCCTGTTATAACTCCCGTAAGTGTTACACTTAAACTTTGATAATCACAAAGTATTGCTGATTTGGGATTAGAAATCACTCGTGGAGCAGGGCTTACAATTACGGTAGCTTCCGTTACATCAATGCAATTGCCTTGTTGTGTTTCTATGTTGAAGGTAACGGTATAGGGGGCGGTGCCATTATTAACCAAATTTTGAGAAATGGCTGTTCCTGTACCATTTAATCCAAACAGATCTGTTTTCCAACTAACCGTAGCGCCATTATCTCCTGTAATAGCGATACTAGCATCAGCCCCAGAACAGATGGTTTGTGTGCTTGGTGTAGCCACCAAATTGGCACTATTCAATACTTGTATGTCAGTAGTAGCTGTAGTTGCACAACCATTTTTGGTAACTGAATATGTTATAGTATGTGTACCTACACCTGCTGTTTGCGGATTGAAAAGTCCTGTGCCAGAAACTCCTGTTCCTGTGTAACTACCTCCAGAAGGTATTGCTGACAACTGAACTGCTGCATCATTTAAACACACCGTATTCAAGGCAGCTATCTCTGCATTTGGTATCGCATTAACAATAACTTGTGTTGTACCTACCCCGGTGCATCCAGAACCTGAATCGGTTACATAATAATACACCGTATGTGTACCTACCCCAGCAACTGCTGGATTAAAAACACCACTGGCACTCACCCCTGGTCCTTTAAATGTGCCCCCTGTTGGACTTGCTACTAATTGTTGCGTGGCTCCATTTACACAAGTTGGGTTTGAGGGTAGTCCTACCGTTGGCGTTGCCCCAACCCTAATAGTTGCCGTTACTGCATCTGAAACACAACCATTAGCACTCGTATAACTATATGTGATTTCATGATCGCCTATTCCTGCTGTTTGCGGATTAAAAAGTCCGCCTGATGTGATAAAACTACCCCCAGAGAATGT
>CANMFQ010000049.1 GCA_947497145.1 uncultured Flavobacteriaceae bacterium
TTAGTTCTATTAAAAATCCTTTAGATTTGTAAAAAACATATAGTATATAATGAACATATGTTCATTATACATACGTTACCTGCAATTAAAACCAACAACTGCGGAAAGAATTAATTAAGAATTTCTATCTTTGTGGTCTGTTATACTAATTCAACATATTATCTGAGTCTTTCTATAAAGACAATCTCGACAAAACGAGTAATTAACGCATAAAAATCTTCTGGTTTTTAATGCTCAGATAGTTATATCCATTTATTTTATCAAATCTCAAACAAAAACAGTTGATTATTAAATCGATTGTCTTATCACTCTGTTATGTTTTTAACATTTCAAAATGTGATGACAATACAATGAATTAAAATGAAAAGTAAACAGTTAATAAGTAGAAATATAGAAGTATTTTATAATAAAGCATCCGAAGAAACCAGACTTGATAAGGGAATGGGAGTATTTGAATTTGAAAGAATTAAATCATTAATTGAAAAATATATTCCATCTTCATCTTCAAAAATAATTGATATTGGAGGTGGAACAGGAAAATATTCAGAATGGCTTTCAAAAAAAGAACATCAAGTCCATTTAGTAGAACCAGTTCCTAAACATATTAAATTAGCCGAAAATAGAGCGAATAAGTTAAAAAATAAATTTTCCGTTCAATTGGGCGAATCTCGAAAATTAGAATTTAAAAACAATTTTGCCGACTTAATAATACTTCACGGACCACTTTATCACCTTCACAAAAAAGAAGACAGAGATTTAACCATTAAAGAAGCCAAACGAGTTTTGAAAAATGATGGAGTTATTTTGGGTTTTGCCATTAATTACACAGCATCAACTTTAGTAGGTCTATTAAACGGTTTAATTCATAAAGAAACCTTTTTTGAAATGTGCAAGGACGAATTAACAACCGGAATACACAATCCACCAAGTGATTTTCCTTGGTTATTAGCTGAAGGATATTATCATAAACCTGAACAACTGAAAGAGGAATTTATAAATCAAGAATTAACCTATCTCAATACTTATGCAGTTGAAGGAATGGCTTGGTTAGACAAAGACTATTTTGCTAATATGCTAAACGAAACAAAGAAAAAAACATTAATTGAACTTACAAAAGTCACAGAAAATGACAGCTATCTTTTACCTTTTAGCCCACATATGATGATAGCTGTAAAAAAACAAACTACTTATGGAAAATAAAGACAGATATTTTAAAGCTTTGGTTGAAAATAACGGACAGTTGAATGAAATTTACCTTGGAGAAAAAATTGGACTTGATGAAGAAGAAACTCGAGAAATAATTGTCCGACTTCTATCCGAACACAAAATAGAATATGCGGAAAATAGGTCTTGTAATTATAGACTTAATAAAACTACGAAAAGGAAAAATAAAAGCAGGTAACAATGTATAAAAGCAATAGCGGTTTTGGTGTTAACTCAAAGTGCTATTGCTTTTAATTTAGTAAATTGCAAAACGGAAAGGTAGTGCACTTTAATCCGCTACTGCTCTTATACTAACCGTTGTATGCCATGCTGAAAAAGCCGAACGCACATACAGCACATTTGGTTTTTGCCGTCCCAAAATCCAAAACTAAAAACCAAAAGAGCTGTATAATCCAACCGCTGATGAATGAATAAATTAGAAAAAATAAAGCCTCTTGTTGAATGGATACTTTCTTGGGTATTCAAACTGAGGCTACGTAAAACCTATTGGAGCATTGCAGTTCCTTTAGCATTGGTAATTCTGGGAGAAATCGCAAATAAACTGGAATTCGTTGTAAAAGCAACAGCCAAACTTTATGAAGATGCTAATGATACGTGGCTAGAAGTATTTTGGGGAGCAATACATTTTTGGGTGAGTATAAGCCTTCCTTGGTGGAGCATTCTACTGATCATTATTTTACTACTTCTGTTTACATATGTATGGCTTCAAGAGATAAAGGCTAAAAAATCAGGTGATGAAGTAACAGTTGAAAGTTTTACAAGCAACATTTTCAACCGCCTTTCAAAAGATATTGATGACAAGATTGAAGGTATAAAGTCGGAGTTAACATTTCAACCTAATCAAGATTGGTTCAAGGAGCAATGTAAATCATCAATTGATGACCTAGGGAAAAGGTACACGCCTGAGCTAAATGTAAAACTTGAAATATCTGAAATATTCGAAGGTCTAGGACGAACCGAACAGTTTAAAAGGAAGGTAACAAAGCAATTTGATCAGCTTCTGATAAAAGGGAAAAAGGTATTAAAGAATCAACCTGAAGTTAAAGAAAGTCTTGAGAGCTTAGAAAATGCATTTGATGAATTACAGAATTTATTTCACAATACTGTTTTCTTAGGAACTGCACCAATTCCAATAAATGACTTTGAAGACTTATTGAACAAGTCTCAAAGCACTGTTCAAGATATTTATGACTACTATATAACGGAAGAACGTAAAGTACAAAAAGAAAAAAATGACTACCAATATTATCATAAACACGGTACTGAATTAAGAAATATTAGAGAGTTTGAACACGAGCTTTCTACTTTTCAAAATTTAATTCACAGCTCTTCATTCAAACTTGCGAATAATCCTTTTTTATTACTAGATGGTGAAGCTGGCATTGGGAAATCACATTTGATTGGAGATATAGTTTCAAGGAGAATTAAAAAAGAACATGAAAGTGTTTTTCTTCTGGGGCAGCATTTTGTTACGGAAGAAGATCCATGGACACAAATTTTTAAAAGACTTCAAATCAACTCTAAGTCAGCAGATTTTCTCAGAAAATTAAATAAACGAGCAGAAGAGTCCGGAAAGAGAATAGTTCTTTTTATTGATGCGATCAATGAAGGAAAAGGAAACTACTTCTGGAATGAGTTTGTAAAAAGCTTCATTAATGAGATAAAGAAATATGAATGGCTTGGGCTTGTATTCACTATAAGAACTTCCTACAAAAATTTAATTTTTCCAGAAGAAGAAAGGTATAGTCTGGAAATAGTAGAACATCATCATTATGGATTTAGGAATATCGAATATGAAGCAAGCAAATTGTTTTTTGACAATTACAGCATTGAACTGCCTAATGTACCACTGTTGCACCCAGAATTTCAAAACCCACTCTTCTTAAAACTATTTTGTGAGGGAATTAATAAAGCAGGATTAACCCGTATCCCAGATGGTCTTCAAGGCATAACTTCAATTATTAACTTTTTCGTCAAAAACGTCAATATTGTTTTATCGAAGCCAAAAAGAGTTGGGTACTCAGATAGTTTAAACCTAGTACAAAAATCCATTAATGCCTTAATAAAGTGCAAAGTTGACAATGAACTTAGATATGTGCCATATGAACAAGCTTATGAAGTCGTCAATGAATCAATTTCAAGTTTTATCGACAAAAAAGGATTTATAGATGAATTAATTACAGAAGGTGTACTATCAAAAAACCTCTTTTGGAAAGAAGCGGATGATTATGAAGAGGGAGTTTATTTAGCCTACGAGCGATTTGAAGACCATTTAACTGTTCAATACTTGCTTGAACAATATCCTGAATTAGAGAAAGATTTCAAAGAAAATGGAAAACTCTATAAATATGTAGAAAATGAAAACGCAGTTTATAGATATAAAGGACTAATTGAGGCTTTTTCAATTCAGATTCCTGAAGTAAAAGGTTATGAGTTTTATAGCCTTATTCCTGACCTAAAGGATAAATATCCAATTGTTGAGTCTTTTGTTGAAAGCCTACTTTGGAGAAAGGTCAATACCATTAATGAAGAGTCAAAGAAATATGTAAATGAACATGTATTATCCTACCAAGGTACACATGATTATTTTTGGGAAACTATTCTTGCTGTTACAGCAATACCAAACCATTTCTTCAATGCCCACTCTTTACATAATCATTTACTAAAGTTCTCACTTGCTGACCGAGATGCAAATTGGACTCAATTGCTTAAATACAAATATGATAATGAATCATCAGTAAAACGGCTTATTGATTGGGCATGGAGTGAAACAGACAAATCGCACATCTCGGATGAATCAGTTTTACTTTCGAGCATTACCTTGGCATGGTTTCATACTTCTACAAACAGAGAACTTCGAGACTGTTCCACAAAAGCAATGATTTGCTTGCTTCAAGACAGAATTCATGTACTTATTGAACTCCTTCATAAGTTTGAAACGGTAAATGACCCTTATGTTTATGATCGCTTGTATGCAGTTGCTTACGGTTGTGCAGTGAGAACAAATAAGAAAGAGGAATTAGCAGTCCTAAGTGATTATATATACGTAACCATATTTAAGGATAAAGATGAAGTTTACCCGCATGTTCTACTCCGTGATTATGCAAGAGGAGTAATTGAATTTACAAGTTTTTCGGGTACTGAATTACCTTTTGATATTGAAGATGTAAGACCTCCATACAAAAGTTCATTTCCTCAAAAAATCATGACTAATAAGGAAATCGATAAAAAATACAAATTCGATTATGACGCCAAGGATTTCAAAAAGCATTATTGGTCTCAGAATTCGATTCTTAGTTCAATGACAACCGAGTACGGTCGAGGTACTGGCGGATACGGAGATTTTGGAAGGTACACTTTTGAAAGTGCTTTAAGGTCATGGGATGTTAATACAAACCAGCTTAGTAATCTTGCTATTGAGTGGATTTTTGAAAAATATGGTTATGACGTAGAAAAACATGGAGAATACGACAGAAACACTAATTCATATGGTAGGCGAGCTTCTACAATTGAAAGAATTGGGAAAAAGTACCAGTGGATTGCTCTTTACGAAATGGTAGCGCGAGTTTCGGACAATTTCAAGAAATATGAAAGGTGGAGTTTTGAAAAGGAAAAAGAAGTGCCATACCAAGGTCCTTGGGACCCTTACATAAGAGATATTGATCCAACATTGCTTATAAGTGAAACAGGAAGTTATGATGAAGACGAGCCTCGAGATTTCTGGTGGGTTAACAACAAAATATTTAATTGGGACTGTACAAACGAAAGCTGGGTAAATGATTCAAATGTATTGCCTAAAATGGAAGAAATCATTCAGGTTAAAGATGATATGGGAGAAGAATGGTTGGTATTGGAGGGATACCCATCTTGGTCAGAACCAAAAAAAATTGGTGAAGAAAAATGGGATCAACCACATAAGGAGCTTTGGTGTCACATTAGAAGTTATCTAGTTAAAGATGATGAGTACGACTCATTTAAAGATTGGGCTATCGAACAAGAATTCATGGGGCGTTGGATGCCTGAAAGTGGTGACAGATACGAAATGTTCAGTAGAGAATATTATTGGTCACCAGCTCAGGACTATTTTATGACTGAATATTATGGAGGAATTGAATGGACAGAAGTTTATGACAGGAAATCTGGGGAGTATGTAGCAGAAGTCAATGTAACTGCACAAGGTTTTTTATGGGAGGAAGAGTTTGATAAATCAAAAGAGGAAACCATTAGTTTTTTAAAACCAAGTACTGTTGTTCATAAGGGTATGGATTTAAAATATAGTCCAATAGAAGGGGAATTTGTTGACGACTCCAAAGTGGTACAATGCTTTGCACCTAATGTTTATCATAATTCGAAATCATATTTGCTTGTTCGAAAACATTCTTTTTTGAAGTTTCTAAATAAAAATAATTTAAAAGTTGTTTGGACGGTATTGGGAGAAAAGCAAATAATTGGCGGTCGATCATTCGGAACAGAGTATCACGGAAGATTAGAAGTTAGTGGTGCGTATTATTTTGATAATGAAGAATTGAGTGGAATTATTAATACTAAGAAAAGCTAGCACAAGCATCCACACACATTGGCAAGTCGCTCAAAGCTGCCGCACAAGCCAAAACTTGCCAAAGAGTATGGCTGCCTCAACGCTGACAGAAAAGAAAATGAAAAAGCACGGGCATACAACATTGTGTATAAGCAATAGCGGGTTCAGTGCTATTTTGAAACGTAAAACTATAAATCAAAGGTCGATGAAATCTAACAGTCTAGTGGTTTAAAATCCGCTACTGCTCATACACGAGACCGTTGTAAAACATTTAAAACGAACATTGAGAATTCAAATTATCATATTGATTTTAATCGCAAATTGTGCTTTCGGACAAGAAAAAGTTACGATTGACCAAAATATTGTGAAATATGAAATTAAAGATGAATTTAACCGATTTGACAATATTGCAAACGAACTTAAGAAATACAAAAGTTTTGATATAGAAATCAGCGAGAATTCAAATATTAAAATTTTAAACCAATACAGCACAGGATTTACTGGACATACTATATCTTTTGAAATTGACAATAACCTGAACATCATAAATTCAGACTACGAATATTGGACTGATGTTGCAGAAATTGGAACAGAATATAAAATACTTGATATTGACTTTAAATTAAATCAAAATCCTTTTCAGGGAACAAACGGATTGCGAGGACAATATGAAATGAAAATAAAAAAGGTTAATGAAAACGGAGAAACATTAAAGCAAATAACGTTTAAAGGCAAATTCAAATCTTTCAAAGGAATTGATAAGTCATCATCTGATTATTTATGGGCTTTGGAACAAAACAAAGTATTTTACGGAATAACAAATGAAAACGGAGTTTATTTGCGTCCCGACAAGATGCCTTCCTTGAAATCTGACCATAAAATTCTGACTGAAAAAATAAAAAAAATTAAAGGTTACAAGCCTAATAAAATAAGAGCTTTCGTAATCATAAATGAAAATGGAAAAATCGAAAAAGAAACATTCAGATTTTTTGGAGATTTTGGAAAGTTGAATAAAGAAACACAAATTCAGGTTAAGGAATTGCTAATTGAATTTACTGATTGGTATCCAGCTTGTGTAAATGAAAAAGAAGTTAAATCACAAATTCCGATAGTAATTGGAATTGAATAAAAAACGTTTGGTAAATAACTAAGCCTTCGTGTGGTCGGTACGACCCAACATGATGGCGCTGTTGACTGAACCGGCTGCTTTGCCGATAC
>CANMFQ010000050.1 GCA_947497145.1 uncultured Flavobacteriaceae bacterium
ATCGGTATCTACATAAGCACACATTTTTTCTGCAACAAGAAATCTAACTGCTGCCGCAGGATTTCCATCTGCTTGAACCTTTAAACTAGAAACTGGCTGATTTGTAACGATGCTCCATGTTCCTTGGGTAGAAGTAAAACTAAGACCTTCAACTGGACGAATTTCAATAGAATTAGCTGTTTGGCTTTGCACTATTATTTGATTATCGGGATCATTCAATGTAAAACCACCTGTGGCTTCAAAATATATTTCATCTCCACCATCGAATTCTCCATCAAAAGTTCCTGAGCCAACACCAATAATTTGCGGATTAATCTGCATTAATACAGCGGTATTAAAATTAAATGTATAACTATCACCAGTAGTATAATCTGGATTCAAATTTTCCCCACCAATCCTTAAATGTCCGTTACTAAATCCTACCGCTAGGTCACTAGGAGATACATTATTTAGACTTCCCGTTACCGTAACTGGAATACTCCTGTCTCTTTCCAATCTATATGGAAATGTATAGTTTAAATTATTTGCTGTAGCATCACTTGTAATTTGAGATAAATCTAATGCTACGGGAGAGTCTACACAAACATATCCTTCATCACTATCTAAGATACCATCGTTATCATCATCCAAATCACAAGCATCACCCAGCCCATCACCATCGGAATCGGTTACAAAAGAATAATTTGCTGGTTCAGAACAACATTCGGTGTCTAGGCTTCCGGTTTGAGAATCGCCAACGGTTTGCCCTGTGCTTGCTATGGTTGGAATACCATCACTATTTACCGTAGTACCTAAGTTTTGTTGCACGCCTGTTGTTGAAATACCATTATAATTAGCACCAGAATTTCCACCAGGCAAAGTTGATGTACTTAAATTAGAATAAGCAATTGCAGTTGAACCGCCTTCTATAGCGTCTGGACAACCATCGCCATCTGAATCCAAATCTAAACTGTTTTCAATACCATCACCATCGGTATCGCAAATTTTTCTACCAAAAAGAGAATAAGCAATAGCATCAGCAGGTGTATCTAAGTTGATTCCTACAATTTTAAATTCTGTTATTAATTCTGTACCAACCCCCTCTATAAGTATCGTTTGATCTTCAACCGCTCCTATACTAGAAATTTCTCCCGTAAGACTATTAAAATTTAAAGCATTTGCATAACCTAAATCAACTTTTTGAAATAAACCTGCAGGAGTATTACCTCCATTAACAGTAATTGTATACGCTCCGTCATCAGAACCAAACTCCCCATCTAAATCTTCAATATAAAATGCCATTTCATTAACAGGAATACCTGGTGAAAACGTCACAACATAGGTCATATTTCCATCTGCTCTATAACGCTGACCTCCTCCAGAATTATTAATAAAATAGTTGTTTTGATTACTGCTTATCGTTTGCACTCTAGTTTGCGGTCCTACATTTAAATCGCCCGTTAAAGTGACATCTATAGTACTATTAGTTTCTCCTATCCATGAGCCATCAGTATTTTGTGCCTTAAAACCACTACACTCTTCATCTACATCTTTTATTCCATCATTATCATCATCTAAATCACAAACATCACCAATGCCATCGCCATCGGTATCTGTAATTGATGGATAATTAGTTGCGTCTGAACAACATTCAGTATCTAAACTTCCTGTTTGTGAATCACCTGCTGTTTGTCCTGTTCCTGCCACTGTTGGAATACCATCACTATTTACAGTAGTTCCTAAATTTTGCTGAATACCTGTTGTTGAAATACCGTTATAATCGGCACCAGAGTTTCCACCAGGTAGTGTTGATGTTGCTAAATTAGAATAAGCAATTGTTGTTGAACCGCCCTCTATAGCATCTGGGCAACCATCGCCGTCACTATCTAAGTCTAATCTATTTGGTATGCCATCTTTATCTACATCACATAATGGTGAACCAAATATTTCAAAAAATGTCGTATTACTTATTGCTCCAGATCCTGATAAATTTTCAAATGAAATTGAAACCACTTCTTTATTTGGATCAGCATCAAATACTATAATTCCTCCTGCTTGTGGCGAAGTATTATTACTTGCATTATCTATTACATTTTTCCCATTTGCAACAACTGCTGCAACTATTTGTAAACCATAATTTTGTTCTGGATTTGTAACATTTGCAAAATAAGCTTTTTCTAAATCAGTATGCTCCGATGGATCTTTAACTCTAAATGGTGCATTGTTAACTGTTGTTCCATCAGAATAAACTATGGTAAAATCTCCATACAAAACATCTACATTTCGCAAAGAATAAATCCCAAAAGATACATTTGTTATGGGTGTGCTAAAATTATAGGTGTTTCGTTCTCCTTTATTATTTGCATCATTATTAGAAGAAGAAGATGCCAGTTGTATGGTTTTAGTACTTGGAAATGATGCTCCGCAATGCATTTTTGTACTATTTAAATATCTATCATAAAAATTTTCATCTGTATCTAAAATACCATCATTATCATCATCTAAATCACAAACATCACCAATGCCATCGCCATCGGTATCTACAAATAATGTACTTGCACTATTACAAGGATCGCATTCGACTGCTTGCTGTGTATCATCTTGAGATGTTCCTATAGCATAAGATGTTCCAGAGGGTACACCTGCACCATTTACAGCATGACTAGCGGTGTTAATACTGGCATCATTATTAAGGTCGTTGTATTTATATGGACTTGATGCTGATTCTAAAGCATCTGGACAACCATCGCCGTCTGAATCTAAATCTAAACTGTTTTTAATTCCATCACCATCGGTATCGCAATCACTTCTAGCATATAAGGAATAAGCCATCCAATCTCCAATCCCAATACTAAAAGATTCAATTTTAAGCTCTGTGATTATTGTATTACCAACTCCTTTTAATAAAGTTCTTTGATCCTGAACTCCTGACGTTTCCAATCTACTTGTTGCTGCATCATAAGTTGACGGTGATGCATATCCATAATCTACTATTTCAATAAGACTACCAGCTGGAGTCCCTCCATTTATAGTAAAGTTAAAATATCCATTTGGTGAATTGCTATGATCTAAATCATAAACAAGGAAGGCTATTTCATCTATTGGAACTCCCGGAGAAAAAGTAGCGGTAATGTCAACTGTTCCCCCTGTTGCTCTAACCCACTGATCTCCACCTCGTAAATTTATAGAATAAGGCATTTGACCATCTGTATACGTTATTTGATTAGTAAGAGTCTCAAAAGTATTATCTCCCAAAGTTACATCTACAACACTTTCTGTAAATCCTTTCCAAGCTCCGTCCGTATTTTGAGCAATATAACCCCCACATTCTTCATCTACATCTAAAATACCATCATTATCATCGTCTAAATCTTCAGAGTTAATAACTGAATCTCCATCATAATCATCACTAGGAGTCGTTTGCAAATTATATGCATAAGCTTGTAAACCTTTAAGATTCTGATTGCCTACTTCTAAAATCCAATCACCATCTTTTCCTGTGACATTTGTTGACGCATTGATTTGAAGTCCTAACGTATTTTCTAAATATGAAACAGCTTGTTTTCCGTTCTCTCCTTTAGCAAATTCGCAACCATAAATATTGATACTTTTGAACTCAGAATTTTGCATTGCAAATTCTGAATTCAAGAATGATACAATTGCTTTTGCATCTTTCCATTCGCCTTGAATCAATAGTTCTCCTGAACGTCCATGAGAAAACAAATGAAATACCTGAGAATCACTATTGTAGTTTGCCTTCAGAAAATCAGTAGCTGATACTGAATCATCAAGAAAAATACGATCGCCAAAGGTTTCATCTGCGCCAGTTGTTGCCATTATATGCAAATGACAGGCTAGCATTAAAATTAATACAGGTATTAACTTTACTAATGATGTATTATGTTTCATAATTATTTGTTTCATTGGTACTGATAAAAAAAGGATTGAAACACAAAGTAAATCAACCCATTCTTTTTTGTTTCTTGAAAATATTTCAAACACACCATAAGTCCTTTAAACTGCCTTTTGCCTTCGACCAATGGATTTGTAACTTTTATATATTCGTAATAATTTATATCACCTGATTATCTGAAAAATAATGCCCTTTCAACCCCATTATTTGTGTTCTCTTTTCCTAATTTGAAAGTAGTGCTGCCCCTTAACTGCTAGTGAATAATTAAAGTGCGTTAAAGAAATTTGCGTATATATCACCCCCATTATTACAGCGATTTTTGCCCTATTCTTTGCCCCGTTTTCTGATAAAGCATTGCGAAAAAATAAACCCCACTAGAGTCATTTTAAAATCAATTTTTTATGAAAAGCTTTCTGGCAAGAAAGATTAAAGTAGAAGTAGTAATTTCTCATTTAGCATTAATTATGTTTTTTCTTACAAACATAAACTTTAATTTAAGCTAATTATTATATATTTTATCAGAAAAAGCTTACTTTTTTAATGTAAATATGGGTAAGCAACTTATTATTCATCAATAGCTTAACAATATCACCAGTTGTGTTGTACACATAGACCGACTACCTGTTGCGTTCTACTATAACACGTTTTGAATTATGACAAACTTGTTTTTACCTCTATTTTGTACCTAAGAATCTCTTTAATCAATTTTAAAGAAAAATAAAACATAAGCTTTTCTAATACTCAGTATAAGACCTTTAAAACTTACACTAAAGAAGCACGATAGCGGTAAATTTTGAAGTGATTTAAATTTGTAATCAATTTTTTTACCGAATACTAAAAGTTACAGTAAATTGATCATTTTGTTTTAAAAAACTAAAAACATAAAAAAAGGCAACTCGAAATGAGTTGCCTTTATCAATACTACTGCTAAGCCTTATACTTATAAATTTACATATAAATAGCCCGATTTATTTTTAACTACACCCGCCGAATTCGTGTAACTAATGATATAATAGTATACGCCAGCTGGAAGGCTATTACGATCATTTACAATTGCTCTTCCATTAGACATGCCGTTAAATACATTTGAATCATTGTTATATCCATGCGTGGTATAGACCAACACACCCCATCGATTATAAATATCTACGGTATTATTGGGGAATTGCTCAATATTTTGAATCTTAAAAACACCATTATTGAGCTCGGGGGAAATCAAATCACTCATCGTGTCTATTTCCTCTCCACAATCTAAGCCAGCTGGCAGTCTTCCGCCATTGGAATTACAACCATCTAACGGATCAGTTCCATCGGCTAACTCTTCTCCGTTACTAACACCATCATCGTCACAATCTTGAGCGTTCCATGTTTCACTGGGAGTTCCATCTATACTAGCTACATCAAAATTACATAAATCCTTTACATCAGTATTATCAGCTACTTCTCTTCCATCTGTAACACCGTCTCCATCTGTATCTCCATTAGCAGGATCTGTACCTAACATCGCTTCTTCCTCATTGGTAAGACCATCATTATCACAATCAGATTCAGGAAGTGTTAAACATCCTATAACGGTAATATTCACTTTGGCACTTGAGCAATTGGCTGGAAGAGCATTATCACAAATGGTATATGTAAAACTATCGGAACCACTAAAGTTTGCATCTGGTGTGTAAATTACAACATCATCACTGGGATCATTTGGTGTATTGTTAGGATCGGTAACAACTACCGTACCTGAACTAGGTGCCGTTGATGTTAGCGTACCTTGAGTAGGTACATGTGCATCGTTTCCTAATACATTTAGCGTTACTTGACCCCCTTCATCAATTTCCATCATATCATCAACAGTATCCACTTTTTCAACTACCTGTACCGAAACTACTTCTGTCGAACAATTAGCTGGCATTGCCGCATCACATATTGTATACTCAAAGCTATCTGTACCTGTGAAATTTTCATCTGGCGTATAGGTTACCACATCATCACTCGGATCATTGGGTGTATTGTTGGGATCAGTTACTACTACCGTTCCATTTGCTGGATCGGTTGTGGTTAAGGTACCTGTTGTTGGTACATCATTATCATTATCTAAGACATCTACAACTAACGCTTCGTCTTCATCTGTACTTACCGTATCATCTACAGCATCTACAATTGGATTTACCGTTGCCGTTACTGTTGCTGTTGAACAGTTCGCTGGCGTTGCCGCATCACAAATGGTATAATCAAACGTATCTGTACCATTAAAATTAGCATCTGGTGTATATGTAACCACATCATCACTCGGATCATTGGGCGTATTGTTGGGATCGGTAATAACAACTGTACCATTTGCTGGATCAGTTGCTGCCAAAGTACCTGTTGTTGGTACATCACCATCATTATCTAAGACATCTACAACTAACGCTTCGTCTTCATCTGTACTTACCGTATCATCTACAGCATCTGCCGTTGGGCTTACCGTTGCCGTGACTGTTGCTGTTGAACAGTTCGCTGGCGTTGCTGTGTCACAAATGGTATAATCA
>CANMFQ010000051.1 GCA_947497145.1 uncultured Flavobacteriaceae bacterium
CCAGAAGCACCAGGTATTGTTGGAGAAAAACTCGCTCCGTTATTAGTACTTACCTGCCATTGATAACCAATGGAAGCCGATCTGGGGTTCGCAGTAGCTGTTGCCCTAAATTGTATGCCACTTAAATCATTGCCACACTTATTTATATCAACAGGTGCTTGGCTTATACTAATTGCAGCTCCTGTATTTTGAGAACTACCAATCCCCTGACCAGTACCTGCCCCTCTTGGCACCCCGTTTCTAGTTCCTGTATTGCCTACTCCATTCCCTAAATTTGTACGTACTGGTGATGACGAAGTTCCTGTATAGCTAGCACCTGAGTTTCCGCCTGGCAATGATGAATTTACTACATCGCCACTACCAAAATTGCCACCGCCCTCTACAGCATCAGGACAACCATCACCGTCACTATCTAAATCAAATTTATTTGATATACCATCACCGTCGGTGTCAACACATGCTATCTGTTTCAAAATTTTTATATCGTCAAGTAGCATGTAACTCTCTTTTCGCGTTGTTCCGAGTGGAAATAATGTCAAAAAAGTTACATCTACATTGGTTGGTCTGATTGTAACTTCAAAAACCTTCCATTGCTCTGTGTTACTAATAACTTCTGAAGCCCCTAACAATTCGGTTTCACGACATCTACCTGCTCCTCCATAAACCATCAAACGTCCTGGACCGTCATTATTCCGATAAGCATCATGTACTGCAGAAGCGAAGCGAAGGGTTGCAGTTTCTCCCACTAAGATCGGTTCAGGTAGAAAAAAACCCATTTTCTCATTTGGTAATCTTCCGTCGCCAAGATAGTTAGAATGAAATCCGAAATATTTAGTTCCTGAATACGGTTGTAAATCTGGCCCTGGATTCCAGTAAGGCGTACCATTATGTTCATCAACACTGCCAGCACAGAAAACCATTGCAGAACGGTCATCATCAATAGAATTTAATAACTCCTCAGGACATTCTTCACTGTCGATAATTCCATCATTATCATCATCTAGATCTGCACTATTAATCACTCCATCACAGTCATAATCTTGATTATCGCCTGTACCTTGATTTGCGCATTGTAAATTAGCTGAATAATACTGAGATACTAAAAGTTGTTCGTTTCCTACTTCCAATACCCAATCACCATCTTTTCCTGTAATATTGGTAGAAGCATTTATTTTTACGCCCAAGGATCTTTCTAAATACGCAACCGCTCGTTTTCCCTTTGCTCCTTTTGCAAATTCACAACCGTAAATATTAATATCATCAAATGTTGTATTATAAAAATCGAATTCAGAATGTAGATACTCCGCAATCTGCGCAGCATTCAACCACGCTCCATTAATGTGTAGTTCCCCAGATCGTCCGTGAGAAAACAAATGAAAAACCGTTTCCTTTTTTCTAACATCAGCTTTTATAGCATCCAACAAAAGATTCTTACTAGCAATATCATTTTCTATATGAAAAGCTACTTTTTCTGAGAGAGAGGAAGTAGGATTTCCATTAGAAAACAGAAACGAATGCCAAATCAAAATGATTAGCATAAAAAACTGTATTCTAATAAGTTTGGGAGACAATGGCATATAAAAAACGGTTGTTTAGATGTAAATCTTAAATAAGCTATATTCAAAAATTTACAACATCAATAATAAGTGTATACACGGTATTATATATACATACGAAAATAAGGAGACACTACTATTTGTGGCTGTTTTAAAACTGATAATTGATAAGCCGTTTCATTTATTCGACAAACTTCAAAACCTCCCTATTATCGGTTTCAAACACCTAGAACACCTCAGGTAATTCATCTCATTTTTATGCTCTTTATCTAGCTTTTTTTGTCAAAAACAGGACAAAAAACAATATCATGCATACTACATTCTGAAGCTACTATTTGTTAATCTATTGTGATAAGCCCAGTAAAAAATACCCTTGTATAGGTGGCATTCCACTGTTTTCTAATTCTATGATATAATAATAGGTTGCTCTTGGTGATTTTTCTTTGCTACCTAAGGCATCTTTGGCGGCTTCTCCTGTCCAATCATTTTGATAATTGAGGTTCTCATAAACTAAAGCACCCCAACGATTGTATATCTGTAAGTGTACCCGTATGTTACAATCATCTGTGCTATCCTCATTAATAGGGAAGTCAACCTTAAATGTGTCATTTTGAATATCACCGTTTGGTGTTACTAATGAACTCGCAGTAATAGCATCGGCCGAAGAGATACAAGGGGTGTAAATACACTCTTTATGTACACGTATGGTTAGCTTTCGCTCTAAGGTACAACCACCCTGCTCTAATGTACTTGTAGCTGTGTAGGTACCCAACTCATAATCATTTGGGTTGAACATAGTTGAAATTTCTGTGCCTGACTCCTCCAAAACCCAAGTGATTTCAGTTTCTGGAAAGGCTACACCTGAGAATGTTGGTGTATCAAAAAATCTATTTAAATCTACTGGTTCATCTACGATACAAATACTCAGGTTTTCGCGCTGAATTTCACCTGTTTTATTTTCTGTCACTACTACCTCATCTTCCATTGTACAACCCGTTGCTGTATCGGTAACCGTTACCGTATAGGTAGTAGTCACCGTTGGTGTTGCTATTGGATTAGCAACACTAGCATCTGACAAGCCTGCTGCTGGTCGCCATGAATAGGCATACCCTTCTATAGCAGCCGTACCTAATGTTACCGAGATGGTGTTACAATCAATTATTTGATCGGCTCCTGCATCAGCTACTGGAGGTACTGTATTTACACGTACCACTACCGTATCTGATGAGGCGCAACCTGTATCGGTATTGGTTACCGTTAACGTATAGGTGGTTGTTTCACTAGGATTAGCTATAGGCTGAGCCATTGCTACATTAGTCAAAGCTGTAGCTGGTTCCCATAAGTAAGCATAACCATCTTCGGCTGCTGTACCTAATGTTACAGACGTAGTAATACAATCTATTATTTGATCAGCACCAGCATCTGCAAGAGGTAAATCTCCACGTACCGTAACAACTACCTCATCAGTTGAAAAACAGCCTGTTTCTTCATTAGTAACCGTTACCGTATAAGTAGTATCTTCTCTTGGAGTTGCCTCTGGATTCGATAGCGATGCATCGGATAAACCTGTAGCAGGAATCCATTCATAACGATACCCTAGGGTTGGTTCAACACCTAAAATTACCGAGGTAATTTCACAATCTATCCTTTGGTCATCACCTGCTTCGGCTATTGGTAATTCATTATTTACCGTTACCGTCACCTCATCGGTTGAAGTACAGCCTGTGGCGTCATTGGTAACTGTTAACACATATGTTTGGGTTGTCATTGGCTCTGCCCTCGGGTTTGGACTCGTAGGGTCTGATAAACCATCAGTTGGCATCCATGAATAGCTATACGCTGGATCAGCTGTGGCATCACCTATGCTGACAAATGTAGTAATACAGTCGATAATTTGATCGTCACCTGCTTCAGCGTCAGGTAGGCTATTCGCTACCGTTACCGTTACCTCATCAGTTGAAACACAGCCAGTGGCGGTATCCGTAACCGTTAGCGTATAGGTCTCTGTTGACATAGGACTTACCGTAGGATTTGATACCGTACTATTAAATGATCCTGAAGCTGAACTCCATTCATAACTATAGCCTGAAGTTGAGTTTACTACACCTAATTCTACTGAGGTCGTTCTACAATCTATCGTTTGGTCTGCACCTGCATTGGCTGTGGGCGGCGTATTACTTACCGTTACCGTTACCTCATCGGTGGCTACACAGCCAGTGGTTGTATCGGTAACTGTTACCGTATAGGTCTCTGTTGTTGTGGGACTTACCGTAGGGTTTGATACCGTGGAATTAAATGTACCTGAAGCTGCGCTCCATTCATAACTATAGCCTGGAGTTGGAGTCGCCACGCCTAATTCTACAGAGGTTGTTCTACAGTCTATCGTTTGGTCTGCACCTGCATTGGCGACAGGATTATTTTTCAACGCTAATGTAGCTGTTGCTTCTTCAGGACAGGCATTGTCTGGAGTAGTAAAAATTATCTTATACACATTACCACTATAGCTAGCATCAGCACCTGTTAAATTTAAGGTAACTGCTGTGCCCGAGGTCGTGGTACCCGATGTTGCGCCTGAAGCACCCGGTATTGTTGGAGAAAAACTCGCTCCGTTATTAGTACTTACCTGCCATTGATAACCAATGGAAGCCGATCTGGGGTTAGCAGTAGCCGTCGCTGAGAATGACACAGTAACGTTACCTGAAATACATTGAGAAACATCTTCAGGAGCATCACTTATAGTTATAGTCGCTCCCCTATTTGAACTACCTACCCCTTGACCAGTACCTGCAACCGTCGGTATGCCGATTCTAGTTCCTGTATTGCCTACTACATTCCCTAAATTTGTAGTTACTTGTGACGACGAAGTTCCCGTATAGCTAGCACCTCTGTTTCCGCCTGATAGTGACGAATTTACCAAATCACCACTATCAAAACTGCCACCGCCTTCTATAGCATCAGGGCAACCATCACCATCACTATCTAAATCAAAATGATCAGGTATGCCATCTTGATCAGTATCAATTTCTGATTCGTTAGCATTAAAATAGATAGAATCAATTGAAAAATCATTTCCGCCAACACTTAAAGATAAATTTTGAATATAAAAACTAACTCTCGTATAGGCTCCTGTATTAAAACTACCTTCCTCTAATGTCCAGTTATAAGATCGTGTTTGTGTACCCGTAGTTCTGGTCGATAAAATAATAGGGTTATTATTTCCATCTCTAAGTACTTGATCGTTTTCATCAACAGCAACCACATAAGCAACTATATTATACCCCGGAACATTACTATACCTTGGAGGAACAGCAGTTTTATGATAAAAACCAAATGTATAATCCTTATTAGCATTTACCATAAAATTTTTTCTAAAAAAAGTACCAACCGTCCGTCCTCCATTAATTAAAAGATAGGCATTGTCTGCACCTCCACCTTGCCCCGTATTATCGCCAGCACCCCAAAACCCCAATGAATGCCATCTACTTGCACCATATTTATTAGAAACAGCATATTGAGCTTCTCCACCATTGGAGGTTACAAATCTATATGGAGCTTCTGGTTGTGTTTCTAAATCCCTATAATTAGCATTACGATTAGCTCTATTTGTTGGAATAGTACCAAAATCATGATTTACTAAATAAAGTGGCTCTGCCCCTTCATCGGTATCTAATATACCATCATTATCATCGTCTAAATCTTCACTATTAATAACTCCATCACAATCATAGTCTTGATTATCGGCTGTACCTTGATTTGCGCATTGTAAATTGAATGGATAGTTTCTCGCTCCTAAAAATGCTGTATTTCCTATTTCCAACACCCAATCCCCTGAAGAACCCGTGATGTTTGTTGAAGCAGCTACGGTAATACTTAGTGTTTTTTCAAGATAAGCGACTGCCTGCTTACCATTGTATCCTTTTGCAAATTCACAACCGTAAATATGTAGTTTATCAAAACTTGATCGTTGAAACTTAAGTTCGTTCAGCATAAAATCAGCAATTTCTGCTGCATTTAGCCATTTTCCGTTGATGCGTAACTCCCCCGAACGCCCGTGAGAAAACAAATGAAAAACCGTTTCGCTTTGATCACCGTTACTTTCTAAAGCATCTAATAAAACATGCTTACTAGCAATATCGTTTTCTATAAAAAAAACCTTATTTGTAATTGAAGTTGCAGCAGTATATTGATGGGAAAATAAGACCATTTGACAAATTAATGTCAGTAACATGAATAACTGTACTCTACTAAGTTTTGGAGGCAATAGCATAATAATAGTTGTTTAGATGTAAATCGTCATTTGCAATTTATATCTCTCAAAGTAGGTATCTATTGTAGATTCTTTGTTCCTACGAAAATAAGAGGACAGGACTATTAATTACTGTTTTAAGATTAATATTTGGTAAGCGGATTCATTTATACGACAAACTTCAAAACTTTACTTTTACATTGATATAGGGCTTAAAATACATCAGGTAATTCATCTTCTTTTAATGCCTTTTATCTATTGTTTTTTTCACAAGACAAGAGAGAAGAAAACAGGGAGAAGATTCAAGAAACAAGAGGGAACAGAGGAATAAAGAACCAAGAAACGGGACTATTGAGTATTTTTCAATTATCTCTATAAAGGATGCTCAACCGATAATGTCAAACTAAATTTAAATGTATAACACGATATTAATTAT
>CANMFQ010000052.1 GCA_947497145.1 uncultured Flavobacteriaceae bacterium
CCCGATCATGATGGTTTACCAAATTCAGAAGAAATAGCACTTGGCACTGATCCTAATAATGCTGATACAGATGGCGATGGTTTAACTGATGGAGAAGAGGTAAACAATGTTGATGATCCTACTACAATGGCAATCCCAACAGGTACATCAGATCCAACAGATCCTTGCGATCCTAATAATTCAGGAGGAAATTGTGATCTTGATGGTGATGGAGTGAGTGATGGTCAGGAAATTATAGATGGAACAAGTCCTAGAAATCCCTGTGATTATGATCCTTCTAGCCAAATTATTGAAAACGTTAGTTCAGAATGGTTAGCGTTAGATTGTGATTATGATAGCGTAAGTAATGGACAAGAAATTTCAGATCTAACAGATGTTATTGATGCTTGTGATTTTATAATAGAACATCGAGATTTACCACCAAATCCACTTTGGGATAGTTCAGATTGTGATGGAGGATCAAATGAAGCAGAATCTAATCAAGAGAATCCATGTGAATTGATTTTAGAAGATCAAGCTAGTTCCAACATTGAGGAGTGGATAACCTTTGACTGTGATATCGATGGTTTAACTAATGGAGAAGAATCTGAAATTGGTACCGACCCGAATAACCCAGATACAGATGGCGATGGTATAAATGACAGAGAAGAGATGATTGATGGTACTGATCCTTTAGATGGTTGTAGCTCTATAGGTGGTATACCGCCAAAAGATGTAATCTGTGATATAGAAATTGAAAGTGATTTAGTTTTGTCTGATACTGAAGCAGGTTTTTTCAAAATTCTTCATATTGAGCAATACCCTGATAATGTTGTAACGATATATAATAGGTGGGGTGTTATTGTTTATCAAACAGAAGGCTACGATAATAAGGAAAATGTCTTTAAGGGTATTTCTAACGGCCGAGTAGTAATTGAAAAAGGAGAGGGTTTACCAGTAGGAGTTTATTATTATGTCATTTATTATGTTGGAAATGACGGTGTGCATAGGTCAAAAACAGGCTATCTATATTTAAATCGATAGGATTATTGGGTTGCTTTTTTAAAGATCTTTGAGACCTTATAGCATTTTAATGTATGAAAAATTGAAGAGTAAAACACAGTTAACCTAATAGTTAAACATCAAATTCTTATTACTTGACTGTGTTAAAAAAGGGGCTGACAACATTTTTTTTTATCCTAGGGCTAACTATTTTAACATTGTATATAGCAGATAGAAGGGTGTAATCAAATTATTTTTTGTTGGTATTAGCAAACCGTAGCTTGATTTACGCCCTATCTATGAAATTCAACCAAAGAGCCCCTCTTTCAAAAATTGACATGAAATATTCAACATATTTGTCCAAAATTATAATTGTTCCCAGTCGATGTCATTTTTTGATGTCTCTTAAAGCCGTTTTGCTGATTTTATTTATGATTCCTTATTGTTATTTATATGGCAATAATGTTAAAAATATAGGTTCATCCAAAGCAAATGCGATTTCTAAATCTTATTTTGTAGATAGTGCTGTTTTAGATAATGAGGTATTGTTGAATAATATAGTAGTTAACGATTTTGAAAGCATATTTCATTTGTTTAGTCATGGTCGTTCAGGTGAGTTGCTTATCAATGGTAGTTGGTTAAATGCTGATGCTATAGCATCATTTTTCATTGATGAATTGAAGCTTGAAAAAGCAACGGTTAAGCACATCAATATTTATGGTTGCGAATTTGCTAAGGGCAAAAAAGGAAGGCTAGCTGTAGCGTATTTGGAGAAAAGTTTAGGGGTAAAAGTAAATGCCTCTACGAATATTACGGGGAGTGATGGCGATTGGCTTTTAGAGGTTGGTGGTTATTGTTTTGATGAATTAATAGGGTACAGCTATAATTTGCAATCAAGTATTGGAGGTGTAGTAAATACCTATGCCCCAGTTTCAAACATAAACGTATCGTCAAAAAATGTTACCATTGGATCAACAACGGGGGCATCAACACCTTTTGCGGTAGGAGATAAGGCCTTGTTAATTCAAATGCAGGGAGCAGAAATGATAACTACTGAAGATGCTACCTATGGTACTATCACTGATATGAATGGTGTTGGTTCACAACAATTACTAACCATTACCGCAGTAAGTGGAAGTACAATCACCTTTAATGAGAATATTATCGTTGATTTAGACCCTGTAAATGGCAAGGTACAGTTGGTGCGTATGCCAGATTATACAGGAGAAACGACTACTACCGTTACCAGTAAATTGGAAGCAATACCTTGGAATGGAGCTACAGGAGGTATTGTAGGCGTGTTAGCAAACAATTTAGTGTTAAATGCAGATATTGATGTTTCAACACAAGGTTTTCGAGGAGGAAATAGAGGATCTTCTGGTAATTCTAGAGATTACGGTAAGTCTTCAGCGGGCACTTATTCAGGAACTGCTGGTCTGTTAAAAGGAGAAGGAATTGTAATTACACAGGGTACAGCCCATGCATCAGGTAGAGGACATGCAGGTAATGGAGGAGGAGCTGGAATGGGCGTGAATAATGGCGGTGGCGGTGGTTCCAATGCTGGATATGCAGGTAACGGAGGTGATTATGGTAACGATCAAAATAATTTAAGCCAAGGCGCTACGAATGTTTTTGGTTGTTTAGCTTATGGTGAGCCAATTATCTTAGGCGGAGCCGGTGGTGGTGGAGAACAAAATAATGGGCACTCTTCTGATGGTGCCAATGGAGGAGGAATAGTATTTATACAAGCCAATGCTATCACTGCCAATGGAAATGACATTATATCCAATGGAGAAACCATTTCTCCAGCATCTCAAAATGGAGATGGTGGCGGTGGTGGTGGCGCTGGAGGTACCATTATTTTAGATATCACTACCTATAATGATGCGTTGACTGTTACAGCCAATGGGTCAAGAGGTCAAAATGCTGGAGGTCATGGTTCTGGTGGTGGTGGCTCTGGGGGTAAAATTTTGGCAACAAGCACTTTGCCAGCTGGGGTAACAACAAGTGTTTTGGGAGCTAGTGCAGTAGGAGATGCAAAAGCAGGGCAAAATGGTATGGTATCGGTTTATGATGTGGATCAGATGGACCCCTCTATTATTCCAAATCAAACATTTGCAGGACAACAGCCATTTTCATCTTCAAATGGCATCTATGGTGTTTCCGATCCTGGAAATGCCATTGTAGATGCGCAAGGAGGTGCTCTTACAGATTGGGCTATAGATAGCGCTACACCAAATATTCCTACAGGTATTGCAATAAATGCTTCAACAGGAGAATTAACAGTAGATAATGTAACAACCTATATTAACACTGGCGTATATGAAATTATAGTGTCCGCAAATAATGCCAACACAGGTAATCCTGTATGTAAAGAAAAAATCACTTTAACCATTTCCAGTGATTCTGATGGCGATGGTATTTTAGATATTGATGATTTAGATGATGACAATGATGGCATTCTGGATGTAGACGAATCGTTTTGTGCGCCATTTGATATGTCTCAGGTTACAGCGCGTCAAATAAGTAATTTTTCTGGTACTTATGTGGCAAGTAAAGCAATAGATGGTAACGCTTCAACACCCTCTATTACTCGCGGATCAACCACTACAGATTGGTGGGAAATAGATTTGGGAGAACTGGTGTATGTAGAGGATATTACTATAAAACCGAGGTTTTCAAATTCATTGGCCAATTCATATATCCTGTTTTCTGACACTGCATTTTCAGGAAATAGCTTAACTACTGCTCAAACAAATGCCGATTATTCTCATCGATTAGGCACTTGGTCAAATACCAATGCTTTAACCGTATCAATAGAAAAAAATAATATCCGATATATACGAGTACAGAATTCAGGAAGTAATGCGAATAGAAATTATCTAGAAATAAATGAGTTTAGCTTGAATTTAATCTTGAGTTGTGATGTTGACACAGACGGAGATGGTCTTCCCAATCACGTAGATTTAGATAGTGATGGTGATGGCTGCCCTGATGCCGTGGAAGGTTCAGGCAATTTTGATGCAGATGATTTAGAAGATTCAAATATGCTAGGGGGTAATGTAGATTTTAATGGGGCAGGAACAGCACCCAATTATACAGGAATAGCAGGCCCAATAATAACCAATTTAGGAGTAGTAGTAGACACTGATAGTTCAAGCCCAACGTACGGAGTACCCATAGTTTCTCCAGCGACAACAGCAGTAATCCAAACAGCAGGAAAATCACAATATACAAGTTCAGATACTGAGTGTTGCCCGGTTGCAGACAAGTATCCAGCTATAACCGATAGTGATGATGATGGGATAGGCGATGGTTGTGATTTAGACGATGATAACGATGGGATATTAGATGAGGATGAAATGAACCCTCCTCCTCCTCCTACCATTTTATTTAATGATTGTAGTGATTGGACTGCTGGAAGTGTTGGAGGAGCAAACAACGCATGTAAATCAGGTAAGAACTCTTGGAATAAAAATATAACAGGCCCAAAAGGGGAGGCAGCAGGATCGTATAAATATTTTGAACTAAATGACGTACGCTATGGAGATGCGCGTACATTTAAGATGAATACCGTTCTTGGAAAAACATATACTCTTCAATTTTGGGCAACATCTCCATTTAATGGTCCTGCTAGTAATAGTCATTCACACCTTCAAGCCTATGCAGATGGCGTAGCCTTTACACCAGTTTTACCCACTCCGTATAATGGTTTTGTAGAAGGGGCAGGGAACTGGAAAAGTTTTGAAGGTTCGTTTACTGCGACAAGTACCTCTACGACGATTTCAATAAGAGATAGAGCACCTGGAAACAATACGTCTAATGATGTTATGGTCATGACAGGCTTTTATGATCTCGATAATCCATTTATTCCAAAAGACACCGATGGGGATGGTATTTTTGATCATTTAGATTTAGATAGTGATGGCGATGGCTGCCCTGATGCTATTGAAGGTGGAGCTACTACAATTGACGCCGATGATTTAGTAGATTCTGGTATGCCAGGAGGAAACTCAGGAGTAAATTACAATGGAATAAGCACAACAGGTGTACAGCAAAATTTAGGAACTACAGTGAATACTGATGGTATTCCAACTAGTGCAGGAACGGGGCAAACGGTAGGCGATTCACAAAAAGGAAGTGTAGATGTTGAATGTTGCAGTGATGCAGATAAGTACCCAGCAATTACTGATACAGATGGTGATGATATAGGAGATAGTTGTGATTTAGATGATGATAATGATGGTATTTTAGATGTAGAAGAATATCCTTATGATCGGTATTTAAAAAGTCAAAAAACGTATTGTGGAGCATCTTTTCCAAGTATTACAACCATAGAATTGACAAGAGCCAATTCTAACGAGGATGCACAAAATAGAGGAAAAAGAAACACCTATAATTTTGATACACCACTCATAAATGTATCCTTTGGGGTTTACTCGCTCCGTAATGTAGATGTTATGTATGGAAACTTTACGATAGTCTTTTCAGATGGAGTAACAATGAATAATGTGCCATTTACAGTTAAAGACCCATCGGAACACACCGCTGAGGAAAATAGTTTCCTTACAAATATTAATAACCCAGCCCAAAACTATGCTGTACAAATTGTTGCGACTACTGATGCTAGTGGCAATAATGTCATCGATAATACAGACAGTGATACTGCCAAACAAGCAGGAGGAATTATCGTATTTGATATTAGTCCCGGTAAAGAAATAGCTTCAATTTCTTTTGAAAACTTAACAGGAGCAGGAGCATTATCTCCTAATAGTACAATTTTTGAATTATTCGGATCACCATTATGCGATACCGATGGCGATGGTATCCCAAATCACTTAGATTTAGACAGTGACGGTGATGGTTGTCCTGATGCTATTGAAGGAGGTTCAACCTCCATAGCATATGCGAATTTAGTAACATCAAGTCTGCCCGGTGGAAATTCAGGAACAGATTATAATGGTATTTCTACAACAGGCGTGCAACAAAACTTAGGTACTACGGTAAATAGTGATGGTATTCCAACAGTTTCAGGAACAGGACAAACTATAGGAGACTCACAAAAAGGAAGTTT
>CANMFQ010000053.1 GCA_947497145.1 uncultured Flavobacteriaceae bacterium
TTTTCGACTAGGATTCCAATTTTTGTTTTCGACAAACCCAGCGTTCAGCCATTTTTGAAAGATTTTCCTATTGATAGGAATATTATCCACCATCCATTGATGATTAATTTCATCGAAGCAGGCTTTAATATCTGCTTCCAGAATCCATTGTGCGGAGTTTTTCCTGCAAAGTGATAAAAAACATTGCGCCACAGCATCACCACAGCATCTCTTTCTTCTAAACCCGTATGAGTTGGGGTCAGCTGTTGTTTCTGCCCACGGTTCGAGCGCCAATGCAAATAATGTTTGCATAGCCCTGTCTTTTATTGTGGGTATACTTAGGGGTCTTTTTTTACCGTTTTTTTTAGGAATTAGTATTCTACGTAAAGGTTTGGGTTTGTACCCACGGATTTTAAGGGAGTTGACTGCCTTTTGTTTTTGAGCATTTGTAGTCCAAAGAATACCATCAACACCTGATGTTTTTTTTCCTTTGTTTAATTGACTTACTCTGTATACACTCAACATTTTAGCTTCCTTCGATTTAACTAGCAGGTGCATAAGGGCTTTTGCTTTGCCATATTTTTCCTGCTTTACAGCCTTGGCAATTCTGCGTTGAAGTTTGTTCACACGATGTATAACAGATTTCCATTTTATGGATTTCCATTTTATAGGCGAGTGTACTAGCGCACACGATGAATGTATATTCTCGTTCATTTGCTTTCTAGTATTAGCAATTACTTCAGAGCTATTGCCATAAAGCACCAAACAGAGGTAGGCAAGGCTTTCGCCCAAGATAACAGGTATCTTTATCTAACTCATTACAAGCTAGCTTTTGCTTTGTCTGTTCTCTCTCTCCGATGTTGCCCCCTGCCTTACGGTTAGGGTTTTTGTCTTTGTGAAGCTTCTCAAAAAAAGCGAGCATCGGGCTTCCACGTTTCGTGTATCTAACTTGTACGAACTTAGATTCCTCCTGTCTACCGACTGGGCAACATTCCTGTATGGTCTGCGTTAAACGACCATATCTTGCCAGCTTACCTTTTGGTACGAAGCGTGTCATTCTCTTTTTTCGCTCCTTACAACTTTCGGTAGTTACGGATGGTTCACATATGTTAATCCTATTCGCTTATCCAAGCCCTAAATCGGCATTGAGACTCCGAAGACTTTCCACCTTACGGTTTGCTGCCCTGCTGTGACTATCCATAGTCTGCATTTGGTACTTTTTCCCAAGAGCTTCACCCAGAAATGGCTGCACCATACTCCCGATGTCTTGGTAGGATACTACTGAGGAAACAGTAGGTTTTTTATAGGCTTTAAATTGATTTTTTAAATACCTAAAAAACAATCATTTACACGACTTCGTGTCGCAATAACGTTTTTGTATATAGTTTGTTGCGTGGTTTAGCATGTAATTTAGCAAATACAAACCGAATAAAAAATTCGAGAGGATTTTCGTAAGTAGGCTAGAACGAGCAATAATTATATATGTTGTAGCATTAGTTATTTTTCCTTAATGAGTAGCGGATAAACTTCTCCAGAATCATGTTCTTCGATTAGAAACATAAAGTTGTTTTTGTAGTTTATTGTCTCAAAGACTTTTCTTTTATCTAATTCCAAAAACATATCATGTATAGATAGCATGCCTTCACATTTATGCAATTCGATAATTTCTTGATAGCCTTCAAGGTCTTCTATGTCATTAAGCACATCCACGTCTATAGGTACTCCAATTTTTAAATCATCAAAGTTTAAATTGTTATTAGTGTATTTTTCTGGAAGATTAGAGTGGTCTAAGGCTTCAAGACTATCAAAAAAATTTAATTTTATTCCAGGGCATGCATAAAATTCGGTTGTAAAATCATAATCAAAGCCCATATTAAACTTGTCTGATTGCACTTGATAATCTTTCCATTCCCCAATTCCGTATGCTGTGGCTTCCACATTTTTTTGAAAGAAATAATCATACTCTAAAAGAATTGCAAATAACTCCTCTTCCTTTTTAATTCCTTTAACAGGGTTTGTCCACCATTCCTTTAAATTTTCAAGAATTTCATTTTTTAAATCCTGTTTGTAGATTTCAAAATCGAATTCATTTAAGTTCTTAAGAATGTCGTTTAAATAACTGTCAAGGTTTGAAATAGAGTTAAGGGCTGACAAACAAGATTCTTTTCTTTTTGTCAGATTTTTTCTTATTAATTCATTGGTCATAGTATTGGGGGGTCTTAATGCTAACGGGAGTCTGCGCAGCAACTCCTTTTATGTTAAAAATAGTGATTCAATAGCAATTTTAAGCTACTATTAGCGAAGATTGATGTGTTTTTGTTAATTGGTAGTTATTCTTATTAAGAAAAAGAAAGTCTTTTAAAACGTTTAACACAGCGCTAAATAAGGCTAAAATTTCAACAGCAAGTGCTTTTAACCTAGTTTTTAGCACTTTTGGATTAATTATGGAGGTTAGTCTTTTAAGATTATAACAAATCATCATTAGATTAACCTCACTCAGTACATGCTGTTTTCCTTTGATCAGGGTATAGGTAAATCCCCAATGTCTTTTTAATGTTCCAAATTGATGTTCTGTTATTTGCTGTCTTAGTCTGTAGTACTCTGGGTTTTGTTCCACTCTTTTTTGATTATCCTCCAATGCCTCTTGATAAATGGAGCGTTCAATGAACCGTCCTTTTTTATTAGTGGTACAAAGGTGTCTAACGGGGCATGATTTGCAGGCTTTCGTGTTTTTGTAATGCTTTACTTTATGGCCATTCTTATTGTAAATGGTACCGTTGGTTGATAAAGTTTTCTGGTTTGGGCAGCAATAGGAGTCTGCTTGTTTATCGTATTTAAAATTAATCATGGGATATAGCCCATTATGTTGAGAGGAGTGCATTTTGGGAGCGGAGTATGGTGTTATACCGTTTTGGGTACATATCTCTAAATGCTTTGCTGTAGTATAGCCTTTGTCTGTAAGAGTATTGATATGCTCAACACCTAGTAGCGCTTTAGCATCTAATGCCATTGGAGATAGCGCATGGGTATCATTTACGGTTCCTGTATCATTGTTGACAAAGAATTTGTGTTTTGCATCGCATCCTGCTTGTATGTTATAGCCTACATTTACGATGTTACGGTGAAGCACTACAGACTTAGCATCTGGATCAGTAAGGCTAATTTGTGTTTTTCCGCTTTGTTGTAGCTGTTTTTCAATGCTTTGGTACTTTTGTTTTTTAGCTTTTTGGTAGGCAATCTTATGTGTTCGTTCTACTATATCTAAATCGTCATCGCCTTGTTCTAAGTGATTTTGGTATTCTTTGATTTTGTCATCGATATATTTAATGTGTCGGTCTAACTTTTTTTGGTTAAAATTGTTTTTCAGGGCATTCTGAGCTCTAATCTTAAAGGAATCAATGGCAATGGTTTGCCCATCAATGAGTTCCCATTCTTTTAGGAGTACTACGAAATGCCTAAATGCTTTTTTAAAGGCGAGGGCATTTTGTTTTCTGAAATAGGCTATTTTTCTTGCCGATGGTCTAAGACCTTTCAAGAGCCATATAACCTCTAGGTTAACTTTACAGGCATGTTCTTGTAGCCTACAAGCTTCCCCAGATTAGAACTGCTTAGTGTTTCAAAATTGCATTTTTATTTTGCTTTTTAATACCTCTTGGGCTAGCCCAAGAGGTATTAAGTCTTGCATATTTTACTGGCGGGATTTTACTTAGACTGTCGTGTGGTCTTTTCACACCTTCAATCTTTCCAAATCGGAATTTCTACAAAGCTATCATTATACCATTTTATTTTCAATGGTTCTTTTGCATCTTTCATATTTTCTTCCGCTACTTTTTTCCCTGTACCATAATTCAATTCCGAAAATGGGTTTTTATTCACATTTATGTATACAAGTAGGCGACTACCTTTACTTAATTTTTTACTTACTAAATGTGTGTTTGAAAATCGAATTGTCTCCATTCCGTTTGGTTCTAATAATTTTCTTTTGGTTATATTATCTGCATAACTTGCTCTGCCAACAATGTAAGACAAACTGAAATATTCTCCATTTGGCATTACTTCATAGAGTGTAACACCAAAATCAAAGTCTTTTTTATTGATACTTACGATTAGTTGGCCAATAAATGAACCGTTAACAATTATTGATTCCTCCAACGGTTTACTTATAAAATTAAAACCACTGCTCATATCCCTGTAATCTCGAATAATTGGGTCTGGGTAATAGTCGTTATTCCAAATTTCTCTATTAGAAAAATCAACTTCTTGAAAATGAAAGTTCTTTTCAACGGGTTTTTCAGGACTCAACAAATGTATATCTTCTACTTTTTCATTTGTTAGATATAACTTTAAAGATTTGTTACTCATCTCAGTAATACTTGAAGCACTTCTCCATTCATTTGCTCCCATTACTTGATAGTTAATTTTATCTTTTAACTTTTCAGGTTTTTTGCCATTCTTAAAAATGTAGTCAAACCATTGGTAAGTTATTTCGTTAGTGTTTATCAAAGCATCAGCGTCTACTTTATAACCGTTTACTTCGGGAAATCCTCCTTTTTGAGCACCAAAATGACCATAAGGTCCAATAATCAAATAGTGCTCGGCTTGAGGATTATACTTGTAGTGTTCTCTTAAGTAGTATAATCCAGAATTTTGTGAATCATTGTAGTATCCGTCGATTGAAAGGATAGGAATATCGATTTGGGAAAAATCCTCTTTATAAGGCGCCATACTTTGCCAATAATCATCAAATGACGGATGGCTTATCCATCGTTGAAACCATTTATTAGGTCTTTCGTCAATACTATCAAGTTTTTTATAAGCTATTCCGTTTTCCCACCATTTGTTTTGCATATCTCTGGAACGTTGCCGGTCATTTCCAGCAATCGTATCTAAAGTTTTGTTGTTTCCCACATAAAACGCCCATTCGTAATTCGGGTTAACGAAAACATTATTTTCCATCGGCAAACCCATTCCTGGTCTACTAGCAACGTAAGGAACAATTGTTTTAAGTGCAGGATGTAATTTTTTAGTAGAAGCCCATTGCGTAAATCCATTATAGCTGCCTCCAAACATTCCAATTCGTCCGTCACACCATTGTTGTTTGCTAATCCAATCGATTACGTCGTAAGTATCATTACCGTCATTTTCGTACTGCCATATTTCGTTAGGACTAAGACGTTTTCCTCTTGAATATGCAATTACTCCAATATAGCCTTTGTCAGCAGATTCCTTTAAGGTGTTTACGTCTCGCCCTTTATCTCTTACATAAATTGTACTTTGAAGAATTACTGGTTTTGGTTCGGTTATTTCATTTTTCCGAACAATCATAACTGAAACTTTTGCTCCGTCTCTTGTCTCAATTAAAACATCTTGGATATTGTATTCTCCGTCTAATTCTGTTAATTGTTTTGTTTCTTTTTTTTGACTTGAAGTGTTACAGCTTATTAAAAGGAAAATGAATAAATGCAGTATTATTTTCATTTGGTTGTTTTATTTAAAGACGACATTTTTATCAGAATGTTGCATTTTTTTCAGCTCGTACATAACAATTGAATATAATCACTCAAGCACGTATATTCCCTTTTTAAGACCGTTGCAAGGGATTGATTAATTTCTTGATATTTTGTATCTTTCATTTATGGAATTAGTAAAGCAACCAACC
>CANMFQ010000054.1 GCA_947497145.1 uncultured Flavobacteriaceae bacterium
AATGGATTAGTTACAACAGGCGTACAACAAAATTTAGGAACTACAGTCAATAGCGATGGTATTCCAACAGTGGCAGGCACAGGACAAACAGTTGGCGGTTCAGCAACAGGAAGCGCAGATACAGAATGTTGTAAAGATCCTGATAATTATTCTTTTGTAACCGATACCGACGGCGATGGTTACGGCGACGACTGTGATTTAGATGACGATAATGATGGCATTTTAGATAGTGATGAAGGATATGTTTGTGAAGACTCTCCTATAGCATTAGATTTATCTCAAATTACAAGTGATGCTACAGCAAATAATTTAAACTATACATTTCCATATAGATTGGAAAGAGATAGGAGTGTTCCAGTTACGGTAACAGGAAGTTTACAGTCAGTAAGTGGTATAGCTGAAGGAGATAGTAATGGTAATTTAGTCATAGGCGGCACAAATAATTCTACATTAGATTACACTACAGGAGATCTTTATACATTTAATTTTAATGTACCTGTATTTATGCAAATAGACCCTCAAACCGTTGGGAGTGCAGGACATTTTGATGACGCTAGTCCATTAGCTAACACGGGCGATGAAATTAATTTAACTACTACAGGAGGATTTACATTATCTGATCCCAACAATGAGTTAATTATAAGAAATCAAACAGCAAATTCAATACAGTTTAGTCCAGTTGAAGGAACAACTTTTAATAGTGGAACAGGAGGAACTTGGAGTATTGTTACAAATCAGCCAGTTTCTAGTTTGGGATATCAAGTAGATGGGAATCCGGCAGCTACAGTAAGATTCAGTGTTGCAGAAAAAATGTGTGCTTATGTAGATACCGATGGCGATGGTATTGAAAATAGACTAGATTTAGACAGCGATGGCGATGGTTGCCCAGATGCTATAGAAGGCGGAGCAACAGACATAGTCTATGCAAATTTAGTAACATCAAGTTTACCTGGCGGAAACTCAGGAACAGATTATAATGGATTAGTTACAACAGGGGTTCAACAAAATTTAGGAAACACTGTTAACAACGATGGTATTCCAACCATAGCAGGAACAGGGCAAACTGTAGGTGCTTCAAATGTGTTAAGTAATAATACAGCTTGTTGTTCAGAAGGTACTAATTATCCTGCGGTAACTCTAATTGATACTGATGGCGATGGTTACGGCGACGACTGCGATTTGGATGATGATAACGATGGCATTTTAGATGTTGATGAAAATAGTGCTCTATTTAATGTTGTCGAAAGTACTCATGAAGGATTTGCCTCAGTTGCTTCTGAACAAACAGTACCAACGGGAGTAACTTTTAGCACTGATGGAACAAAAATGTTTGTGGTTGGTCAAACAAGCGACGAAGTCAATCAATATACCTTAACAACACCATTTGATGTAACAGGAACTGTAACATTTGATACCGTATATTTAGTAGGAGCACAAGAAGCTTTACCAGAAGACATTCAATTTAGTCCAGATGGTTTAAAAATGTTTATCGTAGGGAGTTCAGGTGATGAAGTGAATCAATATAGCTTAGCAACACCTTTCGATCTATCAGGAACAGTGACGCATGACGGGCAGTTTTCGGTTTCAGCTCAAGAAACAACACCTCATGGAATGACATTCAACGCCGATGGTACAAAAATGTATGTGATTGGTCAAACAGGACGGGATATAAACCAGTACAGTTTAGCAACGCCATATACAATAACCTCAGGAGTTACTTTCGATGGAATGTCAGTTTCATTATCAACCAATGAAAGTGGACCAACAAGTATGGCATTTAATGCCGATGGCTCAAAAGTATATGTTTTAGGTACCACAGGCGATGCTATAGATGTATATACTGTAGCGACACCATTTGATGTAACCACAACATTAACCTATACGGAAACATTTTCAGTAATAGGAGAAGAAACTGTAGCCGAAGGTATGGCGTTTAGTCCAGACGGCTCATCGTTGTATGTTGTAGGATCTAATGGAGATGAAGTGAATCAATACTTAATGGATGTAGATATTGATAAGGATGGTATTATAAACAGTTTAGATTTAGATTCAGACGGTGATGGTTGTCCAGACGCTATAGAAGGCGGTTCAACGTCAATTGACTATTCAGATTTAGTGACATCAAGTTTACCAGGAGGGAATTCTGGTACAGATTATAATGGATTAGTAACAACAGGGGTTCAACAAAATTTAGGAACTACGGTTAATAGCGATGGTATTCCAATGCCTGCAAGCACAGGTCAAACCGTGGGCGATTCTCAAACAGGAAGTACAGATACAGAATGTTGTACAGATGCAACCAATTATCCATATATTACAGATACAGATAGTGATGGTGTAGGTGATGCTTGTGATGTAGACGATGATAATGATGGTATTTTAGATACCGATGAAATGGCCGATTTAGTGTGTGAAGACATGAGTATTACCAGTACAGATAATGCTACTAAAACGGTGAATTTTTCAGGAATGAATTCTGAAATGATTGCGGTAGGAATCTCCATAAACAGTCCAAGCACTACTTTTGATGGTAATTTAAGAACTACAGGAAGCGAAGCTTATAATACAGTAGTCATTTCAGCACCAAATTTAGATTTAGATTTTACGGTAAGCAATTCAGGAACTGATAATGCCTATTTTGAAATGGTTTTTGATCCTCGATCACAATATTTCCCTAATCAAACTAATTTTACTGACTTTATCATAGATTTTGATTCATCATTATATACTGCTTATATTATTGATCCATCTAATAATGTGGCAGCTTTAAATGACGGCGATGAATTATTGCCAAATACAACATACACTGTTGGTAGTGGAACGCCAGATTTTCAAATTAAACTAACTCCTAAATCAGGCTTGCCTGCCGGAAGTGCTACAGTTATTAATTGGAAGCAATCTTGGACACAAAATATGGCAGCTGAAGGACCATCATTAAAAATGACATCTTGCGGCGATCCAGTTTTAGATACAGATAACGATGGCATCCCCAACCATTTAGACCTGGACAGCGACGGCGATGGTTGTCCTGATGCTATAGAAGGTGGATCAACAACAATAGCGTATTCAAATTTAAGCACATCTACTATTGCTGGCGGAAATTCAGGTGCTAATTATAATGGATTAGTAGCAACAGGCATACAGCAAAACTTAGGAACTACGGTTAATAGCGATGGTATTCCAATGCTTGCAGGCGCTGGTCAATCAGCAGACGATTCACAAACAGGAAGCATGGATACCGAATGTTGTTCTGACCCAGCAAATTATTCTTTTGTAACCGATACTGATGGTGATGGGCTAGGAGATGGTTGTGATTTAGATGATGATAATGATGGAATATTGGATGTAAATGAATACAGCTGTACTCCTTTGGCAGGTGGTGGTACGATGATACCGATTACCTCAATAGCAAATTTATCAACAAATAATATTAATCTAGATTGTAATACACAAGGCGCATTAAACCTTCTTATCGATGGGGATTATTCTAGTACAAGTCCAACTACTGCAGAGGGCTGTATTGATTATGATTGGTCTGCCAGCCTTAATAATAATCAAGGTAACGGTTTTGTTTTAGAATTAGGTATGGTGTATAATAATGTGAGCCAGATATTTTTAGCCAATGATGCAAACACATCATTTGGTATTAGTGATGGTGTCAGAAGTTTTACTGTTCAAATTCTAGATGCGGATAATAATGTATTAGGAACTGAAACATTTACAGCAGCTAATTCAGCACCGATGCAAACTTTTAACCTTTCTCAATCATATGATAATGTTACAGCATTTAACTTTATTATAAATACAGTTTACACAAGAGCTCCTATTCAATTAAATGAAATTGGTATAGGAGGAACCAACGTAGAGACCTGTAGTCCAGACGACACGGACGGCGATGGCATCCCCAACCATTTAGACCTGGACAGCGACGGCGATGGTTGTCCAGATGCCTTAGAAGGCGGAGCAACAGACATAGCCTATACAAATTTAGTAACATCAAGTTTGCCTGGCGGAAATTCTGGAACAGATTACAACGGTACAGCAACAACAGGGGTACAGCAAAATCTTGGTACTACAGTCAATGCTGATGGTATTCCAACAATAGCAGGAACAGGACAAACAGCAGGGGAATCACAATCTGGAAGTGCAAATACTGAATGTTGTCGTGATGCGGGTAATTATGCGTCAATTACAGATGCCGATGGAGATGGCATAGGTGATGCTTGTGATTTAGACGATGATAATGATGGGATTTTAGATACTGTTGAAGACTGCGCAACACCAACTCCAACAGAGGTTGTTAATACCATTTCTATTATTGATGGCGGTGTAACAAAAGGAACAGGAAGTGCTACTGCTTTATGGCATAATGGCATACAAAATGAAACCTCAAGTAGTTATATTACGGGAATTTCTCATACAACTCCTAGTGATTTAAATATGGAAGTTTATCTAAATGGCAGTTATGATATCGAAAACTACATATTAACTATTCAAAATGATTGGGGCGGCGATAATCCAGAAGGTATGGCTTCTGCTAGTAGTATAAAATTATACGATGAAGACGATAACCTTATTGGTCAGGTCGATAATATTAGCCCCGGTACTTCGGGAGTAACCTATTATGCCGATGCACAGCCAGCTAGTACAGATATATTAGACGAGCCGACCTTAGAAACAGAAGATAATAATGCTATTAGCGTACAGTTTGGTAATATTGAAGGGTTACATAAAATAGTAGTAGAAGGCATCGTTCCGCAATCTTTAGATGCAGGTGCAAATGCAATAACCTTTAGAGAAATCCAAGTAGGCGCAGAGCTTTCAAACTTCTCATGTTCTAGAGACACCGATGGTGATGGTATTATCAATTCATTAGACACCGACAGTGATAACGATGGTTGTAGTGATTTAAGCGAGACCGATGCAAGCGTAACCGATGGTGAGGTATTAACGGTAGCGGGGCCTTATGGTACCAATGGCTTTGCTGATAGTTTAGAGTCTTCAGCAGATAGTGGTACAGCGACCAATGCGGTAAATACTGATGGCGGTACATTATATGCCACAGCTATTGATGCAGCAGTAAAAGGATGTGTGGTTTTTATTACCGAAGACGATACAGCGAGTGTTGACGAAGATGGTTCAGTAGCGATAGCTATATTTGATAACGATACAGATTTACCCACCACAGGTACTTTAGCAGTGACTGATCCAGCAAATGGTACGGTAGTTATTACCGACCCCAACAACACACCCAATGATCCAAGTGATGATGTGGTAACCTATACGCCAGATGCCAACTTTAATGGCACGGATACGTTTGATTATACCATCTGTGACGCAGAGACGCCAGCAAACTGTTCAACGGCAACAGTAACGGCTACGGTAAGCCCAACGGCAGATGCAGAAGATGATACGGTGAGTGTTTTTGAAGATGCACCATTGGTCGTTGATGTCTTGGATAATGATGGCGATGTGCCTACAACAGGTACGTTGACAGCAACCGATCCAGCAAATGGTACGGTCGTTATTACCGATCCTAACAACACACCTAATGATCCAAGTGATGATGTGGTAACCTATACGCCAGATGCGAATTTCACAGGTACAGATAGTTTTGATTA
>CANMFQ010000055.1 GCA_947497145.1 uncultured Flavobacteriaceae bacterium
TACGAAAGTATGCTTGAATACTACCATCAAGTAAAGTTCTGATTTGACGAACCGCCCAGTACGAGACCCGTACGCTGGGTGGTGTGAGAGGCGCACTCCGCTATTTAATTACGGCGGAGCCGTCTACTCGATTGTACACTGGCTTTTCTTCTGCAAACTTGGTAGCGTTGGCGTTTAAGCTCTTTTAAATTTGTGAGGCACGAGCAAACTTTAAATGTGCTTGAATAAGTGTTGGCTTTTCCATTACATTAACTCGACCTTCTTTTTAGGCTTTGATTTGGCAGACTTACCTCTATTTATTCTTCGGTCAGACATTTTTTTCCAAATGTTCCTAAATTCTATCGTTTCTTCTAATGAGAAACCATAATGGTCAATTAAAACAGCCTTATCTACAATGTCTAAAACTTCTTCAATTCTATCCTCACGGATTAACTCATCAATAAGTTTTACATCAATGCCGTGTTCTTCAACAACAGGAATAAGCAATTCTTCAATTTCAGTGGGTTCAAAAGTCATAACACCACCGCCATAACTTCTTCCAGTGACTTCAGAAAAAGCAAATGTTAGTGAGTTTAAAAAACAAATAACTATGCTTTCAGGGCTAAATTCGTCTGATAAAAACCTGACTCTATGAATAGTATCTGTTGAAGAAGCTTCAACGTGATTTAATACCAACTTTGGGTATCTATTTACCTGTCTTAAAGCAAAGCCTTGAGGAATCCATAAAGAGGGTGTGATATACCACCTCTTTCTGATTCTACATTTATATCCAGTATGAAACTCTTTTTCTTCACCGTATTTAATATACCTTTTACTATTCTTATCTAAGTTTTTGAACTCAGTATTCTCTGGTAAAAAGAGTTGATTAGGTAAATCTTTTTGAGCATTTTTATCAAAGTCTGAATCGTTAAAAATGATACCTGATAATTGATTTGACTTGCTAACCACTTTTGTTGTAACATCTTGTAACTTCCATTCAGCAACTTGAGATTGCTTTAGCATAAAGAACTCATTACGACCAGTAACAATACCTACATCAGCGTCTAAAATATCATTAGCCAAAGGAATACGATTACTATCTTTTATTTCTCTGAGTAAATCTATCTCCCTTGGATTTAAAAAGTATTTAGTCCATTTTTCAGTATCGTGCTGAATCTCCACAACTTCTGTTTCTGCTACTGCATCAAAATCAATATCATTAAGCTCTTCTAAATCGTTTAATTGTAATACTCTAATTCCTTGGGCATTTGGAACTGACTTTTCACATAACAATAAAACAACCTCTTGTTGTATTCCGTCAAAGACTAATTTCTTGAATGTTACAATGGTAATTCGTTCAAAGAAATTTGAAAGAAATACTCTTGTTTGTTCAGCATACTTAACTTGAAATAATTCCGCAGGAATAACCATTCCTAACCTACCATTTTCATTGAGTAAAGAAGAGCAAATCACTAAGAACGGAACCCAAATATTTGTCAGTTTATTAGGTTTTAAACCAATTTCTTCCATCATTTTGATAGCTATGTCTCTGTGTTCAGCTGGAAAATTCTGATACCGTATAAATGGCGGGTTACCAATTATTGAATTATATGTAGCATTCTCTTGGCTTGAAATAAAACTAAAGAAATCATCATTTACTATTGTGTCATTGTTTAAACCAAAATTAGCTGCACGATTAGCAGCTTTTACTGCTTCCTCTGGTATAAGTTCAATACCTCTTAGTCTACCATATAGCTCATTACCGTTTACACCCAACTCACCGAATCGCTCAATAGCTGCTTGTATAAAATTTCCGTCTCCACAACTTGGCTCTAAAACTAAATCGTCCTCATTTTGGATTGCCCAAGAACAAATGAACTCAGCAATTGGAGAAGGTGTATAATAGCCGCCTCTCAGCTTATCAAAATCAATATGTTGTTCTTTCTCTGCCATTTAAGATTCTATTGGTGCAACAAATAAGTTGTCGCCTGTTATGCAATCTATATCATCTTGAGTGAAGCCATATAAGGCATCAATCTGATTGAATAGGTTGTTGTATAATCTGTTTATTTTTCTTTGAAATATTCTCTTTTTTGCGTAGCCACTTTCCGCTTTTAAACTCTGCTTGGTTTTTATAATAGACTTTACGTTTCTTACTATTGCGTTATGTGCATTTTTCTGGGTCTTATCAATAAAGTCAATTTCTCTTATTGGTAAATTCTCAATAAACTGCTTACCGTGTGAATAGTAATCTCCTCTGAACTCGCTTGCTCTGGATTTTACCATAGCTTCTAAAACTGGGTGAGAGAGTAAACCAGCTATGTAATAAATTGAATAGTTAGATTCTGAAGTGATTGAATAATATGGGCCATTACCACCACCTGTAAATTGAAAATTTGTCTCATCAATAATATAGCTTGGTTCTTGACTAAGAACAGGAAATACTATTTTATCTGTGTTGTGGAATTTAGTTAGACTTTGGCTTCTGCCGTATTGATACCAAACCGGGTCTTTTCCGTTAATACTTCTTTTCTTCAATTTTTCCTTAAACAAATTCAAGTACGCCCAACAATCTGGATAATTATTTTCAAAATCGGCTTCTGAAATTACTGTTGCTGTATCTCCTGCAATAGTGTAAGGAAAAATCATCTGACCATTAGCTGAAACAGTATCGAAACTATCAAAACTTACATCATACAATGAAGGTTTACATATATCTTTCTCGACCTTGTATTCAGTCTTATCTTTTATGAAGTAATAATGCGAAGCATCTTCTTTGGTTGGTGTGAATATAAATATAGGGTCGGCACTGGTTTGCAAACCTACAGGTATCTCAGCAACAGATTTTAAAGGAACTGTATCTGTAGATACAATTCTATTGAATAACGTATCTGCCTTTTCAGATACAAAAACCCAAGGTGCAGCATCAAAATTAGCATTGGAATAATTGATAACTGGTGCAGTTTGGAATATGTCCGTAGGAGTTAAATTATCTATTCTACTAAAGTCAAGATTTTCTTTTTCTTGTTTCACCAAAACAACAATAGCTGTGTAGGTACTTCTGTTGGGAAAAAGCTGTGTAACTCCAAAATGAATAATTCTATCTAAAGAGGTACTGTTTGTAATGTATGCTCTCAACTTCTTACCACCTTTTACAATAAAGAATTTGTGAGGTACTATGTAACCAACTCGACCAGCATCAGAAAGTAGATTTATAGCCCTTTCAATGAATAGATAGTATTTGTCAAACAAATCTTTTTTAGAATAAGTATAAGGCGACTGCTTACTTCTATAAAACTCAATCTCCTCTGGTGAGTATTTTACGAAATTTTGAATCCTAACATAGGGTGGATTTCCTACTATTGCATTAAATCCATTTGTCTCTGCCAAAAAAGTAAATTCCTCTTCCCAATTGAATGGGTTTATTTTGAAAAGCAATTCATCATTATCCTCTGCATCTTCATCAAACTTAAAATAATCATCATCAAGAAGTGAGTTTCCACATTTGATATTATCATCAAGATTAGGCAGTACTTTAAGTCCTGTGCTATCTAAAAAACTTTGAATAGATATAGCATTTTCATTTTCGATTAAACGGAGTAGCAAACTAAAATGAGCTACTTCCACAGCATAAGGATTTATGTCAACACCAAAAATATTATCTGTAAGGATGGTATGTTTCTCTGATAGTGATAAGCTAAATTGCCCTTCTGATAATTCTGTTAAGTAATCATTTTCAGTATCACCGTGCTCTAAGTAATAGGCTTCTCTATAATGTAGTATGTAATCAAAAACAGAAAGTAAAAATGTTCCCGAACCACAACATATATCAGCAATTTTAAAATGAATTGAATCGGCAAAATCTGCATCTGTATAAAGATTATCCAGAGTTTCACTAACAATCTGTTTTACAATTCTTTTAGGAGTAGGCACTACACCGTTAGAGGCTACTACTTCTGGTTCTTGAACTATTGAAACGGAATAGTCTGCTGCTAACTCAATTTTATTTCCTAAATACTGTTCATAAATTTGACTTAAAATATCTGAATCAATTACCGAGAAATCATAAGGACTCACTGGATAATACAATTCAGAAAAAATATCAATTAGTATTTGGTCATCAATGGTTATTTGTTGAGCCAAATCATCTTCTATAAATGAAAACAAGCCAGAGTTATACTTGTTGTCAGAAGCTACAAAGAGTTCTTTTAGCTCATCATAGGTGGTAATGTTTTTTAATGTCTCATACTTTTCAATTTCCCTATCCTCACAGATTCTCAAGAAAATGATTTTATTAATCATTCTTTGGATAAGAAAGTTAATATCATCTTGAGACAAGTCTGCATTGTTTTCGACTAAGTTTTCTGCAAGAATTCGTCTCCAACTTTCGATTTGATTTAAGAAATGGTTATCGAAGGATTCTTCACCTTTTAGTTCACCAGTATCTATACTGCTTAAGCTACCTGATTTGATAGCTTCAAATGATAATAGGGAATATATTTCTTCTAAGTTATCAAGGAAGTCAGTGTAGCAAAAGGACTTATATCTGTTGTGAGAAGCTAGGTCTTCTAATTCTGGCTTAACAGTACAATCATAAAAAACCAAATGTTCAAAATTGGTAAGAATTGAGAAAGGCAAATTGGCACTCCAACCATATCTTCTTGTTTGAAATGCAGGTGCTTTTTCAGTTGTAACATTAATAGAAACCTTTTTAGCTTCCACAAATAAAGAACGTTGTCCAAACTGTTTTAAAGTATAGTCTGGGTTCTTTTTGGTTATTTTATCTTCTTCCTCAACATCAATAGATTCCTCTTGAATAACTTCTCTATAAAGTTGTGTTTTACGTGCTTCATTATCAACATCCCAACCAAAACATTTAAGTAGGGGGTTTAAGAAATCAATTCTCACTTGAGCTTCACTATACGCACCTTTCCTGTAGTCAGCATACCCATTACCAAAAGCATCAACTAAAACTATTAGTTGTTCTCTACACTCATCAATATTTTGGCAAATCTTATACGCCATTATTTAATTACTTTTTTTTGGTATTTAACTTCTTTTTCAACTACAATCAATGCCTTTAGTGCTTCATCTTCATTCTCCACTACTGCATATACTTGGTCTGCCAACCAAAGAGCTGTTGTTTCTGCTTCGTTAAGATTAAAGATTTTAATGAGCTGGTGCACGTGTTCACGTTTAGCCGTTCGTTCCCCTCTTTCTATTTTGCTCATTTGAGCGGTGTCTATATCTAGTTCTGCCGAAAGGTGTCTCAAAAGCATATCCTGCTTTTCTCTTTTCGTTCTGATAAGGTTTCCAAACTTATTCATTATTCTTTTCTTAACTTGACAAATAATGGCAAATATAATAAAAGCAAGAGGTATTTTGTCTATTTTAGGTTGTTATTTTTAGCTTAGGAAAAAAGCAATGTGTGCGATAGCAGTCTTTGCTTTGTGGGCTGGGTTTTCAGCTTGTGTACAACGGTTTGTGATCGAGTAGACAAGGGGAATTTCACCCCAAGTCTCTCACAGAACCGTACGTGATAGTCTCCCATCATACG
>CANMFQ010000056.1 GCA_947497145.1 uncultured Flavobacteriaceae bacterium
TACCAACCGAAGAATAACACACCGTGTTAAAAAGCAGTAATGAAGCTGACTTATATCTCTATCAAATGACGTTGTTTAGCTGGCAGTTTTATTAGCTATTACTAGGGCTAATAAAGTCAGGTTTATTGTTTTTCAATTCATTAGGTTTTATCCCAAATCGTTCTTTAAATTTTTTACCAAAATAAGTTCTACTATTAATTCCTACAGCAAACATTACTTCATTTAAGGTTGGATAGCTATCTTTTAAAATCAATTCATAAGCTTTGAGTAAGCGGACTTCTAAAATAATATTAACCAAAGACATACCTGTTTTCGATTGCACGATTCTAGATAGTTGTTTTTGACTGTATCCGCACTCAGAAGCCAGCAATTTTACATTAAATTCTGGATTGTTTAAGTTTTTATGAATAATGGTATTCATTTTTTTTGATAAGTTAGAATAGGAGCCTTCAAAATTAATTTCGGCACCCTCCTTAGTGATCATTTTTTTTCGATAAATATTCTTTTCTAGAAGGGTTTGAACTCGTGTAATAATTTCATTTTTAGTAAATGGTTTTACGATATAGTCATCAAAACCAAGTGTTATTTTTAAATCGCTCAACGCTTCAAAAGGTGTTGCGGTAATCATAACAAACGGAATTTCATTATAGTTTTTAAGTTTATTGATTTGAGCCTTGAATTCAATCCCATCCATAATGGGCATTCTATAATCAGATATAATAATATCAAACTTGTTTTTAATAGCAAATGCTAAACCTTCGTCTCCATTACTAGCAAAAGTGCAGTCTAAACTAGATGAAAAAACTTCCTTCAAATAGGATATTAGTTCTAAATTATCATCTACAATGAGTGCTTTCGGACGATTGTTAGCTTCAACCTTATGTTTTACAATGGGTTCTGTTAATTTTTCAAAAACTGTTTTTTGATCTTTTACATACAATGCATGTTTGTTCAATTGTAAAGGAAGAATTACTTCAAATACACTACCAACGTTTTCTTCACTTTCTAATGTAATCGTTCCGTTCATTTTTTTTACCAACTCAAAAACTAGCGACAAACCAATACCAAACCCATCGGTAATGATATGCCTTTTTGATTGATAAAACCGTTCAAAAATGGCGTCTTGCTCCTTTTTTTCAATTCCTATGCCCTGATCTTTAACCAAGACATGTAATGAGTCTGTTTTGAGTAAACTGCTTACATAGACAGCAGTATTCATATTAGAATATTTGATGGCGTTAGAAACTAAATTATGTACAATTTTTTTCAATGCTTCATAGTCATATTCAATAAGGTTTTTTTCTTGAATATTTGATTTATAGTACAGGCTGATGTTTTTTAGCTCACAGTTTGCCTTAAAAGAAGAAACTAATTCTTTTATATAAAGGTTTGGATTTTTTGCACTTACATTGTGCAAATAAGTAGGTTTTTTTTCCAATCGAAATAAGGTTAAAAAATCATTGAAAGTACCCATCATTCGTTCGGTATTCAAAAGAGCAGCATCGGAATAACGCACTACCTTTTGAGGTTCTAAGGTATGTTCTTTTATAAGCGACAAATACCCTGTAATAATTGTAATTGGCGTCCTTATTTCGTGAGAAACATTTTCGAGAAAGTTATTTTTGGCAGCAATAATCTCTTTGCTTTTTTGAAGTTCAAGCTCTAGTTTTAACCTTTTCTTTCTTCTATTAGTGTACACCCATCCAATAAAAAACAGGCTGAATAGGATAACTGAAATGAGAATCAAGAAATACAGTTCTTTTTCTTTTCTTGCTGCCTTATCTTTTAATTCATTGATTTCCTTTAATTGGGTAAGCTTAGTGTCTCGTGTTAAGTTATACGCAATAATATCACTAATAATTTTTGTGTTTGAAGTATTGATAGAATCTTTTAGCTTGTTCGCTTTTTTTAAATGGATATATGCTTTTTTAAAATCACCAGTTTTATTGTAATAATTGGTAAATAAATTTTCTAAATGAATTTTACCAGAAATATGTTTTACTTGGTTAATATGAAATTCGGCTTTTTTTAATTCACCTTTTTGTAAATAAATAGTACCTAATAGTCTGTGTTTAATAATAGACATCGCTGGTGTATCATAAATTTCAAGCGCTTTAGTTCCAAAAAATTTTTGATAGTACATCATGGCCATATCTGGCATTTCATTATCCAAATATGATTGCATTATTTCAGAATAATAATAAGATAACTGATCGGGGTGAATCAAATCCTTTTCGTTTATCTCTTTTAAAAGCGCTAATGCTTCCTTTTTTTTATTTTTTTTAGCTAATAGTTTACTTTTGCCAACCGTAAACATCAGTTTTGCTGATGTTTGAAATTCTTCATCTACATCAGGAATTTTAGTTTCAATAATAGTTAAGATCTCTTCTGCATTAGAAAAGCTATTTATGAAAATATAAAAATTAGCCATAGCGTTTAAAGTTCTTATTTCATATATCTTGCTAAGCGGATTTTTCGATTTATGAAAATAATCTAAGGCATTGTGATAATGTTTTATTGCGTCAACGAAGTTTAATGACTGATAATTTGCATAGCCAGTTATCCTTTCAATCTTTCCAAGTAGATGATTGTTAGTTGACTTGAACTTTTTTGCATAGGAATTATAATAAATAATGGAGTCATATTGTCTTTCTGTGCTATGAATTGATTCCATTAAAAAGAATAAAATTTCAAGATATAAGTCATCTACTTTTGCAACTACATTACTGTTTTTTTTATTAATAGAACTTTTCTTTTTCTCTATTAATGTGATCAAATGGTAGGTGTTTTTTTTCGTTTTATTTAAAGGAATTTTATACAAGCTATCCCATAAATGTTCTTTTTGCTTTTCAAGCAATTTTAACGAAAGTGTGTCTTTCTCATTGGTTTTTTGAGCAAAACAAAACAGAACAGTAAAAAATAGTAAGAAGGAATTTAAATATTTCATTTAGGAAACAAAGTTGAGGGTCACTTTTAATGGACGTCGAAATTAGTTAAAACTATACACTTTAGCACGTCCTAAGTTTAGTGTTGAAAAACACTTGATTTTGCTGTTGTTTGAGAATTAGGAAAAAATGAGCATACTTCAGCTCATTGTAATTTTTAAGTGATTTTTGTTATTGGAGAGTGAAAAATGTTGATAATAAAGTAGTTAGTAAATGATTGCTACCTAATGTAAAATACTGATGTAGTTGATGAGTTTGTAGTAACGCTAACTTGGTGTAATGAGAATTTTAGCACGCCTAGGCTAAATAAAGGGCAATACAGGTCAAAAAAAAGCACATATTATAAAATCGAGGCGATTAATAGAGAATTAAAGAGCCTTCGATTTTATAATATGGGGTTAGTTTTACGCTTATGAATGTGTTCATATTCATAAGCCCATCCCCATATGTATCCACAATAGAAATTAAGACTCTAAAGATGTGATTTTAATTAAAACACAGTCTGTAGTCGTTTTAAGCTATTTAAGCCAGAAATAAATTTTAAAGCACAAAGTGGGTTAATCAAAAAAATGATGAAGTATACTGGTTATTGCTGCTAGTCTGGCTAGAGATATAGCTATACCCGCTCTTTGTCTTAACAGAGTGTAGTGCTTCTTATTTAAAAATTCAATGTAAAAACTACAGTTTATCAACGCATTATTGCAAGTGAGCATCTTAAATAGCTAAGGGAAAAGTAGCTTGTTTATAAACGCGTTAAATGAAATTCTAAATAACATAATAATAGTATGATGGCGAAAAAAATAAAATATTTTTTGATGGTTGTAATATGCTTCGTCGGTATATTAAATGCTGTAGAATACCAAAAAGTTGATGGTAATCTTGTGTTTGTAAATGATTATCTGAGGGCATTGGAGGTAAATGTTGATGAGATCAGCTCGCCAATTCATTCAACGGCGGTGCAAACTGTTTACGATTTGCAAAAAGGAAGTACCTATATGGAGTGTTGTACAAAAAAGGATAATTATGCTGGAATGACTAATGCTGATTTACGAAGTTTTGCTGATGTTATAGATAATGTTGGTGTTTATGAAACATACCAGTCCAATTGTCTTACAGAGCTAAGTTACTATTTAACTGCAACAGGTGAGCGTGATAGGGGGGGTATTGATGAAGCGAATAGGGATTTAGTTTTTGCTAGTAATTTTTCATTTTTTATGACTTTTAATATTCCTGTAAATGTGCGAATAGAAACGACTATAGGTGATCGGTACTATGCACGATCGGGTTCTGTTGTTGTTGACGGAGTTACAAAAACAATTAATACTGCTGTGAATAATTTTCAAACCGTTATGCATGAGCCGGCAATGTCAGATACTTATGAAGTAAATATAGTGTCATCAGGAGATATTACTTTAACACAGTTGAAAGTTTATAATACCTCAGATAATTCATTATTAGCCCAATTTGATTTTGGATCAGGAGTACTAAAGTCAGGTTATACTCAAGTTCGTTCGGCTGATACAACACCTGCAACAGTGTCAGTTATATCTTTTTGGTGCCCTCCGGTGGATACCGATACTGATGGCGATGGTATTGGCGATAGTGTTGATTTAGATGATGATAATGACGGTATTTTAGATACCGATGAATGTACTTCATATACCCTAGAGCCTTTTAACTTTAGCGCAGATGGTAGTTTTGAAAGACTGTCGTCTGTAGCAAGTAATGACGCTTATAATAGTGATGTAACAAGCGGTAATTCGGGTTGGTTAAGCTTTAAAAGTACTATTGATTCCTGGGTAAGCCCTATGCCTACAACAGGTACGGGAACTTGGAGAGGAATAGCAGACGGGATGCCGTCATCACCAGATGGAGGTGTCTTTGTTGGTGGGTGGGTGAGTGATGATAGTCATGAAGAATTGGGCACCACTATTACTGGACTTACAATAGGAGAGAAATATACATTAAAATTTTACCAAGCAAATGCAGGAGTGGAAGGACATGCACCAGTTGATGTAAATCAAAAAGCAAGATGGAAGGTTCAATTTGGTTCAGAAGCTTTTTTTAGTACAGCCATGGACTTTAAAGGTGAAGGTAATCAAGTTTGGATAGAAGAGACAATGGTCTTTACTGCAACAGCAACCTCTCAAAATTTAGTTTATGGAGTAGATAATGATGGGACTGCTTTTTATGTTGAATATATGGCTATAGATGGTATTCGCCTTTTTAGAGAAGGAGCATGTTCTACAGATACTGACAATGACGGCATACCAAATAGCTTAGATTTAGACAGTGACGGCGATGGCTGTAATGATGTTATCGAAGCAGGTTTTAGTGACAGTAATAATGATGGTATTCTTGGAGGTTTACCAACGG
>CANMFQ010000057.1 GCA_947497145.1 uncultured Flavobacteriaceae bacterium
TAGATCAAACCATAAATTGCACCACCACTAGCGTCCAACTCGGAACAGCTAGCGAGGTAGGCTTTACATATCAATGGTCTCCAATTGACGGTTTAGATAATGCAACCTCAGCCCAGCCAACGGCAACACCGAGCAGCACAACTACGTATAGCTTAGTTAAAACGAATACAGCAACGGGCTGTGCAAGTGAATCAGATACGGTAACGGTCACCGTAGATAATGCGCAACCAACCGCCGATGCAGGAATAAACGCTGAACTAGCTTGTTCAGTAGCCAGTTTAACTTTAGATGGATCAAATTCAACAGCACATGGAGCTATAAGCTACGCATGGACAACCACAGATGGCATTATCGATAGTGGTGCTACTACTGCCACACCAACCATTAGTGCTCCTGGGGATTATCTGTTAACAATTACTGATTTGGATAATGGTTGTACAGACACTGACACAGTACAAATCTCTAAAAACTCAGCAGCTCCATCGGCTAACGCTGGTTTAGATGCTGTATTAAATTGTAATGTTGAAACATTAACATTAGATGGTTCAAGTTCAACAGGGCAAGGGACTTTAGAGTATTTATGGACAACCGAAAATGGTACGATTATTAGCGGAGAAACAACTGCAAACCCTGTGATTAGTAGCTCTGGCATTTATAAATTAACGGTAACCGATACCAGTAATGATTGTAAATCTAATGATACTGTAGAAATTAAGGATGCCCTGCCGCCAGTAGTCGATGCGGGTGATAACACAGCACTAACCTGTACTGCAAAAACAGTAACTCTCGACGGTTCTCAATCAACAGGACAAGGTGCTCTAACATACAATTGGACAACCACCGACGGTACTATTGATAGTGGAGCAACAACATCCAGCCCTGTGATTAGCGCTATAGGAACTTATGAATTAACAGTTACCGATATGAGTACTGGCTGTACAGCTACAGCTGAAGTTGAAGTTAGCCAGAATGTAACTCCTCCAGTAGCCAAAGCAACAGGTAATACCGAACTTAATTGTGCTAATGAAACTTTAACCTTAAACGCATCTGATTCTGAAGGACAAGGTATTTTAGATTATGAATGGACAACGACTAATGGTACAATAGATAGCGGTGCTTTAACAGCAACTCCAGTCATTAGTGCTACTGGAACCTATATGTTAACTGTTACTGATAGAGATAATGGCTGTACAGCTACTGACACTATAGTAATAACGGAAGATTTTACTCATGCAGTTGCGAACGCAGGATCAGATGATGAAATTTCATGTAATAAACCAAGTGTTATTTTAAGTGGGAGTAGTGAAAATGACGGTGCAACTTATTCTTGGTCAGGACCAAATGGATATTATTCTACAGATCAAAACCCTACAGTGAATACGCCTGGCACGTACATTTTAACAGTAACAGCAATTAATGGCTGTACCGATTCCGATGAGGTTGTTATCTCAGATAATACAACGCCACCAGTAGCTAATGCAGGTGAAAATGCTGTACTTAACTGTACAACAACGAGTATTACTTTACACGGAAGTAGCGATACGGGTGTAAGTTATGAATGGACTAGTACTAATGGATTTACATCAGATAATGCGACACCTTTAATAACTCAACCAGGCACCTATACTTTAATGGTTACAGCAGCTAACGGTTGTGTAGATACTGCTGAAGTTGTTATTTCAGAAAATAAAGTTGAACCCAACGCCAACGCAGGGGAAGATAAAATAATAACCTGTACTAATCCTAGTACGACATTAATTGGAACGAGTACAAGTACAGGAGTAGCGTTTTCTTGGAACGGGCCAGAAGGGTTTTCAGCTGGAACATCGAGTATCACCGTTAATCAAGAGGGTACCTATATACTAACTGTTACTGATCCAAATAATGGTTGTTCAGTAACAGATCAAGTTATAGTAACTAAAGAAAAGACACCTCCGTCTGTATCCGCAGGCGACAATAAAGTATTAACCTGTTCAATAACCTCTGTGACATTGAATGGAGAAAGTGACACAACTGGGGTTACCTATCAGTGGACTGGGCCAAATGGTTTCAGCGCTGACATAGCGAATCCAACAGTTTCAGAAAGTGGAGAGTATACATTAACTGTAACGGCTCCTAATGGGTGTACATCCTTTGACACTGTTGAAGTTATTTCAAATAAAACCGTCCCACATGTAGAGGCAGGGCCTAATAAGCAAATAGATTGTGATACGTTTAAAGTTGAATTAGAAGGAAATAGTACTACTGCTAATGTTATTTATACATGGTCTGGTCCAAATGGGTTTACCTCTTCGGAAGTGACCCCAGAGGTGACTGAAGCAGGAACTTATACGTTGCTTGTAACGGCATTAAATGGATGTACAGCTTCTGATACGGTTACAGTTAGTTTAGAGTCTAAAGATTCTCCACATGTAGAAGCAGGGCCATCAAAGACCTTATCATGCACCACAACTAGTGTGACATTGGAAGGGGCAAGTACAACAGCTTCTGTGACTTATAGATGGGAAGGACCTGAGGAATTCACTTCAAACTCACCAACACCATCTGTCAGTATACCAGGAAGATATATTTTGATAGTAACGAGTTTGAATAATGATTGTAAGGCTTCTGACTTCGTTATTGTGGATTATGATAACACAAATTCACCTCAAAATGTAAGTGCGGGTGCTGATAAAATAATAAGTTGTGATCAAACATCAGTAACTTTAGATGGAAGTAGTACTACTTCTGGGGTTAATTATTCTTGGGTTGGTCCAAATGGATACAACTCCACGCTTCAATCTCCTGATGTTTCTGCAGTTGGTATTTATTACCTAACAGTTACTGGAGCAAATGGATGTAAAGCATATGATAGTGTTGAAGTTACAGAAAATATGGAAGTGCCTCATGCTCAAGCTGGGGGTGATAGAGTTTTATCTTGTAAAAAAACTAGTGTAAATTTAGTAGGAAATAGCATAACCCCTAATGTAAGCTATTCATGGGAGGATCCAGACGGCATAATTACAAGTGGTCAAAGTCTTTCAGCGACCAAAGAGGGGACTTATACATTAACTGTAACAGCAAGTCATGGTTGTAAAACAACTGACACCATTGAGGTTGTTTTAAATGATACAAAACCGAATATAACTGCTGGACAAAATAAAGAATTAAGATGTAATCAATTAAGTGTTACTTTAGATGGTGCTAGTACTTCAGATCATGCTATTTATTCATGGACAGGTCCTAATGGTTTTACTTCAAATAATGCTACACCAGAAGTTAATGTTGAAGGAGAATATACTTTAACAGTTACAGGTTTCAATGGTTGTGAAGACTCACGAAATGTATTAGTCACTAGTGATTTTTCAACCCCAACGGCAAATGCAGGGGAAGACAAAGAATTAAACTGTTCTGATACAGAAGTGATTTTAAACGGAAGTATGCAAGGTGGCGACAGCTTTGTTTGGTCTGGTCCAGGAACGTTTAATACAACAAGTTTAACGCCAACAGTGGCTACTCCAGGAGAATATAGATTAACGGTTACAGCATCAAATGGTTGTACAGCTTCAGATGTTGTTATAGTTACCAAAAATATAACGGTTCCAAATGTTAGTGCAGGTATTGATAAAACAATATCCTGTAATGTTACTTCTGTAACTTTAGACGGATTTAGCTCTACGAGTGGTGTAACATATTTATGGTCAGGACCCAATGGATATAGTTCATTACTTCCTAAACCATCAGTTTCCGAAAGTGGTTTTTACACCTTGAAAGTAACAGCGCCTGATGGTTGTGAATCAACAGATACGGTTGAAGTTAAAGAGGATAAGACACCTCCAATTGTTAGTGCTGGTGCTAATAAAGAATTAAATTGCGATGTACAAAGTGTTTTATTAGAAGGCAGTAGTAGTAAATATGGAAGCTTTGCATGGACAGGCCCTAATGGTTTTAGCTCTACAAATGCTCAACCAGTTGTTTCTGAACCCGGAATTTACGAGTTAACTGTAACGGCTGCAAATGGTTGTGAAGATACAGCCTCTGTTGAAGTTACTCAAGATATATTGGCGCCAATTGCAGACGCAGGGGAAGATAAAGAACTAACTTGTAGTATAACCACTTTAACGTTAAACGGTTCAGGATCGTCAGGTCAAGGCACATTAAGCTATAAATGGACAACCGATAACGGTACTATTGATAGTGGTGCATTAACAGTAAATCCAATAATAAGTGCAGCTGGAACTTATATTTTAGAAGTTACTGATTCAGATAATGGATGTAGTGCGACAGATATAGTAGTGATTACAGAAGATGTAACTATACCAATAGCAGATGCAGGTCCAGATGATGAATTAAGTTGTACAATAACCGAACTGACTTTAAATGGATCAGGATCGTCAGGTCAAGGTACATTAAGTTACGAATGGACAACCGATAATGGTACTATTGATAGCGGCGAATTCACTGCAAATCCAACGATAAGTGCAGCAGGAATTTACACCTTAAAAGTTATTGATTCGGATAATGGATGTAGTGCGACAGATACAATAATAATTACTATAAAAAATGAACCTGAGGCAAACGCAGGAACCGATGGTACGCTTACCGTATGTTCAGGAACAACACCAACTGATGCAGAACTATTCGCGGCATTAGGTGGCACCCCAGATTCAGGCGGCGCATGGAGTAACACAGGAAATGTTTATACCTATACCGTATCAGCAACAACCCCATGTACAGCTGCGGATACCGCCACAGTAACAGTTAGTGAACAAGCGCAACCTAATGCAGGAACCGATGGCACGCTTACCGTATGTTCAGGTACAACTCCAACTGATGCAGAACTATTAGCAGCATTAGGCGGTAGTCCCGATTCAGGCGGAACATGGTCAAGTTCAAGCAATGTTTATACGTATACCGTATCAGCAACAACCCCATGTACAGCAGCTGATACCGCTACAGTAACAGTTAGTGAACA
>CANMFQ010000058.1 GCA_947497145.1 uncultured Flavobacteriaceae bacterium
GTTTGCTGTTTCTTCGGCATTCGTTAAACCATCTCCATCAGGATCGCAGTCTGAACCTGAACTGTCAGGATCACAAGAGTCCGTTGGATTAGATGTACCACTTGGTATTAAAGCCGTGGAAGGATCATCAACATTATTCACTTCTTCGCCATCGGTTAAGCCATCACTATCGGAATCCGCATTGTTTGGATTCGTTCCGTTTGCTATTTCTTCGGCATTCGTTAAACCATCTCCATCAGGATCACAGTCTGCGCCTAAATTTGAAATTGTTATTTCAAAAGTTTTTGAAGCATTGTTTAAACATGGTGAAGTAGCTGATACCGTATAACTAATTACAACTTCCCCTTCATTTTTAGCTGTAACATTACCATTTGAATCAATAGAAGCAATATTAGTATTAGAACTACTCCAAACACCTCCAGAATCACCATCTGAAACAATAACAGTACTCGTATTTAAACACATGAATTGCTTTCCTGATAATACACCTGCATTCGGTTGCGCTTGCTCACTAACTGTTACTGTAGCGGTATCCGCTGCTGTACATGGTGTTGTTGCTGATACGGTATAGGTATAAACATTTCCTGTGTTACTCCATGTTCCTCCTGAATCTGGACTACCGCCTAATGCTGCTAATAGCTCTGCATCAGTTGGTGTTGTACCTGAACATACCGTTAGTGTGCCATCGGTTCCTGCATTAGGTTGCGCTTGTTCACTAACTGTTACTGTAGCAGTATCAGCTGCGGTACATGGGGTTGTTGCTGATACGGTATAGGTATAAACATTACTTGAACTTGTCCATGTTCCGCCTGAATCGGGACTACCGCCTAATGCTGCTAATAGCTCTGCATCAGTTGGTGTTGTGCCTGAACATACCGTTAGTGTGCCATCGGTTCCTGCATTAGGTTGCGCTTGTTCATTAACTGTTACTGTGGCGGTATCAGCTGCTGTACATGGGGTTGTTGCTGATACGGTATACGTATAAACATTTCCAGTATTACTCCATGCGCCGCCTGAATCTGGGGTGCCACCTAATGCTGCTAATAGTTCTGCATCAGTTGGTGTTGTCCCCGAACATACCGTTAATGTGCCATCGATTCCTGCATTTGGTTGCGCTTGTTCACTGACTGTTACTGTAGCGGTATCAGCTGCGGTACATGGGGTTGTTGCTGATACGGTATAGGTATAAACATTTCCTGTATTACTCCATGCGCCGCCTGAATCGGGACTACCGCTTAATGCTGCTAATAGCTCTGCATCAGTTGGTGTTGTACCTGAACATACCGTTAATGTGCCATCGATTCCTGCATTTGGTTGCGCTTGTTCACTAACTGTTACTGTGGCGGTATCAGCTGCGGTACATGGGGTTGTTGCAGCTACGGTATAGGTATAAACATTCCCTGTATTACTCCATGCGCCTCCTGAATCGGGACTACCACCTAATGCTGCTAATAGTTCTGCATCAGTTGGTGTTGTTCCTGAACATACCGTTAGTGTGCCATCGGTTCCTGCATTAGGTTGCGCTTGTTCACTAACTGTTACTGTGGCGCTGTCCGCAGCTGTACATGGGGTTGTTGCTGATACGGTATACGTATAAACATTTCCTGTATTACTCCATGTTCCTCCTGAATCGGGACTACCGCCTAATGCTGCTAATAGTTCTGCATCAGTTGGTGTTGTGCCTGAACATACGGTAAGCGTGCCATCGGTTCCTGCGTTTGGTTGCGCTTGTTCACTAACTGTTACTGTAGCGGTATCGGCTGCTGTACATGGGGTTGTTGCTGATACGGTATAGGTATAAACATTTCCTGTATTACTCCATGCGCCGCCTGAATCTGGACTACCGCCTAATGCTGCGAATAGTTCTGCATCAGTTGGTGTTGTACCTGAACATACCGTTAGTGTGCCATCGGTTCCTGCGTTAGGTTGCGCTTGTTCACTAACTGTTACTGTAGCGGTATCGGCTGCTGTACATGGGGTTGTTGCTGATACGGTATAGGTATAAACATTTCCTGTATTACTCCATGCGCCGCCTGAATCTGGACTACCGCCTAATGCTGCGAATAGTTCTGCATCAGTTGGTGTTGTACCTGAACATACCGTTAGTGTGCCATCGGTTCCTGCGTTAGGTTGCGCTTGTTCACTAACTGTTACTGTAGCGGTATCAGCTGCGGTACATGGGGTTGTTGCTGATACGGTATACGTATAAACATTTCCTGTATTACTCCATGCGCCGTCTGAATCTGGACTACCGCCTAATGCTGCTAATAGTTCTGCATCAGTTGGTGTTGTCCCTGAACATACCGTTAATGTGCCATCGGTTCCTGCGTTAGGTTGCGCTTGTTCACTAACTGTTACTGTAGCAGTATCAGCTGCGGTACATGGGGTTGTTGCTGATACGGTATACGTATAAACATTTCCTGTGTTACTCCATGCGCCTCCTGAATCGGGACTACCGCCTAATGCTGCTAATAGTTCTGCATCAGTTGGTGTTGTTCCTGAACATACCGTTAGTGTGCCATCGGTTCCTGCATTAGGTTGCGCTTGTTCACTAACTGTTACTGTAGCGGTATCAGCTGCTGTACATGGGGTTGTTGCTGATACGGTATACGTATAAATATTTCCTGTATTACTCCATGTTCCGCCTGAATCTGGACTACCGCCTAATGCTGCTAATAGTTCTGCATCAGTTGGTGTTGTCCCTGAACATACCGTTAGTGTGCCATCGGTTCCTGCATTAGGTTGCGCTTGTTCACTAACTGTTACTGTAGCGGTATCAGCTGCGGTACATGGGGTTGTTGCTGATACGGTATAGGTATAAACATTACTTGAACTTGTCCATGCGCCGCCTGTATCTGGACTACCTCCTAATGCTGCTAATAGTTCTGCATCGGTTGGTGTTGTTCCTGAACATACCGTTAGTGTGCCATCGGTTCCTGCGTTAGGTTGCGCTTGTTCACTAACTGTTACTGTAGCGGTATCAGCTGCTGTACATGGGGTTGTTGCTGATACGGTATAGGTATAAACATTCCCTGTATTACTCCATGTTCCTCCTGAATCTGGGGTGCCACCTAATGCTGCTAATAGTTCTGCATCAGTTGGTGTTGTTCCTGAACATACCGTTAGTGTGCCTTCGGTTCCTGCATTAGGTTGCGCTTGTTCACTAACTGTTACTGTGGCGGTATCAGCTGCTGTACATGGGGTTGTTGCTGATACGGTATAGGTATAAACATTCCCTGTATTACTCCATGCGCCTCCTGAATCGGGACTACCGCCTAATGCTGCTAATAGCTCTGCATCAGTTGGTGTTGTTCCTGAACATACCGTTAGTGTGCCATCGGTTCCTGCGTTTGGTTGCGCTTGTTCACTGACTGTTACTGTAGCAGTGGCATCAACTGTACATGGGGTTGTTGCTGATACGGTATAGGTATAAACATTACTTGAACTTGTCCATGTTCCTCCTGAATCGGGACTACCGCCTAATGCTGCTAATAGTTCTGCATCAGTTGGAGTTGTACCTGAACATACCGTTAGTGTGCCATCGGTTCCTGCATTAGGTTGCGCTTGTTCACTAACTGTTACTGTAGCGGTATCAGCTGCGGTACATGGGGTTGTTGCTGATACGGTATAGGTATAAACATTACTTGAACTTGTCCATGCGCCGCCTGTATCTGGACTACCTCCTAATGCTGCTAATAGTTCTGCATCGGTTGGTGTTGTGCCTGAACATACCGTTAGTGTGCCATCGGTTCCTGCGTTAGGTTGCGCTTGTTCACTAACTGTTACTGTAGCGGTATCGGCTGCTGTACATGGGGTTGTTGCTGATACGGTATAGGTATAAACATTTCCTGTATTACTCCATGCGCCGCCTAAATCTGGACTACCGCCTAATGCCGCTAATAGTTCTGCATCAGTTGGTGTTGTGCCTGAACATACGGTAAGCGTACCATCGGTTCCTGCGTTAGGTTGCGCTTGTTCACTAACTGTTACTGTAGCGGTATCCGCAGCTGTACATGGTGATGTTGCTGATACGGTATAGGTATAAACATTTCCTGTGTTACTCCATGCGCCTCCTGAATCGGGACTACCACCTAATGCTGCTAATAGCTCTGCATCAGTTGGTGTTGTTCCTGAACATACCGTTAGTGTACCATCGGTTCCTGCGTTAGGTTGCGCTTGTTCACTAACTGTTACTGTAGCGGTATCAGCTGCTGTACATGGGGT
>CANMFQ010000059.1 GCA_947497145.1 uncultured Flavobacteriaceae bacterium
ATGGAAAATGGTTAAATGCTAATGAGATTGCAAATTTTGTAAAGGATAAAAATCTTTCTTCGTCAGTTTTATACTTAAATATTTACGGTTGTGAATTTGGAAAGGGTAAAAAGGGAAAACAAGCGGTTGCATTTATTGAAAAGGCAACAGGACTTAAAGTTGGTGCCTCTACCAATATTACTGGGGTAAAGGGTGATTGGCTTTTAGAAATAGGCAATTACCAAGCTAAAGGTTTAGGAACGTATGCATTTAATTTACAAACAGGGCCAGGAGATGATTATGATGGAGACAGTGTAATTAATTCAGATGATTTAGATGATGATAATGATGGTATTTTAGATGTTGATGAGAGAGTTTCATCAGCGCCGTTAGGAGCTACTGCTGGTCGACTTACTGCAACTAATGGTGGGGCATTGCCTGTAACGCAAACATTTACATCGTCTGATGGTATTTCGGTTACTTCAACAATTACCTCTGATAATGTGAATAGGCAGAACGCTGTACCAGGATCATCGAGCCCTCAAATTCAGCGATTTGGTAGTCCTACAGGTTATGTGATTACCGACGCTCCTACTTTTGGTCCCAATCCAAATTTAGATGATTGGTTAGACTTTGCTTTTAATATACCTGTTAGTGAAATTACAATTAATGGATCTGCTTTGAGTTCTGGTGAGCAATTTGAGCTTTGGGTTAATGGGCAAAGACATACATTTATTACTGCTGATTTTACTTCTGGATCAAACCTTCGCTCATCAAATGGGTTGGCAGTTGTAGGTAATAATAGTTCTGGTAGTTTTTCTTATGTTGTAAAGTTTCCAGAAGGTATTAATTCCCTTAAGCTAGTAAATAACGTTACTAATGCTGGTTCAAATCCGAATGGAGCTAACTATGATGTCAGAATTACTGGAGGCATTATTGGTGCTGATGTGGACACTGATAACGACGGTATTGTTGACCGTTTAGACCTAGATAGCGATGGCGATGGTTGCCCTGATGCTATCGAGGGTGGGTTAACCACAATTACCGCAACTAATTTAAGCACAGCAACAGCGATACCTGGCGGAAATTCAGGTGCAAATTATAAAGGTATTTCTACAACAGGTATACAGCAAAATTTAGGAACCACAGTCAACACTAGTGGTATTCCAACCATTGCAGGAACAGGACAAACGGTAGGAGATGCCCAAACAGGAAGCACCGATACCGAATGTTGTAAAGATGCAGCCAATTACTCATCAATAACCGATACTGATGGTGATGGTATTGGAGATAGTTGTGATTTAGATGATGATAATGATGGTATTTTAGACCTTGAAGAATCTCTTTGTGCCCCATTAACGGTAGATTTAGTTGAAGGAACAAGCACTATGTCTTTTACCACTACCACTGCATTGTCAACAAGTACTAACTATATTGCAATGCAAAACCCAGCAGGAGACCCTTCTCCTTTGGGCACACAACCATTTATAAATGGATTTGATTCAGCAAGTGGAGGTTCTGTATTTTCATATGATTATAACGAGGAACCTCAAATTTATGTTGATGCTAGTGGAGTTATTACTTTAAATGTTTATTTATATAACAATAGAGCAGCACAGTCAGGTAGTTATGTCACTGGAGCTACTGAGAATTTTACTCTTGAGACAAGTGAAGGAATAAAAACTGATACATTTACGCTATCTACGGCAGATGTGAATGCTTTAGATAGTGGACAATGGATTTTAAAGACATTTACTTATACAGCTACACCAAACAGTGTTATTTCAATACAAGGTTTTCAAACAAAAATAGAGCATATAACAGGTGCTGCGTCAGGGACTTTTAGTGCAGAAAACAGTGAGGTTTTTGCTATTGCTCTAGCACCAATAGTAAGTTGTTCAGAAAGTCTAGATACAGATAACGATGGGATACCAAACTATTTAGATTTAGATAGCGATGGCGATGGTTGCCCTGATGCTATCGAGGGTGGATTAACCACAATTACCGCAACTAATTTAAGCATAGCAACAGCGATACCTGGCGGAAATTCAGGTGCAAATTATAAAGGTATTTCTACAACAGGTATACAGCAAAATTTAGGAACCACAGTCAACACTAGTGGTATTCCAACCAGTGCAGGAACAGGACAAACGGTAGGAGATGCCCAAACAGGAAGCACCGATACCGAATGTTGTAAAGATGCAGCCAATTACTCATCAATAACCGATACTGATGGTGATGGTATTGGAGATAGTTGTGATTTAGATGATGATAACGATGGCATAAAAGATGTGGATGAAGAGTGTAAAAGTTTTATTTCTCAAAACTCAGATGGCAGTTGGATAGGTAAAACAACAAGCACAATAGATGTTACACTTTCTCCTTCTGGATTTGGGGAACGAGCTAATGGACAGACGATTACAACTGATCAGGACATTTTTAGTATGAAATCGCGGGGAGGTGACCCAATAGTGGAATATACCGGAAATGCCGAGTTTAAAGTTACTTTTTCGCCAGGCGTGCCAGCAAATGAAATCGCATTTTATATTTATGACTTTGATGTGGTTTCTTCTCCAAATGGTTATTTTGATGTAACCATTAATGGAGGTAATCCTGCGGGAAGTGTTTTTGAAAAAGTAGATTATGGCTATCCAGCTAGTGCTAATTATGATGCGTCTAGTAGTAGAGTAGTTTCTGCTGAGCTTGCAGATCAAAGAATATTGATAAGAGGTCTTGGAAATTCATTAATTACAGAATTTAAAGTAACCTCTACTATAGGTAATGGTGATTATATAGCCTATTCGTTATTAGGAAAAAGTTATTGTGATAGCGATAACGATGGTATTATCAATAGTTTAGATTTAGATAGCGATGGCGATGGTTGCCCTGATGCCTTAGAAGGAGCTGGTTCTTTTGTAGCAGATGATTTGGTAGATAGTACGCTGCCAGGGGGTTCTACTAATGTTATTGCTAATTTGTGCGCTACTTCTACTTGCGTAGCTACTAATGGAATACCAATTGTGAATGGAAGCTCAGCTGAGCAAGCAAAAGGAAATGCACACTTTTACAGTACTAAAACGGTATGTTGTTTAGAGCCAGAGGAATTCGATTATATAACTGATAGTGATGGTGATGGCTTAGGAGACGATTGTGATTTGGATGATGATAACGATGGAATTTTAGATGATGCCGAAAACAATTATGTCAACCTTGCTTTGTCTGGTTCAGTATCTCAGTCATCAGAATTTCCTTTTTCTACTTCTTTCCCAGCAAGTAATGTGATAGATGGAAATATTGACAATTTTTCGCATACCTCTGGAGAAGAAGAAAATGCATGGTGGCAAATAGATTTAGGTAGCGTACAAGAAATAAGTACTATTAATGTTTATAATCGAGGAAATTGCTGTCAAATTAGACTAGAAGATTATCATGTTTTTGTGTCTGACGTGCCTTTTACAGCTACAAGCATTACTACAACACAAAGTCAAACAGGCGTATTAGATATTCATGAAACCAAACAAGCAGGGCGACCCACATCTTTAAATGTTAATAGAACAGGTAGGTATGTAAGAGTTCAATTATCATCGGGTACAGAGCCATTACATATAGCTGAGGTTGAAATTTTTGACAATCCCGATATTGATTTAGATAATGATGGTATTATCAATAGTCTAGATTTAGACAGTGACGGTGATGGTTGTCCTGATGCTATCGAAGGTGGTTCAACCTCCATAGCGTTTGCTAATTTGAGCACATCCACATTAGCAGGAGGAAACTCGGGTGCAGCATATAACGGTATTTCTTCAACAGGTGTACAGCAAAACTTAGGTACTACAGTAAATAGTGATGGTATTCCAACAGTTGCAGGAACAGGACAAACCAGAGGATATTCCCAAACAGGAAGCACAGATACCGAATGTTGTAATACAACTAATTTCCCAGGAATAACCGATACCGACGGCGATGGCGTAGGAAATGGCTGCGATTTAGATGACGATAATGATGGGATTTTAGATACAGATGAAAGATCATGTGAAGAAGACATAACATTAGCATCACCTAATACATCTTCGTTTGTACAAACAGGAACACAAACCAATGCATTTACTAGTG
>CANMFQ010000060.1 GCA_947497145.1 uncultured Flavobacteriaceae bacterium
ATAAGCTACTACAACTTATTTATAACAAGGTAAAATGCCCAACCACTTTGTGGCTAATCCGTAAATGGCTAAGAGCACCTATTAAAATAAAAGGTAAGCTTTTAAGACGCAGAAAGGGATTACCACAAGGCAGTCCATTGAGTCCGTTATTGTCTAATATTTTATTAGACCAACTGGACAAATACCTAAAGCGTAAAGGCTGTAGGTTTATCCGCTATGCAGACGATTTTAGTATTTACACAAAATCTAAAGCAGCAGCTCGACGGCTAGGAAATGAAATTTATCGCTTCTTGCGTGATAAATTAGACTTACCCATCAATCGAGCAAAAAGTAGCATCTGCAGACCCTCAACGTTTAAGGTGTTAGGCTATGGGTTTACGCCAATCTATAAGAAAGGCATAAAAGGCAAATACCAGTTAGTTGTAAGTAAAGAGGCATGTCAAAAACTCAAGCGCAAGCTCAAGTATGCAACCAAGAAAACCTTGCCAATAAGTATACCAGAGCGGTTATATCGCTTAAAACTAATCTATAAAGGATGGCTTAATAATTTCCGATTAGGAAACATCCATGCCAAACTAAAAAGGTTAGATGAGTGGTTAAGAAACCGACTGAGATATTGCATTTGGCACAATTGGAAGAAACTAGAGCGCAAACGTAAGAATCTAATACGCTTAGGCATAAAACAGGGACAAGCTTATGCTTGGAGTAGAACACGAATGGGAGGCTGGGCAGTAGCTCAAAGCCCTATTTTACTAACTACAATAACTGAAAAACGCCTAAAGAAAAGAGGTTACGAAAGTATGCTTGAATACTACCATCAAGTAAAGTTCTGATTTGACGAACCGCCCAGTACGAGACCCGTACGCTGGGTGGTGTGAGAGGCGCACTCCGCTATTTAATTACGGCGGAGCCGTCTACTCGATGTGTGCTGTGAAGTTTATTTAAAGATGGAGGAAGGTCCTCCGATAAGGGAATACAGGTTCACTTATCAAACTACTTCTGTAATTTGTATAGAGCAATCTATATGGATGAAGGGACAGGAGAAAAGGCTGAAAAAAAAAATCAGTCATGTATGGATAGAAGAGATGAGCGAAAGCGAACCTTTCGAAGAAGTGGCGAAAAGACAAGTTGTTGTCGAAAATTGAGACATATCGAGGTTTCGATGATAAGTACAGCGGTTACCTGTTTATTGGCTGTATGGCAACCGTCATAAAGAGGGCATGACTTCTATCTAGGCTTTAGGTTAGAATCACAGGAAGCCTGATGCAAATGTTAAAAGGAAAGTACAAGCGGACAATATCCGTAAGGCGATTACTAAAGTTGTATCAGGTGGCGGATTAACTCGTAGTAGTGTTGAAATTTCTGTAATGGAAATGGAGCGAAGGGGTTGAGTTAAACAGTTAAATTAATTAAAGACAACTTAAAATTTAAGGATGATTTTTAATGAAGAAACAAGGTCTATTCCCATCACCAAAGAAATGGTATGGGCAGCTTACAAGAAGATTCGACAAAATGGCGAAGGAGCCGGAGTAGATGGCTTAAGTCTGTCAAATTTTGAAAAGGTTCGTAATAAAGAACTATACAAGATATGGAACAGGCTATCATCGGGAAGTTATTTTCCACCGATGATAAAGCGGGTACACATTCTCAAAGAAACAGGACAGTATAGACCATTAGGAATCCCTACTGTTAGTGACAGAATAGCCCAGCAAGTAATCAAAACCTATCTTGAACCAAGATTAGAGCGAGAGTTTTTGGAATGTTCTTTTGGTTATAGACCAAAAAGAAGTGCACAGGGTGCAATTGAAAAAGTAAGACGAAACGTACGCAAATATCCATGGGTTATAGACTTGGATATTGAGCAATTTTTTGAGCATGTTAATCACGAGTTGCTTTTTAAAGCATTATCACGACATGTAAGAGAGCGTTGGGTATTGATGTACATAGGTCGCTGGCTAAATAGCTCCATTAAATTAGAAGATGGTCAAATTAAAGGTTCAAGGGGTCAAGGTACACCGCAAGGTGGAGTGATAAGCCCTTTGTTGTCAAATTTGTATTTACATTATAGCATAGATAAATGGTTAGAATGCCACCATCCAAGAGTAGAAATGGTACGATATGCTGATGATTTAATAATCCATTGTAGTAGCAAAGCAGAAAGCCAAACTATTTTGAGTAATCTGAAAGAACGTCTTTTGCAATGTGGTCTTAGGGCTCATCCAGAAAAGACGAAGATAATTTACTGCAAGAAATCAGGGAGGGGGAATGTTGAGAACTACGGGGTACAATTCGATTTTCTAGGCTTTAGCTTTCAACCAATGAGGGTGAGTCTGAAAAGGGGAGGAAGTTTTCTCCAATTTGATTGCAAGATGAGCCGTAAATCCAAGAAACGAATACTGCAATCACTGAGAAAACTAGCATTTCATAGAAAGAGCCAAATCGGAATAGCAGATATAGCAAGGTTGCTAAATCCTAAAATCAGAGGTTGGGCAAATTACTATGGTAAAGTTAGCATAAGGAGTCTTTCGCCAGTATTCTATCAGCTACATCACCGAATCATCAAATGGGTGTTAAATAAGTATAAGCGATTTAAAGGGAGTAAGCATAAAGCAGTAAAATGGCTTCGGAGCATACTCAAAATAGAACCCAACTTGTTTTATCACTGGCAGCTGGGTTATAAGTTCATTAGAACTTAAATCAAAAGACTGTTTGACAAGAGCCGTATGATAGGAGACTATCACGTACGGTTCTGTGAGAGGTTTAGGGGTGAAATTCCCCTTTACCTACTCGACTATAAAATGTTTTAATTGTATTTTTTTATTTTTTGATCCACTTTAATACTCTTTTCTATTTCTCTAAGCATTTTTCTTATAATGGTAAGAGGGTGATCAGGAAAATCTTTGTCGTATATTTCGAGATCCGATTCGTTTTTAAGAGCTCCATCGCTAAAGGAATTGTCGAAAGGATCTTTAGCCCAATTAATCATTCTTCCATTTTCGTCAGTTTCTAGTTCATTATTTTTTATCCATTTTGTCAATGTAACCGAATCTCTTAGTCCGGTAACACCATTTTCGCATTGCTCAGCAGTAATTACTATACTTTTCTTTTTTAAAGGAAAAATTAGTCGAAATGAGTATTTCATTCCTGTTGGCTCTTGAGGCTCTTTTAATATAGAAGAGAAACATTTAATTCCGTCAAGAGTAGATGTTTTGCAATCAACTATTCCTCCGCTATTTTCCAAAATAAGTTTTCTCTCAGCATTAATAAAAACATCTAAATTTTCAGCTCCATACATATATTGAGATTCAAGTTCAGTTATGGCAAGAAACCCTGATTTATCATTATTTAACCAAGCTTTAGTTTTTTCTGAATCTTCATATAACTCCCAGTTAAAAGTATGGAATTCAAAAAACTTGATTGGTGAATATTTTGTTTTTTTAAAGAAGTTGAACATAATTTTATTCAATATTTTAACCGGGTAGCGTAAGCCCCCTAAGAACCGTACGTGCGAGTTTCCCAGCATACGGCTCAGGCACTTTTAAGGTTTTT
>CANMFQ010000061.1 GCA_947497145.1 uncultured Flavobacteriaceae bacterium
CAATGGATAAGAGCAAGAGAGGCAGAACTACTAAACACCACTTATTTTCATGTGGTCTTTACCTTGCCATCGGAAATTAATCAGCTGTGTTTATATGCCCCAAAAGCGGTGTATGGGTTATTGTTCTCAACGGCCTGGTCGGTGATACGGGATTTTTCTTCTAACCCCGATTTTTTAGGTGCCTCTTCAGGAATGATTGCTATTTTGCATACTTGGGGGCAGAATTTGAGTCTACACCCGCATCTGCATTGTATTGTGCCTGGTGGTGGGATTACTAAAAATGGGAAATGGAAATTTACTCGAAACAAGGGTAAATATCTATTTCCTGTAGCGCAGATGAGTGCCGTTTTTAGAGCGCGTTTTGTAGCAGGTTTGCGTAAAAATATAGCACAACCACCACAAAAATTTTACGACAGCCTCTTTAGTAAGCCCTGGGTGGTATATTGCAAGCGCCCCTTTTTTGGTCCATCGCAGGTGGTGGAGTATTTAGGTAGGTATACCCACAAGATAGCTATCAGCAATCATCGCCTTAAAGATGTATCTGATGGGCATGTTGCCTTTAGCGCCAAAGACTATCGCAAGGGTGGTAAAAAACAGACCTTAGGTTTAACTCATAAGGAGTTCATTCGTAGGTTTGCCCTTCATATTTTGCCTAAAGGGTTTGTTCGCATACGCCACTATGGTATTTTAAGTAGTTGTAAAAAAAAGGTACTTGTTCCCTTATTGCATAAAGAACTAGGCAAGCCTATTGTAAAAGAACCCCCGCCATTAAAGCACCGTAAGTGCCCGTATTGTAAGCTTGGGAGTATGGTTACCGTTACTATATTTGATAGTCGTGGTCCGCCCAAAATATGGTTAAAACGATTAAAAAACAATGCCCCAAACACAACGCCTTAAAAAGCGTACAGGCATACCTATGCTCAAAAATTAAAATAAGGACAAAAAAGAGCTGCTTAACGAAACAAATTGCCACAATGGCGACCTAAAATAAGAAGAAACCCTAGGCTAGTAGGGGTTATTTAGCCCGAAAAGAAGCTGCTACACTAGCATTCTCTGTAATAAAACACCATAAACCCAAAGCAATCTCCATAGTATCGGCAAAGTAGCCGGTTCAGTCAACAGCGCCATCATGTTGGGTCGTACCGACCACACGAAGGCTTAGTTATTAGCATTAGTTATTTCCGCGATGATTTTCTCGATTTGGTCGGCTATATTTCCGATTACAATATCTTCTGTTTCAAATAGTAAAGGTCTTACGCTCATAAAAAATCCTTTATTGTTGGAATAAGGAACCAAAGTCAAATTTAGTCTTACACACAAACTTTCAATTGCTTGTGTAAGTTTCTCGGTTGTTATCCAACTTTTTTCATTTATTGTGCTGATTGATAGCCAAAAAGGTGTGTCCGCACATTTTTCCCACAAGTCTAATTTCAGAGCGAAATTCATTCCTAACTTTTTGGTTGCGAAATATCTGTGATAACCATAACGTTGTGGTGTTTTTACTAATCCTTTTGTCGAAATTCCTTTATTTCTGTTTTTCAGTTCGTCCACAACTTTGTCCACAATTTCGTAATATGAATTTATGTTTTTCGGAATTTTTGGTGATAAATCCTCGTCAGTAATTGGCTGGAAGGAATTTTGGTCAATCGTTTCACAAAGTCCAATGATTTGGTTCAAATCTGAAATCAAATTTATATTGTTGGTTTGTTCGATTTTCGATTTTATTGAACTTAAAACCTCATTCCAACTCTTTATGAAAATATGTTTTTGAGAAGATTTAATTAGAATACTTAAATTATCAAAGTCAATTTCCAAATCTTGATGTTCTTCTAAAATTCGGATTTTGACTTCATCAAATACTGTTCTTGTTCTTAAAGTCGGAACAAGAAACATTAAAACAGAATTGTCTTTTAGTCTTTTTAAATATCCGTTTGGTTGATTATGAGTTAACGAAGCCCAAAATTTTGCCTCAATAAGCAAAACTTCTTTTCCAGTTTCATCTTTTCCGCTTATATCTGGTCTTTCTAAATCTTTCCCGACATTTTGAGTTTGAAAAGCCAAATCTGAAAACATCAAATTTGTATTAGCTTTTACAATTTGGTTTATGACTTTTCTACTTTCTAAAGATTGCTTTAAAATATAGACCAAACTTTCTGATGCAATATCTTCTTGTGAACCTCTAATTCTGTTGTAAAATTGACCTAATAATGACTGCATATTATTCTTTAAAATTTTCTGGCATTCTTCCGCTTTTTTTTCTTTCGTGATAAGTGTCCGCTACAACACAACGATTAATGATATTTTCCATATGCCAATAAGTATATCCATTATGGTCAAAATAGATTTGTTTCATTTTGTAGAAATAATTTTCATATCCGAAACTGTCAATGTGATTAGCCAATTCTAAATACAATTCGTTATCAACTTTTTCCTGCACGATATATTCGTGTGGCCAAGTTTTCGCATAAGTTTTTGCAAAAATCCACTCTTGATTTTCAATAAATTCCTTCAGCTTGTTGTTTAGTTCCAATGTTTTTTATAATTAATGCTAACGTTTAGCTATGCGTAGTGCGGGAGCAGAAAATCACTGGTTTTCGAGCTAGCACTTAGTCAAAGTTTATGTTTTGTTTTTATCTTTTCTAAAATACTAAATTTAATACTTTGGCGACAAACCAAATAAGCAAGGACTTTTCGATTAAGCCAAAACTCCGCATTATCGCATAGGTGTTGTTACCATACGTTTCATTTACGCAAAATCTTTTCGATTTCAGCTATGTCATTTTCCGCGTACTTTATATGGCAAGATCCTCCTCCGCAATCTATATAGGGAGATTCTTGTATTTCTCCTTTTTTTGCATAAATTAAATACTCTTTGTCAAGCATAAGAAATGGAGATAATCCACTGAAATTTCTCGAATGTATTTTAATCGTATCTCTATCTTTACCCTTATAGATTTTGTCAGTTTTTAATAAGTACCAGTATTTCAAATTTGGATCAAAAGAAATCGGCACTAATTTTCCGTCCGCCCCGAGTCCATAGTCAGAAGGTTCTATTTTTTCACTAGTTATAATTTCCACAACCTTTCCAGTGAAAACATATTCAGACTCTTCTATAAATTGTTTTATAGTTTCGCGTCCAGTACCAAAATATTCGATACAGAGACGTTTAGAATGAATACTGTCAATCAGAATTCTCCCCTCATTATATTGGTTCAATTGAGCGAATATAATTGTTGGAAATAGAATTATGTATAATAATATAGTTTTCATCAATGTATGGACCGGGTAGCGTAAGCCTCCTAAGAACCGTACGTGCGAGTTTCCCAGCATACGGCTCAGGCACTTTTATGGTTTTTCGATAAACGAATCCCCCGG
>CANMFQ010000062.1 GCA_947497145.1 uncultured Flavobacteriaceae bacterium
TTACGGACTTAATCGGTTATCCTGCACCAGAAAATTCTCAAAATATGGTTTGGCGCGAGGTGTATCTTGGAACAAAATCTTGTGTTCTAGCAGATATCGATAATGATGGAATACCAAATCACTTAGATTTAGACAGTGACGGCGATGGTTGTCCAGATGCCATAGAAGGAGGCGCAAGTTTTACGTCAACAAATTTAAGCACATCTACTATTGCAGGTGGAAATTCAGGTGCTAATTATAATGGATTAGTAGCAACAGGTGTACAGCAAAATTTAGGAACTACTGTTAATGGTGACGGTATCCCTACCGTAGCAGGTACAGGGCAAACCGCTGGCGACTCACAAACAGGAAGCACCAATACCGAGTGTTGTAAAGACGCAGGTAATTTTTCAGGAATAACCGATAGTGATGGTGATGGCGTAGGAAATGGCTGCGATTTAGATGACGATAATGATGGGATTTTGGATACCGATGAAATGGACGATTTAGTGTGTGGAGATATGAGTATTACGAGTACAGATAATACCACTAAAACGGTGAATTTTTCAGGAATGAATTCTGAAATGATTGCGGTAGGAATCTCCATAAACAGCCCAAACACTACTTTTGATGGTAGTTTAAGAGCTACAGGAAGTGAAGCTTATAATCAAGTAGTCATTTCAGCACCAAATTTAGATTTAGATTTTACGGTAAGCAATTCAGGAACTAATAGTGCCTATTTTGAAATGGTTTTTGATACTCGATCACAGTATTTCTCTTATCAAAGTAATTTTACTGACTTTATCATAGATTTTGATTCATCATTATATACTGGTTATATTATTGATCCATCTAATAAAGTGGCAGCTTTAAATAACGGCGATGAATTATTGCCAAATACAACATACACTGTTGGTGGTAGTGGAGCGCCAGATTTTCAAATTAAACTAACTCCTAAATCAGCCTTAACAGCCGGAAGTGCAACAGTTATTAATTGGAAGCAATCTTGGACACAAAATATGGCAGCTGAAGGACCATCATTAAAAATGACATCTTGTGGCGATCCAGTTTTAGATACAGATAACGATGGTATCCCAAATCACTTAGATCTAGATTCAGACGGCGACGGTTGTCCTGATGCTATTGAAGGCGGTTCAACAACAATAGCGTATGCAAATTTAGTAACATCAAGTTTACCTAGTGGAAATTCAGGAGCAGGATATAAGGGTATTTCAACAACAGGGGTACAGCAAAATTTAGGAACTACTGTTAATGGTGACGGTATCCCTACCGTAGCAGGTACAGGGCAAACCGCTGGCGACTCACAAACAGGAAGCACCAATACCGAGTGTTGTAAAGACGCAGGTAATTTTTCAGGAATAACCGATAGTGATGGTGATGGCGTAGGTGATGCTTGTGATTTAGATGATGATAACGATGGAATAAAAGATATAGATGAAGAATGTGGTTTTAAAGCTCAAAATACTGATGGCTCATGGATAGGAAGTACAAATAGTACTGTAAATGTCACTTTAACTGGTGATACAAATGTAGAGCCGCAAACTAGTACGCAGACATTAAGTAGTGATCAAAATAAGTATTTTATAAGTGGATCAGGTGGTGGTCAGCGCTATAGAGCCGATGGTAATATGACTTATGTAGCTACATTTTCGCCTGGTGTTCCCGTTAATGAAATAGCTTTTTATATAGCTGATTTTGACGCAGATTATGGTTCTGATGATGGCGTTTATACGATCACTGTTAATGGAGGAAATTCTGCTGGAGGTCTTTTTCAAAAGGTAGATTATGGCTATACGCCAAGTCTAGATTTAGATACTTCTTCGGGTAAAATCACCAGTGCTGCTGGGGACCCAGATAATCAACATATTCTTATTGAAGGTGTTGGTACACAATTAATTACAGAGTTTAAAATAGTAGGGGTAAGTTTAGATACACCGCTGCCTGCTGATCCTATAGCATATGCTCTATTTGGAAAACAAATTTGCGATATCGATGGTGATGGAATTCCAAATCGCTTAGATCTTGATAGCGACGGCGACGGTTGTCCTGATGCTATTGAAGGCGGTTCAACAACAATAGCGTATGCAAATTTAAGTACATCAACACTACCAGGTGGAAACTCGGGTACGGGATATAACGGTATCTCAGCAACTGCTGTTCAACAAAACTTGGGAAACACGGTCAATACTGATGGTATTCCAACCAGTGCAGGAACAGGACAAACGGTAGGGGGTTCACAAACAGGAAGTTTAGATACTGAATGTTGTAGTGATTCAACCAATTATGCAGGCATCACTGATACTGATGGCGATGGTATAGGCGATGGTTGTGATTTAGATGATGATAATGATGGCATTTTAGATACCGCTGAACGAACTACTACAGCATGTTCTGACCCTTTTAGTGAAACTGGTTGGGTAGGTAAAGCTTATGATAATGTAGGCGTCACTACTACCATTGATACTTGGGCAGAAATATCAGGGGGTACAGCAGCTGGAGGCACAACATTTCCATACACAGGTAGTGTTTTTACGGAAGTAGGTACATTTAATTACAATGAAAACGCAGGAACCAATGAAGCTTATGGGCATGCTTTTGGGCCACTTACCGAACTTGAAAATGATATGGAAAATTATACAGGTCCTTCCATAGCGACTTTCAATCAAGATTTCTTTTTCACTTTTGAGAAGGAAGTTGTGCAAGGAGAAGCGGGTACGTATACTATAAAATTAATAAATGGCGATGACCACACCTTTGTGTATAAAAACGGTGTAGAAATAGCAAGAATGAAAGAGTCTTTTTCTTTTCCAAATATTGAAAATTTTGTTACGGTTACTTTAGCCGTTGGAGACAAGTTGCAGTATATAGTTGCAGAGGATTATGCAGATTGTCATGGGCTTGAAACGTCAATTACTAAAGTTTCGTCAGGTACATGTTTTAGAGATGTAGATATCGATGGCGATGGCATTTCAAACCACTTAGATTTAGATAGTGACGGTGATGGTTGTCCTGATGCTATAGAGGGATCTGGTGATTATGATGCAGACGATTTACAAAGTTCCACTATACCAGGAGGAAATGTAGATGCTAATGCTGTAGGAACAGCACCAGATTATACAGGTACAGCTGGTCCTGTGACCCTTAATTTAGGAACGGTTGTCGATAGTGTTAGCACCAGTGCAACCTTTGGCGTTCCTATAGTGTCGCCAGCAAGCGCTGCGGTAACACAAGATATAGGTGGGTCACAAACCTTAGGTAGTATTACAATAACCACACAACCCTCAGATGTTTTGGTTTGTGAAACGGCATTTCCTACAACGGCAACCTTTACGGCAGTAGCCTCTGCTACACCAGC
>CANMFQ010000063.1 GCA_947497145.1 uncultured Flavobacteriaceae bacterium
ATCGGCAAAGCAGCCGGTTCAGTCAACAGCGCCATCATGTTGGGTCGTACCGACCACACGAAGGCTTAGTTATTGTAATGCGTTATTTTTTCTTTAATTCAATTTCGTTTATCCAAAAGATTTCAGAATCGTAAAACTTTAGAAGTCCATTTTCAGTTTTTGCTTTAGTATTCACAAAATCCAATTTATGAGTTTCGTCAATATCAGTTTTTCTATTCACTCGAAAAAGTATAATATTATTTTCTACTGTCCATTTCCCTTTCGCTCTATCATCATCTGTATAGCATATTTGGTCTTGATAAAAATGAAATAGGAAAGTTCCATCTGAATTTAGAGAAAGCTCATATTCAATTTTAATTCCGTCTTCAGATTCCGCCTTATTTTCATAAACTCCAATATGTTTTTCATATTGAGAAAAGGAATTCAATCCAGTAATCATAAAAACAAAAATTAATAGGTTTCTCATTTCAGACGATTTTCTCTAATGCATTACAACGGGAGTCTGCGTAGCAACTCCTTTTATGTTAAAAATAGTGATTCAATAGTAATTTTAAGCTATTATTAGCGAAGATTGGTGTGTTTTTGTTAATTGGTAGTTATTTTATTAAGAAAAAGAAAGTCTTTTAAAACGTTTAACAAAGCACTAAATAGGGCTAAAATTTCAACAGCAAGTGCTTTTAATGGGGCTGTGCGAAGTTTGCAACTTCGTACCCTCAACAGTAAACTACGCGAGTAAGAAAGAATAGCGAATAACAAAAGCCGTAGCAGTATTTGTTGTGGTTTTCGTGTTGCAGCAAATGTGTATGCTCAAATTTCCACTTTTTTCGTCAATTTCCACTTCCGAGTAGTAAATCCAAGATGCGAAACGGTAAAATGTATATCCGATTAAAGTTAGAAACGCAACAAAAATTCCAACACCAAAACCCAGAAAATAAATTAGAAATATAAACGAAGCCGAAGTCCAAACAACTAGCTCTTTCCATTTGAATGGAGTTCTGTCGCTCAGGGTATGAACGTCTCCATTTTTGGAAATTCTAAAGTAGTCTTCGTGTTCGTTCATATTGTTTAAAGCATTTTTTTAGTGGTCTCCGACTACAAAATCCGTAACTACTTCTTTTTCGTTGAAGGTCAATTCCAAATATCCGTAGTTTATTCCACGTTTTGAAGGACCTAAATCATAGTTGAAGCTGGTATTATAGCTTTGTGTTGGTACTCCCAGCAATTCAATTACTTCAGCTTTGGTCATTCCTTTCAGTTTGTGATTTTTCCGCAAACTGTTCATCATATCCCAGCGCAAAGTCATTTCCGTCTCTGATTCCGTTTTCCATTTTTGAGAGTCAAATTCTACAGGTTCCGTAAATCTGTTCGTAAGGTAAATTCCAACAATTAGAACTACCATTATTATAAATCCATTCCGTATGATTTTGGCGATTTTCATAATTGTTTACAACGGGAGTCTGCGCAGCAACTCCTTTTATGTTAAAAATAGTGATTCAATAGTAATTTTAAGCTACTATTAGCGAAGATTGATGTGTTTTTGTTAATTGGTAGTTATTCTTATTAAGAAAAAGAAAGTATTTTAAAACGTTTAACAAAGCACTAAATAGGGCTAAAATTTCAACAGCAAGTGCTTTTAATGGGGCTGTGCGAAGTTTGCAACTTCGTACCCTCAACAGTAAACTACGCGAGTAAGAAAGAATAGCGAATAACAAAAGCCGTAGCAGTATTTGTTGTGGTTTTCGTGTTGCAGCAAATGTGTATGCTCAAAAATTAAAAAAAGGACAAAAAAGAGCTGCTTAACGAAACAAATTGCCACAATGGCGACCCAAAATAAGAAGAAACCCTAAGCTAGTAGGGATTATTTAGCCAGAAAAGACAGCTGCTACACTAGCACCCTACATAATAAAACACCATAAACCAAAAGCAATCTCCATAGTATCGGCAAAGCAGCCGGTTCAGTCAACAGCGCCATCATGTTGGGTCGTACCGACCACACGAAGGCTTAGTTATTGGGCAACGTTATTTACTCGGTACAACTCATCGATAAACTTTGTTCCTTCAAGTTCCATCTTTCCTTCGCAAGAAATTTTCATTTCTTCAGGGTTTAAAGTCCAATACCGGTAGTCGAAGTCTAAGTCTTTACTCCAAAACCCAACAAAAATTAAGTATTCTGATTCTTTATGAATTACCTGAAAATCATTAGAAAAACTAATTCGTTGGACTAGAATTTGATTAGGTGCCGATGTATGAAACACAAAATTCGTTGTATCAGAACCTTTCTTTAATTTGAAATCGTCATTACTCACGATTTCAAGAACGTTGTAAACTTCTATAGTCCAGCTAACCATATCAGCTGGAATATTTGATAAGTTTTCAATTTCAATTGAGATGTTATCAGATTGAATATTTTCTTTTTTTATTGAAATATTTGCATCTAGTTTAGGAAGTCTTCTTTTATTAAATAATGCTTGTACTAATCCATGAGGAGCTGGTTTAGCTTCCCTTTCCATTCGGATGTAATATCTTCCATCGGCTGAATTTTGATGCGGTGGAATCGAGCTTTGTGGAACATCAATTAAAAAAACACCTCCATTTTCAGTAATGAACTCAACAATTTTTAAGTTGGTTGGTGAAGGGGTTATGTTAGATGCTATTTTTTGATAAATCCAGTCCTTATTTTTAAATTTCGAATAAGTTAATGATCCTTCGCAAAAAGTGATTTCATTTTTATGAATTTTTTCTTTTTTCTCTCGTGGAGAACCAACAATAATTAATCCGCCTTCCGTATTTAGAAAAGCAGCTATTTCTTTATAGAGGTCAATAATTTCGACTTCTCCCGCCTTAAATTCGAGTACGGAAGTTTCTTCTTGAGGCGAAAGAAAGAAGTTCTCTATATCTCTTAACTGAAGTTCGTTATTGTCCTTATTAAATATTTTGGAAATGTAATTAGTATTGTTCAATGTTGAAAATTTGTATAATGTTGCCACCGGGTAGCGTAAGCCCCCTAAGAACCGTACGTGCGAGTTTCCCAGCATACGGCTCAGGCACTTTTATGGTTTTTC
>CANMFQ010000064.1 GCA_947497145.1 uncultured Flavobacteriaceae bacterium
ATTTGTTTTAAGAAAGGTTTCTCGCCCCTTCCGAAGAAGGGGCAGAGTTTGCGCAAGCTTGACGGGCAATTAGTACTACTCGGCTGCATGTATTACTACACTTCTACCTATAGCCTATCAACGTGGTCATCTTCCACGACCCTTTAAAGAAATTTCATCTTGTGGCTGGTTTCGCGCTTATATGCTTTCAGCGCTTATCCAATCCCGACATAGCTACCCAGCGATGCTCCTGGCGGAACAACTGGTGCACCAGCGGTCAGTCCAACTCGGTCCTCTCGTACTAGAGTCAGATCCACTCAAATTTCTAACGCCCGCAGTAGATAGAGACCGAACTGTCTCACGACGTTCTGAACCCAGCTCGCGTGCCACTTTAATGGGCGAACAGCCCAACCCTTGGGACCTTCTCCAGCCCCAGGATGTGACGAGCCGACATCGAGGTGCCAAACCCCCCCGTCGATATGAGCTCTTGGGGGAGATCAGCCTGTTATCCCCGGCGTACCTTTTATCCTTTGAGCGATGGCCCTTCCATACGGAACCACCGGATCACTATGCTCTTGTTTCCAACCTGATCGACCTGTATGTCTCTCAGTCAAGCGCCCTTATGCCATTGCACTCTACACACGATTGCCAACCGTATTGAGGGCACCTTTAGAAGCCTCCGTTACTCTTTTGGAGGCGACCACCCCAGTCAAACTACCCACCACGCACTGTTCTCTCCTTAGAGAGTTAGGCCCCAGACAAGCAAAGGCTGGTATTTCAACAATGACTCCACCACACCTAGCGATGCAGCTTCAAAGTCTCCCAGCTATCCTACACATTGCTTGACCAAGGTCAATACGAAGCTATAGTAAAGGTGCACGGGGTCTTTTCGTCCCACTGCGGGTAACCGGCATCTTCACCGATACTACAATTTCACCGAGCTCATGGCCGAGACAGTGTCCAGATCGTTGCACCATTCGTGCAGGTCGGAACTTACCCGACAAGGAATTTCGCTACCTTAGGACCGTTATAGTTACGGCCGCCGTTTACTGGGGCTTCAATTCAATGCTTCGCCGAAGCTAACATCTCCTCTTAACCTTCCAGCACCGGGCAGGTGTCAGGCCCTATACTTCATCTCTCGATTTTGCAGAGCCCTGTGTTTTTGATAAACAGTCGCCTGGACCTCTTCACTGCGGCCCCCCATACAGGGGGCGACCCTTCTCCCGAAGTTACGGGTCTATTTTGCCTAGTTCCTTAGCCATGAATCTCTCGAGCGCCTTAGAATACTCATCCCAACCACCTGTGTCGGTTTACGGTACGGGCTGCTTCACTTGCTTTTCTTGGAAGTCGATACTCTGGATTATCAGCTTGACCGTAGTCTCACTGTACTATCGAGGTGTTACCACTCTCTTCAACGCACAATTCCGTCTGTGCGCACCAAATTCTCGCCTCCGTCACTTTTAGTGTGAGCAGGTAGCAGAATATTAACTGCTTGTCCATCCACTTCCCCTTTCGGGTACGCGTTAGGTCCCGACTGACCCCCAGCTGATTAGCATAGCTGGGGAAACCTTGGTCTTTCGGCGTGCGGGTTTCTCGCCCGCATTATCGTTACTTATGCCTACATTTTCGTTTGTAGCTCCTCCAGCATCCCTCGCAGGTACACCTTCAACGGCACTACAATGCTCCCCTACCCCTTAACTTACGTTAAAGCCATAGCTTCGGTGGTGTGCTTATGCCCGATCATTATCCATGCGGAATCGCTCGACCAGTGAGCTGTTACGCACTCTTTAAATGAATGGCTGCTTCCAAGCCAACATCCTGGCTGTCTATGCAATTCCACCGCGTTTTGTCAACTTAGCACACACTTGGGGACCTTAGCTGATGGTCCGGGTTCTTTCCCTCTCGGACATGGACCTTAGCACCCATGCCCTCACTGCGCAGAAACATTTTATAGCATTCGGAGTTTGTCAGGAATTGGTAGGCGGTGAAGCCCCCGCATCCAATCAGTAGCTCTACCTCTATAAAACTATCTACACGCTGCACCTAAATGCATTTCGGGGAGTACGAGCTATTTCCGAGCTTGATTGGCCTTTCACCCCTACCCACAGGTCATCCCAAGACTTTTCAACGTCAACGGGTTCGGTCCTCCACTATGTGTTACCACAGCTTCAACCTGCCCATGGGTAGATCGCACGGTTTCGCGTCTACTACTACTAACTATGGCGCCCTATTCAGACTCGCTTTCGCTACGGCTCCGGTGCTGAACACCTTAACCTTGCTAGTAAAAGTAACTCGTAGGCTCATTATGCAAAAGGCACGCCGTCACCCCGAAGGGCTCCGACCGCTTGTAAGCGTATGGTTTCAGGATCTATTTCACTCCCTTATTCAGGGTTCTTTTCACCTTTCCCTCACGGTACTGGTTCACTATCGGTCTCTCAGGAGTATTTAGTCTTGGCGGATGGTCCCGCCGGTTTCATACAGGGTTTCACGTGCCCCGCACTACTCAGGATACCACTATCTTACTGATCTTTACCTATACCGGGCTATCACCGTCTATGGCCGTTCTTTCCAAAACGTTCTAGTTCATTACAGTTCGAATGTCGTGGTCCTACAACCCCATTATTGCCGAAACAACAATGGTTTGGACTAATCCAATTTCGCTCGCCGCTACTATCGGAATCACTTTTGTTTTCTCCTCCTCCGGCTACTTAGATGTTTCAGTTCACCGGGTTTGCTTCTCTTACGAGATGACATATCTTCAATATGCCGGGTTGCCCCATTCGGATATCTACGGATCATATCGTGTGTGCCGATCCCCGTAGCTTTTCGCAGCTTATCACGTCCTTCATCGCCTCTGAGAGCCTAGGCATTCCCCATACGCCCTTTTCCAGCTTGTCGCTAGACCTTCTATTATTTACTTATTCTAATTCGTACTCTTTACTATAACATTAATTTAATAATATTATAAAAAATTCGTGTTTCTCTTCAGTTTACACATCCTATAAAGAATATGTACCCTGTCCCAATATGTCAATGAACGTTTAAATTAGTAG
>CANMFQ010000065.1 GCA_947497145.1 uncultured Flavobacteriaceae bacterium
TAGCACTCTCCGTAATAAAACACCATAAACCCAAAGCAATCTCCATAGTATCGGCAAAGCAGCCGGTTCAGTCAACATCGCCTTCATGTTGGGTCGTACCGACCACACGAAGGCTTAGTTATTGTGTGTAGTTATTTTTTGATTTCATTTTCTATATCCACCAATTTCAACTCTTTATGGTAGGCATCAATTCTTGCATATGCAGTTCCATCTACTAATAAAATGACTATTAGCATTGCAATAGTTGTAATACTAATTGCTCTCCAAGTTGGTGTATTTACAAACAGAATTAATAATGCTGCTATGATAATTAAAATTGGTATTACTTTAAATACAACTGAATATTCTTTTAATGTGCTTTCTGAACGTTCAATTTCTGATTGGTAAAAAGCAGATGTGTCAGTTTTAAAATCCTCCTCAAATTGTTTAACTCTTTGAATGTTTGTGTAGTTAAGACCGCTACCAATTATCAAAAGTAATATGCCTGCCACTAAAGTTGGAATGATATAAGCTTTTGCTAAATCTGTTTTTCCTAATTGCCAAAATCCAAAACTTGCGATTAAAAATCCAATAGCAAAAAAGACGAAAAAACGTGTTGAAAATACTTCAGCTTTTGCCCATTCTGTGGCTAATTTTAATAGTTCCATTTTAGTTTAGGTTATATTTTTCTCTGTATTCCGTAGGACTTATACCTTCTTTCTTTTTAAATAATCTTGAAAAATATTGTGGGTATTCGAACCCCAACTCATAAGCTACTTCCGAAATACTTTTGTTCGGTTTCAATAAAATATTCTTTGCTTCATCGATTAAACACAAGTGTAAATGTTCGGTAGTCGTTTTTCCTGTTTCTTTTTTAAGTGTATCACTTAAATAGCGTTGAGAAACTGACATTTTATTAGCTATTTGTTCTATGTTTGGAATACCTTTTTCTTGTAGTAGTCCTAATTCAAAATATTCAGACAATTGTAGATTAAATCGCTCCAACAAGTTATTTGATAATTCTTTTCTATTCAAAAACTGTCTTTCATAAAATCTATTGGCATACCTAAAAAGCGTACTTAATTGAGAAATGATAATTTCTTTGCTGAACTCATCTTGGTTGTTATAATATTCTATTTCAATATTTTCAACTATCGATTCTATTTGCTTTTCTTCTTTTGGCGAAAGATGTAATGCTTCGTTTACTGAATAGGAAAAGAAACCATATTTTTTTATTTGTTGTGCTAAATCTGTTCCTTTCAAAAAATCTTCGTGGAAGTTTATTGAAAAGCCTTTTCGCTCAAAAACAACGCTACTATCCCATTGTAGAATTTGCCTTGGTGCAATGAAAATTAAAGCTCCATTGGTAAAATCATATTTTGTTCGTCCGTAGTTTAAGTCGCCTTTTACAAATTTCTTTAAGCTAATTGAATAGCAATCGTTTGTAATTGGTGGCGAACTTTCTTTTGGGCAAGGTAAATAACCATCTCCTTTTGAGTTGAAAACACTCAACATTGGATGCTCAGGTCTCGGTAGTTCTAAATAATCTAGATAAGTCGATAATGTTTTAAAGTGCTCCATTATACAAATTTATATATTCCATTTTATACCTGTTTCTTTTTCCGAAAGTTCCCATAATTTATTTGATACGACCTTATCTTTTGCGTGTGATTCTAATTTATGTGCTCCAACTGGACCAGTCCAATTATTTCTTCCTGTTGGACCATAAAAACTACTTTGGTCTAAATTAGGTTCTGTGGCACACATTAATTGCGGATAAGCACCTTTCTCAGCTGATTGTGTTAATGGTGATAATTTCATTAGATTAAAGATGAATTTCATCATAAAACTACCACTCGAATTTATTAAGTTGGTTCTTGAAGAACCAGGATGACAAGCGTAAGCTTTAACGTCTGTTCTCCCAGCTTCTTTTAATCTATCTTGTAATTCGTAAATAGACATTATCTGCGCCAGTTTGCTTTGACTATATGCATTATTAGGCGTGTAATCTTTGTCCCAATTCAAATCATCAAATTTGATGGTTTTAATTCCCATATCATATCCCAAACTTCCTACAGTTACAATTCGACCTTTGGATTTTTCAATAAGTGGGAACAATAATGCTTGAAGCGTAAAATTTCCGTAGTAATTCGTTCCCATTTGACTTTCCCAACCATCTGTAGTTAGTGTCTGTTTAGGAACTTGAGCAATTGCTGCATTGCAAATAAGTGCATCGATTTGAGGAACTGTTTTTATAACTTTTTCAGTAGCTTTTTTTACTGAATCTTGTACAGCCAAATCCATTTTTATGGCTACAACGTCTATATGATTTCCAAGTTCTTGCTTTAAAGTCTTAATAGTGTCTTCTGCTTTCTTTGGGTTTCTATTAAGCATTACAACTTTTGCTCCTTTTGATAGCAATATTTTCGCTGCTTCAAATCCTGTTCCGCTTGTAGTTCCTGTTATGACGTATGTTTTACCATTTAATTTTTCAATTCTGTCTGGTGTCCAACCTTTTTTACCAAATTGATTTGTATTCATTTTGTCTATTTTTTTTGAGATTAAAATTATAAGACAAAGGTCGGGTTGAAGCAGGTTATATTCCTTATACAGATTTTCGAATGTCGTATACTTTTTGGTTGGTTTTAATTCTGACTAACGTACAATTAAGTTGTTAAAAATCAGCATTTTAAAATAGTCAAATTTCTCATTTTTTATTCAAATTTCTTACCACAAGTTACTCAATTTTATGTTAGCCAACGTACTGAAGTTTTTGAGGTCTATGAGGGATTACACACAAAGGTTTTGTGTATGATTAGTGGCGTGTTTAAGCACCTAATTTAGCAAATAAAAACCAGATAGAAAATCCGTGAGGATTTTCGTAAGTAGGCGAGAACTAGCCATTAATTATACACGTTGTTGAACTAAACCTAAAGGTAGCTTCATTCTTGTATTTAAGAATTCTTCACGACCTTTAGGATAGTAATAATCTT
>CANMFQ010000066.1 GCA_947497145.1 uncultured Flavobacteriaceae bacterium
CATAAGGGACTTGCACCCTCTAGATTAATAAACTACTTTTAGGTAGTTTAAAAGATGCCCATGCTGGGCACACACAATGTATAAAAATAATGCTAAATTAAGTGCTTAATCGAGAGTTAGTGCAATTTTGTTACGTCTGAATTTCCTGCGGAAATTCCTCGCACACAAAACCGCACTATTCTTATACTAGACCGTCAGACTGCGCAAAAACCCTCCTTTAACACTTGCTAAACTCCTTTTATTTTTTTAACTTAAAGTTGAAACCAACAATGCTTTAGTTATGGATTTTATAACAGGTTTTAATAGAGATTGTAGCCTTCCCTAAAAAGCTAAAAAACCGATGAACGAAATAAAAACCGACATAAAAATTGGTCAACGGATTTTTGAAAATGTTCCCGAAATTGTTCGTCCGAATTGGGCAGGATTAGTTTTATCGAGATTTGATCGATATTTAGAAAAAATACCTGTCGAGATTTTAGAACTTTATGACATTATTGACAAGAAAGAAAAATGGAAACTTGCTCACGACCAATTTACCAAAATAAGAATCCTGAATTTATCGAATACGGACAAAGATTTTGAATTGTATTTGAGATTGGCTGAAAGAGTTGCGAAAGTCACTTATAATTCATCAGAACAATCAGCTCCATTTGACGCAAATAGCGGATTTGCCATTCCAATGTTTGCTTTACAATATTGTGATTTAATTGATGACGAACATTTACATCAAGAAGTTAAATCCACAATTTTAATTTTTCAGAGAAACAAAGGGTTTAAAAATAGCATAACAGCCACGACCGATTTAATAATTTACAAGAAAATCGATGATATTCTTTGGATTTATTGGGACCCAATGGGAGTTAATGACATTGCGCCAAGAGATGAATATCAAGGTTATATTACAGAAATATTCCGACTGAAAAAAAACGGAGCTGACAGAATTGAAATCGCGAAAAAGTTATTAAATATTGAAAGAAACCAAATCGGAATGTTGGGAACTTTAGAAGCGTGTTTAATAATAGCTGACAAAATAATAGAAGCGTAGAAAGCCAGTGCACAACAACACATACAACTTATAATCAGTTAGTTGCACAATCAAAATTAAGGTATAATTGCGAAGTCCGCCAATTTTTTTAAATTGGCTTATTGAAAAAGAAAGGTAATAAGAAATTAAAAAATTCGGCTCGTGCTCAACCGAAAATTAATTGCTAATTTGCACGCTACGAACCATATAAAAAACCGTAGTGCATTTAAAACCGAAATGCTAACAAATCAAAAATCAATTATGAAACAAGCATTAATTTTCACAATATTCTTATCTTTCCTTCTAAATTTCGTTGCTCAGGGACAAACAAAACAAGATTCTTCAGATGTTAAACAGGTTGCGTTGGATTATATTGAATCACAACATAACGTAAAGCCCGAACAGTTTGAAAGAGCAGCTCATCCAAGAATGGTTAAAAGAACATTTTGGACCAATAAAAAAACAGGAAAGGAATATTTGCGAGAGACCTTTACAGATGCTATGATTTTATTAGCGGAAACGTACAATACCGACAAGGAGAAGTTTCCCGAAAAACCGAAAAAAGAAATAATTATCCTTGACTTGTTCGATAAGGTCGCTTCGGTAAAATTAATAGCGGACGACTGGATTGATTATATGCATATAGTGAAACTTAATGGAAAATGGCAACTGGTAAATGTGCTTTGGCAATTTAATGATTCCAACGAGCACTAACCCATTTTTGAAACAGATCAGAACGGAAAAAACGCACCATAATAACGTATAAAATTAATAGCGGAAATAAGAAACACCCTCGCTTTGAACGCAACTTATCGAATGAAAATTCATCTAAACATTAAAGTTTAAAAATGAAAAAAACTATAATTATTATTTCGATTTTAATTGCTATTTCATTACAATTTTCTTGCTCAGACAAGAATGATGAGCAGGTTTCTGCTTTCTGCGACAAATTGGTTCTAATCAATAATGATGTATTTCAAAACAGGTCTGATGATGACGGAACAAGTCGAAATACTTTTGAAATTATCAACGCGAAAATAGAAGGCGATTGTTTATCAATAACAATTCGTTCTGGTGGTTGTGATGGTAGCACATGGGCAGTTGATTTAGTTGATGCTGATAGGGTTGCAGAGACCGCAATTCCACAAAGAGACTTAAAAGTATTTCTAGAGAATACTGAAACTTGTAACGCAATTGCAGAATTAACAGTATCATTTGAGATAAACTCGCTTAGGACTAATGAAAATCAAATAACGCTGAATCTAGAAAAGTGGAATTCACAACTAACATATAGTTACTAAAAACCTAATGTCAAAAAAATTTACTAGTTCGTCAGATGAACTTCTTAGCAAGTTTGCGAAATGGACCTTACTCAAGCGTAACTGTCATGTTAATGGACTTTTTGGTTGATTTACAGAAAGCTAATTTGAACGCAGCAATTACACAAGTAAAATGTGCTTACTCAAGCGGAAGCTACTAATGACAATAAAACCTATAAACAATACGTACTTCGAGCATAATCAAAAGGTTTGTGTATTTTTATAATGTCGCAAAATCTTTGGGATTTTGCTTTAAGCCAGGAAAAGAAAAAACAAAAAAAAAGATTTCGCTATGTGCGTGGCAGAAAGCAAACGCTGGTTTGCTCCCTTACTGTTCATAGTGTGCCAAGAATCAACCACGGCAATAAATAAAAAAAAAACTGGTTGAATGCTGTAATTAAGATGATGGTAGGTCCATCAGCGTCGTTGTATAGGCAATGGTGCTAAA
>CANMFQ010000067.1 GCA_947497145.1 uncultured Flavobacteriaceae bacterium
AGTATCGGCAAAGTAGCCGGTTCAGTCAACAGCGCCATCATGTTGGGTCGTACCGACCACACGAAGGCTTAGTTATTGTATGGCGTTTTTTATTTTTCCTCCGTTTCTAATTTTTTCCATTTCTCATAAGAAATCACTCCATTTTCAGGTTTAGATTTTCCTTTTAGAATTCCGATAAATTCAAGATAGTGTCCATCTGGGTCATTAAAATAAATCGCAATTGCAGGAACCCAAGAAAATACCATTGGTCTTTCGCTTTCATCTCCTAAAAAATTCCAAAAGTTTAAATTTCTTTTTTTTAGATATTTTACAGATTCATTTATAATCCATTCTGGTTCACATTCAAAAGCAAAATGTCGAATATCAATTTCATCTTTAGGCTTTTCCCATAATCCTAACATAGATTGTTTGTCCTTTCCAATCCAGAAAAATGCCGCTCTTCTTTCTTCTTCATAATGGCATTGTTTTAATTCAAGAATTTTTCCATAAAATTCAATCGACCGTTCAATGTTTTCAACAAATAGATGTGTTTCAAAAAGTCCTTTTATCATGTTTAGTTCCGATTTTTTTTAAATGACATACAACGTTTAGTATATGAAAAGTAGGCAATTTCGAAGCTCAAAACTTTCGTTTAAACACAAAGTTTGACACGAGCCGTAACCCATGTTTTTAGTGTTTTTTTTGCCTATTTTTTATAAACATTGTTAGCAATAGTTTTTATTCATTATTATATATTTCAATCACTTTTTTACAAAGTTCAGCATATCTTTCACCACCATAATTGTCAGGACTATTTCTCGAGACTACGTGATATTTATCATCGATTAAGACTTCTAAAATCCACTCTTCTCCATCTAAAATCAAATTTGGGTCGTGAGTTTCAATTTTCCAAAAAGTGCTGTCAATTTTTCTTGTTAGTGAATTCCAGTCCGATATTGTTAGTTCCTTTTCTTCGTGTTTAATTCTTCGTCCAGCATCGTATCCACCAAGTCCTTTGGTTTTGTTATAAGTAGCTATTATTTGTCCATTTTTGTTTTCGATTCGATATGAATAAGGTCTTGACCAAGTTCCTAAATGTGTATATCTGACCACCATTTTTCCCTTTCCAATTTGATTGTAAAGAATTGGTTCTTTCATACTTGCTAAATGGGTCGAATACCATTCGTTTACAAAATCACTTAACGTATCATTCTGCTCAAATTCATAAGGGAAATTTTTTAACTTCATACATTCAGCTTGTTTTTGCTTTGTTTCATCACTTAAAGGAGGGAAATAATATTCTGCTGAACATTTAGGTGTATATCTTATTTCAGGATTCAATATTCCACAGCCGCTAAGTAGAATTAAAACGATTATATAAGTAGAATTTCGTAAGTTCATTAAATTATTGCTAACGAATAAGTATATGGTTTGTGCCTTTTGAAAGACGAACCTTTGAATTATTAACCGACCCTTTTTCTTTTATTTTTTTGAGCGAGGGCAAAACAATTAAATTATGAAAACTGGAATTGAATTAATCGCAAAAGAGAGACAAGAACAAATTGAGAAACACGGTAGAACTATTGAAAGCGATATTGAATTGAATAGAGCTTATCAATTAACCGAAGCAGCAGCAGTATTATCTACTGAAATGGCACGAAGCTCAAAAAAGAGATTTGCTATGATGCCTGATGATTGGGATGATGAAATTTCTTTAAAGATGTGTAAAAAAGGCAGGAAGGAAAGGTTAATTATTGCAGGTGCTTTAATTGCTGCGGAACTTGATAAGATTTTAGCGTTGGAAAAAAAATAAAAGAAAAAGATTAGAAGCACTAAACTTCGATACAACACGGAATTAGGCATAAACTATATACCGTGTTGTAAAATCGTTTTAATGTTTTACAACGTGTTTGTGTATGATTAGTGGCGTGTTTCAGCTATTAATTTAGCAAATAAAAACCGAATAGAAAATCCGATAGGATTTTCGTAAGTAAGCGAGAACTAGCCATTAATTATACACGGTGTTGCCATTTCGTTGTTTTTATTAGATTTATAATTATTCAGCTTAATTTTGTTTTTTGTTTTTCAACATTTGAGTAAATTCAGTCAGCGTATTGTTCCGCAATATTTTTCAATTCCGATTGAGTGAGCAATTCCGCAACTTGCTAAATTCCGCAAACAATTCAGATTTCATATTGTAATTACTTTTTTCATAAAAATCCATTTCAATTGGGTTTGTTTCCCAGATTGAGTTTCATATTCTGTCATTCTTGGTGAAAGCAAACCTGCAATTCCACCGCTAATCACACCTTTAAGCGGACTTTCTAAATTTCTAAATGTAAAGTGTAAAATTGTCCAAACGATTAAGAAAATAATCAAAAAAGACAAGTACCATAAAATTCTAACTTTTGTTTTCTTGTTCATAATATTCAATATTTGAGTGCGTTCCGCCAATGAATGGCAACGTATGTATAATGAACATATGTTCATTATATACTATATGTTTTTTACAAATCTAAAGGATTTTTAATAGAACTAA
>CANMFQ010000068.1 GCA_947497145.1 uncultured Flavobacteriaceae bacterium
CAGTTAGATTTCTTGTTGCAGAAAAAATGTGTGCTTATGTAGATACCGATGGCGATGGTATTGAAAATAGACTAGACCTAGACAGCGATGCCGATGGCTGCCCTGATGCTATCGAAGGCGGTGGTAGTTTTACAGCAACAAATTTAGTAGCTTCAGGTATGCTTGGAGGTTCTTCAAATGTGACTAGTAATCTCTGTATTGCAACCACTTGTGTAGATGAAAACGGCGTGCCAACAATTGCCGGCACAGGGCAAACAGTAGGTCAATCTCAGTCTGCAAGTACTAATTCAGAATGTTGTACAGATGCAGGTAATTACCCAGCAGTAACCGATACCGATGGCGATGGTATAGGAGATAGTTGCGATTTAGACGATGATAACGATGGTATTTTAGATGTCGACGAAGGATGTGTAGCAACAAATTTGGTAAGAGTAGAAGGCGATGGAAGTTTTGGAACTATACCAACTAATACAGGAAATTTAACTGCTAACTTCAGAGATTTAACGAATTCCCCTGGCGGAGGTTATACTTTTGTAACAAATAATAATGGAGCAGGACAATACGCTGTAGCAAATCATTACGGCGCACAAAGATGGCATACAGCAAATCCTGATTTCTGGTATTTTCCTGGCTATTCAGGGACTGCAGATGATGCATACCTTTTAGTAAATGGAAGTACAATGGTTGGTACATTTTTACAAAATTATATAAATGTAGATGTTGCGACAGATTACAATTTTGGTTTTGCTCACAGAAATGGACATACAAGTACTAGTGCTAGTAATGGCTATTCATTAAAGGCAGAGGTAATAGCTGTAGATGCATCTAATAACCCGATATTATCTAGCGCAGGAAATCCTATAGTACTAGGTAGTGTTTCAACAGGCATTTCAACAGACAATACGTCTTGGCATGTTGCTGAAGGAACTTTTAATGCTGGGCCATATACTAGAGTAAAATTTTCTTTAGTAAACGAATCTGCAACTTCAGGAGGTAATGACTTTGCTATTGATACAATTGAATTAACAAAAGCATCAACATCAGGTGAATGTTCATCCTCTGATTTAGATGGTGATGGCATTCAAGACCATTTAGATTTAGATAGCGACGGCGATGGTTGCCCTGATACTGTAGAAGGTGGGGGTGATTTTACGGCAGCAAATTTAGTAACTTCAGGTATATCAGGAGGAAATTCAGGGGCAAATTATAATGGAATAAGCACAACAGGTGTACAGCAAAACTTAGGAAACACGGTTAATACTGATGGTGTTCCAACCAGTGCAGGAACGGGTCAAATGGTAGGAGATGCACAAAATGCAAGTTTGAATACAGCATGTTGTAGTGATGCAACCAACTACCCAGCAATAACCGATACCGACGGCGATGGTATAGGCGATGCTTGTGATTTAGATGATGATAATGATGGGATCTTAGATGAAACAGAATGCGCTTTAGTAACTAGTAATATTTTTTGGCACGATTTAGGGTTTACTGATGCAGGTATTAGTGGAGAAAATGGTCAAACCATTGCAGATATCGGTACTGTTCTAGGCATTTCAAGTTTAAATGGCGTGAGCATGACTGTTAAATTTAGTACCACAGGTTCTGCAACACCAACATCTGACCTTATTATGGAAACAGCAGAGAGTCCTTGGCTTACAGTTGCCAATGCTGTTGATGGAACAAGAAAAGTAGAAATTTCTTTTTCTAATGTTTTTGAGGAATTGACTTTACTATACGATGGAAGTTTTGGAGAAGGAGAGTCCGTTAGTTTCTATTCAAATAATAATGGTAATTTAACAAACCCATCAAATCCAACTACAGGTTTAGTTTTTACTGCGAATAGTGTTACCAACCCTGTTGGAGGTGAAGCTGATGTTACAGATGCTAGGGCTATTTATAACGTAAAGGAAGCTTCTAATATATCCCTGGTTTCTACTACTTTAACTGGTGGTGCGTCTACTTCTTCTCAAAATGGTATTGTATTAAAAATAACCTATAGATTTTGCGATATCGATGGCGATGGCATTTCAAACCACTTAGATTTAGATAGTGACGGTGATGGTTGTGCAGATGCTGTAGAAGGTGGGGGTGATTATGATGCAGACGATTTACAAAGTTCCACTATATCAGGAGGAAATGTAGATACTAATGCTGTAGGAACAGCACCAGATTATACAGGTACAGCTGGCCCTGTGACCCTTAATTTAGGAACGGTTGTCGATAGTGTTAGCACCAGTGCAACCTTTGGCGTTCCCATAGTATCACCAGCAAGCGCTGCGGTAACACAAGATATAGGTGGGTCACAAACCTTAGGTAGTATTACAATAACCACACAGCCCTCAGATGTTTTGGTTTGTGAAACGGCATTTCCTACAACGGCAACCTTTACGGCAGTAGCCTCTGCTACACCAGC
>CANMFQ010000069.1 GCA_947497145.1 uncultured Flavobacteriaceae bacterium
TCCTTATTGATTATTTACAAATCTGAACCTGATAAATGGTTGAGATTCATCAACGGTGTCTCCCGCTCCCGCTAGCGCTCGTCTACGACGAGTGCCCCCCTATCCTATAAACCGAACATCATCTATTTTTAAAACTGTATCATCTTCATGAAAATTTCTTGCACTAGAATATTGGATACTCAAACCATGACAGACGTGCCGTCTTTTGCTTGCTCATAGTAAGATAAATATACAAAACGGTACTATATCGTGTTGCTTTTTGCCATGTTTATTCTTGATGCCACTCGTTGCGAACAAGTACTCGTAATAATCAGTATTACTCGCGTTTACTAGTTGGCTTTATCTTTTTTTATTTTATTGTCTGCTTACTCCGTACGGCACTCGTTACAAACGAGCGTTAGCGGGGCCTTGCTTATTATTTTAATAATCAAAAGTCTATCTTTAAGCTGTTCTGTCTTTTAATTACTAAGTTGTTTTCATTTACTTCAAATTCCCAAAAAACAGGGTCGTAAATATCAGAGTTATCAACATCACTAGAATAATTGCTCAATTTACTCCTATCGATTTTGGTCTTTAATTTTACAAAACCTGAGTTACAATGAGATGATGTATTGTTAAAAGTTACTAACTTATCATTTATAAAAATAAAACCTTCTAAATCAGGGTTATATATATTATTACTATTAACAATCAAATAACAATTTCCATCATACTCTTTAAATGTAACCTCATATATTGGTGGATTGTATTTTTTGTTACTACCATCATTTACATATTCCTCGTAATAGGTAATTATTTTCTCAAGCCTACTTTTCAAAATATTACCGACCTCTATGTTATCATCGTTGGTGGCGCAACTTGTATTTAGCAAGCAAATAGTTAATAAGGCTATTAATACTCTCATTTTATTTGTTACTTGATTTTACAACTTTATCTAAATCATCTTTATCTCCAACAGTCATTATCTTAATTTGCGGATTCGTTGGGGTATATTGGTATAGACCATTCCAGTTCGGATAATAGATGTAAAACTTTGAGTTTGAGTTTGACTTTCTTCGTCTGACATTAACCCAACCCCCGATAGCGCTAGTCTGCGACGAGTGCCACCCTATCCTATAAACCCAACATCATCCATTTTTAAGAAGGTATCATCTTTATGAAAATTTCTTGCACTAGAATATTGGATACTCCAACCATGACAGACATGCCGTCTTTTGCTTGCTCATAGTAAGATAAATATACAAAACGGTACTGTATCGTGTTGCTTTTTGCTATGTTTATTCTTGATGCCATTCGTTAAAAATAAGTATTAGTCTCGTTTACTAGTTGGCTTTATTTTTTTACTTTGTTGTCTGCTTACTCGGTACGTCACTCGTTACAAACGAGCGGTAGCGGGAGATTATTCCGGTATATTTTCAATTTCATCAGCATTGCCTTTTCTATCAATTAAATAAAGTGCTCGCTCGTTAATTGCGCTTATTGGGTTAAACTTTTTTAGTAATAATGAATCTCTAGTGATTTTTTCTATTGTCAAATGATTATCAAATAAATTGCTAAAAATAAAACTGTATTTGGGTCCTAATAAATATTTTCCACTTGCAATAATTTTATCATCATCGTCAACAATACTGATTGAATCATTACTAAAGCCTATTTTATTAGGTAATGCATGTATATATTCACCTTTAATTTTTTTCCATAAACCATTTAACATATATGTATTTTCGGATTCAAAAGAATACGATATTTCTTTAATGGTATTAGAGTTGAAATCGACATAATTTAAGATAAGTGATTTTGAATTCAACTCCTTAACAATATATATATCATTGTTAGAGGTATATATTAACATTAACCCGTTAAAATTCTTTAGGGAATATTCAGTGTTAGGTAATTTAGATATCCCATTATTTATTCCTTTGAATTTCGTAAATTTCTGTAATGTATTATATTCTTGAAAGTATAACCAATCAAATGACACTTCTTCCCTTAACTGGTTTGGGTTTCCTCGCCATTTTCCTTTGAGAAAAGTTGTATCAACTGACTTAAAAAGTATAGGTCTAAGTTTATATACTGGTATAGATGATTGATTTTCAGTTGGAAAATATAATTCAAGGGATTCTTCATTTTTAATGTAACCAATTGATAACTCCCCTTTACTATTCTTAATCTTTATCTCATCTTCTGTTATCTCAATATAATACTCCCCAAATATAGGACAGTAAATTAAGTTGTAATTTAACCCTGTCAAATATGAAAAGAACAAGAAGAAA
>CANMFQ010000070.1 GCA_947497145.1 uncultured Flavobacteriaceae bacterium
TATCGGCAAAGCAGCCGGTTCAGTCAACAGCGCCATCATGTTGGGTCGTACCGACCACACGAAGGCTTAGTTATTGTTTACTGTTATTTGCTTACTCAGTACGATTATTTTTAATTTCAGTTATTTCAAAATAATCTGCACATATATTTTCTAATTCAAATGTTTCATAAATGTTGCCACTAAATATCACCTTTTTTCCATCTTCTTTAAATTTTTCAGCAAGGGTGCAAGGGTATAATTGTCCAATACGGTTTTTCTCTAGAGCCTCATCTGGTTTAATTAAAAAACCACAGGGATCTGAATGGTTTATAACAGTACCTTTAACATTTGTTACTGTATTGATAATCTTTCTATTTTGTTCTTGATAACAATTGCCTCCTTGAAAAGATTGAGCTTCTAAATTATTATTAGTACATGCAACAATTAATAAATTTGTAATTAATACTATTAGTAGGATTTGTATACTTGTTTTCATAATAGACTGATTATGTGAATCCTAAATTAGATAAAATATTTTTTGGATTACACAAAAAGTAAGATTTTTTTATAAAAAATACATTTTTGTTATTTGCTTACGTCTATTAAATGTAATTTTTTCTGTTAATTATTAATTAAAGTATAACAAAGTAGTTTCAAACTTTACAGCCACGAACATTGGCTGCAACACGAAAACTACAACAAATACGGCTGAGCCTTTTGATATTCACTATTGTTTCTTACTCGTATGGCTTACTGTTGACGGTACGAAGTTGCAAACTTCGCACAGCCCTACTCAATACTCTTTGGAGAGCGGATAAAACTGCTAATTGTACAACTTTAATGCTTCATAACTGTAACTGCTCTGCGAAGTTTGCAACTTCGCAGTCACACACATTGGCTACAGCACAAAGTCACAACAAATACTACTGTAGCTTTTGTAATTCACTATTGTTTCTTACTCGCATGGCTTACTGTTGACGGTACGAAGTTGCAAACTTCGCACAGCCCTACTCAATACTCTTCGGAGAGCGGGTAGTTTTAACTACGTAAGCGTATGACTTTAGGGGAACATATCTTGATTCTAAGGAAGAAGCATAATCTTTCACAAGCTGCTTTGGGGAAGTTGGTGGATACTTCGGGCGATATCATCGGACGGTACGAGCGTGATATAATGACACCCTCGATCGAGGTCATCATGAAGATTGCCGATGCGCTCCATGTCTCCATTGATTTTTTGGTGGGCAAGACAACCCTTGAACTCGATACCAACGTACTCAAAAGGGTCGAGGAAGTTTCTAAACTGAACGGCGAGGAGAAAGAGAAGATATTTATGGTCATCGATGCACTCATTCGAGATTTCAAGGCAAAAAAAGCGTACGCATAAAAAAACCACAGTCTATGTTTTCATAGTATGCAGGATTGGTTATTTTTCTTTCATCTTTAAACCATTTATTTCTGAATATATATTTAGTTGTATCCAGTTTGACACTTATTATTTGAGCATCATTATTGACTATTTCCCATTGATGATTATTTTTTCGCCAACAAATACCTATTGCATCACCATCTTTTCTAATTTTAGATATATCTAGTACTCTTTTCCTCCGAACATATAGTTCAAAGCAGGGTTTGTCGAAGTTACGACAGAATTATACCCTTTATGTTTGAGCACACCTAATAATAAGACCTTTCAAAGTTGGAGTATTCCAGAAAATACTTCCCATTTTCTACTCTAGAGATATAAGCGTAACTATATTTATTTCCTAAATCGATTTGAATTGATTCTTCTTTATTAGAAAAAATCACTTTAAAAGTCTCCTTAGTGTCTGGCAATATTTCTTCGACTTTATAAAACAATGGCACAACACCAGCAGATTTGTTAGTTTTAATTACTAAGTCTTTGATATACTTTTCATCTCTGTATAGACTTATGGTATCATTAAAATTTTCTTCAAAAACAAGTGTGAGAGTTGAATCGTATGTTTTTTTCTCATAGCCAGAATTTGGCGTCCAAATACTTGATTCTACTTTTGTTTGAGAACTTGTATTACAAGAGTTCAAAATCATAGCAAGAAAGCTTAAAAAATATAATAAGTTTGTATTCATAATTTTAACCTGTTGTGCATTTTGATTTAAAGTAAAAAAGTTGTGCAAACTGCTTTATAGCAGTAAATTGAAGTGTCTAAAA
>CANMFQ010000071.1 GCA_947497145.1 uncultured Flavobacteriaceae bacterium
GGAGAAAAACTCGCTCCGTTATTAGTACTTACCTGCCATTGATAACCAATGGAAGCCGATCTGGGGTTCGCAGTAGCCGTCGCTGAGAATGACACAGAAACGGTACCTGAAATACATTGAGACACATCTTCAGGAGCATCACTTATCCTTATAGACGCTCCTCTATTTGAACTACCAACCGCTTGACCAGTACCTGCAACCGTTGGTACGCCGTTTCTAGTTCCTGTATTACCTACTACATTACCTAAATTTGTACGTACTGGTGACGACGAAGTTCCTATATAGCTAGCACCTCTGTTTCCGCCTGGTAGTAACGAATTTACCAAATCACCACTATCAAAACTGCCACCGCCTTCTATAGCATCAGGGCAGCCATCACCATCACTATCTAAATCAAAATGATCAAAAATACCATCTTGATCAGTATCTCTATTAACGCCTGTTCTTCCAAAGGAAATAGAATCAATAGAAAAATCATTACCACCAGACCCTAAAGACAAATTTTGAACATAAAAACGCACCCTTGTATATGCTCCTACATTGATTGTATTTTCCACCAGCGTCCATGATGTAGCTGTCACCCGCCCAGTAGAAACACTTGAAAGAATAATTGGGTTTCCACTAGCATCGGTAATAGGGTTGTCATTGTTATCAACAGGAACCACATAACTGGCAAGCTCATAAGGATAGCTAGCAGCACTTGTTGGACTAACACCCGATCTATGATAAAAACCATAGGTATAGGATTCTCCAGGTTCTACAGTTATATAATTAGATAAAAAAGTACCTACACTGTTACTTCCATTCACTATTAAAAATGCATCATCTGGATCTCCAGATTGCCCTGGAAAATTCCAAAAAGTAGGTGCTGGATGCCAATTTCTTGCCCCATAATGATTTGCCACAGCGTATTGACTTCCACCAGTATTTACATTCGTATACCTGTAACCTCCTCCTGGAAGAAACTCCAAATTTCTATAATTAGCAGAGAGGTTAGCGTTATTTGTTGGAATAGTCCCAAAAGTACCTCCTCCTTCAACATTTAGTAAGGTCCCAGGCGCATACCCTTCATCTTCATCAAGAATTCCATCGTTATCATCATCTAAATCTTCAGAATTAATAATACCATCGCAATCATAATCTTCTGAATCTTCAGTACCGTGGTTTGCACATTGCAGACTATAGTTATAATGACTTAAACCTTTTAAGTTATAATTTCCGATTTCTAATAACCAATCACCACCTGCACCCGTAATATTGGTAGAAGCCTTTACTTGAAGTTTTAAATTGTTTTCTAAATAAGCTATAGCTTGTTTACCTTTTTCCCCTTTAGCAAATTCACAACCATAAATCGCAAGGTTTTTAAATTGTGAATTTTGAATATCAAATGCTACCTGTAGAAACTCCACAATTTCTTGAGCATTCAACCATTTATTATTAAGCAACAACGCTCCAGAGCGCCCGTGAGAAAATAAATGTAAAACTCCTTCATCTATATCAGTTGATGATTGTGACCACGCCAATAAAGCAGCACTGTCTTGAACATCACTATCAATATAAAAAGTTGTAGTTTTTTTGTTGGAAATAATACCCTCACTAGCACGCAAGGCGGTTTGACATAGCAAAATAGCTACTATAAAAAACCACACTTTTTTTTGTGTAAGGGACAAAAGCATCATAAGCTATTCCTATTTTTATAATAAGACCTTACGATGGATATTGTTAATGATTAATTTCATTTTAACATAATGATTTTTAATGAATTATTTAAAATTAAATCCTTCTAAAAATCAATACTCAATATATCAAGTAGGTCTTACTAATTTGGATATTCTAATACTCAAAAATAGGGAGGCATTAACTTCTGTCTATCTTTTCGTGAAGATAATTGATAAGTAGATTCCTTTCTTCGTTGAAATTCGGTTTTGATTTAATTAGACAGATTAAAAGGCAAAAAGCATTTTGTAATTCATCTGTAATTCTTACTTTTAACCTAGGGCTACAGTTAGTCCTAAGTGTACATTAAGAAGTTATTTTGGTGGTACAAGGTTTCAAAATATACCCGATTGAACCATGTTTTCAATTATCTCTATAAAGGATGCTCAACCGATAATGTCAAACTAAATTTAAATGTATAACACGATATTAATTAT
>CANMFQ010000072.1 GCA_947497145.1 uncultured Flavobacteriaceae bacterium
TAGCGTACTCTTTTAGTTTTGGATTGTATGGTATTATTTGGTTTTTCATGTTATTTGCTTACTCATGCGGACATCCCCCTGCCCCCCTTCAAAAGGGGGAATTTTCTTCCCTTTGAAAGGGGAGTTCCCACGGTTGTTATTCCCCCTTTGGGGGTTAGGGGTAATGCATCGCGTATTTTTTATCTTTTTTCATATGTTTTAATTCTAATTCATTTGCACCAATGTTGCTTATCAGAACTCACAATCCCCCCTTTGAAGGGGGTTAGGGGGATGTGCTCCCCGTTATCTCAATAGGTTGTTTTTTTTTCTCATTTTGTGTGCTTACTCATGCGGACATCCCCCCTGCCCCCTTCAAAGGGGGAATTCCTAGTGTTGCTATTCCCCCTTTGGGGGTTAGGGGGAATGCATTACGTATTTTAGTATCCTGTTTTCATATGTTTTAGTTCTTATTCATTTGTACCAATGTTGCTTACCAGTACTCACAATTCCCCCTTCGGGGGTTAGGGGGATAAGGGTGATGTGCCAAAGCCCGTATTGTTATGAAACCACCGCTTCTTTCTCAAAAACATGTAAATTGTGTTTAACATCTTTTATGTATAATTTATTACCTGCCATTTTAGGCGGGTGGTTAATGTTCAGCTCATTGCCCTTTTTTAGTTCTTCGTCTGATAGTACACGATGTAACCACACGGTTTTACGTAACGTATAATCAAAAACACCTATCCAGCAGTTTTTAGATTCGTTTTTCTTTCTTCCTAAAAATGTACAGTATTTGCCTTGCAAAAGTGTTCGATAAATATCAAAATTCGCTAACTCTTTTGATTTTAATTCGGAGAATAAATAGCTAATTTCTATGATTAATGTTTTGGTGTTAATTTTTGAAAAATGAATACTACTCATGCCGTAGATGTTATTGTCATCAGGGCGAATATCTATCCAACCAAAACCTATTGTATACTCATAACCATATTTTTTATCTTCTTCTCTTGCGGTAAACGCTTTTGTTAATTCGCCTGTATTGGCATTTATTGCCACTAAGCGCCCTCCATCGGTCGTTACCCATATATTACCGTGGGCGGCACCTACTATTTTCTCTAAAGTATCAAGGGTGTTGGTATCCCAATATACGGGGGCTAATTGCGAAAAGGCAAATTGCCATAAGGGGGTTCCGGTTTCCGATACTCGTGATATTGATATTTTGGGGAAGGGATGGGTTAAAAATAAACCGTTGTGCACGACTATCTTTTCATTTATTGGCTGTGGAAATAATTCTTCTTTTTTGTCAATGTCGTAGAGATTGTAGTCATAAATCAATCGCTTGTTTTTTATTTTAGAAACAGCTGTTACAACAAAAGTTTTGTATGTATTTAATGCGTTTTTTATGTGAATTGGTTCTTTATCTAAGAGCACTCCCTGACCATCGGAGTACCTTAAAAAAGGTTTTTCATGAAAGTTAATAATAACGCAATGGTCATCATAAAAAGCTTGATATACTTTATTTTCTGTATGTACCTCTCCATTAATACTATAAACTAGTTCGTTTTGTATTAATTCGAAATGATAAACATTGATAATAATTGTTTTTAAGTAATACATGTTTATTGAGTAAGTTTAAGAAAATCCATAATAGGATAATTAATTAATAAATTGTCACCATGTAATTTTTTTAAGTCGCTGCGAGAGGAAATTTCAATACTTTCAAACAAACTCTCATTCGCTTTAAAAACCCCTTCCGGATCTCTCCTAATAGCTGTTTTCATATGTTTTAGTTCTTATTCATTTGCACCAATGTTGCTTACCAGTACTCACAATCCCCCCTTTGGGGGTTAGGGGGATAACTAGGGGGGATGTGCGCCCCGTTATCTCAATAGGTTGTTTTTTTATTTTATGTACTTACTCATGCGGACATCCCCCCTGCCCCCTTCAAAGGGGGAATTTTCTTCCCTTTGAAGGGGGAGTTCCCACGATTGTTATTCCTCCTTTGGGGGTTAGGGGGAATGCATTACGTATTTTATTATCCTGTTTTCAT
>CANMFQ010000073.1 GCA_947497145.1 uncultured Flavobacteriaceae bacterium
TAAGATTATTACTATCCTAAAGGTCGTGAAGAATTCTTAAATACAAGAATGAAGCTACCTTTAGGTTTAGTTCAACACCGTGTATAATTCATTGCTAGTACTCGCCTACTTACGAAAGTCCTCGCAGACTTTCTATTTGTGATTTATTTGCTATCTTTAGTGCTTAAACCACGTAATTAATCTTATACAAACACGTTCTACACCATACTACTTTAAAAAAGAATAAATTAAAAAAATAGATCATGAAAAAGAACTTATCCAGTTTAGTATTTATATTAATTTCTTTGCTAACATCCTGTAGTAACGACGATGACAACTCTGATAGTACAATTAAAATATCGGGATTTATTAAGTCTATCAATAATACTCCTGAAGAAAATGTAAAAGTAAGTATTTCCAATTTTGAAAATTTAACAACCTCTACTGATTCAGAAGGCTACTTTCAAATTGAAGGCATTACAAAAGGAGAACATGATCTGATGATTTATAAAGACAATATTGATTCTAATTCTAAAGTATTTGTTCAGAAAATTTTTAAGGTTTCTACCAATTCAGATACAGAATTAGAGTCACTAACTCTTCCTAACCCAGTCATATTAGATATTCCTACAGAGATAACGGCTTCAAGCGCTTTAATTAATTGGAACAATTCAAGTTCAGATGGTTTTAGAGAATATAAATTATATCGTCATAATAGCTCAGGATTAGATGAAACAACAGGAACTTTAGTCCATGTTAGTACTGATATAAATGAGACAAATTTTTTAGATACTAATCTTAATAATTCGGAAACCTACTACTATAGAGTATATGTTTTAGATGAATTTGGACAAATAGGTGGTAGTAATATTATAAACTTTGAGACCAACAATGTCCAAATTATAAAAAATGGTAGTTTTGAAAATGTATCTAATGAAGATCCTTTACATTGGAATCTTATCCCTAACGATTTAAACAGTCCCGAAAATTCTATTTCAATAGATAATACTCAATCTACGGAAGGCTCAAATAGTCTTAAATTTCGTAATGCTGATGTAAATGGCTGTTTTGAACAATGGATTGAACAGGACATCGATAATAATATTTTAGTTAAAGGAGCAACATACAAATTAATATTTGATTACAAATCAGATTTTATATTGCCTAACAATAACAGTGTAAGTCTTATTATAAGAAATGCTGGAGGAGACTTAGATGAATGGTTATATATGGATGTTGATTTTTTTGATGATGGTCAATGGCGAAACAATATTTTTGAATTCACTTTACCATCTGAATTTTCAAATAATAATATTGATATTGATATCCATTTTTGTATCGCACCAACTGGATATTGGTGGTTAGATAATATATCTATGGAAAGAGTCAATTAAAAACTATATACAGTCGAGTAGACAAGGGGAATTTCACCCCTAAATGGCTCACAGAACCGTACGTGATGGTCTCCTATCATACGGCTCTTGTTAAACAGTCTTTTGATTTAAGTTCTAATGAACTTATAAACCAGCTACCAGTGGTAAAACAAGTTAGGTTCTATTTTGAGAATACTCCGAAGCCATTTTACCGCTTTATGCTTACTCCCTTTAAATCCCTGCCCATAAAAGACTTGCACCCTCTAGATTAATAAACTACTTTTAGGTAGTTTAAAAGATGCCCATGCTGGGCACACACAAAGTGTATAATTCATTGCTAGTTAGAGACTACTTACGAAAGTCCTCGCGGCTTTCTATCTGTGATTTATTTGCTAACTTTAGTGCTTAAAACACAACTAATCATACACAAACACGTTGTTGCGACACGAAGTCGTGTAAATGATTGTTTTTTAGGTATTTAAAAAATCAATTTAAAGCCTATAAAAAACCTACTGTTTCCTCAGTAGTATCCTACCAAGACATCGGGAGTATGGTGCAGCCATTT
>CANMFQ010000074.1 GCA_947497145.1 uncultured Flavobacteriaceae bacterium
TATCGGCAAAGCAGCCGGTTCAGTCAACAGCGCCATCATGTTGGGTCGTACCGACCACACGAAGGCTTAGTTATTGGCAACAGTTTTATTCCGTATTCTATAGAAGTAAACTCCTATTGCTATTATTATCAAAGCTATTATTCCATAGATTATTTTATTGAATTCCAATTTATTAGCATTAACACTTTTGAATTCAGTATTAATATTTTCAAAATTCATTTTAAATTCATTTGCTTGATTCAACACCTTTCTAATAGACTTTTCATTTTCTAAAAATCTCACAACAGTATGTTGCTGTTCATTTTCTTCAAACATAGGTAGGCTTAATTCTACCTTTCTGTAATTTTCGGGGAAATCTGGTAATAAAAGTTTTATATCTGTTTGATGGTTACCTAATTTTATTCCAGCAGATGAAAATGAAATCTTAGTGTCATCAACAATTAGTGATATTTTTTTCTTTAAATAAGATATGTATAATTCTTTGTATTTTTCTGCTTCAATTGAAGTTAAATCTTTATCTGCATAATAACTATTTAAGGCATAGTTAGCTCCTTCTTGAGAAATAGTAAATTGAGCAATCCAAACACCATTAATGGGACTTATAACTACAGAAGCTGTATTTGGATTATGAGCACTAACACTTATTGAGGTAAGTGCAAGTGCTATAATAAATAATAGTTTTTTCAAAATAAGATTATTGGTAAGTAAATCCGTTATTAACTGAAACGCCTTTTAGACACTCTGGTAAATTAGGTGCAGAAGAATTAGAAACGTGATAATGATAAACCCCATCAGGATAGTCTGCTGTTACACCAAAATGTCCTTGGCATTCGTCTAGGTCTGTTGGTAAAGTACCATCTTGTTCTTTTGAAGCATATATGGGATACCCATCTTTTGCAAATCCAATAAAAGCAGTTTCGCTTTGTGAAAAGTTAACGCATTCAACTTCGGTCATATTATTTGCTGTTAGTACATTATTCATTTCTTCAGCACCAAAATGTAAATGATAGTATCCAAAAGGGTCAGGATGTCCACCACAAGGGTCTAGTGAAGGAATTGCTCCGCCACCTCCTGGACCTCCTCCAGATTGTGTAGCTGATGGTGGATGTCCTGTTAAAGGAATACCATCTTTTGAAACTCCTATATTCTCAACTGTACTAATAACATCGTTAGAAGTCGCCATTTTTGGAACAGCAGGAATTAAGAACGTTAATTCTAAATTATTGTCAGGTGTAGCTTCTAAACAAGCACCTCCAGATGGTGGTGCACCCGCAGCTGGATCAACAATTGTAATGTTTCCATTTGCGTCAACAATATCATAACCATCAGCTTCCATTGCATTCCAAAGTTCAGCTTTCATTACTTGAAAACCGGGATTTGTTGCACCATCATATATTCCTACGCCTCCAATGTCATTAATTGTAGCAGGGCAATATGGACCATCTTCTACTGGATTACTTTTAAAAACTAACTTATAGCATTCTGCTGTTGTACCATCAGTTAGCGTTGCATTTACTAGAGTTACACTTTCTAATAAATTACTATTATTCATTAATGAAGCGTTAAAAATATGTGTGCTTGGATCAGTAGTTGGGGTAGTATCATCATCTTTACTACATGAAGATAGTCCTAAAACTATGAGTATTGTCAGGGTAATTAATTTATAATTCATTTTGTTTAATTTTTATGTGTTTATTGTTTAGACGCTAAATTTCAGATTTTCCTGCGGTCAATTCTGTAATTTTTATTTTAGACATAATTTTCTATAAAAGGTTTAATCTCATTTATAATACTCCCCAAATATAGGACAGTAAATTAAGTTGTAATTTAACCCTGTCAAATATGAAAAGAACAAGAAGA
>CANMFQ010000075.1 GCA_947497145.1 uncultured Flavobacteriaceae bacterium
ACAGTAAGATTCAGTGTTGCAGAAAAAATGTGTGCTTATGTAGATACCGATGGCGATGGTATTGAAAATAGACTAGACCTAGACAGCGACGGCGATGGTTGTCCAGATGCTATCGAAGGAGGTTCTACGTCAATTACTTATTCTAATTTAGCAACATCAACACTACCTGGCGGAAACACAGGAACAGATTATAATGGATTAGTTACAACAGGAGTACAACAAAACTTAGGGACTACGGTTAATAGCGATGGTATTCCAATGAGTGCAAGCACAGGACAAACAGTTGGCGGTTCTCAAACAGGAAGTACCGATACCGAATGTTGTAATGATGCAGCAAATTATTCTTTTGTAACCGATTCTGATGGTGATGGTCTAGGCGATGACTGCGATTTAGATGATGATAATGATGGAATAAAAGATGTAGATGAAGAGTGTAAAGGATTTATATCTCAAAATACAGATGGTAGTTGGATTGGTGAATCTCAGAGTACAGCAGATGTTACGCTTTCTCCTTCAGGTTTTGGTGTTAGAGCCAATGGACAAACGCTTTTTACAGACCAGTTTCAATATAATATGAAAAAACGTGGTGGAGACGCTATCGTTCAATATTCTGGAAATGCAGAATTTAAAGTTACTTTTTCGCCTGGTGTACCAGCAAACGAAATAGCTTTTTATATATATGATTTTGATGAAGCATCATCACCAAATGGATATTTTGATGTAACAATTAATGGAGGAAACCCAGCGGGAGTTAATTTTGAAGAAGTAGATTTTGGATATGCGAATACCTTAGATTATAATACTTCTTCTAGCCAAGTTGTTAATGGGGGAGGAGCAGATCAAAGAATTCTTATAGGAGGTGTTGGGAATTTGTTAATTACAGAATTTAAAGTGACTTCTGGCAATTTAGGTACAAATGAATATATGGCTTATTCCTTATTAGGGAAAAGTTATTGTGATTCCGATGGCGATGGAATTAAAAACTCCTTAGATTTAGATAGTGATGCAGATGGTTGTCCAGATGCTGTTGAAGGAGCGGGCTCATTTAATGCTGAACATTTAGTAGCAACGACCTTGGCAGGAGGCTCAACCAATATAAACTCTAATTTATGTAATTCTTCAACTTGTGTAGATAGCTCTGGTATACCCCTTGTTAATGGCAGTTCTGCAGAGCAAGCCTTAGGTAATGCCCATCTATATAGTACTGAAACAGAATGTTGTTTAGAGCCAGGGGAATTCGCTAATATAACAGATAGTGATGGAGATGGAATAGCAGATGGTTGTGATTTAGATGATGATAACGATGGTATTTTAGATGAGAATGAAGATAATTATATGAATATAGCAGCTTCAGGTACCGCAACACAGTCTTCCGATTTGTCAGCATCTTATCTAGCAAATAAAGCTATCGATGGCAATATTAATAATTTTTCACATACCTCAGATCAAGATCAAAATGCATGGTGGCAAATAGATTTAGGAAGTGTGAAAGATATCAGTTTAATGAATGTCTATAATCGAATAGATTGTTGTCAAATTAGATTAGAAGACTATCATGTTTTTGTATCGGATGTACCTTTTACATCTACAGATATTACTACTACCCAAAATCAAACTGGGGTTTTAGCTATTCATGAGACCAAACAGGCTGGTAGACCAACCGTTATTAATTTAAATAGAACAGGTCGTTATATTAGAATTCAATCAGCTAAGAATGAAGAATTTTTACAAATCGCAGAAATTGAAATTTTCGATAATCCAAATATTGATATAGATAACGATGGTATTGTAAATAGTTTAG
>CANMFQ010000076.1 GCA_947497145.1 uncultured Flavobacteriaceae bacterium
TATGAGTTCTTAGTCTTGAGTTTTGAGTTAAAACCCGAAATAAACTCAACTTCTAAAATTTCCAATATTTCAATAGTATATGAACGTTGCAATTGCTTGCCTTGTAGTCCCAGGCAGACTCGAACTGCCGACCTCTACATTATCAGTGTAGCGCTCTAACCAGCTGAGCTATGGGACTGTCCCTACCACTCTTAGTATTTGCTACTAAAAACAGTAAATACTTTTATATTATTATTGTAAAGACATTGATGCACCTTGTTTTAACAAATAACCAATCAAATTATTAAAATCGATCAAACGGAACTGAAAATTCGTAATTGTCGTCTCTAGAAAGGAGGTGTTCCAGCCGCACCTTCCGGTACGGCTACCTTGTTACGACTTAGCCCTAGTTACCGATCTTGCCCTAGGCCGCTCCTTGCGGTGACGGACTTCAGGCACTCCCGGCTTCCATGGCTTGACGGGCGGTGTGTACAAGGCCCGGGAACGTATTCACCGGATCATGGCTGATATCCGATTACTAGCGATTCCAGCTTCACGGAGTCGAGTTGCAGACTCCGATCCGAACTGTGACCAGTTTTATAGATTCGCTCTGCCTTGCGACATGGCTGCTCTCTGTACTGGCCATTGTAGCACGTGTGTGGCCCAGGACGTAAGGGCCGTGATGATTTGACGTCATCCCCACCTTCCTCACGGTTTGCACCGGCAGTCCCGTTAGAGTCCCCATCATTACATGCTGGCAACTAACGGCAGGGGTTGCGCTCGTTATAGGACTTAACCTGACACCTCACGGCACGAGCTGACGACAACCATGCAGCACCTTGTGATCTGTCCGAAGAAAACTCTATCTCTAAAGCTGTCAGACCACATTTAAGCCCTGGTAAGGTTCCTCGCGTATCATCGAATTAAACCACATGCTCCACCGCTTGTGCGGGCCCCCGTCAATTCCTTTGAGTTTCATTCTTGCGAACGTACTCCCCAGGTGGGATACTTATCACTTTCGCTTGGCCGCCCAGATCTCAAGGACCCGGACAGCTAGTATCCATCGTTTACGGCGTGGACTACCAGGGTATCTAATCCTGTTCGCTCCCCACGCTTTCGTCCATCAGCGTCAGTATATAGTTAGTCACCTGCCTTCGCAATCGGTGTTCTATGTAATATCTATGCATTTCACCGCTACACTACATATTCCGGCAACTTCACTATAACTCAAGACCACCAGTATCAAAGGCAATTTTACCGTTAAGCGGCAAACTTTCACCTCTGACTTAATGATCCGCCTACGGACCCTTTAAACCCAATAATTCCGGATAACGCTCGGACCCTCCGTATTACCGCGGCTGCTGGCACGGAGTTAGCCGGTCCTTATTCTTACGGTACCGTCAGTAAGCTACACGTAGCTATTTTTCTTCCCGTATAAAAGCAGTTTACTACCCATAGGGCATTCTTCCTGCACGCGGCATGGCTGGATCAGGCTCTCGCCCATTGTCCAATATTCCTCACTGCTGCCTCCCGTAGGAGTCTGGTCCGTGTCTCAGTACCAGTGTGGGGGATCCCCCTCTCAGGGCCCCTACCCATCGTTGCCATGGTGAGCCGTTACCTCGCCATCTAGCTAATGGGACGCATGGCCATCTTTTACCGTCCGAAGACTTTAACTCTTAAATAATGCTATCTAAAAGTACTACGGGGTATTAATCCAAGTTTCCCTGGGCTATCCCCCTGTAAAAGGTAGGTTCCATACGCGGTGCGCACCCGTGCGCCGGTCGTCATCAGTAGCAAGCTAC
>CANMFQ010000077.1 GCA_947497145.1 uncultured Flavobacteriaceae bacterium
TCCTTATTGATTATTTACAAATCTGAACCTGATAAATGGTTGAGATTCATCAACGGTGTCTCCCGCTCCCGCTAGCGTTCATCTGCGACGAGTGCCGCCCTATCCTATAACCCAACATCATCTATTTTTAAAACTGTATCATTTTCATGAAAATTTCTTGCACTAGAATATTGGATACTCAAACCATGACAGACATGCCGTCTTTTGCTTGCTCATAGTAAGATAAATATACAAAAACGGTACTGTATCGTGTTGCTTTTTGCCATGTTATTCTTCATGCCACTCGTTGCGAACAAGTACGCGTAATAATCAATATTACTCTCGTTTACTAGTTGGCTTTATCTTTTTTTATTTTGTTGTCTGCTTACTCTGTAAGGCACTTGTTACAAACGAGCGCTAGAAATCGGAGGCTCTCCGAGAACGATAAAAGCCATCTCTTCGCCCTACTCGATGCCTTCCTCCGCGATGCCAAGGCTAAAAAAACATACGCATAAAAAAACCACAGCTTTCACCGTGGTTTTTATTCAATTCTTTATTTCCTATTCTTACAGTAGTGCAGCGCTCAATACCTTAGGGAAAATTTGTTTTTTTCTTCGAATTTCCACATTTGGAAAATGTTTTAATAAATCGTCGCATAAAAAACAGGTTATCAAAATCGAACTCCCATTTTTAAGATGAATTTTATAGTAAAACAATTCATCCCAAAAAAACCATCTAATTCTTTTTTCAAAAAGCGTGACAGACATATTAATAGAAATATAAGTTACATCCGTTATTGAAAAATCAATCTTTCTTCTCTTAAAATAAAATTTAACTAGGGTGTCTTCTATCATTAATTTACTGCCCTTATTATACCTCATATAATTTATATGCAAAAAAATTAGAGGCAGGATATAAATAATTAATGTCCACAAAAACAGCATTAAAAGTATCTTCATCCAAATATCAAATGATAATTTATACACAAATGTTATTAAGCCAATTATCAAAAAATCTGTAAAAAGGGCCATGAATAAAAAGTTATAGAAGTACTTTCTCCTACTTTCAAAATTAATCGAATAAGTATAACTCATAAATCTAATTATTGAAATTCCCTAGCTAGCGCTCGTCTACGACGAGTGCCCCCCTATCCTATAAACCCAACATCATCTATTTTTTAAAACTGTATCGTCTTCATGAAAATTTCTTGCACTAGAATATTGGATACTCCAACCATGACAGACATGCCGTCTTTTGCTTTCTCATAGTAAGATAAATATACAAAACGGTACTGTATCGTGTTGCTTTTTGCTATGTTTATTCTTGATAGCACTCGTTGCAAACAAGTACGCGTAATAATCAGTATTACTCTCGTTTACTAGTTGGCTTATCTTTTTTATTTTGTTGTCTGCTTACTCCGTACGGCACTAGTTACAAACGAGCGCTAGCGGGGGACACTAAATCCTTTAAAAACTATAAAAAGCAATAGAGGTGTTAATACTAAATACATCCAAAACAAGATTGCTTTATTTTTTTTAGATTTTAAAGATTCACTATCAAATTGCTTCTCTATTGCTAAGTATCTCTTTTTTCTAATAAATAATAAATAATTGAATAAATAAACGTTACAAATAGAGAATAAAATGTGAGAAATCGACAACGTTAAATTTTTAAAAAAACCAAAACCGTGAACTAATAACTAAGCCTTCGTGTGGTCGGTACGACCCAACATGATGGCGCTGTTGACTGAACCGGCTGCTTTGCCGATA
>CANMFQ010000078.1 GCA_947497145.1 uncultured Flavobacteriaceae bacterium
GGTAAACCTCCAAGAATACCATCATTATTACTGTCACTAAAACCTGCTTCGATAACATCATTACAGCCATCGCCGTCGCTGTCTAAATCTAAGTGGTTGGGGGTACCGTCATTATCGGCATCGCAAAATCTATATGATATTTTTAATACAATACCATTTTGTGAAGAGGTAGATGCTCCTCCTGTTAAAATGGTAGAAATAAGTGATATGTCAGTAGCATTATTTACACTGTATCTTGCCCGAGAATCAGTAACGTCTGCTTCCCCTCCTACAGGATTGGTTACACTATTTTCTGTAAAAGATAAGCCTGTTGTCGGATTTGTTGGTGTCACTAACTTACCATTACTATTATCTGAATAAAAACTAACTGATTCCCCTTCTGTAAAATTCCCATCATAAAGCAAAGACAATTCATCAAAAGTTTTAGAAAAAGAAATTTCTACTTTTCGTGTTCCATCAATAGCATTCGCTACTGTAAACCATGGGCTTCCCGTAGTTTCTGTCACAAGATTAGATGTTGGCGTTGAAGAACCTGTGGTACTAAATTTAACTGTCATACTCACGCCATTTAATTCCGAGATACCTAAAACAGTACCAATATCTGCAATTGTTTGACCATTTGTTGTACTAATAGCCGTGTCTGTAAAACCTAAATCGTGCCATAAGATATTACGTGTCACTAGAGCACATTCTGTTTCATCTAGTATACCATCATTGTCATTATCTAAATCACAATCATCACCTATGCCATCATTATCACTATCAACAAAAAGTGAGGTTCCTGAATTACAAGAATCACATTCGTTTGCTTGTTGGGTACTATCTTGTGAAGTGCCTATGGCATATGAAGTACCATCTGGTACACCGTCATTATCTACGGGGTACGATGTTGTTTTTATACTTTTGTTAGCGTTGAGATTGGCATACGTATACGGGCTTGAAGCAGACTCTAATGCATCTGGACAACTATCGCCATCTGAATCTAAATCTAAATAGTTGGGTATTCCGTCTCCATCAGTATCTATATCTCTATAACACGTACCCGATGAGACTTTAGTAACTGAAGTTTCAAGGCCATGGCAATCTGCGTATTCTTCGGCAACTATATACTGCAACTTGTCTCCAACGGCCAAAGTAACGGTAACAAAATTTTCAGTATTAGGAAAAGAAAAAGACTCTTTCATTCTTGCTATTTCTACACCATTTTTATAAACAAAAGTATGATCATCACCATTTATTAATTTTATAGTATACGTACCCGCTTCCCCTGGTAAGACTTCCTTCTCAAAAGTGAAGAAGAAATCTTGATTGAAAGTTGATATGGAAGGACCTGTATAATTTTCCATATCATTTTGAAGTTCGGCAAGTGGTCCAAAAGCGGTTCCGTAAGCTTCATTAGTGCCAGCATTTTCATTGTAATTAAATGTACCTACTTCCGTGAAAACACTACCTGTGTATGGAAATGTTGTCCCTCCAGCTGCTGTTCCTCCTGATATTTCTGCCCAAGTATCTATAGCAGTGGTAACTCCCGTATTATCATAAGCTTTCCCCACCCAACCGGTATCACTAAATGCATCTGAACATGCTGTAGTAAGCCGTTCAGCGGTGTCTAAAATACCATCGTTATCATCATCTAAATCGCATACATCACCTATGCCATCACCATCGCTATCAATTATTGCAGGGTATTTGTCTGCATCTGTACAACACTCAGTATCGGT
>CANMFQ010000079.1 GCA_947497145.1 uncultured Flavobacteriaceae bacterium
ACGCTACTAGAGAAACCGATTTAACACAAGCAAACAATATCACCTTCCGATTTGTATTCCACTCTGATGAGTTTATAACACGAGAAGGCGTATTAATTGATAATGTTGTAATTCAAGAAGATCCTGCGGCTACCATTGACAGCGACAATGATGGTATATTAGACATAAATGACAATTGCCCATTAGTTAGTAACCCCGATCAGGCAGATACCGATAATGATGGTATTGGTGATGTTTGTGAAGACCCAAATGATGATGATGGCGACGGTATAATCAACTCCCTTGACAATTGCCGTACTACATCCAATGCCGATCAAGAAGATACCGACAACGATGGTATTGGTGATGTATGCGATGATGATATCGACAACGATGGTATTTTAAACAATGTAGACAATTGCCCTACAACCCACAACCCCAATCAACTAGATACCGACAATGATGGTATTGGTGATACTTGTGACAATGATAATGATAACGATGGTATTTTAGATGTAGATGATAACTGCCCAACTATAGCCAACCCCAACCAAGAAGATAGCGATGGAAATGGTATTGGAGATGCCTGTGAAAGCGCTACTGATGACACCAATGACAGTGTTAGCAACAATTCAGATAATTGCTCAATGATAGCGAATAACAATCAATTAGACACAGACAATGATGGCATAAGTAACGCATGTGATAACGATGACGACAACGATACTATTCTCGATATTTATGACAATTGCCCCCTTACACCAAATACAGATCAAGCAGATTTAAATAATAATGGTATTGGAGATGTTTGTGAAACAGTTGATGCCGAAACAATTACATTGCCTTCAGAAGTATATATATATCCAAACCCTATTGAAGGAAACGAATTAACTATTCTTCTCAATAAAATATATGATACAGAAATTCAAGTATCCCTTTTCAACCTCAGCGGTGCCATGGTTTCTTCTAAATACTATGCTATCGAAGGCAACAAGATAATTGTTAATGTACATAGTTTAGCTCAGGGAGTATATCTATTAAAACTTGTTGCAGAAAATGAAACTACCATGTATAAAATCATAAGAAACTAACAATCAAGAAGACAAGTAAGATATACACATATTACAAAGGTCTTCATAAATGTATACCGTCAATAACCCCTCATGCGTATTAAATCAACTATGCGCAATAAAAAATATATTACTGCTTTAAATTACTTCAATATCATCCCTGATTTACATTTTAATTTTACCATAAGAATAGCATATTAAAATTAAGAAAACACCCCTTTTACGGACTTTTGTTCCCCACATAAGAAGTTACAATCGATCAAGCAAGTCAAACAAAGAAACGTTCGCCTATAGTTTGTAGCCAATAATAAAACAGAGTTGCATTTCATCGGATTTTTAATGCATTTCAACGTATTCACCATCTGTTCATCTAAAAGGTTAAATATAACTCCAATGTTTTCGTTAACAAGAAAAACCTTACTTGTTAATGAAGTGTTCTCATGTCAATTTCTTTGTTTTCGTTTTTCTATTCTTCGGTTTCAATTTTGCACTAGGGCAGCAACAGCATGAAGCACCTATGCTTCTATCAGATAGCACGAAAGACTTCATACAAAACTTTGATCTTAAAAAATCGGGTAAAAATACTGCCATGACCG
>CANMFQ010000080.1 GCA_947497145.1 uncultured Flavobacteriaceae bacterium
TTAACCCGAAAAATTCATTGCTATTAGATAAAATTGGGTGTAAAGTATTATTTTTATTGTGCAGCAAGCAAAATAATCACTTTTAAAAACCACCCAATTTTGAGCACTAAAGATACATTATTTTATAGAGGAAACAGATCTGTTTCCTTAGATTTTTCGGCATCAGAAATCAGTACAGATGGATCACTAATACTTCTTGAGAAAGTAGAACGCAAATATGGTCTTATAAAAAATTTCGGAAAGTATTTGCCAGACTTACGTAATCAAAAACTTATTACCTACAGTCGAGAAGCACAACTAAAACAGCGCGTTTTTATGCTAATGCTTGGTTATGAAGATGCCAATGATGTCAATCATTTACAATACGATCCATTATTCAAAGATATTCTTCAGGGAGATTTAGCTTCTCAGCCAACCATATCAAGATTTGAAAATAGTTTGGATAAGTCATCCATTTTTGAGCTTAGCAATGCATGGGTTTCCCATTATGTATCAAGTTTGGCTGGACGACAACACGTCGTTATAGATGTAGACGCAACAGATGACCCAACACATGGCAATCAACAAATGTCTATGTTTAATGGTTATTATGGTCAGTTTATGTTAAATGAATTATTTTTTCATGATGGTGAAACAGGTCAAATCATTCTTCCTGTTCTTCGCCCTGGAAATAGCCACTCTAATAAATGGTATGTTGGTATTTTAAAAAGAATTATCATCAAAATTCGGGCTACATATCCTGAAATGGAAATTGTAATTAGAACAGATAGTGGTTTTAGCTGTGCTCCATTTTATAAGCTTGTAGATCAATATAATTTACTGTTTGTAACGGGTCAAGCCAGCAATGCTGTATTGAAAAAGAAAGTGTTTCGTGTAGAAAAAGCGGTGAAGTACCTTTATTTGAATAAGAAAAAAAAGCATCAGCATTTCACAACTTTTCCTTATCGAGCCAAAAGCTGGCATAAAGAACAACAATGTTATTCAAAAATTGAAAGCACTGGATTGGGAATGAATGTCAGACATTTTATCAGTAATATTAAAGAAAAAGAAGCCAGAGACCTATATTTTGGATTTTATGTTAAACGTGGTGAAGCAAGTGAAAATAGAATTAAAGAAGTGAAAAATATGTGCTTCTGCGATAGACTTTCTAACCATGGGTATTGGGCAAATTTCTTTCGCTTATTTATCAGTAGTTTGGCTTATGAAATGTTTTTATTAATTAAACAAAAAATCAAAAAAACCTCGGTAGAAAATGCAAAGAAGTGGCAAATCAGCTCCATAAGAACCTATCTACTTAAAGTTGGAGCCACTATAAAGATTACCAAAAGAAGAATCTACTATCAGCTATCCAAATCCTTTGTTTATAAAGATTTATTTCGGGAGATTATAACCCAATAACGCTTGCAATATTAAAAACATGGGCAAGCTAGGGGTAGATGCGTCTAATTTCTAAAATAATGCGATTTTGACCGAAAAATTAAAAAATGCCAGATTAATTCTCTAAAAATAAATAGAAAATTTTAATAATCCCTGCTCAATATCTGTGTTTGATAATTTGAAAATGAAAATTCCTAAACTTATACAAGCGATGAATAATGCGGGTTAA
>CANMFQ010000081.1 GCA_947497145.1 uncultured Flavobacteriaceae bacterium
TAAGATTATTACTATCCTAAAGGTCGTGAAGAATTCTTAAATACAAGAATCAAGCTACCTTTAGGTTTAGTTCAACACAACATATAACGTGAATAAATTAAGGAAAAGTAAAATAGATAAAGAAAACATAGCAATTGTGCTAGGCATGCGATAACCATATGCCCACTCTGATTCAGTCTTTTTAGCTATTTTAAACAATTTGTAATATAAATATTTATACATCCTTCTATTTATTCTAGTTTTCGAACCTGTTATGAACAAGAATTCCATTTGCAAAAAAAGTGTTATTTTTCTTTACATATTTGATGTAATACATTAATTCTTCTTAATTAGCTTTGTTATTTTTGATTCTTTTAGATTTCCATTGCCATAGTAATAGACTACATCCCCGATTTCTAGCGCTCGTCTGCGACAAGTGCCACCCTATCCTATAAACCCAACATCATCCATTTTTAAGACTGTATCATCTTCATGAAAATTTCTTGCACTAGAATATTGGATACTCCAACCATGACAGACGTACGGTCTTTTGCTTGCTCATAGTAAGATAAATATACAAAACGGTACTGTATCGTGTTGCTTTTTGCCATGTTTATTCTTGATGCCACACGTTGCAAACACGTACTCGTAATAATCAGTATTACTCTCGTTTACTAGTTGGCTTTATCTTTTTTATTTTGTTGTCTGCTTACTCGGTACGGTAGTCGTTACAAACGAGCGCTGGCGGGGTATGGCTAACTAATCCTTTAAACGTGGAGGATAAAGAATAAAACTGTATATGTACATAGCAATGGTGATTGCCTGATAAGTAATTACATAAAAAACATTGACTTCGTTAAAAGCAATCCCTAAGTCGTCATATTGTTGAAAAAAAAGTACTACCATAAAACAGAACATAAAAAGATAATAATCTTTTGCCAAAATACTCTTTATGTTTTTCAATTTACATTTAAAAGAAGGCTGCATAATTAAAACATACATGTTTAAACAAAAAGATAGAACGCTTAGGAGGTAATAAAAATCATATGAAAGCATGGCTAAATTCAAAATCACGCATATCATTAGAGCAATTATATCTTTGATAAATATAAACGTTTTTATTTTTTCTGAATTTTCCACTATTAGTATAATTTTATTTTTATGTTCTTTGTTTTATAAATATCAAGGTAATATGCCGAACCAACAGATGTTGCTGCTGCAGCTCCTGGGCTAACTGCAGCCCTCTCTATCATAAATTCACTACTTAATCCTGCTGTAAATAACCCTGAAAGCACGCCTACTCCTGCCTTCATAAAAATATTTCTATCACGTGCTACTTCCGATAATACAAAACGGTATGTATCGTATTGCTTTTCGCTATGTTTATTCTTGATGCCACTCGTTAAAAATAAGTACTCGTAATAATCAATATTACTCTCGTTTACTAGTTGGCTTTATCTTTTTTTATTTTGTTGTCTGCTTACTCC
>CANMFQ010000082.1 GCA_947497145.1 uncultured Flavobacteriaceae bacterium
TGCACCATACTCCCGATGTCTTGGTAGGATACTACTGAGGAAACAGTAGGTTTTTTATAGGCTTTAAATTATTTTTTAAATACCTAAAAAACAATTATTTACACGACTTCGCGTCGCAACAACGGTTAGTATAAGAAACGTAGGGCAGAAGATAAGCGATACGTTTCGGTTTGATACTTAGCCAAATATAATATTTTGCTTTTATCTTTTTTGTTGAAAATGCCAAATTTTATATTTGGCGACTTGATAAATAAACACAGACTTTTCGGAAAGCCTAAACCGCCCTATGTTTTTTATACATTGTTACCTGCTTTTTGTTTTTCTAGATAATCAATAATCGCAAAGCTTTCTCTTCCAGTATTTTTCCACTTTTGAATTACTAAACTTGAGTATTGAGATTTATCATTATTGTTTCTAAAAACATCAAAATACTGTGTAAGTAAGTGAGATATCATAAAGTCGGAAGTTCCTCCGAATAATGTTTTACATATTTCATTTTCATTTTTGATAAAGTCTGAATATTTCATCTGACCTAAATGTTCAAATAGCTCAACTCGTCTCAATAATTTCGGCAACAAATTATTTTGTAGTAAATCTATAATATCCATACTCTTCTCATCTGGACGCATAACTTTTGTACCCTCAAATAAGTCGTTAAATTGTATGTTTTCTGATATATAAAATTCATTAGTAGTGTATAGTTCAGAAAATGAAGATTGATGATTTTTACAAATGCAGTAAACATTGATATATCTTATAAAATCCTTTTTCATTTTTTCAATCCTTATATGGATATCATATGCCTCACTTTCTCTATAAATTAAATTAAGTTTGTTTTTTTCTAATTGACTTCTACTTTCTAAAGCTAAATTTTCTTTCGTTATTTTTTTTGCCTGTTTTAGCTTTGTCCAATATCCTTGAAAAAATGGATAATCATTACCAATGATTTTCTTTAATCTATCAATGTTTTCAACACAAATTTCGTTTCGAGAATATATTACTCGGAGTGTTTGAATAATCTGAGACTTAATATCAACGCTTTTTGTCTTCTTGAAATAATCTAATAAGAACTCAAAAGCTTTTTCTTTTCCATTTAGATTTAATCCCCTAATAAGTCTTGTGATAATTAATTTGTTTGATTCATTATCTATTTTTGAAAGAAAAAAATTTTCAAGATTTTCGGAGTTGAAATCGGATAGCAAGTTGATTGCTGAGTATTTAATGTCGGAAACCTTTTCAGTTAATTGAATTATTTGTGAGATATATTCTTCTTCAGGTTTTTTGCCAATTAAACTATTCAGAAGATTAGATATTTTACGCTTATCTTTTGAATTTTCTATTTCCCGAAAAACTTCTTTGTATGTACTCATTTTTGTAATTGCAGGTAACGTGTTTGTGATCGAGTAGACAAGGGGAATTTCACCCCAAGTCTCTCACAGAACCGTACGTGATAGTCTCCCATC
>CANMFQ010000083.1 GCA_947497145.1 uncultured Flavobacteriaceae bacterium
TCGGCAAAGCAGCCGGTTCAGTCAACAGCGCCATCATGTTGGGTCGTACCGACCACACGAAGGCTTAGTTATTGGCACACGTTTTTTATTTTTCTCTTTACATATTATGATTAATCAAAATCACTAATCTTTTGTCAGGTGCGATTAGATAGAAATTCGTACTTCCACCGTCATCATATGAATAATATGACCCTGGCTGATTTGCTATTTGTCGGATAAAATCTTGTCGTTCAACTATTTCTCCTTTCCATCCGCCATAAGTTGGGATAACAAATTCTAAAATCTCTTGTTCGCTTTCTTTGACTGGGGTTCTTGTCCATCTTATGTCAGCAAACTCTTTTGTGGGAAGATTGTCAAAAAATTCTTTGTCAGGATTCTTAAAATATTCAGCTGTCTCTTCGCTAAATTTGTAAATGTCCAATGTGTAACCTTCTCCACGCACACTAATTTCTTCGTAATCAAATTCTTCCCAACTCCAGAATTTTTTACCTGTCAGTTCAGTTGTTCTGTTTTGTATGTAGAAATTTTTTGAAAGCGGAAATATTTGAAGTTCCCATGTCAATAGAATTAGCAATGCAGTCAGAATTGAAACTTGAATTGCAAAAGATTTTTTCTTCCCTTTTCTATATAAACTGAACAGTCTCACTATCCAAATAATCAGTCCGACAATTAGTCCAATCAGAAGTAAGAATAAGATTAGATAGATTTCCATTTTTCAAATGTGTGCCAACGTTAAATATATGGCAAGTTGGGTAGAAAACAAGCGATTATTTTCGGTTTAGCCACAAGCCAAATTTTTTGTATTTTGTTTTAATTTTTCTCTTTTAATACCAAATCAAAAGATTTGGCGACTTTGCCAATAGACAACAACCTTTCGATTAAATACTAATCGCCCAATTTGCTATATATAGTGTTATGAGTTTTTATTTTTTCATAATACTATTCTTAAGATTAGAAACCCACATTTTAATATACATAAACAACATAAATCCACAGAATAAAAATAGAATAGGCGATAACCAATCCCAAATATCATATTTAGAACTAATTTTCTGTCCGTTTATCTCAAAGATATTAGAGGGGACCTTTCCGGTATATCTTAGTTTAGCAATATCACCAATAGAGTAAGCTTTTTGAGTTCCTCCATATACTATTTTATTTTCTGATTCAATAAGTATTTTATTATCATATGTTCCTTTAAGATTATCCGGGCTTCCATCAACATATTCAATTCCGATTATTTTTCCAGTTTTAATAACATCAATATATCTAAAATTATTTATTATCACTTGCGAACTACTCCAGAGCAACGTTATAAGAACTATAAAGATGCCTAATTGGAAGATTATATTTAAAAATTTTTGAATCATTTTTAGAATTACTCATAACGTGTTTGTGATCGAGTAGACAAGGGGAATTTCACCCCAAGTCTCTCACAGAACCGTACGTGATAGTCTCCCAT
>CANMFQ010000084.1 GCA_947497145.1 uncultured Flavobacteriaceae bacterium
AAGATTATTACTATCCTAAAGGTCGTGAAGAATTCTTAAATACAAGAATGAAGCTACCTTTAGGTTTAGTTCAACAATGGCTATAAGTAATTGCTTGGGTATGGTAAGCGCCAATCGGAAAATTCTCCGAATTTTCCTCAGGTTCGTGCCTTTTTGCTATCTTTAGGTTTTTAAGCAACTACCCATAGCCGTGACGTTATACACAATAAAATAAATTATTTGAAAATAGTAGAATTATCGAAAGAAATAAGGAATTTACTGGAGCAATTTGACGCTCCTCAAAGACTTATTAAGCACCTAACTATTGTTAATTCAACTGCCTCGCATATAGTTGAACAATTAAAAACTGAATGGCCAAACTTGGTGTTAAATGAAAAAGAAATACTATTTGGTGCATCTACTCACGACATCGGAAAAGCTGTAATTACGGATGAATTATATAAAAAAGGTAAAAAGCACGAATCTGAGGGATTTAAAATACTAAAAGAAATTGGTTACAATGATGAGGAATCAAGATTTACCATAACTCACGGGAATTGGGAGAATGAAGATCTGAAAATAGAAGACCTTGTCGTATGTTTATCTGATAAAATTTGGAAAGGAAAACGAATAAATGAATTGGAGGAACGGATAACTAACGAAATTTCTGAATTAACTAAAACCGATTTTTGGGACGTTTCAATGAAATTTGAGTTAATTTTAGAAAAGATCGCTATTGGATCAGATGATAGAATAGTTTGGCAAGGAATATAAAATGTGTATAACACTATATAACAAAACATAGTTGTCCTTCGGAACAACAACGTTTGTTATATTTACCGTTAGCAACAATTACAACGAACTGAACAAATGGGAATATTTGACTTATTTAAGAGCGACAAAGAAAAAATTGATTGTAATTCGATAAAGGATTCTTCTGATTTGTATCCGCAAAATTCAATTTCGGTAGTTATGGTTCAAACTGATTCTGGAAAACCTGCAACTGGATGGGTTGATTTAGCTTATGTGGATTACAAATTCAAAAAATGTTGCCCATTTAATCTACAATTCAATGTTGAGATTTCTGAAAATCAAGCTGAATCGGACGAATTAGACTTTGGAACTATTGAAGACTACTTTATAAATGAACTAAAAAAAGGTTGTATAACGCATCCTGTAGCAAGAGTTGCAACGGACTTTGGATTCATTATGGATATGTATATTGACAATGCCGAATTTGCATCACAAAAGCTTGCTGAAATGTATGAAGACCCGAATAAACTGGTTGAATTTGGATGCGGATTTAATAAAGACCCAAAATGGAAAGAATACAACCGAATAACTAAACTGACAAAATAAAAACTGTTGCTAATAACTAAGCCTTCGTGTGGTCGGTACGACCCAACATGATGGCGCTGTTGACTGAACCGGCTGCTTTGCCGAT
>CANMFQ010000085.1 GCA_947497145.1 uncultured Flavobacteriaceae bacterium
TTATAGTTATTTTCTACAAATGTGTTTGTAAATTAAATATTTCAGGACGGGTCATAATTGTTGCCAACGGTGTTGTGTATGATTTGTGGCGTATTTCAAGCACTAAAGTTAGCAAATAAAACCTGGACAGAAAATCTTCTAGGATTTTTGCAAGTAGACAAGTACTGGCAATGAATTATAGGACAGGGTGTTGTGTAGCATTTTTTTTATTTCAATTTATTTTCAATTCGTCTAATAAACTGAACATTCGTTAATTTTTCATCTTCTTCTTTACAAACCAATTGCATTCCAAAAGCGTAAAAGTCAGAACCATTGTAAAATTGCACTATTAAGTTGGTAAAATGACTAATTATTGATTCTGGTTTTTTTGTTTCGGATGAAACATTGTTTTCTTCATAGAAGTTAATTAGGTCATCCCATTCGAATTTTTTAAGTTCGGTTTGAGTCGGTTTATGTTTTTCGTTATTCTCAAAAATCTTTAAATATCCTTGTCCATTTTCTTTCCACAAAACGTATTCTTCTTCATAAGGAGAAGAACTCCTATCAGATATTCTTTTGACCAACATTAAAGTGTCAATTCCTTTGGTTTTCAATTCACAAGCAAATGATTCCGACATTTTATCTATTTCCGCTATTCCTGCTCGATTCCAAGTTTCATTGATTCCAATTTTTCTAAAATTGCAATCTCCTTTTCCATAAACGGTTATTTCGTCCCACCTTTTTTGTTCTACTTCTTTAACATCAAAACTATTTGTGTTTACTAAATACGAACATTTAATTGGGACATAATAATCTTTGATTTTTAGAATGTAAATTATCTCCTTGTATTTTGATTTAGTAACGAAAATTATTTCTCCAATATCGCCAATTTGTGGCTCAAAATCTTTCCAATATTCTTTTCCTGCAATTTTTTTAATTTCTGAATTAGGCCATTTAATATTATCACTTCCATTTAGGGTGCTGTAAATTCCTCCATTGTGCCAAATTTTAGCAAAAGTTCCCTCAAGAGCTTTTACTTTCTTTAATTTTCCACAGAAGTCAATTGGTTCTTCTGATTTTTCAAGATAGGATACTTTGTTTTGTCCAACAAAAGTTTGAAAAGTGAAAAGTAGTATTATGTAGATTATTTGTTTGTACATCGTTTTTTCTCAAATCTAACTGACTATTTCCAAATTCCAAATGCGTGAACTGTACTTTTCGCTACGGTTGTCAAATGACCCACAAACGGTTGAGCATCGAGTAGACAAGGGGAATTTCACCCCAAGTCTCTCACAGAACCGTACGTGATAGTCTCCCATCATACGGCTC
>CANMFQ010000086.1 GCA_947497145.1 uncultured Flavobacteriaceae bacterium
AGGTCGTGAAGAATTCTTAAATACAAGAATGAAGCTACCTTTAGGTTTAGTTCAACACCGTGTATAATTAATTGCTACTACTAGCCTACTTACAAAAATCCTTGCGGATTTTCTATTCGGGTTTTATTTACTATCTTTAGTGCTTAAACCACGCAACTAACCATACACATCAACGTTGTAAGCAATTTGACAAAACGAATGAAAGATTGGGAATTAGATAGAATTTACATTTGGGTTAGAGCAGCTAGCATTACTAAAAGTGATGACGGAGTAAAATTCCTAATTGACAAAAGGGATAAATCGCTTTTTAATCTAATTCAAAAAGATAACGAATGGAAATGTCTGCTGAACCAAGAAATTTCTGTTAGTTATTCAAAAGAAGAAGTTGAAATACTTGAACAAAAAATTGAATCCCTTAAAGACAATAAAAATAAGATTCTAGAATTTCCAAAATTAAACGAAATTGAATTAGAAAAAATCCAAAAAGCTAAATTGGAACTTGAAGAAAAAAGAGATAATAAAGACGAGTTCGACAGAATGGAATATAATAGAATTATTTACGAAAAACCTGCAATTTTTGGCATTGAATGGATAAAAAATCTCGGAATTGAGATTAATGAACTTTCAAGAATTGGATTCTAAACTAAATAAACTGCTTAAAATAATTTGAACGAAACAGATAAAATATTATTAATACTTGATTTAGACGAAACTCTAATTCACGCAACTGAATCCAAATTAGAAATTAAGTCTGACTTTCAATATGCGGAGTATTTTGTTTATAAGCGTCCAAATTTAAACAAATTTCTGACCGAGATGAGCGAGCATTTTAAACTTGCTGTTTGGTCTTCCGCAGATGATAAGTATGTTAAAGATGTTGTAGAATTAATTAAACCAACTGAAATAGAATTTGAATTTATTTGGGCAAGAAGTCGATGTACTTTGAAGCGTGACTATGAATTGGATAAATATGTCCGAGAAAAAAGATTGAAAAAAGTAAAGAAGCAAGGTTTTCGACTAGAGAAATCTTTAATTGTAGATGATTCGCCCGAAAAAACAAGAGATAATTTTGGAAATGCTATCTATGTAATGCCGTATGAAGGTAATTTAAACGATAATGAATTGAATTTACTTTCTGAATTCCTAAAATCAATAAAGGATACTGAAAATGTTAGAAGTATTGAAAAAAGAGGTTGGAGGAATATAAAAACTGCTTACAATAACTAAGCCTTCGTGTGGTCGGTACGACCCAACATGATGGCGGTGTTGACTGAACCGGCTGCTTTGCCGATACT
>CANMFQ010000087.1 GCA_947497145.1 uncultured Flavobacteriaceae bacterium
TTTTATTTACCAACTCAATAAATTGAGGATGAGTCTATGGAGTGAAACAAAATCAATACCGATAAGTCGCCAAATGGTTTGGGAGGCTTATCAAAAAGTGCGTGCCAACAAAGGAAGTGAAGGGGTAGATGCGGTAAGTATGGAAGCATACAATAAAAATCGCAGAAAATATCTGTACAAACTTTGGAATCGAATGGCATCAGGAAGCTATTTTCCTCCACCTGTCAAAGAAGTAGAAATTGCCAAAAAGGACGGAAGCGTTCGTAAACTAGGCATACCTACCATAAATGACAGAATAGGGCAAATGGTGGTTAAAATGTTGATAGAACCTAGACTAGAACAAGTATTCAGTCCCCATTCCTTCGGATATCGACCTCATAGAAATGCACATCAAGCATTGCAACAGGTACGAGAAAACTGTTGGAAACAGAACTGGGTAATAGATTTAGACATTAAAGGATTCTTTGATACAATAGACCATGAAAAACTGATGTGTGCTGTAAAGAGACATATCCCCGAAAATTGGATTATTCTTTACATCAAACGATGGTTAAAAGCACCCGTTTTTACAATATCTGGACAACTAGTACAAAAACAAGGAAAAGGAACACCGCAAGGCGGGGTAATTAGCCCTTTGCTTGCAAATTTGTTTCTACATTATGCCTTTGATAAGTGGCTAGAAAAGACAGATAAGAATGTAAAATTCACACGTTATGCCGATGATGTGATTATACATTGTAAAAGTAAATCCCATGCAGAACAACTGCTAAAACAAGTACATCTAAGGATGAACGCTGTGGGGTTAGAATTACACCCACAAAAGACAAAAATTGTCTATTGTAGCGATTATCGAAGAAAGGAAAAGTATCCAGTCATTAAATTTGATTTCCTAGGGTACTCCTTTCAACCAAGAAGTGCATTTTCAAAGAAAAATAAGAAAATGTTTCTTGGTTATGATTGTGCCATAAGTATAAGTTCTAGAAAACGAATAGCTGATAAACTGGCAGAGCTAAATGTGAACAAATTAAGTTTTAAAAGCATTGTAGGAATAGCACAATACCTAAACCCTAAAATAAAGGGATGGGTAAGCTACTACGGTAAATTTAAGATGTATGAACTCACAAAAGTCTTCCGTTTATTAAGCGCACGATTAGTTTGGTGGGCAAGGAGAAGGTATAAGCGCTACAAAACCAGTATAAGAAAAGGGTATAAATGGCTTGCAACTATAAGGAAACAATTTCCATATTTGTTTTACCATTGGCAATTTTCTCAAATCAATGTTATC
>CANMFQ010000088.1 GCA_947497145.1 uncultured Flavobacteriaceae bacterium
TCAGCCCTTATCGGGACAACCCACTTTGTTCGACCTTCCAGAGATGGAAAAACAAGAAGAACCTGCCGCAGAAAACATCTCCTATTCTAGAAAAAAAGTAAAACATCAAGGACGCAACCAGCTTCCAGATAATCTACCAGTAAGGGAAGTTATTATTGAGCCAGAACAAGATGTAGAAGGCTTAGTTAGAATAGGAGAAGAAATAACAGAAACTCTAGAGTATACACCTGCCAGTTTAATAAAACGGCGAACCATTCGACCAAAGTATGTGAAAGCAGATGGTCAAGGTATTCTTATCGGAACACTCCCTAGTCGTCCTATCGAAAAATCTATTGCCGAGGCATCTCTCTTAGCTCATATTTTGGTTAGCAAATATGTAGACCACATGCCTCTGTATCGTCAAATACAAATGTTTAAACGTGATTTTGGTTGGAATGCCTCTCAAAGTACGTTTTCTGACTGGGTAAACAGTTGTTGTGTGCTACTAGAACCACTTTATAACAGACTAAAACAAAAAGTCATCTCAAGCGATTATATCCAAGCAGATGAATCACCAATAAAAGTATTGGACAAAGACAAAATCAAAAGCACACACCAAGGATATCAATGGGTTTATCGTAGTCCATTGGACAACCTTGTGCTGTTCAATTATCAAAAAGGAAGAGGTAAAGCTGGACCCAAGGAAATACTCGAACATTACAAAGGTTACCTGCAATGCGATGGTTATAAAGTGTATGATACTATAGGGGTAGAACAAGGAATCACTCTTGTGGGATGTCTAGTACATGCTCGAAGAAAGTTTTTTGATGCTCAGGACAATGATCCAAACAGAGCTAAACATGCCCTAGAATTATTTGGACAGATATATGCTAAGGAAAAAGACATTAAAGTTATAGCAGGTGAAGATTTAAAACTTAAACAAGAACTTCGGTTAAAAGAAATCCAACCACGGATAAAGCAAATTAAAACTTGGATAGAAAAAGAAAGTCTTAAAGTTTTACCCAAAAGTGCTATAGGAAAAGCAATGACATATTATCTCAAGCAGTATCACAAACTAGAAGCGGTAACTCTTGATCCTCGATTGGAACTCGACAACAATCTTATTGAAAATGCAATAAGACCGCTAGCCTTGGGTAGGAAAAATTATTTGTTTGCTGGTTCACACAAAGCAGCTCAAAATTCAGCAATACTATATTCTTTCTTTAGCTCCTGCAAGGCAAACCATGTTAACCCCAGAGAATGGCTAAAATATGT
>CANMFQ010000089.1 GCA_947497145.1 uncultured Flavobacteriaceae bacterium
TTTTCAATTATCTCTATAAAGGATGCTCAACCGATAATGTCAAACTAAATTTAAATGTATAACACGATATTAATTATACAAATAAGGACATCTACAATCGCGAACTTTAAACTTATATATCAATAACACCTCATGTGATCCGCTGGTAAATCTACCTAAATCGGTTATAGGAAACTCATAGGCGTACCCAACTTCAAATCCTTCAAAAACCGATAGCTTGGCTGTAGCTCCTATGGCATCTTTATAACGGTAATTAGCGCCGAGCCAAACCTTCTCATTCAATATAAAAAAGGTACTTAAATCTACTGAAAGCGGTGAACCATTTACATATTTAACCAAAAAGGAAGGACGTAGTTTTAAACGACTATTTATGTTTTTTAAGTAGCCGCCATTGAAATAATAATTTAAACGATTATCTAACTGATAATTGGAGATGCTATTCGATGAAAAATCAAAAAGTTTGGGTGCTGATAAACCTAAATAAAAATATTCGCTACGATAGTATACCCCTAATCCTACATCAGGACGCCATTGATTTAATATCGAATTTAAATAATCATCATTACTGTTTTGATTATCTTGAAGAATATCGTCGGAAATACCAAACTTACTCGCTCCTGCTTTTAGTCCAAAACTTATTTTTTTTGTGCTTTTATAACCTATATCCAAGGTATACGAAATATCGGCATACACAAAACTGTTTTTCTCAAAACCTAACTTATCATTGATAGCCGATAAGCCTACCCCAAAATTCGAATTGGGAACACTTGAATTAACCGATATGGTTTGGGTTACAGGAGCACCTTCAATCCCTACCCACTGATTTCTATTTAAAAGATTTATCGTGAAAAAATCACTCGCACCAGCATACGCAGGATTAACCGCTATGGTGTTAAACTGATATTGCGTAAACTGAGGTAATTGTTGACTGCTTACTATATTTGGTAAACTACCAAAAAATATAAAAAACAGGGTGTAGGTTATAATTTTATTCATCTGAGGTGCTTTTTGCTATTTGTAAATCTATTGTGATAAGCCCAGTAAAAAATACCCTTGTATAGGTGGCATTCCACTGTTTTCTAATTCTATAATATAATAATAGGTTGCTCTTGGTGATTTTTCTTTGCTACCTAAGGCATCTTTGGCGGCTTCTCCTGTCCAATCATTTTGATAATTGAGGTTCTCATAAACTAAAGCACCCCAACGATTGTATATCTGTAA
>CANMFQ010000090.1 GCA_947497145.1 uncultured Flavobacteriaceae bacterium
CCTACCATCATCTTAATTACAGCATTCAACCAGTTTTTTTTTATTTATTGCCGTGGTTGATTCTTGGCACACTATGAACAGTTCAGGAGCAAACTGGCGTTTGCTTTCCGCCACGCACATAGTGAAATCTTTTGTTTTTTCTTTTCTTTGTTTAAAGCAAAATCCAAAAGATTTGGCAGATTTCATAAATACACAAAGCCAGCGACTAAGTACGAAGCCCGTATTGTTTATAGTTTCCGTTCGCAGTAGTTATTTATTTTCATAAAAGTAGCCTTTAAATAGTTCAAACAACTGCTTGTTTATTACTTCTGAGTCGGTCGGTTCTTTTTGTACTGGCATTGACCTTTTATAAAATGTGATTTCGTTCTTCTCCGAATCAAAAATAAATGCATGCAATGTTAGGTTAGATTTTATTGGTGCTGGAACCAACATTCCTAAAGTTAAAATTCCAATCGCTGCACCTTTTACCACTTGTCGACCATAGTTGCCTTTTCTCCGTCCAAACCCTGTGGCGACAATCGCAAGAGCAAATCTTTGTTTGTTCTTTTTTAAAATTGAGTCAATAACTGGTGTAACTTCAATACCATCAAGTTTTCTTCGTTGATTTATGACCTGCGATAAATTTCCAAGTTCATTCTCGACACGTACCTTAATACTGTCGTTATCGAGTATAATTTTTTCCGCTAAAGGCAAAGTAGTCTTAGAATTTGATAATATAGAGTCTAATCTAGAAAAAGTGATATTTGACAGCGAGTCACTTAAAATGGCTTTATTCCCCTTCTCAACATAATGAATATAAGATAAGGGTTCAAAATAATTCAATTCTCCAATTTCGTTTGGAATTGTTGATGAAGTTAGAAATTTTTTAGCCCCGCAAGATGTCAAAAGCAAAGCTGAAATAGAAATTAGTAGTAACCGTTTCATTTGCGTTCAGGATATAATTATTACCAACAGACTTGTGTATGAAGCGTAGCGTGCAAAAAGGCGCTAACTTTCTTATTAACACAGAGCCGAATTTTTATGTTTTGTTTTAAATTTTTCTCTTTTTAAAAGCAAAATTAAAAATTTTACGGACTTTCAAAATATACACAGACCACTCGGTTTAGCACTTAGTAGCTATGTTTTATTCACCGTGTTGAACTAAACCTAAAGGTAGCTTCATTCTTGTATTTAAGAATTCTTCACGACCTTTAGGATAGTAATAATCTT
>CANMFQ010000091.1 GCA_947497145.1 uncultured Flavobacteriaceae bacterium
TTTTAGACACTTCAATTTACTGCTATAAAGCAGTTTGCACAACTTTTTTACTTTAAATCAAAATGCACAACAGGTTAGTATATAATGAACATATGTTCATTATACATACGTTGTACACCATTTGCGAAAAAATGAAATTAGGAGATATTTATAAAACGGAATTTGATGAAAGACCATTTCGAATAATTGGATTTGACAATTATGAAGTGTTTTATGATTGTCTTTGGGCTGATAATAATTGGACATTCTCTGACAATTTTCGAGTCAAAACAATTTTCTATCGAATGTCATCTGATATTTTCAAGAACAAATCGATATTTATTGAAAATCTACCCTTTACAGAAAAGGAATTACAATATTTTCGACCTGATTTACCGATGAGATTTGGAAGAACAAAAAACGTTAATTGGAATGCTTTTGACTCAAGCGGAATTGAAAAACTGGAATCTGAATTTGGGAATAGGACATTTAATGCGACAAAAATTATATTAGTTCCTTATGGTTCAAAAGGTGGACTAAAAAAAGGAGAAATCATTGAAAGCAAATCTGAATTGACAGAATTAGAAATCATTCATAAGGCAAAAGAAATCCAAGAATCTGTAAACGGACAAAAAAGCGATGGAATCGGATTTTACCGATTAGGTTATGAAAAAGGACTTCCAAGATATTCTATTGGGGAGTATCTTGACCGAGCTGGAATAATGAAAAAATAAAACATGAGTTGGAATATTGTACTTTTTAATTCAAGACAGAAAATAAAATCAGTTGCGGAACTTGACGAAGACCAATTGGAAACGACTGATTTTCCCGGAATTCTAGAAAGCTCATTTAACCGAATAAAAAAAGACGATAATCACAGAGAAATAATCGGAATTGATTTTACAATTGACTTTTTTACCGACAATGAGTATTCAAGTAATTTTATGCTGTCATTATACGGAGAAAACGCAATTTATGCCTTGATTGAATTATCGAAAAAGTATAATTGGCAGATTTACGACTCAGCAATTGATAAAATGGTTGACTTGGAAAATCCAGAAAAGAACGGATTCGACAATCACAAAAAATATGTTGAACAGATATTAATAAATAAATAAAAACGGTGTACAATAACTAAGCCTTCGTGTGGTCGGTACGACCCAACATGATGGCGCTGTTGACTGAACCGGCTGCTTTGCCGAT
>CANMFQ010000092.1 GCA_947497145.1 uncultured Flavobacteriaceae bacterium
CACAACACCGTTGGCAACAATTATGACCCGTCCTGAAATATTTAATTTACAAACACATTTGTAGAAAATAACTATAACATAAAAACTAAATGATAAACATAATTCCATTACGAAGAAATTACCTTATTTTAATAGTGTGCCTAAGTCTATTATCTTGTGGACAAGAAGAATACACCTACTTTAAGCAAGATTCTCAAAACAATGATTTAGCCTCTTATCAGATTCAAGACTCTGATGCAAATTTAGAATATACGCTGTATTTCGACGAAAAAAATGAAAAGGTTGCTTTAGAAGCGATTCCACATTTAAATACAATTTATCGTGAAGTTCTCAAATTTCATATTACTGAAGGAGAAAAAATGAATTGGGCAGATGTCGCTATTGTTGCTGACACTTCATATTTAGCTCCAGTTAGTAATACAACAAGGTGGGTAATATTTAATCAATCAGAAAAATTATCTCAACAAGCTGAACAACGACTTTATGATCTAATAGCTCATGAACAAGTTCACGCTTGGCAAAAACAATTTTCAACCTGTAATGATACACCAAGGTGGTTTGTTGAAGGACAAGCAGTTTGGTCAGAATCGAAAGTAACAAAAAACTTAAGACCAAATATTTTTGAAGAAGTAGTTAATAACCGTAAAAAAGAATATGACAAAGTGATAAAAGAAGATGGTAGTTTGAGTTTAGCATCTTGGGGAGGAGTCATTGTGTTACCAGAAACAATTAGAAAACAACTAACAGCAGAAGGACAAAAATATTTTGATGAAACTGGAAGTACTCCACCTGGAGCTACTTTTAATATCACCCCAGCAGATATGACCCAAGATAATGTGAATCAACCTGCAAGATATTATGGAGCTTATTTGTTATTTAAAAAATTAGAAGATAAAATGGGTCTTGATAATCTTAAAAAGTGGATTTACGAGACTGTTAAAAATACACCTTGTGACGATGAAGCTTTATTAACAGCATTGGAAAAACAATATAATATAGATATATCTAAGGAATTGAATTAATTGATTTTCTATCTCATTGAAATAATAACGACACGCCAACACCGCATATAATTTATTGCTGGTTTCTTGCTTACTTGCGACAGTCCTTGCGGACTTTCTTGGTCGGTAATTATTTACTAAATTAGGTGGTTGAAAAACGCAAAAA
>CANMFQ010000093.1 GCA_947497145.1 uncultured Flavobacteriaceae bacterium
AGATTATTACTATCCTAAAGGTCGTGAAGAATTCTTAAATACAAGAATGAAGCTACCTTTAGGTTTAGTTCAACAATACCTAAACGTAATGCGGACTTTAGGGCTAAATCGAAAGGTCTGTGTATATTTATTAAGTCGCTAAATCTTTGGGATTTAGCTTTGGGTAAAAAAAGAAAAAGCGAAACCAAAAGCTTTAGCTTCGTGTGCAGACGGAAACGAAAAGTTTCCTCACCTCCGCACTACGCTTAGCCGAACCGTTGTACGCAATTTAAGAAATGACCGAAACTGAAATAAAAACCGTAATTGAATTGGAAAAATGGCTAAAGGAAAATTGCTATCCAATGAATAGTTATAGTATTAATGGAAATGCTATTTATGAGGGTTTTGGATTGGAAAATAATGGAGGCCTTTTCCAATGGTTTTATACAGAACGTGGAGATAAACAGACTTTGGAATACTTTGCGACCGAAAAAGAAGCTGTTGAATACGCTCTTAAAAAAATTAAATCGGACGAACACGCAAATCGGAATTATATTGGAATGTATAAGTCTGACCAAGAAGTCGAACAAATATTGTCTGAACTCAAAAAACGTGAAATTGAATATTGGACTGACAAAATTCCCTATGGTGGAATGAATGACTGGAGAACTCGAATTTTTGTAATTGGTTGCGGAATTAAAAACGCACAGGATTTGATAAAAAGCGGAACTTAAAAAATTAAATGGAAAATAAATTGAAAATTATTTCTCTAACCTCATATTCGCTCATAATTCTTATGGGACAAATGATTGGACTTCCATTTATTTTTTGGCTGATATTTACAAGTTTTGAATTTGGAAATAGTGACCAAATATTTGCTGTTTTAGGACTAATTGGACTCATTTTGAATTTTACCAAATACGGCAAATCAAGACTTGGGAAAATATTAAGCTTTATTCTTATGATTTCACCAATCGTAAGAAGAATGACTGAAATACCTATTGAGAAATTTAATTATTTAAGTTTTCAGATACCACTTTTGATTTTTTTAATCGTTTATCTGATTTACATAATAAAACCGAATAAAAATAAAAAAACTGCGTACAATAACTAAGCCTTCGTGTGGTCGGTACGACCCAACATGATGGCGGTGTTGACTGAACCGGCTGCTTTGCCGAT
>CANMFQ010000094.1 GCA_947497145.1 uncultured Flavobacteriaceae bacterium
GTATCGGCAAAGCAGCCGGTTCAGTCAACAGCGCCATCATGTTGGGTCGTACCGACCACACGAAGGCTTAGTTATTGCCAACAGTATTTTCTTTTATAAATTTTATTATTCGTTCAAAATATTCATCTCCTCCAGTTTTCCAAACATTCAAGTGATTAGCATTTTGTATTTCTATAAATTCTTTTTTTGTACTTGGGATTTTTGAAAAATTATCTTTACCATATTGAATATTAATCCTTTCGTCTTTATTTCCGTGAACAATTAAAATAGGCTGTTCAATACTTTCACAATATTTAATTGGTTTTGCTTCTTTTGGTTCAAATTCAGCTATTTGTCCAGCTCTATAAACCAAATAATTAGTTAAAGGTCTAATATTAAATCCAGCGTGATAATTAAAGTAATCATTTGTTATTGTTTTAAAATCGGAAAATGTACTTTCTATTATTCCAAACTTAATTCGTTTATCATTTCCAAGAGCTTGTAAACCAATTGCTCCTCCTAAAGATTGACCCCAAACTCCTATATTTTCAGTTATTCCTTCTTTTTCTGATAAAATACTAATTAATTCAGAGACATCTTTTTTTTCTTTTACTCCGAAAGTACAATGTGTTCCATTACTTTGTCCGTGAGCTCTTGAATCCAATGCTACCGTATTGAAACCAAGTTTTGATAGTTTAGTGCTCAATTCAATAAAACTTTCTTTTTTAGACCTAATTCCGTGTAATAAAATGATTGTTCCTTTTACTGTATCTAAACTTGAGTAAGTTAAAAAACTTGACAATTTTGTATCATCAAAAGAATTAAAGTTGATGTATTTTCCATTTAGTTCATTATTCTCGAAAATTGGAACTGCTGTAATTAAATAATTACCTTTAATTAATTGTATGAGAGGATTCTTAATTTCAGTTATAAATCTAGGAACATAGAAATGCAAAAAAAGAAGTCCTGAAATTGTCAGAACTAAAAATATTCGTTTAAATATCTTCTTTTTTTGAGTTTTCTTCATATTGTTGGCAACCGTATGTATAATGAACATATGTTCATTATATACTATATGTTTATTACAAATCTAAAGGATTTTTAATAGAACTAAAT
>CANMFQ010000095.1 GCA_947497145.1 uncultured Flavobacteriaceae bacterium
TACGAGACCCGTACGCTGGGTGGTGTGAGAGGCGCACTCCGCTATTTAATTACGGCGGAGCCGTCTACTCGATTGTAACCAGTTTTTTTAATTGCATAAACATCCTCTTTCAAGTTCGTAATTGATTATTTTTTTGAAATAGTTATCTTCAATGTTTGTTTTGATTTCTAATTTCTTAAACTTTTTTTTGTCAAAGTCAAATAAATGATAGTCCTTTCCATTTTCAAAATCTAAATCAAAAATTATTTGTTCTTTAAATTGATATAATTCAAACTCAGTCTCATAGCTAAATGTTATTTTCTCTTGAAGAATATCATAGATTGAGAAGCCACAATAACCTATATCACACTCAGCTAAATTTACAAGGTATTTGTTGTCAATTAATTCAGATACTGAGCCTCCAGCAACTTCTGTTACTTGTCCATTTTCACTAATAATAATAGTTCTGCCATCATAATCTCCATGTTTAACAATCAGAATATGATTAGGAACTACATTTTCTAAAAATGCAATACCTGCCGAACCTCCAAGAGCTTCTATAAATTCGTATTTGAACTTTTTTGTTTCGTTGTTAGTAATTTCTATAAAAGCATCACAATAAGATTTAGGATTTTTTATTTGAGATATTTTTATTTGTGTATTGCCTATTTTTTTAATCCTCACTTTTAGTTTTGATTCATTCGATTTATAGGTTTTTCCGTTTATTGTGAATTCGCTCAAACTTTCAATTCTAGATTGATGCATAAATCCTGAATTTCCATCCATATTTGTCACTTTACACCAATCTTTAATATCAGAACTTTCATAATAGAAATATTCAGAATCTGTTATTTTGAAAAGAATTTTAGATTTAGTCGTTGGATTTTCTCTAACATTGGTGTAACCATCAGGATCATTGATTTTACCCAATTGTTCATTTCCAAACATATTTAGGGAAATCAAAAGTCCAAATATTAGTGCGATTATTTTCATTTTCTTAAATTGGTTACAACGTGTTTGTGATCGAGTAGACAAGGGGAATTTCACCCCAAGTCTCTCACAGAACCGTACGTGATAGTCTCCCAT
>CANMFQ010000096.1 GCA_947497145.1 uncultured Flavobacteriaceae bacterium
CTGTAGAAGACGCTTTGGCAGAATTGGCAACAGGAAGTACCGATGATCAAGACATCAAGAACTTAGGGATAGATGCAGCAACAAATGTGCTGACAGTAGGAATTGAAGATGGCGCAAGTCAGACAGTAGATTTATCGTATTTAAATAATTCAGGAACCGATGACCAAACAGCCGCAGAAGTATCTGTAACGGATACAGCAGGTAATTTCACAGCAACAACTGTAGAAGACGCTTTGGCAGAATTGGCAACAGGAAGTACCGATGATCAAGACATCAAGAATTTAGGGATAAATGCAACAACAAATGTGTTGACAGTAGGTATCGAAGATGGAGCAAGTCAGACAGTAGATTTATCGCATTTAAATAATTCAGGGACTGATGATCAAGACATCAAGAATTTAGGGATAAATGCAGCAACAAATGTGCTGACTGTAGGTATCGAAGATGGCGCAAGTCAGACAGTAGATTTATCGTATTTAAATAATTCAGGAACCGATGACCAAACGGCCGCAGAAGTATCTGTATCGGATACAGCAGGTAATTTCACGGCAACAACTGTAGAAGACGCTTTGGCAGAATTGGCAACAGGAAGTACCGATGATCAAAATATCGAATCTTTAGCCATAAACACATCAAATAATATACTGACAGTAGGTATCGAAGATGGTATGAGTCAAACCGTAGATTTATCCCATTTAGATGATTCAGGAACGGATGATCAAGATTTATCAAGTGCTGTAGTAACGACAAATGAGAGCGTTGAAGTTAAAATTACAGATGGCAATAGTACGACTATTGATATTAGAGATGCGGATTCAGATAAAACGAATGAACTTTCTTTATTAGGTACTGGTGCGCCAGCAGTTACGCCTAGTAATGCAGGTGTTACTTATGTTGATCAGACTGCCGGACAGTTATATGTTTATAATGGAACTACTTGGGAGGTTGTAGGTGGTAGTGCTAGTCCTGATTTAGATGGTGATCCTAATAATGAGTTAAACACGGCTTTTGAAGTAGAAGCAAATAACTTAAAGATTACAGATGCAGGCGGAACCT
>CANMFQ010000097.1 GCA_947497145.1 uncultured Flavobacteriaceae bacterium
TTTGAACTACCTACCCCTTGACCAGTACCTGCAACCGTCGGTATGCCGATTCTAGTTCCTGTATTGCCTACTACATTACCTAAATTTGTACGTACTGGTGACGACGAAGTTCCTGTATAGCTAGCACCTCTGTTTCCGCCTGGTAGTGACGAATTTACCAAATCACCACTATCAAAACTGCCTCCGCCTTCTATAGCATCAGGGCAACCATCACCATCACTATCTAAATCTAAGTAATTTGGAATACCATCATTATCGGTATCTAAATCCCCTGTACAAAAAGTTTGCCCAGGAGCAGGAACGAGCTCAAAATCCATCCCAATACCTCCATAGTTATACTCTGTAAAATGTATAAATATTTTTTCTCCCGGCTCAAATGTTAAATTATTCACCGCAGGCATAGGCGTTGTATATAGTCCAATGCAAAAATATTCTGCTACTTCTGTACCAAATCTATCAATTTTAAGCACTCTTTTCCCATCATGATTTCTACCATTACCAGGCACTAAATTATATCTTCCTGCATCTGCCTCTGTAAACGTATGCTCTAAGGTAACCGCGTATACTTGTAAACCAGCTCTAGGCCCTCGCCCTGTCAAAACCGCTCCATTAGCATTCAATATTGGCAATAAATTTTGAGCTCCAGTAAAAGAAAATCCATTATACCATTCTGCTTTTAATCGTCCCGGAAACTTATCCATTGTTCCAGAAGCTACCAATACTAGATTATCAAATCCAAATTGATCGTTACATTTTGATGGATTTGCTACACCTCCTCCACTTCCCCCTTCGTATACTTTAAGGTCCCAAGCAGGTGATGTTATGCTTGGCGTATTTGAACATATTTTTTCATCAATATCCAATATACCATCATTATCATCGTCTACATCATCACTATTCACAACTCCATCACAATCATAATCTTGATTACTTGCTACCCCTTGATTTGCACATTGTAAATCATACGGATAGTTTACCATCCCTAAAAATGATGAATTCCCCACTTCCAGTACCCAGTCACCTGAAACTCCTGTAATATTTGTTGAAGCAGCT
>CANMFQ010000098.1 GCA_947497145.1 uncultured Flavobacteriaceae bacterium
GTTCTATTAAAAATCCTTTAGATTTGTAAAAAACATATAGTATATAATGAACATATGTTCATTATACATACGTTAGGGTACATGTACAGAAACAGAACATCAATGAGATTAACAATTTTACTAACTACTTTCCTTCTCTCTCAACTGACTTTTTCACAGTCAATAGCAAGTTATAACACTAATGCTACGAAATACGATAAGAATTCAAATTTTGTTCAAATTATTGAAAAAACGAGTTTTTATAATTCGGACGGAATTAAAACAGAAATTGAACATAAAAACTTCAATGAATTTATGCAACTGACAAGCCTTAAAAGATTCGATGATAAAAATAAATTGATTTGGCTAAATATTTATAAGTATGACAGTTTGCAAAGGAGAGTTAGACTTGATAACAAAAGATGGATAAACATTATTGGATATCAAACAAAACACACTGAATATAAATATGATTCAATAGGTAATTTTGTACAAATAGATTATAATTCTAAAAAACAAATTTCCAATATCGCTCAATACTTCTTGGACAAAGAAAAAAACTTAATTAGACTTAAAAACTTTAATGGAAATGGTAGTTTAATTGGTTATGAAACTGCAAATTACGATTTAGAAAACAACGTCGTCGTCGTTAATCAATATAACAATAAAAACGAACTGATTAATTCTAACAATAGAGCTATAAGTCATTCTGGAGAGAAAAAACAAAAGACTTCGAATAAATATAATGAGCGAGGAGATTTAATATTTTATAAAAGAAATTGGAACGACAATGATAATGTTTGCTACACAATTGAATATAAGTATGACAAAAAAGGAAATTGGACTTCTAAAAAAAGATATAGTCATATTCAAACTGAAAGCGGAAAGTTGAAAAAGAAAAAAACAAAAATGTTTAAAACGAGAAAAATAAAATATAGAGAATAAAAAACGTACCCTAAAATAACTAAGCCTTCGTGTGGTCGGTACGACCCAACATGATGGCGCTGTTGACTGAACCGGCTACTTTGCCGATAC
>CANMFQ010000099.1 GCA_947497145.1 uncultured Flavobacteriaceae bacterium
AAAATTCAAGGACATATTATTGAACGAAAAGAAAACAATGCATATCGCATTTATACAAATGATAAAAATCAACTCTTTGCAAAAAAAACAGACATCAATTCTATTTTATGTGTCTCATTTGACCCGATAACAAAAAATTCATCTTCAAAAAAAGTTACACAAACAACACGCAAAAATCCACCTTTAAACCTACAAAGTAGACCTAGTGCTTCAGCAGTTATTTATTTAGATTTTGATGGTGAAACTGTAAGTAATACAGACTGGAATAATGGAAACACCATAAATGCAGCACCTGTTAATCTATCTGATGCTGAAATACAAACTGCTTGGGAAATTATCGCTGAAGACTTTAGCCCCTTTAATGTAAACGTAACTACCAACAGATCGGTTTTTGAAGCTGCGCCAAAACATAAAAGAATGATGTGTATTTTCACACCTACTGATACTGCTCAACCAAATTCTGGTGGCGCTGCATTCCTCAATTCATTTTCTTGGAACAACGATGATCCTTGCTGGGTGTTTAATGTAAATACAGGAAAACATGCTGGCGATACTGGTGCTCATGAAATAGGACACACACTAGGACTACGACATGATGGACAGGGTGCTACAGAATACTACGCTGGTCATGGAGATTGGGCGCCTATTATGGGCTTTAGCTTACAAAAACCTATTGCTCAATGGAGTTTAGGGGAATACAACAATGCGTCTAACACTGAAAACGACTTACAAATAATAACAAAACTACAAAACAGTTTTGGCTATATAGAAGACGACCATGGAGACACAAGGAATGTTGCAACCGCTATTGAGGTTACCGAAAACGGAAACCTTATAGAAGCTAAAAATACTGGTATTATAAGTAAAACTAATGATATTGACATGTTTTATTTTCTTGCAAAATCAGGACCAGTTTCCTTTAATTTTAATCCTCATAATCAACATGCCAATCTTGATATTCAGGCTCGATTACTAGATACCAACGGAAATGA
>CANMFQ010000100.1 GCA_947497145.1 uncultured Flavobacteriaceae bacterium
TCGGCAAAGCAGCCGGTTCAGTCAACAGCGCCATCATGTTGGGTCGTACCGACCACACGAAGGCTTAGTTATTGCCAGTAGTGTTTTTATTCAGTTTCTTTTTCAAAAATCAATTTTCTTTCGATTCCGTGTTTGTTTTCTACAATAACTAAATTGTCTTCTTTCAGTTCACTGTATAATGAAATAATGTAGTCCGATTTCCAAAGTTGAATTTTCTCGTCATCAACCATAAATCTATGATAAATTATATTTCCGTTATTACCTTTTATGTCGAATTTATTGTTTTTCTTAAAAGTTATCTGAACTATTTTACTAACTGATTGGTTTAAGAAATCTCGGTTTTTGTAAGAGTCTAAATATTCTTTGGAATATTCATCATTCTTATCAGTTTGAATTGCTTCAATTTTTTGCAATTTCCAATTTCCAATTAGTATTTTCTTTATTGAATCTCCAACTATAAATCGATTCAGCGATTCTTGATAACTTCCGATATTCGGCCAAGGGTCACGTTTAAAAAGGCCATAATAATCCGTTCCGTTAAGTTCAATTGTATTTGAGTCAACCGCAGTTATTTTAAATTTTTCTTCGTTGGATTTTTCAATTCTGTTTTGATTAACTTTTAATTTGTAATCTAAAACATATTTTTCGCTCCACCAAGTCGTTCGATAAAATTGGCCTAAACTGTCAATAAAAACGAAATCTCGCCATCGGTCATTTTCATTTGTTCTTAACGAATCCGAAATCCATTCTCCTTTTAAAAATTCAAGCGTGATTTCACTTTGAGCTTTTGTCGAAGTTGAAAATATAAGAATTAATATGATTGTGATTGTGTTTTTCATTGCATTACTGGCAACGTATGTATAATGAACATATGTTCATTATATACTATATGTTTATTACAAATCTAAAGGATTTTTAA
>CANMFQ010000101.1 GCA_947497145.1 uncultured Flavobacteriaceae bacterium
CAACGGTAGAGGCAACGGCAGATGCAATGCCAGATACTGTAGGAGCGTACGAAGACGCACCATTGGTAATAGATGTGTTGGCAAATGATGGCGATGTACCCACAACAGGTACATTGACGGCTAGTGATCCGCCAAACGGTACTGTTGTCATTACCGATCCCAACAATACGCCTGATGATCCAAGTGATGATTTGGTTACGTATACGCCAGATGCAGATTTCACAGGTACAGATAGTTTTGATTATACCATCTGTGATGCAGAGACGCCAGCGAACTGTTCTACGGCAACGATAACAACAACGGTAGAGGCAACGGCAGATGCAATGCCAGATACTGTAGGAGCGTACGAAGACGCACCATTGGTAATAGATGTGTTGGCAAATGATGGCGATGTACCCACAACAGGTACGTTGACGGCTAGTGATCCGCCAAACGGTACGGTTGTCATTACCGATCCCAACAATACACCTGATGATCCAAGTGATGATTTGGTTACGTATACGCCAGATGCAGATTTCACAGGTACAGATAGTTTTGATTATACCATCTGTGATGCAGAGACGCCAGCGAACTGTTCTACGGCAACGATAACAACAACGGTAGAGGCAACGGCAGATGCAATGCCAGATACTGTAGGAGCGTACGAAGACGCACCATTGGTAATAGATGTGTTGGCAAATGATGGCGATGTACCCACAACAGGTACATTGACGGCTAGTGATCCGCCAAACGGTACGGTTGTTATTACCGATCCCAACAATACACCTGATGATCCAAGTGATGATTTGGTTACGTATACGCCAGATGCAGATTTCACAGGTACAGATAGTTTTGATTATACCATCTGTGATGCAGAGACGCCAGCGAACTGTTC
>CANMFQ010000102.1 GCA_947497145.1 uncultured Flavobacteriaceae bacterium
TAAGACCGTTGCAAGGGATTGATTAATTTCTTGATATTTTGTATCTTTCATTTATGGAATTAGTAAAGCAACCAACCTTAGCGGATAGCATTTGTGATCTTCGTTCGCGAAAAATAAAGCGTACATTTTTCACACAGATAAATACAATTATAAATTGGGAACCTATTAAAGATACTCTCAACCTTCATTATACCAAGGGTAAGAGTGCTACAGGGAAGCCTAGTTATAGCGGATTACTTCTTTTTAAAATGAGTTTGCTACAAACATGGTATGGTTTAAGTGACTATGAAGTAGAAGACCGAGTCAATGACAGTATTTCGTTTAGTTATTTTTGTGGTTTACATATAGATCAAGTTGCTCCAGATCATAGCACTCTAAGTCGTTTCAGAACACTGATGAGTAAGGCAAAAGCTTATGAGCCACTTTTTAAGGAAATAAACAGGCAGTTAGAAACCCATAATATTATTGTTAAGACAGGAGCTATAGTTGATGCCAGTGTAATAGACACACCTTTAAAACCCAAAGGCAAAACCACTCATAAAGTCACCCAAGATAGAGAAGACCTTGAAGAAGTTGCAGTCACAAAACAATATGCAGATTCTGTTGATAAGGATGCCGCTTGGTTGAAGAAAGGCGGAAAATATAGGTTTGGCTACAAGAAACATCACGTTACGGACAATGAAGGCTTGGTGCTAGGGGTCTTAACAACAAAGGCAAGTACCAATGAGATTGCAAATTTAGAGCAGGTTTTAGATACTGCTGATTTACCAGCAGATATTCCACTAAAGGCCGACAAGGGTTATCAATCAAAGAAAAATGTAG
>CANMFQ010000103.1 GCA_947497145.1 uncultured Flavobacteriaceae bacterium
AGTTACTTGCGTACCACCTACATTGCTATCTCCGTTACAGGTGTATAAGGTAACATTTACGCCATTAATACCAGCGTCATCACCATCATCTTGAATACCATTTCCATTGGTATCTTCCCAAAGGTAATCACCAATTTTCACTTTATCTTCAACAGTAACAGTAACACTATCAGTATCAGTACAACCATCTTTAGTAACAGTTACCGTATAGGTAGTAGTTGCTGATGGTGTTACATTGATAGATGCTGTAGTTTGTCCACCTGGAGACCAACGATATGTTCCACCACCACTAGCAGTAAGACGTGTTGACTCACCTTCGCAAATAACAACATCATCTCCTGCATCAGGGTTTATGTCACATGGTCTAGGAGTAACCCCTGCATCAATAGTTGGGATGTCTTCATCTTCAACTTCAAAACAATCAGTAGTACCATTAGCATTAACATCAGAGTCAATAGCATCATTGTTACCTGCGTTTTGCGTAGTGAAGTTAAAGTCAGTAGGCTTGTCAAAAACTACATAGTATGAATCACCTGGGCAAACCTCAAAGCTATAATAGCCTGGTCTACCTGTTACAGGGTTGTTCATGGTAGTAACAGTAGTTACTTGTGTACCACCTACATTACTATCTCCATTACAAGTGTATAAGGTAACATTTACGCCATTAATACCAGCGTTATTGCCATCGTCTTGTAACCCATTTTGATTAGCATCCTCCCAAAGGTAGTCACCAATTTTCACTTTATCTTCAACAGTTACAGTAACACTATCAGTATCAGTACAACCATCTTTAG
>CANMFQ010000104.1 GCA_947497145.1 uncultured Flavobacteriaceae bacterium
CTATCAATAGGAAAATCTTTCAAAAATGGCTGAACGCTGGGTTTGTCGAAAACAAAAATTGGAATCCTAGTCGAAAAGGCACCCCACAAGGGGCTACTATTTCTCCTATTCTAATGAATATGGTGCTAGATGGATTAGAAAAAGTACTACGCCACAAGTTTCCCAAATGGAAAGGACTAAAAGTCAACTTTATAAGATATGCAGACGATTTTGTAATTACTGCTAAGAGTAGAGAAACCTTAGAAAATCATATTAAGCCAATTGTGCAAGATTTTCTATTACAAAGGGGACTTACCCTATCGGCAGAAAAAACAAAAATAACAAGCATACACAATGGATTCGATTTTTTATCTCACAACATTAGGAAATACAATGGCAAGCTGATTATAAAACCATCAAAACAATCGATTCAATCTTTTAAAGATAAAATCAAACACATATTCAAAACACGTAGAGGAATACCAGCACACTCCCTTATTCGTATTCTAAACCCCGTTATTAGAGGGTGGTCTAATTATCATAAGGGATTCTGTGCCAAAAGAGCCTTTAACAGACTAAGTACAACGATTTTTGTAAACCTAAAAAGATGGGCTAAAAGGCAACATAATAATCAAAACATTTGGTGGGTGTACCACCGATATTTTAAAAACAACAACTTTAGCGACGTATGTAAAACCAAAAAGGGAAACAAAACCCATAGGCTATACAAAATAGCGCAAGTACCTATAAAATATCATATAAAGATTAAAAGCAA
>CANMFQ010000105.1 GCA_947497145.1 uncultured Flavobacteriaceae bacterium
AAAGCAGCCGGTTCAGTCAACAGCGCCATCATGTTGGGTCGTACCGACCACACGAAGGCTTAGTTATTGTGTGTAGTTTTATCGTTTTGCTTGTTTATCTTTGGGTATATTTATCACTCCACAGCCTGTTACAGACCATTTATTATCTAGTTCCTTAATCTTCATTGTTATTGTAAAATCTTTCCAGTTTATAGCTTCCACGGTCAAATAATTTGTATTTGAATCAAATTCTGAAAGTTTAAATCCATTATCAGGGTAATCTTGAGCGTCAAAAATTGGGTCAAAACCTAATCCATATTCTGGGTCAGATTTTTCTGCCTCTTTAATCATTCTCTTAAGTTCTATTTTAAATTCAGTACTGACATTCGGATGAGCATTAACAAATTCAATGATTCCAATCTGTTCTTTCATTTTATTACAATTAGAAACGTAGTCATTAATAAATTTTATAGCAACATCTGTAATTGAATCGGTATGATTTAATTCAGCCTTTTTAGTTCTTATTTCTTTTAAATCAATTTCAATTTGTTCTTTCTTTTCGGGGATATTCTTTTTTTGTTTTTCCTTACAGCTAAGAACAGAGAAAATCAATAGGATTAAGTATAGTTTTTTCATTAATTTTTGATTTCTATTCTTAGATTCGGTCTTCAAATTACACACAACGTATGTATAATGAACATATGTTCATTATATACTATATGTTTTTTACAAATCTAAAGGATTTTTAATAGAACTA
>CANMFQ010000106.1 GCA_947497145.1 uncultured Flavobacteriaceae bacterium
TCCTTTAATTTTAATCCTCATAATCAACATGCCAATCTTGATATTCAGGCTCGATTACTAGATACCAACGGAAATGAACTTAGTCGTAATAACCCAGCAGGGCTAAACGCCGTCATAAACACCAACCTTGCTAGCGACGGACTTTATTATTTAGAAATAACTGGGGTTGGAGCAGGCACGGTAAATAACGGATATTCTGATTATGCATCATTAGGGCAGTTTTCTATTGCTGGTCAATATGCTATTCAAACAACTTTTGATGATATTCAATTGGTAGCTATTACTCCTGACCAAGGAAGACTTACTTGTGGTACCATTACGCCAACTGCTGTTGTTAAAAATAGTGGAACCAATACCATTTCAGGCTTTAACATTGCCTATAGCTTCAATAATGAAACACTACAAACAACAACATTTACAAATACAATAGCACCAGGAGCTACAGTAACGGTTAGCTTGCCTTCAATACAACCAAATACATCAGGTAATGCAAGCATTAAAATGATTGCCCAAATTGCCCATGATGATCTTCCAACAAATAATACACTTGAAAAGCAATTTTTCGCAAACCTATCTGGAGTGACTAATCAAGCCAATTCATTTGAAACTACTAATGATGTCTTGATTAGTTATGATAACACTGGAAGTAACTCTATTTGGGAAAGAGGCGTACCTTCAACCCCATTACTTAGAAGAGCAAAGTCAGGACAAAACGCCTATGGCACTAAATT
>CANMFQ010000107.1 GCA_947497145.1 uncultured Flavobacteriaceae bacterium
TAGTTCTATTAAAAATCCTTTAGATTTGTAAAAAACATATAGTATATAATGAACATATGTTCATTATACATACGTTAGGCACAAGCTGAAAAAAGCACCATAAGAAAAGTGAGAGATAAAAATAGAATTCCGAAAATATTGAATGAACTCGAACGGATTTGGAAATCTAATCCTGACTTTAGATTGGGACAATTAATTGTCGTTGGAGCAAAACCAAAAGAGCCTTGTCCTGAAGTATTTTATATAGAAGATGAAGACTTGTTGAACGGACTTTTGAAATTTGACAAAAGAGCCGAATTGGACAATGAAGCACCGAAAACTGTTCCTGATTGGAAAAGGTTTTCTAATGTCAGCAGATTAAACCCTAAAGAATTGACAATCGAATTATTGGAAAAACTGATAATTGAACTTAAAAATTCGGACAAAAAAATAGTCATTACGCCAATAAACCTAATGAAACTAAACGGAGCACCAGTTTCTGACCAAGCTTGGTTGTTGAATCAAAAACCGAGAATTAAAAAACTGAAAAAGTTATTGATTGAGCTTAAAGAAAATGGATTGTTGAATGAGAGAAAGTCGAAACAAGATTTTCTTGGAATTAAGGAAGTTGGATATGACATTGTCAAATAAAGCCAGTGCCTAATAACTAAGCCTTCGTGTGGTCGGTACGACCCAACATGATGGCGCTGTTGACTGAACCGGCTGCTTTGCCGATACT
>CANMFQ010000108.1 GCA_947497145.1 uncultured Flavobacteriaceae bacterium
TGACTAGAACCATCTTCAATACCAATTGTTAAGGTGTTACCTGACAATCCAGAACCTTGAATACTCTGATTATCTGCTAATGCAGCCAAACTAACCGTCTGACTTGATCCCCCTTCAATACCAATTGTTAACGTAGTGCCCGAAAAAGCTGATCCTTGTATGTTCTGATTATCGGTTCCTGAATCATCTAAATGGGATAAATCTACGGTTTGACTCATACCATCTTCAATACCTACTGTCAGTATATTATTTGATGTGTTTATGGCTAAAGATTCGATATTTTGATCATCTGTACTTCCTGTTGCCAATTCTGCCAAAGCGTCTTCTACAGTTGTTGCCGTGAAATTACCTGCTGCATCCGTTACAGATACTTCTGCGGCTGTTTGGTCATCGGTTCCTGAATTATTTAAATACGATAAATCTACCGTCTGACTTGCTCCATCTTCAATTCCTACTGTCAGCACATTTGTTGTTGCATTTATTCCTAAATTATTGATGTCTTGATCATCGGTACTTCCTGTTGCCAATTCTGCCAAAGCGTCTTCTACAGTCGTTGCTGTGAAATTACCTGCAGTATCCGTTACAGATACTTCTGCAGCTGTTTGATCATCGGTTCCTGAATTATTTAAATACGATAAATCTACTGTCTGACTTGCGCCATCTTCGATACCTACTGTCAACAC
>CANMFQ010000109.1 GCA_947497145.1 uncultured Flavobacteriaceae bacterium
CCGTTGGGCTTACCGTTGCCGTGACTGTTGCTGTTGAACAGTTCGCTGGCGTTGCTGTGTCACAAATGGTATAATCAAAACTATCCGTACCTGTGAAATTCGTATCCGGCGTATAGGTTACCACATCATCACTCGGATCATTGGGCGTATTGTTGGGATCGGTAATAACCACCGTACCATTTGCTGGATCAGTTGCTGCCAAAGTACCTGTTGTTGGTACATCACCATCATTATCCAAGACATTAACTACCAATGGTGCATCTTCAAAAACGCTTACAGTATCGTCTACAGCATCTACAATTGGATTTACCGTTGCCGTGACTGTTGCCGTAGAACAGTTCACTGGCGTTGCTGCATCACAAATGGTATAATCAAAACTATCCGTACCTGTGAAATTCGTATCCGGCGTATAGGTTACCACATCATCACTTGGATCATTGGGCGTATTGTTGGGGTCGGTAATAACAACTGTACCATTTGCTGGATCAGTTGCTGCTAAAGTACCTGTTGTTGGTATATCACCATCATTATCTAAGACATCAACTACCAATGGTGAGTCTTCAAAAGCGATTACCGTATCATCTACAGCATCTGCCGTTGGGCTTACCGTTGCCGTGACTGTTGCTGTTGAACAGTTCGCTGGCGTT
>CANMFQ010000110.1 GCA_947497145.1 uncultured Flavobacteriaceae bacterium
CGCTAGCGGGAGCGGGAGACACCGTTGATGAATCTCAACCATTTATCAGGTTCAGATTTGTAAATAATCAATAAGGAACTAACGAAATGGAAAAAATTAAATTTACTAGTCAAATAATAAAAAGTTCCATATCTGTAGATTCAGAAAGGACATATTTATACGCCAAATTTGAGGGTGAATATCCAGTTGGAAGCCTAGGAAATGGTGAAGGTATGTTTATCTTTTCAAAGATTTCAGCTGCCTATTTTTTGTTTGACACAATTGTTAATATTATCGTAGACCTTTCAGACTTAGAATACAAAAAGGGGAACACGCTTTTAAAAGCAATTAATTTTTTTGAGGAAATTGGGCGGGATTTAGAGGAGAAAGACAAAAAAGTTATTGTTATTAGTTCTTCTTCAAATTATGAATCAATAAAATCACTCAAGGGAATGACAAAAAATAAAAATATTATTCTCGAAAGCGATTTAAATACTGCAATTTTAATAGCAAAAAAAGATATTGAAGAGTTTTTTAAGTAATTCCCCGGCTAGCGCTCCTTTGTAACGAGTGCCGAATGGAGTAAGCAGACAACAAAATAAAAAAAGATAAAGCCAACTAGTAAACGAGAGTAATATTGATTATTACGAGTACTT
>CANMFQ010000111.1 GCA_947497145.1 uncultured Flavobacteriaceae bacterium
AAAAAAGTGGTAAAATGCCATCCAAGGCTAAGTCTTGTACAACAGTGCAAACTTCTTAAGATTCACCGTTCAGGCTTATATTACAAACCTAGAAACGAGAGTGCCTACAATCTAAGGCTGATGAGAGAAATCGACTCTCATTTTATGGAACATCCTTACTATGGTGTAGAGCGCATGACTGACTACTTAAGGCTTGATCTTGGTCATCGGGTCAACGTAAAAAGGATTCGTAGGTTATATAAACTAATGGGTCTGCAGACGGTTTACAGAAAGCCTAGAACCACCATCAAAGACCCTAAAAACTATAAGTATCCATATCTGTTGAAAGACCTGAAGATCGAACGTCCTGGTCAGGTCTGGCAGACTGATATCACCTATATTCCTATGCTGCGTGGCTTTATGTATATGAACGCAATAATCGATGTATATAGCAGAAAGATACTGAACTGGAGCATTTCAAACTCAATGGACAAACAGTGGTGTATTGAGCTATTAGAAGATACTATCAGTGAACATGGTGCGCCTGAAATACATAATTCAGATCAGGGCTCTCAATATACCAGTACCCAATAT
>CANMFQ010000112.1 GCA_947497145.1 uncultured Flavobacteriaceae bacterium
GCGCTTATACCTGTACCTTCAAAATTAATTTCTCTTAAGGCTAATTCGCCAGCAGTTGCTGAATAGTCACCTATTTGCCCAACAACTCCTTCGATGACAATTTTATGTAAACCAACAACATCTCCAAGATATGTTTTTATAATGAGATTATTATTTTCTTCAAAATATTCATTGGCTGGAGTAGGTTGCGTGTCATTTAAGTTGGTTTCGTCTCTGTAATATGTTACTAATGGATTTGCTAAATTTATACCATCTACTTGCTTTATTAGTACATCATTTTGATCGTATAATTTAATACTTGTAGCTGATTTAGCTCCTTCCCCATCAGACATTGAACCTCCATAATTACTATGAATTAAAACGGAATAATCTTCTACATCATAATTACCATTTAAATTAATAACTATATTGATATCGCTAGGTGTTGCATATGTGAGCCCCTGCGCTTCAGATCCTGATATAACACTCGGATCATTGACTGTCATACCATCATGCCAAAACGTCGAATTAAAAGGGTTTAAAACGCCTCCATCGTAAACTTCAATACCAC
>CANMFQ010000113.1 GCA_947497145.1 uncultured Flavobacteriaceae bacterium
ATTCCTGAGTATACGGTTCGCTACAGACAAAAAAACGTGACCGATGCTGCTTGGTTTACCGAAAAAACCAGCGGAAATACACTCACCCTATGGGAGTTACAAGCAGGCACTACCTATGAATACCAACTTCGTAAAAAATGTGCTGTTACCCAGAGTGATTGGAGTACTACGAGAGAATTTACAACCTTTATTGCTGATGATGAAGACAGTGTTTACGACTGTAATATAACCCCCACTTTTACAATCACCAACACTGAACCGCTACAAAACTTAAACCCCGATGAAGAATTTACCGCAGGTGATTTTCCAATAAAAATTATAACAGCCAACGGTAGCAATGGCCGCTTTACAGGTAAGGGCTATGTTACCATTCCCTATTTAAGTAGCATACGGGTAAGTGTAGCATTTACCAACGTACTCATCAATACCGACAAACAATTAATAGAAGGCTCGGTAGTTACCGTATACGACCCTAGTTTAAAGAATATTTTAGATATTGATGATGCTATTGA
>CANMFQ010000114.1 GCA_947497145.1 uncultured Flavobacteriaceae bacterium
ATCGCAGAAATTGAAATTTTCGATAATCCAAATATTGATATAGATAACGATGGTATTGTAAATAGTTTAGATTTAGACAGCGACGGCGATGGTTGTCCAGATGCTATAGAAGGCGGTTCAACGACAATAGCGTATGCAAATTTAAGCACATCTACTATTGCTGGCGGAAATTCAGGAACAGGATATAATGGAATCGTATCGACAGGCGTTCAGCAAAATTTAGGAACTACGGTTAATATTGACGGTATTCCAACCATAGCAGGAACAGGACAAACCGCTGGCGATTCGCAAACAGGAAGTACAGATACCGAATGTTGTAGTGATGCAAACAATTATTCAGGAATTACCGATACCGATAACGATGGCGTTGGTGATGGTTGTGATTTAGATGATGATAATGATGGTATTTTAGATGTTGATGAAAGATCATGTGGAGAAGACATAACATTAGCATCACCTAATACATCTTCGTTTGTACAAACAGGAACACAAACCAATGCATTTACTAGTG
>CANMFQ010000115.1 GCA_947497145.1 uncultured Flavobacteriaceae bacterium
AACTAGAAAAACGCTCAGATTTAAACCCATTTATAAGCTTCAACAACTGATCGAGTTGTTGTTTTAAAGCTAGATTTTCTTTCTTTTGCTGCTCGTATGCTGATTTTAATTCTGCTACTGTCACAGTATAAATATACTCAAAAACAACAGTAAGATTAAAGAGTTTAAGGCGTTTTATACCTACTTTTTTGCGATAGGTTACCAATGGTAATCCCATCGAAAAGGAGTACCAATTGTGAATAGCTTAGAATCAAACTCTTTACCGAATCATCATACGACGGAACTTCAAAAGTGCCCTTTTCTAAACGCTTGTAATAAAGCACAAAACCGCCTGAACGCCATTGTAATAGTTTTATTTTATTGTGTAGCTTGTTTACGAATATATAAACAGTCTTATCTGTGGGTGACTTTGATAACTCCGTTTGAACAATACCACATAGGCTATCAAAACTCTTACGCATATCGGTGGATGGCACATACATCTCAAATTTACTGCTA
>CANMFQ010000116.1 GCA_947497145.1 uncultured Flavobacteriaceae bacterium
TCAGTAACTGCTTGCTCGCCTGTATCAAAACTGCCATTGCCATTCCAATCTGCCCATACTGATAGCTTGCCTACCCCTGTAGTAGCCACTGATAAATTTGACGTTTTTCCTAAAAATAAGGTCTGACCTTGTAAATCATTGCTATTGAAGGTAACCCCATCTTCATCATCACCTTCCCCATCACTATCATCACCAGCTGCCAAACTAGTGAGATGAGCATCAGCATCATTATCTACCTTTGTGCCTAATAATAAAGATCCTATTCCATGACGTGCTCCATTATTCACTAACAAACTACCATAACTGGCTGGGGCATCTCCATAATCGACAAAGGGAGCAGCCATGCTTGAACATGAAAAACCATCATTGAAGCTTAAGCCTGAGGTACTAGTGGCTACTATACCGGTCTTTAAGGTGTTGTTATCTATTTGGTATATATTCCCGCTACTATTATGATAGGCATATACCACCTCATCTGATGTTACCCAAGTAGCACCA
>CANMFQ010000117.1 GCA_947497145.1 uncultured Flavobacteriaceae bacterium
GCATTGTTTGGATTCGTTCCGTTTGCTGTTTCTTCGGCATTCGTTAAACCATCTCCATCAGGATCGCAGTCTGAACCTGAACTGTCAGGATCACAAGCATCCGTTGGGTTGGATGTGTTAGTTGGTATTAATGTTGTATTGGGATCATCAACATTATTCACTTCTTCTCCATCGGTTAAGCCATCATCGTCGGAATCCGCATTGTTTGGATTCGTTCCGTTTGCTGTTTCTTCGGCATTCGTTAAACCGTCTCCATCAGAATCACAGTCTAAACCTGAACTGTCAGGATCACAAGCATCCGTTGGATTAGATGTACCACTTGGTATTAATGTTGTATTGGGATCATCAACATTATTCACTTCTTCCCCATCAGTTAAGCCATCACTGTCGGAATCCGCATTGTTTGGATTTGTTCCGTTTGCTGTTTCTTCGGCATTCGTTAAACCATCTCCATCAGGATCGCAGTCTGAACCTGAACTGTCAGGATCACAAG
>CANMFQ010000118.1 GCA_947497145.1 uncultured Flavobacteriaceae bacterium
CCGTAGCTAAACGAAAATATCTCGCTATAGCCTTGGTTTTTAAAGAGGCCTATTTCTTCGGTACCTTGCTTGGCTTTTGCCTGTACGCGCCATGCATAATTTTTACCAGAGAGCAGCAAGGGGTCTGCTGGCCCGTATACGTAGCTGGTAGCGGTGGTTGTGGTTTGAAAAACGGGTGGCGAACTTAAAAATGCCTGCTGGGGGTCTACTTGGGTATCCCATATTTCAACAAGGCTGAGCTCATAGGCAACATTGCTAACATTGATACTCCGTGGTGTCCACTGAAAAATGATATACTGCGGATTTACTTCTTCTATATGGCTGTTGTTTTGTGGCAGTACTAAAAAGGGCGGTTGGTTTTGGAACACCACACTAACGGCACAAGTTCGTTTTGACAGTCTGCTGCCTGTTAACACATCATACACTTCAACACAAAACTGATAGGCTCCCTCGGGTATGGCACTACCATATTGGTTGGCATTTACCCC
>CANMFQ010000119.1 GCA_947497145.1 uncultured Flavobacteriaceae bacterium
ATTTGGGAAAGAGGCGTACCTTCAACCCCATTACTTAGAAGAGCAAAGTCAGGACAAAACGCCTATGGCACTAAATTAAACGGTAAATACCCTGATTTAGAACTAAGCTACTTGCTTACCAATTGCTATGATTTCACCACAATAAATTCACCTGTTCTTACATTTGACATGGCCTATGATCTAGAAGCTAATTATGATATCTTGTATGTTGAATACTCCATTGACGGCGGTGTTAACTGGAATCTTCTAGGTTCAAAAAATAGTGTTCCCAACTGGTACTCTAGTGATCGTACCAATGCCAGTTCTGGTAGTGCCAATGATTGTCAAAATTGCCCTGGTGGCCAGTGGACTGGCAGTAACGCTGTATTTGACACCTATTCGTATAATTTTAAAGCAAACGCTACTAGAGAAACCGATTTAACACAAGCAAACAATATCACCTTCCGATTTGTATTCCACTCTGATGAGTTTATA
>CANMFQ010000120.1 GCA_947497145.1 uncultured Flavobacteriaceae bacterium
AGAAGACATAACATTAGCATCACCTAATACATCTTCGTTTGTACAAACAGGAACACAAACCAATGCATTTACTAGTGGTAGAGAATTATCTAGAAGTCATGATGGTAGTTTAACAACTTTCTCAGGAACTTCTAATACTTCGCCAGCATCAATTCTTGGTACAATAACCTATTCTTATACGACAGCGCAAAATGGTGTTTCAGATTTTAGAGTATACAATAATGGAGGAAGTGTTTATAATGAAAAACAAGGTATCGCAACAATAGGAAATGTGTCGGTTTATAATACAGCAGGTGTTTTACTTTATTCTCAAGATAATGTTTCTCTTACAGAAGGATCTGCACCTAATATTATTTCATTTCCAGAGATTTATGATGATGTAGGGTCGTTTACATTTACGGACTTAATCGGTTATCCTGCACCAGAAAATTCTCAAAATATGGTTTGGCGCGAGGTGTATCTTGGAACAAAA
>CANMFQ010000121.1 GCA_947497145.1 uncultured Flavobacteriaceae bacterium
CTCCTGTAGCATTAGATTTATCACAAATTACAAGTGATGCTACAGCAAATAATTTAAACTATACATTTCCATATCGACTAGAAAGAGATCGGTCTATTCCTGTAACGGTAACAGGCAGTTTAAATAATTTATCACCTGATGATTTAGCGATAGGAAACAATACTGGAAACTTTAGAATTGGAGGAACTTTTGATCCTAACTTAGATTATACAACAGGAGATACCTATACATTTAACTTTAGTTTGCCTGTCCATATACAGATAGAATCACAAACGGTGGGTAATAGCTCAGGAGCATTTGATGGTGAAGATCCAGCACCTGGAGATGAAGTGTATTTAGAAGCCCCTGGAGGATTCATATTGATAGATCCAAATAATGAAATAGTTGTAAAAAGTCAAACGGCTAATTCTATAGAAATAAGTCCTAGATCAGATTTAAACTTTCGCGATACTCAAGGTACTTGGAGTATT
>CANMFQ010000122.1 GCA_947497145.1 uncultured Flavobacteriaceae bacterium
TGGAGCAGGGCTTACAATTACGGTAGCTTCCGTTACATCAATGCAATTGCCTTGTTGTGTTTCTATGTTGAAGGTAATGGTATAGGGAGCGGTGCCATTGTTAACCAAATTTTGAGAAATGGCTGTTCCTGTACCATTTAATCCAAACAGATCTGTTTTCCAACTAACCGTAGCACCATTATCTCCTGTAATAGCGATACTAGCATTTGCCCCAGAACAGATGGTTTGTGTGCTTGGTGTGGCCACCAAATTGGCACTATTCAATACTTGTATGTCGGTAGTAGCTGTAGTTGCACAACCATTTTTGGTAACTGAATATGTTATAGTATGTGTGCCTACACCTGCTGTTTGCGGATTGAAAAGTCCTGTGCCAGAAACTCCTGTTCCTGTATAACTACCTCCAGAAGGTATTGCTGACAACTGAACTGCTGCATCATTTAAACACACCGTATTCAAGGCAGCTATCTC
>CANMFQ010000123.1 GCA_947497145.1 uncultured Flavobacteriaceae bacterium
TAGAGGCTTATATAATCGGTATTTTAAAAATAAAAATGAGGCGTAGCACATCCCCCTAGCCCCCTTCAAAGGGGGAATAACAACCATAGGAACTCCCCTTTCAAAGGGAAGAAAATTCCCTAATGTTAATGAAGTTGTGTCTTTAAAAACATTTAAGCCTGTATCTAATAATACTTTGAGTAATTTCAAATCAACAGTTCGGAGTAATATGAAAAAATTAAATGATGATGTTGCAATAGGAGCTAATCATTCAGGAAAAGATAGGGTACTTGATTTTACAATTGAAAATGGAGCTTGGTCTCAATCTCAAATTGATGATATGTATGATTATGTCGATGTATAATACTCCCCAAATATAGGACAGTAAGTTAAGTTGTAATTTAACCGTGTCAAATATGAAAAGAACAAGAAGAAAATTCAGTGCATCGTTCAAGGCTAAAGTAGCCATTGCAGCGATAAAAGAG
>CANMFQ010000124.1 GCA_947497145.1 uncultured Flavobacteriaceae bacterium
CAGCTATATAAACTCCTATGTCTACGTTTTTTACATGCCGGTTTATTTTTTCAAAATCGTCTTGTGTTCCCCCGTTTTTATGGTTTTTTAAAGTTATAAATTCATTATTACGTGATAAATCTGGTATAAATTGGTTTAGTATTTTGTTTACTGGGTTTACCATGATATCTCCATAAACATAACTTAAGGAAATACTTTTCGAGATAAGTTGAAAGCTTAATAAGTAAGTAAGTTCGCCTATGTTTTTTTTGGCATCTAAAGAATAAAAATGTGGTTCATATTCAAATTCAGTAAATCCTAATTCTTCTAATTCAATTTGTATTAAGCCAAATATTTTTTCATGTTTTTTTAAAATACTCATGATGCTTAGTTTGTTTTAAAAGCGGTTTTTAAAGTACCACCTTCGTTAAATAGTTTTATAAATTTTCCTTTTTTGGTTAACCAATTATCAAGTT
>CANMFQ010000125.1 GCA_947497145.1 uncultured Flavobacteriaceae bacterium
CCCTCAGATGTTTTGGTTTGTGAAACGGCATTTCCTACAACGGCAACCTTTACGGCAGTAGCCTCTGCTACACCAGCTACAGGATTGGTTTGGCAATGGGAAATACAAGCAGTGGGCAGTACTTCTTTTACAGAGATTTCAGGTGCTAATGGTACAGGTGCTAATGCTAGCATTACAATCAATGCCACTACAGCATCGCAAGCTGACATGCAATACAGAGTTGTTTATACCAGTACCAATATGCAATGTCCTGTATATTCAGATGCTGCAGTTTTGACGATAGAAAATATAATTCCAGTTATTACAGCACGTTCATTTTGTGTAAACGATAGTCCAAGGCAAATAGTAGCAAGTCCAACAGGAGGTACATTCTCTGGGGGTAGTTTTATCACATCAGGCGGACTTTTTAATCCGCAAACAGCAGGAATAGGCGATCATGAAAT
>CANMFQ010000126.1 GCA_947497145.1 uncultured Flavobacteriaceae bacterium
GTGTAGTATCGTACGCATGGGATTTTAAAGATGGGAATTCCTCTTCGGAAATGAATCCTAGTCATACATTTACGACGGCAGGTACGTATAATGTAACACTTACGGTTACTGATGCAGATGGTCTTATGGATACAGCAATGGTTACGATAATGGTGTCACCAGCGAGTGCTATAAGCTTCGAATTAATAGATGCAGAAACAAATAGTAGTATTAGTACAATTTCTAATGGAACAATACTAAGTTTCTCTCAAGTGCAAGGAATTAATATCAAAGCCAATGCACCAGATGGAACGCAAAGTGTTCGATTTACGCTTTCTGGAACTCAATCAAGATCTGCTACAGAAGGTGTTGCACCTTACGCTTTGTATGGTGATTCAAGTGGAAATTATTTTTCTAGTAATCTTAGTAATGGAAATTATACACTTCGGGCTATAGCCTATTC
>CANMFQ010000127.1 GCA_947497145.1 uncultured Flavobacteriaceae bacterium
TAACTATAGCCTGAAGTTGAGTTTACTACACCTAATTCTACTGAGGTCGTTCTACAATCTATCGTTTGGTCTGCACCAGCATCAGCTCTAGGCGCCGTATTACTTACCGTTACCGTTACCTCATCGGTGGCTACACAGCCAGTGGCTGTATCGGTAACCGTTAGCGTATAGGTTTGTGTTGTTGTTGGTGTTGCTGTGGGGTTGGGTACATCAGTAGATGATAGGTCTATATCTGGAGTCCATGAATACGTGTAACTTGGGTTTGTTCTTCCCTGACCCAAGATTACCGAAGTAGTACGACAGTCTATCGTTTGGTCTGCCCCTGCATTGGCGACAGGATTATTTTTTAACTCTAATGTAGCTGTTGCTTCTTCAGGACAGGCATTGTCTGGAGTAGTAAAAATTATCTTATACACATTACCACTATAG
>CANMFQ010000128.1 GCA_947497145.1 uncultured Flavobacteriaceae bacterium
TCTATTGCATAAAACAGCGCAAAAAAGTGTTCGTCAGTACCGAATTTTGTAGTCGGTATTTGCTCATTATGCAATCGCAAATAACCTTCAGTCCTAACCTCACGGTTAGCAACCTTGCAGCTTACTAATGGTTCAAGGTATCAACCCTGCCCATAAGGGACTTGCCCCCTCTAGATTAATAAACTACTTTTAGGTAGTCTAAAAGATGCCCATGCTGGGCACACACACCGTATAAAATTAATTGCTGGTTTTAGCCTATTTACGAAAGTACTCGCGGACTTTCTATCTATGATTTATTTACTATCTTTAGTGCTTAAACCACGCAACTAATCTTAGTGTGCCAAGAATCAACCACGGCAATAAATAAAAAAAAACTGGTTGAATGCTGTAATTAAGATGATGGTAGGTCC
>CANMFQ010000129.1 GCA_947497145.1 uncultured Flavobacteriaceae bacterium
GTATGACTAGGGTTCATTGCTGAAGATGTATTACCATCTTTAAAATCCCATGCGTACGATACAACACCTACATCATCTGTAGAATTGCTTCCTGTAAAAGCAACTTCCAATGGAGCTGTTCCACTTAAAGGAGTGGCAGATGCTACGGCAGAAGGCGCTTCATTTGTTGTTCCAACAGTTATCGTAACCATTGCTGTATCCATAAGACCACCTGCATCAGTAACCGTAAGCTCAACTACATACGTACCTACTGCTGTAAACGTATGACTAGGATTCATTTCCGAAGAGGAATTCCCATCTTTAAAATCCCATGCGTACGATACTACACCTACATCATCAGTAGAATTACTACCTGTAAAAGTAACTTCTAACGGAGCTGTACCGCTTAAAGGAGTGGC
>CANMFQ010000130.1 GCA_947497145.1 uncultured Flavobacteriaceae bacterium
GAAGCATAGATGGTCTCACAGTCTAGGGAAGGACCAAACGTCAAATCACGTCTTGATTCGTAAAGGAATGGTCAACGCCATAGCCTTCACTTAAAGAGACAAGAACAGTACCAATGATAACAAAAGTAGTAACAGCAAGAAACCTTACCATCGCCCGTAATAGGGTGGTTGGTAACAAAGGTTCAGCCGGAATAGACGGCATGCCAGTAACAGCGTTAAAATCGTTTATCGATAAACATCGCTCGGAAGTGGTAGGAGCATTAGTTTCACGCAATTACCGCCCACAAGCTATCATGGGGGTAGAAATACCCAAGTCAAAAGGTAAGACCAGACTACTGGGAATACCCACAGTAGTAGACCGATGGTTACAACAGGCAGTAAGCCAACAGTTA
>CANMFQ010000131.1 GCA_947497145.1 uncultured Flavobacteriaceae bacterium
CAGTTAGATTTCTTGTTGCAGAAAAAATGTGTGCTTATGTAGATACCGATGGCGATGGTATTGAAAATAGACTAGACTTAGACAGCGACGGCGATGGTTGCCCTGATGCTATAGAAGGTGGGTCAACGTCAATTGCTTATTCTAATTTAGCAACATCAACACTACCTGGCGGAAACTCAGGAACAGATTATAATGGATTAGTTACAACAGGCGTACAACAAAATTTAGGAACGGCTGTTAATAGCGATGGTATTCCAACCATAGCAAGCACAGGGCAAACCGTTGGCGATTCTCAAACTGGAGGCCTGGACACCGAATGTTGTTCTGAACCAGCAAATTATTCTTTTGTAACCGATACCGATGGTGATGGGCTGGGTGATGGCTG
>CANMFQ010000132.1 GCA_947497145.1 uncultured Flavobacteriaceae bacterium
TGTTGCAGAAAAAATGTGTGCTTATGTAGATACCGATGGCGATGGTATTGAAAATAGACTAGACCTAGACAGCGATGGCGATGGTTGCCCAGATGCCATAGAAGGAGGCGCAAGTTTAACATCAACAAATTTAGCAACATCAACACTACCAGGAGGAAACTCAGGAACAGATTATAATGGTATTTCTTCAACAGGCGTACAGCAAAACTTAGGAACTACGGTGAATAGCGATGGTATCCCTATGAGTGCAAATACAGGTCAAACCGTTGGCGATTCTCAAACAGGAAGCCTAGACACCGAATGTTGTTCTGAACCAGCAAATTATTCTTTTGTAACCGATACCGATGGTGATGGGCTGGGTGATGGCTG
>CANMFQ010000133.1 GCA_947497145.1 uncultured Flavobacteriaceae bacterium
TTACAAATCTAAAGGATTTTTAATAGAACTAAATGTAGAAGTGGCCACATGGGTATATATTTCTGTTGTTTTACTAGAACCATGGCCCAATAAAACTTGTATTTGTCTTAAGTCTACTCCTGCTTCCAGTAGGTGAGTGGCGAAACTATGTCGTAACATATGAGGCGTCACCCTGACTCTAATTCCTGCCTTCTCCGCCGCCTTTGTTACAATTGCAGCAATGCTTTGACCAGAATATTTCCCACCAAATTGACCTTCTACGATATACTTTTTTGGCTTCCATTTTTTATAGTAAACCCTCAAGTCATCTAATAGCTGTTTAGAAAGAAGACTATATCGGTCCTTGTTGCCCTTACCCG
>CANMFQ010000134.1 GCA_947497145.1 uncultured Flavobacteriaceae bacterium
GCTGATACGGTATAGGTATAAACATTTCCTGTATTACTCCATGCGCCGCCTGAATCTGGACTACCGCCTAATGCTGCTAATAGTTCTGCATCGGTTGGTGTTGTTCCTGAACATACGGTAAGCGTACCATCGATTCCTGCGTTTGGTTGCGCTTGTTCACTAACTGTTACTGTGGCGGTATCAGCTGCTGTACATGGGGTTGTTGCTGATACAGTATAGGTATAAACATTTCCTGTGTTACTCCATGTTCCTCCTGAATCGGGACTACCGCCTAATGCTGCTAATAGTTCTGCATCAGTTGGTGTTGTCCCTGAACATACCGTTAGTGT
>CANMFQ010000135.1 GCA_947497145.1 uncultured Flavobacteriaceae bacterium
GATCCCACCACGATGGCAACCCCAACAGGTACATCAGATCCAACCGATCCTTGTGATCCTGATAGTTCAGGAGGAAACTGTGATCCCGATCATGATGGTTTACCAAATTCAGAAGAAATAGCACTTGGCACTGATCCTAATAATGCTGATACAGATGGCGATGGTTTAACTGATGGAGAAGAGGTAAACAATGTTGATGATCCCACCACGATGGCAACCCCAACAGGTACATCAGATCCAACCGATCCTTGTGATCCTGATAGTTCAGGAGGAAACTGTGATCCCGATCATGATGGTTTACCAAATTCAGAAGAAATAGC
>CANMFQ010000136.1 GCA_947497145.1 uncultured Flavobacteriaceae bacterium
TAAGTGGATTCATTTATTCGACAAACTTCAAAAATTAGATAACATAAGGCTTTAGCGTCTAAAATATGCTAGGTAACACACCTCGTTTTTGTGCTTTTCGTCTAGGTTTTTCAAACAGCTAAAAAAAACAGTACGATTACTACATTCTGATAATAGGATTTATTTATCTTGATAGGCCAAGTAAAAAATAGCCTTGCTTTGGCGGTATACCACTATTTACTAATTCTATAATATAATAATACGTTGCTCTAGGTGATTTTTCTTTGTCTCCTAGTGCATCTTTGGCGGCTTCTCCTGTCCAATCATTTTGGTAATTTGG
>CANMFQ010000137.1 GCA_947497145.1 uncultured Flavobacteriaceae bacterium
CAGATAGTTTTGATTATACGATCTGTGATGCAGCAACGCCAGCGAACTGTTCAACGGCAACAGTAACGGCCACGGTAGAGGCAACGGCAGATGCAGAAGATGATACGATTAGTGTTTTTGAAGACGCACCATTGGTCGTTGATGTCTTGGATAATGATGGCGATGTACCTACAACAGGTACGTTGACGGTAACCGATCCAGCAAATGGAACGGTCGTTATTACCGATCCTAACAACACACCCAATGATCCAAGTGATGATGTGGTAACCTATACGCCAGATGCCAACTTTAATGGCACGGATACGTT
>CANMFQ010000138.1 GCA_947497145.1 uncultured Flavobacteriaceae bacterium
TCAGTAGTTACTGTTGTGCCTAAGTTTTGCTGTACGCCTATTGGGGTTATTCCATTATAATTTACCCCTGAGTTACCTCCGGGCACACTAGAATCTTCTAAATCACTGGCGGTAATGGTTGTTGAACCACCTTCTATTGCATCTGGGCAACCATCCCCGTCGCTGTCTAAATCTAAGTAATTTGATATACCGTCGCCATCTATATCTAAATCACAGTAAGCATCTGAAGCGCTTATACCTGTACCTTCAAAATTAATTTCTCTTAAGGCTAATTCGCCAGCAGTTGCTGAATAGTCACCTATTTG
>CANMFQ010000139.1 GCA_947497145.1 uncultured Flavobacteriaceae bacterium
GGTAAGCGGGGTTTTCCAGAGTATCGATATAAGCCCGGCTTCAGTGCATGATATACACTACCTCAAGGATATAAAGGAGCAGCTCAAAAACTGCACGCTGATAGGTGATCGCGGCTATCTTTCCGCCGAATACCAACTAAACCTGTTCGAGACAAGAAGAATCAAACTTGATACGCCAATGCGTAGGAACCAAAAGAACTACAGGGAGCAGCCCTATATCTATCGTAAATCGAGAAAAAGAATAGAAACGTTGTTCTCTCAATTGTGCGACCAGTTCATGATAAGGAGAAATTATGCCAAGTC
>CANMFQ010000140.1 GCA_947497145.1 uncultured Flavobacteriaceae bacterium
TGTTTCTCTTCAGTTTACACATCCTATAAAGAATATGTACCCTGTCCCAATATGTCAATGAACGTTTAAATTAGTAGCAAGATTTTTTTGCATAAAATCAAGATAAATCTCTCTCTTATATCTTACTCCTTTTTGGTGGAGAATATCGGAGTCGAACCGATGACCTCCTGCGTGCAAGGCAGGCGCTCTAGCCAGCTGAGCTAATCCCCCATTTTTTAGTTATGAGTTCTTAGTCTTGAGTTTTGAGTTAAAACCCGAAATAAACTCAACTTCTAAAATTTCCAATATTTCAATAGT
>CANMFQ010000141.1 GCA_947497145.1 uncultured Flavobacteriaceae bacterium
TTGAAGTGTCTAAAAATCAATTTATTATGCACAACTTCAAAGCAAATTACGAGAAAATATTGAAAGTACTCAAACAAATATCGCAGGAAAAGCTATTGCCTTATCAAAGGCGAAAGCCTGTATTGGCCGATATCGAGGTTATCGCCATCAACCTTACGGCCGAATATCTGGGTGTCGATAGTGAATGTGACCTTTTCAGAAAACTTCCCAAGGACATTAGCTCTGGTATAGAGAGAAGCGTTTATAACAGGAGACGCCGCAGGTTGTTCCCTTATTTGGAAAAGATAAGAGCGGAT
>CANMFQ010000142.1 GCA_947497145.1 uncultured Flavobacteriaceae bacterium
TAAGATTATTACTATCCTAAAGGTCGTGAAGAATTCTTAAATACAAGAATCAAGCTACCTTTAGGTTTAGTTCAACAATGGCTATAAGTAATTGCTTGGGTATGGTAAGTGCCAATCGGAAAATTCTCCGAATTTTCCTCAGGTTCAAGACTTTTTGCTATCTTTAGGCTTTAAGCAACTACCCATAGCCGTGACGTTGGCAACAATTATGACAAATTACAATACTCCCAATCTGTAGGACAGCTTAAAGGTACTACTTAGTTTATTATGACGCTTTTTTCTTCATGTGATATA
>CANMFQ010000143.1 GCA_947497145.1 uncultured Flavobacteriaceae bacterium
GGTTATTTCTCTTAATTTTTAGAATTAGACGCAATTATCCCTGGACTTCGATATAAATTATAGCATATAGCTTCCATAAGGTTTTGCGTATGCATTTTATCAATTCCTCTGTATCTAGCTGTTCCGCCTGAAAACCATCTTTTGATACCACCAAATGTACGTTCCACTTTAAACCTTGTTTTTCCTATGAGTTTATTAAACCTCTTTTCCCAATGAGTTAAGGGCTTATTTTTGTAAGCCTTTTTTAAAATATGGTTTTTGAGCTTTCTCTTTTTTAGTAGTGCTACATTTTT
>CANMFQ010000144.1 GCA_947497145.1 uncultured Flavobacteriaceae bacterium
GCTAGCTGTTCCGAGTTGGACGCTAGTGGTGGTACAATTTATGGTTTGATCTAATCCTGCATCCGCGGTTGGTTGCGTATTATCTACGGTGACCGTTACGGCATCTGATTCACTCATACAGCCCGTTGCTGTATTCGTTTTAACTAGACTATACGTAGTTGTGCTACTCGGTGTTGCCGTTGGCTGGGCTGAGGTTGCATTATCTAAACCGTCAACTGGTGTCCATTGATATGTAAAGCCTACCTCGCTAGCTGTTCCGAGTTGGACGCTAGTGGTGGTGCAATTTATGGTTT
>CANMFQ010000145.1 GCA_947497145.1 uncultured Flavobacteriaceae bacterium
CCACATCATCACTCGGATCATTGGGCGTATTGTTGGGATCGGTAATAACAACTGTACCATTTGCTGGATCAGTTGCTGCCAAAGTACCTGTTGTTGGTACATCACCATCATTATCTAAGACATCTACAACTAACGCTTCGTCTTCATCTGTACTTACCGTATCATCTACAGCATCTACCGTTGGATTTACCGTTGCCGTTACTGTTGCTGTTGAACAGTTCGCTGGCGTTGCCGCATCACAAATGGTATAATCAAACGTATCTGTACCATTAAAATTAGCATCTGGTGTATA
>CANMFQ010000146.1 GCA_947497145.1 uncultured Flavobacteriaceae bacterium
TAAACTGCATTGTTGGTAATGGGTGTGAAATTTACGCCACCATCGGTACTTAATTCCCACTGATACGTAAGCCCTGTGCCTGTTGCTGATACACTATAAGTAGCATTTGTACCTACTGGCAATGTCTTATTTACAGGTTGTGCGCTTATAACAGGGGCGGTACTTGCTTGTAAAAAGTCGAAAATACTATTGTTGTCACCATCGGCTGGGGTGGTATAACCATCGGTGACACCTGTGCCTGTTACTTTACCATCACTATCGACTACCGTTGGTAAACCTCCAAGAATACC
>CANMFQ010000147.1 GCA_947497145.1 uncultured Flavobacteriaceae bacterium
TCAGTTGAAAAACAGCCTGTTTCTTCATTAGTAACCGTTACCGTATAAGTAGTATCTTCTCTTGGAGTTGCCTCTGGGTTCGATAGCATTGCATCGGATAAACCTGTAGCAGGACTCCATTCATAACGATACCCATCTGTTGGTGCAACACCTAAAATTACCGAGGTAATTTCACAATCTATCCTTTGGTCATCACCTGCTTCGGCTGTTGGTAATTCATTATTTACCGTTACTGTCACCTCATCAGTTGAAAAACAGCCTGTGGCGTCATTGGTAACTGTTAACAC
>CANMFQ010000148.1 GCA_947497145.1 uncultured Flavobacteriaceae bacterium
GGTGCGTCTTCGTAGGCTCCTACAGTATCTGGCATTGCATCTGCCGTTGCCTCTACCGTTGCCGTTACTGTTGCCGTTGAACAGTTCGCTGGGGTTGCTGCATCACAGATCGTATAATCAAAACTATCTGTGCCTGTGAAATCTGCATCCGGCGTATAGGTTATCACATCATCACTTGGATCATTTGGTGTATTGTTGGGATCGGTAATAACGACCGTTCCATTTGCTGGATCAGTTGCCGTCAACGTACCTGTTGTAGGCACATCGCCATCATT
>CANMFQ010000149.1 GCA_947497145.1 uncultured Flavobacteriaceae bacterium
AATCAAGTTTGTTTTACTTCTATTGCTATTGAATGTGGTGTCGAGCTACGCTTCAATAGAAGAAAAACCAAACAGATTGCATTATTTTGTAGATGCCGCTGTTACAGATGGTGTTACTATCAGTAGCACATTAGATAGTCAGTTTGAAGATGATACCACCTTTCATCTGTTCACTCATGGGCGACCTGGCGCATTATTAATTGATGGAAAATGGTTAAATGCTAATGAGATTGCAAATTTTGTAAAGGATAAAAATCTTTCTTCGTC
>CANMFQ010000150.1 GCA_947497145.1 uncultured Flavobacteriaceae bacterium
CTGCCTTCAAAATAGGTTTTTAGGCGTATTTCACGGTTGGCAATTTCAAAATCATTTAATATTATCTGTACCCGTAGTGGACTACTAATAGTACTCGCATCAGCGTAGTTAGCGATATAGATGGGCGCTGGCGGTATGGCTTGGGTAACTACTTGCACAGGGTAAGCTCCCTCTTGCCCCCAAAGAGGGAAAAGTGCTAGTAGGAGTATGCCTAGTAGGATGTTATTTTTTATGTTTTTTAGTACCTGCATTTATTTTGTGTT
>CANMFQ010000151.1 GCA_947497145.1 uncultured Flavobacteriaceae bacterium
AACACATCATACACTTCAACACAAAACTGATAGGCTCCCTCGGGTATGGCACTACCATATTGGTTGGCATTTACCCCGGTAATGTTTTCAAATTGAAAGTAAGGCGCAAGCTCTACATTGGTGAGGGTAAGGGGAACACCACCTTCTAAAAATAGGGAGCTAGCCCCAACAACAATAGGATTGCTTTCAAAGGAAAGTCCGCTGCCTTCAAAATAGGTTTTTAGGCGTATTTCACGGTTGGCAATTTCAAAATCATTTAA
>CANMFQ010000152.1 GCA_947497145.1 uncultured Flavobacteriaceae bacterium
GGTTTTTTATAGGCTTTAAATTGATTTTTTAAATACCTAAAAAACAATCATTTACACGACTTCGTGTCGCAACAACGAGTTTGTGTATGGTTAGTTGCGTGATTAAGCACTAAAGATAGCAAATATATCCCGAATAGAAAATCCGCGAGGATTTTCGTAAGTAGGCTAGTAGCTAGCAATTAATTATACACGGTGTTGAACTAAACCTAAAGGTAGCTTCATTCTTGTATTTAAGAATTCTTCACGACCTTTAGGATA
>CANMFQ010000153.1 GCA_947497145.1 uncultured Flavobacteriaceae bacterium
ATAAGGGACTTGCACCCTCTAGATTAATAAACTACTTTTAGGTAGTTTAAAAAGATGCCCATGCTGGGCACACACAACGTGTATAATTCATTGCTAGTTAGAGCCTACTTACGAAAGTCCTCGCAGACTTTCTATCTGTGATTTATTTGCTAACTTTAGTGCTTAAACCACGCAACGAAATCATAGTGTGCCAAGAATCAACCACGGCAATATATATAAAAAAAAACTGGTTGAATGCTGTAATTAAGATGATGG
>CANMFQ010000154.1 GCA_947497145.1 uncultured Flavobacteriaceae bacterium
TAAGACCGTTGCAAGGGATTGATTAATTTCTTGATATTTTGTATCTTTCATTTATGGAATTAGTAAAACAACCAACCTTAGCGGATAGCATTTGTGATCTTCGTTCACGAAAAATAAAGCGTACATTTTTCACACAGATAAATACAATTATAAATTGGGAACCTATTAAAGCTATTCTCAACCTTCATTATACCAAGGGTAAGAGTGCTACAGGGAAGCCTAGTTATAGCGGATTACTTCTTTTTAAAATGA
>CANMFQ010000155.1 GCA_947497145.1 uncultured Flavobacteriaceae bacterium
AAAAGCGGTTTTTAAAGTACCACCTTCGTTAAATAGTTTTATAAATTTTCCTTTTTTGGTTAACCAATTATCAAGTTGTAATCCTAAATCTGTTCCATGTATTAATTTACCTTTTACTCTTTTTATTTCCCAACTTGTTAAAAGGTCAGCTGCATCTTGGTTGAGGGTAAAGTCGGTATTTCGAGTACGCTTGGCATCTACTACTATGGTTTCGAATATATCTCCTTTTGGACTTTGTCTTTTAGCCACCAA
>CANMFQ010000156.1 GCA_947497145.1 uncultured Flavobacteriaceae bacterium
AAGATTATTACTATCCTAAAGGTCGTGAAGAATTCTTAAATACAAGAATCAAGCTACCTTTAGGTTTAGTTCAACACCGTGTATAATTAATTGCTTGGTTTTAGCCAATTTACGAAAGTCCTCGCAGACTTTCTATCTGTGTTTTATTTACTAACTTTAGTGCTTAAAATACGCAACTAATCATAGTGTGCCAAGAATCAACCACGGCAATATATATAAAAAAAAAACTGGTTGAATGCTGTAATTAAGATG
>CANMFQ010000157.1 GCA_947497145.1 uncultured Flavobacteriaceae bacterium
GGGGTCTTATGCTGATTCTTTAAATGATGCAAGTAATCTAAAACTTGCTCTTGGTCTATATCAAGCAGATTGCATTTAAAATGAAGCGCTATATGGGCAAGACAACGAGCATAATTGGTTAATGTACTTTGGCTTTTACCAGAGAGTTCCACAGAACGCTTGAGCTTTTGATAAAGAATCGCAAAATTTGGTACTGATTCACAGGCTGTTTCAATTAGAGTACTACTTTTTTTTCATAATTTTAGGGTTTA
>CANMFQ010000158.1 GCA_947497145.1 uncultured Flavobacteriaceae bacterium
ATGGTATAATCAAAACTATCTGTGCCTGTGAAATCTGCATCCGGCGTATAGGTTACCACATCATCACTTGGATCATTGGGTGTATTGTTGGGATCGGTAATAACGACCGTTCCATTTGCTGGATCAGTTGCCGTCAACGTACCTGTTGTAGGTACATCGCCATCATTATCCAATACATCTATTACCAATGGTGCGTCTTCGTACGCTCCTACAGTATCTGGCATTGCATCTGCCGTTGCCTCTACCGTTGT
>CANMFQ010000159.1 GCA_947497145.1 uncultured Flavobacteriaceae bacterium
ATGGTATAATCAAAACTATCTGTGCCTGTGAAATCTGCATCCGGCGTATAGGTTACCACATCATCACTTGGATCATTTGGTGTATTGTTAGGATCGGTGATAACGACCGTTCCATTTGCTGGATCGGTTGCTGTCAACGTACCTGTTGTAGGCACATCACCATCATTATCTAATACATCAACGACCAATGGTGCGTCTTCAAAAACACTAATCGTATCATCTTCTGCATCTGCCGTTGGGCTTACCGT
>CANMFQ010000160.1 GCA_947497145.1 uncultured Flavobacteriaceae bacterium
TCATCGGTTCCTGAATTATTTAAATACGATAAATCTACTGTCTGACTTGCGCCATCTTCGATACCTACTGTCAACACATTTGTTGTTGCATTTATCCCTAAGTTCTTGATGTCTTGATCATCAGTACCTGAATTATTTAAATGTGATAAATCTACGGTTTGGCTGTTACCATCTTCAATTCCTACGGTCAATACATTTGTTGATGTACTTATAGCTAAAGATTCGATGTCTTGATCATCAGTACT
>CANMFQ010000161.1 GCA_947497145.1 uncultured Flavobacteriaceae bacterium
TCTGCTTTTGTCTTAGCCGTTATTTCGCTAAGCGGGTGCAAATATATAACTGTTTTTTAAACTGACAACCTTTTTTTGAAAAAATATTTTTTTTTATTTTTTCGACCATCTAAAACAATATAATCAAGGAACGTAATCTCTGCTGTTTTCCGTCATATCCATACATCAGTATGTGTCTAACGGGCTGCAAATGTAACACCCTTTTTCAAATTACAAAGCTATTTCTATACTTTTTTTCGCTTTTT
>CANMFQ010000162.1 GCA_947497145.1 uncultured Flavobacteriaceae bacterium
CCAACGATATGTTCCACCACCACTAGCAGTAAGACGTGTTGACTCACCTTCGCAAATAACAACATCATCTCCTGCATTAGGGTTTATGTCACATGGTCTAGGAGTAACCCCTGCATCAATAGTTGGGATGTCTTCATCTTCAACCTCAAAACAATCAGTAACCCCGTTAGCATTAACATCAGAGTCAATAGCATCATTGTTACCTGCGTTTTGCGTTGCGAAGTTATAATCATCAGGCTTGTC
>CANMFQ010000163.1 GCA_947497145.1 uncultured Flavobacteriaceae bacterium
CACTTACGGTTACTGATGCAGATGGTCTTATGGATACAGCAATGGTTACGATAACTGTTGGAACAGCAAATGAAGCGCCTACTGCCGTAGTCTCAGCCACTCCTTTGAGCGGCGCAGCTCCATTGAATGTTACTTTTACAGGAAGCAATTCTACTGATGATGTGGGTGTAGTATCGTACGCATGGGATTTTAAAGATGGGAATTCCTCTTCGGAAATGAATCCTAGTCATACATTTACGACG
>CANMFQ010000164.1 GCA_947497145.1 uncultured Flavobacteriaceae bacterium
GGTAATTCATTATTTACCGTTACTGTCACCTCATCAGTTGAAAAACAGCCTGTGGCGTCATTGGTAACTGTTAACACGTACGTTTGGGTTGTCATTGGCTCTGCCCTCGGGTTTGGACTCGTAGGGTCTGATAAACCATTAGTTGGCATCCATGAATAGCCATACGCTGGATCAGCTGTGGCATCACCTATGCTGACAAATGTAGTAATACAGTCGATAATTTGATCGTCACCTGCTT
>CANMFQ010000165.1 GCA_947497145.1 uncultured Flavobacteriaceae bacterium
GGTCGTGAAGAATTCTTAAATACAAGAATGAAGCTACCTTTAGGTTTAGTTCAACACCGTGTATAATTCATTGCTAGCTCCTAGCCTACTTACGAAAATCCTAGAGGATTTTCTATTCGGGATATATTTGCTATCTTTAGTGCTTAATCACGCAACTAACCATAGTGTGCCAAGAATCAACCACGGCAATAAATAAAAAAAAACTGGTTGAATGCTGTAATTAAGATGATGGTAGGT
>CANMFQ010000166.1 GCA_947497145.1 uncultured Flavobacteriaceae bacterium
TGCTCTTAGCCATTTACGGATTAGCCACAAAGTGGTTGGGCATTTTACCTTGTTATAAATAAGTTGTAGTAGCTTATAATGTTGTACTTCATCAAAGAAACTCTTTAGGTCAATATCAATTATGTCATGATAGCCATCATTGATGTACTGTTGACTTTTTAATACCGCCTGTTGGAGGTTCTTCTTTGGACGAAAGCCGTAACTTTCTTCTTCAAAGTCTAACTCAAAGTGAATGG
>CANMFQ010000167.1 GCA_947497145.1 uncultured Flavobacteriaceae bacterium
GTTTGATCTAATCCTGCATCCGCGGTTGGTTGCGTATTATCTACGGTGACCGTTACCGTATCTGATTCACTCGCACAACCTGTTGAGGTATTCGTTTTAACTAAACTATACGTAGTTGTGCTGCTCGGTGTTGCCGTTGGCTGGGCTGAGGTTGCATTGTCTAAACCGTCAACTGGTGTCCATTGATATGTAAAGCCTACCTCGCTAGCTGTTCCGAGTTGGACGCTAGTGGTGGT
>CANMFQ010000168.1 GCA_947497145.1 uncultured Flavobacteriaceae bacterium
GCTATTTCTTCTGAATTTGGTAAACCATCATGATCGGGATCACAGTTTCCTCCTGAACTATCAGGATCACAAGGATCTGTTGGATCTGATGTACCTGTTGGGGTTGCCATCGTGGTGGGATCATCAACATTGTTTACCTCTTCTCCATCAGTTAAACCGTCGCCATCTGTATCAGCATTATTAGGATCAGTGCCAAGTGCTATTTCTTCTGAATTTGGTAAACCATCATGATCGGG
>CANMFQ010000169.1 GCA_947497145.1 uncultured Flavobacteriaceae bacterium
TGGTACTGAGCGTTTAGGAGAATCCAATCCACGAGGTTGGCAGGTATGAATAAAGGAGTTGAACGAAAGTGAACCACTGAAGAGGTGTCGAGAAGTTGCGTACCCCCAGTCAAAAGCTACGAAGTATGATACGGAGTTAAAAGGGATGTTTTAGTGAACATTTATTACAGAGGTAACCTATTTATTTTCTGTAAGGCTGGCGTCATTCAGGTGGCAAGAACTTTATTTAGGCT
>CANMFQ010000170.1 GCA_947497145.1 uncultured Flavobacteriaceae bacterium
GGATTCATTTCCGAAGAGGAATTCCCATCTTTAAAATCCCATGCGTACGATACTACACCCACATCATCAGTAGAATTACTACCTGTAAAAGTAACTTCTAACGGAGCTGTACCACTTAAAGGAGTGGCTGACGCTACTGCTGTAGGCGCTTCATTCGTTGTTCCAACAGTTATCGTAACCATTGCTGTATCCATAAGACCATCTGCATCAGTAACCGTAAGTGATACATTATA
>CANMFQ010000171.1 GCA_947497145.1 uncultured Flavobacteriaceae bacterium
AGCGCCACTTTATGAGGTGGCAGATATTTTGGAAAGCAAGGCGAAAACCCTATCGGAGTATTGTTCAAATACGTGGCAATTACGAACCTTACATGGCATTAGAAAATGCCGTACCGCAGCACTGGGAGGTCATATAGATAGGTGCAACAATCCAAAATGCCACAAGCTACATCTGAGTTACAATAGTTGTCGCAACCGCCATTGCCCCAAATGTCAGGGACACCAAAGAGA
>CANMFQ010000172.1 GCA_947497145.1 uncultured Flavobacteriaceae bacterium
ATTTGCTGGATCGGTTGCCGTCAACGTACCTGTTGTAGGTACATCACCATCATTTGCCAAGACATCTACAACTACCGCTTCGTCTTCGTCTGCACTTACCGTATCATCTTCACCATCTGCCGTTGCACTAACCGTTGTTGTAATTGTTGAAGTCGAACAGTTCGCTGGCGTCTCTGCATCACAGATGGTATAATCAAAACTATCTGTACCTGTGAAATCTGCATCTGGCGT
>CANMFQ010000173.1 GCA_947497145.1 uncultured Flavobacteriaceae bacterium
AAGTTATAATCATCAGGCTTGTCAAAAACTACATAGTATGAATCACCTGGGCAAACCTCAAAGCTATAATAGCCTGGCTGACCTGTTGTAGGGTTATTCATAGTTACAATAGTTGCAACTTGCGTACCACCTACATTGCTATCTCCGTTACAGGTGTATAAGGTAACATTTACGCCATTAATACCAGCGTCATCACCATCATCTTGAATACCATTTCCATTGGTATCTTC
>CANMFQ010000174.1 GCA_947497145.1 uncultured Flavobacteriaceae bacterium
GCCGTTGTGTTCGCGCCTGATAAGGCATACGTAAAGGTATAGTTACCATCGGCTAAGTTTGGTGCGGTAATATTTACAGTACCATCAGCTGTTAGACAGATATCAGCTACACTGATGCTACCACCTGTGGCATTCGGATTTGGATTCACATCGAAACTATCCGTAATACTCAAACTACTCGTCTCACAAGCCGTTGCTGTTGTATTGGTGATTTCATTAACCGTTATCGT
>CANMFQ010000175.1 GCA_947497145.1 uncultured Flavobacteriaceae bacterium
TTACGGACTTAATCGGTTATCCTGCACCAGAAAATTCTCAAAATATGGTTTGGCGCGAGGTGTATCTTGGAACAAAAGCTTGTGTTCTAGCAGATATCGATAAAGATGGAATACCAAATCACTTAGATTTAGACAGCGACGGCGATGGCTGCCCAGATGCCTTAGAAGGCGGAGCAACAGACATAGCCTATACAAATTTAGTAACATCAAGTTTGCCTGGCGGAAATTC
>CANMFQ010000176.1 GCA_947497145.1 uncultured Flavobacteriaceae bacterium
ATTCTGACTGCATTGCTAATTCTATTGACATGGGAACTTCAAATATTTCCGCTTTCAAAAAATTTCTACATACAAAACAGAACAACTGAACTGACAGGTAAAAAATTCTGGAGTTGGGAAGAATTTGATTACGAAGAAATTAGTGTGCGTGGAGAAGGTTACACATTGGACATTTACAAATTTAGCGAAGAGACAGCTGAATATTTTAAGAATCCTGACAAAGAATTTT
>CANMFQ010000177.1 GCA_947497145.1 uncultured Flavobacteriaceae bacterium
AAGAATTCTTAAATACAAGAATGAAGCTACCTTTAGGTTTAGTTCAACAACGTGTATAATTAATGGCTAGTTCTCGCTTACTTACGAAAATTCTCGCGGATTTTCTATTAGGTTTTTATATGCTAAATTAGGTGCTTAAACACGCCACTAATCATAGTGTGCCAAGAATCAACCACGGCAATAAATAAAAAAAAAACTGGTTGAATGCTGTAATTAAGATGATGGTAG
>CANMFQ010000178.1 GCA_947497145.1 uncultured Flavobacteriaceae bacterium
CAATGGCAGTTTTGATACAGGCGAGCAAGCAGTTACTGATTTGACTACGGTAGCAGGGGTTAATACAGTAAATATTGCGGTGCCAGCAAATGCAAAAACAGGTGTCACCTATATGCGTTTTCGTTTAACGACCCAATCGGGTATAGGTGCTGTAGGTGCAGCTAGTGATGGAGAAGTAGAAGATTACCAAGTAAAACTAAAGGTAAAAACCATCATTACCAACCGAA
>CANMFQ010000179.1 GCA_947497145.1 uncultured Flavobacteriaceae bacterium
CCGTAGGATTTGATACCGTACTATTAAATGATCCTGAAGCTGAACTCCATTCATAACTATAGCCTGAAGCTGGAGTCACCACGCCTAATTCTACTGAGGTCGTTCTACAATCTATCGTTTGGTCTGTACCAGCATTGGCTGTAGGCGCCGTATTACTTACCGTTACCGTTACCTCATCGGTGGCTACACAGCCAGTGGCTGTATCGGTAACTGTTACCGTATAGG
>CANMFQ010000180.1 GCA_947497145.1 uncultured Flavobacteriaceae bacterium
TTTTTTTTTATATATATTGCCGTGGTTGATTCTTGGCACACTATGATTAGTGGCGTGTTTAAGCACCTAATTTAGCAAATAAAAACCAAATAGAAAATTCGCTAGGATTTTCGTAAGTAGGCGAAAACTAGCCATTAATTATACACGGTGTGTGTGCCCAGCATGGGCATCTTTTAAACTACCTAAAAGTAGTTTATTAATCTAGAGGGTGCAAGTCCCTTATG
>CANMFQ010000181.1 GCA_947497145.1 uncultured Flavobacteriaceae bacterium
ATAAGGAAGGTAGTGACTATAAAGTAGGCAGTTTAGTGCCTACAACAGGGAGTTATCAAGAAGTGTATAGTATGGGTACAACGGCAGCAATCAATGGCTTAGGGTATTCACCTAGTAATGGTATTGTGTACGGTTCGCGAGTTTCGGCAACCTCCAGTGAACGCACGCTTCATTTTATAGACGGCTCTGGTAATTTAGTAGATTTAGGAGTTGCTTTAGGAGT
>CANMFQ010000182.1 GCA_947497145.1 uncultured Flavobacteriaceae bacterium
CTTTTGATACCACCAAATGTACGTTCCACTTTAAACCTTGTTTTTCCTATGAGTTTATTAAACCTCTTTTCCCAATGAGTTAAGGGCTTATTTTTGTAAGCCTTTTTTAAAATATGGTTTTTGAGCTTTCTCTTTTTTAGTAGTTCTACATTTTTCTTTGATTGATAACCCTTGTCGGCCTTTAGTGGAATATCTGCTGGTAAATCAGCAGTATCTAAAACC
>CANMFQ010000183.1 GCA_947497145.1 uncultured Flavobacteriaceae bacterium
CCTGTAAAAGTAACTTCTAACGGAGCTGTACCGCTTAAAGGAGTGGCAGATACTACTGCTGTTGGCGCTTCATTTACAGGAACATTAGTTACCGTAAACATTATCGTTGTATCCTCTAGTACAGTTCCACTAGCACTACTACCAGAATAGGCTATAGCCCGAAGTGTATAATTTCCATTACTAAGATTACTAGAAAAATAATTTCCACTTGAATCACCATA
>CANMFQ010000184.1 GCA_947497145.1 uncultured Flavobacteriaceae bacterium
AACCAAGCAGCATCGGTCACGTTTTTTTGTCTGTAGCGAACCGTATACTCAGGAATTTCGGTACTTAGGTCATCCCAAAAAATATTGGCATTGGTACTGCCTTTTACCTCATGGTTAATACCCGAGGGGAGGTCGCATGCACCACCGTAGCTAAACGAAAATATCTCGCTATAGCCTTGGTTTTTAAAGAGGCCTATTTCTTCGGTACCTTGCTTGGCTTT
>CANMFQ010000185.1 GCA_947497145.1 uncultured Flavobacteriaceae bacterium
TGTGATCCTGATAGTTCAGGAGGAAACTGTGATCCCGATCATGATGGTTTACCAAATTCAGAAGAAATAGCACTTGGTACTGATCCTAATAATGCTGATACAGATGGCGATGGTTTAACTGATGGAGAAGAGGTAAATAATGTTGATGATCCCACCACGATGGCAACCCCAACAGGTACATCAGATCCAACCGATCCTTGTGATCCTGATAGTTCAGGA
>CANMFQ010000186.1 GCA_947497145.1 uncultured Flavobacteriaceae bacterium
TTTGGTGCGGTAATACTTACCGTACCATCCGCTGTTAAACAGATATCGGATACACTGATGCTACCGCCTGTCGCATTCGGATTTGGATTCACATCGAAACTATCCGTGATACTCAAACTACTCGTCTCACAAGCTGTTGCCGTTGTATTGGTGATTTCATTAACCGTTATCGTTGTTGTTCCTGTATTGCTTAATGAGGCGGCAGGAATCGTAAACGA
>CANMFQ010000187.1 GCA_947497145.1 uncultured Flavobacteriaceae bacterium
TAAATAACGGATATTCTGATTATGCATCATTAGGGCAGTTTTCTATTGCTGGTCAATATGCTATTCAAACAACTTTTAATGATATTCAATTGGTAGCTATTACTCCTGACCAAGGAAGACTTACTTGTGGTACCATTATGCCAACTGCTGTTGTTAAAAATAGTGGAACCAATACCATTTCAGGCTTTAACATTGCCTATAGCTTCAATAATGAAA
>CANMFQ010000188.1 GCA_947497145.1 uncultured Flavobacteriaceae bacterium
GATGTTAATGCTAATGGTACTACTGATTGTTTTGAAGTTGAAGATGAAGACATCCCAACTATTGATGCAGGGGTTACACCTAAACCATGTGACATCAACCCTGATGCAGGAGATGACGTTGTTATTTGCGAAGGCGAATCAACACGTCTTACTGCTAGTGGTGGTGGAACATATCGTTGGTCTCCAGGTGGACAAACTACAGCATCTATCAATGT
>CANMFQ010000189.1 GCA_947497145.1 uncultured Flavobacteriaceae bacterium
ATCTGTTTGGTTTTTCTTCTATTGAAGCGTAGCTCGACACCACATTCAATAGCAATAGAAGTAAAACAAACTTGATTTTTGTAAACATAAATTTATTACTTGATATCGTTGTAATTCTTTTTATTATCCATAATTGATTACGTATTCTGGTATTGAAAAAACTATAAACAGTCATCATCATCTTATTAATTTATAGTTATTGGTAATGTATTT
>CANMFQ010000190.1 GCA_947497145.1 uncultured Flavobacteriaceae bacterium
TGGAAATGTATAGTTTAAATTATTTGCTGTAGCATCACTTGTAATTTGTGATAAATCTAATGCTACAGGAGAGTCTATACAAGCATATCCTTCATCAGTATCCAAAATACCATCGTTATCATCATCTAAATCACAGCCATCACCCAGCCCATCACCATCGGTATCGGTTACAAAAGAATAATTTGCTGGTTCAGAACAACATTCGGTGTC
>CANMFQ010000191.1 GCA_947497145.1 uncultured Flavobacteriaceae bacterium
GCAGAGCCAATGACAACCCAAACATATGTGTTAACAGTTACCAATGACGCCACAGGCTGTACTTCAACCGATGAGGTGACGGTAACGGTAAATAATGAATTACCAATAGCCGAAGCAGGTGATGACCAAAGGATAGATTGTGAAATTACCTCGGTAATTTTAGGTGTTGAACCAACCCTAGGGTATCGTTATGAATGGATTCCTGCTAC
>CANMFQ010000192.1 GCA_947497145.1 uncultured Flavobacteriaceae bacterium
GTGCTAGTATGTAGATGCGGCAGTTATTGAGAGAAAGAAGATGCTCTTACCTGGAGGGCGGAGCGTAAAGAAAATGTAGTAGACATTTTTAGCGAACGAGCCAGCTGGCGCACGGGCATTATGTAAGGAAATGAGCCAAGAAGTCAGCAGCGGTCATAGTACTTAGGGGAAACGAGCTATGTACGAAGCATAGATGGTCTCACAGTC
>CANMFQ010000193.1 GCA_947497145.1 uncultured Flavobacteriaceae bacterium
TTAGCTCAGCTGGCTAGAGCGCCTGCCTTGCACGCAGGAGGTCATCGGTTCGACTCCGATATTCTCCACCAAAAAGGGAGTAAGATATAAAAGAGAGATTTATCTTGATTTTATGCAAAAAGATCTTACTACTAATTTAAACGTTCATTGACATATTGGGACAGGGTACATATTCTTTATAGGATGTGTAAACTGAAGAGAAACA
>CANMFQ010000194.1 GCA_947497145.1 uncultured Flavobacteriaceae bacterium
TCAGGACAGGCATTGTCTGGAGTAGTAAAAATTATCTTATACACATTACCACTATAGCTAGCATCAGCACCTGTTAAGTTTAAGGTAACTGCTGTGCCCGAGGTCGTAGTACCCGATGTTGCGCCTGAAGCACCAGGTATTGTTGGAGAAAAACTCGCTCCGTTATTAGTACTTACCTGCCATTGATAACCAATGGAAGCCGA
>CANMFQ010000195.1 GCA_947497145.1 uncultured Flavobacteriaceae bacterium
TACGCTTGGCATCTACTACTATGGTTTCGAATATATCTCCTTTTGGACTTTGTCTTTTAGCCACCAACACAAAATCAGGAATCCAATATTCGCCTTTACCAATACGCTTGCCTTTTATACGCTGGCATAAGCGTACTTCAGACAGGGTGCTATTGTTGCGTAGCTGCCTAGCGTACTCTTTTAGTTTTGGATTGTATGGTAT
>CANMFQ010000196.1 GCA_947497145.1 uncultured Flavobacteriaceae bacterium
ATGAACTCGCAGTAATAGCATCGGCCGAAGAGATACAAGGGGTGTAAATACACTCTTTATGTACACGTATGGTTAGCTTTCGCTCTAAGGTACAACCACCCTGCTCTAAGGTGCTTGTAGCTGTGTAGGTACCCAACTCATAATCATTGGGGTTGAACATATTTGAAATCTCAGTAGCAGATTCCTCCAATATCCAGGTGA
>CANMFQ010000197.1 GCA_947497145.1 uncultured Flavobacteriaceae bacterium
GTTACATAATAATACACCGTATGTGTACCTACCCCAGCAACTGCTGGATTAAAAACACCACTGGCACTCACCCCTGGCCCTTTAAATGTGCCCCCTGTTGGACTTGCTACTAATTGTTGCGTAGCTCCATTTACACAAGTTGGGTTTGAGGGTAGTCCTACCGTTGGCGTTGCCCCAACCCTAATAGTTGCCGTTACTGC
>CANMFQ010000198.1 GCA_947497145.1 uncultured Flavobacteriaceae bacterium
AGTGATACATTATACGTACCTGCCGTCGTAAATGTATGACTAGGGTTCATTTCCGAAGAGGAATTCCCATCTTTAAAGTCCCATGCGTACGACACTACACCTACATCATCAGTAGAATTGCTTCCTGTAAAAGTAACTTCTAACGGAGCTGTACCGCTTAAAGGAGTGGCAGATACTACTGCTGTTGGCGCTTCATTTAC